>NZ_JAKRRY010000021.1 GCF_026191675.1 Vibrio qingdaonensis | reverse complement strand
TGTTTTGCGAGCGAGACAATATAATACAAACTTATCTCTAGTTCTACTGAATTTGACAAAAATGTCTTCCAATAAAACGAAATGTTGGCTGGGCTACCTGGATTCGAACCAGGGAATGCTGGCATCAAAAGCCAGTGCCTTACCGCTTGGCGATAGCCCAACAGGATGTTTAGAGTACTTAAAACTCAAAGTCATCATACTTGATTCTTTATTTCTAAAGAATGGTGCGGTCGGAGAGACTTGAACTCTCACACCTCTCGGCGCCAGAACCTAAATCTGGTGCGTCTACCAATTCCGCCACGACCGCATCTTGTGCTTATTTAAAAGCGAATTTAGAAATGGTGGCTACTGCGGGATTTGAACCTGCGACCCCATCATTATGAGTGATGTGCTCTAACCAACTGAGCTAAGTAGCCATTTTTTTCTAAATTGCCGCTCTCTCCGGTAAGTTGCCTTATCGCTGAGAACGGGGCGCATTATGCGTAGTTGAGACAAATGCGTCAACTTTTTTTTTGAAGAAATTAGCCAAAAAGTGCCGTTCGGGTTTTTTTTAAACAAATAGCGCTGTTTGTGATCAAAAACTGATAATAAAATACCAGCTATTCGATGCTAGCATTAGCCTTTCGCTCTAATAAACAATGTGTCTTTGTGTGAGTAAAAACAAAAAAAGCCAGCGAGTGCTGGCTTTTTATACAAAACAAAGCTTGCTTTGTTAGACGTTGAATCTAAAGTGAATCACATCACCATCTTTTACGATGTAATCTTTACCTTCTAGACGCCATTTACCGGCGTCTTTAGCACCAGATTCACCGCTAAACTCGATAAAATCATTGTAACCAACCACTTCAGCTCGAATGAAGCCTTTCTCGAAGTCGGTGTGGATTTTACCCGCAGACTGTGGAGCCGTCGCGCCAATTGGAATCGTCCATGCTCGTACTTCTTTAACACCAGCGGTGAAGTAAGTTTGTAGAGCAAGTAGATCATAACCAGAACGAATAACGCGGTTTAGGCCCGGCTCTTCGATTCCCATGTCCGCTAGGAACTCTTCACGATCTTCGTCATCAAGTTCAGATAGTTCCGATTCAATCGCGGCACAAACAGCAACAACAACGTTATTTTCATTGGCTGCGAATTCACGAACCGCATCAAGATACGGATTATCTTCAAAACCATCTTCGTTAACGTTGGCGATGTACATCGTTGGTTTAAGCGTAAGGAAGTTCAAGTAGCCAATCGCGGCGAGTTCTTCTTTTGCTAATTCAACCGTACGAGCCATGCCACCTTCAGTTAAAGTAGGTAGCAGTTTTTCTAATACTGTGATTTCAAATTTAGCGTCTTTATCGCCGCCTTTTGCTTTTTTAGCATTGCGTTGTATTGCACGCTCACAACTGTCTAAATCGGCAAGAGCCAATTCTAAGTTGATCACCTCAATATCTTCAATTGGCGATACTTTGCCAGCAACGTGCACAATGTTGTCGTTTTCAAAACAACGAACAACGTGACCAATCGCGTCAGTTTCGCGGATGTTAGCTAGGAATTTGTTACCTAGGCCTTCACCTTTAGAAGCACCAGCTACAAGCCCAGCGATGTCAACGAATTCCATTGTTGTCGGCAAGATCTTTTGCGGATTAACAATTTTAGCCAGTGCGTCTAGACGCAAATCTGGAACAGGAACGATGCCAGTATTTGGTTCGATAGTACAGAACGGGAAGTTTGCTGCTTCAATTCCTGCTTTTGTTAGTGCGTTGAACAGAGTTGATTTGCCAACGTTTGGCAATCCAACGATGCCACATTTAAAACCCATGATTGTAACCTTATTCAGCTTTGAACGTGTGTAAGCGATTTTGTGCTTTTGGCAGGCCATCTTTCAGTAAGATATCGAGACTGCGTACGGATTCGTCGACAACCGCATCGAGGCATTCTTGCTCTTTTGCTGGCGCTTTACCGAGTACATAGCCTGCGACTTTGTCTCTGTGTCCTGGATGGCCAATACCAATCCTAAGACGATAGAAATCTTTATTGTTGCTCAATTTACTAATGGTGTCTTTCAGGCCGTTATGACCGCCATGACCACCACCCTTTTTGAACTTGGCAACACCTGGAGGTAAGTCTAGCTCATCATGAGCGACCATGATTTCTTCAGGTTGAATTTGGTAGAACTTTGCTAAGGCCGCAATGGCTTTACCTGATAAGTTCATAAATGTTGTCGGAACCAATACCCTAAGATCACTGCCGTTAGCTTGTATTCTGCCAGTTAAGCCAAAGAACTTTGGTTCATTCTTTAATGTGATGTTATGGATACGAGCAAGCTCTTCGACCACCCATGCTCCTGCATTGTGACGCGTTCTCGCGTATTCAGGACCTGGGTTGGCTAGGCCTACAAGTAACTTTATCTGCTGAGTCAACGGACCGATCTCTCTTGAATATCAAAAAGCGCGGTATGATAGCACACTAACGGGGGACACAAAACTTGAATACAAAAAAACCACTTCCTAGGAAGTGGTTTTTTAAAATACGTTACGGTCTTACTTAGAGCTGAACATCGCAGAGATAGACTCTTCGTTGCTAATACGGCGAATTGCTTCAGCTAGCATTGAAGACAATGTCAACTGGTGAACTTTGCCTGTAGCCGCCATTTCTTTAGTCAGTGTAATTGAGTCCGTGACAATCACTTGGTCAAGTACTGAGTTCTTAATGTTTTTCGCTGCGTTGCCAGAGAATACGGCGTGCGTTGCGTAAGCGAATACGCGTTTTGCACCACGTTCTTTCAATGCTTCAGCGGCTTTACATAAAGTACCACCAGTATCGATCATGTCATCAACGATAACACAGTCACGACCTTCAACATCACCGATAAGGTTCATGACTTCCGACACGTTCGCACGTGGACGACGTTTGTCTACGATAGCAATGTCGATGTCACCTAATGCTTTAGCTGTAGCACGAGCGCGTACAACACCGCCAAGATCAGGAGAAACCACCACTGGATCTTCTAGACCACGGTTCGCCATATCTTCAAGCAATACTGGTGTACCAAAGATGTTATCTACAGGTACATCGAAGAAGCCTTGAATTTGCTCTGCGTGTAGGTCGATAGTAAGAACGCGGTCAACGCCGACGTTAGAAAGGAAATCAGCAACAACTTTTGCAGTAATTGGCACACGAGCAGAGCGTACACGACGATCTTGACGAGCGTAACCAAAGTAAGGAATTACAGCAGTAATACGGCCTGCTGAAGCGCGGCGCATTGCATCAATCATTACCACTAACTCCATTAGGTTGTCGTTAGTTGGCGCACAAGTTGATTGAATGATGAATACATCACTACCACGAACGTTTTCATTGATTTGAACAGCGACTTCGCCGTCAGAGAAACGGTCAACAGTAGCATCTCCAAGAGAGATGTATAGACGATCAGCAATACGTTGGGCTAGTTCAGGTGTAGCGTTACCAGCAAATAGCTTCATATCAGGCACGGTGGAAACCTCAGGGTTGCGTCCAGTTTAAACAGATTGTGTTTGGGCTAATTGGTATTTAGCCAAGGTCTCTAATAAAGGGGAGCGGTTGCACCCTTTCGCTACAAAAGCGGAGACATTGTCAGGAAGGTGGTGAAAAACTTTCTCTGCATTCTCTTCGCTGTCAAATTCAGCAAAGAGGCATGATCCGGTTCCCGTCAATCTCGACGGCGCGTATTGTAGCAGCCAAGAAAGTTGCTTATCAACCTCTGGGTACAGCATTCGCACAATTTTTTCGCAATCGTTTTCGTAAACCGAGTCCAAAAGCGTTGATAAGTCTCGTTTTGGCGTGTTTCGAGTTAATTTGGGGTGAGTGAAAATATCGACAGTCGCGATACTCACTTCAGGTTTAACAACTAAATACCACTGCTCTTTTGGGGTAGCAGGCGACAGTTTTTCTCCAACGCCTTCCGCAAACGCGGAAAATCCGCGGACAAAAACGGGGACATCGGCACCTAACGCTAGACCTAATTGTGCTAACTCATCGATGGAGCAGTGCGTTTGCCATAAAAAATTGAGAGCGACGAGTGCTGTTGCGGCATTTGAGGAGCCGCCGCCAATGCCGCCTCCCATAGGTAAAATTTTCTTAATCTTAATATGCGCGCCTAATGGGCTACGAGTGACATCTTGAAGAGATTTCGCGGCTTTCCATATGAGGTTATCTTCCGTTTTCACCCCTTCAATATCGGGGAATAGCGTTATGCGCCCAGAATCGTTAACGGTGATTTCCAGTTCATCACAGAGGTCGATGAACTGGAATAGGGTTTGCAGTTCGTGGTATCCGTTTGCTTGCCTACCCGTGATGTAAAGAAAAAGGTTCAGTTTCGCAGGGCTTGGCCATACGGTGGCGGCATTATTAAGTAGGGCGTTCATGGTCATTGTTTGATGGTCCATTTCGCAACAACAAGTTTGAGTTTGGTATCGCCTTGTTCAAGTTGCATTCGAGTTGGCATAGGAAGCGTTTGTGTCGAGTCCGACAGCGTATAGCTTTGATAGGCTTCATAATCTAAACGCCATTGCTTGTTTTGCAGCTTTTTAGTCAAACTCCCCACGGTGTTGAATGGGTTGAGTTCGTAGCTATCCGCTGTGGAAGGCAGACCAATGAGCCAATCTTGCAGTTGTTCAATGGGGATGTCTAAACCAACAAGTTGATAGATGAGTTGGTTGACGTCCTTACCACTTAGCTTCTGACCATCATACGTTTCAATGAATGCGCCGTTAGGCGTAGTGGTCAAATTTAATACGGTTTGCCCTAAGAATGTCGTGAGCCTAACTTGAGTAAAGTTAGGTGAGTGCGTCCACTGAAAGTTGAGTGTTTGACGTTGCTCAGGAGACACATAGCCGAGTTTACCAATGGCGGTATACTGCGTGAGGTTGGCAAGCTGCGATTGATGCGCTTTCCATTCAACACTTTCGGGTTCTGGCGGCAATGAACTACACCCTATGAGATAAAGGGCAATAAAGGCATAAAAAAACTGACGAGAGAGTTTGAGCATAGGAAACGTCTTAACTTGATGGTTTATTGTGCAAATTCAATACAATATTGAAAGACTATAGCATCAAACCCACAAACTCAGGAAAACAAATTGGCGTTAGCCTTTCATTAACGCTTGCCATCAAGTAAAATTCGCACCTATTTGTCAAATCCGTATCAGAGAATTTGCGTTACATGTCATTGCTTACCATTGGTATCAACCATAATACAGCGTCAGTAGATCTTAGAGAGAAGGTGGCGTTTCCACCTGAAAAACTCGATAGAGCGCTGAAAGAGCTAAAAGAAAATACCAAGGTTAATGGGTCAGTGATTTTATCTACGTGTAATCGTACGGAAATTTACTGCGATACAGGCAGTTTCGGCAAAACGCAACTCATTGATTGGCTGATTAAATTTCATGGTGTGGCGGCGGAAGAATTAAAACCTTCGCTTTATGTTCATGAAGAACAAGCTGCCATTAGACACCTGATGCGTGTTTCGTGTGGGCTAGATTCTTTAGTTTTAGGTGAGCCGCAAATACTTGGCCAAGTGAAGCAAGCGTATGCGGATGCTCGAAAACACAGTGCGGTTGATGGCAATGTTGAGAGACTGTTTCAAAAAGTGTTCTCGGTAGCAAAACGCGTTCGTACTGAAACGGAAATAGGCAGTAGTGCTGTCTCGGTTGCTTACGCTGCTTGTACTTTGGCAAGGCAAATATTTGAAACAATTGCCGACTCCGTGGTGCTGTTAGTCGGCGCGGGTGAAACCATTGAGCTTGTGGCAAAGCATTTACAGGGACACGGGTGCCAGCACATGATTGTGGCAAACCGGACGAAGGAGCGTGCCGAGGTATTGGCTTCTCAGTTTGGTGCTCAAGTCATCGCACTTAATGAGATCCCAGAGGTACTACCAAAAGCGGACATCGTGATTAGCTCGACGGCGAGCCCTCTACCCATTATCGGTAAAGGGATGGTAGAAACCGCCATTAAGCAGCGTCGTTACCAGCCAATGCTATTGATTGATATTGCCGTTCCGCGTGACATAGAGTCGCAAGTGGGTGAGCTTAATGATGCCTACCTTTATACCGTTGATGACTTACAATCCATCGTTGACGGTAATATAGAACAGCGTAAAGTCGAGGCGATTCAAGCAGAAGCCATTGTTAGCGAAGAAAGTGCTTTGTTTATGACTTGGATGCGTTCTTTGCAAGCGGTTGACAGTATTCGAGAGTTTCGCAAGCAAGCGAATGATACTCGCCAAGATCTATTATCAAAAAGTTTACAAGCGCTAGCCACAGGAACCGATCCGGAGAAAGTGTTGCTAGAGCTCAGTAATAAATTAACCAACAAGCTTATTCATGCGCCAACTAAGGCGCTACAAGATGCCGCAGAGCAGGGTGATCCTGCTAAGCTGACGGTTATTAGACAAAGTTTGGGATTAGACCAAACTAAATAAGCCATATTCTGAGATAAGACTGCAATTATGAAAGCCTCCATCCTAATGAAATTGGAAACTCTGGTTGAACGTTACGAAGAAGTTCAACACCTGCTTGGCGACCCTGACGTGATTGGCGATCAGAATAAGTTCCGAGCGTTATCAAAAGAGTATTCTCAGCTAGAAGAAGTGACCCAGTGTTTCCAAGCTTTCCAGCAAGCACAAGACGATCTTGTTGCCGCGGAAGAGATGGCAAAAGAAGACGATGAAGAGATGCGCGAAATGGCGCAAGAAGAAATCTCAGAGTCTAAAGCAACGATTGAACGTTTGACCGAAGAGCTTCAAGTATTGCTTCTTCCTAAAGATCCAAACGATGATCGTAACTGTTTCTTGGAAATTCGTGCCGGTGCCGGTGGTGATGAAGCGGGTATCTTTGCCGGTGACTTATTCCGTATGTATAGCCGTTACGCTGAAAAGAAAGGGTGGCGCATTGAAGTCATGAGCTCAAACATCTCTGAGCAAGGTGGCTTTAAAGAAATGATTGCCAAAGTGACTGGCGACGGTGCTTACGGTGTCCTTAAGTTCGAATCGGGCGGTCACCGTGTTCAACGTGTGCCGGCAACAGAATCACAAGGTCGCGTTCACACTTCTGCGTGTACCGTTGCGGTCATGGCTGAAGTGCCAGAAGCTGAAATCCCTGAGATTAAAGCGGCGGATTTGAAAATTGATACTTTCCGTGCTTCGGGTGCGGGCGGTCAGCACGTCAACACGACCGACTCTGCGATTCGTATTACTCACTTGCCAACGGGTACGGTAGTAGAATGTCAGGACGAGCGTTCGCAACATAAGAACAAAGCCAAAGCGATGGCGGTGTTGGCAGCCCGTATTACGCAAGCTGAAGAAGCAAAGCGTGCTGCCGAAGTGTCGGATACTCGCCGTAACCTATTAGGTTCAGGTGATCGTAGCGACCGTATTCGTACTTACAACTACCCACAAGGCCGAGTGTCGGATCACCGTATTACGCTGACGCTTTATCGCTTGTCTGAAATTATGGAAGGTGACTTGCAGTCTTTGGTTGATCCAGTGCTAACCGAGCACCAGGCAGACCAACTTGCGGCGCTAGCAGAGCATAACTAATTTATGCCTTTGAAATACTCTATCGAAGCGGTGCTCAAACGAGCATCGCTTGTTCTTTCTGAGTCGGGTAGCGAATCCGCTTCTTTAGATGCGGCGGTGTTACTTTGTCACGCGCTGGATAAGCCGAGAAGCTATTTGCTAACGTGGCCGGAAAAACAGCTAACCGACGATGAATCTGCGCAGTTTGAGTCGCTACTTGCACGTCGCATTCAAGGTGAGCCAGTGGCTTATATTCTTGGTGAGCGCGAGTTTTGGTCACTGCCACTGAACGTGGCTTCTAGTACTTTAATTCCACGCCCTGATACCGAGCGCTTAGTTGAGTTGGCTCTAGATAAAGCACAATTGCTAGACGGGGCTGTGCTGGATTTGGGTACCGGTACCGGCGCAATTGCTCTAGCCCTAGCGTCTGAGTTACCGAGCCGCCAATTTGTCGGGGTTGATTATCAGCAAGAGGCGGTTGATTTAGCAGCAGGCAATGCCATGAAACTTAACCTTAGCAATGTGTCATTTTATCAAGGCAGCTGGTTTACCCCTATTGCGACGGATAAGACCTTTGCTATGATCGTTTCAAACCCCCCTTATATCGATAAAAATGATCCTCATCTATCGGAAGGTGACGTGAGGTTTGAACCTGCCACGGCCTTAATCGCCGAGAATAATGGACTCGCGGATATTGAGTACATAACTGAAAATGCGCCTCAATATTTGATGAACAATGGCTGGTTGATGTTTGAACACGGCTTTGAGCAAGGCGATGCGGTTCGCACCATACTGCTACGCAATGGATTTACAAATGTCACGACTGAGCAAGACTATGCGGGTAATGATCGTGTGACGCTCGGTCAGTGGTTGTAAGCGCGAACAGACGAGCAAGCGTTAATAACCAGTAGTTAATAACTAGTAATCAATAAAAACCATAAAACAGAGAGTAAAGTTGCTATGTATGAAGGACTAAAACATTTCCACTTAATGACAATTGCACTGAGTGTGGCGCTACTGTCTGTGCGATTTGGTTTGATCATGATGAACTCATCTAAGGTAAATCATCCATTTCTAAAACGTTTTCCCCATATCAATGACTCATTGCTGTTGTTATCTGGTATCGGCTTAATTATGGTAACTGGCTTTATTCCATTTACCGATGCAGCACCGTGGATGACCGAGAAGGTCACTTGTATCTTGGCATACTTTGCGCTTGCTTTCTTCTCGCTAAAACTTGCAAAGAACAATTTACTAAGAGTTTGTGCCTTTTTTGGTGCGTTAGGTTGGTTGATGATGGCTGCGAAAATCGCCATGCACAAAACGCCATTTTTGATGGGATAAACGATGATCGAACTGTTTGATGAAGATTTTGACGCGATCGCGTTGGTTGAAGGCGCACTCATATTAAATAAAGCCGTTGACCCGGAAACACAGCATCATTGGGCTGAGCTAGAGCTAGCCCGCTTGCTAAAAGAAGCAGAGCAAACCTTAGTTCATGAAACCGATGAAAAGCAGCGCTTTGATGCATTGTTAAGATTGTTCTATCGAGAGTGGAATTTTAGTGGTGACAAAGACGCCTATTTTTCCTCTGAGAATGCTTTTATTGATAAAGTGCTAGAAAGACGAAAAGGTGTACCGGTAAGTTTAGGTGCGATCTTGATCTATCTCGCCAGCAAGCTAGGCTTCCCTGTTGAGGCGGTCACATTTCCGACTCAGTTTTTATTAAAGGTAACATGGCCCAATGAAGCACCTTGCTATATCAACCCATATGATGGTGAGTATGTGGCAAAGTCGACACTACGAGCTTGGTTGATTGGTAACGAAGGGCCATTGGCGAAATTGGAAGCGAAGCATTTAGAGAGCTCTGACAACCCTACGGTGATTGGTCGTTGGTTAGCTTTACTCAAAAGTGCCCTATTACGCGAAGAAAAGTACACGCTAGCGCTACGTTGCACGGATTTGGCGCTTACGTTTGTGCCTGACGACCCTTATGAAATCCGAGATAGAGGGTACATATACCAGCAGTTAGATTGTCATCAAATCGCCGCGAGTGATTTTCAATTTTTTATTGATCAATGCCCTGATGATCCTGCAATTGAATTACTGAAAACACAGGTCTCTGCGATCAGTCGCTCACCTGTAATCCTTCACTAAAATTAGAGATAATCCAATGACAGTTAAAACCGTTCACGTAGGCGATATTCCAGTCGCGAATGACAAGCCATTTACATTGTTTGCAGGCATGAATGTGCTTGAATCTCGTGACATGGCTATGCAGATTTGCGAGCACTATGTAAAAGTCACTGAAAAGTTAGGCATTCCATACGTGTTTAAAGCGTCATTTGATAAAGCAAACCGCAGTTCAGTGCATTCTTATCGCGGCCCTGGTTTGGAAGAAGGATTGAAAATCTTCCAAGAACTGAAAGACACGTTTGGCGTAAAAATCATTACCGATATTCATACTGAAGCGCAAGCGCAGCCCGTTGCGGATGTGGTTGACGTGATTCAGCTTCCTGCTTTTTTAGCTCGTCAAACCGATCTCGTTGAAGCGATGGCGAAAACCGATGCCGTCATTAACGTGAAGAAGCCGCAATTTATGAGCCCTGGTCAAGTGGGTAACATCGTGGATAAATTTGCTGAGTGCGGCAATGAAAAAATCATCTTGTGTGAGCGTGGTGCATGCCATGGTTACGATAATCTTGTGGTTGATATGCTTGGCTTTGGCGTGATGAAAAAAGTCTCCAATGGTAGCCCAATTATTTTTGACGTGACGCATTCTCTACAGATGAGAGACCCTTCTGGTGCTGCCTCTGGTGGTCGTCGTGAGCAAACGGTTGAACTGGCGAAAGCCGGTTTAGCGACAGGAATTGCCGGTCTATTTATTGAAGCGCACCCAAACCCGGATGCAGCAAAGTGTGATGGCCCTTCTGCATTACCACTGGATAAACTAGAACCATTCCTCGCTCAAATGAAAGCGTTAGATGATCTCATTAAAGGCTTTGAACATATTGATATTCGTTAATCTCGTTCAGAGTTAACGAGACAAGGGTAAGTGGCGTCGCGACTTACCCTTTTTTTGTATTTGGTCTTCCGTGTCATGCTGACATTCCTTGTCAATTCTGATGGTCATAAAGGCTTATCTAGTAACTGTGGTATCACAGTTTTGTTTCTTCCAGATTGTTTCGCTTGGTATAGCGCCTTATCGGCGTAGTTGATCGCCGCCAAAATAGTATCGTTTTGACCGTTTGCTAGATAAACGCCTGCCGATACAGTGATATGAACGCTTTCTAGGGTCGTTACCGTTGAACACTTCTTGCGTATTGACTCGACGTCATGTGCCAGTGTGTTGACATCGGTTGCTGGGAAAATGAGCAAAAATTCCTCACCGCCATAACGAATAAATTGGCTCTCTTGCGGTTTATTCGCGAGCAGGACTGATGCCACCTGTTTTATGACTGAATCCCCCACATCATGCCCGTAGCTATCATTAATTTGCTTAAAGCGGTCGATATCTAGCATCACGAACGCAAGATTGAACGGTGACGGTAACTGAGCTTCTTGACTGATCCAAAGGTTTAAATAGTGTCGGTTGTGGACTTGGGTGAGGGCATCTGTTTCGCTAAGATCTTTTAGACGCTTCGAATAAGCTGAAAGACGAATGGACTGACTGCGAATTTGTTGGCTTTCAGTGAAGCGTGTTTTGGTTTCCAGCTCACGACGATAGCTACCCAATACACAAAATATCGCCGTACTGAGGACGATCATATAATGGTTGTACTCTTGTGCTTCACTAAGTAGCGCGAGCGCTGGGTGTAAATACAAAACGTAGGGAAGCAAAATACCAGTGATTGCTATCAGCGAATAGCCAAAAGAGAGGCGAGAAAACGTGCCGATATAGAGCATTAAAAGAATGCCGCCACTTTGGTAGTTAGTGTTACCGATACTTAACGCAATGATTCCTGAGTGATGGACAATGAATCCGGCGCAGATGAATAAACTGACCTCCAGTTGCGGCAAGCCTCGCCATCTATGTAAGGATGCGAAATATAAGGAAAGGGTAGCAATGATCGCCAGTGTGAAACGAGCGGCGACAATAATATGGCTATGTTGTTGTAATACCAGAAAGTCAGAAATTGAAAAAAGTAAAAAAGTCGCAATGGCCCCATACATAAATCGAGCGTAGGGCTGGTAGATTTGCGTATCTAAAAAAACGCGATAACGTAACACCTGAAACGGAAGTGTTTTAGTTAAGTGCAAAAAAGAAAACAAAAAATATCCTCAGGGTGGCGCTTATTATAATGAGTATAGCCAGTAGGCTATAGACCGTTTGGTAAAACTACAATGGTCACCTTGTAATAAATGTTCACGTTTTGTGTTGTAAAAGCGGTTTCCTGCTAGTTCTCTTTAACTTTGCTGGGAATGGTTAACACTCTTGGGGTGAGTTGGTTTATCTTTTAATCAATCAACGTTAGTTATTAACCAAGTTATAAGCGATGTTGATTGTGATGATGCGAGCCACTTCTAGAGTTGCCCAGCAACTTGTGACCTATGCATCATAAAAATGAAATCAACATGTTATGTTTAATAGGTTAATTTAAACTAACGCAAGTTTTGCTGATGTTTCAAGGTCGGTCTATTCATTCGTTCTCAGCATAAACTGACTGTTCAGCATAGATAGTGAGTCTCTCTCAAATAATGATAGTGACTCACTCAAAAATAATTAAAGCAGTGGAATTCTCCAAAGTTCAAAGGTATGACAATGAAAAAGAGCCTTATGTTTAAGTCCGTACTTAGTGCGGCAATCATCGCGTCACTTGCAGGATGCGCAACTCAACCAGAGCACGAATGGAATGCAGATGAAACGTATAAGCTAACTGTACTTCATACCAATGACCATCACGGTCGTTTCTGGCAAAACAAATATGGCGAATATGGCATGGCGGCGCGTAAAACGTTGATCGATGATATTCGTTCACAGGTAGAAGCAGAAGGGGGAAGCTTATTGCTACTCTCTGGCGGCGACATTAATACCGGCGTACCAGAGTCCGATTTGCAGGATGCTGAGCCTGACTTTAAAGGCATGAGCAAAATTGGTTACGATGCGATGGCACTCGGTAACCATGAATTTGACAATCCACTTGAAGTGCTTTTTAAGCAGAAAGAGTGGGCAAACTTCCCAATGCTATCTGCCAATATTTATGACAAAAAAACCGGTGAGCGTATGTTCGACGCTTACCACATGTTTGATAAGCAGGGTATAAAAATCGCGGTTATTGGTTTAACAACAGAAGATACCGCGAAAATTGGTAACCCTGAATATATCGGTGGCATTGAGTTCCGTGACCCTAAAGTGGAAGCGAAAAAGCTCATTGCTGAGCTAAAAGAAACAGAAAAACCTGATCTTATCTTTGCTGTGACGCACATGGGTCACTATGAAAATGGTCAGCGCGGTGTGAATGCACCGGGTGATGTGGCACTGGCGCGTTACCTTGAGCCAGGTGATTTGGATATGATTGTCGGTGGTCACTCACAAGAGCCTGTTTGTATGGAAGGCCCAAATGTGGTGAAGAAAAACTTTAAGCCTGCCGACGAGTGTAAACCCGATACACAAAATGGCACGTGGATTGTTCAAGCACACGAGTGGGGCAAGTACGTGGGTCGTGCAGACTATGAATTCAAGAATGGTGAACTAGAGATGGTGAGCTATGATTTAATTCCTGTGAACTTGAAGAAAAAAATTAAAGTTGACGGTAAGAAGCAGCGTGTATTGATCGAAGAAGAGATTCAGCCTGATGCAGAACTACTGGCATTTTTGACGCCTTACCAAGAAAAAGGTCAAGGCCAACTGAGCGCAGAAATCGCTGAGACTAACGGCAAGTTAGAGGGTGACCGTAACGTTGTGCGTTTCAGTCAAACAAACCTTGGTCGCTTAATCGGTACCGCTCATAAAGAACGTGCGAAAGCAGATTTTGCGGTTATGAACTCTGGCGGCGTTCGTGATTCTATTGCTGAAGGTGCTGTCACTTATAAAGATGTATTGACGGTTCAGCCATTTGGTAACATCGTGACTTACACCGATATGTCAGGTGCAGAAGTGTTAGATTACTTAAATGTAGTCGCATTGAAACCGGTTGATTCTGGTGCGTATGCGCAGTTTGCTGGTATTTCAATGACGGTGGGCAAAGAGTCGGTATCGGACGTGGTGATTAACGGTAAAGCGTTAGACCCAAAAGCGACGTATCGGTTTACCGTACCTAGCTTCAATGCGGCTGGTGGTGACGGTTATCCAAAACTCAACAACCACCCTGGTTATGTTGACACCGGTTTTGTTGATGCAGAAGTGCTAAAAGACTACTTAGAGGCGAACAGTCCAATTGACGTCAATAAGTATCAGCCAAATGGCGAGATTGTTTACAAAATTAAATAATCACGCATTGACTCTTTTTGAATGAGTCAGTTATAAATAAGCGGTACTGTCGGTACCGCTTTTTTAATGTCTGGGAATACTGTTATGACACCTGCTATTAACCTTGCCAAAAAGAAAAAAATCACCCATGTCGTGCACCAATATCATCATGATCCAAGGCATGAAAGCTATGGATTAGAAGCGGTTGAAGCGCTTGGGCAAGATCCTGAGTCGGTATTTAAAACCCTGCTTTTTTCATTAAATGGTGAACCGAAAAACCTTGCCGTTGCAATTATTCCTGTTGAAGAAAAATTGAATTTGAAGTTAGCAGCTAAAGCGGCGGGCGGTAAAAAAGCAGAAATGGCGGACAAGGAGATCGCTCAGAAAACGACAGGGTATGTGTTAGGTGGAATTAGCCCACTTGGTCAAAAGAAAGCGTTGCCGACGTTTATTCATGTGAGTGCCGAAGCAAGAGAAACCATGTGCGTGAGTGCGGGGAAAAGAGGGCTAGAAATTGAGTTAGCGCCGCATGATTTGGCCGCACTAACTCGTGGTCAATTTGCTAATTTGTGTGAAGCCTAGTCATTAAAGCCGCCAGTGGCTATTTCTGCCAGTGGCCTATTTCTCAAGTAGTGGCTGTTAAATTGGCTACTTCTTAAGTGACTACTTCTTAAGGGATAGCGTACCGCTGACTCGCGCTCTAGGCTTACTAGAGGTATCGTTTGAGCGTGGCTTGCTGTCAGTATGTGTACGAGTGACATTCGAGTTATTGCGGTGGTTCGATTTGTTACGATCACCTTGTTTATTATGTTCGCCTTGCTTACCGCGACCACTTTGGTGACCACGAGCATCTTGGTTATTTCGGTCACTATGCTTCGGTCCACGTCTGAATTCATCAGCACCATGACCTGAAAAGGTTTTCATCTTCTCGCGTTTTGCTTCGAGACGAGCATCGTGAAGCTTAGCATCGGTCGCTTTATTGATGCGGCGGCCTGAACCATCTTTTCTAGAGGCTTCTTCTGTGCTTGAAGAGTCTTCACACAAAGCATGAATTTCCTGAACTTCGGCTTCACTTAGGTAGCGCCATTTGCCATTAGGGATACCATCGATGCTAATGTTCATGATACGTACACGACGTAGTTTTAGAACTTCATAGCCTAATGCTTCACACATTCTACGAATCTGGCGATTGAGACCTTGAGTTAGAGTAATACGAAATGAGAATTTCGTTTCTTGCTCAACCTTACAAGGTAGGGTAACGGTATCTAGAATGGCGACACCAGAGCTCATGTTTTTGAGAAACTCTTTAGAAATGGGTTTGTCGACACGTACCACGTACTCTTTTTCGTGGTTATTTCCAGCCCGCAAAATCTTGTTGACGATGTCGCCATCGTTCGTCAAGAAAATCAGCCCATCCGATGGTTTGTCTAATCGACCTATTGGGAAAATGCGTTTGCTGTGTCCGATGAAATCAACAATGTTTCCCGGCACATCACGTTCGGTCGTACAAGTGATACCCGTTGGTTTATTAAGGGCAATATAAACAGGCTTTTCTTTGCTTTTAACTGGCTTACCATCGATTTCGACATTGTCACCAGCAAGTACTTTCGTTCCCATTTCAGGAATGATGCCATTGATGGTAACGCGTTTTTGTTCAATCAGGCGGTCGGCTTCACGACGAGAACAAAAACCAGTTTCACTGATGTATTTATTAAGACGTTTACCGTCAGCAGAGTTAGGCATGAGTTTATATTACTCTTGGTTGGTCAGACACAAATAAGGTCGCGTATTTTATACTCAAGTGAGTGACAAGTCACTTAACTCGTCCGTTTTTGATGACGTTCTCGGTTATCTAGCTTCTTTTCTTGGCTTTTTCGCAATAAAACGTACACCGCACCACTGCCACCATGAAATTGTTGAGCACTATGCACACACTGAACATCTCTAATTTGAGTAAGCCAATGGGCTAGGTAGCTCTTTATCAACGCTGGCGGATTAGAGCGCTCTCCCTTGCCATGTACGATAAGAAGGGTACGAATATCTAAACGCATACATTGTTGTAAAAACCCAATGACTTCATCTCTGGCTTGGCTCAGAGTTCGTCTATGTAAATCGAGTTTAGCTTGTAATGGATACTTGCCTAGACGAAGTTTACGGTAAACACCTTCTTGTACGCCATTGCGTTTGAATTCGATAATATCTTCTGGCTTGAGTGGCGGGGCAAAATCAAGGGACAAGTAATCTGGACATTGCTCTGATAGCCAAAGTGCAGCTTCTCGTTTCGCTAACTGTGCTTCGGAGGCTTGCAGCGGAGGCTTCTTGAATTCGATAGTATCGTTTGGCAATGGCTTAACATCACCCATCATTTGTTGGAATAGATCTAGGTCATTATCTTGAGACATAGCAGTATCTCGGATAGGTCACGACGCGTGAGGAAAAAGGATAAAGAGAGTATATACCAAGCGAGAGGTGGGGAAAAAGTACTTCGTGATGGAATAACGTGCAGTGAATAAAAGTCCGGAGTGAACAAGCGATTCACTCCGGTGCATAGCGGTTTCTATTCTTAGATGTTTCTGTTCTTAGAGTAGGAGCTAAGCGATTCTAGTGAGGAGATTCGTCATGCATTACTTTATAGATGAAGAAACCACCGTAAAACAACATAAGCCCTAAAGCACCAAAGATAACAATCATTGATGATAGACCTACAGCATTACCAAATAGGAGTTCAAGCCAAAATTCCATGTTTCCTCCAAAGTTGCGTGACAAATTTGATGCTACTGGTTGGCTAAAATAACGACACTGATCTGGATCAAATGGGAATAACTCGTTAAATATTTGTAGCCAACTGTGTGTGCTTAGTCACAGTTTTACGATTTTTGGTTGTTAGTTAAGCAAACAAACGCTTGGCACAAAAAAGATGTGCTAAATGACTTGCGTCAAAAAAAATAATCAGTAATATACCCATCCGTTGCTTAGGAAGACTTAACGCAACATCTCGGTGAATAGCGCAGCTTGGTAGCGCATCTGGTTTGGGACCAGAGGGTCGGGGGTTCGAATCCCTCTTCACCGACCATATTTAAAAAAACCTCGCTTTTTAGCGAGGTTTTTTGCTTTCTGACATATCAAAAACTTTGAGTCAAAGAAGTGCACATGTGATCTGGTGGTCAGAGCCCAGTCGAATGGAAGCCCAGTCGTGAGGAAGCTTTCTTTATTGACCTCATTCTAAAGCCTCGTCATTTATGACGAGGCTTTTTTACGTCTGAAGTTTGTGATTAGTTTTGTATTACCAAACTTTAGATAGTTCCAGTGTGGCGTCACGACCGTTGGAGTGCTGGGCAACAACATTAAAAATTAAGCCGTATTGCGGCAATTGTTTCCCTGTGGCTGGTCGAATTGGGTTGGAATAATCCTCCCAATCAATAAACATCGGGTTTGCTACGATGTACGGGTCATGGAGTTGATTGCCGATGCGATCGAGTAAATTCATAATGGAACCCGCTTGGATGTTAAAGGCGGCATCTCGAACTTGATATCGCGTTGTTGCAGGAGTGCCATTACTCCAAATTTGCGGATTTCGGTCTGCGTCTACCACACCAAGCCACCCTTCTCCTGGGTGTTTCGTGACACCATTGTCGGTAAAGGAAGTATCGACATACCAAACGACCATGCCGGGATCAAAGCTCATTAAACTACCACTACGGTTGATATGCGCTAGGCCTTTATCCACACCTTGGTGTTGACGCCATTCCACTAAATAATAATGCTCATACTCAAATGAACCAGAGTTTCGTGTCATACCTAGCAAGGTGAGGCCAGGTTCTTCATTTTCTGCTGAAAACTGTTTAATGATGCCATTTTCACTAGTGACGCTGACATCATCAAACCAGAATCCATCATCGATATACCCCAGATCGGTAAAGTAGTTAAAGCTAATGGTAACGGATTGGCCTGCGTACGCAGACAAGTCGAACGTTGCTGGTTGCCAGCCATCAGATTGCCCGGTAAACCCAATGCCATGCCCGGTTTGAAATGGATCACTATCGGTGGTGATACTTCCAGCAATCGGTGCGCCATTGACGAGAACTCGTCCAAAATCGTAATCTTGTTCGATGCTGTAATGCACCATGAAAGAGAGCGTCGCCGTGCTGGCTTGAGTTAAATCAACCTCAAAGGATGCTAGCGTATTAAGGTTATTTCCTCGTCCTGAGAAATAAGCATGAGAACCAATAGGATCAATTTCTTTTACTGATTTATTAGGGAGCTCGACTTTAATTGCATCGAGCTTTTCATTTCGGTTTGCTGCGTGAGTAAGCTCAAAGCGTTGAGGTTGTGTGGTAAGCGCCTCAGAGGACACCGTTTTGACGTTGAACCAATTTCCGCCTAGAGAACGCTGAAGAAACTCCCGAGCCCATGGACTAAACGCCGTCGGTTCACTACCTGGAATGAGACCCGCCCATGAACCCGATGACATGATAGACCAGTAAGAAACGGGCTCTCCCGGGGTTGTGCCATATTCGTCTTGCCCATACACAGTGTCATATTCGTCAGGCAAGCCGAGATCATGGCCATATTCATGTGCAGCCACGCCGGCAGCAGCGTCAATCGGTTGAATGGTATAGTCGTACGCCGCCATTAGCCCGTTCCAGTTTGGTACGGTCGCGGGAGAGTTCGGAAGAAGTTGTAAGCTTCCAAGGTTCCATCTATGGGACCAGATGGCATCTGAACCGAGGGCGCCGCCTCCTGCCTCTTGTCCAACTGCAGAGTGAAAAATCATCACATGGTCAACGAGACCGTCTGGTTCTCGTAAGTTTCCATCGCCATCGATGTCGTATCGATCTTCGAGATCAAAATCACTTAAATTGATATTGGGGTCTTTGTCGGCAGCGAGCAATGCCTCTCTAACGAGTGCTCGTGCATTAATATCATTAATTGAGCCGTTTTGCGCCCCGTAATAGGCGGCGGGGAATTGTGCAGTATACCAACCAGACACTTCGCCATATTGGCTATATGAGCCGCCACTTTGAGCTTCATAAAATTGCACCATTGATAGGAGTGTTTCTCCGTTACTGCCTACGTACCCCTGCCGCCCAAATAACATGTCAGCGTAGTGCGTCGCGGGGTAATCATCGTAGTAGTTGGATGTTTCATCGGCGGTGACGGTATTGACGGGGTAATCGGGGAACTCTATCAGTAGAGCGAGAACTTTGTCTTTTGTTATGGGCCCGTTCCATGCGCCTGCTTTGAGAACGGTGTGTACGCCGGTTTCATTATTTGTCGCTGTACTTTCAGTCACTGTGAGTGGTGAGCGAGTCATCATTTGGCGTAAACGCTGATTTCTTCTCTGTTCATAGTCATCGAGAGCACCGGTATCATTAAGGTGTTGGTGATGGTTCAAATGGTGATGCAGTGCTTGCTCTGCGTCTGCTTCTTCACTTGCGGCAAGTATTGTCGTGCCATTGAGTGCGTTTAATATATGCTCATGATTAATGGTATTGAGATCTATAGATCGTGTTGGTGCCACTGGGGCGGCAACGAGTAACGCTGGGGAAATGACTCCAGCGATACAAGTTGCGAGTAGCGTGATGCGGTTCATAACTGTTCCTTCGTTATAATAGTCGCAGCAATGCTAATGTAAGTGGTTAAGGAAAGGTTGCGTAAGTGCGTGTGTTTCGAGTTGCGATGTACAGATATGTAATTGATAGAAATCACTTACATTTTGATTGTGTGCAAACCGTTATTATTTGCAGGGGGACATCCCCCTTACGTGCTTGCTTGTGAATGAAAGCGGGCAAGTAATGACTCGATACCAAGCACGGCAAAAATAATAGCAAAGAAAGCGACAACGCCACCAAATGCGCCGGTAAAGGCGACGTGCTGGCCGAAAACGCTAGCAATGATACCCATAGCGACAAACTTAGAGCCGACAAGGATTACGTAAGAAGAAATGCCGCGTTTTAGTTTAGGGAGCGTTTTATGGGTTAAGAAGTAAGACGCCATCACTTTTTCAAATGATATCGCGCCTTTTAGCATGCTAGCTAAAATGATAGATGCGAGTACAGCAACCTCTAAACTTGCAATGAAAACCCAATCCCAAGAAGCGTTTAGACTCAGCATAACGATGGTCGTGATAACGGTGCTTAATGCGATTTCTTTGAACATTTTCATTTTATTCCTCGTGATGTTTTTAGTTGTTTTGTTGACGAGGAGGAGAATAGCAATGATAAAGAGTGGGTATTTACCATTATGCGCCACGTAAGATCTCGTTTTTAGGGTCGTATCATTTATCCTTTTTAAATGTAGGGTTATACTTTAGTGAGTATGCTCCTATTTATAAATCTCTCTCAATGAGAGACCCCCAGAGAGCGCCAAGAATTCTTTTTTAAACTAGTTCGACCACTGTGCAACAAGCTTATTAATCAGAGCCTTACTGATGGTTCGTCATGCGTTTAATTCTTAAGTCCTTACCCATAGTGTGGACTTGTATGCACTGGTATGATTAATTGTCTCGCGATTATCAATCCAGTGTGGTTACTGAATAGCCTGGCAAAGTCACCGTTTTGCCAGAATGCATGACCTCAGTGGACGCGTTTCAGTGATTTAAAAGAGATAGTTCTATATGAATGTAACAATCAATGGTCAACCGTACCTACTGCGTGAGCGTAAAAGCATTTTAGATATCGCTAAAGATATTCACGTTGATGTCCCATCCCTTTGTTCTATTAGTCAGCATAACGATAAACAGTCGTGCGATTTGTGTGTGGTTGAAATCGTCGGGCAAGGTATCGTCAAAGCTTGCGAAACGGACATAGAAGATGGCATGACCGTTGTTACACAATCCGCTCAAATTAATCCCCTTCGTCGCCAAGCGCTTAATCGTATCTTTGCCGATCATAATGCCGATTGTGAGGCACCTTGTAAGGTGGCGTGCCCTGCGCATGTTGATATCCAAACCTACCTTCATCATATTGCGCAAGATGATCACATTAAAGCGGTGGAAGTGATAAAAGACACGCTACCGATGCCTATTTCAATAGGCCGAGTGTGCCCGGCGTTTTGTGAGCACGAGTGTCGTCGAAGTTTAGTTGACGAGCCTGTGGCGATTCGACAGTTAAAGCGCCATGCGGCTGATATTGACCTGTCTCTTAGCGAACAGTTCGAACCGGAAAAATTGCCGTATAACGGCCATCGAGTGGCGATCGTTGGTGCGGGACCGGGTGGTTTGGCGTGTGGTTACTACCTGAGTTATCAGGGCTTTGCGGTTGATGTCTTTGAGTCGATGCCAGAGGCGGGTGGTTGGCTACGTTATGGCATCCCAGAATATCGATTACCGAAACATATTTTAGATAAAGAAATTGAAGTTATGTGTCGTGGAGGAATGCGTCTCCACACCAACACGAAGTTGGGCAGTGACATGACGCTGGATGAGTTAACCGAAAATTACGAAGCGGTTTGCCTTGCTGTTGGCGCAACTAAGGCGGTCAACATGCCTTATCCCGGCTCGGACTTGTCAGGCTGCATACTTGGTGTGGATTTTCTTAAAGACATAATGACGAATCAAGCCTTTAAGGTTGGTAATAAAGTCGCCGTTATTGGCGGTGGTAATACGGCGATAGATTGTGCGAGAACCGCAATCCGTGAGGGCGCGGAGACGACGATTATTTATCGACGAACTCGCAATGAAATGCCGGCAGAATTACATGAAATTGAAGCGGCAGAATTGGAAGGGGTTAAGTTTCGATTTTTGACCAACCCAGTAGAAAATAGTGCGGACTTTCAAGGGCGAGTTAGCCATATTGAGCTAGAAATTATGGAGCTAGGTGAGCCTGATAGTTCAGGGCGCCGACGTCCAGTATCCACAGGTAAAACAATAGTAGAGCCCTTCGATACGGTCATATCTGCTCTGTCACAAAAGCCTGAGACTGATTTTTTAAAGACAGGAAAATATGCTTTGCCACTGACCGATTGGGGGACGGCAGCCTCAGATTCGGATTCTATGCATCACGGTTACAATATCTATAGTATTGGTGATTTTAGGCGAGGTCCTGCGACGGCAATTGAAGCCATTGCTGATGGTAAGAAAGCCGCCGACGCGATTGAGCGGTTTATTTTGCAAGGGCACTTTAAGCCAACGCAAACGCCATTTAATAGCCACAAAGCAGAAAGAATCAGCTTAGTGCGACAAACTGAGTACTTGAAAGAGCACGCGAGACCGAGAGCGCAAGCCGAGCAGCTGGATGTTGAAGCGTGCCAAACCACCTATCAAGAAGTGGAGTTAGATATAGACGCGGAACGCGCCATTTCTGAAGCAGCGCGATGTCTAGAGTGTGGTTGCCAAGCTAATACCCAGTGCGACCTTCGGGATTACGCCACAGAATATCAGGTTGATTATCGTGAGATTGATATCAACGAACGCAAGATGTTTCCGGTAGACAAATCGAGTGAATTCATTGTATTTGATGCCAACCGTTGTATCAGCTGCGGCTCTTGTGTACATGCTTGCCAAACGGAATCAGTACACGGTATTTTAAATTTCTCAGAGTCGTCACATCGGCCACGTTTTCCTGAGAATGCGTCAATGGGTGACAGTAATTGTGTGCAATGTGGCGCTTGTGTTCAAGTTTGTCCTACTGGAGCGCTGGTGGATAAGCGTGATAAATCCCATAGCCGAATAGAGATGCTAACGCCAGTCAAAACCATTTGTACTTATTGCGGCGTTGGCTGCCGAGTCGAGCTGTATGTGGATGCCGCAAGTAATACCATTCGTTATGTGAAAGGGGATAAAACCTCGCCAGTCAACCAAGGCATGTTGTGCGTAAAAGGGCGGTTTGGCTTTGATTTCATTGGCAGCGATGAGCGATTAACCACGCCGCTGATCCGTAAGTCAGGTCAGCTTCAGCCTGCATCTTGGCCGGAGACCATTGATTACGTTGCCAGTAAGTTTGCCAAAATTAAAGCAATGCATGGTAGTGATAGCCTTGCCGGATTCTCATCGGCAAAAACAACGAATGAAGATAACTATGCCTTTCAAAAGCTGCTACGCCGTGAGTTTGGCACCAACAATATCGACCACTGTGCGCGACTTTGTCACTCTTCCACCGTGACAGGGCTGGAGGCGGCGTTTGGTAGCGGGGCAATGACCAATGATATTCCGAGCATCAAACACTCGGATGTGATCTTTATTATTGGCTCAGATACCAGTGCGGCACACCCAATTATTGGGTCCCACATCAAACAAGCGGTCGCGAATGGCGCGACGCTAGTTGTTGCGGATCCAAAACGTATTGATATGGCTGATCATGCGAAGCTTTACCTGCGCCATCGTCCGGGTACCGATGTAATGTTACTCAATGCCATCATGCATCAAATCGTACTTAATGGTTGGCAAGACGAGGCGTATATTGCCGAACGAACGGAAGGATATGAGGCGCTACTCGCGGAGGTCAGTAAGCCAACCTATTCTTCAAGCAATGCAGAGCTGATTACTGGCGTACCAAAAGCAGACATTGAAAAAATGGCCAAGATAATCGGTACCGCAAGCGTGAGCTCAGTATTCTATTCAATGGGCATCACTCAGCATACAACAGGGCACGACAACGTTCGCTCGATCGCCAACTTACAAATGTTATGTGGAAATGTTGGCGTAGAAGGGGGCGGTATTAATCCACTTCGTGGCCAATCTAATGTGCAGGGCTCGTGTGATATGGGCGCATTGCCGACAGATTATCCTGGCTATCAAAAGGTGACACATCCTGATGTTCAAGAAAAGTTTGCTCAGGCGTGGCAAAGCGACACATTGCCTACCGAGCGAGGCTTGACGTTAACGGAAATTATTGATGCCGCTTGTGACGGTGACATAAAAGCCTTGTACGTTATGGGGGAAAACCCTGTGCTGAGCGACCCTGATCAAGCTCATGTACTTAAGGGGTTAAAAGCCTTAGATTTCCTAGTGGTTCAAGACATTTTCTTAACAGAAACTGCGGCGTTAGCGGATGTCGTCTTGCCATCATACTCGTTTGCAGAAAAAGCCGGGCACTTTACTAATACCGAAAGACGGGTACAGCGTTTAGTACCGGCAGTTAAAGCGCCGGGTGATGCTATGGAAGATTGGCGAATTATCCAAAATATTGCTAACGCGATGGGTGGTGAATGGAATTATCAAACGGTGCAAGATATTACCGAAGAAATTTCGCAGGTCACGCCTCAATACAAAGGGATTCGTTGGGAGTCGATAGGGGGGAATGGTCTGCAATGGCCGTGTAATGATGTGAAGCCATTTGGTACGCGTATCATGCATAAAGACCAATTTATTCGTGGTAAAGGCGCCATGGCGGCGATAGCGTTTGAGTATGCGGCAGAGCTGCCGGACGAAGAGTTTCCGCTGACATTAACAACGGGGCGACTGCTCGAGCAATTCCATACCGGAACCATGACGAGAAAAACGAAAGGGTTAGATAATCTAGCGGGCCCACGGGTGATGATCAGTGTTGAAGATGCAGAGCGTCTTGATATCGCTAATGGTGAACCTGTCGTGTTGATATCTCGCCGTGGGGAAATATCGGCGCCTGCATTTGTCACCAAGCGGATGCAAGCTGGTGTCGTATTTGTGCCGTTTCATTTTGCAGAATCGGCGGCCAATAAACTCACCAATACTGCAACGGATCCTTATGCCAAAATCCCGGAATTTAAGGTATCAGCGGTGCGTTTAGAAAAACAGCCCGAGTTTTCGCACTAAAATGAGTGGTTGGCACGGAAATAAGGTTAATGATCGGTTTTGAATAGATAGAGGTTGTTTAATGCTCAAGCGAGAATTGGAATACACCCAATTCTCGCTTTTCTGTATGGTTATCGGGGTACTGATCGTGTTTAGTATTATTTTGTTGGTACGAATTCAAAGATTTGCATCAATAATATTGAAAAAATGGCCACTTCGTACTAAATTGTAATTGTAGTGTAATAAAAAGGAGAAATTGCCTATGCATCATGAAATGATCCAACATTCAAATTTTGGCGTTATTAGCCGTACTTGCTTATTTTCACTCGGTTCAGTGGTTGCCATTCTCGCGCTAATCTAACCCTACCTGCTTTCTTAGAGGACAGTTCAAATTCCAATTAAACATTGGCTTCTGGGTGCTCCTCTAGGCTAAAGACCCTTCTTTTTGTTGCTTTTTTATTACAATCTTATCGCTATACTCTAATTACACCATATTTGCTGTAAAAGGGTTTACCTATGTCGGTTTGGGATAGTATTCATCTCTCCACGCGCTTTACTGAATTTCCCGCGAGCTTTTATACTGCCGTGAATCCAACGCCGCTTTTGGCGCCGCAATGGGTGGCTTGGAATAGTGATCTTGCCGCGCAGTTAAGATTGCCGCGACACGTTGATGATTACCCAGAGCTATTAGCAGTATTGTCTGGAACGGAGTCCATTGATTCTCTATCGCCGCTAGCAATGAAATACGCTGGACATCAATTTGGGGTCTATAACCCCGATTTAGGTGATGGTCGTGGATTACTCCTTGGTGAGATAGAAGACAAAAATGGTGTTTATCAAGACATTCATATTAAAGGGGCGGGGAAAACACCGTATTCTCGGATGGGAGATGGTCGGGCAGTACTTCGTTCAACGATTCGAGAGTATTTATGCAGTGAAGCCATGCATGGGCTAGGTATCCCAACAACCCGAGCATTGGGTATGATGGTCAGCGAGACTCCAGTCTATCGAGAGCGTGTTGAGCAGGGAGCGATGCTAGTGAGGGTTGCGGAAACGCATATTCGCTTCGGTCATTTCGAACATTTCTTTTACACCGGACAACATAGCGAACTAAAACTACTGCTAGATAAGGTGATTGAATGGTATTTTCCAGACAGTCTGAATCAGGCTCACCCTTATGCGTATTTTTTCAATCAAGTCGTGACAAAAACTGCGCAGATGATCGCCCAGTGGCAGTCGGTTGGTTTTGCTCATGGTGTGATGAATACCGATAACATGTCGGTGCTAGGACAAACGTTTGACTACGGACCGTTTGCTTTTCTCGATGACTATGAGCCGGGCTATATTTGCAATCACTCCGATTATCAGGGGCGCTATGCGTTTGACAATCAGCCTTCTATTGCGTTGTGGAACTTAACCGCTTTAGCACATGCATTGTCACCATTTATCGAGCGAGCGGAGCTGGATAACGCGCTTGAAGGGTTCACCGCTACCTTACAGAGCGAATACAGCCAAAAGATGCGCGCCAAGTTTGGTTTATTGACGAAACAGAGCGAAGACGGTGTGTTCTTCAATGATGCATTTGAATTTATTGAGCGTTATCAGGTCGATTTTACGCTGTTTTTTAGAACGCTTTCTAACCTAGATACCAGCGGAAAGACACCAGTACTGGACTTGTTCAGTGATAAAGCAGAAGCTGAAAAATGGTTGCAACGTTATCAGGCTCGGGCAACGCTAGAGCCGTTATCGGTTGATGAACGTTGTGATGGAATGCGCGCGGTAAATCCCAAATACATACTGCGTAATTATTTGGCTCAACAAGCCATCGAAGAGGCGGAGCAGGGCAACTTTCACTTAGTTAATACACTGTTCAAGGTATTAACAACGCCCTACGATGAGCATCCTGAATCAGCAGCGTTAGCTGCGCCCCCACCAAGCTGGGGGAAAAAAATGGAGATCAGTTGCTCTTCATAAAGTTGAATACTTTTTGTGCTATCAGTTTTTACATGGCTTGTTAAGTATCACTTTCGTGATCTTAGTCAAGATTCGTGTGTTACTTTTATTAATGAAGCGATGATAAATAAAACCACAAAGCCTTACACTATAGGCTGTGACGTAATCATTAAGGATTGGAAATGCAACCAAAGACACACATTCTTGTCGTAGATGACGATGAGGAGATCCGCTTATTACTTGATGAGTATTTGAGTAAATCGGGTTTTCAGGTCACCACAGCAGAAGATGGTGTTGAAATGGAGTTGTTCATCAAAGCGAAAGGCTATCCAGACTTAATTTTATTGGATGTCATGTTACCTGGTGATGATGGCTTTACGTTATGTCAACGTGTACGTCGTGACTCGCAAGTGCCGATTATTATGCTAACAGCCGTCTCGGATGAAACGGATCAGATCATTGGTCTGGAGATTGGCGCAGATGACTACATTGCTAAGCCATTCAGCCCTCGTCAACTGATGGCGCGTATTAAAGCACTATTAAGACGAGCTCACATTCATGAAGATCGTGATGAACAGCCACCAAGAACGATTGATTTTGGTGACTGGCGTCTTGATACATTATCGCAACGTATGGTGAATCGAGTAACCAATCGCCATCATGATTTATCTGGTAGTGACTTTGCGCTATTGATGCTGTTTTTGTCGAAGCCTAATGAAGTACTAGATAGAGACACGATCTCTTTTGCGACTCGTGGTAGAGAAGCGCTACCTTTTGAACGCGGGATTGATGTTCAATTGAGCCGAATCCGTAATAGGCTAGGTAAAAGTACCGAGTTCCCACATTACATTAAAACGATGCGTGGTAATGGTTATATTCTTTCCGTTGCGGTTGAGTATGGGTATTAGTCGCTGGTGAATGTAACCGTTGTTCATGATGAATGGCGGTAAGCCAAGATTGCATTAAGCTAGAATAGCACTAAGTTAAAATGGTGAAACCCTGATGTCTCGTTCCCGCTGGTTAAGACGCTTTAACCTCAATACTTTAGTTGCCCGCACATTGTTATTAACCCTGTTAGCAGTAGTCTGCTCACAGGGCGTTCTAACCGCTATCTGGTATCAAAAAACCAAGCAAGATGAACTGGCGGGCATCCGAGATACCTCTGCCAGCATGGCCAACATGTTTGCATCGACGGTGACCTTTTTTCAAAAGTTGCCCATCAAATACCGACATATTGTTCTAGACCAAATCCGTAATATGGGTGGCACACGCTTCTTCGTATCGTTTAATAAAGAAGAGCTGATCGTCGACCCGATTCCAGATACCCCGTTAAAGCTGGCCTCGATGACATCGGTCAGCGACGTATTGAATGAAAAACTACCATCGATTCAAGCGGTTAGTGTTGAGTTCTCCAAAGCGGAAAATTTAAGATTATTAAA
Source organism: Vibrio qingdaonensis (assembly GCF_026191675.1). GTDB lineage: Bacteria > Pseudomonadota > Gammaproteobacteria > Enterobacterales > Vibrionaceae > Vibrio > Vibrio qingdaonensis. The sequence goes on along the minus strand of NZ_JAKRRY010000021.1, from coordinate 71,224 downwards.
AAACGATATTTTTCTCAACGACTTACCCAAGTCATGGGCGCACCATACACTCACGCTTGGACCGCTTGATCCTCCAGTGCTGGTTGTACAGTTAAAAATTGCCCAAGGCGAATGGTTATATATCGCAGCCTTGTTACCGTCTCCGTATATCCAGCTCGATGATACGATGTTGACCCAAGATCAAATGGTGTTTTTGATCACCTCTACCACATTGCTATTGCTGCTGACTTTTTTACTGGTTCGAGCGCAGGTGAAACCGTTAAGGCGTCTAGCAAAAGCGGCGAATGATATGAGCATGGATATTGACCAGCCGCCACTTATTGAACAAGGCGCGACAGAACTTGTGACGGCAACTCGGGCGTTTAATCGCATGCAGACGCGTATTCGTAAGTACATTGCCGATCGTGAACATCTGTTTTCGTCGATTTCTCATGATTTAAAAACACCCATTACGCGATTGCGATTGCGTGCCGAGTTGCTTGATGATGACGCTAAGCGTGACAAGTTCAATCTTGATCTCGATGAACTCGAAATGATGGTAAAAGGTGCGCTGCAGTGCGTTCGTGACACGGATTTGCATGAAAACAACGCTTATATCGACCTTAATGAGATTATCCGTAGTGTGTCTGAAATGCATAACCAAGTGCATACGCTAGTATCGGTCACTTCCGAGCCGATTGAACCGTTTATTGCCAAACCACTTGCGATTAAGCGAGTGCTAACCAACTTAGTGGATAACGCGGTTAAGTACGGGGATAGAGCGTTCATTAACGTTGAAGAAACACCGAATTGGATAATCGTGACGATTCAAGACAAAGGGCCGGGTATCCCGAAAGAGAAAATTGAAGCGGTTTTTGAGCCGTATGTGAGATTGGCAACAGATAAAGATGGGCATGGCTTGGGACTTGGGATATGCCGCAGTATTCTCCACGGCTTAGGCGGGGACTTAATCATGCGAAACGCAGATGTTGGCGGCCTAGAGGTACAAGTCTTCATCCCGCCAAACTTAGAAGCTTAGTAATAAACTTAGAAGCTTAGTAAAAACTAGAAGCTTAGTAAAAACTAGAAGCTTAGTCATAAACTAGAAACTTAGTGAAAACCGATTAACTTCTATCTATTTCACCCTAGACAGCTCGTGGACTGCGAGTGTTGTACGACGACGATGTGAACGACAATGAGAATAAACAAACTGTTATTGACGCTAGCGCTGAGTACACCTGCATTGCTGCCCCACCTTTCCTATGCAGGAGAGGTGGAGGTGCTTCACTGGTGGACATCTGGTGGTGAAGCAAAAGCAGTACAGCCGTTAAAATTCAGTCTTGAAAAGCAGGGGCATACCTGGAAGGATTTTGCTGTCGCCGGTGGTGGCGGTGAAACGGCGATGACGGTACTCAAAACGCGCGCCGTATCAGGTAATCCGCCATCCGCAGCCCAAATAAAAGGCCACGATATTCAAGAGTGGGGAAGCCTTGGCTTTTTAACCAATTTAGATGATGTTGCGGCAGCGGGAGATTGGGATGCAATAGTTCCGAAAATCGTTACCGATATAATGAAATTTAATGGTGAATATGTCGCTGTTCCTGTGAATATTCACCGAGTCAATTGGTTGTGGGCAAACCCAGCGGTACTAAAAAAAGCCGGGGTGAGTGTGCCTACCACTCTAGATGAGTTTTTTGTTGTCGCTGAAAAGATTAAGTCGGCCGGTTACTTACCATTATCAAATGGCGTCGGCTCTTGGCAAGATGCGACCATGTTTGAAACGATCGCCTTAAGTGTTCTGGGAACAGAAGGTTATACAAAGGCATTTGTTGAGCTTGACCTAGAAATGTTGGCCAGCGATAAAATGGTAGAAGCGCTCGTCAAGTTCAAGAAATTGCGCGACTATATGGACAGCGACGCACCAGAGCGTCAATGGTATAAAGCGACTTCTATGGTCGCCAACGGTGAAGCGGCAATGCAGATAATGGGTGACTGGGCAAAGGGTGAGTTTATTGCTTTAGGTAAAGTACCTGGTAAAGACTTTATTTGTGCGCCAGCACCGGGTACGGCGGAGCAGTTTACTTACAACATTGATAGTTTCGCCTTTTTTGATTTAAAAGACAGTGGTGATGTGGATGCCCAGAAAGCACTTGCCGCCGCAATCTTAGACAAAAACTTTCAAGAAACCTTTAATCTAAAAAAAGGCTCACTACCTGCCAGAACGGATTTAGACATGTCTAAGTTCGACCAATGCTCACTGGATTCATTGGCGAGTTTTAAAATGGCAGAAAGGAGCGGTGATCTGGTGCCGAGTGTGTCACAAGGAATGGCGACAACGAGTTACGTGCAAGGTGCTATCTTCGATGTCGTAACAGACTTTTTTAATGACCCAAATGCCGATGCTAAAAAGACTGCGAAGAAGCTAGCCAAAGCAGTAAAAGCGGCGATTTAGGTAAGCAGCGGGGTGTTCGAGTGTTTTATTTAGCACTTAATACCTCTTTTAGTCGCACTTATTATCTGAAATTGGGTCTGAAGTCGGAATTAGTACCCCTTAAGTCTTCTGACGATAAGTGAATCACTAAAACTCTGGAATTACCTTCGATAATAAATGGTATTATCTTGGTCTGTAGGTGGTGATTTGTATTAGTTATTGCTTGTTAATAGGGGGAATAATATTGGCGTTTTCTGGGCTGTACTATTTTTATGCTAACGAGCTGTTTGTAACTTACAATGTTGTTGGTTTCCTGGTTATTTGAAATGTCTACAAGGTATGATAATTACAAAAGACCTATATATTAAGGGAGTATAAACTCCATAGCTCACTTCGCTATATAGGTAACATATGAACACGTTTATTGAATCTCTTATTCAAAGTTCCTCAGAGGATAATAATACAGTTCTTATTGATGCTGCGTTAGGAAAGGAATATATAGCGTCTGAGTTATTGGCGTGCAGTAGACAAGTAGCGGGTCGTTTATGGGCGTCTGGTGTACGTCAAAATGACCATGTAATCGTGTCTGTGCCAGCCTCACTTGATTATTACTCAATTCTATATGGTTGCTTTATGATTGGCGCCATTCCAAGTTTGGTAGATGTTAGCCAGAAAAAGAGCCAACTTGTCGAATGTATTGACGAGCTAAAGCCAGTTTTATGGCTTAGTGATAAGAAAATCGAAGGGTTCACGACTTGTTCATCAATAGAATTATGGGCGATAGATCCATCGGACTATCCTGACGTCATGGTTTCTGATTCAACTGAGTGTTTATTACTGTATACCACGGGAACGACGGGAACACCGAAAGGCGTTCCATGGACTATTGCACAGTTGAAGTCACAGGCGCAAGAGTTAAATAAAATTCATAAATTGGTTGATAAAGAATTTGTATTGTTTCCATACCTAGCTCTGGCGTGTATCTATAACAATAGAAAGGCTATTATTCCTGAGACTAATTCTCTACAACCTAACCTTATGCCTATTAGCAATATCTTGCATCAAATGGAGTATTATGGATGTCAATATATATTCGCATCGCCAGCGTTTTGGGTTCGAGTGATTGAGTGCCTAGAAACCCAATCTCATAGCCTTGATTATATAAAAATAATATCGACAGCGGGAGCATCTTTGAATTTAAATATGTTGAGAAAGTTGAATTCGTTACTAAATAAAGGCGATATTTATATTCCTTATGCAAGTACAGAGGCATTACTTCCACTTACGATGATTCGTTATGAAGACTTTAAAACATTATCACTAGACAAGACTGCGCAGGGGATGGGAATCCCATTAGGTACCGCGTGTGATGGCATTCAAGTGAAGGTGATATCAGTAGACTGCAATTCAGCTCTATCGCTCCCTCTGAAACCTAATACAATCGGTGAGATCATCGTTGCTGGTGAACGGGTAACAAGTAAATATTTTAGAAAACCAGATTTGACAAAACGATCAAAGGTACGCATTCCTGAGAGTGATCTTACTTGGCATAAAATGGGGGATATTGGATACGTTGATGATTATGGTGTTGTATGGTTTATGACTCGCAAAAAGTACGCTATTTCATACGGCGATAATTATTTTTGTCCTGACGCGATAGAGCAGTTTATAAACTTACATACCGGAATTAGTGCCAGTGCTGTTATTTGTGATAATGATCAGCATGTTACGGTAGTCATACCTAAGTCCGAACAAGGATTCGTCAATATTGATGTCATCAAAGAGAAGCTTATTGGTTTAGGGTATGCGTCGTCGAATATTATGCTTTATCCCTCTTTATTGCCGACCGATAAGCGACATAACAGCAAAATAGATAGAGATCGCTTGAAATTTTGGGTAGATAGTGAGTACCAATACGAAGAGCGAGAGGGTGCCCTGTGAAGCCTTTGTCATTCCCAGCCCAAATTGATTATTATTTAGATGCAGTGACCTGCAGGGATACCCTCGTAGAATCGTTAGAGTCCATTATAAAACCTTATCGTTTTGGCCGTGTCTTAGATTGCTCGGTAGGCACTGGTTTTGGTGTTATCGATTTAATTAGAACGGGTCATAATATTGTCTGCTCGGATGCATGTAGTGACATGTTACGTCGGTTTAGTGAAAACGCGCATAGAGATAATGTGCAAACGAGTCCCCTAAAAATTCAGTGGGATGAATTGGGCTATAAATTGCCAGAGTCCTTCGATTTAGTTTTATGTCGAGGGAATTCAATCGTTTATTCTGATATGTGGGAGTCACATCAGATGTTGGGAGATCTTAATGGTGTTAAAAAAGCGATTAATGGGATCTATAAAGCGATAAGAAACGATGGGTGTTTATATATCGATATTCCTTCAGAGAAACACTTTAATTTCGATGCACCATTGGTGATTGAGCACGAAGAGAAATCAGTCAATTGCCTACCAGTACGAGTAAGAGAAAAGATAACTCACGATGAGGCGTCGTTGAAACGTAAGTGGGACGTAGATATTTCAATCGCTGGAGACGTATATAAATTCACTAAATATTCGCATTTAATAAAAGAAAACACATTTATATCTATGCTACAACAAGCAGGGTTTAGAAGAGTTGAGCGCGTAGAAAGCTGTCAATATCGGGCTCACTACTGTGAATTAGTTGCATACAAGTAATCTACCGTTCTAATAAAAAAGCACAGATAGTAACAGTACGAAATGAGTCATTGTTTACCCTTTCTAACGTAATTGATGGGTCATTTTCCCCCCATTTTCTTAGTCCATTTCGGATCTTAGATATAAATATAAACTTAAACTACTGAAATATAAATACATTTTATGGTTGGCATTCAACTTGCTCTATAGAAGTATCAGTACCCATTGAAGGGACTGCTTCAATCCAAGGAGAATAAGAATGTTAAAGCCTCTATCCCTACTTACGGTTTCCATCCTGTCTGTGGCGAGTTTCAATGCGGCCGCCAATTGCGATCCGGGTGAAATTGTTATTAAGTTTAGTCATGTAACGAATACCGACAAACACCCAAAAGGCATCGCGGCATCGTTACTTGAAGAGCGTGTGAATACCGAGATGAACGGCAAGGCGTGTATGCAGGTTTTTCCAAACTCGACACTTTATGATGATAATAAAGTGCTCGAAGCCATGCTAAATGGTGATGTACAACTCGCTGCACCATCGCTATCAAAATTTGAAAAGTTCACGAAAAAATACCGCATTTTTGATCTCCCCTTTCTATTTGAAGACGTGAACGCCGTAGACCGCTTCCAGAACTCAGAATCTGGTGACAAGCTAAAAAATGCCATGAAGCGCCGAGGCTTACAAGGTCTGGCGTTTTGGCATAACGGTATGAAGCAAATGTCAGCCAATAAACCGCTATTGGTGCCAGAAGATGCGAAAGGGCTAAAGTTCCGTGTTCAGGCATCCGATGTATTAGTGGCGCAGTTTGAACAGCTTGGTGCAAACCCACAAAAAATGTCATTTAAAGAAGTGTACGGTGGCTTGCAGACCAAGGTTATCGATGGGCAAGAGAACACATGGTCGAACATTTACGGCAAAAAGTTTTTTGAAGTTCAAGATGGTGTGACTGAGACTAACCACGGTATTTTGGACTATTTAGTTGTGACGTCGAATGATTTTTGGAAAGGGCTACCCGACGATGTTCGCGACCAGCTTGGCACTATCATTAAAGAAGTGACAGAGACGCGCAATGCGGAATCCAGTCAGGTCAACTTAGCTAACAAAAACAACATCATTGAAGCGGGTGGGGAAGTTCGAACGTTAACGCCCGAACAGCGTCAGCTGTGGGTAGAAGCGCTACAACCTGTGTGGGCAAAGTTTGAGAAAGATATCGGCTCGGAGCTGATAGAGGCTGCGCAGGCGTCAAACCAACAGTAATACCATCAAACCCAAGTTTGGCCTTGTTCACGCAAGGCCAACTTCTCTTCTCCCTATTTATAAAAAGTGATGGTTCACATGGAACAATCAATAACGACAAAAATCGGTAAGGTGACCGATGCATTTGAAGAAGCGTTGATCGCCTTTTTTCTTGGTGCGATGACGCTGCTGACTTTCGCCAATGTTATTTCTCGTTATGTGTTTAACGACAATATTCTTTGGGCACTTGAATTAACCGTCTTTATGTTCGCGTGGATGGTACTGGTTGGCGCGTCGTATGGTGTTAAAAAACATTTTCATATTGGCGTGGATGTCATCATCAATATGGTATCCGTCAAGTGGCGTAAAATGTGCGCCATTATCGCGGTACTGAGTTGCTTAACGTTTTCGATACTGCTGCTAATCGGCTCTTGGAATTATTGGTATCCATTTGTCACCGAGCGAGCGTGGTATGAAACCGACGATATCCCTATGCCTGAGATGTTGCAATTTTTGGCGGATTGGCTCAATGAAGGCGAGCGTTACGAGAAACTGCCTCGATTCATCCCTTACATGGCGCTACCAATTGGCATGGCAATGCTGACTTATCGTTTCTTGCATGTTGCTTATCAGGTGGTGACAGGAAAAATGGATCGCATGATTGCCGGTCACGAAGCCGAAGAAGACTTAGAGGCGCTAAAGGCTGAGATGGCTGAAGATAACGCCTTCGAAAATATAGCAGCCAGTGAATCTAGTAAGCACAGTACGTTAGGCAATACCAAGGATAAGGGGCAGTAACCTATGGCGATTTTATTTCTATTTTTAATGGTTATTGCTTTCATGCTGGTGGGCGTGCCAATTGCCATCTCACTAGGCTTATCGAGCATTTTGTTTTTGTTAATGCATTCCGATGCGTCTTTAGCCTCGGTGGCTCAAACGTTATTTAATGCCTTTGCTGGTCACTATACGCTGCTAGCGATCCCGTTCTTTATCTTAGCATCCAGCTTTATGTCTACTGGTGGCGTGGCGAAGCGTATTATTCGTTTCGCTATTGCAATGGTCGGGTCATTTCGTGGTGGTTTGGCCATGGCGTCGGTTGTTGCGTGCATGATGTTTGCCGCGCTATCTGGGTCGTCCCCGGCTACCGTAGTTGCTATTGGTAGTATCGTTATTGCAGGGATGATTAAAAATGGTTACACCAAAGAGTTTGCTGCTGGCGTTATTTGTAATGCAGGGACACTAGGAATACTGATTCCACCTTCGATCGTGATGGTAGTTTATGCTGCGGCGACGGATGTATCCGTAGGACGAATGTTTTTGGGTGGGGTGATTCCGGGACTGCTTGCAGGGTTAATGTTGATGATTGCCATTTACATTGCTGCAAGAGTAAAAGGATTACCTAAGCAACCTTTTGTCGGCTGGAAAGAAGCCTTTGATGCTGCCAAAGATGCAAGCTGGGGCTTGTTATTGGTGGTGATCATCTTAGGTGGTATTTATGGCGGTATCTTCACACCAACCGAAGCTGCTGCTGTTGCCGCTGTGTATTCATTTCTGATTGCCAACTTTATTTATAAAGATATGGGCCCGTTTGCTGATAAAGAAAATCGCCAACCAGTTATCGTGAAAATTGTGCAGACCTTTGTACATAAAGATACCAAACACACGCTTTATGAAGCAGGGAAGCTGACAATCATGCTGTTGTTCATTATCGCCAATGCGTTGATATTGAAGCATGTGTTAACAGAAGAACGCATCCCGCAGATGATCACTGAATCGATGCTGTCAGCAGGGCTGGGACCGATTACCTTCCTTATTGTGGTCAACATTCTGTTATTGCTTGGTGGGCAGTTCATGGAGCCTTCCGGGCTTCTGATTATTGTCGCGCCATTGGTTTTCCCAATTGCAATAGCGCTTGGTATTGACCCAATTCACCTAGGGATCATGATGGTGGTGAATATGGAAATAGGCATGATTACTCCGCCAGTGGGATTAAACCTATTTGTCACGGCTGGTGTGGCAAAGATGTCGATGATGGGCGTGGTCAAAGCGGCGTTGCCTTGGGTTGGCGTGATGTTCTTATTCTTAATTATCGTGACGTATGTCCCTTGGGTGTCAACGTGGTTACCAACGTTACTCATGGGCCCTGAAATTATTACTAAATAGGCGTCACACTTGAGCGTGAACTCAAGCAGAAACAAGATGACTACCAGTACAACTAGACTGCGTAAAATAGGTCAACACACCGCTGTTCAGTGCTTGGCTGTACATAACAGATGGCGAGGAAGGTTACACTTCCTCGTCAATGTGTTTGATATGCGCGGTGCGTGGATCGGGTTGCGAACGACGCTCATAAAATACGCGTTGGTTACGCTGAGTTCGTCGGTCAGTGTATTCTCGTTGCTCGACATAATAGACGCCATCAATTTCAATGGTCTCGGTAATGGCGGGAACCGTGGTTTTTTCACCCATGCGCGACCTCTCTTTTGTTAATAAATTGTTGCTGTTATTTTCAGTATAGAAGTCGATAAATAGATTTCGAGCTTATTTTCGTCACTATTATGTTGCTTAGCAATAAAGGGAGAGAAAGGTAGCTATTGATGTGCACGTCCGCCTATTCATTTTTGTAGTCGTTTTTATCTAGCCCATATTTTTGCATTTTGTCGTAAAGCGTTTTTCGAGCGGTCTGCAGTACGTTCATGGTGTCGTTTATTTTGCCATCACAGCTTGCTAGCGCCTGTTCAATCAGCGCTTTTTCAAAATCGGCGACTTGGGTGGTGAGTGGCGAATCGGTAGGCTCTTGATTAGGCTCAGCCAAGTTACTTAACTTTCCTAACAGTACAAACCGTTCCGCACAGTTGCGCAGTTCTCTCACATTTCCTGGCCAGTCTTGACTCATCAATGCTTGTAGATCGGTGGCAGGCAGAGCGTTGGAAGCTTTGCCATAGCGAGCGGCGGCAACCAACAAGAAGTGATGAAATAGCGCAGGTATGTCTTCCTTACGCTGCCTCAATGGTGGGAGTTGTAGCGTGACGACATTCAGCCGGTAGTAGAGGTCTTCACGAAAGGTACCTTGAGCAGCGGCTTTTTTGAGGTCCACCTTAGTGGCGGCGATGACTCGGATGTCTAGCGGCACTAAATTGTTGGAGCCGACACGTTCTATCACTCTCTCCTGTAATACTCTGAGAAGACGGATTTGTGCTTGTATTGGCATTGACTCAATCTCATCAAGAAACAGCGTGCCTCCTTGAGCGTGTTCGAACTTCCCAATGCGTGCAGAATCAGCACCTGTGAATGCGCCTTTTTCATGGCCGTATAGTTCACTTTCTATTAGGTTTTCAGGTACCGCGCCACAGTTGACGGCGACAAAATTTGCATCGCGTCGTGCGCTTTGTTCATGTAAAGAGCGAGCGACCAGTTCTTTACCCGTTCCGGTTTCGCCAAACAACAAAATGTCTGCGCTGGTGTCGGCCACGGCAGTAATGGTGTGCCTTAATTCTTGAATAATATTCGTGTCACCAATAATTCTTGGCCCTAGGGTTTGACTGACTTTTAGTGACTGCTTTAAGCGTTCATTTTCTAGAGTCAACTGCTGTTTCTCAATGGCACGCAACGTAGTTTCAATAAGCCTATCGGCAGAGAATGGCTTTTCAATAAAGTCATAGGCACCCTCTTGGATTGCCTGCACCGCCATGGAGATATCGCCGTGGCCTGTGATTAAAATAACCGGAATAGCATGATGTTGGTGAGTTATGGTTCTGAGCAAATCCATGCCGGATAAGCCGGGCAGACGAATATCGGAAATAATTGCCAGCGGAGGGGGCTGATCTTGAAGTGCTAGCAGCGCATCTTCAACTGAAGAAAAACACTGCGCATTGATATCAGCCAATTCAAAGCTTTGCTGCAAAGCGATGCGGATATCGGTTTCATCGTCGATAAAAAACACATGGCTCATAGATTATTCCTTAATTATCGTGGCATGACGGGTGGGAAGGGAAACGGTAAAACGCGCACCACCAAGAGGAGAGCGGGTCACGGATATTTTCCCATTGAGGTTGTGGATAATCTGTTGGGAGATCGAAAGCCCCAGCCCTAGTCCGTTATCCTTCGTTGTATAGAAGGGCTCAAATAGTTCACTAAGGGCATGATCGTCTAATCCGGGTCCTGAATCATCGATATGGATATCGACGCTCAGGGTATGTGTTTGAATAGAAATTTCGAGCTGCTTTACCTCATGCAATGCCATTGCTTGAATGGCATTGGTAATTAAATTGATCAGCACTTGCTCAACTTGAATCGGATTGACCCACACCAGAATTTCATCTTCTGTGGCGGTGTAATTAAGGACAACTTGGCTCGTTTTTAATTGTGGTTGAATTAGCTCAAGCGTGGAAAAAATAATGGGTGTTAGGCTGACTTCACACAGTTCATCGGCGTCACTACGCTTGGCAAAGGATTTAAGTTGTTGGCTTATCTTTGCCATACGCTCCGTTAACGCAACAATTCGGGCTAGGTTATCTTCCGCGCGGTCAATTTTTTGTTTTTGTATAAACCGCTGACCATTTTCAGCGAAGCTTCGAATGGCTGCGAGCGGGTTATTCAACTCATGACTAATGCTCGCCGACATTTGTCCAAGTACCGCCAGCTTTGCAGCTTGTATCAGTTCGTCTTGTGTTTTCCGGAGCGCTTTTTCAGTTTTGACTCGTTCATCTATTTCGACATGTAATTCCGAGGTTCTTTCCATCACTAGAAATTCCAGCTTTTGCTTTGCTTCTGCTTGAAGGCGCGCGATTTGTCGATGTTTAGATTGGCGTGTAGCAATCACTACCATAATCAAATAAGCGGTGATAAATAACAGAAACAGGATAAATACAAACGCGAATATATCGATGTAAAGCGTAGAAAGTGGCGTGAGTACCCTCAAGGTGAGATTGGGTACGCCGGAATCTCGTTGGCTCATTAAGTAACTCTGAGTAAACAGAGTATTGTTTGGTTTGGTAATAATGCTCGAGTCTGCCGTCAACAACCCCTTAAAACCGAGATCGGGAATAGACGTAGAGAGATACTGTCTTGAGCGTTTGATGTTATTCAACGTACCGGCAGACAACGGAGCTAAGCTGTGGAACAGCCATTCCGTTTGGCTTGACATGAAAACCACATGATTATTATCGGTCGCGACATAGATACTGGTATCACTTTGCCAATTTCGCTCAATCGTGGAGAGATCCATCTTAACCACCACAACGCCAATATGTTCGGCGGCGTAGGTCACGGGATAAGAATAATAGTAACCACGTTGTCCAGAAGTTGAGCCCAAGGCAAAGTAAGTGCTCTGTTTACCCCTTATAGCTTGTTGAAAGTAAGGTCTGAAAGCGAAATTTTTACCAATAAAAGAGTGCTTGAGGCGCCAGTTACTCGACGCAATGGTATTACCGAACTTGTCGATGAGATAGGTGTCAGATGCTTGGACAACATGATTGGCTTGCGATAAATAACGGTTAGTGATTTCAAGCTGAGCACTGTTGTTTGGGGTGAGTAGGGCATCGACTAACTCTTTGTCTTGCGATAACAGTTGCGGGATATGACGATATTTATCGAGTTTGCTGTCGATATTTTCAACAAATCGGTTGAGCCAACTTTCATGTTGCTCTTTAAGTAACGCAAAGTTGTGTTGCCAGTACCATTTTCCTCCTAGGGTAGAAAGGACAATAAACAGGACGGTTAGGCCGAATAATATCTGTTTTAATCGCATAGTACCTCCGTCATATCGCTTGTGCATAGGTTAACGAATTTGATGAATATGTGGCGAAAAAGTTATATGAACTGAGAGGTGGCAAGCTAGGAAAGGGGACTTAGTTCGCGTTTTTAAAGGTTTAACAAAAAAAAACGTTTATTTTCTTGAAAATGGCAATATTGTCCCCATTTCTGGTTGGAACCGAGAGGAAACTCTTTGGTTTGTTCGTTTCGTTGAGTAATTAGTGACAAAACCACCGATTGATTGGAGTTCGACTCGACACCATAGATTGAGATCGCTAGAATGTCGCGTCTGAAATTTTGTCCTGAGACTAATTGGAGATGCCTTCGAAGTAACCCTTCATAAAAGAAGACGTCACTTATTAGTCCGGTAGTCATGAAACATGTTTGATGATTATCGATACCCATTTAGAAGGTGCATTAGTGCACTAACAAGGATGAAGCTGAAGTATCGTTTAAGTTGATAGTCATATCGTTTACTTGATATGGATGCTCATATGCTCGGCTAACGCTGAGCCAAACTGAGGTTTATAGAATGCAAGTTACTGTTGAAACTCTAGAGGGCCTAGAGCGCCGTCTAAACATTACTGTTCCTGCTGCAAACATCGAAGATGCAGTGACAGCTGAACTACGCAACATCGCGAAAAACCGTCGTTTTGATGGCTTCCGTAAAGGCAAAGTGCCGATGAAAATGGTTGCGCAAATGTACGGTCAAGCAGTACGTCAAGACGTAATGGGCGAAGTAATGCAACGCCACTTTATCGAAGCAATCGTTTCTGAAAAAATCAACCCAGCAGGCGCACCTACGTTCGCTCCTGTTTCAAACGAAGCGGGTCAAGACCTTGTTTTTGCTGCAACGTTTGAAGTTTACCCAGAAGTTGAACTAGCGGGCCTAGAAAACATCGTTGTTGAAAAGCCAGCAACTGAAGTTAACGACTCTGACGTTGAAGAAATGATCGACACGCTACGTAAGCAACAAGCTACGTGGGCTGAAGTTGAAGAAGCTGCAGAAGACGGTAAGCGCGTAACTATCGATTTCGTTGGTTCTATCGATGGCGAAGAATTCGAAGGCGGTAAAGCTGAGAACTTCCCACTAGAGATGGGCGCTGGTCGCATGATCCCTGGTTTTGAAGACGGTGTTAAAGGCAAGACTGCCGGCATGGAATTTGAAATCGACGTAAACTTCCCAGAAGATTACCACGCTGAAAACCTAAAAGGTAAAGCGGCGAAATTCGCAATTAAAGTAAGCAAAGTTGAAGCGCGTGAGCTTCCTGAGCTAACTGACGAGTTCGTATCTAAGTTCGGTGTAGCGGAAGGTGGTGTTGAAGCACTTAAAGCTGAAGTTCGCAAAAACATGGAACGTGAGCTTAAGCAAGCGATCAAAAACCGTATCAAAGAGCAAGCACTTGATGGTCTAGTAAAAGAGAACGAAATGGACGTTCCTTCTGCACTTATCGACCAAGAAATTGTTGGTCTACGTCAGCAAGCGGCACAGCGTTTCGGTGGCAACCCTGAAGCAGCTGAGCAACTTCCACGTGAATTGTTCGAAGAGCAAGCTAAGCGCCGCGTAGTGGTTGGTCTTCTTCTTGGTGAAGTAATCAAGTCTGAGAAGCTAGAAGCAAGCGACGAGAAAGTGAAAGCACTTATCGCTGAAATGGCAACAGCATACGAAGATCCAACAGAAGTTATCGCTTACTACGAGCAAAACGAGCAAATGATGAACAACATGCGCAACGTTGCACTAGAAGAGCAAGCGATTGATGCGATTCTTGCTAAAGCACAAGTTTCTGATAAAGAAGTTAGCTTCAACGAGCTAATGAATCAGCAACCAGCTCAATAAGCAATATCTTGTATAGAAGGTTGACTTAGAGTCGACTTCTCTGCTAACAATGGTCCGTATGATGTTTATCATCCGGGCCATTTATTTTAGGGACATAAGAATATGAGCTACCAAGAAAAAAATGCAATGTCGCCAATTATGAACGCGCTAGTACCTATGGTTGTTGAGCAAACTTCCCGTGGTGAACGCTCTTATGATATTTTCTCGCGATTACTAAAAGAACGAATCATTTTCTTGACGGGTCAAGTGGAAGACAACATGGCAAACCTTGTGGTTGCCCAACTGCTTTTCTTAGAATCAGAAAATCCTGACAAAGACATCTTCCTATACATCAATTCACCAGGTGGCAGTGTGACCGCGGGTATGTCGATTTACGACACGATGCAATTCATTAAACCGAATGTAAGTACGTTATGTACTGGTCAAGCTTGTTCAATGGGGGCATTCCTATTGGCGGGTGGTGCACCAGGTAAGCGTTTTGCTCTGCCAAATTCTCGCGTCATGATTCACCAGCCACTTGGTGGTTTCCAAGGGCAAGCGTCGGATATTCAGATCCACGCACAAGAAATCCTGACAATTAAAGAGAAGCTGAACAAGTTACTCGCTGAGCACTCGGGTCAGCCACTAGAAGTGATTGAAAAAGATACGGATCGCGATAATTTCATGTCAGCGGCACAAGCGGCTGAATACGGCATTATTGATGAGGTATTGACCCAACGAGGTTGATCCATAACGGTTTGATTGTAAATAGACCAAATTGTTCGCCTAGAATGATTAATTCTCGGGCGCATTTTGGTCTAAATTGATATACACTCAAATCATAGAAAGTACAGGCTAAGAGGTTAGCGAATGACAGATAAAAGCAAAGAGAGTGGTAGTGGTAAACTGCTGTACTGCTCTTTCTGTGGCAAAAGTCAGCACGAAGTTCGCAAGCTAATTGCGGGCCCTTCTGTTTACGTCTGCGACGAATGCGTTGATTTATGCAACGACATCATTCGTGAAGAAATTAAAGATGTGCTCCCGAAAAAAGAATCCGAAGCGTTGCCAACGCCAAAAGATATTCGCGCGCACCTCGATGATTATGTAATCGGTCAAGACTACGCAAAAAAAGTGCTTTCAGTTGCGGTATACAATCACTATAAGCGTCTTCGCAATGGTGATACAACAGCTGATGGTGTTGAACTGGGTAAGAGTAACATTCTACTTATCGGTCCAACGGGTAGTGGTAAAACGCTACTTGCTGAAACGCTTGCTCGTTTCCTAGACGTACCATTTACGATGGCTGATGCCACCACATTGACCGAAGCGGGTTATGTGGGTGAGGATGTTGAGAATATTATTCAAAAACTTCTTCAAAAGTGTGACTACGACGTAGCCAAAGCTGAGCGCGGCATCGTTTATATCGATGAGATTGATAAAATCTCGCGTAAAGCGGAAAACCCATCGATCACCCGTGATGTATCTGGTGAGGGTGTTCAGCAAGCACTACTCAAACTCGTTGAAGGCACGATCGCTTCCGTTCCACCACAAGGTGGTCGTAAGCACCCTCAACAAGAATTTCTACAAGTAGACACATCGAAGATTCTGTTTATTTGTGGTGGTGCGTTTGCAGGTCTTGATAAAGTTATCGATCAGCGTGTTGCGACAGGCGCAGGTATTGGCTTTGGCGCTGAAGTACGCTCTAAAGATGAAACTAAGACAGCCGGTGAGTTGTTCAAGCAGGTAGAACCTGAAGATTTGGTGAAGTACGGTCTTATTCCGGAATTTATTGGTCGTCTACCCGTTACAACGACATTGACGGAGCTTGATGAAGAAGCGTTGATTCAAATATTGAATGAACCAAAGAATGCCCTAACGAAACAGTACGGTGCGTTGTTTGACCTTGAAGGTGCAGAGCTTGAATTCCGTGAAGATGCTTTACGTGCAATTGCGAAAAAAGCAATGGAACGTAAAACCGGTGCTCGTGGTCTACGTTCAATCTTAGAAGGTGTCCTTTTAGAGACGATGTATGAGCTGCCATCTGCTACAGGTGTGAGCAAAGTTGTTATTGATGAAAGTGTAATAAACGGTGAATCAGAACCACTGCTTATTTACAGCAATAATGATAATCAGGTCGCAAGTGCAGACTAATTTGCAAGAGTGATAAAAAAGGAGGTATTGGATACCTCCTTTTTTTTATTCTTTTATTGAATCCAACGAATACGCCCCCATATACAGAAAATAATACTAAGCGGAAGAGAGAATAATATGAACTTGGAACGTTCCGAGCGTATCGAAATCCCGGTATTGCCTCTGCGCGACGTTGTGGTCTACCCACACATGGTAATTCCTTTGTTTGTTGGCCGCGAAAAGTCCATTAGTTGCTTGGAAGCGGCAATGGATAATGACAAACAAGTCCTACTCGTCGCTCAAAAAGAAGCAGATACTGAAGAACCTACCATTGAAGATCTTTTCACCACAGGCACCGTTGCCACGATTCTTCAATTATTAAAACTTCCAGACGGAACAGTAAAACTTCCAGACGGAACAGTAAAAGTTCTAGTGGAAGGTCAGCAAAGAGCAAAAATCAATCATTACCGTGATGAAGAATTCTTCATGGCGGACGCTGAATTTCTTATTACCCCAGAGCTTGAAGAACGCGAAGAAGAAGTCATCGTTCGTAGTGCTATTGATCAGTTCGAAGGGTTTATTAAGCTAAACAAAAAGATCCCGCCAGAAGTGCTCACGTCACTGAGTGGTATTGATGAGGCTGCACGTCTCGCAGATACGATTGCTGCGCATATGCCACTGAAATTAGTGGATAAGCAACAAGTACTAGAGTTACTTGATGTGTCTGAGCGTTTAGAGTTCTTGATGGGGCAGATGGAGTCTGAAATAGACTTACTGCAAGTTGAGAAGCGTATTCGCGGCCGAGTTAAAAAGCAGATGGAAAAATCACAACGTGAGTACTATCTGAATGAGCAAATGAAAGCGATTCAGAAAGAGCTTGGTGATTTAGACGATGCACCGGATGAATTTGAAGCGCTGAAGGCAAAGATTGAAGAATCCAAAATGCCTCAGGAAGCGAAAGAAAAGACAGAACAAGAGCTGCAAAAGCTTAAAATGATGTCACCAATGTCGGCTGAAGCGACAGTGGTTCGCAGCTATATCGATTGGATGGTCGGCGTACCTTGGGCGAAACGCTCTAAAGTGAAAAAGAACTTGGCGAAAGCTGAGGAAACGCTTAACGAAGACCACTATGGTTTAGAACGTGTTAAAGAGCGCATTCTTGAGTATCTTGCGGTGCAAAACCGTATCAACAAGCTTAAAGGTCCAATCCTTTGTCTTGTTGGTCCTCCAGGCGTTGGTAAAACATCGCTAGGGCGCTCTATTGCGTCAGCTACAGGCCGTAAGTATACACGTATGGCATTAGGTGGGGTTCGAGATGAAGCTGAGATACGCGGTCACAGACGAACGTATATTGGCTCAATGCCGGGTAAGTTGATTCAGAAAATGTCAAAAGTGGGCGTGAAAAACCCATTATTCCTGTTAGATGAAATCGACAAGATGGCCTCTGACATGAGAGGTGACCCTTCATCAGCTTTGCTTGAAGTCCTCGACCCAGAACAAAACAACGCCTTTAACGATCACTATCTAGAAGTGGACTACGATCTGTCTGATGTGATGTTTGTAGCGACGTCTAACTCAATGAATATTCCGGGTCCTTTGCTTGACCGTATGGAAGTGATTCGTTTGTCTGGCTACACCGAAGATGAAAAGCTCAATATTGCTCGTCGTCATTTGGTGGATAAGCAGGTGCAACGTAATGGCTTGAAGCCACACGAAATCGAGATTGAAGATTCAGCGATTATTGGCATTATTCGTTATTATACCCGTGAAGCAGGTGTTCGTAGCCTAGAGCGCGAGATTTCAAAGATCTGTCGTAAAGCGGTGAAGAACATTTTGCTCAACACTGAACTGAAGAAAGTGGTCGTTAATCAAGATAACTTGAAAGAGTTCCTTGGTGTACAACGTTGCGACTTTGGTAAAGCTGACGACAGCAATCGTATTGGTCAGGTAACCGGTCTTGCTTGGACAGAGGTTGGTGGCGATCTACTTACGATTGAAACCGAGTCAATGGTAGGTAAAGGCAAGTTGACCCAAACCGGTTCGCTGGGTGATGTCATGCAAGAGTCTATTCAGGCTGCAATGACAGTGGTACGTGCTCGCGCAGAGAAATTGGGTATTAATACCGATTTTTATGAAAAACGTGATATCCACGTGCACGTTCCTGAAGGAGCAACGCCTAAAGATGGACCAAGTGCGGGTATCGCGATGTGTACCGCTTTAGTGTCTAGTTTAACGGGTAATCCGGTAAAAGCTGAAGTGGCAATGACGGGTGAAATTACTCTTCGTGGCGAAGTACTTCCGATTGGCGGCTTGAAAGAAAAACTCCTTGCGGCGCATCGAGGCGGTATTAAAACCGTGCTGATTCCTAAGGATAATGAACGTGATCTAGAAGAGATTCCTGACAACGTTATTGCCGATTTAAAGGTCATTCCGGTGCAATGGATTGATGATGTACTGGAAGTTGCGCTAGAGCGTTCACCACTTGGCGTCGCATTTGAGCCTGTAAAATAGTGATGTGCTCCAAATTTAGGTAAAAGAAATACGCTGATAAGTAAAAAAAGCTTGTCAGCGTTTTTTTGTCGCACTAACTTTAGCTATGTAACTCTGAACCCTTGATAGACAAGGCTTAGGGTCTTTTATTACTAGAACGGAACTAACGTTACCTTTTTCAAAATAATAACTCGGTAACACTAAGGGGAAACACAGTGAACAAAACTCAATTAGTAGAAAAAATCGCAGAGAACGCAGACCTATCTAAAGCTTCAGCTGGACGTGCGCTAGATGCATTCATCGAAGCAGTAAGCACAACACTAGAAGATGGCGACCAGGTTGCACTAGTTGGCTTTGGTACTTTCAGCGTGCGTACTCGTGCAGCACGTACAGGCCGTAACCCTAAGACGGGTGATGAAATCCAAATCGCAGAAGCAAAAGTACCAGCGTTTAAAGCTGGTAAAGCGCTGAAAGACGCTTGTAACTAATCAATTGTTACAGTTGGAAGTAAATTGATTACCAACTGAGCAAAAATCGAACCTTTTTGGGGTTTGATTGGCTAAAAAGGCCAACCTTTGTTAAATATGCGCATCTTACTGATGCGCATTTCTTTTTCTGATATTATCCTATTCAGTAGAAGATAAACCTTCCTATCTGGAGAGTAATAAAATTATGATGGAGCGAATGCGCGAAGGCGTGAACAGTATCGCTGTTAAGATTATCCTTGGACTCATCATCCTGTCTTTTGTGTTCGCAGGCGTAGGTAGCTACATCGCGGGTGGCAGTGGTAACACCGCAGCAAAAGTTGGCAATGTTGAGATCGGTCGTGGCGAATTCGAGCAGGCTTACCAAAATGAGCGTAATCGAATGCAATCTCAAATGGGCGACTATTTCTCGACGCTCTTGGCTGATCCAAATTATGTGGAATCATTCCGCAAGTCTGTTCTTGATCGCATGATTAACGATGTGCTACTTGAGCAACACGCAGAGTCTTTAGGCCTTCGAATTGGTGACGCTCAGATTCGTCAAATGATTTTAGAAATGCCTCAATTCCAAAGTAACGGAAAGTTTGATCAAGATATTTATCAAGCAACGCTACGACGTGCAGGTTTCAGTGCCGATAGCTTTGCTGAATACTTACGTACAGATTTAGTACGCAACCAACTTCTTTCTGCTTTGCAAGGCAGTGAATTTACGCTTCCTAGCGAAATCGAGTTGCAAAGCCAGCTACTGACTCAAACCCGAGACATTAAGACGTTGACGCTCTCTCTTGCAGAGTTTGCACAGCAAGCGCAGATTACTGACGAAGAAATTCAGCAGTACTACGATGCTAACCCTGCGCAATTTACTCGCCCTGAACAGCTAAAAGTATCTTACGTTGAATTATCTGCTCAAGCGCTAAAAGACAACGTTGAAATTTCAGACGAGCAAATTCAGCAGTACTACGATGAGCACTTAGATAAGTACTCTACGTCGGAGCAGCGTAAAGTCAGTCACATCTTGGTTCAAGGTGATGATGAAGCTAAAGCACAAGCTATCTTAGACGAACTGAATGCAGGGGCTGACTTTGCAACATTGGCGCAAGAGAAATCTGAAGACATCGGCAGTGCTGAAGAAGGCGGTTCTTTAGGTTGGATCGAGCGTGACGTTATGGACCCTGCATTTGAAGAAGCCGCGTTTGGGCTTAAAAATGTCGGTGACGTAACAGCGCTAGTGAAATCTGACTTTGGTTATCACATCATTAAACTTGATGAAATCAAAGCTTCAGAGTCTAAGCCTTTAGCTGAAGTCAAAGATGAAATTTCTGCAGAGCTGGTTGATCAACTTGCGGTTGATGATTTTTATAACTTACAAAATGAGTTGGAAAAAATCGCCTTTGAATACCCTGATTCACTTGATGATGCTGCCGCTGCAATTAAGCAAAATGTAGTAACAACAGACTTTATCTCACTATCAGAATTGCCAGACGTACTACAGAACCAATCAGTAGTACAAGCGCTTCAATCACCTGAAGTGAAGGAAGACGGCTTGAACTCTGAGGCAATGGAAGTCGCGCCAGAACATATTGTAGTTGTTCGTGTCGAAGACATTCGTGCTGAAACCGTATTACCTCTTGATGAAGTAAAAGCGCAAGTGATCTCACAACTAGCAAGCGTGAAAGGTGAGCAAGCGGCGATGGAGCTTGGCGTTCAACTCGTTAACGAACTCAAAGAAGGCAACACTGACGCTCTGACGGAGAACCAGTTAAGCTTTGGTGAGCTTGAAACGATTGATCGTAGTTCAGCACTGGCTGGTACCGTCTTTGCAATGACGAAACCAGCAGAAGGCGCGTTGACCTTTGCTCAAGCGAAAGACGCGGACGGCAATGTCGTAGTGGTAGAGCTGAGTAAAGTGGCGTCAAATGCTGATCCTATGTATAACGAGCAAATTAGTGCTCAGATGGAGCGTGCTGCAACTCAACAAGACTTAGCATCAGTGCTAACGATTCTGCGTAAAAACACAGAGATTGAGTACTTCATTGTTTCTGAGTAAATGTTGTTGAGTAACTCGCTGAGCTGACGAGAAACCCTCGTGAGATCACGAAAACAATGCAACTGATAGTCGAATAAAAACGGGTCGCGAAAGCGGCCCGTTTTATTTTAGGTATTGTCATCTGGTCATTCTTGATGCTGAGTGTATTTTGAGGAATCACTAATCAGAGAGGGATCAGAAATGAAAGTATTGCTGTCAGTTTGGCTTATTGTATTGTGTGCATTGAGTCCACTATCAACGAGCTTCGCCGCCAAAGCCGATAAGCTAGAAGGCATCGAAATTACCGTTAATGTGAATCAAGCAACACCAGAAGAAATTGCCGCGTTACTTAACGGCATTGGTATTGAAAAAGCAAAAAGTATTGTTGAGTATCGCGATACGCACGGCGACTTCAAAACCATTGATGACCTGACGCAAGTGAAAGGCGTGGGGCCTGCTACGGTTGAAAAAAACCGTGCCAGAATCTTATTGTAAATGACGTTTTTGATATAGCCAGTACAATAACGCAAACGTAAATCCAGCGCCCACGCCGATTGCGTGGGCCTCGGTTGCCACATTGGCAGCAATCAAATCTTGTGTGGAGGCTGACGCACCAAATACCGATTCCCACCCCACCTTTATGCTCACGCCCAGCACCAACCACACACTGCTCATTCTTCCGGATAGCCACTCGGTCAATGCCCAGTAGGCAAACAGGCCGTGCAAGACGCCAGAGAGTCCCAAGTAGGCATCAAGGGGCGTGACTAGCAAGCCAACCCCCACAGAGAGCGATAATAGTGCGAGCAGGGTATACAGCGCTTTTGTGGTGGGTTTAAATAAATAGCAAATCACGACAAGTCCTGCCATATTCATCGCTAAATGAGCAAGGTTGGTGTGAGAGAAATTTCCTGTTACTATCCGCCACCATTCACCGTTATAAATAGCCTCACGATGCCACACGGCCCAATTTTGGAGATCGGGTATTTGTAACACCATGCAAAGTAGTAAGATGAGAGCCAGTCTTATGACGAAAGAAAAGGTCATGTTGCGATATTGTCCTCAATGTTTTAAGGCAAAGCGTGCCTGTATCTGTCAATGGATTACATCAATTAACAGCCGATCTGAATTGATTATCTTGCAGCATCCAAGTGAGGAAAAACGCCCACTTGGAACCGCTAAAATACTGCAGCTGTCCTTGCCTTCGACACAGGTATTCATTGGTGAAGACTTTTCAGATGATACTGCACTTAACGCATTATTGGCAGATGACAGTGTTCGAACTTGCGTGTTATTTCTTGGTGAGCAATCTCAGCCACTAGAGCAGCTCGATCAAACCCATGACACACGTCCGTTTCGTATTATTTTACTCGATGGTACATGGAAAAAGGCCTATAAGATTTGGACGTTATCAACGAACCTTCATAAGCTGCCAATGGTGCAATTACCAACGGATCTTGAAGGCGATTATCGTATTCGAAAAGCCCCAACGAGTAATGCTTTGTCAACAGTGGAAGCGGGCTACCATATTTTATCTATTCTCGAGCCTGAGCAAGATTTTTCCGCGCTACTTTTTGCGTTTAACCAAATGATTGAGTTTCATATCTCGCAGATGCCACCAGGAGTTTTCGAGCGAAATTACGAATAGACGACCAATGTGAATAAGGGCTGTCATTAATGCGAATGCGCCGCAAATAATTGTTGGTGCATTTTTTGTGCGTAGCCGTCAGTCATCGCAGAAATATAATCGGCGATGACTCGCATTCCGTTCCCCTCTTGCGCTTGAGCATTCAACCAAATCTCTTTTGTGGACTCGGGTAACAAGCGAGCTGGATCCGCACTGAACGCTTCAAAAAGATCCATAATAATCTGCTGACCTTTATACTCAAAAATCTGAACCCGTGGCACTTGTATAACGTGCTCACTAACAAATTGTTTGAGGATGGTGAGTACATGCGCCATTTCAGGTTCTAAGAAGGCATTGAACTGAAGCAAAGGCGAATCAAAGGCAATATCAGCATGCGGTGTGATACAAATGCTCGTGAGTAACGCGTTTACAATGCCCCCAATGGCGTCTTTTCTTTGGTAATGTTTGCCAGAGAATAGCAACTCAGTAATGGCATCAAAATGCTGCGTAAACCATGAATTAGCTTGTAAAGACAGTTGACCTTCAATACTGGCTCGCCAAACCTCCTTATTGATTAACTCAAGCACAATGGCATCTTCGAGGTCGTGAACCCCATAAGCAATATCATCCGCCAACTCCATAATGGAGCAGTCTAGAGATTTGAATTTGGTTTTGTGGTGCTGGTGACATTTCGGTAGTGGTGTACGCATTTGTTGTAACTGCGATTGGTCACTTTGGCTGAGTGGCTGTGTGACCCATTCAAATTGCGCGTTATCTTGGTCATAAATGCCTTTAGCCGGTGACCAGTCTTTGGCTTTTAACTGACGTTGATGTGCGACAGGCTCTGGCTGAATTCTTGCGCAGGTTTGGCTCAAGTATGCAGGATACTTGAGCAAGCCAAGTAATGTTCGGCGAGTTAAGTTCATCCCGTTATGTTCGGTGTAGGGCTCAAGCTGTGACACGATCCGAAATGTCTGGGCGTTGCCTTCAAAGCCGCCAAAGTCTCTCATCATATAGTTTAACGCGACTTCACCACCATGTCCGTATGGGGGGTGACCTATATCATGTGCAAGGCATAGCGTTTCAATTAAAGCATCACTAGGTAAAATGTCTAGGTACTCAGGCTGCTTTTGACGCAACTGAGAAACAATACCAGAGCCAATTTGTGCCGCCTCAAGTGAGTGTGTAAGGCGAGTTCGATGAAAGTCATTGCCTCCGGTGCCATGAACCTGTGTTTTAGCTTGCAGGCGACGAAAAGCGGCAGAATGCAGGACTCGGGCTCTATCTCTTTGATAAGGGTCCCTATGATCATTCCTGCGTAGTTTGTGCTCATCACTGTGTCTTGATTGCCAAATCAACGGTTGTTCTAGCTGCATTGGGTTACCACTCTCATTACGCTCTATCGTGTCGCTTTTTCAGGGAACGGCGACGGAGATATTAGGTTTCTATTCGCTGCCTTGCCGCTTCGCGTCTTAATTAGAGGCGGGTCAACTGATCTCATCGAGCGATAGTTCAAAGCTCGGGGCAAAGGTATGCAGGAAATAATTCATTTCCTCAGTTGCTATGGATTCAAGTGTTTGGTCGAGTCGTTTTTTCGCTAACGCAAATTCGTGATTGCCCGCACTGAGTTCTTCAAGACATTTGAGATAAGCACAAAGAGAATCGGCTTGTTTGACGATTTTAGTGTCTTCTTCATAAGCGCTAGTAGAAACGAGAAAGGGCTTAAAATCTTCTTGAAACTCTTCAGGCAACATGGACAGAAGTTTTAACTCGGCGGCGGCTTCAATTTTTTTATATTCTTTGGCGATTTCAGGGTTGTAGTATTTTACAGGGGTGGGGAGGTCGCCGGTTAACACTTCACTGGTATCGTGATACATGGCTAAGATGGCAATGCGTTCGGGGTTGGTTTTTCCACCAAACTTTTTGTTTTTTATTATCGCGAGTGCATGCGCGACAAACGCAACTTGAAGGCTGTGCTCGGAGATGTTTTCGTTGGATACGGAACGCATTAAAGGCCAGCGTTGTATGAGCTTCATCCGTGCTAAGTGGGCAAAAAAGTGGCTTTCTTTGAGACAACTGTTTTCCATTGGGCAACCTCCCTAAAAAAATGCCGCACCTCACAGTGCGGCATTCAATAAGAATAGGCTTATTAATAACAATATGAAAGAGTTACTGGCTATATGTTGTTAGGAATTTTTCAAATCGCCCAATGGCTAATTCTAGATCTTCGACATGCGGCAGTGTCACAATGCGGAAGTGATCGGGTTTTGGCCAGTTAAAGCCAGTGCCTTGTACTAGCAGTACTTTTTCTTGTTTGAGAAAGTCGAGTACCATGCGTTGATCATCTTTGATGTTGTACATCTTAGTGTCAATTTTGGGGAACAAGTACATGGCGCCTTTCGGCTTCACACAAGAAATACCAGGGATCTGTGTGATGAGGTCGTACGCGCGATCTCGTTGCTCAAGCAATCGACCACCGGGCAGAATAAGCTCATTAATACTTTGGTATCCACCAAGCGCGGTTTGAATGGCATGTTGCATAGGCACGTTGGCACAAAGTCGCATGGAGGCGAGCATTTCTAGACCTGCAATGTAGCCAACCGCATGCTCTTTTGGCCCGGTTAAAAACATCCAACCGCCACGGAAGCCACAAACACGGTACGACTTAGACAAACCATTAAAGGTTAAAACCAGTACATCTTCAGCAAGTGTTGCCACTGGAATATGTGTTGCGCCATCATAAAGCACCTTGTCATAAATCTCGTCAGCAAAAATAATCAGTTTATGCTGGCGAGCAATTTCGATCACTTCAAGCAAAAAGTCGCGACTGTAGACAGCACCGGTTGGGTTGTTCGGGTTAATGAGAACGATGCCGCGTGTTTTCGGTGTAATCTTTTTCTTAATATCATCTAGGTCTGGGTACCAATCCGCTTCCTCATCGCAGAGGTAGTGAACGGGCGTGCCGCCAGATAGAGAAACCGCTGCTGTCCATAAAGGGTAGTCAGGAGCGGGAACTAACATTTCATCTCCGTTGTTTAACAGAGCTTGCATCGCCATTACAATAAGCTCAGATACGCCATTGCCGATATAGACGTCTTCAACATCTAAACTGTGAATGCCTTTCTTTTGATAGTGTTGCACCACAGCTTTACGAGCGGAGTAAATACCTTTGGAATCACAATAACCTTGCGATGTTGGTAAATTTCTTATCACATCGACTAAGATTTCATCGGGGGCGTCAAAACCAAAGGGGGCGGGGTTTCCTATATTTAGTTTCAGGATTTTATGCCCCTCTTCCTCCATGCGCTTAGCATGTTTGAGTACTGGTCCTCGAATGTCGTAGCAGACATTATCGAGTTTTGACGACATCTCGATATTTTTCATTGTTATGTTCCTAAAAATCCGATAATTTCTTTACCAAATTACACCAGATTGCGTTTTTATAGAATAAAAATCTAAGAAAACTCACAAATAAAGTGTTGATATGAATCTGGTTGTGACGTGCTACAACACGTGGCTAGCAAATTAGGGTAATGGCGCTTGATCTATCCTGTAGGTATAAATACAGTAGCTTCTGTATTACTGATTAAATTAAAGAAATCGTTTTGAGGTTGATTTGTCTCATTTAGAACAAGCTATTATCCAGCTTCTTGATAAGTTGAAGAGTGTACCGCCGGGTACGAAGCGTCTCGAACAACCATTGGATGGTAAACCCAAGTCATCAAGTATTGACTGGTTAGATGTGCAACCTCATTATCCTAAGTTCTACTGGCAGTCGCGAGATACTCGTGAAGAAGTCGTGGCTTTGGGGCAGTTACATACGTTTTCTGAACCCGCGCCTGCGTACGCGATCTTAGATCATAATCAACGCGTATGGGGTGGACGCTCTTTTGATGGTCATACGGCCAAGAACCGCCGTTGCATGCCTGCTTTCTTTTTTCTTCCGCAAATAGAACTGATTCGTTTTGATAAAGGTTGGCGTTTAGCAGTCAATATCGGGACAAACGTTGATATATCAATACGAGCTCTCCAGCGGCTGATTGTTTCTCATCAGGACTTGCCTCCTATTTCTACCTCGGTAGTAGCGATGACGCACACCCCTACAGAAGAAAAATGGGGTCAGTTAGTTGATGATGTGTTGCAGGGAATTCAGCACAATAAATTTAAAAAAGTGGTACTGGCACGCAAAACGTCAATTGATCTGCAAACGCCAATTTCTCCCGCTCAACTGCTAAAAGCCAGTTATTTGAACAACCATCATAGCTTTCACTTTTTAATGGCGCTGTCTCCCAAGCATAGCTTTGTTGGGTCAACACCCGAACGTTTGTATCGACGCCGTGGGCAAGAGCTGGAGACGGAAGCATTAGCTGGAACGATAGGTCGAGGAGGGAATGCCTCTCATGACATGCAATTATCTAACTGGCTAACCCAAGACGTTAAAAATATTAATGAAAATCAGTATGTCGTGGATGATATTCAGCAAAGCTTGGCGCCGCATTCACGCATGGTTGCGATAGAAGAAGAGCTTCGTTTGGTTCGTCTGCGAAAAGTTCAGCATCTGAAACGTAACATTCATGCCCAACTTAAGGCCGGAATTAATGGCGTGCAGTTGTTGCAAGCGTTGCAACCAACGGCGGCGGTGGCGGGTTTACCGCGTCAGGCTGCGATGCAGTACATAGAGCAAAATGAACCTTTTGCTCGTGGCTGGTATGCCGGCTCTGTCGGGTATCTTAGTCACGATGGTGCCGAGTTTTGTGTGGCGATTCGTAGTGCATTGATCGTTGAAGACCAATTGCAACTGTTTGCGGGCGCAGGCATTGTTCCCGGTTCTGTTGCTGAGCACGAATGGCAAGAGCTGGATAAAAAAATGTCGACCTTGCTTAGCCTGATTACTGAGCATCCGTTACTTGGAGTGGCATCATGATGGCACACCAAGCCGCATTAAATCGGGTGTGGACAAAGGTCATGTTGGAGGCGCTGTATCGACAAGGGGTACGCCACCTTTGCATTGCTCCCGGCTCTCGCTCCACACCGTTAACATTAGAAGCGGTCGCACACGGTGGTTTTACCTTGCATACCCATTTTGATGAACGTGGGTTGGGTTTTCTCGCGCTGGGGCTAGCAAAAGCGACCAATAACGCGGTCGCGGTTATTGTCACGTCAGGCACTGCGGTGGCTAATCTACTGCCTGCTGTTGCCGAGTCTATGCTGACCAAAGAACCGCTGATATTGCTGACGTCTGACCGTCCGATCGAGCTGGTGGAGTGCGGCGCAAACCAAGCCATAGTGCAAACGGATATTTTTTCTCATCACGTGACCAAATATGTCGGGTTGCCTTCTCCTAATACCGCTGTTTCATTAAATTGGCTGCTAACCACCATTGATTCGGCGTTTGTCTCGCAACAGCAAAATGGTGGAAGCATTCACATCAACTGTCCTTACCCAGAGCCATTGTACGGCGGGGAAGACCAATCGATGTTTGAGGCGTATCGAGGCTCAATCAAAAGCTGGCTGGCAAGTGATGATGTTTATGTGCGATATGAATTACCTGTCGTTGGTGATTATAGTGAGAGCGTAAATAGGCTGGGTCTAGAGGCGAAAAAAGGGGTCATTCTTGTTGGGAATACGAGCTTGACTATCGCCAATCAGGCGGCCGCGTTGGCTCAATCGTTGGGGTGGCCGATTTTGTTTGACCCTCAATCGGGTCAAGGTGGCGATTGGCAACATTATGATCTTTGGTTGCAAAATCAAGTAGCACATCAGCATCTTTCACAAGCCGATTTTGTCTTGCAAGTTGGTGCCAGGTTTGTGTCTAAAAGGCTTAACCAATGGTTAAAGGAACAAGTGACCAGCGGCACCCGCTGCGTCTTGCTCAGTGAGCATTGGGATCGTATCAACCCTGACCATTTGCCGATGACACATTTGTCGGTGAATATAAAGCAGTGGCTAGGGGATGCATTGGCGATGTTAACGTCACCTCAATATGCACACTGGGGAGATGATTTGACTCGGTTTGCCTCTGCGACCCAACATTTATCGGCTCCGAGTGAAACAATAAGTGAATTGGATGTCGCGAAAAGTACGCAGGGTTTACCCGAAGGGATACCGTTGTTCTTGGGTAATAGTCTTATTGTTCGGCTTGTTGATATGGTGTCTTCGATTCATGGACGTCGTACTTATAGCAATCGCGGCGCGTCAGGAATTGATGGGCTAGTGGCGACGGCGAGTGGTGTTGCTCGTGCCGAAGAGTCGCCAATTGTGATGTATCTCGGTGATACCTCGCTCTTATATGATTTGAATTCGTTAGCGTTGTTTAGTCATTCAACGAAGCCGAACGTCATAGTGGTCACGAACAATGATGGTGGCGCGATTTTTGATTTACTTCCGGTTCCCGTGGAACAAAAAGTCGCTTGCTATCAAATGCCTCATGGTTTCACGTTCCAGCATGCGGCTGCGCAATTTGGGTTGCAGTATTGCCAGCCTCAATCAAGTGATGAGCTTGAGTCGACGCTGCTTAATCACTTAGCGAACGGTACAAAGACGCTCTTGGTGGAAGTGAACACGCCTAGCGAAGAAGTCGGCGGTCACATTCGTTCGCTTGCCCAGCAGGTGAAAGCGTTGAAACTCCCGCACTTGCATCATGCCGAATAACGATCATTTACTAAACTCCCATTTACTGAGCACGCGGTTCCTGCCGGGATGCCAACCGCACACGCATCGACCTATATTGGTCTTTGTGCATGGCTTTCTTGGTTCGACCGATGATTGGTGTAACGTCACCGATGAGCTGACGGATTACCCACGTTTGCTCCTAGACTTGCCAGGACATGGCTTAAGTGCCCACGTCACATGCTCTGGGTTTGAAGAGGCAAGTTCGTTACTGGGTATGGCAATTCAACGTGCTTTAGATGAATACCAAATTGACCCAGTGACCCCCGTGTGTCTAATTGGCTATTCATTGGGGGCGCGATTGCTGATGTATCGCTTAACGATGGACCATCCAGAGACATGGTGTACAAACCCAATTTTAGGGCTGGTCATTGAAGGCGGCAATTTTGGCCTGCAAAGCCATGATGAGCGTCAGCAACGCCTAATGGCGGATCAAGTCTGGGCAAGACGCTTTCAGAATGAAAAAATTGCAGAGGTTTTAGCCGACTGGTACCAACAGCCGGTGTTTTCTTCATTAAATCATGAGCAAAGACAACTTTTGATCGTGAAGCGAAGTGTTAACCTAGGCAACAAATTAAGTGCGATGCTTGATAGCACCTCATTAGGGCGGCAGCCGTACTTACTAGACAAAGTGCAACAACTGAGTTTTGACTCCGGTCATACGCCGTTATTCATCAGTGGTGCAAATGATACTAAGTTCACTGCACTGGCAAGGCTTAGCGGCCTAAATCATCACGTGGTTCCGCATGCGGGACATAACGTTCATAAAGAGCACCCTAAGGCGTTTACCTCAGCTCTGCTCAAGTATATAAACACACCGAACTAAACGGTGGCTAACATTGGAACATACCATGGCAAAAACAGTTGGATTAACCGAAGAAGAACTTTATGCACCCGTAAATTGGGCTGACGTTACTTGTGACTTTGAAGATATTCAATATCACAAATCTGAAGATGGTATTGCGAAAATTACTATTGCACGACCACAAGTTCACAATGCATTCACGCCTCGTACCGTTCAAGAAATGATCCGTGCGTTAGCCGATGCGCGCTATGATGAAAATGTTGGTGTAATTATCTTAACGGGCTTGGGTGAAAAGGCATTTTGTTCCGGTGGGGACCAGTCCGTTCGTGGTGACTACGGTGGTTACCAAGATGATACGGGGACGCACCACTTAAATGTTCTCGATTTTCAGCGTCAGATCCGCACCTGTCCTAAGCCAGTGATTGCTGCTGTAGCAGGTTGGGCGGTAGGTGGTGGTCACGTGTTACACATGATGTGTGATTTGACTATTGCCGCAGACAACGCCCAATTTGGTCAAACTGGCCCGAAAGTCGGCTCGTTTGACGGTGGTTGGGGGGCTTCTTATATGGCGCGTATCGTTGGCCAAAAGAAAGCGCGTGAAATCTGGTTTTTGTGTCGTTTTTACGATGCTCAAGAAGCGGTGGACATGGGGCTGGTTAACACCGTGGTTCCTGTTGCTGATCTAGAAAAAGAATCGATTCGTTGGTCGCGTGAAGTGCTGCAACACAGCCCAATGGCGCTGCGCTGCCTCAAAGCGGCACTCAATGCTGATTGTGATGGTCAGGCGGGTCTGCAAGAGCTTGCGGGCAATGCCACCATGATGTTCTACATGACGGAAGAAGGTCAAGAAGGGCGCAATGCGTTTAACGAGAAACGTCGTCCTGATTTCCATAAATTCCCACGTAACCCTTAAGCGACAACCGTAATAACGCCGCTCTTTTTGATTGAAAGAGCGGCCGACAACACCTATCTTCAATGCTTCTAACTTGTTCAAAATAACACTTAAACGCGGAATGTCGACCATGAGACAAGCAAAGCTTTATCGCTACACGCTACCGATGGACAGTGGCGTGATCTTACGAGATACCAAACTCACCTCACGTGAAGGGTGGGTTGTTGAACTGATTGAAAACGGCAAACATGCGTTGGGCGAGATCGCACCGCTACCGGGTTTTAGTCAAGAGTCATTACAAGAAGCTGGCATTCAAGCGCAGCAATACCTTGAATTATGGGTGAAAGAAGGCCATCTCGACTCTGATCTTGACGAGTGTTTCCCTTCAGTGGCATTTGGCTTATCGTGCGCGGTAATGGATCTGGCTAATCGCTTACCGATCAGTGGCAATTATCAGGCGGCGCCGTTATGTTCGGGTGATCCTGATGATCTTCTTCCTATCCTCAATACGATGCCCGGTCATAAAGTCGCAAAGATTAAAGTGGGTATGTACGAAGCGATTCGTGATGGCATGATCGTCAGTCTATTCTTGGAGTCCATCCCTGATTTGACGTTGAGGTTGGACGCCAATCGAGCATGGAGCCTTGAAAAAGCCAACAAATTTGCTTCTTACATCTCGCCATCGCTGCGCCAGCGTATCGCTTTTATTGAAGAGCCGTGCAAAACACCGGGTGATAGCCTCTCTTTTGCCATTGATACGGGAATAGCGATAGCGTGGGATGAAACGTTACAAGAAGCGGTGCGAGCATCGGATTTTTCGGTCCGCTCGTTAACTGGAGTAAAAACGCTGATTATGAAACCGACATTGGTCGGTAGTTTAGAGAAATGTATGTCGCTGATTGAAGCGGCGCATCAGCACGGTATCCAAGTGGTTATTAGCTCGAGTTTAGAAAGCAGTATCGGTCTTAATCACCTTGCTCGTTTTTCTCAATGGCAACTTCCAAATGAAACGCCGGGTCTTGATACGATGCAGTTGTTTGCCGCCCAACTTGAAGTGACGTGGCCAAAATGTCGACTTCCTGTCTCAACACTGGATGAACAGACGTTGTACTGGCAGTCGTAGCGAAGTGGCAAATTATGGAGACCATGAGCGCGTGAACGTATGGACAGCGTGGGCGCAGCACAAGCCTAATGATACTGCGGTAGTGACGGTAAACCGCACCTACACTTGGCAACAGATCCAGAAAACAGTACAGCAATATCAACAGTGCTTAATTAACGAGGGCGTACAAACTCACGACGTGGTGTGCCTAGTAGGGCGAGCCGAAATCGACCTTGTGTTCGCTTATTTGGCGTGTGTCGCTCATGGTGCGATACCGGCGATGGTCTCGACATCAGCAAATATAAATGACCGGCTAGAGACGCTATACAAAGCGAACGAGAAGGCCTACCTATGGGATTGCTCCGATTCAGGTATCGATTTTACTGCGCAGAGTCTGACAAGAGACTGTCGTTCAATACGTCTGCATTCACTCGAGCATAAATCGCACCTTGAGAAAAGGGCGTCACTTGAGGTGTTCAGCGATACTGATCTAAACCAACGCGCCTCGATTATTTTTACCTCAGGATCGACCGGTCAACCTAAAGCGGTCGTTCACACGGTTGAGCAGCACCTAGCATCCGCAAGAGGATTGTTAGAGCGGTTTACGTATCGTGACACCGACAGCTGGCTGCTTAGCCTACCTATGTTTCACGTCTCCGGTTTGGCGATTATCTGGCGTTGGCTATCCGTCGGTGCACAGTTAAAACTTGCCAGTGGTGTATTTAGCCAAGACATCGTGGATGTCAGTCATGCGTCTTTGGTTGTCACGCAGCTGAAACGAATTATCGATCAGCGTATTCCCAATCAGCTTAAACGCGTGTTACTGGGTGGCAGTCATATCCCTGCAGATTTGATCCAACAAGCTCAAGCTTTGGGCATTGAAATGTGGATGGGGTACGGCATGACAGAAACCGCATCAACCGTCACGGCCAAGCTCGTTGACCAACAGTATTCTTCTGGTACCGCCTTACCCAATCGACAAGTTAAGTTACAAGATCAGCGCATACAGGTCAGAGGGGCAGTATTGTCTCAAGGCTACTTCTATCAAGGACACCTTCGAGCGCTGGCATTAACGGATGGGTGGTTTGATACCGGGGATCTGGGGCGCTGGAGTGAAAATCATGAGCTGCTTGTGACTGGACGAGCAGACAATTTGTTTATCTCAGGTGGGGAAAATATCCACTGTGAAGAGATAGAAGCGGTATTAAATCGACTTCCCAATATTATTCAGGCCATTATCGTACCTGTTGGCTGCGATGAGTTTGGTGCGCGTCCCGTTGCCGTAATACAAAGCTCAAATATCAATAGTGATGACTCAGAAATGAGTCCATGCGAATGGAGCTCAGATGAAAAGTTAGTAATGAACCAACGACTTAAAGGCACTGGTTTAGAGGCGTTTAAATATCCTGTCGCGTATTATCATCTACCAGAATCATTGGCGTCGTCAGGTATTAAAATATCAAGGGCACAAGTTAAAATCTGGCTATCAAGCGCGCAGTCTGACTATGTGGTTATTTCATAGTCCAAAACGGAATTTTCTCTTTGGTCATTGCTCACCATAATGTCTCTAGGATAATGACGTGAGCAAATGGAATGAATATAACTCTTGGAATAGCAATTGTGCTGCAGATTTTACTGGCACTCTCCACGGAAGGGCTGCCACGGGCAATGGCGGAGCTCACCGCATTCATTCTCACCGTTGTGTTGTTCGTTAGTGTAAAGCGCCGTACAACATCGTCGACTAAACCGCCTCAATCAATGCTCAGCAGTAAATGAATAAAAAAACGATACTTTTTTCGCATGTATGTTAGTCGGTTATTCGCAATCAATTCGGTATTTAAACGGTACGATGCATGCCATGTTGCTCATCCATTGTAATGACATACTTTTAACGCTGATGATCGCGCTTATCAAACCATAGGTCAGATAAATTCATCAGACCGAGCGAATCCGTACTTTCTCCTCGAAGTGACTCATGGGTGGTGAACGAAACGGTTTTCCCCCACAGAGGAACAATGAAGTGTTTCTGCTTACATACTTCTTCAATATCTAAAAATAGCTGAGATAAGTGGCTGGAATGTGCAATCGCATCTTTCCATTGCTTATGAAGAACGGGAGGAAGTAACTGCTCAGTCATTTTATTAGCAAGCAACCAATAAAACTGGTCAAGTAATATGTCATGACCAAACAAATAGTCGTTTAGCCAGACATCCGCTTCGCTTAATTCATTGGTGGGTTTTAGAGTCGCACCAGTACTTGATAGGCTCTCTAACATTGCCGCTAAGGCACTATTTTCATTATTCCAATAGGTTATTGTTTCCCCCCTTAATGCGGAGTGTTCATTTGAGTCTAGATCACTCGTTGCCAAATATGTTGATGTATTAAAGTCGTCGCCAAACAGATTCTGACACGACAGTTGGGTTGATTGAGAGGTAGAAAAGTGCTGATGTGAGGTACGTTTTAACCTTGATGCCAGTTGTTCTCGGACATGAACGGGAACATGGTGAGCAATACACACCGCTTGGCACCCTTTTAGTCGGTAATGGGTGGTACGCTTTGAGTGGGCTTGTCGTTCCTTTTCACTGTGCATTGCAACCTCGGTTTGAACACTGATATTATTTTGTTCAAGCTGGTCAGTCATATTCGAATCCGCCACCCAGAAATCCGCTCGTTTTAGTATCCCGTGTACCCCAAAGTATTGCTCGTTCTTAATTAGCGACCAGTGTTCAGGAAGGCGAGTCTCCCAGCGATAGCATCCTGTGCCAAATGGAAACTCTGGGTCACGCTCATTATCCAAATAAACACTACAATGAATGTCAGCTAACGCATGCAAAAATATCGGGTCATCATGATGCAAAGTGACTTCAAGCCAACGTTTGTTGACTGACACCGATTTTACACTCGTGAATAACGGTGTATGTTTGGTGAGTTTGA
Organism: Vibrio qingdaonensis; assembly: GCF_026191675.1. GTDB lineage: Bacteria > Pseudomonadota > Gammaproteobacteria > Enterobacterales > Vibrionaceae > Vibrio > Vibrio qingdaonensis. The sequence goes on along the minus strand of NZ_JAKRRY010000021.1, from coordinate 36,181 downwards.
TCATGTGGCTCTTTACATGTTCTGGTGTCAGTAACTCGCCATTATGGAAATAGACGTCCGGACGAATTCGAAAAAAGTAAGTGTTATTCGATTGGTAGAACTGGTGTGCTAAGTGAGGAATAAAGGTATCGCTTACAGAGTTGAATCGGATTAACGTATCAAACATCGCATTCACGTATATCCCAGACTGAAGTTCTGTCATCGTCATAGGGTGGCAAGGAGGTAATGAATAACCCACCAATCCATTGAGTTCATCAGAGCGCTCAAGGTCATCAGAATATACTTTTAACCATTCTGGCAGTTTTTGTTTGAAAATATGTTGATAGTGAAAAATAGTCGCGTACTTAAAAGCTTCGTTTAGCCCGCCATTTTGTATCATTATTTTCAATTGCTCAGTGAGTAGGTCCTGAAACGAGCACAGAATTAACAGCGTAGATTTATTGCCACGACCTTTCCCCGGGTGCCACTCTACCCAACCTAAAGACGCTAGGTTATTCATTATCTTAGTGACATTCCGCGTTGAACATACGAACACGTCTGATAGCTGATTTTTATCTACAATGGCGCGGGTGAGATGAAACCGTTGCTCCAATTGCTTAAGGCGTTGTAATTGAATGACGTTGCCAGACTTGTCCACAAAATACCTCGAATAATACGGAATGTAGGCAAAAGTGTAGATCAAAATAAAAAAGGTGAATAGTCAAAAAGTAGATGGTCCTCTTTTAATCGTTCGCCCTGCGAAATACTAGGGGAAGCCAATAAAATGAGGTATGTAACATGAACAAAGCAACCGTTGCTTTTTTATCACTCTCTGTTGTATCAACGCTTAGCCAAGCGGCCACAATGAAAGATTTTTTTTCAGGCATCACGGTAGGCGCAGGGTATGCAACCGACAACAGCCATGGAAGTACGTTACAAGGCTACTCGGTTTTCTCTCAAGGCTATCTCGTCCCCTCGCTAAAAGAGAGCCTATTTACTGATTTTCGAGTCACAACAACATCAGGAAATTTGAGCTCTAACTCCGATGCTGAGAAAAAGTATGGTCACTCGGTTGATTTAGACCGATATCAAGCTGCTATCGGTTATGGGATGCCCTATCACGTTTCAAACTCTGTCGTGGTTAAGCCTTATGTTACTGCTGGTTGGTCGTGGGATAAGATAAAAGGAAGCGGACAAAACGAAACTAATAATAGCTTTGTTGCTTCAGTCGGAGTGAAAGGGGAATTCAACGAGCACATTATGACTGGTGTTAGTTACTCAAAAGAAACGAACGGATTCAAGTCTGGTCAATGGTTGGTCGATGTTGGTTATCAATTTTAGAGATTTAGATAATGAGAGATAGAGAGCCGACGGCATAGTGGCAAAAAGATGGATGGTACCCCAAAAAAGTGAAGACTCCCAGTATCGGGAGTCGTTCAGACTTCAGTGGTACCAATTGAAAACAATCGCAATAAATCAATAGGTAACAAGAATGCACTTTAGAACCATTTTTATCTTGGCTGTGACCGCAATTATTATGACAGGTTGTGCAACCGCACCCCAGTTGTCTCGTTCGGAGTGGCACCAAGTCACGACGCGTCATTATGATGGAGTGACAAAAAACCAAGCACTTGATGCCGCCCGATCGGTTTTAGAAAAATCTGATCATGATTTCGAATTTACGTACCCTGATGACCAATTGTCTGCGAGCCGAGAGTGGTGGAGATATGTTATTTTGTCGACGCAAAACGGGGCGGATAACTGGATAGTAAAGGCGTATGAAGCCAATGGGGGAGTGGATGTGAAAGTGAGCATTGGACGTCAAGAAGGCGCAACGATGCCCGCTATCACATCGGAGGGGGATTTTGTTTCGATAGAATCAATCGCATTGGGTAAACCGGTAACCAACCCTAAAGTATATGAGTTCTTTTTTAAGCGTTTAGACTCAGAATTGGATCACACGATACCTTGGCTATCGTGTGATGATTTCGACATAGCTAACAAAGACGCGGGTTATCTTTGCGGTGTAACTTCTGATTAACTACGCAAAACCGGTCATCAGCCAACCCAACGAAATCGTCGAAATCAATAGCCACAGAGTAACACCAAAGATCATGGGTTTACTTCCGGCTTGCTTGAGTTTATCAACAGAAATGCTGCAGCCAATCAAAAATAAGCACACCACCAATAACTGTTTCGAAAGTGCGAAGATGCTTTGGTAGGCGACGTCAAATTGTGGAAAGTAGTCACTAACTAAAATCGCGGCGCAATAAAACACAATGAAGTAAGGGATGGTGATTTTCTTTTGCTTACTGCTAAAAATCAGTGCGCTAATAAAAGCGACAGGCACAATCCATAGCGCGCGAGCTAATTTAAGCGTGGTTGCGGTTGTCAGGGCTTCTTCACCATACGCCGATGCTGCCCCTACAACAGAAGAGGTATCGTGGATGGCGATGGCCGCCCATGTACCAAAGGTGTGCTGATCAAGCTGTAACGCATGACCAATGACTGGAAATACAAACAGAGCCACAGAATTAAGCACAAATACGGTGGCGAGCGCAATGCCAATCTTTTCGTCATCGGCATTAATCGCGGGCGCGACAGCGGCGATGGCGCTTCCGCCACATATCGCCGTCCCGGAGGCAATTAAATATCCGGTTTGTTTTTCAACGCCCATACGTTTGGCAAGAAACCAACCGACGATCAGCGTACCAAAAATGGTTGCAACGATAATGCCGATACCATGGCTGGTGGCTTGAATGGCCTGATCGAGATGAATCCCAAACCCCAGTCCGACAATAGAATAGGCAAGCAACGTTTTGGTAAATTTCGCTAATGGCAACCCGCGTGGAACTAAGCTGAAGGTTGTCAGCAGAAAACCCAGTATCAACGCAATTGGCGATGATATCCAAGGGGTGAGACAAACAACTAAGGCTAGAAAAAACAGCGGAGACGATCGAAGCAAGGTCAGCATAGGTAACCGTAAAAAATAGGATGGCGAATATCAGTATCGCCATCCTATCCTTATTTATTGGATAGAAAAATCTTATATTAATGAACTAGCGTTCAATAATACTGAACATGTAGCGTGTTAATCAGCGATATTGACCACGCAGCGTCGAGACTTTCTCGAACATCACTTGGCTGCTTGCTTCTCTCGGTTCTACCGGTTCACCCGTTTCAACTTCCAGTTTCGCTCGGAATCGATTGGGTAGACCTTTACAAGCACGACCTTTGTGACGACTGAAATAACTGCCCCATAGCCCTTTGAGTGCCATTGGGATGACGGGTGCGGGAGAGCGCTTCATAATCAAGTTAACACCACGCATAAACTCGTTCATCTCACCATCAGGGGTCAGACGCCCTTCTGGGAAAATACACACCACTTCACCTTGACGTAATGCCTCTTCAATTTCACCAAAGGCTCGGCGAATTGAACCTTGTTTCGTCGCAGAAATAGGGATGACGCCTAACCCTTTAAAGAAGCGACGTGCCGGTTTAAAGTTGGCGTAATCTTCTTCCATAACAAAGCGCATCGGGCGTGGACAGGCTGCCGTTACCACAACGGCATCCATATAGCTGACGTGGTTGCAAACAATCAACGCGCCGCCTTCTTTTGGGATGTGGTGAAGGTTCTTAAGATTGACTCGGTAAAGCATTGCCGTTAGGCCGCGGACGATCGAGCAAACGACAAATACAGGCGCTTGTCGAAACAAGTAAACCGCCATCGCGAAATTCAATAATGCTAGAACGAGAAACAGTTGTACGATCGTTAATTCGAGTACCGACAAGGTGACGATACCCAAAACTGCGCTGCCCACCATAAACAGTGAGTTGTAGATATTAAGTGCGGCAATCACTCGAGCGCGCTCTGTTTCTTTCGCTTGTTGTTGCATTAGTGCGTAAAGCGGCACAATGAAGAGGCCACCAGAAATGCCCAGCAGCAGCAAGAAGCCAAAAACAGGCCATAAAGCTGAATGTGCGACAAATGCAGAAAAACCATCAAACAGCGGTAAATCACTCGGGACAGCGTAAGCCATGAGCGCCCCAAAAATGGTGATACCAAGGCTACCAATTGGCACGATACCAATATCAATGCGGTTTCTAGACATCTTGTCACACAGCATAGACCCTAATGCGATGCCAACAGAAAATAGCGCCAATAAAAAAGAAACCGCCGCTTCGTTGCCCATAAGATGGTTTTTAGTGAAGTTTGGGAATTGAGTTAGATAGGTTGCGCCCAAAAACCAGAACCAACTGATGGCCATGATGCATTGAAACACCACACGATCTTGATGAGCAATTTTCAGCGTTTCTTTGGTGTGTTTAATTGGCTGCCAACGAAACTTCAAATTAGGGGCACTGGCGGCCGCTTCAGGAATGTAGCGACTGGATAGGTAACCCGCAATAGCAAAAATGACGACACTCGCTGCAGCGACGTAGTTGGCATGCTCAGCTGACGCAATTAGCCCGGCACCTAATGTCCCTACAAGAATGGCAATAAACGTTCCCGTTTCAACGAGAGCATTGCCGGAAAGGAGTTCATTAGGCTTTAATTGTTGAGGTAACAACGCGTATTTCACGGGACCAAAGAAGGCCGATTGGGTGCCCATCAAAAACAGTAAAAAGAGCAAAATGCCATAGCTTTGTGTGATAAAACCAATCGCCCCTAAGCACATGATGGCGATTTCAATCAGTTTTACTTTACGAATAAACCATGATTTTTCGTATTTGTCTGCAAGCACGCCCGCGGAGGCCGAAAATAGGAAAAAGGGCAGGATAAACAGACCCGCAGCGAGGTTAATAAATAAGTTAGTCGACACCGGTAGTACTTGGGGGCCGGCAAACGCAACGAACAATAACAATACATTCTTAAAAATGTTGTCATTGAAAGCGCCAAAAAATTGAGTAATGAAATAGGGTAAAAAGCGCCTTTGTGAGAGCAAAGAGCCTGATGTCGAGTGTGGCATTGCCGTTCCTTGTGGTGTTACCAGCTTTGTAGGTATTTCGAGATAAGGTCTCGAATAAGCTCGTTGCCGTCGATAGGTTCGGCAGAGAAAAATTTATCATCAACACTCAGTAACGTAATACCGTGTACGCCTGCCCATAGCACGCGACTGGCTTTTAGTATTTCGGAGTGTGATTTATCAGGTCTATGAACAGAGAGTAAGCCTTCAAGCATTGCGGTCATTCCATTGATACGCTGTGCTTGCCATTCAGGCAGGCGGTCACCATTCATATTATGTTCAAAAATCAATTGCCAACGGTAAGGCGATTGCTGGGCAAAATCGTGATAGCAAGCCGCTAAAGCATAAAGCGCTGCTTCTGGGTTTTGAGCATGATCAACCACACTTTTTGCTTCACTTGATAAGTCATCAAGTGTTTCGGCAACGGCTCGTAACAGTAGAAGGTTATAACTGCCAAAAACATTAACCAAAGTGCTTGGTACATAACCGATCAGCGTAGCGATCTTTCGCAGGCTAAGCGTGTGATGTGAGTTTTCGTTAAGGTAGGTTTTGACCGTGCTAAGTGTTAGCTGGACAAGCTCTTCCCTTGTATGATCGTTTCTACGGGCCATGATAGTGATAATCGAATTGAACACAGTTCACTATTTTAGAGTGAGGTACTAGCAGCGTCAACTGATGAAGCCTTGTATGAGAACAGAGAAACGCGAATTCAATAGATGAAACTCACGTTGTTTGCAACAAACGTGCAATATTCTGAAACAAGTCGGATCATATGATGCTTTCCTTTAGTGCTAAGCTCAGTATATGATTCGTTAACCATCGTATTCCCTACCGCAGAGTTTACGATATTACGTAACAATAAAAAAAGGTACAGAATGAAACGTTTATTCTCTTTCATCGCGTTACTCGTACTTGCAGTAACGGTGAACCCTGTTGCTGAAGCGAAGAAATTCGGTGGCGGTAAATCGTTTGGGAAAAGCTTTAAAACGGCGCCAGCGCCAAAACAACAAAAGCAAAATACCAACACGGTAAGACAAGATCAAAATAAAGCGGGTAGTAAGAAAGGCCTGATGGGTGGACTGCTAGGTGGTCTTCTTGCTGGTGGCTTGCTAGCGGCATTCTTTGGCGGCGCATTTGAAGGTATCCAGTTTATGGATATTTTGATTATGGGCCTGATCGCCTTCGTTATCTTCAAACTAATGAGGCATTTACTTGGCGCGAAGCAGGGCAGTATGAACCAGCAGCGTCAGCAGCCTGCATTTGGCGGTAATGGCGCACGTAACCCGTTTGAGCAAAAGCAGCAAACACAACAAAACTTTCAAAGTTTTGAGCAGCCTCAGAATGCGGCTACAGGTGGTGGTTTTGGCGCTGCGGGTCAAAGCGATATTCCTCACAATTACCCACCGGGATTTGATGCTGCAGCGTTCTTAAATGGCGCTCGTGAGCACTATCGAATTCTGCAAGGTGCGTGGAACCATAATGAGCTGCATACTATTGAAGAGTATGTATCGCCAAGCTTGCTACAAGACTTAATGGCCGAGCGCGCTAAGCTTGAAGGCGAACAACACACTGACGTGATGTACGTTGATGTTGAAATTGTACGCGGCGATTATGATGCGAATAAAGCTCAGCTAAGCCTACAGTTCTCAGGTCGTTATCGTGATGCGGCAGAAGGCATTGAGGAAGATATCGAAGATATCTGGCACCTAGAGCGCGACCTAACGGCGCAGAATGCACCATGGTTGATCGTCGGTATTCAAGGTTAAGATTACTTCAGTCATTGACCACTTTCTCTACGAGAGTTAAGTGTTTGAGTTACGACGACTAGCAATGAAACCGTGGCAAAAGGCCACGGTTTTTTTTTACCTAACATCTGTCGTTTTATTATCGTTGCAGCAATTAACTGGATATTTGCACGCCTTGAAACTTTTTCCCGTATAATTCTGCCCATTGTTTTGTCCTAATCTGTGATGAATTTAAGAACTCAATCTATGCGCAACCTATTTTCTACTGTTCTTTTTGGCTTCTCCTTTATCGGTATTGGTTTTATCGGCAGCTTTCAGGTTGCCGCAGCGCCTAAAGAAGTTGTTCCCCTTTTTGAATCCAAGCCAAACCCAACCACCGATGCGCTAGATAAAGTGCTGGATGTGTTCGGTGCTGAATCGGAATACGATTCATCAAAAGGCTTAAATTCAAGCTATATTCCGGCGGTGTTTTACAAACCAGAACAAGGATTAGGACTAGGGTTGCTGTATGTCGGGTTATATGGTGACGAAACGGATGGTACTGGGCAGCCTTCATCTTTGGTTGTGAATCCGTATGCCTCCTCAAATGGCTCTGCGGGGATCACACTAAGTAATAAGCATTTTTATAATGGCGGCGATAATCGTCTTTATACCGATCTTAAAATTTTCGATGATGCGGCCACATACTACGGTCAAGGCTATGACAATGGTCAGCAAGACGGTAATCTCGTCAATTTTAAAGAACAGGTCATAGATATTAAGCCGACTTGGCTTAACCGTGTTTCCGGTGATTACTTTATTGGCTTTGGCGGTAACATCAAATCGGTCAAGCCGCATGAAATAAAGTCTGACACGCCTACTCAAGAGGGGGTGGCATCGGAGCTTACCGACAATACCAGTTATGGGCTGTTTGTATCGAATGTGTATGACTCACGCGATAACGTCACCAATGCTTCTCGAGGCACGTTGTTGCAAGCTGATATTGGCTTGTATCACGACACCACCAACTCAGAAAACTTTGGCAAATATTCAATAAAGGCATCGCAGTATTTAGCATTAGCTCCGATGCCAGGTTTGCTTGCGTGGCAAGTTCAGGCCAATTTAACGTCGGGTGAAGTACCATGGAATCATCTTCCGGATCTCGGCGGTTCAGATGCGATGCGTGGTTACATTCTTGGACGCTACCGTGACAACCAAATGATGATGGGGCAAGTTGAATACCGATTACCTGTGTATTGGCGTGTCGGAGTCGTATTCTGGGGGGCGGCAGGTACCGTTTCCAATGATGTGTCAGGGTTGTGGGACAATACTCTCGCGAGCGCAGGGACAGGCTTTCGATTGAAGATTAAAGATACCGTGAATGTTCGTGCTGATATTGGTTATGGTGAGCATGGTGGTACGTTTTACTTCCATGTCAACGAGGTGTTCTAAACGGACTAGATAGCCCGTTCATGTGGGTACGTATTTACTAGGAAAAAGCGATGGAAGGCATACAAGTAACCTTGCTTCATCTTGATGATTGTGCGGCGCTGCTGGCATTTGAAACAGAAAATCAAGCGTGGTTTGAACAGCATGTTCCACCCCGTGAGGATGGCTTTTATTCTTTAGAGGGCGTAAGAGCTCAGACGCAAGAGTTCCTTCTTTATCATCGCGCTGGTTTAATGCTTCCTATGCTAATTAAGACGGCAAGCGGGGATATTTGCGGTCGTATTAACGTTAACGTCAAAGAAAGCACACCAACAATGGCCGAGATTGGTTATCGCATTGGACATGGTTATCTTAAGCAAGGCATTGCCTCATCGGCGCTTCAACAATTGCTGCAGCAGTTACGCAACTCTAGCGCATTAACGGAAGTTTGTGCACATGCTGTGACGAGCAACTTGGGGTCTAGGAAAGTTTTAGAAGGGAATGAATTTAAGGCTGTTAAGCACATTAAAGCTTTCGCGAAAATCAATGACCTTGATGTCGATGTGATTCAGTATCACAGAATGCTGAATTGATTGCATAAAGTTCGATGTTGTATTGTGAGAATATGCAGTCGTGCAAGTTGGCATGGTGTACGGCGTTGATAGCGTTCCATGCTATCTAATCTATTTAATGTTTAGTGACACAAACTCATGTTGATTTGTCCAATGTTATACTGCCGATTGAATAGTCGTTGAATGATGGTGGCGTTAGAATTTATACCCCATTGTTAATGTCCAAGACGTACCTAGTCGGGTATCCAGATAGAGGCCAATAGGGGTGTTTAAGCGTGCACCTAGTGCCATATAAGAGGCGGTGTCATCCAGTTTATGGTTATACCGTTCATGGTTAATTCCCGTGTCTATATACCCACTAGATGAGCCAGTTGTATGTTTAACGCCCAGTGCCACGTAGGGTTTCAAATCATAGCTGCCTGCAATGAAAGCGTACCCTAATTCTGCCTCAACATTGACTACGTCTATGTCAGCTTTTGCTTCTCGGTAGTAGCGAGCATGATCGAGCCCTATCGTGTGCGTCCCTTTAACGTCGTGGCTAAGTTTACTGTATCCCAAGTTTAACGAGATAATTCGGTTGAAGTCATAGCCGTATTCTATTTTGAATCCGTTTAAAGGGTCGTTATGGTCGACCGTTTGAGGGTACTGGGTGTGCCAGTCATCAATAGTAGTAAAATGCAACGTACTCTGTATTTCTGTTCCTTGGTCTATTCCCAAACCAATACGATGACCAGAATAGTCTCGATCTACCCCCAACGTTTTGTTAGATGCTAGTGACGAGTCTGCATAACTTAACGCGCTATTCGCCATTAAAGCTAGAACCAGAGGGGGGAGGGTGACGGCTAATTTCATGTATGTGCTCCGATATTTCATCATATAAATGGCACCGAGTGTGCGCTATGGATGAAGATCCTATCAGAGCGAATGTCCGTAATTTGGAAAGTAGTACGAGCTAGTATCCTTAAGTTGGATGAGTGAAGCTGGTGTCACCTCATTTAGCCATACCATGATTGGTCGCTAGGGTGTGTTTTGATCTCGCTTTTGCAATGAAGTATAAAATTTGGAAAGGAATTCAATATCTTCTTGTGGAGCGGAGAGCATCACATCAAGGAACTTTAGCGTACTGGCGGGTAATGGTAATTGTCCACCATGGTGTCGCTCCAGGTTCGTCATCGGAAACAATTGAAGTATGCTCACGTCTAAGGCCTTTGCAATTCGGTAGAAATCTTGAATAGTGAAATGGCTTTGTGCATCACGATCCATCTTTTCATATAGACCCGAACGTCCAATTCCGGTTTTTTTTGCTAGGGCGTTTTTAGAGAGCTTGGCTTGCACCATCAACGCTTCAATTCTCTCTATCACCATTTTTCGAAATATGGCTTCTTCTAAGCCAAAAAATTCAAAACCTTCTGTTTCAATCTCTGCCATGACCATTGTCCGTATTTCTGCAAACACTCATCTAATACTATCTGAATTACGGATATTGCAAACAATAAGTTTGTCCCAAATCCCAAATAACGGTGACTACTCCGATAATTAGCAGACTCCGCGATGAGTGTTTTTTCGTCGTCAGCGACTAAAAGTTAAACGCTCTTAGCTAATAGCTATTAGCTAAAAATTAAACTTTGCCCCTAGGTTGGCAGAAGACGTATTGTAGACAGCAATGTTGTGGATCTCGTAGCTTGCTTGAATAGCAAAGTTTGGGGAAATATCGTATCCAGCGCCCAATCCATATACCGAAGCGGTATCAGATACCGCGGTATCATCAGTGGTAACGTTAGTGCTTATTTCTGAATTGATTTTATGAAAACCGAATTTAGCCAGCGCATAGAAGTGATCACCGATGTAAAGCTTTGGCAGCACGTTAACACCATAAGAGGTCATAGACAGTTTATAGTAGTCGCTGCCGATGGATTCTGTTGTCGAGCCTAAGTTCTTGTATTCAATTTCGGTACCAATCACGAAAAAGCTGCCAATAGGGAAGTCGTATCCACCATTCACGGCGTAGCCATTTTCGACCTCATTGCTGGCCACAAACGCTGCGTCATAATTCATCTTTGAGTAAGCGGCGCCAAGATAAAAGCCTTCGCTCGCCATGGATGATGCAGACACAGAGCTTATGATCAAGGAAAGTGCTAATAGTGTTTTTTTCATTCTGATTTCTCATTGGATGTTGTTATTAGGATATGAGAGATCTTATCATCGAACATTCAAGAATTGCTGTAAGCGAAAGTAAGCTAAGTTGTTGTATTATTTTACATTTCTTACAATACAAGGCGCGCTATCTTGTTTGGTGCAGAGTGCTAGATTAGTGATAATATTTGATTATATTCAGACGAAAAAAAACCGACTCTAAGAGTCGGTTTTTTCTGTATGGTGGAGGGAGATGGATTCGAACCATCGAAGGCAGAGCCGTCAGATTTACAGTCTGATCCCTTTGGCCACTCGGGAACCCCTCCAGGGTGTTTTATACTTGTTTCACTGTTTTCCCAAAGCAGCAACTCAAGTGCGTTTATCTGGTTATCACCAAGTAAACTAATATGGTGGAGGGAGATGGATTCGAACCATCGAAGGCAGAGCCGTCAGATTTACAGTCTGATCCCTTTGGCCACTCGGGAACCCCTCCAGGGTGTTTTATACTTGTTTCACTGTTTTCCCAAAGCAGTCACTCAAGTGTGTTTATTCGTTAATAACAGAGTTAGTAACAAGCAAACTAAATATGGTGGAGGGAGATGGATTCGAACCATCGAAGGCAGAGCCGTCAGATTTACAGTCTGATCCCTTTGGCCACTCGGGAACCCCTCCAGGGTGTTTTATACTTGTTTCGCTGTTTTCCCAAAGCAGCAACTCAAGTTCGGAGCGAATCATAGCAAACTCCGCAAAGCTGTAAAGTTTTTTCTTGGCATTTTGAACTGAATGATGTCTTTTTGGACAGAGGTGCCTAAAAAGGCAGGTTTATGCTCTATTTATTAACCACTTCGCTACAGGGCGCGCTGATTTTTCTTGCGAATGAGCACAATGAATGGGTTAGGTTTACTCACTACTCCCCTTAGTCGTGTCATTTTGTTTCATTTTCTTGCGTTGTTTGTAACGGCGCAATGTTTGTAAACAAAAACTCAATTTAGGATTTACACTTCTTGACGTTATGTGGCTCATAAGTCGCTAGAATATCAATTAGTTTCTATATAAAAAGACAAATACGATGAAAAATAAAACAATAATCGGTTTGCTGGCACTGTCTATTCTTAGTGCTTCTTCTGCAAGCTACGCAAAAAGGTCTCAAGGATCGCAAGCTATCTCTGTCGTGACCGAGACGGTGGCCGTTCACCAAGTGTCTCAATCGTTATCCTTGGTCGGAAAGTTGGAGGCGGATCAATCGGTCATTATTGCTTCTGAAGTGTCCGGCATTGTTGATCAAATTCGCGTATCGGCGAATGAAAAGGTGCCAAAAGGGCAGGTCTTGATTTTGCTTAATGACGACAAAGCCGTGGCTTCTGTCGCAGAAGCAAAAGCCTATTTACGTGACCAAAAACGTATTTTGGCTGAGTTCGAACGCCTTGCATCGAGTAATGCCATTACTAAAACGGAAATTGATGCGCAAAAAACCAACGTAGACATTGCCAACGCTCGTCTAGATGCGGCGAACGCACAGCTCAATGACCTGCATATTGAAGCCCCGTTCTCAGGTACGGTTGGCTTAATTGATTTTAGCCGTGGCAAGTTAGTCAATGTGGGGACAGAGCTACTCACGTTGGATGATTTATCTATTATGCAGCTTGATTTACAAGTCCCTGAACGATACCTGTCAATGCTTGAAAAAGGTATGCCAGTCACGGCGAAAACCTCGGCGTGGGGCAATCGCTTATTCGAAGGTGCGGTCGTTGCAGTGGACACGCGAGTAAACCAAGAAACGTTGAACCTTCGCGTGCGTATCCATTTTGAAAACCAAGAGAATCGATTAAAGCCCGGCATGCTCGCTCAGGCGAACATGGCTTTCCCGCCTATTGAAGCACCGATTATTCCTGTTCAAGCTCTTGAGTATTCAGGCACCAAACGCTTTGTTTATGTGATTGATGAAAATAGCAAGGCGCATCGTACTGAGGTCATTTTGGGGGCTCGTGTAGGTAACCAAGTGGTGATCGAAAAAGGGCTAAAGATTGGTCAGAGAATTGTCGTGCAGGGCATTGTTAACATGCGTGATGGTTCTGCCGTTCAGGAAGTGAAATCGGAGCCTACAGCACAGCGCACTGAAAAGCGCACCGAACTCGTTAGTGAGAAGGAAGTCAGCTAATGCTTTTATCTGATATTTCAGTTAAGCGTCCGGTTGCCGCTATCGTACTGAGCTTGTTGTTATGTGTATTTGGCATTGTGTCATTTAATAAACTTGCTGTACGTGAAATGCCGGACATCGAAAACCCAGTGGTGTCGATTTCCACTCGTTATGAAGGGGCGTCAGCCACCATCATTGAAAGCCAGATCACCTCCTCTATTGAAGATCAACTCTCTGGTATTAGTGGTATTGATGAAATAGAGTCGGTGACTCGAAATGGCATGTCACGAATTACCGTCACATTTGAGTTGGGTTATGACCTGAATACCGGCGTGAGTGATATTCGTGATGCAGTGGCGCGAGCCCAGCGCTCCCTGCCCGATGAAGCTGATGATCCGTTGGTGTTTAAAAACAATGGTAGTGGTGAAGCGTCGGTCTATATTAATCTTAGCTCGTCGGTGATGGATCGAACCCAATTGACGGACTACACCAACCGAGTATTGCTGGACCGGTTTAGTCTTATTTCCGGCGTGAGCTCGGTGGACATCTCTGGTGGCTTGTACCAAGTGATGTACATTAAGCTCAAGCCTGCGTACATGGCTGGGCGAGGGGTGACCACCTCTGACATCACCGCTTCGCTACGATCTGAAAATATTGAACGCCCCGGTGGGGAAGTGCGAAATGATGCGACGGTGATGTCGGTTCGTACTGCCCGGTCATACAACTCCCCGGTAGATTTTGAATATTTGGTGGTGAAACGCGCCAGTGACAATACACCGATTTACTTGAAAGACGTCGCCGATGTGTATATCGGCGCAGAGAATGAGAATTCCACCTTTAAGAGTGATGGTGTGGTTAACGTCAGCATGGGCATCGTGCCACAGTCGGATGCGAACCCGCTGGAAATGGCTGACTTGGTGCATAAAGAAGTGGAACGTATGCAGCAGTTTCTGCCGGAAGGGACTCGCTTAGCCATTGACTATGACTCAACCGTCTTTATCGATCGCTCCATTTCTGAGGTGTACAGCACGCTGTTTATCACCGGGTGTTTGGTCATATTGGTGCTCTACATCTTTATTGGTCAAGCCAGAGCCACGCTGATACCCGCCGTGACGGTACCCGTATCTTTGATTGCGTCGTTTATTGCCGCCTATTTCTTTGGCTTTTCCATCAATTTGATCACGTTAATGGCGTTGATTCTCTCTATTGGCTTAGTGGTGGATGATGCCATCGTGGTGGTGGAAAACATCTTCCACCATATCGAGAAAGGCGAGCCGCCACTACTTGCTGCTTATAAAGGGACGCGCGAAGTGGGGTTTGCCGTTATCGCCACCACATTAGTGCTGGTGATGGTGTTTTTACCGATTTCATTCATGGACGGCATGATAGGGCTGCTGTTTACCGAGTTCTCTGTGCTGCTAGCCATGTCGGTGATCTTCTCATCTTTGATTGCTCTCACTCTTACGCCGGTATTAGGAAGTTCGATTCTAAAAGCGAACGTGAAACCAAATCGTTTCACACAATGGGTAGATTCAGGCTTTAGAAAATTAGAGCGTGGTTATAAGCGAGCGCTTGGGCAAGCCTTACGATTTCGTTGGCTCGCGCCAGTGGTGATTTTAGCCTGCGTTGGCGGCAGTTATCAGTTAATGCAGCAAGTACCTGCTCAGTTAACACCGCAAGAGGATCGTGGGGTCATCTTCGCTTTTGTTCGTGGTGCGGATGCCACCAGTTACAACCGAATGGCAGCGAATATGGACATCGTAGAAGAGCGCTTAATGCCGTTATTAGGGCAAGGTTTCTTAAAGTCATTTAGTATTCAATCACCAGCGTTTGGCGGCAATGCCGGTGACCAAACGGGCTTCGTTATCATGATCTTAGAAGATTGGAACGAACGTGATGTCACTGCGACGCAAGCGCTGGGAGAGGCTCGAAAAGCCCTCGCTGGGATCCCTGATGTTCGTGTGTTCCCGTTTATGCCAGGCTTTAGAGGCGGGTCGAGCGAGCCAGTACAATTTGTCATTGGCGGTTCAGATTATGCGGAATTGCAAAAATGGGCAGATTTACTTGAGCAACGCGCTGACGCCTCACCGATGATGGAAGGCGCGAGTACTGACTACTCTGAGAAAACACCAGAGCTGGTGGTGACCATCGACCGAGAGCGCGCAGCAGAGCTCGGGATCAGTGTTGAAGATATCTCCGACACGCTGGAAATTATGCTTGGTGGTAAAACAGAGACCACCTATGTCGAGCGTGGTGAAGAATACGATGTCTACTTGCGAGGGGATGAAAATAACTTCAATAACGCCGCAGATTTGAGCCAAATTTACATGCGCACTCAGTCCGGCGAGTTGGTGACGTTAGATGCCGTGACTGATATTGAGGAAGTGGCATCCTCTACTCGTTTATCGCATTACAACAAGCAGAAATCTATCACCATCAAAGCGAACCTTAAAGAAGGGTATACATTAGGTGAAGCGTTGGACTTTATGGACCAACAGGCCATAGAGATGCTACCGGGTGATATATCGATTAGTTACGCCGGAGAGTCGAAAGACTTCAAAGAAAATCAATCGAGTATTTTCGTGGTGTTTGCATTGGCGTTATTAGTGGCTTATTTGGTACTGGCTGCGCAATTTGAAAGCTTTATTAACCCGCTTGTGGTGATGTTTACCGTCCCGATGGGGGTATTTGGCGGTTTCCTAGGCTTACTGATTATGCAGCAAGGGCTCAACATCTACAGTCAGATTGGTATGATCATGCTTATTGGTATGGTGACCAAGAACGGGATCCTTATTGTAGAGTTTACCAATCAGTTAAGAGACAAAGGTATCGCGTTTGAGCAAGCCATCATTGATGCATCGGCAAGGCGACTGCGTCCAATCTTAATGACGGCATTCACTACGTTAGCTGGCGCGATCCCGCTGATTGTTTCCACTGGGGCGGGTTATGAAAGCCGAGTGGCGGTAGGTACGGTCATCTTCTTTGGGATGGCGTTTGCCACCTTAGTGACGTTATTCGTGATTCCAGCGATGTACCGCTTGATATCCGCGAAGACACAATCGCCGGGACACGTTGAAGCTGAGTTGAATAAAGCATTGGAAAAAGATGTGAAAGCACGAACCAGTCATGGTTAATTAACGGATAGTGAAGGCCGCCTTTCCTGTTCGCTTGGAAAAATGCTCAGTTTCGGCTGGGCATTTTTTCGTTTGTTCGTTAGGATTGTGGAGCATAAAAATAACAGCAAAGGAAAGTAAAGTGGCTGAATTTAAATATAAAGATCTCCCTCAAGAGCAGCAAGATAAATTAGACGCAGCGGTATTTCGTCGCTTGCTTGCCCACCTTGATAATAATAAGGATGTGCAAAATATCGATCTAATGATTCAGGCGGGTTTCTGCCGTAATTGCTTTAGTAAATGGTACAAAGCAGAAGCGGAACAGGCGTCACTTGACTTAGACATCGATGATGCGCGTGAGCGTGTTTACGGTATGACCTATGATGAGTGGAAGCAAAACCACCAACCTAAAGCGACGCCAGAGCAACTGGCAGCCTTTGAAGCGAAGCAAAAATAGTTCGCGTCATCGCGTTCATCATGCCTCTGCTTAGTCAGGGGCTTTTTTATGTCGGTATCATTCGGTATATAGTGCTTTTTTGCTATGCGATACGTTTGAATGAACAACGGATTTTAATCGCGAGTTAGTACATTGCTCTGCCTATACCCTAATTGGGGTATGGTGATTGGTAGTTATCACAACTTACTCTTCACGCTATTTATAATTCCTTACTGAGTGTTAGCGTAGTGAATATAGGAAAGGCAGTGGTAGAAGAAGTGACTCAATGTTTGTATCAAAAAAACAATTAAAAACAACGCAGCAGCAGGTACTTACTGAAAAGGCAGCTAACGAGGTTCTACAGCAGCAGGTTGCGGAGTTGCAACAGCAATTAGCGGCGAAGCAGAGTGAAGTATCGGCAATAGAACACGTGTTAGCCGAGCAAAAATCGCGTTCACGACGCTTTTTAGGGATGGTTGTCCCTCATCTTGTGGATTGTGCGAATAGTATCGAGGTGGCGAATAATGATTTGATTGCCCAAAGTGATCAGCTGCAAAGCAAGCTAGGAGTATTTGAGTCGACGCAGCGTCAGCTTGAAGAAATGTATCGTTCGTTGGATTTAGTCTCTCAATCGTCGGCAGAAAGTAAAGACACGGTCAATGCTCTTCAGGTATTAACTGGTGATATTAGTCAGTTTATCAGTATTATCCATCAGATCTCTGAGCAAACGAATTTGCTCGCGCTGAATGCTGCGATTGAAGCGGCTCGGGCGGGGGAGCATGGTCGGGGGTTTGCGGTAGTCGCGGATGAAGTCCGCTCCCTTGCTGGACGTGCCAATGAGGCCGCCAGTGAGATTTCTAGCTTAGTGGAAAGAATTGAATCGAGCACCAACCTTGCCGGAGAGAATATCGAAACAGTCTCGGTACAGGTCGCGGATGCGTCGAAAGGCGCGGCAGAAATTGTCAAAGATACCCAATCTATCTTGTCTTTGTCGTCGACAACGGTTGACGTTATTTACAAGAGTACCGTGGATATTTACGCTTCAAGCGGGATTGCTCAATACACCAACATGTGGACGACCGCGCACTCGAAGTTAATCGGTGCTAACTGTGATCATGCACTGCTGCTTCTCGGTGAGCTTGAAACGACATTTGGCGCCGTTGTGGCAAACCACGAAGAGACGCGACAATTAGCCAGTGTTGGCGGACCATTGGAATACTTTTCCGCGAAAGCGAGGGCCTTTCATGATGGGTTGCACTTGATCGCTAACGATACCGCCGATGTACTGGTGGTTGAAGAGTTAGATCGCGCGTATCAGGACTTAGTGTCGTACATCACCGCCGCTCAAATGCAGGTCAATCGTAGTTATGATCGAAAGTAGTACGTAAGGTCAAATGACGTTATTAATTATGCAGATAAAGTAAAAAGGAGTGATAGCATCACTCCTTTTTCTCATCTCATACACGCCGTCAGGCTAACGGCTTGCGTCTTCAAGCTAAATGACAGGGCTTAACAATCTGCGCTGCATTCACCTGTTGCTTCAAAGATTTCAAGTTTTTCTGTGTAAGGGTGTAGATCACCAATATTGGTTTTTACCCACTCAGGGTTGTAGTAAGTGTCGAGGTAGCGCTCGCCGCTGTCGCATAACAAGGTCACAATCGATCCTGTTTCACCACGTTTTTTCATTTCACAGGCTAGCTGCAAGGCACCGTATAAATTAGTGCCGGTTGATGCGCCGACTTTTCTTCCTAAGATTTTCTCAAGCCAATGAATCGTTGCAATGCTTGCTGCGTCGGGAATGGTGCGCATTTCGTCAACCACACCAGGAATAAAACTTGGCTCTACGCGAGGTCGCCCAATGCCTTCAATTTTGCTGCCACAGTCGCCAGTGATGTGTTTATTGCCGGTTTTGTAGTAGTCGTGAAATACCGAGTTTTCAGGGTCAACCACACACAGTTTAGTATCGTGTTTTTGGTAGCGAATAAAACGACCAATGGTCGCCGATGTGCCACCAGTACCCGGGCTCATGACGACCCATGTAGGAATCGGATGATCTTCAAGTTCCATTTGACTAAAGATTGAGTTCGCAATGTTGTTATTACCACGCCAGTCAGTCGCGCGTTCAGCATACGTAAACTGATCCATATAATGACCATTTAGCTCATCGGCAAGGCGACGCGATTCTGCATAAATTTGGTCAGAGCGATCGACAAGGTGCGCTTTGCCACCATAGAACTCAATTTGTTCAATTTTTTTGCTCGCGGTACTTTTAGGCATAACGGCAATGAAAGGTAGGCCGAGAAGTCTAGCAAAGTAAGCTTCTGACACCGCGGTGCTGCCTGAAGAAGATTCAATAACGGTGGTTTCCGGGCCAATCCAACCATTACAAATCGCGTACAAGAAAAGCGATCGCGCTAAGCGGTGCTTCAGTGAGCCAGTTGGATGCGTACTTTCATCTTTCAGATAGAGATCGATGCCATCAATGCTTGGAAGGTCGAGCTTTATCAGGTGAGTATCGGCAGAGCGTTGATAGTCAGCTTCAATTTTACGAATGGCGTTGTTTATCCATTGATGGTCAGTACACATAGTTAGGTTTCCTACTTGGCTATCGTTATGGTGATAATTTACCTACATACGGGGAGAAAAACTTTGCTATATTTACTGTATAAATGGGTTTTTAGAGAAAGTTATTCTCCTTTTGGGGTTTTTATGGAAATCGATAGTACAGATAAGACACTACTGGGCTTATTGCAGCAAGACAGTACGCTGTCGTTGCATGATCTCGCCGAAGCGGTGAACTTAACCACAACGCCGTGTTGGAAGCGATTAAAAAAGCTTGAAGATCAGGGCGTGATTAATAAGCGAGTTGCGTTACTGAATCCTGAATCGTTGGGGTTGTGCTTTACCGCTTTTGTGCAAATCAAGACCACGAACCACTCCCATGAGTGGTACAAAGCTTTTGTCGATACCGTATCGTTATTTCCTGAAGTGATGGAGTTTTATCGTATGGCGGGGGAGTATGACTATATGATGAAAGTACTGGTAAAAGACATGAAGTGTTTTGATGAGTTTTATAAAAAATTGGTAAATAGTATCGACGAGTTATCGAACGTGACCTCTACCTTTGCGATGGAACCTTTAAAATACACAACGGCATTACCCATTCGCTAGCGGGCACGATTTAGTTGGCATTATGTCGCAGGTATACGACTCTCAACTCTTGGATGACAATCTTGCTTATATGGAGCAATCACTCTATAACTGAATGTCATTAAAAGCGGAGTCGTTAGTACTTAACGGGTGAAGCTTAATCGTGAAAGTTGGGTTGTCTGAGCGCTGTTATCAGAATAATGTCGCAGAACTGCTTTAGTTCGTCTACTCAATCATTTTGTCTATAAGGAGCGTCGATATGCTGCACCAATGCCTGGTTTCCGTTAAGAAACCGTTTATTAAAATGGTGCCTGTTCCACAGCCAACGTGCATTTCTGGGCGTGGCAAAGTGAATGATATTGCTAAAATATGCAAACAACTTGGCGTGAGTAAACCTTGCATCGTGACGGATCATGTTTTGATGAAATTGGGTTTACTCGATAGCCTACTGCAGACGCTAGATGACGCGAATATTGGCTATTCAATTTTTGATGACATTACCCCAGACCCCGACTATGAAATGGTGAGACGAGGCGTCGAACACTACCAGAACCATGCTAGCGATAGCGTTATTGCCTTTGGTGGTGGTTCGCCTATGGATTGCGCAAAAGCGATGGCGGCGAGTGTCAAAACCAATAAAGACGTGGCGAAGTTACCGGGGTTACTTAAGGTACATCGTCGTCTTATGCCTATTATCGCGATACCCACTACGGCAGGCACTGGCTCTGAGTGTACCGTCGCCGCAGTGGTTAGTGATGTTGATGCCCGAAAAAAACGCTCCATCACCGACCCGTTCTTGGTACCCAAAGTCGCGATTCTTGACCCAGAGTTGATGTTAGGTTTACCTGCACAGGTAACGGCTGAAACGGGCGCAGATGCCTTAACTCATGCCATTGAATCGTATTTAAGTGGGTACGCGAATACACAAACTCGCCAATGGTCGGTGAGCGCAATTAAGCGAATTTTTAGTGAGCTACCAACGGCGTACGAAGATGGCAACAATACCCATGCCAGAGAGCAAATGGCGTTGGCAAGTTTTGAAGCTGGGCTTGCCTTTACGCGCACTTATATCGGCTATGTTCATGCCATTGCCCATCAACTCGGTGCGTTTTATCACGTGCCTCACGGCCGAGCGAATGCCATTGTATTACCCCTTGTGCTAGAGGGGATCCAACAAAGAGATAACGCACGACTGACACAGCTAGCGGTTGAGCTGGGCTATAAAGACAGTGTACACGGGAGCGCATCCTCACAGTTTACCGATGCGGTTAACGCGCTATTAGAGCGTATTGCGATTCCGAAAGTCGTCAAAGAATTGCAAGTAGAAGACATTCCTCATATTGCGCAGCAAGCGATAAAAGAAGCCTTTGGTGAGTATCCGGTTCCCGAGGTGATGTCACGATTAGAGTGTCAGCAGTTATTGGAAAAACTGGTCGAATTAGGAGTCGAATAATGAGCCAAGTCGAGCTTAGTGAATTAGAAATGCAAGCGTGTTTTAACCAGCAAAAACGAGCGTTTACAGAGTCGCCTTTTCTTAGTCGTGAATTGCGATTGAGTAATTTGTCCAAGGTAGAGCGCCTTATTCGTCAAAACCAGGCGGTGTTGTGTGAGGCCATTCGTAAGGATTTTGGCCATCGCTCTTCAACGGAAACGGCATTGCTGGAGTTTTTCTCTTCGATTGACGGCATTGTGGATGCCCGTAAACAACTTAAAAAGTGGATGAAGCCCAAGTCGCGTCATACCGCCATATGGTTTCAACCCGCCAAGAATAGTGTTATTCCGCAACCTATCGGTGTGGTTGGTATTATTGTGCCATGGAATTATCCGTTGTTTCTTGCGATAGGACCAATGACCGCTGCATTGGCCGCGGGTAATCGCGTAATGGTAAAAATGTCAGAAAACTCTCAGCATCTTTGTCGCGTCTTAGCGGAAGTGTTTTCAACGGCGTTTACGGAAGATGAAATTTGTTTTATTGCCGAAACGGGCGAGACAGGCCAAGCTTTTTCTAAACTGGCGTTTGATCACCTGATCTTTACTGGCTCTGGGGCGACAGGTCGCAAAGTGATGGCTGCAGCGGCAGAGAACCTTACGCCTGTAACGCTAGAGTTAGGAGGGAAATCACCCACTATTATCGCGCCGGATTACGATATTAAAAAAGCAATGAAGCGTATTTTGACCGGAAAAATGTATAACGCAGGGCAAACATGTGTAGCGCCAGACTATCTTTTTGTACCAGAAGATAAGCTTGATTCGGTGATTAAGTCAGCAAAGTCTATCGTGAAAAAGCGCTTCAAAACGATTGAGCACCCCGACTATACAGCCGTAATTGATGATGTGTCGTTTCAGCGTTTAAGTGAGACACTCAGCTTGGCAAAAGCGGGTAGTGGTGAGGTGATTAATCTTATCCCGGATAGTGAACCTGATGCCGTAAGTCGACGCTTTCCTATTCATTTGGTGGTGACGCCAGCGGTAGATGAAAACGTAATGACACGTGAAATCTTTGGGCCTATTTTGCCGATTTTAACGTACAAAACGTTGGATGATGTCTATCACTTTATTAGTCAGCGAGATAGGCCTTTAGCCCTGTATATTTTTTCAGATGACAAGACGCTGCAAAAGACAGTGTTAGAAAATACCTTATCGGGAGGTGTCACCATTAATGATGTTATGCTGCACGTCGGCCAGCACGACTTACCGTTTGGTGGCGTGGGGCCTAGTGGTATGGGGCATTATCACGGCCGAGAAGGGTTTAATAGCTTATCTAAGATGCGTCCAGTGATGGCCCAAGGAAAGTGGGCAGCGACGGCATTTTTAACTGCACCATACTCAGGCTTTGCTCGCCGAATGGTTAACTTTCTTATCAATAGGAAGTGGGGTAAATACCCTGACTAGCGTTTTAGGCCTGGCGGTTGATTGAGCGCAGCTAAAGTGTGTTAATTCTGGAAAAAGCGTGTGAATACAGAAAAGCCAGCCGTGTTTTCGGCTGGCTTTGTGCGTTTTTAGTGGCACTGAGATCGTGACAGAGCGAAATTATTCACTAAATCGCATCACGCCTTCTTGGATAGTGGAGGCGACGAGATCGCCTTTTCTATTGAAAATCTCACCACGAACCAAGCCGCGCGAGTTACTCGCATTAGGGCTATCAATGGCATAAAGCAACCATTCATCAATTTTAACCGGACGATGAAACCACATAGAGTGATCAATCGTCGCCAATTGAAATTTCGGTGACATAATAGAAACACCATGTGGGTGCAACGCTGTGGTTAGGAAGCGCCAATCCGATGCGTAACCAAGTAGGTATTGATGGATGAGTGCATTATCTGGTACCTCGCCATTCGCGCGAATCCACAAATACTGCTTAGGTTCTGCTTTTTCCGGTTTGAGCGGATTGATCACAGTGACAGGGCGTACTTCAATGGCCTCTTCACTGCAAAACACCTCTCGAATTTTAGGGGGCAAAAAGTCCGCAATACGCGCCGCCAGTTCGGACTCTGAAACATAATTCTCAGGCCCATCAACAACAGGCATCTCGGTTTGATGTTCAAACCCCGGCGCGTGCCCATGGTAGCTCGCTGTGAGGTAAAAAATCGGTCGTCCATTTTGGATGGCTTTTACTCGTCTTGTACTAAAGCTCTTACCGTCACGCAGATTTTCTACATCATAAATAATCGGTTTTTCCGCATCTCCAGGGTAGAGGAAATAGCTGTGAAACGAGTGTACCGTGCGATCATCTGATACCGTATATCGAGCGGCTGACAGCGCTTGCCCGATGACTTGACCACCATACACCTGCGGTAAACCCAAGTGTTGGCTTTGACCACGAAACAATCCTTCTTCTAGCTTTTCTAGTTGAAGCAATTCCAGCAATTCACGTAATGGTTTACTCATAAATTCACTTATACTCAAGTTCAATACTGCAAGTGTGGGTTTTGTCAGTTTGTTCGTCAAGTTGCTCGTGAGCTTCATCACGTAACAAGTCATGTAGGAATGGTATGAGAATAATGCATTCTGGCGCTATTCCTACAATGGATGGATAAATTTCTGATATCTTTAATGTAATACAGGTTGGCACTGACGAGCATAAGTGCACATATTAAATAGAGAGGCTTTATGAAGAAGGTATTTTCAGGTTTATTGGCGGTCGTATTAGGCTTAACACTTGCTGGGTGCCAAACTGCACCAGCGACAGACTCGAAAGTAGCGGTAGAGAGTGGCATGACATCAGTGAAAGGCAGCATTGCGTATCGTGAGAGAATCGCACTGCCACCAAACGCGGTTGTGACAGTGAAACTGCAAGATGTCTCACTAGCCGATGCGCCAGCAACGGTGATTTCTGAGCAGACGTTTGAAACAGAGGGCGCGCAAGTCCCATTTGATTTTGAACTGAGCTACAACAGCGCAGATATCGATGCCCGACACACGTACAGTGTGAGTGCGCGTATTGAGGTAGACGGCAAACTGCGTTTTATCAGCGATACGTCCTACCCAGTGATTACCGATCAAAATAAGACAGAAGAAGTGAATCTACTTCTTATTGGCGTACACGCGAAGTAAAGCCAATTATCGCTATCTGGTTATTCGCTTAGCCAGGTAGCGGTTTAGTCCGATAATGGTTTCGCTCAGCCGCGACGCATCGAACCCGATACTTCATTTATACCTGCCAGCCATAAGTGCGTAAGCTGACTTTACCGCTTGCTGTGAAGACAACCCCTTCCTCCAATAGTTTTGCTCTTTGGACGCTGAAACGTTCGCCAGTTAATGAAATTTCGCCTTTACCATTGATCACTCTATGCCAAGGAAGGGTACTGCCTTTTGGTAAGTCGCTCAGTGCCTTGCCAACATGTCGAGCGTAGCCAGGATAGCCAGCCATTTTTGCAATCTGTCCGTACGTTGTCACAGTTCCATGCGGAATTTGGTGAATTACAGCAAAGATTTGTGTTCGAAACTGTTCCATACTGAATGTAGTCCTAGTTCAATGTGCCATGGATCGGTATAGGGAGGAGCAATGGTATTTTCGGTGTTTCAGTTCGTAATCACAAGTATTCTTGCCATGGTTTGCGCCAGAGCAATTAGCGTTACTGAAGGTGATATTCCCGTTTTAGCGCTGATGATTCCAGCATTATGGGTGCTTCCACAAGGAGGGGTGGCTGGTCTAGCTTTGCTCGCGGCAATGGTGGTGTATGGAATAACATTGCCAATGCAAAGTATCGCCATGTCCATTGCGGTTTGGATTCTCCTTCCGGTATTTATGGTCGCCTCTTCTCGGCGCAGCAACATTTGGATAGTTTGCCTCGTTGGCCTGATTGTTATCACACTGAATGTCGGAATTATGATGACTCAGTTGTCTGGGAAGCTAGGGGGCACCCCAATGGTCACGTTGATTCAAGGCTTTGCGGTATTTGTGGCATGGTATGCAGCGAGCCATTGGAAGGGCAGTAATAAACACAGCTGGTGGTCACTGGCGCTGATCATTCCAATTTGGGCCGCAGGTCTACCCCATGCTGCGCTCATCGCATTGTGTTTTACCGGTATGCTCGCCTCAATGGAGAGTCTTGGTAAGCTTCCAACCTTCCGCTGGAATAAACTGCTGTGCTGGACACTGCCGAGTGTTGGTTTTGCCGCGCTTGTCATTGCCCCTGGTGTTGACGTACCCAAGCCTGTTTTTGTTGTTTGGATATGCCTACTAGGGACGGCATGGATGACGGACTACATTTTGCGAAGTGACCGTGAAAACCAAGAACACTGATTTTTGTTAGCAAAATGGCTTTCATATGGGCATTGAAGTTCGCTTTAATGCCTTTTTGTTTAATCTCTAGTCACTTAACGCTAACTTACACTAAAAAGTCTGCTTAGCTATTGCATTCAATGCGCCTATACCTGATAATCCTTTCCACGATTTGGCCTTAGCGCAAAATCAACAGAATCTATGGAGGCCCTGGTCCTCCCGCAACAATAGTTCGTGAACTCGGTCAGATCCGGAAGGAAGCAGCCGCAGCGGATGACTTGTGTGCCGGGATGTGGCTGGGGCTTCCACCCATCTGATGTTTGCAAACTAACTTAGCATAAATTGCAAAGAAGTTAGCAAATTTGCACTATAAGTCAGCATAGTCTATTTTTTGTTGTAGGTTTACAACAAAAGTGATGCGCACTATGTTCGACCAAACCAAAAAATCCTCTCACGTCCACAACATCTGCAAGTTCATGAGCTTGAAAAACGATGCTGTCGTTCGCACCCTCTCTATTTTAGAGTTCGATTTTTGTTTCCATCTCGAATATAACCCTGATGTTAAAGGGTACATATCTCAACCACACGGTTTTCATTACTACTTTAATGGTCGCAAGTGTCGTTATACGCCAGATTTTTTAGCCGATGATCATAATGACCAATCTACTCTTATCGAGATTAAGCACTCAAGCCAGATTTTAAAACCAGACTTCAGACTCCGATTTGCTGAAAAACAACGAGTAGCACTAGAAGAGCAAGGAAAACGCCTTGTTTTAGTGACAGAGAAACAAATTCGGATTGACCCCATATTCAGTAACTTAAAGTTACTCCATCGTTACTCTGGTTTGCATACCATCACTAAAGCGCAAAAGTCTGTTCTCGGGTTTATACAACGTAGACAGAAAGTACAATTACGCGAAATCTCCGACCACTTAGGACTATCTGAGCATGAAACTCTGATATCAACACTCTGTTGGCTATCGTCAGGGAGAGTTAAGACTGATATTAGATGCTCTGATTTTGGTTTGAATAGCTACGTTTGGTGTTAGGTATGACGTCAGATTTTGATGACGTTTTTGGTTTCATTGATGAAATGGAAGCTTCTGCCAAAGAAGTGGAATTAGCAACTCAAATACCGAGTGATTTATTTGAAGAAGATAAATCGTATCTCCCTTCCATTGATACCTATCCTGTAAAAACTCAACAAGAAGCATTACGACGTCTTAAAGTCATTCAATTTACTGAAAAACGTCTAAAAGGTGGCTGGACAGAAAAAAATCTTGTACCGATTTTAAATCAGGCTGAACAAGAGCTAGGGTTATCTCCACCGAGTTGGCGAGTTCTTGCTGGCTGGAAAAAAATGTATTTTGAGTCAGGAAGATCTGTTCTTTCGCTCATTCCTAAACACGCCCAAAAAGGCAATAGAACCGTTCATACAGATTCACAGTCGCTCATTGATGAAGCGATTGAAAAGAAATACCTGACCAAAGAGCGTCTAAGCGTCGCGGAAACTTACCGCTATTACAAAAGCCGAGTAATTAAAGCCAATCAAGAAATTGTCGAAGGCAAAATCAAGCGAATTAGCCAAAGAGCATTTTATGACAGAGTGAATAGTTTACCACCCTATGATGTTGCAGTGGAAAGGTATGGAAAGCGACATGCAGATCGAGAGTTCCGCTCTGTAGGCCAGCAAATAGAAGCGACGAAACCGATGGAGTACGTTGAAATTGACCATACTCCGGTCCCAGTCATTCTCATTGATGATGAGTTAGATATTCCATTAGGTCGCCCATATCTAACCATGCTCTATGACAGGTTTAGTAAATGTATCGTCGGCTTCAGCGTTAACTTTAGAGAGCCTAGTTTTGATTCCGTCAGAAAAGCGTTGTTGAGTACATTGCTAGATAAAAGCTGGATAAAAGATAAGTTTCCTTCAATAACGAATGATTGGCCATGTCATGGAAAAATAGACTATCTGGTCGTTGATAATGGTGCCGAGTTTTGGAGTGATAGCCTAGAGGACTCTTTGAGACCTTTAGTGTCGGACATTCAATATAGCCAAGCTGCAAAACCGTGGAGAAAGACCGGTATAGAAAAGTTATTTGACCAACTAAACAAGGGGTTGGTTAACGCTCTGCCTGGAAAAACATTCGCCAACCCCACCCAACTTAAAGATTACGATCCTAAAAAAGAGTCTGCGGTTAGAGTTTCTGTATTTATGGAGTTAATACATAAATGGGTTATCGACCGCTATCACATGGACTCAGATAGTCGAGAAAGGAATGTCCCTTATCATAAGTGGCATGAATCGAAATGGCTTCCAAACTTCTATCAAGGACAAGCTGCCGCAGAGTTACGCATTGAGTTGGGGTTGCTACGGCACCGGACGATAGGGATAGCTGGGATCAGGTTGCACAATTTACGCTACCAATCGGATGAGCTCATAGAGTATCGAAAATACAATTCGGTCAATTCACAAGGAAAACTCTTCGTCAGGACAAAAACCGATCCGTCGGACATAAGCGCTATCTACGTTTTTCTTGAATCAGAAAAGAAATACATAAAAGTCCCAGCGGTTGATAACAGCGGCTATACCAATGGGCTTTCTTTGTTCGAACATGAGCGAATTCAAAGAGTGCGAAGGTTGAATACCCGTAGCCTCGTCAATGAAGAGTCTTTAGCAGATACCTATCTCTATATGGAGGCTCTTATTGAAGGGGAAGCAGAGAGAATGCGTAGTTCTAAAAACAAAAAGCTCACCCAACCTAAAACAGGGAACACTTCGAAAATTGCAAAATACAGAGATGTTGGCACCGAAGGACCTGGCTCAATCGTTAGAAAAAATGGAAGCAGTAATTCAGCATTAAACGTTGTTAGTACTCAACTCTCATTGGACGATGATGATCTTGAAGATATAGAGGGTTACTAATGGTGAACTTTACTTCCATGCAGTGTGATCAATTGAAAGCCTACGATAATTGTTTTATTGAGTATCCCGAAATTACGGAGATATTTTCGATATTTGACCAACTTCGCTTTAATCAATCACTAGGCGGTGAGCCTGAGTCATTCTTATTAACCGGCGAGTCTGGAAGTGGAAAAACCGCTTTGATCAATAACTACCTTTCACGCTTTAAGACAGGATCGAGTTGGTCCAAGCAAACAGTCCTAAGTACCCGAATTCCTAGTCGAGTAAATGAACAAAATACTCTGACTCAATTTCTAGTTGATCTGGACTCAAAATCAGGAGGACGTTCAGTACGAAAGAGGAATGAAATTGCACTTGCTGAAGGAGTGGTAACGCAGTTAAAACGTAAATCTGTCGAGCTCATCATTGTTAATGAAATTCAAGAGCTTGTGGAGTTTTCGACTGCGGATGAAAGACAAACCATCGCGAATACATTTAAATATATCAGTGAGGAAGCCGGTGTATCCTTTGTATTGGTTGGAATGCCCTATGCAGATGTTATCGCAAAGGAACCGCAATGGAACTCTCGATTGAGTTGGCGCAGAGAAATCAATTATTTTAAATTACTTCAGGTTGAAAGTGACGCGAAAAATACCAACACTCAATACAGTATTGATGCTAAACAGAAGAAACACTTTGCTAGATTGCATGGTGATATCACCATGCTTCAAATAAATACGCAGCACGTTTTTATTTGAAAGGCTTTGTAGTTGCAAGTATGGCAAACCCAATTGTGGTTGTGTGCTATCAGGGGTTTTGTGCAGTGCTTCTTCCTCTGTTAACCAACAATTTTGCAATGGAGCGCTTTCTTACAAAAAAAAGACAACTAAGATACCACCCGAGTAAGAAAAATCCTTCACTAGCCATAAGGCATCGAGAAAGAAAAACTGATATAATATGCGTAAAGGCGGGCCTCTCTACCATTAGAAGGTAATGTAGAGAATTCTAATGTAGTGCTATTAATTATCATGTTAATGGGTTGTTTTTATCTTTCTTTTTATCTTTCTTTTTATCTTTCTTTCTACAAATGCTTTTGCATCATTAGACGAAGCTAAATGCGAGATTAGTAATTACACAACAACCTTTACAGGAAAAGGCATCCCCATTGGCGATATTCACATCGGAGAGAACATTGGAAGTATAAACGTAAGTTTTAGTTGGAGGTGCAAGTCTCATGAATATGATATTCACATTCACGCCCGCAATACAAAACAATCATATAAATCAGGTAGTTCTAATGCGTTTTACTCAAATATCACGGGTATAGAACTTGAAACACCATTAAAGGTTACGACTTATGGTGGTCAGAATTCAGCTATCTTAATACACCAAGTTGAAAGTGGAAATGGAAACATATATTCAGGCACTATAAATAAGCAGTTATTTAATGTAAAAAAAGTTGGCAAAGTTACAGCTAACGCACAAAACTCTTTTAAACTCAACACAAACTTCCCATTCGCGATTGCAAGTAGCCTTTTTACAAATTCCGATAGATTGACTTATGTGTATATCGACCCTACTCCTAGCACAAGCGTAGATGTTTTTGATTCAACATGCTCTCTAAATTATACTCCAACACAAATACTAGCTAATGTCAGCCCTGGTAATCATGTTAGTCGTGAATTTAATGTTAATTTAAACTGCAATAGTAAAAATAGTATGCAAAGTAATGTTTCATGGACGTTTAAAGCAGGGGGAAGCAACGTGACGACAGAGTCAAACAAGATGTCAGCGAAACACTACGGCGCGGAAGTACCAAGCGTAATGATGACCATTTCGAGTCTGCGTAATGGTAGCACCAATGCGTTACTCTTTGATACTAAGTATGACTTTCCACAGAGTGGTAAAGAGAGTAATTTTAATTTCCCATTAAGAGCTCAGTTTCAAACACTTCAATCAAGTCCCAGTGGAAGCTATAGTTTTAATCTCAACTTTCAGGTTGATTATAATTAACCTCTTGGTAGTGATAGAGCCCACATTAATGGACTTGTTCAATACTTGGGATTTAACGTTAACTACGCAGCGCTTAATCCTTATTTGTTAAGCTTAGTCGTCTCGCTTGCCGTGTTTTGGCCTTAATCCACTTGGCCACGTACCATTAGCTACTGGGATAGAGCCATACATTTCATAGAAATTATTAATCAGATCTGCTTCAAGCTTGTTTGGATTTTGCTTACCTCGAGTTGAATACCAAGCAATGGATAAGCCATATTGATACCTTGGTCACCAATATGAATCATGCTCTTCCATTGCTTGCTGAGTATAAGTCAGATGATCTTTGATACGTTTACGAAGATTTTTTGATTGACCCACATAAAATACAGGTGATGCTCCCCACGGATAGACAAGCTTAGTTCCGTCCGATGTACCAAGTACATAAGCACCCGAGTGCTCTGGAATTATAGATAGATCGAAGTCATCATCAAATACTTGTTCCTCAAAGCCATCAGGCCATCTTCTATCTACGAAAAACCTAAGATGAAAATCTCTCATTACTACCTCTGATGTCTGATATTTGCTAATAAACATAAAGCTCCCCCTGTGTCAGGCGAGTTGTCATTATTAAAAATTAACCAATCAAAGGGGCGGTAACAGAGGAAGTATGTCTCGTTACTCGCAAGAAAGAAAAGAAGCTGTGTTGAAAAGTTATTACCTCCGCACTCTCGCTCTGTGGCAGAAGTAGCAAAAGAAGAAGGCATCAGTGATGCGACACTGTATTATTGGCGAAAACAATTTCGAGAATCAGGAGCCGTTGTGCCAAACAGTCATACCCCTTCAGAGCATTGGTCTGCCCAAACTAAGTTAGCCATTGTCGCGGAAACGTTTTCCATGACTGAAAACGAATTGGGCCAGTACTGTCGTGAAAAAGGGTTGTACCCCGAAGAAGTTCACCTGAATCCGGAAAAAGAAGCTGCTTGATAATTAGTCAAGTAGTGACAACTAGCTTGAAAAACGCCGAAACTAACAGTTGTCCAAATTATACGTCACAGGGCGATCTAAACTGTTTGGATAGTTGCTATCTTATGGATTTACCATTGAAGATTAAAAAGAAAGAAGGCATTATTTGCTCATAAAATACGTACAGTCGCCGTATAGAAAGCGCTATGCTTTAGGAGTTGCTTTTGCTCGATTTATTCAAAAAAGTGGTTCTAATTAACCTCTCAGCGGCTCTTGTTGTTATAGCTCTAGCCCAGTTGGTTCCATTCTTTGCTACTACTCAGTTGGTCGACTTTCTTTTCTTTGTTTTCATCATCATATGGATTTTGGCGAAGCTAATGTGGGAAGGTGGTATCCATGGTAAAACAACTCGGTTAGATGATCCTAGAACAGATAAAGTCTACAAAATGGTAGAAGGGTATGATTTCGAAAAAGACGAACGCGAACACTATCGAATGAACTACCAAACAGGTTTGGTTTTCTTCATAGCAGGTCTCCCAGCGTTTATTGCTTGTTTAGTTCTTCAATTTCTTTGAGTACGAGCATAGCAAATAAGGATTAAGGTGCGGCGCAGCCAGCTATCCATAATCGCCAGATTATGAGGTGGAACAAAGTCATCAATGGGTGATTGGAAGTCTGTAGATGGAGTGACAGCCACTCTCTGCCATAGAGAAGTATGGACGATGATTAAACGAGGGCAAATTGACCTTGAGGGTAACACTGCTTTTGAGCACTTTTAC
Source organism: Vibrio qingdaonensis (assembly GCF_026191675.1). GTDB lineage: Bacteria > Pseudomonadota > Gammaproteobacteria > Enterobacterales > Vibrionaceae > Vibrio > Vibrio qingdaonensis. The sequence continues at coordinate 4,169 of NZ_JAKRRY010000021.1, read as the reverse complement.
ACGCTCGCAGGATAATTGCGCCTGAAAAATAGCTCTGTCTTGTCTTTATTAGAATTTGCGACAGAACCCGTTAAGGTGACAACATCGACGATTCAATGCAGGAATACCCCTACCTCTCCGCAAAAAAAGGACTACATCAGCTAGCGTAAAAAACAAATATACTTGTCCTTATGAAAAAAATAATTTTACTCACCTGTGCATTAAGCACATCAGTATTGGCCGCAACAGAGTCCCCTCAATTCTTTCTTGGAATGAAAGGAGGATACCAGCAGGCTCTAGACGATAATTACAATCACTCAAGTCCAGAAAACGCCATCTTTGGTGTATACAGTGGATTACAATTTACCCCATCTTGGAGTTGGGATGTAGGTTATCAATATCATGATGAATTAAAAGCAGATGCCACGTCAGTTAATGTAAGGTTGATTGAAAGTGCTCTACGTTACGATTGGTATCTACAAGATAACCTAAGTTTGTACAGTCGACTTGGTGCTGCTTATTGGGATATGGAAAAAACGCAACTTTCTTCAGATAAGAGCGAGGCAACTGGCTTCTCTCCTCTCGCTGAAGTCGGAGTTAATTACCGTTTTACTCCAAATGTTAGACTTTCTACTGGCTATCAATATGTCGATACGATTGGTAAGTCAAATTCAGGGAAATATGATAGCCACGAACTATTGGTCGCTCTTACTTATACGTTTGGCGCTGCAACTCAACCAGCGTTAGTAGAAAAAGCGTCAACTCCTATTGTTGATGAGATAGCTGTTAAAGAAGTTGTCACTGTAAAAATACCCCATCAAATACAAGCCTTTGCGACAAAAGCTACAGATGGATTGTTTGGCTTTGACTCTATCAAACCCCATGATTTTATTGGGAAGTTAACTGACATTGCTTCTGTATTAAACACTTACCCACAAGCTCAAGCTGTTGTGGTTGGGTATACTGACTCGACAGGCTCTGCATCCTATAACCAAGAGCTCTTTGAGCGTCGCGCTCAGGCCGTCGTCAAATTAGACGTTACTCCGGCACAACTGGAATGGCAAGGAGAAGGCGAGTCTCAGCCTATTGCTGACAACAACACTGCTAACGGTCGAGCTAAAAATCGCAGAGTTGAAATGACCATCCCCAGCTTTCAGCTTTAATAGTAAATTGTATTATTATGAGTAAAAATTTTAAAGGTTTGTTTGCAATATTGGTTTTACCATTATTAATGCTAGTAACCGGTTGCAACTCAGAAGGCGCGTTTTCTGAATCGAAAGAGCCAGCGGCAAAATTAGAGCGTATTGATATCATCGCCTCACCAATAACAACGCAAGGAGTGAGCGAACTGACGCTTGCGTCAGGCGATAAACAATCTTTTGAGGCTATTGGATATTACTCAGACAGTTCATTTCGCACCTTAACGGATTTAAGTGTAACCGATTGGCATTCAAGTGACCAAGAAGTTGGGTATTTTAACAACCCAGGCGTTTTATTTGGTGACGAGCCTGGCACAACCACGGTAACCGCCACTAAAGACGGCGTGACCAGTAACACGGTGGATGTCAATGTCACGTCCGCGGTGATAACTTCGATTCAAGTGACGCCATCACCAGTTGGTGTAGCGAAAGGCCAAACCGAGCAATTAACAGCCACAGCAACCTACAGTGACGACACTTCATCTGACATTTCAAGCTCAGTGACGTGGACGTCAGACGATGCTGATACTGCCACAGTAACCTCTACAGGCTTGTTGTACGGTGCTAAAGTGGGCGTGACTACAGTCACCGCCACTAAAGACGGCGTGACCAGTAACACGGTGGATGTCAATGTCACGTCTGCGGTGATAACTTCGATTCAAGTGACCCCTTCACCAGTTAATATCGCGAAAGGCCAAGCCGAACAATTAACAGCCACAGCAACCTACAGTGACGACACTTCATCTGACATTTCAAGCTCAGTGACGTGGACGTCAGACGATGCTGATACTGCCACAGTAACCTCTACAGGCTTGTTGTACGGTGTTAAAGTGGGCGTGACTACAGTCACCGCCACTAAAGATGGCGTAACCAGTAATACCGTGGACGTGGGAGTGACCAGTACGGTGATTACGAATGAAATGATCGTTAAAACTGAGTTTTTAACGCGCGAAGCTCAAGCAGGCACTGATTTAGATCATATTACAATTACTTTTGTAAGTGAATCTAGCTTTGCTCTAACGAACAATACACCTCGTCACATTTTTCATCCAGTGGTGAAAATTGATTCCCACTACTATGAAATTGAGACTGAAGTTAACCCTTTTGAGAAAGTAACCCTAATAAGTCCAATTAATTTAAAAGAGGTGATTTCTGCTGAATTTTACGAGGAATCTCCTTTTTTTCGAGTGGATATTAAATCTTTTAATTCAGATGACTCCAACTCTGGTACTTATGATGCGACAGAAGAGCAAATACAAAGTTATTTTAAGGAAGTTGTAGGTTACAAAACGATAAATAATTATTTTAATTATGTATCGCAGGCCGTAACTTATTTAACCGCATTACAATCTAATAATAGCTCGACTAAAACTGATAGTTATAAACATTGCAACTTTGAAGGTAAAACAAAAACAATAACATCTCGTAATTATAATGATTCAAGCTCTGTAACGGAAAAGTTATATAGTCTACTATATCATAAACCGAGTTCTAATTATGAAGTACGTTATAGGAAAGGGAGTAGTGTAGGTAATGCAACTCTTGGGAATGGTTGGTTAAGCGTTGTGGACTATGTGCTTTATCAAGTTGGTTGGATCAAACCGTCGAATGTTTACCTACATGAAAAGCATCACAACCATGGTTTTTTACATAGCGGTGGAATGACTTACGGATGGCCTGATAAATCTGTAGAAATTATACAGAATGGAAATTATTCCTTTTTTGATAAACCACATTCATCAGCAATACCTTTAATAGCAAAGCATAACGTTAATGTGTTATCTAATGGCACAACTCAAATTAATATGTATTGGTATCATAAGAATAATTATAAAAGTCAAGTGATAAATAATTTCTTATTTATCGGTATGAACAAATCTATAATTAAAGATATAGGCTATCGTTACCAAGATGGTTCTTTAAAGTCAATTAAGATAGATAAAGAAAATAGACACGATAACAACCTGATAACAATTCTTGAGGGTGATATACGAATAGAAACAAGCCCATTTAATGATATAAATACTGATGAAACTCCTATTGGGTTATATATAAATATATCTAATGCTATGGAGTCTAAGTTTTCTTTACTAGTTATAGCAGGCAACGATGACAAAACATATGGCAACTTTCCGATCAATTTAGCACATCTGGGTGTGAAAGAAGAATCTACAAAACGAATAGTGTTTATTGAAAACCAACTCTATAAATCTGATAGTGGTGAGTACATGAAAGATCATAAACTTTATTTACCAAGTGAAGCTCAGGAATTTTGTGAAATGAAAGGATTGAAACTAGGGACATTAGATGCTTATAAATCCAAAAGTTTGATCGACTTTCAGATGAAGTATCTTCCTTATAGTTCAATGGTTGGTCTATCTGCTGAAACCGGAGAACCCATTGCGGTCCTATCAACGTCTAGTTATTTGGTCAACAAAAGTAATTATACAGAAAGAGGTGCTTTAGTTGTCTGTGAGAGTCTTCAATGAATTATCTAGGCTCTTTTGGGTAGTGTCGCAAAGTTTGGAGCTCTAGGTTAAGATTTACTCAATCTTTACTTAATACTCTGAATCTTAGTGTTTAAAGGCTGCCATTTCCCTCTTGAAGTTATCCTCGAAACTATCCGCTATTATCTGGTGTATAAGGAGGTGGGATGGGTCACATATCGAGGCCAACGAATGCATGTTCACTTAGAAACCTTTCAAAAAAATGCCCCCGATGCTTATCTTGCGGAAGAAGCTGGGGAAAAAATGTCTGATTACTTAGAAACGACCCCAGAGGAAACCGCTAAAATCGGAGCTGGAGTCCTCTCTAATATGGCTATCGGTGTTGGTGCTTTAAATCCCGTTTCAGGAACGGTTATGGCTATTGGAACGTGGGGCTTAGACCCTAGTTGGAGTAACTTTATTGGCATGATGACAGGGCCTACCGGTAAAGTCGGAGGTGTTGTAGATGACGCTATATACTACGGAACTCCGGTTTTTAAGCAGA
>NZ_JAKRRY010000209.1 GCF_026191675.1 Vibrio qingdaonensis | reverse complement strand
CTAACGCCTTACTAAGCGGCGCTTGCGACTAACTAACCAAGCGCACGCAACTCCAAACCAAAACCGCCAAGCGTATGGCGTCCGTTTGAGTAACTTGTTAGAAACTCACTCGCCGTGAACGAACGTCTTACAACACTGACAAAGCAACTACTGCCGTTAAACTCAAAGCAACTGGGTTGCTGCACGTTGCTCTTAACTAGAGCATACTTTCAACATTGTTTACACTTGAGGTTTGCTAGAACAAGCT
>NZ_JAKRRY010000208.1 GCF_026191675.1 Vibrio qingdaonensis | reverse complement strand
TGTGCGCTTGGTAAGTTAATCGTCAGCGCCACTTAGCAGGGCGTTAGTTGCACTTAGAAATTTAGTGGTCAAATCATGGTCTTTTTAGCTATGCAGCGACAAGTCCCACTGCTTAACTTTCTTTCCGGTGGCAGCGCGAAAGCGTCATTCGCTTTAGCCCTCGAGGTTTCGCGGCACTGCTTTTTTTGTCCGTCCGTGGGCAACGAAAGTCACATCTTCCTCAACCCGTTTTTCAGTGACTTCGGTGGTGTCTTTTTCA
>NZ_JAKRRY010000207.1 GCF_026191675.1 Vibrio qingdaonensis | reverse complement strand
CGATGCGACTGGCGCGTGGAATTACGAGATAGACAACACCGACAGCTCGGTGCAATCACTCTCAGAAGGCGAAACCCGTACCGAGACGTTCCAAGTACTCAGTGAAGATGGCACCACGCACAACATCGTGATTACCATTACCGGTGTCAACGATTTACCAAGCATTGCCAGTGGTGCCAGTGATGACGCCACCGAAGACGCGGTGGTCGACTTAGATACTGACGGCAACTTAGTCGCCAGCAATACTTTAGTGATCAGT
>NZ_JAKRRY010000206.1 GCF_026191675.1 Vibrio qingdaonensis | reverse complement strand
GGGTCGTATTACCCACCTCAACCGCAGACAATAAACCGGTTGGTGACACAGTAGCCGTCGCCGTATCGATAGGAGTCCACGTCACTGAGGTAGACACGTCAGAGGACGTCGCATCACTGAATGTCGCTGTTGCAGTTAACTGCTGAGTCTGACCTTTTGCTACGTTGACCGGTGAAGGCGTCACTTGAATCGATGTAATGACCGCTGCCGAGACATTCACATCCACCGTATTACTGGTCACGCCATCCTTCGTGGCCGTGA
>NZ_JAKRRY010000205.1 GCF_026191675.1 Vibrio qingdaonensis | reverse complement strand
GGCGGTTATCGTTGTTTGGCCGACGTTGACGCCAGACAAGAAGCCTGTCGGCGTTACTGTCGCGGTACTCAGATCCTCCGACGTCCAAGTGACGGAATCACTCACATCGGAGGAAGTGGTATCACTGTAGGTTGCGGTTGCCATTAGTGGTGTCAGTTGACCTTTGGCCACAGAAACCGAAGGCGGTGTGACCGAAATCGCGGTGATGACCGCAGCGCTGACCTCCACGCTCACTGTGTTACTGGTGACACCATCTTTAGT
>NZ_JAKRRY010000204.1 GCF_026191675.1 Vibrio qingdaonensis | reverse complement strand
CGCCATCGCTACCAACTGCTGAGTTTGACCTTTCGCTATATTTACCAACGAAGGCGTGACGGTAATATCAGTAATCACCGCTGCACTCACATTAACAGTCACTGTATTACTGGTAACCCCGTCCTTCCTTGCCGTCAGTGTTGTATTACTCACATCCACCCCTGACAATAAACCACCAGAAGTCACCGTGGCTGTAGCCGTATCCTCCGGTGTCCAAGTGACAGACGTCGTGACATCTGAGGATGTGCTATCACTGTACGT
>NZ_JAKRRY010000203.1 GCF_026191675.1 Vibrio qingdaonensis | reverse complement strand
CTTTCTATTTAAAGAAAATACTTAAAGATGGTGGAGCTATGCGGGATCGAACCGCAGACCTCCTGCGTGCAAGGCAGGCGCTCTCCCAGCTGAGCTATAGCCCCATCTGTGTCGATATCGTACCGTATCTCCTAAGGAGATAGTGGTGGGTCTGAGTGGACTTGAACCACCGACCTCCCGCTTATCAGGCGAGCGCTCTAACCAGCTGAGCTACAGACCCAATATCGTCTCTTTTACTTTATAAACCTAATCAATCTGTGTGAAC
>NZ_JAKRRY010000202.1 GCF_026191675.1 Vibrio qingdaonensis | reverse complement strand
AATGGTGGGTCGTGCAGGATTCGAACCTGCGACCAATTGATTAAAAGTCAACTGCTCTACCAACTGAGCTAACGACCCAATGGTATCCCGTAGGGGAGTCGAACCCCTGTTACCGCCGTGAAAGGGCGGTGTCCTAGGCCTCTAGACGAACGGGACACTAAGTAGTAAGTGTTGGGCACTTACTGTTTGTTGTTTTCACTTAACAAGTAAAAACAAACACTCTTTTACATCATAAACCTAATCAATCTGTGTGAACACTCATCAAGA
>NZ_JAKRRY010000201.1 GCF_026191675.1 Vibrio qingdaonensis | reverse complement strand
ACCTTTTGGGGTTGTATGGTTAAGTGACTAAGCGTACACGGTGGATGCCTTGGCAGTCAGAGGCGATGAAGGACGTAATAACTTGCGATAAGCCCAGATTAGGTAGTAATAACCTGTGAGTCTGGGATTTCCGAATGGGGAAACCCACGTGCATAAGCACGTATCATTAACTGAATACATAGGTTAATGAGGCAAACCGGGGGAACTGAAACATCTAAGTACCCCGAGGAAGAGAAATCAACCGAGATTCCGAAAGTAGCGGCGAGCGAAATTGGA
>NZ_JAKRRY010000200.1 GCF_026191675.1 Vibrio qingdaonensis | reverse complement strand
TACGTTAATACAAAAATATCCCAGTAATTAAAACGGGCAACGGTGAAAGGAAAAGAGGGCTCTCGAAGGGGTTGATACATCCTTCACAATAAAATTGTCAGTTAAGTCCCCGATTTTAAAGTGGTGCAAGATACTCTTCTCAACCTCAGCCAGAGTGGATGGGTAGAACTTAGCATCACGCGAAGTAAATCCTGCGATTTTGAGTTCAGCTAAGGTAATGTCGCTACACGGCGTAAGAGAAAAGCCGTGCTCTTCTCCCTCTGTACGCTGAGGAATT
>NZ_JAKRRY010000020.1 GCF_026191675.1 Vibrio qingdaonensis | reverse complement strand
TCCGGTAGGAGCCCTTTTTATTGCCACTGGTTTAGTTTAGCCATGTGACCATGATGCGTTATCGCGTTGATAGATGGTTATTAATCACGTGAAGGCATTAGTTGAGCTAATAAGAAAAAAGCGGCGGCGCTGATCACCACTGAGGGGCCTGCTGGTGTGTCGTAGAACCAAGAAAGGCTCAAGCCACAAAGTACTGCGACCATACCGATGGCTGACGCGGTAAACGCCATTGTTTCGGGAGTTCGAGTGAATTTACGAGCAGTAGCAGCGGGTATAATCAGTAGTGACGTCATAATCAGTGCTCCAACAAATTTCATACCGATAGCAATAACAAGTCCAACCATTATCATAATCAATAGACGCATCAAATCCACATTGATGCCTTCAACTGCTGCAAGATCCTCACTGACTGTTGTCGAGAGCAAAGAGCGCCAGAAAATAAATAACAACGCGCCAATGACCAATACGCCTGCATAAATATAGGCAAGATCAGTCGGAGAAACGGCGAGTAAATCACCAAACAGGTAACTCATAAGATCGACGCGAATATTGTCTAGAAAACTCACGGCAACGAGCCCGAGAGACAACGCACTGTGCGCTAAAATACCTAATAAAGTATCGGTAGCGACAAGCTGCTGCTTTTGCAGCGTAACCAATATGACGGCTAGCGCCATACAACAAATGATCAGTGCTAAATACAGGTTAATATCAAACAAGAAACCAAGCGCTAGCCCCATTAGAGAAGCGTGAGCGAGTGTATCGCCGAAGTAGGCCATCTTTCGCCAAACCACAAAAGACCCAAGTGGACCCGCGATTAAAGCGATACCAAGCCCGGCAAGAATAGAAGGAAGTAAAAACTCAATCATGGTGAGTGTGCCCATGTGTATGATGCCCGCATTGCGATGCGTCGCCCGTCACCGCTTCACCGGATAAATCGTGATGGTGGTGGGTATGTTGGTGTTGATAAAAAGCCAGTGTTTCCTTCGTCGCCGTGCCAAATAGGGCGATATAAGAAGGGTGTTGGGTGATGGTTTGGGGGCTCCCTTGGCAGCAAATATGGTGGTGGAGACAAATGACATCATCGGTTTTAGCCATTACAAGGTGGAGATCATGAGAGACCATAAAAACCGCACAACCAAATCGATGACGTATGTTATCAATTAAATCATATAAATCGATTTGTCCCTGCACATCAACGCCTTGCGCTGGCTCATCTAATACTAACAGATCAGGACGTTGAAGTAGTGCTCGTGCCAATAGCACTCGTTGGTTTTCGCCACCCGATAACTGATGCATATTATTTTTGATGAGGTGCTCAGCGCCGACTAATTTGAGCGCATCAAGTCGTTCTTGGGCGCTGTATTTTCCTGCAAGTGCTAAGAATCGTCCGACATCAAGTGGCAACGTTTCATTCAGTGTTAATTTTTGAGGCACATAGCCGATTCTTAGCTTCTTAGCGCGTTCAATACGGCCAAGGTAGCGCTTCTGTAGTCCAAGTAATACCTTCACTAAGGTGGACTTACCGGCACCATTAGGGCCAATTAGGGTGAGGATTTGGCCTTTATTTATCGTCAACGTGATGTTATCGAGCACGCGACGTTTACCGAACTCGACAGATACCCCATCGAGTCGAATTAATTCGGACATGAATAGAACTCATTTGCAAATGCTAAGTGTTATAATGTAACATTTAAAACTCTCTTAAGCCAGTCTACCACTTGAGGCCACTATGTTGCGTTATCTTTCCTTTGCTGCTTTAGCAATACTTGTTCCAATGAAGTCCCAGGCGATTGAGGTGCTCAATAGCATCAAGCCGTTTGAAATGATCTCCCATGAGCTCATTTTAGAAGGGCAAACTACGTCTTCGTTATTAAACGCCAATGCTTCTCCTCATGATTATGCGATGCGACCTTCAGACGTTAAGCGATTGAACAGTAGCGATGTCGTTGTTTGGTTTGGTCCCGATTTGGAGAGCTTTTTAGATAAATCGCTCGAAGGTAAATCAAACGTAGTTAAAGTCGTGGATATCGAAGGGATGTCACTGCGTGAGTTTGGCGATGACGATCATGGTCATGAAGGGCACCATCATGGAAGCTATGATCCTCACGTGTGGTTAGGGCCTAAACAAGCACTAAAAGTTGCCCAAGCGATTAGTGCCAAGTTGATAACGTTGGACCCAGAAAATAGAACTGAATATCAGCAGAAATTGGCTAAGTTTGAAGCTAATCTCAGCCAAACTGAAAGCGAAATAAAGCAAGATCTCGCGCCAATTCAAACGGAAGGTTACTATGTTTTTCATGATGCTTATGGGTATTTTGAATCGTACTTTTCTCTAAACAACTTAGGTCACTTTACGGTTAGTCCTGAGCGTAAGCCAGGTGCGAAGACACTGATTAGCATCAAAACAACGCTAAAGGAAAAACAGATAAAGTGCGTGTTTGCGGAGCCACAATACACCCCAGCAGTTATTGAATCGGTCACTCGTGGCACGGGTACAAACATCGGCCGACTTGATCCACTCGGGACGGATATTGTTGTCGAGGATGGGAGCTACTTTACGTTCTTACATGCGTTGTCAGATAGCTTCACCGATTGTTTATCTCAGTAAGTATCATGGACTCCAATAAGCATCGTAGGGTAAAGGAAATGATGTGAATCACTGATGAGTGGGGATGTGATCGTCTAAGCAATTCGCGCGGTAATCAACGGAGAGCGCTTTAATAAATGTCATAAATCGATTAAATTAGCGATAATTATCGATGCAAATTAACCGGGCGATTGTGAACCACACCTCTCATTATCCGTTTTGGTCAAATTCAGCTTCCCGTTGTTGTGAGGCTGAATTTGGCTATGCGAAGAAAATGCAGCTATCTAGGGCCAAAATGAGATGGTGGGCGAGGAGTGTGTGCTGGCTCCTTTTAATGCTGTGCTCTAAGGTGCTAGCGGTTGAGTTCCCTCCAATTTTTTACCCACTTCAATTGCAATCGCAAGGACAGTACTTACCAGCAAAACAGCTATATATCGGTGTGGATGGCGGGCTTTGGTCTTTCGATGTCCATGATAAAGTTCGCTTTTTTGATGGTCGCCGTTTTGTCACTCTTGAAAATCCCCCCTTTACCGCTTCAAATGCGGTGTTTGCTCAAGGTAGGTTTTGGTATCACCGGGATAACCAAGTACTGACTCAAGTTCCAGAGGGTGAGGAGCAGTTGATTTACGATGTGCAATTGACAAATACCATTCGCCACTTGGGAGAATCTAACAGCAATCTATGGTTTGTTGATGAATCGCATTTTTACATGTATTCAATGACTAGCCAGCAAGTAACAACGTTGCCTCTTTCGTTATTTGAAAGCTATCATAGTGGGTTGTCTATTGATGTTTCTGATGCGATTTTCATCGATAATGGTTGGTATCTAGCAACTTCGATTGGCGTATTTCGTTGGGACAACGCGTCGTTAACTCGGCTTAAACTTTCAACAAATTTCCCTGCATCAACGCTCCATTACTCGTTAGAAAACAAACAGCTTGTTGTTGGATTTACGACGGGCGTCGAAATCTATAATGTCGATACATCCAAATCCACATCCACCTCACAGTACTATCCGTTGGCACACTCTCATGTTTTAACCTTGGAAGAATCCGAAGGGTACTACTGGGTGGGAACGGAGCATGGGTTATACCTGATTGATAAAGCGCTGGGAGAGGCCGGTAAGGTCGAGGTCAATCTAAATGATGAATACGGCCTGCTTGGTGAAAAAATATACTCATTAGTCAGTGATGGAATGAGTGGAATGTGGATTGCGACGAATGGTGGTGTTCGCTACTTTTCCGAGTACAGTGGGTTATTTCGGCGTTCTTCCGTTAATTACCAAGATGACCTCAGGCGCATTGACACTAAGCTCGATATGTTTAGTAACCCGCTAGGTGGATACTGGGTCGTCACAAACAATGGTTTGTATTCCGTTAATAATCAAGGTGTTTCAACGTTGGTGTTTTGGGGGCAAGTTTCTTCCGTAGCGCAGCGAGACAAAACACTTTGGTTGGCGACAGAGCGAGGGTTGCTATCACTTGATTTAGGGCGTTATCGCGTCACGCCTATACGGGAAGAATACCCGTCGTTACCCATTGATATTGAGCATCTCGCGTTTGAGGTTGAAAGTGGGGATAGTGGCACATTGTGGATGAGTAGTGGTTTACGCCTATTTGCTCTTAATATTGCCAATAATGAATTGAAGGATTACGGTACTGACTGGGTGCTAAACAAGCACTTGCCCGCTAAAATAACGACATTGAAAGCGTTGGACAAGCAACGTATAGCTGTCGGCACGGATCATGGCCTATACCTCATTGATAGTGGGAAAAGTCACTATGTCAGTGAGAGTGAAGCTTTTGGTCGTGTGATTGAGATGGCAGCAACGCAAGATACCCTTTGGGTTGTGAGTAGTTATGGTGTTTTTACTTATGAGGCAGAAAGACGACATTTAAACCAAGTCGAATTGCAGCGTGCCAACATTCGCCCACTCTGCGTAACTCAGGGCAACAAAGCATTATGGGTCATTACGTCGATGGGAGTGAGTGCGTACTTACCTACCGGTGAGATTAAACGGAATCTATCTGAGCCTTATGGCTTGATTAATAATGAATTTGTCGATGGAAGTTGCGCATACAATCAGGAGGCTGGCGCTATTGCGGTTGGTTCTCGCTACGGAATTGTTGAGTTTACATCAGGCGAGCTACTGCAAACAGCCCTTCCCACTCAAACCGTACTCATTACTGAGCTTACTGTCGGTAATCAATCCGTGTCTATTGGTTCTGAACCAATGAAGAATCTTCGTATTCCTTATGGTCAGTCGATCGGTGTGCGGTTTGGTGTATGGCCATTTCCGTCGGGTAAAGCGATTGAATATCGCTTTGATGGTGATGATCATTGGTCGGTAATTCAAGGGCTAGAGCTTAATTTTGATAAGCCTACAGAGGGGCAACATCAACTCTATATTCGCATTGTCGGTGATGAGAGCGGTTTTAGTCAAAAGTCATTTGGGTTGGTGGTTTTAACGCCATGGTATAAGTCGGCAAGCTTTTACGCGTTTACGTTCTTTGGTGTGCTGTCCATGATTGTTTGGATTGTGCTATGGCGATCGCGACGTGTGAGGGCGATTAACAAAATGCTGAAGACACAAGTTTCTCTTAAAACAGAGCAATTACAGCATCAAAGTCGTGTACTCGTTAGGAATAACCAACAGCTTAGAAAAGTGTTCCATGTTCGTCAGCAGGTAATGCGTGACTTAGTCCAAAGTGCCGTCGATGCATCAAAGCATACCTATTTAGATAACGTGAAACAAAATATGGGACTCAATGAGCGATTACGAAACCTAGATGCCATTTTTGATGAAGAAGGTCAGCGTCCCGCGGTGTGTTCCGTCAGTAATATTATTAACTTTACGGTCAAAGCATGGCAGCAAGAGTTCGATTATCATGGTGTTCGTATCAATCTCGTAGTTCTTCCTGAGACGAGCTATGTTTTCTTGGATGATTGTAATCTAGATATCATTTTTAACTCTGTCTTATCGAATGCCTTAAAGCGTTTAGTGAGAGGACAAGTTCTTAGTATCACTGTGGATGTCGATAGAACGAAGTTAAGTGTGACATTTGAAGATTCGGGTCTACCTTTGCCTAGTGTGAACTGTTCACCACAAGATCTTGATAGTGTAGAAACTGAGCAAGTGCTCGATTTTAGCCCAAGTAGCTTACCGTTGCATATTCATAACTCAGGGGGAGAACTGCGACCAATAGAGCGAGGAACGGTCAATCGTATGGTGATTCGCTGGAATCTCTATAGTGCTAATTTAATTGATACCAGTAAAGATGACTCAGAGCCATTGGAGCCGACTACTTTTGAAGCACAGACATTGAAATCAGAGGTAGGCAACCGTCCAGACAAACCGAAGCACGGTGATTGGAAGGCGAATGTCACCCAACTGGTTTCAGAGCAGTTCAGTAACCCAGAATTTAGTACTTCAAGTGCGGCAAAGGTCTTGTTTATCTCCGAGCGCAGCTTACAGAGGCGTTTTAAGTCATTATTTGGCGTTACTTTTTCTGACTACTTAAGCGAAATTCGCATGGAAAAAGCGTGTGAAATGTTATTACAAGGAGAGAAGGTGGTAGATGTTGCTTTCTCCTGTGGATTTAATGACCCTTCATACTTCTCGCAACGATTTAAACTTTACTTTGGCATCTCACCTTCTAAATTCGCCTCTTTGGATATTGATGAGAGCGAAAACGCGTAAGCATGCACAAAAACAAACGGACTCTTTGGCAAGCACGGTCTTTAGTGAGTCGTGGTTATCACTATTTTTAGCTATAACGAAAAATAGTTATAACGAAAAATAGTGATAGAAAGCGCGTTGTTTTACTCTTTCCACTTCTATGTTTGTCAATTCAAATTGGATTTGAGCGCCTGGGCGTAGTTGACCTAGTTTTGCTAAATCTCGAAAGGCTATCACACCAGCTTTTCTATAGCCGCCAAGGGTTTGTCGATCTTGGAGTAAAATGATGGGCGAGCCGCCGTGGGTAATTTGAACCGAACCACATGCGATACCTTCTGAGATGATATCGGTTTGATTAAGCGTTGCTTGCTTAATGATTGGTGTGGTTATTGGTGTTTCAGAAGAAGACAGGCGAATACCCATTCGATCACTTTGTGCAGAGACCGTAAACCAGCGGTTAAATAATTCATTAATAAATGTGGTATCAAAGCTAGCAAATTGATAGCTAGGAATGAGCCGAATACGCTGCTTTTGAGGGTAATATGACCTGAGAAATCTTGGTGCTGCACCTAACGAGGCGACTAACTCGTGTTCGGCGCAGTGCTGAGAGTTAGGTTCATTAATCGTGAGGATATCACCTTGGCGTAATGGCTCGCCGTTTTTAATCCCACCTATACGGTTTCTCACGACGGTTGACACACTGCCAAAGCTAAGGTCGAGTCGGAACTCCCCTTTGACTGATAAGTAGCTTCGAGCTCCGGTTTTGGGTGTATTTAGTTGTAAGGTTTCACCAGGCTGCAGCGTAAAAGGCTGCCAATTTGAAACCGCCTGTTCTGATTGAGTTACGGACGCCGATGATGACGTTATGGTTGCGTAGCAATCCGCACCACTGAGCATCATGGTGATGGGTTCAAGAGCTCGGAATTGTGCATGACCAAATAAAATCTCAATACTTGCATTTGAAGCCGGGTTTTGTAGCATTTTTTGTGCCCAACAATGTGCCTGTAAATCAGCAACACCACCTTGGCTAAGTCCATATTGGGCAACACCCCAACGACCTAAATCTTGAACTAAGCTCAAGTGGCCAGGATTGACGATCACCAGTCTAGACATGTCGTTCCCCCCAATTCAAAAAACTCACGCTGACTGATTGGGGAAAACTGCACTTTATCGCCCACTTTTAATCGCGATGTCTGTGGAGAGGTTGCATCATAAAGTTGCAATGGACAGTTGCCAATAATGTTCCACCCCCCAGGCGTCGTCTGTGGATATACTGCCGTCTGTCGGTCGGCAATACCGACACTGCCCTGCGGAACTCTTTTTCTTGGTTCCGTTAATCTAGGCATGCGTATGTTTTCAGGCACGTCAGCCAGAAAAGCAAAGCCAGGTGCGAACCCAATAGCACACACGGTGTAAAGTGTGGAGTGGTGAAACTCAATAATTTGTTCTTTGGGTAGGTTTAGTTGCTCGGCCATAGTGGTCAAGTCTGGTCCAGTACTTACATCGTAGAAGATCGGCAAGGTTATCGTATTCCCTGCTATATCATTGCGGGGAAGGCTCGGCTTTATGGTTGATATAAAGCGTTGTAACGTTAACCAATCCAGTTTTAGCGGATGAAACTCAATGAGTAAAGAAGTATAAGATGGCGTGCAGTTGAGTATTGCCGTCGGAAAAGCATGGGTGACTTGCTGGGCATAACTTGAGATATCGCGGGGGAGGTTAACGTCGATGGCTTTGCCAAAATACACAATAAGACTAGATTCCGATACTGAATAGATCTCTAGCTTATTCTCCATTGTTTTGCCCTGCACGGTGGATTATTGCTCGAATAGCGGTCGCGACTTCGATGGAGGCTTCATTGTCACCATGAACGCAAAGTGTATCGGCGATGACGCGTCGTTTATTTCCAGATGCCGTAATGAGTGTTTGCGTTTGTAATAGATGGCTGGCTTGTTGCAAAATTTGTTCGCTAGAGTGGAATACCGCGTTAGCTTGGCTTCGAGGTGCTAATTCACCATTATCTAAATATAAGCGGTCAGCAAAGGCTTCAAATAGTACCGAGACGCCTATGTGCTTGGCAAGCTGTCGGGTTTTCTCTGCGTGGCTGTTGGCGAATAGCATGACCGGCAGGTTGAGCGCTTTGGCAGCGGTAAAGATAGCCTGCATGGTCGACGCTGAGTGCATCATGTCGTGGTACATTGCACCATGAGGCTTGATATAGTCAACACGGCTGCCATGAAGTTGGCAAATCCCTTCTAACGCCCCGACTTGGTATAAAATTGATGTGGTGATGGCATCGCTGGACATGGTGATGCTTCGTCGCCCAAAGCCGACTTTATCGTCGTAGCCAGGATGGGCACCAATCGATACATGATGGTGTTGACATAATTGTACGGTGTGGGACATGGTTTCAGGATCGGAGGCGTGGAAGCCGCAGGCGATATTTGCTTTATCTAATAGAGGTATGAGCTGCTCATCTTTACCTAAAGACCAGCTACCATAGCTTTCTCCTACATCACCATTTAGTCCTATCATCGTATCTAATTCCCTGAAATACTTGCGTTCCATTATGATTAATTTCAGTTTGATTGACAAATATACACAGTGAGAGGTTGAGATTGTAAGGGCTGAGTCACGCTTATCGGTATGTCAATGAGAAGGGGGGCTGGCTCGTATCTATCAGAATAAGGTCGAGAGGCTAAACGCGGCGCAAAAAAAATCGCGGCATAGCCGGGGGACCATACCGCGGGTGCCAATGACACCTTCGCTTGCTGCCGGAGTGATGTGGGTTACCACATCACCTCTGGAATTTAATTTACAGGAGCGCTTTGCTCTGTTGGAAATTACTATAGCGATTCCTACTTAATTTACTTATAAAAAAAACGGCAACCTACCATTACTATAGCGACATCTTTGTTTTTAATAGGTTATGTTATTGATTTTAAGTGTGTTTTTTGTTTATTTTGATGTTTTTATCTTGTTGTATATTCGATCACCGTCGCTTTTTTTGAAGTGATTTGACGAAATTGACGTGTTTTTTTTGACGTTACGTTCGCTTACAAATAGCGCAAAGTTGATCTAACGCAAAGCGAAACCTAAGGTTGCACCATTAAAATTAGTGCTAATGTTAATATTTCTCATTACCAATCATAATTTGGGTGAATTAAATGAAGCTGGCTGAATTACAAGTAGGAAGTAGTGGTGTTATTACTGCTTTATCTGGGCTCTCAACTGACGTCCGTAAAAAATTAATGGTAATGGGAATTTTACCTAATACAGAGATTAAAGTGATTCGTCGTGCGCCAATGGGCGATCCACTTCAGGTTGAAGTTAGAGGCGTCTCACTTGCGATTCGCAATGCCATTGCGCAATCGATTGAAGTGGAGTCTGCGAAATGAACTACACCATCTTAACTGTTGGTAACCCTAACAGCGGGAAAACAACCCTATTTAACGGGTTAACCGGAGCTAAGCAGCAAGTTGGCAACTGGGCTGGTGTCACAGTCGAAAAGAAAACCGGTCAATATCGTCACGCTGGCGACGACTTTCAATTAACGGACCTTCCGGGTATCTACGCACTAGATAGCGGTAATGATGGTAACAGTATTGATGAGTCTATTGCTTCACGCGCCGTTTTAACGCACCCGGCGGATCTCATTATTAACGTAGTTGATGCGACCAGTCTTGAGCGCAGTTTGTATATGACGCTGCAACTGCGTGAACTTGGACGTCCAATGATTGTTGTACTTAACAAAATGGACGCATTGAAGCGTGAAAGAGTTAAATTAGACATAAAAGCCTTAGAAAAAACGCTCGGTTGTCCTGTTGTCACCCTGTCGGCGACCGATAAAGACCAAGTACGAACCCTGAAAGAGCAACTGCACAAAATTGTGGTGCAAGGTTTAACGCTTGATAAGTTAATGCTTAATTATGGCAACGAAATGGAACATGCCATTGCAAAGCTAACGCCCATGTTTGCAGACGAATCCGTAGATCCAAGGGCGCTGGCCATTCGTTCGCTTGAAAATGACGTTATGGTGCTGAATGCATTAACGAGTGAACAAAAGTCGACGGTTGAGCTTGCTCGAGCCCAAACCGGTATCGACATTGATTTACAAGTGGCGGATGTGAAGTACACCTTTTTGCATGATCAGTGTAAAAAACTTCGTCGTAGCGAAGGTAAATTGAGTCGTAGCTTTACTGAAAAAGTGGATGAAGTCATTTTGAACAAGTGGGTAGGCATTCCTTTCTTCTTTGTTGTGATGTACTTAATGTTTATGTTCTCAATTAATATTGGCAGTGCTTTCATTGATTTCTTTGATATTAGTGTCGGCGCATTGCTTGTTGATGGTGGTCACTACTTGCTTGATGATCATTTGCCGGTTTGGTTAGTCACGTTGATTGCTGACGGTGTCGGTGGTGGTATTCAAACGGTCGCAACGTTTGTTCCCGTTATTGCCGCGCTGTATTTATTTCTTGCAGTATTAGAAAGTTCTGGTTACATGGCTCGCGCAGCGTTTGTACTCGATAAAGTTATGCAAAAAATAGGGCTTCCAGGTAAGGCATTTGTTCCTCTCGTCCTTGGGTTTGGTTGTAACGTACCTTCTATCATGGCGACGCGAACGTTGGACCAAGAAAGAGAGCGTAAGCTTGCCGCATCAATGGCACCTTTCATGTCTTGTGGTGCAAGACTGCCCGTTTATGCCCTTTTTGCCGCGGCTTTCTTCCCAGAAAGTGGCCAAAATATTGTTTTTGCCCTTTACCTATTAGGTATTGTTGCCGCTGTCTTTACCGGGTTGGTACTGAAGCACACTATCTATCCAGGTTCTAGTGATAGTCTAGTGATGGAAATGCCAGACTATGAATTGCCTACAATTCAAAACGTAATGATTAAAACGTGGCAGAAGCTGAAACGTTTTGTGTTGGGTGCTGGTAAGACGATTGTCGTTGTCGTGACGATTCTTAGCTTCTTTAACTCGGTTGGTATGGACGGCTCATTTGGTAACGAAGACAGTGAGAACTCGGTATTATCAAAAGCGGCACAGGTTGTGACTCCAGTTTTTGCTCCGATGGGCGTTCAGCAAGATAACTGGCCTGCAACGGTCGGTATTATTACCGGTATTTTTGCTAAAGAAGCCGTAGTAGGCACGCTTAATAGCTTATATACGTCTGGTGATGATGAGGGTGAAGAGTTCAACTTGATGGCGAGCTTGCAAGAGGCAGTTGCGTCTATTCCTGATAACCTATCTGGCTTAAGTTACTCTGATCCATTGGGTGTTGATGTTGGTGATTTATCCGATGCGACGGCCGTAGCGGAAGAGCAGGAAGTGGACACGTCTATTTTTGGCAATTTGAAAGGGTACTTTGTTACCGCAAATGCAGCATTTGCTTACCTTATCTTCATCTTACTTTATACGCCATGTGTCGCGGCGATGGGGGCTTATGTTCGTGAATTTGGTCAGAAATATGCTCGATTCATTGCAGTATGGACGATGGGGCTTGCTTACGGCGGTGCAACGCTTTATTACCAAGTGACTCACTTTAGCGCGCATCCAGCGACAAGTTCGGCATGGATAGTGGGTATATTGCTATTTGGTCTTTTAGTCTTCAAATTGTTGAAGTCTGAAGGTAAAAAGCACCAAGCATTAGAGGTGCAAGTGGCATGATCTTAGCTGACTTGAAAGCGCATATAGAGTGTCATCCTGGTGTGACTCGTCAAGCGCTTGCCGCGGAGTTTGCACTAAGCGAAGATGGTATTGAGGCCATGCTTGCAGTTTGGATACGCAAAGGGAAGCTTTCAAGGACGGAAGATTGTGATAAGGCAGGACAGTTGATTCGAGTGAGGTATCACGTGAATCAACCGAATAGTCTATCCATTCAAGTGACGATGTAAAAAAGGCCCCGCGGGGCCTTTTTTGTGGTTATAGGATCCACTTACTGGTCGAGCGACCGACTTGCCAGTAACGACGGTCTATTAGTAATGGAATTCAGCCGACTTCGCCAGCTCCATACGTAGAGTATTCGCAAGTTCACTTTGTTTTGTATCGGTACGGTATTCGCCTTTGGTGTTCCCCCACAGCGGTCCTGGCCAGGCAATATCATTGCTAAAACGCGCTATATGATGGATATGAAGTTGTGGCACCATGTTGCCGAGCGCACCTAAGTTGAGCTTATCAGGTGTAAACAGTGACTCTAATGCGAGGTTCACGCATTGAGATTCAGCGAGAAATTGATGCTGCTGCTCCATGGGTAAGTGATGAAGCTCGCGAAGGTTAGCTTGCTTGGGAACAAGGATAACCCATGGCACTGAATCATCTTTGTGAAGTAATGCCACACAAAGAGGAAAGTCGCCGAGGTAAGTGGTGTCGAGCGCTAATTGGGGGTGCAGTGAAAACGACATAGAAGGTCTCCCAAAATTGAGTTCAAAAAAAGGCGAATTGCTTTCGCAAGTCGCCTTCTCATTTCACTTAGACGTGAACATTACATTCTTTCTAATGTTTCAATACCAAGCAGGTCTAAGCCCTGTTTGATGGTTCTTGCTGTTAGCGCTGCTAGTTTCAAACGACTCTGTTTAGTCGCTTCATCAGATGCGCCTAAGATAGGGCAAGCTTCATAGAAGCTAGAGAATTGACCAGCCAATTCAAACAGGTAGCTACACATGATGTGAGGCTGACCTTCTTTAGCGACCAATTGAACCGCTTCTTCAAACTGCATAAGTTTAGCAACCAGCGCTTTCTCTTTCTCATCAGTAATGATGACTTGGCCTTGCAGGTCATCCATTGAAACACCTGCTTTAGCAAATACGGATGCTACACGTGTATAAGCGTACTGCATGTAAGGAGCCGTGTTGCCTTCAAATGCCAACATGTTGTCCCAATCAAATACGTAGTCGGTAGTACGGTGCTTAGAAAGGTCAGCGTACTTAACGGCTGCCATTGCCACTGTATTCGCAATGTTCGCTTTTTCAGTTGATTCAAGATCTGGGTTTTTAGACTCAATCAATGCGCCAGCACGTTCAATGGCTTCATCAAGCAAGTCAGCCAAACGAACCGTACCGCCAGCACGAGTTTTGAAAGGGCGACCGTCTTTACCTAGCATCATGCCAAATGCATGGTGTTCAAGGGTGGTGCTTTCTGGAACATAGCCCGCTTTACGAACGATAGTCCATGCTTGTTGTAGATGTTGATGCTGACGAGAGTCGATGAAATAAAGTACACGATCGGCATTCAATTGCTCGTAACGGTATTTGGCACAAGCAATATCGGTTGTGGTGTATAGGAAGCCACCATCACGTTTTTGGATGATGACACCCATCGCTTCACCGTCTTTGTTTTTGTACTCATCTAGGAATACAACTTGAGCACCATCATCTTCAACGGCAAGGCCTTGAGCTTGCAGGTCTTTTACAATTGCAGGCAGCATGTCGTTGTACATACTCTCACCCATTACATCATTACGAGTGAGTGATACGTTAAGGCGATCGTAGTTGTGCTGGTTTTGAACCATCGTCACATCGACAAGTTTTTTCCACATTTGAGCGCAGTACTCATCGCCGCCTTGAAGTTTAACAACGTAGCCACGAGCACGAGCAGCAAACGCTTCGTCTTCATCGTAGAGTTTTTTAGATTCGCGATAGAAGGCTTCAAGATCAGACAGTTCCATAGAAACTTCGCCTGATTCTTTTTGCACACGTTCAAGGTTAGCGATAAGCATGCCAAATTGTGTGCCCCAGTCGCCAATGTGGTTTGCACGGATTACTTTGTGACCTAGGAACTCAAGAGTACGTACAACGGCGTCACCAATGATGGTTGAGCGCAAGTGGCCGACGTGCATTTCTTTTGCTACGTTTGGCGCAGAGTAGTCAGCAACGATGGTTTGCTGTTCTTGAGAAGCTACGCCCAATCGTGCGTCAGCAAGTGCTGCTTCTGCTTGTTTAGCTAAGAACGCTTCGCTAAGGAAAATATTGATAAAACCAGGGCCTGCAATTTCAGTTTTGCTTGCAATACCTTCTAGGTCTAAAACGTCTAGGACTTTTTGAGCGAATTCTCGTGGATTACTGCCCAACTTCTTAGCAACGCCCATGACACCATTGGCTTGGTAGTCACCAAACTGTGCTTTCGCAGATTGGCGAACGGCTGCAGGGCTGCCTGCTGGTGCGCCAGCGGCTTCAAGAGCCTGAGATACTTTGTCGTTGATCAGTGCTTGGATATTCACACGCATTTCCTTCAATTCTTGGAATTGGTTTTCATCTAGTAATTTGGCGCACATAATAGCAACTTTAGCGCCCTTCACCTAGGGGCAAGTATTGGATTTTTTCTTAATCTTCGGGATTACTGGTAGTATTTAGCCTCGAAAGTACAAAAAGAGTGATCATATAGTGCGACAAACCCTGATGCAAAAAGGCTTAATGCCGTCTCAGATGCTGAATGAAATCGATGGATTTATGGATAAAACCCTCAATTTATGCAAGCAATTATCTTTGGATCTTTCTCGTTATCAAGCGGATCATATTGCCTTGAGAATTAACGGTGCTGATGTGGCCAAAGCTGCCCATCAAGAATGGCTTGAATACGGTCAGGTTATCTCAGAGGCAATCATTAATGGTAGACCGATCATTGTCATGCAGTTTAAGCAACCAATCGTGACAAAAGTCGGTGAAATAGAGTGTTTAGAGTTACCATATCCTGCGCCGAACAAGTCTCACCCTATTGAGCACTGGGAGCACATCGAATTTGTCGTGCCATCACAAGCAATCACGGCGGATGACTTTCTTGCCGATCTTTGTACGCGATTCCCAGATTTATCGGCTAAGTTAGCCTGCTTAGATGAGAGTGGTATTGACATGAAACTCTCTAGTCCCCACGGAGAAGGTGAGCGACTCGCCAACCCAACAGTGGCGTTTAAGCTTAATGGCGTGTGTATTAAGTTGCATCCTCATAGTTTGAAAAATATCGTCGCCTCGGAGCAGTGATATTAATGCAACGTAGGCTATTCATGGCTTACGTTGTAAGTAAAACACAGCAAAGAAGAGCATCAATTAGACAAACCAATACGCATCGTAGAGGTGAAAGCAGCTAAACTTATCAAAACACCACTTATCAAAGAAAATAAAGGTGCATGATGAAGTTGATTACTGCGATGGTATTGGGTTGTGTTGCTTTTCTTGCGTTAGCAGCGCCCTTCGATATAGATAACCCTAACTGTAATCCAACCGCCCAGAAAACGGTCTCCAATGACCACCTCACGCTTGCTTTTCAGTTCTGTAACAAGATAGAACTCCCAAACCGCAACCGCGCAGAATGGTCGGATCATTATATGGAGGCATATCAACGTGCAGGGTTGCGTTGGTTAGAGGTACTGACTGCGGTGGAGGGGATTGACCAGCACCGAATCGATATTGATGTCTATGTGGTACCGCTAGAGGATGCCAATGGGATGGCTGGGCCAGAAGAAGAAATTGATGTGAATTGGCGACTTATCCCCACGAAAGGGTCCATTTTTATTGGCAGTCATACTTACGTCCCTCAATTTGACGCCGTTGAATTTCGCGCTAACTTACTGCATGAAATAGGGCATGTACTTGGGATCGGGGCTTACAGCGAAGATTACACTCGAACTGACGGTCAGTTAGGGAACGTCTTTAAGGTAAAGGACAGTCAAGCGGTCAAGATGTACAACCAAACGTTTGATGTGGATTATCGAGTATTGCCCATGAGTGACGATGGCGGACACTTGTATGATCCGCAGTGGGGGGATGATGAGAAGCGCTATGATAAGAATGGTCGCCCAGTACCTGCGATGACACAAGAACTTATGGCCAATGGCGATAAAATCGGGCCCGTAACGATGGGGCTGTTGGATGACTTAGGGTATCAGGTGAATTACGAGCAAGGTGATCGCTATTCTAAATAAGCGGATAGATGTTTCAAACTTGGCAATACGTAGCTTGGCAAGGTAACGCTTACCGAGCAAGGTCATAGAGAAAAGGAGCCCGACTTCGCCTTAAATGGTCAGTCAGGCTCCTTAGCGAGTTAGAGAATCACGGTTTTATTGCCATAAACAAACACATGGTCATTGATGACTTTATTGAGTGCTTTGGATAGCACGTTTTTTTCAACGTCGCGACCTGCCTGAGCCATGTCGGCCGCGCTGAAATTGTGATCCACAGGGATGACGTCTTGCTTAATGATTGGACCTTCATCCAGGTCATTGGTAACAAAGTGCGCGGTCGCACCGATGATCTTTACACCGCGGTCATAGGCTTGCTGATACGGTTTTGCGCCAATAAAAGCGGGAAGGAAACTGTGGTGAATATTGATGATTTTGTGATGGTATTTTTCCACAAATGCAGGCGTGAGTACGCGCATGTATTTGGCGAGTACTAGGTAGTCAGCATCATATTGGTCAATGACAGTTAACATTTTGGCTTCGTGATCTTCACGGCTTAATCCTTCATGGGATACGCAGTGATAAGGGATATCAAATTTCTCAGTGAGGCCTTGAAGTGTATCGTAATTTCCCACGACAGCGGCGATATCAACATTCAAGCTACCATCAAAATTTTTCATCAAAATATCACCAAGGCAGTGCGCTTCTTTGGTGACCAAAATGACCACTTTCTTACGAGATGAATCTACCAATGAACGCTTAGTGCCCGCTGGCAGTGCTTGGTCTAAGTCGGCCAGTAAGGTCTGATTATTAAAATAGCCTTCCAGTTCGGTACGCATAAAAAAATGACCACTGGTATTGTCTACAAACTCATTGTTATGAATGATGTTCAGTTGGTGTTTGTAACAGATATTGGTGATTTTTGAGATGAGTCCCGGCGCATCATTACAATGCGTCAGCAGGGTTTTCTTTTCCATGATTTACGGCTTCCGTGAAATAGTAAAAATTTGGTACCAATTGAAGTAGCATCGATCTCAATAACGTTGAAAATACAATCTATTGAAGTGAATCGTAATTTACGATCAAGAGGGTTTTAGTTTGGTGCGTTTATTGACGTAACACGCAATCTATCCACCAGTTTTAATCTATTCTGGCTAAGGTTTCAACAAAATCGAAAGGTATCTTCCAAATCGTGTCGAAAGGCTGTGAACTTTTTTCGATTTTATTACGGCCTTTGTTTTGTTTAGAAGGAAATGCTATGGATAGAGAACTATTAGCACGAAAACTTTACGATCAACGAGTATCAAAACTGATAGGTGATAAACACGTTGATAGTCAGCGCCTGGACTTATTATGGGAAGAAAAGGTTTCCCCACAGCACGCCGTAGAACACTTGAAATCATCGGAAGAAGAGCACAGCCCCCCAACGTGGTTGTCTCGCTACCTTAATCGTCATTAGCTTCAAACCCTGTTACACATTGGGAGGTTATGCCATTTGGGGAGGCAGTTTACGCTCCACATCTCCTTACGTACTACAAGCATGACACCTTGTTCAGGTATACTAACGCCATTCTTAGCTAATTGACTCGGTGTCATGGTATCTAAAGCAATCAATAAGGCTTTCGCGTCAGGCGGAGCTTTAGGACAAGTTATCCCCGGTTTTCAACCTCGTCAGCCGCAACTGGATATGGCTAACGCGGTAGAAAACGCGATTCAGCAAGAAGCGCAGTTGGTTGTAGAAGCGGGCACGGGTACCGGTAAAACCTTCGCCTATCTTGTTCCGGCATTACTGAGTGGTAAAAAAACCATTATCAGTACTGGGTCTAAAAACCTGCAAGAGCAATTGTTTCACCGCGATCTCCCCTTGATGGTGGATGCACTTGGCTTTCATGGCAAAGTGTCACTGCTAAAAGGGCGCTCTAACTATTTGTGCTTAGATCGCTTGAGTCGTCAGATGGTAGAGAGCCATACCACAGAAACTCATACCGAATTGCTATCGCAGTTAGTCAAAGTGCGTGGTTGGGCATCAGAAACCAAATCAGGTGACTTGGGTGAATGCGATGCCATTGCCGAAGACAGTCTCGTGATTCCCACTATCACTTCTACCAATGATAATTGTTTAGGTAAGGACTGCCCTAGCTATCAAGATTGTTTTGTTCTAAAAGCAAGAAAACGCGCCTTAGACTCTGACGTTGTCGTGGTAAATCATCACCTTTTCCTCGCTGATCTTGCCATTAAAGAAACGGGCTTTGGGGAATTGATTCCAGAGGCTGAAGTGTTTGTCTTTGATGAAGCACACCAAATTCCAGACATTGCCAGCCAGTATTTTGGTCAGTCTTTATCAAGCCGCCAAATTCAAGATCTTGCTAAAGACATAGAGATTGGTTATCGCACTGAAGCGCGTGATATGAAGCAGTTACAAAAAGCGGGCGATAGACTGTCGCAAGCCGCGATGGATTTACGTATTGTGCTTGGGGATACGGGGTTTCGAGGAAACTGGCGTGATGCGATTCAATCACCGTCTATTTTGCGAGAGGTCGAAAGGCTGCGTGACTCTGTCGTGCTTTGCATTGATGTGCTGAAATTGGCATTAGGGCGCAGCCAGTTGTTGGATACCGCTTTTGAGCGCGCCAATTTAATTAAAGGGCGTATCGAACGCGTATGCGATGTGTCCATTACGGGTTACTCCTATTGGTACGACACGACGCCAAGGCAGTTTAGTTTGCACATTACCCCACTTAGTGTCGCGGATAAATTCCATGAGCAGATTGAAGCAAAAGGCGGGGCGTGGATTTTCACTTCAGCAACGCTTGCGGTCTCTGAAGATTTTCAGCACTTTACTTCACGCTTAGGTCTGACCCCGACACAGCAATTTTCACTACCTAGTCCTTTTGATTATTCAACGCAGGCAAGATTGTGTGTGCCTCGTTATTTGCCTGAACCCAACAGTAAAGGGCTCGCTGAAAAGTTGGTCGCCATGCTGGCGCCCGTTATCGAAAAAAACCAAGGTCGCTGTTTTTTTCTATGCACTTCGCACAGCATGATGAGAGAGTTAGGTGAGCGCTTTCGCGAAACGCTCACCTTGCCAGTCTTGCTGCAAGGTGAAACCAGCAAGCAAAAAACCTTGGCTGAGTTTATGGAGCTAGGCAATGCTTTGCTTGTGGCGACAGGGGCGTTTTGGGAAGGAATAGATGTTAGAGGTGACGCGCTTAGCTGTGTTATTATCGATAAATTACCGTTTACCGCACCTGATGATCCGCTGCTTAAAGCGCGAATTGAAGACTGTAAGTTGCAAGGGGGTGACCCTTTTAATCATGTGCAATTACCGGATGCGGTTATTACGTTGAAGCAAGGTGTTGGTCGATTGATTCGCGATCAAAAGGACTGTGGTGCTTTGATCATTTGCGATAACCGTTTGGTGACGCGTGACTATGGCGCGACTTTTCTCGCCAGCTTGCCGCCTATACCGCGGACTCGAGACCTCGGAAAAATAGAGACATTTTTGCTACAATCCCAGCAAAGTGCACCAAAAAAAGAACGCATTGAGAAATAGATGACTAACAAAATTCTAGCAATTGATACTGCCACTGAAAACTGCTCTGTCGCACTTTTAGTGGGAGATAAAACTTACGTTCGCAGTGAACTTGCACCGCGTGACCATACTAAGAAAGTTTTACCTATGGTCGATGAACTGCTAAATGAAGCGGGACTGACTTTACAAGATCTTGATGCATTAGCGTTTGCACGAGGTCCAGGCAGCTTTACTGGCGTGCGCATCTGTATTGGTGTGGCTCAGGGGCTTGGCTTCGGTGCTGATTTACCGATGATTGGTATTTCGACGTTAAAAGCCATGGCGCAAGGCGCTTACCGTAAAAATGAAACCACCCACGTTGCGACCGCGATTGATGCCCGTATGAGCGAAGTCTATTGGGGACGTTTCGAGCGTCTTGAAAACGGCGATTGGACGGAAGTTGAACCAGAACAAGTAGTTGCACCGGACACGGTAGTGGCGAATACACCTCAAGATAACATAACATGGGCAACGGCAGGAACCGGTTGGGATGCGTATGCTGAATCATTGTCGTCGCTTGCGATTGATACTCAATCATCCGGTGTACTCTATCCAGAAGCGGAAGATATTGCTTTCTTAGCGCAATATGAGTTAGCAAAAGGCAATGTCGTTGCTGCGGAAGAGGCGAGTCCTGTTTATCTGCGAGATAATGTGACTTGGAAAAAGCTGCCGGGAAGAGAATAAATTACCCAGCTACTTTTAGCTTGGTATTTTAAGATGCTGAGCTCGTAGGATAAGTTGAAGGGGTAGGATCATCGCCCCTTTATCAACACAAAGCTGTGTCTATATAAGATCGTATAACACCACGTACACGTTAACGTCGCGGTCATTGCAGTAAGGCATTTAATACAACCACGCATTAGGTGAGGCATATGGTTTCGATTCAAGGTTTACCTACCGTCCACTCTCAGCAGCGGACGAATAAAGCAAAGCGTAAGCAATCGGTATCGAATACCCCCACGTCTCAACCCACCCCTCAGATTGGTCAGTCTACACAAGTCACGAAAGTTGCTCAGGCAGTGGCTCATTCAGTAAACACTATTTCTGATGCAGACGTGCACCGTACTCACGTTCACTATGATTTACCTGAAGGAAGGTCTAAACAAGCGCTGGAAGCGTATATGAATGTGATGAACCGTGCTAAACGCGAGGAACTTGAACAGCTGTTTGGTGTCGATATGTACGTGTGATAATGAGAATGATTAATGTGTGGAACAAGAATGAATAAATCTTTGAAATTATGGGGGGCATTGTGCCTGTCTTTCATGCTCACCGCTTGTGGTAGCTTACCGGACTCACTGGCCACAACGAACGAAAATGTTATTGCGCAATATCAACCGGTTGTAGATGCGCAAGATGGCAGTGAAGTTCGTCTTGGTGGGGTCATAGACACCGTTACGAACCTTGCGACTCAGACCCGAATTGAAATTGTTAACCTTCCTATCGATAAATATGGCAAGCCGGATATAGACCAAGAGCCTAATGGCCGCTTTATCGCGTACGTGGACGGGTTTATTGACCCGGTAACGTACACAAGAGGTCGACTGATCACTGTCGGCGGAAGTAAAGCGGGCGATGAACGGGGAAAAGTTGGCGAATTTGAAGCCGACTTTCCAGTGATAAAGGCATACGGACAGTATTTATGGCGAGTGGAAGAGCGTCTAATTATCAACCGTCAGGCGAGCGCTTTTCATTCTTGTTGGGGCTATTACTGCGACGACTTTTATTACGGGCCAACGCAAGGTCGCGTGATTAAAGAGGTGAAGTAATTTTGCGAGCTTTTAAAGAGTGTTTACTGCAAGTTAACGATAGAAACATCGCTTACTTGGAGTATCAAGGCGCTGGGTTCCAAACAGAGGAAACGACCGTTAAGACGGTCGTTTTTGTTCATGGCTGGATGGACAATGCTGCGAGCTTTCATAAATTGCTGACTATCATTGAACAGCAGCGATTGAGTTGGCGTGTTTTGGTTTTGGATCTACCAGGTCATGGGCATTCAACTCATAAAAATAGTGACCATTTTTATAGCTTTTATGACTATATTGACGATTTACACCAGGTTTTGGTTAATCTTCAAGCGGTCAATGCATTCTTGGTTGGACATTCGCTTGGTGCATTGATTGCAAGTTGCTATAGTGCCGCCTTTCCTGAAAATGTCGCAGGATTAGTTCAAATTGAAGCGCATTTCCCAATGGCAGAAGACCCTATTCAAGCGGTCAGTCGGTTGAGAAAAGGCATCGAAAGTCGTGAGCGTTGGAGAAACAAAAAACGGCGAGCATTGCCGTCCTTTGATGACGCAATCACCATGCGCATGCGAGCCACAAAATTAGATGCTAGGTCGGTTCGCCCTATTGTGGAGAGAGACCTTCAAAGCGTTGATGGGCAGTGGTATTGGCGCCATGATAGCAAGCTCAAATGTGAGTCGGTGTATCGTATGTCGCGACCTCACGCTGAAGCGGTGATGTCCGCCATTTCCATTCCTCATATGGTTATATTAGGTCGCTCTGGATACGGCTTTCTTCAAGACAAACTCGTCTTAGAGAAACTTCACAACGCGCAAGTCGCGTGGGTAGACGGTGATCATCATTGCCATTTAGAATCGCCAGATAGAGTATTTGAACTAATTTCTGAACTAGTTAACAAAAATTAAACAAGTGTTTGAGTGTTTCGTGCGTGAAAGGGCTGCCTGTGCTGTAATAGTAAGCAATACCAATGAGTAACGGATTCTCAGGTTGTGAGTGGATTTAACAAGTTGTTAAATAGCTAAGTTTTTAAAGGCTCACATTTTGAAGATTAAACGCAAGACTTAATACGCTAGGAGTGTAATTGTGGATAAACCTTGGCTTTCTCGATACCCAAATGACGTGCCAGAGAATATCAATCCGGATCAGTATCCTTCTTTAGTTGAGATGTTCGAACAGTCGGTGCATAAATTTGCCGATCAGCCCGCTTTTGTCAATATGGGTTCTGTCATGACATTTCGTAAGTTGGAAGAGCGCAGCCGTGCGTTTTCTGCCTATTTGCAAAACGAGCTAAAGCTAAAAAAAGGTGACCGCGTTGCCATTATGATGCCTAACTTGCTGCAATACCCTGTAGCGTTGTTTGGTATTTTGAGAGCTGGCCTCATCGCGGTTAATGTGAATCCACTTTATACGCCGCGAGAGTTAGAACACCAGCTCAACGATGCAAACGCCAAAGCGATAGTGATCGTGTCTAACTTTGCCAATACGTTAGAGCAGGTTGTTGATAAAACGCCAATCAAACATGTTGTCTTAACTAGCCTTGGACAAATGCTGCCACGAGCGAAAGGCACAGTGGTTGATTTCGTCGTGAAGTACGTAAAAGGCATGGTGCCAAAATACAATCTTCCGGGGGCGATTTCATTTCGACAAGCCTTGCATAAAGGACGTCGCCAGCAATACGTGAAACCGTTTATGTCGGGTGATGACATCGCATTTTTGCAATACACCGGCGGTACGACGGGTGTGGCGAAAGGCGCAATTCTCACGCATCGCAATATGATAGCAAACGTACTGCAGGCGAAAGGCATGTATGGCCCTGTGTTGCAAGAGGGGCGTGAGTTGGTAGTAACAGCGCTGCCGCTGTATCACGTTTTTGCTTTGACGGTAAACTGCTTGCTGTTTGTTGAAATGGGTGGACAAAACCTACTCATTACCAATCCTCGTGATATTCCTGGGTTCATCAAAGAGCTGCAAAAGTACCCATTTACGGCGATCACTGGCGTCAATACCCTCTTTAACGCGCTTATTCATAATGAAGACTTTCATGAGCTAGACTTTAGAGGGCTACGTCTGTCTGTGGGCGGCGGCATGGCGGTGCAACGCGCCGTTGCCGAACAATGGAAAAAGACTACAGGCTGTTTGCTGCTCGAAGGGTATGGTCTGACGGAGTGTTCGCCGTTAGTTGCCGCTTACCCTTACGATTTAGAAGAGTATAACGGCTCGATTGGCTTACCCGTTCCGGGCACAGAAGTGCGCATTGTTGATGAAGAGGGTCAACCAGTATCCGATGACTCGACGGGAGAACTGCAAGTTCGTGGTCCGCAAGTAATGCAAGGCTATTGGCAGCGAGTGGAAGCGACTAAAGAAGTGATCAATCAAGAAGGGTGGTTATCAACGGGTGATATCGTCAAATTTGACGAGGATGGCTTCTTGCATATTGTCGATCGTAAAAAAGACATGATTTTGGTATCGGGCTTCAACGTGTATCCTAATGAAATTGAAGATGTCATTGCTTTGCACGATAAGGTACTCGAAGTGGCGGCTATCGGTGAGGCGAATGAAGCCTCGGGTGAGCTGGTGAAAGTGTATATTGTGAAAAGCGATAACAGTTTAACCAAAGAAGACGTCATTGCGCACTGCCGTACCCACTTAACTGGCTATAAAGTGCCAAAACGTGTCGAATTTAGAGATGACTTACCCAAGACCAATGTCGGTAAGATTTTACGCCGAGTACTCCGCGAAGAGAACGACGCGAAACTGACACAAACAGCAGAAAAAACGGTTTAGCGTTAACCTTTTGTTACTATCGATGTTAAAATGCCAGCTCTCAATGCTGGCATTGTTTTTTTTAAGAGAGTCGTCGTGGAATATCAGATAATTACAGAATTTGCCGAGTTAGAATCGGTATGCACAAAAGCTCGTGAATCCGATGTGGTGATGTTGGATACGGAGTTTGTTCGTATCCGAACTTACTACCCAAAACTGGGTTTAATTCAGCTTTATGATGGTCATCAGCTTTCCCTGATTGATCCTCTGACGATAAGCGACTTCTCCCCTTTTATTGCTTTATTGCAAGATGCCTCTGTTCTTAAGGTGTTGCATGCGTGTGGTGAAGATTTAGAAGTGTTTGCCAATAGCTTTGGTTGTATGCCATTTCCAATGGTAGATACGCAAATTATGGCGGCCTTCCTCGGCTATGGGTTATCAACAGGCTTTGCCGCGTTAGTGGATGAGTATATTGATGTCCAGCTGGATAAGAGTGAATCTAGAGCCGATTGGGTTGCTCGACCACTGACTCAAAAGCAACTTGATTACGCTGCTGCGGATGTTTTCTATTTATGGCCTTTGTATCAACAGCTAAGCGAAAAAGTGGAACAGAAAGGCTGGTGGAACGCCGCGCTGCAAGAGTCTGAATTGATGACACAAAAGCGTGGTAAAACCCCTAATGCAGAGCGAGCCTATTTGGATATTAAAGGCGCATGGCAGCTTAGCCCTAAGCAGTTAGCCGCGCTTAAGCCACTCGCAACATGGCGACTTAAAGAAGCGATTCGTCGTGACTTAGCACTTAATTTTGTGGTCAAAGAGCAAGATCTTTGGACCATCGCGCGCTTTGGATTGACTCAACCGAAAGCAATGGAAGAAGAAGGACTAGATCCTCGCTCTATCCGTCGACATGCCGACAAAATTGCCTCTATCGTGAAATCAGCCAAGCAGTTATCAGCGGACGAGTACCCTGATAAAATTGAGCGTTTGATGGATTATCCTGGCTATAAGCAGATCTTTAAACTGTTAAAAGATGAAGTAAAAGTGGCCTCTCAGCAAACAGGGCTTGCAACTGAGTTTTTAGCATCGAAAAAGCAGTTGAATCAGTTCTTATCGTGGATATGGAACAAAGACCGCGATCCAGCGCAGCTGCCTGATGTCATGCAGGGGTGGAGAATGGACGTGTTAGGCCGACATTTAGAAAAGCGAATGAACTAAACGAATGCTTTTAAACCGCTTTAGATAGAAAAAACCGAGTGAATAATCACTCGGTTTTTTTTATGCGCATCCCGCAATGTGCTAGGTATTCACTCGTTCAGAGTTGGAGGCAATTGGGGGCGTGACCCGAAAAGTATTAGTTATTGCTGTGCAATTCACTGTTAAGCTCTACCGCACTTTTATTAGTGAGGCACTCAATTTGACCTGTCACTGAGTTGCGACGGAACAGTAAGTCAGACTTACCTGCTAGGTCACGCGCTTTGGCGATTTCAACTTCTTGACCTGTAGAATCCAGCATACGAACCTTAGAACCCGCTGTGACATACAGACCAGACTCAACCGTACAGCGATCGCCTAGTGGGAAACCAAGACCTGCGTTTGCGCCTAGCAGTGAGTTTTCGCCGATAGAGACCACCACCGTACCGCCGCCAGATAGTGTGCCCATAATAGAAGCGCCACCACCAATATCAGAACCGTTTCCAACCACAACACCTGCAGAAATACGACCTTCAACCATGCTCACACCTGTCGTACCTGCATTGAAGTTGATGAAACCTTCATGCATAACGGTGGTACCTTCACCCACATGTGCGCCCAAGCGAACACGTGAAGTATCAGCGATACGAATACCGGTTGGTACCACGTAATCGACCATTTTAGGGAATTTATCAACGCAGTCGACGGTTAGGGCTTGTCCCGCAAGGCGTGCTTCAATTTGACGGTCTGCTAGCTCTGGAAGATCGATTGGACCTTGGTTTGTCCAAGCGATGTTATGCAGTAGGCCAAAGATGCCATCAAGTACGGTACCGTGTGGTTGTACTAGGCGGTTTGAAATCAGTTGTAGTTTCAAAAAGCCTTCCGCAACAGACTGCGGCTTTTCGTCGCTTGCAAGCACTACAAGTACAAGTGGTTGTTGTGACTGTGATGCTTTTTCAGCGAACACGGCATTTTGCGCGTCGTCATTATTAGCAAACGCCGTCGCCAGTTGTGCGCTTTGCTCTGGGCTGATCTCGATAGCTTGGTTGCCTTGAGTGTAACCAGACACTTCTGCAATCGCGGCGATTGTCGCATCACTTGGATTGAGTCGCGGATGTGGAAAAAAGGCTTCGATGATTTTTCCATCGCGGTTTTTAGTGGCGGTACCGAAGGCGAGTGAAAATGCTGCCATGACTATCGTTCTCCATTTTGAATTGTCCATAAACCGATGCTAGTGCAGCAAAGGTTTAGATTCTGTTGATGGTTTTATCTTAAGTTGTTGGTTTTATCTTAAGTTGTTGGTTTTATATTAAAGAGTGGCAACGGCAGATGAAAGAGCAAATAGGGCTAAAGTCTGTAAAAAGATATCGGTTGTCTTTATGGAGACACTTTTCGCCAAAAAGAAACAGTAGTAGGCTTCCGCTGTCAATAGATCCTGAGGGGACGATAGTACGACGTTTAATGGCTTAGAATCGTTATTGCTTGATGAATTCCTTCGATTAGCATCTGCATCCCAATAACAGCGAGAATCAATCCCATCATTTTGCTAATCACTGAAAGAATACTAGGACCTAGGGCTTTGACCATGCGTTCGCCAGAAATGAACAAGAAATAGGTGATAGTACATAAAATAGCAAAGCTAATAATAGTCACAATAACTTGCATTAGCCCTCCGGCTGCAGCGAAGTTCATAGCGGTTGCGATAGTTCCCGGTCCCGCAAGGATCGGCATCGCAAGGGGGGACACGGCGATTCCGAGAGAAGCATTTTGTTGTGCTGCTGAATTAAGCACTGATTTCTCTGATTTATGAGTGTTCGAACCTTGAAGCATATTGAAGCCAATGAAGAACACAAGTATGCCGCCGGTAATTCTTAAGGCGTATAACGTAATACCGAATAATTCAAAAATGAGTTTGCCTGATATAGCAAAAATGGAAATAAGGACAAAGGCGATAGTGACCGCTCGAAATGCAATCAGCTTGGTGGTTGCTCGATCTTCATCTCCAGTTAAGCCTAGAAAAATCGGTGTATTAGCAATCGGGTTCATTATGGCAAAAAAGCCCATAAAGACTGTAATGATATGAATGATGAGATCTTTCACGTCTGCTCGCTCTCAAGATTAAGCGTTGATAGAACAAGCATATACGTAGCGGGGAAAATAACCAGCTTAAAGTACGATACGTTAAACTGGTTGGTAGGCGTTATTATGCCGCGTCGTCTTGAGCTTCGACAGGCTCAACCGCTTTTGGTTTCTTTGGCGTTGGTTTACGCTTAGCACCCAGTGCATAAAGGACTTCTTCTTTATGTTGCGCTAAGAATAAGGAAAGTTCTTCCTGCTTCTCTTCGTTTTCAATGAGCTTGCTTTCACTAAGCAGTGTAAATAGTTCATCAGCAGTATCTAACATTTTGTCATAAGCGTCAGCTTCAGCTTTAGAGGTAAAAGTCATCTTTTCTTCTCCGTTGCGTTCCACCACGTACTTGACGATTACAGCCATGGTTAATCCTCTAACAAGTTAAATTTTTATCGACAATACTGGCTGTTTATACATAGGTTTAAAATGCTTGTCCAGTCAGCGCAGCAAAACTGAGAGCTGATTGCCTATTTCCTACTCGCTGCGCTCTGGTATTGGCACGACTTACTGATCCTGTGTCGTTATCGGTTTTGGCAGCAGATTTAGCTGCGCTGCCATTGTTGGCAAAAAGAGATAAAAGAGCGCAACAACGGGCTTTGGTATTTCTCTTTGTGGAAGAGTAGCCAAAAGCGTCGTTTCATATCGAGTGAAACCGGTATTTCACGGATACGACCATCACGGATAGCGGTATGAGCGGCAAGTCTAGAGATGCACGCCAGTCCTAAGCCAGAAGAGACACAGTTTAAAATGGCTTCCGTTGTGTTGAGCTCAAATGCTTCGTGCCATACTTCAATACGAGGGGCGACGGCCCGTAAGAAAAATTCACGGGTGCCAGATCCTGGCTCTCTGAGGATCCATTCACTATTTTCTAGTAATGAAAGATCGATCACCTCATCGCCCGCCAATGGGTGGTCAACACTGGCGACAATGCACATCTCATCTTCGCTAAAAGGGGTACTTTCTAACTCAGGATGAAGCGTTTTACCTTCGATCAAGCCAATATCAAGTTCATAATCAATCAGTTTTTCACAGATAAGTGCACTGTTGGAGATAAACAGTTGTTGCGCCTTGTGCTGGTGACTTTGACGGTATTCGCTGAGTAAATACGGCGCGACTTGATTACCGATAGTGTCACTTGCGCCGATACGCAGCTGACCTCGAAAACTTTGTTCATCTGAAAATAAGGACTCAATGTCTTTGGCTCGGCTTAGTAATTCGTCGGCAAGTGGCAGAAGTTTTTGTCCTTCTTGGTTGATTACTAAACGGTTGTTAACGCGATCAAAAAGAGCGTGACCAATTTGTTTTTCTAACTCGCTCAATGACATACTCACGGCAGCCTTGGAAAGAAACAGCGTATCGGAAGCTGAGGTTAGCGTTTGGTGCTGCGTCACAGCAACAAAGACTTTGAGCTGCTTGAGTGAAATATGAGTATTCATGTTCTGTTTTTTTGAACGCTAGTTGAAAATAATTAGATGTACCTAAACGTAAACTAGAATTATCATTAGCGCAACTTAATACAGCAGACAAGGCATTGTTATGATTGCGACAGCAAAACGAGTTCATCATAAAATGAAAAGCGCACCAACCCCGATGGCTGGTTTGGCGTTAGGGATTGCGAGCCTTGGATGGTGTTGGGAAAACGCAGGAGAGTTTCATCACGTTGCGCAGTGGTCAAGCGCAGCGGTGGCGAGTGTGCTGTTAGTGATATTGGCCTATAAGTTCTTGTTCCATAGTCACTTATTGGGGCAGGATCTTGCTCACCCGGTCGTGGGAAGTGTTGTGCCGACATTTGCGATGGCAACCATGGTGGTATCGAACTCAATTGGGCAGTTTTTTCCTGTGCTCGGTGACAGTATTTGGTTAGCCGCGGTGGTACTGCATGTCGTGTTCCTAGCTAGCTTTACTTATCATCGCTGTCGCGATTTTGAGCTGCATCATATGGTGCCAAGTTGGTTTGTTCCACCAATAGGTATTGTGGTAGCGGATGTCGCGTTTTCTGGTACCGCAGCGCTAGCACCCATCGCGAATGCCGCTCTGTACTTTGGGATTGCCGTTTATGCGGTGATGTTACCTTGCATGGTGTACCGCTTAATTTTCGCAGCGGAAGTGCCGGATGCGGCAAAACCAACCCTAGCGATATTGGCGGCGCCAGCAAGTCTTTCTCTAGCAGGATATTTAACCGTGGTCGCGGATCCTTCTCCAGTATTGGTGGCAATGTTGTTTGGTATTGCGGTACTGATGACAATGGTGATTTACTTAGCGTTTATTAAACTGCTTCGTCTTCCATTTAGCCCTGGTTATGCCGCGTTTACGTTCCCGTTGGTGATTGGGGCAACGGCGTTGTTTAAATTGGCGGCGTGGATGACGAATGTTCATGTGCCACAAAATGCGGTGGATCAAGTGATCATGCTTGCCAATATCGAGTTAATTATTGCCACAGCAGTGGTGAGCTATGTGGCGATTCGCTACCTGTTTGCTTATCGCCCAGTAAAAATGCTGACGTCATCAAATAATGCAGTATCTCGATAAGCTTACGTGCTTTATCGCTGGGTAATTCTGCGTTATCGCGCGGTAATGTGATAATCTTGAGAGAGGATTACTTGCTAAAGGCGCGGTAACGTGTTCACCGTTTATCACTCAAATCAAATCGATGTACTTAAATCCCTATTAGTACAGCTCATTAAAATCGATCCACTCGATAACCCCTTTGAAAAAGAACAAATTCTTGTACAGAGTCCAGGCATGTCGCAGTGGCTGAAAATCGCCATGGCACAAGAATTTGGCATAGCGGCGAACACCGATTTTCCTCTTCCAGCGACCTTTATATGGGAGCGCTTTACCCAAGTGCTTGATGATGTCCCGTCAAGAAGTGCCTTCAACAAGGAGGCGATGACGTGGAAAATCATGCATCTGTTGCCAAGCCATCTTCACGATGAAGATTTTGCGCCTCTTGCACAATATCTAGAAGGTGACGATGACGCGTCTAAGCGCTATCAGTTAGCAGAGAAAATTGCCGATATTTATGATGGCTATTTAGTGTATCGACCAGAGTGGATAGCGGCTTGGGAAGCCGGGCTCACCGTCGCTGAGTTGGAAGATGAGCAGCCTTGGCAGGCGAAGCTTTGGCAGTCTTTATATGATCATACGATCGCACTAGGTCAGTCGCCTTATCATCGAGCGAATTTGTATGAGCATTTTATTGATGCGCTCGCTCAGAGTCATGGTGATACGAAAGTAGACGCCCGGTTAGCGGGTTTACCAAAGCGTTTGTTTGTGTTTGGTATTTCATCGCTACCCCCTCGTTACTTAGACGCACTTAAGGCGCTGGGGCAGCATATTGATGTCCATATGATGTTTACCAACCCTTGTCGTTTTTACTGGGGCGATGTGCGAGACCGTAAATATCTTGCACGTTTGGCTGCAAATAAGCGCAAACATTTGCAAACGGTAGATGACGTCGCAGATGTATCGGATTGTGAGCAAACCTTGCTGTTGAAAGGGAGTATTGACGACAATCTTGATGATGAGCTTCACGTCACTGATATTGGCAACAGTTTATTAGCGTCGATGGGAAAGCTGGGGCGAGATAATTTGTATCTGCTCTCGCAACTTGAATCTAATGAGATAGATGCGTTTGTCGACGTCGACCGAAACTCGTTACTGCATCACATTCAAGCCGATATCTTGAGTCTTGAAGAGCACCAAGATGATGCGGTTATTCTGCATTCAGACCATAAGCCCGAAGTGAGCGCCAACGATCGTTCACTCACCTTGCACGTCTGCCATAGCGCCATGCGTGAGGTCGAAGCGCTGTACGATAATCTTCTGTCGATGTTTGATAACGATCCGCAATTAAAGCCAAGAGACATTATTGTCATGGTGGCAGACATCAATGCTTATAGCCCTGCGATTCAAGCCGTGTTTGGTAACGCTGCGGGTGATCGTTATATCCCTTTCTCCATATCTGACCGCACGGCGGATAAAGAAAGCCCGCTACTGAATGCCTTTAATCAGCTGCTTGCCCTTCCCGAATTACGTTGTACCTCCAGTGAGTTACTCGAGCTTCTTGATGTCCCTGCCATATTGGCTCGCTTTGATTTGGACGAGCAAGAGTATGCGATGATCAAACTCTGGGTGGATGAAGCCCAAGTGCGCTGGGGAGTGGACGAGCATACTGCCAGGGAATTTGAACTGCCTGAGTTTGGACAAAATTCTTGGATGTTTGGCATTTCAAGAATGCTGGCCGGTTACGCGGTTGGTGAAGAATCTGGGCTATTGACCATTGATGACACGGTGATTGCCCCGTATGAGCAAACGCAAGGCATGCGCGCCGAAACAGCAGGCAAGCTAGCACTGTTTATTGATACTGTTGCGAATTACCGTCAGCGCCTCAGCACGGCGGTGAGCATTGAGCAATGGCGCAGTGTTATTAATCAGCTGGTTGACGACTTCTTTAAAGTCGAACTCGAAGGCGAAGTGGTCATAAAGTCGATACGAGACACAATTTCTGGTCTTCAGGAGCAGTTACAAGACGCCTGTTTTGACGAAAAGCTCTCACCAAAGATTGTGCGTCAGTACTTTACGAATAAATTATCTGGCTCACGCGTTAGTCAGCGCTTTTTAGCCGGACAAGTCAATTTTTGTACCTTAATGCCTATGCGTTCTATTCCGTTTAACGTGGTGTGCTTGCTTGGTATGAATGATGGTGTATATCCACGAAGTGTCCCGCCAGAGAGCTTCGATTTAATGACGGGACGAACGCGCGCTGGTGACCGATCGCGAAGAGATGACGACCGATATCTATTTTTGGAAGCGTTACTGTCTGCGCAGCAATCGCTGTACATCAGTTACGTAGGACGGTCGATTCAAGACAATACCGAGCGTGTGCCTTCGGTATTAGTGTCTGAACTGATGGAGTATTGTCAGCAAAACTATCGACTGCCTGATGATGAAGCCTTGAGTGTTGATGACTCAGGTCTCCGCCTCATCGAGCAGTTAACTCAAGAATACCCAATGGTGCCATTTAGTCCCTCACATTTTGATGCTAGTCGTGCCAAACAAAGTTATGCCGCAGAATGGTTACCCACGGCGCAACAGAGCGCCCAAGAGCAAGCGGTGGGGGCGGTTGCGAGTCATTTTGTTTTACCGCCGATACTTCGAACGAGCGATGAGGTGATTGAACTGGATCTTGCCGAGTTCCATCGTTTCTGGCGTTTGCCTGTGCAATATCTTTTCAATCGTCGCTTACAAGTGTCGTTTGATCAGCAGCATTTTATGGTGGAAGAAGATGAACCTTTCTCACTTAACGGACTCGAGAGTTTTGGCCTGCGTAATGAGCTCTTACATGCGCTGGTGAAAAATGGCGGTCAGCTGTCTGATGCGGAGACACAGGCTTTTCAGCAACAGCAAAAAGCACAAGGCTTCTTGCCAGTTCGTCATTTTGGTGATTTGGAATTAGCCGGAAACATGGGGCAAACTCAAGAGCTGGCGCAAGCCGTGGTAGCACTCACGAGTTCAGCGGTAGAAGACACAGAAGTCAATCAGCTGATTGAACTTGATAAGCATCGAATCCGCTTGCAAGGCTGGATAACCGGACAGTTTTCCGCGGGATTGGTTCGTTACCGAAGCGGCAGGCTCCGCGCGAGTGATTATTTGAGTGCTTGGATTGACCATCTACTCCTAGCCGCTATTGGCAAAGGGAAGGTGACTCATATGCTCGCTTATGACAAAAAAGAAGGGGTCGTGCATCGCGTGTTGCCAGCATTAGATTCTGATGCGGCGATGAGCTATCTAAAAGAGCTGCTGTCGCTTTATGTACAAGGTCTTGACCAACCATTGGCGTATTTCCCTGAAACGGCGATGGCCGGCATTGAAGCCAATTATAGTCGCGGTGCTTGGAAGCCAGATGATGAAAAAATGCTCAGTAAAATGGAAGCTAAGTTTGTTGGCGGCTACATGGTCACGGGAGAGGGGGGCAATGCCTATATTTCTCGGGTTTGGCCGCAATGGGAAGAGTCGATGGCGCAAGAGAGTAAGCGGATTGCCGCGCAAGTACTACAAGCACCAAGAACCTTAAGCCAAACGGTCGAAGATTATTACTCACAGGCTCAACCTAAGAGTTCCTGAAAGAAGTGATGTTAATGAAAGGAGTGGTGACCGCCAGCATTATTAGATTATATGTAGGGTTGCTGGTCGGCCACAGGGTCAGAGGGACCGTAATTCGTTAAGTAAATAGTAATG
This sequence comes from Vibrio qingdaonensis, assembly GCF_026191675.1. GTDB lineage: Bacteria > Pseudomonadota > Gammaproteobacteria > Enterobacterales > Vibrionaceae > Vibrio > Vibrio qingdaonensis. The sequence goes on along the minus strand of NZ_JAKRRY010000020.1, from coordinate 71,699 downwards.
ATTATCTCGCAATGGTTCCGTGAATAGGGTCTCAGGTATTGATAGTCACATTCGATAGCTTGTTGTTTTTATTAAAATTTAAGTACTAGGTCACAAAGTTGAGTTTATACGCCATGTCAGACAAGAACATTCAGACGCCAATTGCGCTCAATACCATGAGCTTTCCCTTACACGGGGCAAGGCTTATCGAAGCCTCCGCGGGTACAGGAAAGACCTTCACTATTGCTGGTCTTTATTTGCGCTTGTTACTTGGGCATGGGGATGAAAGCTCTCGTCATCAGCAGCCATTGACGGTTGACCAAATATTGGTAGTGACCTTTACTGAAGCCGCCACAGCAGAATTACGTGATCGGATACGCGCCAGAATTCACCAAGCAAGAATCGCCTTTGCACGTGGCAGTAGTGATGACCCTGTGATTGCGCCGTTATTGACGGATATTGACGATCATCGTTTTGCGGTCGCGACCTTACTGCAAGCCGAAAGGCAGATGGATGAAGCAGCGGTGTATACCATTCATGGCTTTTGTCAGCGAATGCTAACGCAAAATGCCTTTGAGTCGGGCGCGCGCTTTAATAACGAATTCATTACTGATGAGAGTCGCCTCAAAGCACAAGTGGTGGCGGATTTCTGGCGCAGTCAGTTTTATCCATTGGGATTAGACCTAGCCAATGAAGTTCGTAAATTATGGTCGACACCTAGCGCACTGCTTAGTGATATTTCACGCTATATGACTGGGCCGAATGTGTCATTTACTCGCCACGCGAGCGCCGCCGATCTCAATGCATTGCATCAACAAAACCTAGGCGCAATCCAAACGCTTAAATCGCAATGGCTGGCCGTCGCGGATGATATTGTGCCGTGTATTAGTGCATCGGATGTCAACAAGCGTAGTTATACCAAAAAATCATTGCCAACATGGGTGGCGGCAATAACAGAGTGGTCTAAATTAGAGACCAAAGATTATTACTTGCCGGACTCTCTAGAGAAGTTCTCGCAAACGGTGTTGAATGAAAAAACCCCAAAGGGCGAGCCTCCGGTTCATGAGATTTTCCAAGCAATAGAAACACTCCTTACCTCACCACCAGAGTTAAAGACCCCCTTGCTTGCTCTGGCTATCAAGAGTTGCCGACAGCGCCTTATTGACGCGAAAGAGCGTAAACAATGGTTATCATTTGATGATTTGTTGACGCACTTGTCCGCCGCATTGGAATTTGAGTCCGGCGATGGACTGGCGGAAAAAATACGCCAGCAGTTTCCTGTGGCGATGATTGATGAATTCCAAGATACCGATCCGCTTCAGTATCATATTTTTAGTCGGGTCTATTTGCAGCATCCTCAATGTGGTTGGTTCATGATTGGCGATCCCAAACAGGCGATTTACGGATTCCGTGGCGCGGATATTTTTACGTATATCAAAGCAAGAAACCAAGTGACCGATCATTACACGTTAGGCACCAACTGGCGTTCAAGTGAAAGCATGGTTCAGGGTGTGAATAGCCTATTTGAACAGGCGGTTTCTCCATTTGTTTATGATGATGATATACCGTTTTTTGCTGTCCAAGCTAACCCGAAGGCGCATTTGCGTCACTGGTGCCTTAATGGTGAAAAACAAACCGCGGTCGAGTTTTGGTTACAAGAAGCAGAAAAACCGTTACCTAAAGGTGAGTATGTTACGGCGATGGCTGCGTCGACTGCGCAGCATATCAAAACGGTGCTCACAGGGGCGCAAAGCCATGAGTCCATTTTAATCAACGGCGACAAGCAGACGCCGATAAAAGCAGGCAATATTGCCGTGTTAGTCAGAACGGGTAGCGAAGGTCAGTTGATCAAGCAAGCGTTAGCGGAGCGTGGCATTGCCAGTGTTTACCTGTCTAACCGTGACAGTGTGTTTGCCAGTGGTGTTGCCCTGGATATGTTGAGATTGCTGCAAGCCGTGTGGTCTTTAGGGGAGGAGCGAGCACTAAAAGCGGCGTTAGCCAGTGAGCTTTTTGCTTTATCGGCGACCTATTTAGATGACTTGAATAACGAAGAAACCGTGTGGGAAAAAGTGACGGCCGAGTTTCAAGAGTATCGTCATTTGTGGCAAACCCGTGGCGTACTCCCTATGTTGCGGGCCGTGCTATTTAAACGTGAGATTGCCAGCCGACTGCTGACCCAAGCGGGGGGCGAACGTTTATTGACTGACTATCTTCACCTTGGCGAGTTATTGCAAAATGAAAGGCAAGATTTAGAAAGTGACAGTGCGTTGCTGCGCTGGTTAGGGCAGTCTATTGAAGACGCTGCGCAAGGGTTAGGTGGTAGCGATGAGCATATTCAACGTTTAGAGTCAGAAAGAAATTTGGTGCAAATTATCACCATCCATAAATCAAAAGGCTTGGAGTACGATTTAGTCTATCTGCCTTTTGTCACCAGCTATAGAGAAGCGTCAGAAGCAAAGTATTACGATGAAGCTTTGCAATCACCGGTGATTGATCTTGCTCAGTCAAAGTCGGCACTCGCGCAAGCGGATAAAGAGCGCCTAGCTGAGGATCTGCGTCTTATCTACGTGGCATTGACGCGCGCGGTTTATGGTTGTTTTATCGGTATTGCTCCACTTCGAAATGGCCGTTCAACGAAAGAGCCGACAGGCGTGCATCACAGTGCCATTGGCTACTTAGTTCAGCAAGCCAAAGAGCTTGGAGTGAATGAACTCGGTTCGGCATTGGCACAGTTATCCGCGCAACAAACAGCGATTAGAGTCGTGTCTCCGCCGGATGTTGACGATGAGCTATATCGACCAAGCGAAGTGAGGTTACCGGATCTTAGTGTGAAAACCTTAGAGACAGAAATCGACCGTCATTGGCGAATGACCAGTTACTCTAATTTGGTTAAGCAAGGACATCAACATTCAGACCGAGAAGTATTTATCGAAGCCGCGGGTATTGATATTGATTCCTCGCAAGAGGCGGAGACACTATCGCTGTTAGAACCAGAAAAAAGTATTTACCACTTTCCGAAAGGGGCGCGCCCGGGTACTTTTCTTCATACTGTATTTGAAGAAGTGACGTTTACCGAGCCTGCGGGATCCGAAGTGAATCGTGATGTTATTGCCCTGTTATTGGAGAAGGAACAATACGATCCTCAGTGGCTGCCTATTATTCACGATCTTGTCGATCGTGTGCTCGACACTCCGCTTGATGGAGCGTCGTTACGATTGCGAGAAAAAGGGGCGTCACAGAAGTTGGTTGAAATGGAGTTTTTATTGCCGATAGAAGTGCTGGATGCCATGTCACTCAACCGAGTGATTCAGCGTCATGATGATTTGTCGGCACAGGCACAAGATCTTGGGTTTTATACCGCAAGAGGCATGCTAAAAGGTTTCATTGACCTCGTGTTTGAACATGATGGCAAGTACTATGTGCTTGACTGGAAGTCCAATTATCTTGGTGACAGTCCCGAGCATTACCAACAGGCGCAGCTTAAACATGCGATGATCGATCACCGTTATGATCTGCAATACCAACTGTATACGCTGGCGCTGCATCGCTTTCTCAAGACTCGGATTAAAGACTACGACTATGAGGCGCATTTCGGTGGCGTCTACTATCTATTTCTACGTGGTATTGAACCTGGATCGACGTCGGGCATTTTTAACAGCAAACCGACGCAGGCTTTGGTAGAAGAACTCGATGCGCTGATATCCGGTGAGACTATTCATCACGATCGTTTTATTGAGCAACAAGGGAAGACACAATAATGTCACAGCTGTTTCAATCCTTACCTGAAGTCGTGGCATTTCTCGCAGAGAAAAAGGTATTACGACCACTGGACTTGCAGTTTGCTAAGTTTGTTTCGTCTTTAGAATCAGAATATCGAGCAGAAGTGATGTGGCTTGCTGCTTTGACAAGTGCAAACTTAGGGCAAGGGCATATTTGCGTGAATTTTTCCCCTATCGCATCCGATATGAATATGCCACCAGAAAGTTCAACGCTCTCTTTGGTATCAGAGTCATTGCCAAGTGCCAGTTTACTTGGCATCTATGGCGAGGTCGCACAGCAAATTGATGGCTTAATAAATCAAGTTGATTGGCGACGAGTCGTGAGGGATGCAAAGAGTATTACGACGTCGCTCGATACGCTTCAAAGCGACATGCCACCCACCCCTCTTGTTTGGCAACATGGTCGCTTGTATTTGCATCGCTACTATCGATATGAACAAACCATCGCCGATCGGATGAATGCGATGGCAAGTGCCATTACTATCGAAAGTCCAACGCGCCTAGCCAATTTGCTTGACCAGCTGTTTGCTCGTGAATATCACTACTTATTTTCTTCGTTACAGCAATTGCCGAGTGAAAAAAATACCCAAGTGCTTCGGCAGCAGTTGGTGTGTGACTTTCTAGATGTCGTGACCCCTGAGCTTATCAACTGGGGGGATGTTGACCAGCAATTAATGCAGGCAAAGCAATCGACGGATCTTAATGCATTGGATAACTTAATCCCGTTATCTTATTGCCTTAATTGGCAAAAGGTGGCCGCAGCAGTCGCGTTGACTCGCCGATTTTCCGTCATCTCAGGTGGTCCGGGTACTGGTAAAACGACCACGGTAACAAAATTACTCGCGGCGCTTGTTCATCAGGCTGGGCTCTCCCAACAAAGCCCCATCATTAAGCTGGTGGCGCCGACAGGAAAAGCAGCGGCAAGGTTAACGGAATCGATAGGTAAAGCCTTAGATAGTTTGGCGATAGAGCCAGAAATACTCGCTAAAATTCCAACGGAGTCGAGTACGATTCACCGTTTGTTGGGGGCAATCCCTAATCGCGTTGAGTTCCGCCACCATCGTGAAAATCCACTTCACTTAGACGTACTGGTGCTGGATGAAGCTTCTATGGTGGATTTGCCTATGATGCACCGTTTGCTTGATGCGTTACCTGCGCACGCTCGGCTTATTCTACTCGGTGATAAAGACCAATTGGCATCGGTTGAGGCGGGGGCAGTGTTGTCGGATATTTGTGAGTTTGCCAGTCAGGGTTATAGCCAAGGGCAAAATGACACCATCAAGCAGTTAACGCAATTTGATTGCCGTCATCGTAGTGCGATTCGCCATTCTCCAGGCAAAGAAAATCTACAAAGAAGCATTGTAGCGGATGGCTTGTGCGTGCTGCAAAAAAGCTATCGTTTTGATGCGAGATCAGGAATAGGGCAACTGGCTAAAACGATCAATGCCAGTGACACGCGTGGCTTTGGGCAAGTGTGGGATAAAGGGTTTGCTGATATCGAATGGCATCATTTAACCGCCGATGCTTATCAGAACCTGCTACAAAGTATGGTGAAAGCTTACCAGCCCTATTTAAAGGTTATTACCGCGCAACCCGATGGAGAGGAGCGCCGGAGCGCAGAGACGTTAGCCATTTGGCAACGAATGACGGCAAAATCAGCACTGGCGAGCTTTTCTAATCATAGATTGCTGTGTGCTGTTCGTGAAGGAGACTTTGGTGTTGTGGGGCTTAATCAGCGAATTGAGCAACGACTAAAGCAGCGCGCTATTATCAACAATGGCGAAGCTCAATGGTATGCGGGGCGTCCTGTTATGGTGACGAGAAACGACCATAACCTAGGGCTTTATAATGGCGACATTGGTTTGTGTATGATGGATTACACCGGAGAGGTTGCCAAACTCAAGGTGTTTTTTGAGCTTCCTGATGGCTCGATCAAGTCGGTATTGCCGAGCCGTGTTCCCGAACATGAGACGGCTTATGCCATGACGATTCATAAGTCACAAGGCAGTGAGTTTACGCATACCTTTATGATTCTGCCAGCCGACTTTTCGCCTCTACTAACTAAAGAGTTGATTTACACAGGTATTACGCGAGCAAAGAAAACGTTGACTCTGATAGCGGAGCCGAAAGTGATATTGAAAGCCATTCGTTGCCAAACAATCAGGCATAGCGGGCTGGCGAGTCGATTACAATCGGAACGGCCAATAATGGTCGTGTAAAAGATCAGTCGCGAGCAAAGTGATCGTGGATAGCAGTAATCATGAGTGGGAAAGAGTCATAATGAATAAGCTGAACTACCATCCATGGTAGTGCGTTCTAAATAAAGCAACTAAGGTCAATTAAACACTTCCGAAAAGGTAATTTTATTGATCTTATATTGCTCCTGATAAAGCCCGATAAGCGATTGAATCTTATCAGTCGCTGGGAATACACAGTGAACGCTTAGACCTTCAAGTAAATGGTTTTCAGCCATATCCCAGAAGCTTTGAATAGAATTACAAATAACAGTACGCATAGATATTGCTCTCAATGGCAGTAGTGGCACACGTAGCTATCCCTGCACTCCCAATAAATGGGATCTACATCACGATAAATCCTGTAATTTGATCGAATTTTAGCCACTAACGAGAGCGATGTAAAATATTTTATGCAATTAATTAATGGCAATCGATTTTATATATCATTTGTTGTTTTATATCAGATATTACTCATATCGCTATTGGCGTTTTAATAGCGCTACTATTTAGATTGGCATAGACAAAATCTTTGATTTACGTTGGAAATTATAAAAATCTTGTTTGGACATAGGCAGTGACTCCACGCCAATTTCATGGAAACCTTGTTCACGAAACCAATGCAAACTGTGTGTGGTGAGGACAAAAATCTGCTCAATGCCTTTTGACTTAGATTGTTGCCGCATATGGTTCAATAATAACAACCCACGATTGCCGTCACGGTAATCAGGGTGAATGGCGACGCACGCCATTTCCGCCATTTTATCTTCACTATAGGGATAGAGAGCGGCGCAGCCGATAATGAGTCCATCCTTTTCAATAATGGTAAATTGATGGATTTCTTGCTCAAGTTGCTCTCTCGAACGTCGAACCAGCACCCCTTCTTCTTCTAACGGTCGAATAAGGTCAAAGATGCCGCCGATATCATCAATTTCTGCTTGTCGAACTTGTTCTGCGCTGGCTTTAACGATTTGGGTACCAATACCATCGAGCGAAAACAATTCCTGAATCAGTGCACCGTCGATCTTATAACTGATGAGGTGGCAACGCGGAACGCCTGCGTGACATGCGGCTTTCGATGCGCGTAAAAAGCGTAGGGTGCCACTGCTACTTTCCGGGTTGCGAGCTTCGTTTACCTCGAGTTCGGTAATAATGCGGTTAACTTCAGACGGGAATAATTCCGCCAATGCATTACCATTACTATCTAGCACCCCTTGCTCAGAGCAAAAGCCGATTAATTTATCGGCATTTAATTTTATCGCGACTTTGGTCGCCACTTCTTCTGAGAGTAAGTTGAATGTTTCACCAGTTACCGAACCCGCGACAGGGCCGAGTAACACAATAGAACCTTGATTGAGGACGCGATTAATACCATCGACATCAATACGGCGAACTTTACCACTGTGACAAAAATCGATGCCGTCATCGACACCTAGCGGTTGAGCGATCACAAAATTACCACTGACAACATTGAGCTGCGTTCCAGCCATGGGCGTATTGTTTAGGCTCATGGAAAGGCGTGCTGTAATATCAAGCTGCAGGCGGCCTGTTGCTTGCATGACGTAGCCCAAACCGCGTTCATCGGTAACGCGTGTACCTTTGTGATAGGGGGAATGACAGTCGTTTCGTTCAAGTAGCTCATTGATTTGTGGGCGAGCGCCGTGCACGAGGATGAGTTTGACGCCCAAGCTATGAAGCAAAGCGATGTCACTAATAATATTGTTGAAGTTTTTGTCGGAAAAAGCCTCACCACCGAGCGTAATCACCATGGTTTTATTGCGGTGCGCGTTAACGTATGGAGTGGACTGCCTAAATCCTTTTACTAAGGCGGTGCTACGGATTTTCACGATGATAACCTTCTGCTGACAGTTTAAAATTAACTGTTATTTATGTGGAAATAATGACTTTTTATTCATCGTTGTGCAAGGGGAATTTTAACGGTAGCGAAATCAGTTAAGTGAAATGCTCGTTTGTATTGAGTTGTCGTAGCAGTGATTGGAACAGAGGTAGATAATGCAAGGCAGTTGGATTGATCATAGAGGTTTAGATTTATTTCAATGAAAACGTCTCAAGCGGTGAGCGCAGCGTCACCTAAAAAAAGCAGTAAGTGGTTTGAACGAGTTCTGATTCTTTTAGCGATCATTGGCACGGTTGCGGTGATGAGTCTCTATCAGGATTTGGCGCAGCGCTATCAGAGCCATAGTAACCCTAAATCGTCGGTTTATGGGATGTGGGTAGAGAAAGAAGCGGCATCTTACGTGAAAGATTGGTTTGAACTTAGCCAAAATGGCGTGACGATCAACCATAGAGTCGTGGCGACAAGTTTTGATTTAAAAGGGGATTTGATAACCTTTTATTCAGGTGACGTTCGTTATCAGTACCAAGTCCTCAATGAAAATAAAACCCAGTTGCAGCAATTATCACCAGCGCATTACCATCCCGTGTTTGAATTGTCAGGAAAACACAAAAAAAGCCTTCGATGACCCTACGTTTTATTGCGATTTTTTAAAGAGTTTGCCATCCTGAATGCAACATCAATAAGGGATAACAATCTTGATAAAACGTATTTTACCATTGGCTTCAGTTTTACTGGTTTTTGGTTGTGCTCAACAAACGGATCGCGCACAGCAGTATCATGACCAAGAGTTCCCATCATTTTTAAACAAGACAGAAGTGATTGAGTCCAATCAACCAAGAAATTTCAATAGTTTTGAAAAGCAGGCGGCTGAGGTCACCAAAAACTCGCCGTCAATGGCGAAAACCTATCAACCGCTGTATGAACAGCTGCAAGAGTGGGCGATCAAGAGCGGTGACCCTAAACAGCTAAGTGAATATGGCGTTCAGGCTGCTCAACTAGGTGGTGGTGATAAAAAGGGCAACGTTTTATTTACCGGTTATTTCTCGCCGGTGATGGAGCTTCGCCATCGCCCGGATGAGAAGTTTAAATATCCTGTCTATGGTCTTCCTGATTGCCAACAAGATTGTCCAACGCGAGCGGAAATCTATGGGGGCGCTTTGAATGGTCAGGGTCTAGAGCTTGGTTATGCGGATAATCTGATTGACCCCTTTATTATGGAAGTACAAGGCAGTGGCTTTGTCCATTTTGGTGATGACGACACCTTAGAGTACTTCGCCTATGCTGGGAAAAACAACCGTGCTTATGTCAGTATTGGTCGCGTTCTGATAGAGCGTGACGAAGTGCCAAAAGAAAAAATGTCACTCAAAGCGATTAAAGACTGGGTAATGAAGCAGGACGAAAAAACCGTTCAAGCCTTGCTAGAAGAAAATACCTCTTATGTCTTTTTTGCCCCACAAAAGGCGGCGCCAGTGACGGGTACCGCCGGCATCCCACTTCAGGCGATGGCTGCAGTGGCTGGTGATCGAAGTACCTTCCCTATGGGGACACCAATTCTAGCGGAAGTGCCACTGCTTAACGCTGATGGTACGTGGAGCGGTGCACATGAACTGCGACTGCTCATCGTATTAGATACCGGTGGCGCGGTAAAAGGGAATCACTTTGATTTGTATCATGGGCTAGGGGACTTCGCGGGTACTCAAGCGGGGCACTATAAGCACTTCGGTCGAGTTTGGAAGCTGGGGTTAGAGAACTCACCTTCGCAAGACCCTTGGGCGCTCTCCCCAGAAAAAAGAGTCGAAAAAAAGAAATAATTGTTTGAAAAAGGGCAGCAGTTGACCTTTATAGAAAGAGTGCGTATAAATCGCACTCTTTCTTTTTTACTCATCATTAGCTAGGTAGTGTTATGCGAGAACTAAACCAACCAGCCTCCGACAATTATAATCAACGATTTGGTGGCACACGACGTCTTTATGGGCAAAGTGAGGTCGAAATACTTCGCGCTGCACATGTGTGCGTGGTGGGTATTGGTGGCGTTGGCTCGTGGGCAGTAGAAGCGCTGGCGCGCACAGGTGTGGGTGAATTAACGCTTATCGATATGGATGACGTCTGTGTGACGAACATCAACCGTCAAATTCATGCCATGACGGGGACAGTGGGTCAGAGTAAAATTGAAGTAATGGCTGAGCGTGTAAAGCTGATTAATCCTGAGTGTAAGATCAACCTTATCGATGATTTCATTGAACCGGAAAATGTTGCGGAATACATCAACAAAGATTTTGATTACGTTCTCGATGCGATTGATAGCATGAAACCTAAAGCGGCATTATTGGCGTATTGTCGAAGTAATAAGATTAAGGTCATTACGACGGGTGGAGCGGGCGGTCAGATCGATCCGACCCAAATTCAGATCGCTGATTTAACCAAAACGATTCAAGATCCCTTGGCGAAGAAGCTCAAAGACACATTGCGCCGTCATCATAATTTTCCTAAAAACCCAGCTAGGAAGTTTGGTATTGATTGCGTGTTCTCTACTGAACAATTGAAATACCCTCAAGCAGATGGTTCGGTTTGTGGCGTTAAATCAACAGCGGAAGGTCCAAAACGAATGGATTGCGCAAGTGGATTTGGCGCAGCAACGGTTGTGACTGCAAGCTTTGGTTTTGTCGCAGTATCTAGAATTGTTGACCGATTAATTCAGAAGTATCGAGCGTAGAGGGAGAGAGAGCATGACGGACAAGCAACCTTTTGGTATTGAAATCACCGCACACGATATTGCTACTACGATGACTGAACTTCACGGGTGGGAGGCGCGCTATCGTCAGGTAGTAAAGTGGGGCAAATTGTTGCCTACACTGGATACAGAAGCTAAGAAGGATCCGATGCTGGTGTCCGGCTGTGAAAGCTCGGTTTGGTTACTCATGAATGAAGAGGCGGGGATTTGGCATATTGAAGCTGATTCTGACGCGCGAATTGTTCGTGGATTAATCGCAATAGTCTTAGCGGCTTATCACAATAAAACCTCTCAGCAAATTTTGGCGTTTGATATTGATGCGTATTTCGAACAGTTGAATTTAGTCAATCATCTCAGCCCTTCTCGAGGTAATGGTTTGAAAGCCATCGTAGAGGCGATTAAAGTGACAGTAAACCAGTAAACCAGTAAACCAGTAAACCAGTAAACCGTACAAGTGAGGTATATTGGTTTCGCTTAAATGAGAACTCATATTTAAAAAAACGCCATTCCAACTTCCGTTGAATGGCGTTTTTTGTTTGGCGTATTTAAATAGGCAATACGATCAAAGGATATCGACACTTTTCTCCAGTGCTTCGATGAAACGATCGACTTCTTGTCGCGTGTTGTAAATTGCAAAAGAGGCTCTAACCGTCCCTTTGACCCCGAGTGCATCCATGAGAGGATGCGCGCAATGGTGCCCAGAGCGTACGGCAATGTGTTGCTGATCTAACAAGGTGGCAATGTCTTGGTGATGGACGCCTTGCATGGTGAAGGTAATCACGCTGGAACCCGGTTGATAGCCGATTACCGTAATATCATCCATAGTATTAAGCGCATCGAAGGCTCTTTGTTGAAGAGTTGCAACATGTTGCTCTAGCACAGATAAGTCATACTGCTCTCGCCATTGAATAGCGCAGGCAAGGGCTAATGCGCCTGCGACATTCGGCGTTCCTGCTTCAAACTTTCCCGGTAGCGCCGAGAAGGTGGTTTGTGTGAAACTGACGTGCTCGACCATCTTTCCGCCGCCATGCCAAGGGGGCATAGATTCAAGTAGCGCTTGTTTGCCATACAGCACGCCAATCCCAGCTGGCGCATACAGTTTATGACCCGAAAAGACGTAGAAATCGGCATCAAGTGCTTGGACATCGGTGTGTTCATGCACAATGCCTTGCGCACCATCCACGACAACAATGGCACGACTTTTTTCACGCGTCGCGGCAATAATCGCTTCAATAGGTAGGCGACTGCCGGTGACGTTAGTGACTTGAGCGATGGCAACAATTTTAGTGCGTTCGTTAATTAACTCTGCGACTTGCTTAGCATCAATTTGGCAGTCCGGTGTCATCGGGATTTTAATGATCGATGCGCCCGTTTGCTCAGCCACAATTTGCCAAGGAACGATGTTGGCATGATGTTCCATTTCAGAGATTAGGATCTCATCACCAGGTTGAAGAGTGCTGCGTGCATAGGTCTGCGCGATGAGGTTGAGTGCTTCCGTTGCGCCTCTCGTCCATATGATTTCTTTGCTTGAAGAGGCATTGATAAAGCGTGCGACCGTGTCGCGTGCGCTTTCAAAGCGGCTTGTCGCTTGAGCGGTGAGTGAGTGGCTGCCGCGATGCACGTTAGCATTCTGGTTTTTGTAGTAGTCTGTTAAGCAATCGATGACCACTTGTGGTTTTTGAGTAGTCGCTGCACTGTCTAGGTAGACGATGTCTTGCGTTAATGCCGGGAACTGCTCACGGACAGTTTGGAGAACGGTCATGTTCTTTTCCCCATTTCGTGATAATGCAAGGTTGGATTAGTGACCATAGGCTCTGCCACTTGCCAGGCTTTTTCTTTGCCACATAGCGCAATAATGAGTTCGATAGAAAATTCAAGTGCAGTGCCGGGTCCTTGACTGGTCATCAGGTTGTGATTGACATCTAACGTGACGCGTTTAGGTCGCCAGCACGCATCTGCAATATGTGATTGAAAGCTAGGGTGGCATGTCATGAGCGCATCCGGGTATAGATCGTGGTGAATAAGCACCAATGCCGGCGCGGCGCAGATCGCCCCGAGCAATTTGCCTTCGTATTTATGCTGGCGCACCATTTCAACTAATACCACACTGTCCCTGAAGACCTCAGCACCGCCAATACCGCCCGGTAGAGCAATGACATCAAATTCATCATCCGCCACATCCACTAACTTACAGTCGGCGGTTAAGGTGATGCCTCGTGAGCCTTTCATGGTTAGACTACCATCAAAAGCGGCGCTTGCTGTTGTCACTTGAAAGCCAGCTCTGATCATGGTGTCTATGATGGTTATGGCTTCCATCTCTTCAGTGCCAGGCGCAATAGGCACTAGTATTCGTTTAGTCATGTTTGCTCCAACTGGCTTCAATGGATTTTATTTGTTTAAAAAGAGCACTATTTACCGGGATATTAAGTTGATATTTTTCCGCAATGCTAACCACATAGCCAGTGATGAACGCGATTTCACTGGCGCGTTGCTGGCTGATGTCTTGCTGCATGGACGAGTAATTCTCCGCGGTCTTGGTGATGACGTTGAATACTGTTTCTTTGAGAGCTGCGTTATCTAAGGTCACGTCCACTTTCTCGGCACACAAGTGCGCCTCATCAATAATTTGTTCAATTTGATGGCGGTAGCGCTGCTCGGCCAGTTGCCCATTGTTGCAATTCTCGAGTGCGGTTAGCGGGTTTATGGCACAGTTTATGATTAATTTAGTCCAAAGGGCATGCTGGATGGAAGTGTGCCATTTTACTGGCGAGAGAGCATGACTCAGTACGTCAGATAAAAATTGGCATTGCTGTCCTTTGTCATTCCAAGCGCCAATGTGGGTTTCCCCAAGACCGGTGTGGCTAACATGCAAAGCGGTACGTCTAAGTGCACCGTGTGTACTGGTACCGAGGAGTACTGGGAAGTTCGCGAGTTGCTTGGCCAGCTTGTCGACGCAACCCATACCATTATGTAAAAACAAGATGATGGTATCGGCGTGTAACCGCGGGAGTAACGGTGATAGCGCCGCCTCAACCTGCCAGGCTTTTAGGGTGACGATTAAAAGGTCGGTGCGTTTGAGCGTATCGCGGTTTTGATTCACAAACTGCAACGTTGGCAAGTGATCTAATTGGATGTCGACGGTGTTATTTGAGCGTCTACCCCAAACAGAGACATCGTGTCCGGCTTGCTTTAATTTGTACGCATACAAAGAGCCGATGGCACCGGGGCCAAGAATAGTTATGTTCACAGCAAGTAATAAGTTACGAGTAATAGGCGAAGAATAGCAAAATTATTACTAATACTCGAAAGTAACAGGCATAAAAAATGGCGCGAATGCGCCATTTTTTCTAACTTCTTCTACTGAATAGACATTAGAAGTTGTATTGCATACGGTAGATAATTGCATCACCGTAATGCTGTTGGTTAGCACCAGAAGAACCGTAAACACCTAGTTTGTTGCGGAAGTAACGGTACTGGATCGCAGCGGTGATATTTTCAGTCGCGTGCCAGTTGAATAGTAGTGCACCGTTCAAGCCGTTTTTGCCGCCTTGGTTTTGAGCGTATTCATCGTTGCGATCGAACTCGATTTCGTTCCAGTTTACAAACGAGAAGTTTTGACCGAATGCGTTAAAGCCGTAGCGTGCTGTCCAACCAGCCATGTAGCCGTTGTTGCCGTTAACATTTTGGTTAGGTGAAAAGCTGTCCCAAGATGTGATGTCATGAACACCAACCCATGGTTTGAAGAACCAGTTATCACCTTGTAGCGCTGTATAACCAAGACCTAATACGCGGTTAGTTTCGCTTTGATGAGGGTTATCGTGGTGATAAACCTGACCGTAAAGAGATACACCTGAGTCACCAAGGTAAACGTGCGCAGAACCTTTAATAGAGTTCTTTTGCTCAGATGAGCTCTTTTCAACACTTTCACGATCGTAGAAACCGTATAGCTCACCCCAAGTGAAGCCTGCACCACCTTCGATACCTAGAACGAATTGGTTACGACCACGACCATCGTTGCCATCTTCAATTGAGTTAGGACCGTGATCCCAGCTTTGGTGGTCAAGATAAACACCACCAAAACCGTATAGATATTCTGCTGAAGCTGGAACTGATGCCACTGCTGCAACAACGCCAAGAGCTAAAAGTGATTTACGCATAATGAGATCTACTCTTTTTAAAGTTGAACTGAAAATTGGTCGCTTTCCGTGCGAACTCATCCGATGGGGACGCATGATAGCGATTTGTGTCCCAAAGTAAATGTGCAACGTCGCAAACGGTTGCTAAATATTGAGATTGCCATCACATTTATTGAAGGTTTAAGGGAACTTTTATGAATTGCATACAAATCAACCAATATTGGGCATCCTTCCGTTAACAATGTTGTTAAAGTTGGTAACAATATTTTGTGCAATGATCGAATCTCCTGATAGCAGCGTAAAAACGCTGTGCTTATCGATAAGGAGCTTGAATGTCTCAAATAATGTTATTTCCACTGGGTTCCATTGTGCTACCCGAGGGGAAAATGAAATTACGAATCTTCGAACCGCGCTACAAGCGAATGGTGGCGGAGTGTTTGAAACAGAGTTCTGGCTTTGGGATGTGTTTGATTGACGAAGGTTCAGGGCGCCCACCCGGCAATATTACGCAGATTGGGACATTCGTGAGTATTGTCGACTTTGAGGTATTGGAAGGCGACATATTGGGTATAACTGTCTCGGGCATTAAACGTTTCTTAGTTGATAGTGTAGAGAGCGAGTACGATGGTTTACGCGTGGCTAACGTAGATTGGTTACCATCATGGCAACCTCAAACGTTAAGTCGAGAACAAGAGTTTATTGGTGAACGATTACAAGAAGTTTTTAAAGCCTTCCCTATGCTGGAGTCACTCTATTTGCATTGCTTTTATGACGATGCAACGTGGGTTAGCCAAAGATGGTTAGAAGTCTTGCCTGTGTCTTGCCAAGAGTTTGAGCAGTTAGTGGCGCAGCCCAACTGTGACGCAATGCTGAGCTTCATAGAACGCGCTATTATCAAGCAAGGTTTACTAGACCAAACCTAATAAGTGACAACTCAAAATGCTGATTGAGTGATGAAAGTAATAAATTAATATTATTGTGATCCATGTTCTAAACCGTGCGTACACTGTACTAGTGACGTAATGAAGCTAACCTAGGATTTTGTGTATGATTGCAGACGAATCAGAAACACTTAGTAAGCAAGAGTGGAATGAGTGTATGGCTAAGATTAAGTCGCGAGACAAACACGCCTACGCCATGCTTTTTCATTATTACTCCCCAAGATTAAAGCAATTTGCTTTCCGTTATATCAGTAACGAGCAGGTCGCCATTGAAATTGTGCAAGAAGCGATGGCTGCCGTTTGGCAAAAGGCACACTTATTCGACGCTCACAAAAGTGCAGTATCAACATGGATATACACGATTACTCGAAATCTGTGCTTTGATATGTTGCGCAAGCAGAAAGGCAAAGAATTACACGTGCGCGCTGATGACATTTGGCCGACGGATTATTGTCCACCCGATTTTGTCGACCATTATTCGCCAGAAACAGACAGGCTGAAAGAGCAGATTATTCATTTTCTTGATAACTTGCCCAAACCCCAAAGGGATGTGGTTAGGGCGGTATATCTGCAAGATTTGCCTCATCAAGAAGTGGCAGACATGTACGACATTCCTCTTGGCACCGTGAAGTCTCGTTTGCGACTTGCCGTGGAAAAATTACGACTCTCTATGGAGGAGCATTGATATGGCTTACCATCCAGATGATACTTTACTTGCGCTCTATGCCAATGGTGAAATCGATACGGCCAGAGGCGTTGCTATCGCGTCTCACCTAGAATCTTGCAGCCGTTGTAGCAACAGAGTAAATGAGCTTGAACAACTTGAAGCAAATTTGTTGCAGCAGATGAAGGTGGACAAGATTGAGGCTGGCGATACTTCCGAGCAAGAAATGCAGCGTGTATTTGATAATATGCTAGAAGATATTATGTCGTTGGATATGGACTTTTCCATGCCTCGTTCTAGACAGGCAGCGAAAGTCACGGTCAACGGGAAAGAATTCTCAGTGCCCGCACCACTAAAACCTATCGTTGAAAGAATGGGGGAGTGGCGTAGCTATGGCGGTAAGGTGTTCACTTCAAATATAGATTTAGGTGAAGATTATAGAGTGAGTTTGCTGTACATCACTGAAGGTGTTCAAGTCCCTCAGCATACTCACAAAGGGCTGGAGTCGACTTTGGTACTCCACGGTGCGTTTAGTGACGAGTCGGGTTGTTATAGTCAGGGCGATTATCTTGAAGAAAACGAAGACACGAAACATGCGCCCAAAACGATGCAAGGACAAGATTGTTTATGTTTGTCGATCCTGACGCAACCATTGGTATTTACTCAGGGTGTTGCAAGGATATTCAATCGCTTTGGCAAGGGAATGTACCCTTAAAGGGGGAAGCTTGGTGCGGGTAAGTATCCAATCACTCACTAGTCATTGAAAGGTGATGAATAAAAATCCCCCTATGCGGTAGGCAGAGGGGGATTTTTGTTTATATCCGTTAGTCGTTCTTTCTACTTTGGTGCGCGGTCCCTTTCTTTAGCTTTGGTCAGCAAGTCATTAAAATAATGCCTTAGCGAGTAGAGCATGATCAGACTTGGTATAACCATCAGTGAGGTGATAATAAAGAATAGACTCCAATCATTGAGCATATCGACCAGTTCACCACTAAAGGACGCCAATGTCGTTCGTCCAAAGTTCCCTAGCGATGCTAACAGGGCGTATTGAGTTGCAGAGAAAGCTTGCCCGGTCAAAATAGTCAAGAACGAGACAAACGCGACGGTGGAGAAGGCGGTCGTAAAGTTATCGACGATGATCGTCGCTAAGAAAAGATGCTCGTTTGGTCCTACTTGAGCAATCCAAGCAAACATAAGGTTACTGGCGCTCATGGCAATTCCGCCAATCATTAGGCCTTTGACGATGCCAAATCGGACATTGAACATACTGCCGAGCAGAGTGAAGGCAATGGTGGCTCCCCAACCAATTAGCTTGGAGTAATAGCCGATCTGTTCGTTACTAAAGCCAATTTCCTTGTAGAACGGAATGGACATTCTGCCCAAAAAGGCTTCACCAATCTTGAATAGGAAGACAAATAGTAGCAGGGTTGCCGCCACTCTTACGCCGTTGCTGCGGAAGAAATCAAGAAAGGGCTCGATGACGGTCACACTGAGCCAAGCGAGGACTTTATTGTCGACCACCTTCTGATGGCGCTGCTCCGCTTGCGCTTGCAGTGCGTCTCGATCGGTTTTGGGTTCACCGACCAGCAAGGTAAACATCATGAGGACACCGACAATAATAGCCATGCCATAATACACACCATTCCAACCCATACTATCGGCATTGACGAATGCCAGATAACCAGGAAGAGAGTATCCTGTCCACCAACCAATGACCGCCATCGCAGAGGCTTGAGGCAGTTTATTGGATTGAGATTTTGGGAACGTATCTATTCTAAAGGCGTCGACGGCTATGTCTTGAGTAGAAGAGGCTATCGCAATACCTAACGCCAATAGCGAGGTGAGCATTAAGTTTTCTGCGGGATTAACACCCGCAATCAGTAATGTACACACTAACATTAAAGACTGGCATAAAAAGATCCAGCTGCGTCGTTGTCCAAGAGTACGATATAGCAGAGGCAGTCGTACACGGTCGACAAGGGGCGCCCATAAAAAATTAATGGCGTACACAGCAAAGACCGAGCCAAAGTAACCAATTGCGGTTCGAGTCAGCCCAGCATCCTTTAGCCACCCCGACATGTTAGAGCCAATGAGTACCCATGGGAAACCACTTGAACAGCCAAGCATAAATACCCAAAGTAGGCGCTTATCCCAGTAACTTCTGATTGTATCTTGCCATGTCATTTTCTGTTCCACAGAGGTGCTCCTCACCTAAAAAGAAAAAGAGAGAGCGAACTCTCTCTGTTGGTTGGTTTATGGAAGGCGTTCAATCTTGGTAATGATAATGGGATCCATTGGTACATCACGCATGCCGCGCACCGTGCGGGTTGGTTTTTGAGACATTTTTTTCACCACATCAAACCCTTCGGTTACTTTGCCAAATACGGCATAGCCGGGGTTGGATACGCTGTAATTGAGAAAATCATTGTCGGCATAGTTGATAAAAAACTGACGCGTTGCGGAATCTGGGTCTTGGGTACGAGCCATGGCAATGGTCGCTATGTCATTATCAAGGCCATTTGCGGCTTCATTTTGAATCGCTTTATTGACAGGTAGTCGATTAAATTTCTCATCAAAGCCGCCACCTTGAGCCATAAAACCAGGAATAACGCGATGAAATTGACTATTTACGTAACTGCCATCGTCAACGTAGCGTAGGAAGTTGGCGACGCTCACTGGCGCTTTTTCTTCATTTAGCTCAACGGTGAAAGAGCCGATATTGGTGTCAACCTGTACGGTTGGTGCTGCAAAAACCGTGGCAGACATTAAAGCCAGTGTTGAAATTAGAGTTCTCATCATTAGAAACGTTCCTTCATGTAATCAACCAGTTCAGCGTCGTTCGATATTTCTTTTAGTACCAGGTTTACAGTATCGTTGAGGACGGTTTCAATATCATCGTTTGATGCGCTCATTAGCCCTGAACGTGTCGCTTTACCCGTATAGGTTTTGACCAATTTACCTTTGCTGTTTTCAACCGTTAGCTCTACAACGACGTTGGCAGCCATGTCATTTTCCATAACAGTGTGTTTGACGGAGACGAGGGCTTCTTGAATTTCTACTTTTACGGTATTTGGGCTATTCACAGTGACTTTATAGCCTTGAGATGAAAATTGCTGCACCAATGCGTTCTCAATGCCAATACGAACATTTTGTCGTGTGTGAATAGGCGTGATATTGGCGCGGCCATTATCCATTAACGCCACATATTGCGCAGTACGCACATCTTGGCTGGAAAGTGACATGGTTTTGCCTTCAACAATTTTTGCAGCGCTAGTGGCGGCTTGTGGGGCAAAATTGATTTGTTCTTGTTTTGGGCTTGCACAACCAGCGAGTAAGACGATGGTTGCGGCTAAAACGAGCTTTTTCATTCCTAATTCCTTTTCACACTCATCAATGCGATGAGTCAGCACTTGTCAGCGCCATATAAGGTTGTGCGCACTGACGAAACTCTATCTGATAACGTAATTCTATCTGATAACATATAGTGTCGTTAGCGTATTCACTAACTATGACGATAACTTTACTTAGTCGCCTGTAAAATAACAAATTTAGCATTAGTCGCGACAAGTTTGACCTGCCGCTTACCAAACAATTTCTCTAGTTTTTTATCGTAGCCTAGGTGGCGGTTTCCGATAACTAATAACTCGCCACCAGTCCGAAGAACATGCTTTGCGTCACAGAACATTTGCCATGCGATATGATCCGTGATGGCTTGCTGTTGATGAAATGGAGGGTTACAGACCACAAGATCTTGCGTTTGTGCGCTGAAACCGTCGAGGCAATTGTTGGCAACGAATCGTGCTTTCTCATTGGATAAATGATTCAACAAAATATTATTTTTTGCTGATTCAACCGCCATATAGCTCTCATCAACCGAGGTAATTGTCGCATCTGGATTGAGTTGTCTGAGCTTGACCGACAAGACGCCATTACCACAGCCTAAATCAATAATATCGTGGTACTTTGCATGGCCTGGTAGGTGCGGTAAAAAAAAGCGAGCGCCAAGGTCGAGACTTTCCCCTGAATACACGTTGGGCAAGTTTGACAGTGTCATCGCCTCTTCTTCAACCCGCCAAGTGGTATACGGCTCTACATGAGGTGGGTTTGGCTGGTCCCCCTGACTAAAGACTAAGCGATGTTTCTTCCATGCTAGGGAGGTGGTTGTGTGGCCGAGGTGCTTTTCAAACAATTTCAGTGTTGAACTATGAATTTCCTTGGCCTTATTCACCGCAATCACCTGACAGCTATCACCGTACAAAGCACGAATTTGACTGAGTTGCCAAGTAAGATAGCGGTTATTGCGCGGTATTTGCATAATGACCAAATCGACATGGTTTGGCCAGTTCTCAACGGAGGAAATCACATTCACCGAGGCGCAATGATTGTGAGCAAGGTTGGCGTGTATACCTTGCTGGGAAATAAAGGAGTCACTAACGGTCGTCACCACATGTTGAGATGATAACCAACAACTCAATGCGCCGAAATTGTCATTAAGCACTAAAATATGTTGGCCACGGTTGAAGTTCTGTTCTTCAACATGAGTGATTAAATATTCATCTCCTGCGTCCCATGCTTGGAGCTTATCGTGACTAAGCTTTGGATAGCGATACAGTTCAAGTGTGCGGTTGAGCAAGGAAAGTTCAGTTTTCATAATGATGATATTTAGTGATTATCGCTGTATTTTGACAAAAACTCGCGCCAATAGCCAAAGAGAATGCGGTTTAAAGGAAGATTATTGATTAAGTAAAAGATATACTTTACCGACAATGTCATAATAATAACCCTGCTTAAGGAAGTAAGATGATTCAACAAACCATCGAGCAGAAACTTCATCTAGCGTTTGAACCCACTTTTCTAGATGTACTCAATGAAAGTTATATGCATAACGTCCCACCGGGTTCTGAGAGCCACTTTAAGGTTGTTGTCGTTAGTGATGCATTCTTAGGCGATCGATTGATCGCTCGCCATCGTAAAATAAATACAGTTCTAGCAGAAGAGTTAGCCGGCATGATTCATGCTCTTGCCATTCACACTTATACCCCTCAAGAGTGGAATGACAAAAATCAGCAGTCTCCAAATAGCCCAGACTGCGCTGGTGGTGGCAAATAGTGGCAAATAGTGACATTTTTTGACAGCCAAACCTGTCGATTCTGCAATGAATAACATTTTTTACTGCTGGTATTGGCTTTGTTAATGAAAGCCAGCTCGTCTCTCATGAATCTAGCCCTTAATGGGTATTTTCTTAACAGTGTGTCAACATGTTTTTGAGTAAAGACGTTTTAAGTGCAATTGTTTCATTTTGTGAATAAATTAACTGCTTAATTTTAATAGACTTAATAGCGCTTTGTGCGATGCGTCAAAGTTATCAATATTGATAAGCGCTGCAATAGCAAAACTTTCGAAATAATAAGGCTATTGCAGGGATTCATCATGGCATCCACTTTGCAAAAGATGTTAAACTATCGCACCAGACAAATCTCGCAGTGATTTAACAGTGAGATTGTTAATGTGATGTTGCTGTCTTGGTGTTTGAAACGCCGAGGCGAGACACCTCAATGTCGTGTCTAAATGTTACGCAATAAAAAGAATCTTTTTCCCGATAAAAGTAGTGCAAGTGCGTATGATTACAATAAAAAAGGGTTTGGACCTTCCTATCGCAGGAACTCCATCCCAGGTGATTAATGATGGTAAGTCCATCACTAAAGTCGCCTTGCTTGGCGAAGAGTACGTGGGTATGCGTCCAACAATGCATGCTCGTGTAGGCGATGAAGTAAAGAAAGGTCAGGTTATTTTTGAAGACAAAAAGAACCCAGGCGTTATGTTTACTTCACCAGCAAGCGGTAAAGTTATCGAAGTTAACCGTGGTGAAAAGCGCGTACTTCAATCTGTAGTGATTGAAGTAAGTGGCAACGACCAAGTGACGTTCGACAGTTACACAGCAGACCAACTAGCAGGGCTTGATCGCGCGACGATCACAAACCAGCTTGTTGCCTCTGGAATGTGGACAGCTTTACGTACTCGACCGTTTAGCAAGGTACCCGCGATTGATTCAACAACTCAGGCGATTTTCGTCACCGCCATGGATACCAATCCGTTAGCGGCTGAACCTGAATTGATCATCAACGAACACAAAGAAGCATTCGTTGCTGGCCTTGACCTTCTCTCTAAATTGACAGATGGCAAGGTATATGTGTGCAAGAAAGGTACGAGCCTTCCTCGTTCAACTCAGTCTAATGTAGAAGAGCACGTTTTCGACGGTCTGCACCCTGCAGGTCTCGTGGGCACTCACATGCATCACCTTTACCCAGTTAATGCGGAAACGGTAGCATGGAGCATTAATTATCAAGACGTCATCGCGTTTGGTAAGCTTTTTACTACCGGTGAAGTTTTCACTGATCGTGTTATCTCTCTTGCTGGTCCTGTGGTGAACAATCCTCGTTTAATCCGTACACAGCTAGGGGCTAGCCTAGAAGACGTCACGGATAACGAGTTGATGCCAGGAGAAGTTCGAGTGATTTCTGGTTCAGTACTCTCTGGTACACATGCTAAAGGCGCTCATGCTTATCTAGGTCGCTATCACCAACAAGTGTCTGTTTTGCGCGAAGGTCGTGAAAAAGAACTGTTTGGTTGGGCTGTACCGGGTAAAAACAAGTTCTCTATTACTCGTTCATTCTTAAGCCATGTGTTTAAAGGTCAGTTGTTCAACATGACAACGACAACGAATGGTAGTGACCGTGCAATGGTACCTATCGGCAACTACGAAAAAGTATTGCCTTTAGATATGGAACCAACGTTACTTCTTCGCGATTTATGTGCTGGCGATATCGACAGCGCACAGCGCCTTGGTGCTCTAGAGCTAGATGAAGAAGATTTGGCGCTATGTACCTTTGTTTGTCCAGGTAAGTACGAATATGGTCAACTCCTACGTGAGTGCCTAGACAAAATTGAGAAGGAAGGGTAATTCATGCTTAAGAAATTCCTTGAGGATATCGAGCATCACTTTGAGCCAGGTGGCAAACACGAGAAGTGGTTTGCTTTGTATGAAGCAGCGGCGACGTTGTTCTACACACCAGGCTTGGTGACACAGCGCAGCTCGCACGTTCGCGATAGCGTCGACTTGAAGCGTATCATGATCATGGTTTGGTTTGCGGTATTCCCTGCAGTGTTCTGGGGGATGTACAACGCGGGTAACCAAGCGGTCATGGCTCTAAATCATATGTATGCTGGAGCAGAGCTTGCAGCAATGATTGATGGCAACTGGCATTACTGGCTAACTCAAGCTATTGGCGGCACCTTAGGGGCCGACGCAGGTTGGGGCAGCAAGATGCTACTTGGCGCCACCTACTTCCTACCAATCTACGCAACGGTATTTATTGTTGGTGGTTTCTGGGAAGTGTTGTTCTGTATGGTGCGCAAACATGAAGTTAACGAAGGCTTCTTCGTAACATCTATCTTGTTTGCTTTGATTGTTCCGCCAACACTTCCTCTTTGGCAAGCTGCATTAGGTATTACCTTTGGTGTTGTGGTTGCAAAAGAAATCTTTGGTGGTACAGGTCGTAACTTCCTAAACCCAGCTTTGGCAGGTCGTGCATTCCTATTCTTTGCTTACCCAGCGCAAATCTCGGGTGACGTAGTTTGGGTAGCGGCTGATGGTTTCTCTGGTGCTACGGCACTGAGCCAATGGGCACAAGGCGGCGAAGGCGCACTACTGAACAACATTACTGGTCAAACGATCACTTGGATGGACGCGTTCATCGGTAACATTCCAGGTTCCATCGGTGAAGTGTCGACACTTGCGCTGATGATCGGTGCGGCAATGATTGTTTACATGGGCATTGCATCATGGCGTATTATCGCTGGTGTGATGATCGGTATGATTGCCGTTGCAACCTTGTTCAATGTTGTCGGCTCTGACACTAACGCTATGTTTGCAATGCCTTGGCACTGGCACCTAGTCTTGGGTGGCTTCGCATTCGGTATGTTCTTCATGGCCACGGATCCTGTATCTGCATCATTTACCGACAAAGGTAAGTGGGGATACGGTATTTTGATTGGCGCGATGTGTGTCATGATTCGTGTGGTTAACCCAGCGTATCCAGAAGGTATGATGTTAGCGATCCTATTCGCCAACTTGTTTGCCCCTCTGTTTGACCACGTGGTTATTGAGAAAAACATCAAACGGAGACTAGCGCGCTATGGCAAGTAATAACGATAGCATTAAAAAAACGCTGTTTGTTGTTATCGCATTGAGCTTAGTGTGCTCAATCGTTGTATCAACAGCGGCTGTTGGTCTACGTGATAAGCAGCAAGCTAATGCGGTTCTAGATAAACAAAGTAAAATTGTTGACGTTGCTGGTATTCAAGCGGAGGGCACGGTCCCTGAGCTGTTTGCTGAGTACATCGAACCTCGCTTGGTTGATTTTGATACTGGTGAGTTTGTTGACGGTGATGCGGCAACTTACGACCAACGTAAAGCGTCAAAAGTACCATCAGAATCTATCCGTTTAACGGCGGAACAAGATAAAGCGAAGATCATTCGTCGTGCTAACGTGGGTACTATTTATCTTGTTAAGCAAGACGGTAAGGTAACGAGCTTTATTCTACCGGTTCATGGTAATGGTCTATGGTCAATGATGTACGCGTTTGTCGCGGTACAAACTGACGGTAACACAGTGAACGGTATTACTTACTACGAGCAAGGTGAAACTCCAGGACTGGGTGGCGAAGTTGAAAACCCAACTTGGCGTGATCAGTTTGTTGGTAAGAAGCTATTTGATGAAAACCATAAGCCAGCTATCAAAGTGGTGAAAGGTGGTGCTCCTGCTGGTTCAGAGCATGGCGTAGATGGCCTATCTGGTGCCACGTTGACAAGTAACGGCGTTCAAAACACATTTGACTTTTGGTTAGGTGATATGGGCTTTGGTCCTTTCCTAGCGAAGGTTCGTGACGGAGGTCTGAACTAATGTCTGATGCTAAAGAAATGAAAAAGAGCCTGTTTGCACCGGTGTTGGATAACAACCCAATTGCACTTCAAGTTCTAGGTGTGTGTTCTGCACTCGCCGTAACGACGAAATTAGAAACAGCATTTGTAATGACATTGGCGGTAATTTTCGTTACTGCCTTGTCTAACTTGTTCGTTTCGCTTATTCGTAACCATATGCCAAACAGTGTGCGTATCATCGTACAAATGGCGATCATCGCCTCTTTGGTAATCGTTGTTGACCAAATCTTGAAAGCGTATCTTTACGATATTTCTAAGCAGCTTTCAGTATTTGTAAGCTTGATCATTACGAACTGTATCGTAATGGGTCGTGCGGAAGCGTTTGCAATGAAATCAGCGCCACTGCCGTCATTCATCGATGGTATTGGTAATGGTCTTGGCTATGGTTTTGTACTGATGACAGTTGCATTTTTCCGTGAACTATTAGGTTCTGGCAAACTGTTTGGTGTTGAAGTACTTCCACTGGTATCTAACGGTGGCTGGTATCAACCAAATGGTCTGATGCTTCTAGCACCATCAGCATTCTTCTTAATTGGTTTTATGATTTGGGCTATCCGTATCCTTAAACCAGAACAAGTAGAAGCGAAGGAGTAAGGTCGAAATGGAACATTATATTAGTCTACTTGTTAAATCGATCTTCATCGAAAACATGGCGTTATCATTCTTCTTGGGAATGTGTACTTTCTTAGCCGTGTCTAAGAAAGTGAAAACGTCGTTTGGTCTTGGTGTTGCGGTTGTCGTGGTATTGACCATTGCTGTGCCAGTGAACAACCTTGTTTATACCTACGTGTTGAAAGAGAACGCTTTAGTTGCAGGTGTTGACCTTAGCTTTTTGAACTTCATTACGTTTATCGGTGTAATCGCAGCGCTGGTTCAAATCCTAGAAATGATCCTCGATCGATTCTTCCCACCGTTGTATAACGCTCTGGGTATTTTCCTACCATTGATCACAGTTAACTGTGCGATTTTTGGTGGTGTATCGTTCATGGTTCAACGTGATTATAACTTTGCCGAGTCTGTGGTTTATGGCTTTGGTTCAGGTATTGGTTGGATGCTAGCTATCGTAGCGTTAGCGGGTATTCGTGAGAAAATGAAGTATTCAGATGTACCTCCAGGTTTGCGTGGTCTTGGTATCACGTTTATCACGGTTGGTCTGATGGCTCTTGGCTTCATGTCGTTCTCTGGTGTTCAACTGTAGGTCGGGTAAACGACACAAATTTTAAGGAATAGTCAATGCAAGTTATTATCCTTGGTGTAGTGATGTTTACCTTGATCGTATTGGCTTTGGTATTAGTAATCTTATTTGCTAAATCAAAGTTGGTACCAACAGGTGACGTAACTATCTCCGTTAACGGTGATCCAGAGAAGAGCTTCACAACTTCTCCAGGTGACAAATTACTCGGTGCGATGGCGGGTAAAGGCATCTTTGTTTCCTCTGCTTGTGGTGGCGGTGGCTCATGTGGTCAGTGTCGCGTAAAAGTAAAATCAGGCGGTGGCGATATTCTACCAACTGAGCTTGACCACATTTCTAAAGGCGAAGCCCGTGAAGGTGAGCGTTTAGCATGTCAAGTTGCCGTGAAAACGGATATGGACATTGAGCTTCCAGAAGAAATCTTTGGTGTTAAAAAGTGGGAATGTACCGTTATCTCAAACGATAACGAAGCAACCTTCATCAAAGAATTGGCGCTGGCAATCCCTGAAGGGGAAGAAGTACCATTCCGTGCTGGTGGTTATATTCAGATTGAAGCTGAACCTCACCACATTAAATATGCGGATTATGATATTCCTGAGGAATATCGTGAAGATTGGGACAAGTTTAACTTATTCCGTTACGAGTCTATCGTAAAAGAGCATTCGATTCGTGCTTACTCAATGGCTTCATACCCAGAAGAGAAAGGCATCATCAAGCTTAACGTACGTATCGCGACTCCACCGCCAAATAACCCAGACGTAGCACCTGGTGTGATGTCGTCTTATATTTGGTCACTTAAAGCCGGTGATAAATGTACAATTTCAGGTCCATTTGGTGAGTTCTTCGCTAAAGAAACGGACAATGAAATGGTCTTCATCGGTGGTGGTGCAGGTATGGCACCAATGCGTTCACATATCTTTGACCAACTGTTACGTCTTCAGTCGAAGCGTAAGATGTCTTACTGGTATGGTGCACGTTCTAAGCGTGAAATGTTCTACGTAGATGATTTTGACGGCCTAGCGGCAGAGAATGAAAACTTCGTATGGCATTGTGCTCTGTCTGATCCAATGCCAGAAGATAACTGGGATGGTTACACCGGCTTTATCCATAACGTATTGTATGAAAACTACCTGAAGGACCATGAAGCGCCTGAAGATTGTGAGTACTATATGTGTGGTCCACCAATGATGAACGCTGCTGTTATCGGCATGCTGAAAGATCTTGGTGTTGAAGATGAAAACATCCTACTTGATGACTTCGGTGGTTAAGTTTAGGTAATGTATGATCATGGCTGGCTCATGTGAGTCAGCCATTTTATTTTTAGAATGTAAGAATATTCGTGGTTATCCGTTCTTATAAAAGACTGATAAGCAGAATGTTTTTAAATTCGGTAGGTGAGTAAAAGTATGTTTCATCTAGCTAAACGCTTGAGAATGATTATCGTAAGCCTTATGGCTTTAATAGTTTTGTCCGCTTGTGGCGGCAGTCGTGAACAAATTCATTTGAGTGGCCCTACAATGGGAACGCTCTATAATGTGAAGTACATAGTGAAAGAGAACACGCCGAAGCCGGAAAATATCCAGGCAGAGATCAATGACCTGCTAGAGGAAGTCAACGATCAAATGTCGACTTACCGACAAGATTCAGAGCTGAGCCGGTTTAACCGTTATTACGGGACAGAACCTTTTCCTGTCTCTAAGCAGACAGCGATTGTGGTGAATGAAGCCATTCGACTCAATGAGCTAACATTAGGTGCTTTAGACGTCACGGTAGGGCCGTTAGTGAACTTATGGGGCTTTGGCCCAGAGGCAAGGCCGGAAATTGTACCGACAGATGAAGAGCTTGCTCAGCGTAAAGCACAAACGGGTATCGCTCATCTATCGGCCACGGATGAAACGCTGCGCAAAGACCTAAGAAGTCTGTATGTTGATCTTTCAACAATAGCCAAAGGTTGGGGTGTTGATGTGGTCGCTGAGTACCTCGAGAGCGTTGGCATTGATGACTATATGGTTGAAGTTGGTGGTGAAATGCGTTTGAAAGGCGTGAATCGTGAAAGCGTGAAATGGCGTATCGCGATTGAAAAGCCGTCAACTGACGAACGTAATATCCAAGAAATCATTGAGCCAGGTGACATGGCTATTGCGACGTCTGGTGATTATCGCAATTATTTTGAGAAAGACGGTGTGCGTTATTCTCACATTATCGATCCTGCAACGGGTAAGCCTATTCATAATAAAGTGGTGTCAGTGACTATTTTAGATAAGTCATCAATGACAGCGGATGGCCTTGCGACAGGATTAATGGTGCTAGGTGAAGACAAAGCACTAAAAATTGCGGACGAAAACCAGATCCCTGCTTTCATTGTGGTGAAGACCGACGATGGATATAAAGAAATTGCATCAGAGGCCTTTAAGCCTTACCTTAATCAGTAAGAGGTGGACAAAATGAGTACGTTTTTAGTTACATTTGGTGTGTTTCTTGCGGTTATTGCTGCAATGTCTGTTGGCTACATTTTTCAAAAGAAAGTCGTGAAAGGTAGTTGTGGTGGTTTAGGTGCTGTAGGCATTGATAAAGTTTGTAATTGCCCAGAGCCTTGTGATGCACGTAAAAAACGCGAAGCAAAAGCGAAAGTTCGAGCTGAAAAGCTGGCCGCTTGGGAAAAAGATCGCATCGCCTAAAAAGATGAATTCAATCACATTAAAAAGCCAGGGCCTCGCTCTGGCTTTTTTGCGTGTTAGCGGTGTAAAAATTGCGTATACTTAAGCTGTATGTATAACCAGTATGGTGCGTTTGTGTCTGATCCGATCCGTAAGTTTATTCATGTTGATATGGACTGTTTTTTCGCCGCGGTAGAGATGAGGGACAACCCTTACTATCAAGGTAAACCACTAGCTGTCGGCGGGAACGAGCGGCAAAGAGGGGTGATTAGCACCTGTAACTATGAGGCGAGAAAATTTGGTATCCGTTCAGCGATGCCCTCTGCGCAAGCCGTTAAGTTATGTCCTCATTTACTTCTTGTTCCGGGGAGAATGGAGGTCTACAAGCAAGCTTCGCAGCATATTCGTACCATTTTTTCGCGTTACACTTCTCTGATAGAGCCGTTATCTCTGGATGAAGCATACTTAGATGTCACGGATTGTCAGTTGCACCAAAACTCTGCCACGTTGATAGCACAAAGTATTCGACATGATATTGAACAAGAACTGAATTTAACCGCATCGGCTGGCGTGGCACCGCTTAAGTTTTTAGCCAAAATTGCGTCCGATCTCAATAAGCCTAATGGGCAATTTGTCATATCACCCGACGAGGTCCAGGGAATTATTGATGGTTTAGACTTAGGCAAAATTCCTGGTGTAGGAAAAGTGAGTCTAGATAAATTAAATCGGGCGGGCCTGTATACTTGTTTAGATGTGAGAAACAGTGACTACCGAGATCTGATCGTGCGCTTTGGCCGTTTGGGGGCATCGCTATGGAAGAAAAGTCATGGTATTGATGAGCGGGAAGTCGTGGTAGAAAGGGAGCGCAAGTCTATTGGAGTAGAGCGCACCTTCAGCCAAAATATCGTGAGTTTTGAGCAATGCTGGCAGGTCATTGAAGAAAAGCTTTATCCCGAACTTGAGGCAAGGTTGCATCGAGCAAAGCCCGCGAGAAATGTGATTAAGCAAGGTGTTAAAGTGAAGTTTGCCGACTTTAAGCAAACCACGATTGAACATGTCCACAATCAGCTCGATTTACCTTATTTCAAGGCGCTATTGCGGGAAATTTTGGAACGACAGCAAGGACGAGAAATTAGATTATTGGGATTGAACGTTATCTTAGAGCCGCTAGAAAGCGCGCGTCAATTGTCCATGTTTGAGGAATGAAATGAATAAAGCCGCCGTTGTCCAACAGGTCATTGTTGAGTTGGAACAAAAAATCACTACGCTATTGTCTGCAATGGAGCAGACCGTGGATGCTGCGACCAATGAGGAAACCATACCAGACAATAAATATGACACGCTTGCACTCGAAGCAGCGTATCTTGCTCATGGGCAGGCAATGCGATTAGAAGCAATAAAGAAAGACATAGCAACGCTAAGACATTTGGTTATTCGTACATTCGATCACGACACTCCAGTTGGTTTATCCGCTATGGTTGAGTTGGAAGACGACCAAGAAGTCCTAAGTCGTTATCTACTGTTACCTTGCGGTGGTGGCGTGTCAATCGTTGCCGAAGGGATAAGAGTTGTGACTCCAGAGTCGCCATTAGGACGCGCGTTAGTTGGAAGACTGTTAGATGATGAGATAGCCTTACAAGTTGGAGAGCGTGTGACCCATCATGTTATTGTGAATATTGTTTGAGCGTGTAAAGTCATTAGGAATGTGAAGGAATTGGCCATGATGAGTAAATTGAAGCACTTGTTGTTTGGGGTAGGGTTGTCGTTACTATCGACAGCGTCTTTGGCTTATGAGCAGTGTAAGCTTGATATCAAGAATGAAGTGCACCTTGACGGCAAACAAGTCGAAATCGTCAAGGCTGAAGGCTCGAAGGTGCTAATTGACGACAATAATGAATTGTTTATCAATGGTGAGAAAGTGGCGCTCGATAGGCTTCAACAAGAAGCGCTAGCAAGCTATCGGGAAAATATGAACAAGTATGTTCCTCAAGCTAAAGCACTGGCTGAGAACGGCTTAGCGCTAACGAATGACCTTATTGATGATGTTTCTGCAAGCTTCGATAATTCGGCAGCTTTTGATAGCGTCAAGACCGCGTTGTCCGAGTTTTTTAAAGATATCGAATCTCGCTACCACCAAGACGGCAGCTTTGTTTTGAAGTCTGAGGCGTTCAGTTCGTTTACTAACAACTGGCAGCAGGAT
Source organism: Vibrio qingdaonensis (assembly GCF_026191675.1). Taxonomy (GTDB): domain Bacteria; phylum Pseudomonadota; class Gammaproteobacteria; order Enterobacterales; family Vibrionaceae; genus Vibrio; species Vibrio qingdaonensis. Next base: position 40,327 of record NZ_JAKRRY010000020.1, on the reverse strand, counting down.
TATGAGAAAGCGAAAGAAGTGTTCAACAAAGAGTTTTTTAGTAGCGCGTTCACCGCGTTGCAAGAGAAAATGCAGCAAGAAGGTGGGTTAAACCTGACGGCACTTTCAGAGCAAATGGATGAGCTTAAAACACGACTTGCTGAGACAATGAACAACCAATCCGAAGTGATCAAGGAGCAAGCTGAAGATTACTGCGACTCTCTTAACGATGTGGCGACGGAAGAGCAAGAGCTACAGAAAAAAATTCCTCAGTTGAAAGACTATCAAGTCTTCACTATTTAACGGTCTATAAAGCGGATTCGTTTTCGACATCCAAGCTGGCAGTGCTCGGCTTGGATGGCATTTTCATTGGTAGGTTCTCGCCACTACGTTCACATCGCGTTAGCTACGTTATTTGGGTTTACTTACCTAGAATAGAAGATGTACAAATTAGTTTACCAATATATTAGTTTATTACACTGCTTAATATTGCTTTACTAGAGCAATTGAATTACTGTATCAGCCAACTAGTACGCAATGACTAATCAATAGTGAATAATACAACTTCTTCGTCGGCGACTGCCGCAACACCCCGTGAGCATTTTGGTTCAAAACTCGGTTTCATTCTTGCGGCAGCAGGGGCTGCTGTTGGTCTAGGCAACATTTGGGGTTTTCCAACGCAAGTTGCCAGTAATGGCGGAGGTGCGTTCCTTCTTGTTTATCTTGTGATGATTCTTGTCGTGGCGTTTCCAATGCTCGTCGTGGAAATGGCGATAGGGCGTCATGGACAAGCGAACCCAGTCGATAGCATGCGTTCGCTTTCTGCCAACCCTATTGCCAAAAAGCTGGGTGCTTGTGTCGGTTGGATAGGTCTTGCTGTACCTTGCGCTGTATTGGCGTTTTACTCCATTGTTGGTGGCTGGTTAATCTGCTTTTTGATTGGCGCGGTCTTAGAAATTGTTGGTTACGCGTCGCTTGCTGATTGGTTTAAAGGGTTCAGTGTCGGACGTAATGTGTTTGGTACGATTGCATTTTATCTGCTGACTATCTTAATTGTACAAGGCGGTGTGAAACAGGGCATTGAAAAGTGGTCAACTCGACTTATGCCATCCTTGTTTATTTTATTTGCTCTATTGTTTGTCTACATCATGATGCAACAAGGTGCGATGGAAGGGCTTAAACACTATTTAGTTCCGAATTTTGAAAAAGTTTGGGATAGAAAGTTGATTTTGGCTGCAATGGGGCAGGGCTTCTTTTCTTTGACTATTGGTGGTTGTTCCATGCTGATTTACGGCTCTTACCTTTCTAAGAAAGAAGATCTGCCGAAAATGGCAATGAATGTGACCTTAGTGGATACATCAGTGGCTTTTATTGCTGGACTAGTGGTGATGCCTGCGATGTTTGTTGCGATGCAAAAAGGCGTGCAAATCTACGCGGAAGATGGCTCACTTATCAGCTCAGATACCTTGGTGTTTACAGTATTACCGTTAATGTTTGAGTCCTTAGGGTTATTGGGCTTAGTATTCTCTGTCGTTTTCTTTTTACTGCTGACTATCGCAGCGTTAACATCGTCCATCTCTATGCTTGAATGTCCGGTTGCCTTGGTAGATGAGCGATTAAACACAGGTAGGAAGAAAACCAGCTGGGTGCTGGGAGCGTTGATCGCCGCATTCAGTATTTTTATCGTGTTCAATTTTGGCGAATTATTTGGATTGGTGGCGATGATAGCTACCCAGTACCTGCAGCCAATTGCTGCGCTAATGTTCTGTATTTTCGGTGGCTGGGTGTGGAGCCGGGCGAGTAAAGTGAAAGAGCTAGAGCAAGGGTGCCCTGATTTTCAGCTTGGCTGGTTTGGTAAAGTATGGCCACTTTACGTGAAGTTTGTCTGTCCGGTATTGGTTGCGACGGTAATATGGGCCTCATTCGGCTAAAAAAATGTTAGTGCGCGAAGCGGATTGATTAAATAATGCCGACGATTATCGTCGGCATTATTCTTATTTACGTTTTAATCTAAGATAGCCGCATGGTTATCTAAACCGTCAAAATGGTTATCTAAACTGTCCGATCTCTGCGAGATAATCAAAACCTGCTTGCGATAATTTATCTATTAACGCTTGCTTATCTAAATCATGCGTTGCGCAGAGCTCGTCAAGACTTCCGTTAAAGTCGTCACGCAGCTTCATATTGATAATACTCATCAACATGACAGTATCCATGGTAGCAAAGCTGGCTAGGTTCATGTGCTACCTTCTAATCATCGAAGTCAGAGATTAATAAGTTAGCAGCAGCAAAGGCGGCTTTTTCTCTCACGTCTTGCGGTAACGAATCATCGGCGGCAATATCGTTTAACGCTCGTACTGCACACGAGATGGCCTTAGGGATATAGGCTTGATCGCCACTGCCTATTTGTGCGTAAAGCTCTCTGACTCTCTCACAGCAACCATATACTTGCATGTTTCATTCTCTTATAAATGATAATTTATCTCAATATACACAGGCTATTGGGAAAAAACAAAATTCCGGATTGACCTAAAACAAAAAAGCCGACGTTTTGAAAACGTCGGCTTAAAAGCTAGTCACTTAATTCAATATGTTTGGGAATTAAGCCTTTGCCGGAATGGCTTCAAGCAGTGCAACCATCTGTTCCCAGAATAGCGCAACCGTGTCAATTTTCACTTTCTCATCAGGAGAGTGAGGGAATTTAATCGTTGGACCAAACGAGACCATGTCCATATTCGGATACGGTTCTTTGAATAGACCACACTCAAGCCCCGCATGAATGACCATGATGTTTGGTTTATGCCCGTAGATACCTTCGTACATATCACGGAATATCGCCATAATGGCTGAATCCGGATCTGGCTTCCAGCCAGGGTAAGCGCCAGAGAATTCGATATTGGCACCGGCCAGTTCAGCAACAGACGTCAACATGCCTTCTACTTGAGATCGACCAGAATCAATCAATGAACGAATCAGGCATAATACCGTCACAGTGTTTTGTTCTGTGGTGATAACACCAACATTTAGTGATGTTTCTACCACACCTTCAATGTCATCACTCATGCGAATCACGCCGTTAGGGCAAGCATTAAGCGCAGCAATAAAGCGAGCTTGTGACTGTACTTCAAATACTTCAGTTAATTCAGTCGCTTCATTAAACGTCACTAAACCCGTTTCAATAGCCGCAAGCTCTTGCTGTAGTAGAGTGGTGTACTGAGCAAATAGCGATTCAAGCTTGGCAACCTTTTCTTCTGGTACCGCAAGGGAGACAAAACCTTCACGTGGGATAGCATTGCGCAGGCTACCACCACGGAACTCGATCAAGCGAGCATCTAACTCTTTGGCGTGACCAGCAAGAAAACGCGCAAGCAGCTTATTGGCATTACCACGGCCAGTATGAATATCACAACCGGAGTGACCACCTTTTAGACCTTTTAAGATCAGTTGGCGAGCCACATAACCGGTAGGCGCCGCTTCACGCGCGATATCAAATTGGATTGAACCGTCGATACCACCCGCACAGCCCATGTAGACTTCGCCTTCTTGCTCAGAGTCGGTATTGAGCAGGATCTCACCTTCTAACCAACCGGCTTCAAGACCAAATGCGCCGGTCATACCGGCTTCTTCATCGATAGTTAGTAACACTTCGAGTGGACCGTGTTTAATGTCGTTTGACGCCAGCACTGCAAGGCACGCCGCCATGCCCATACCATTATCTGCACCAAGTGTCGTGCCTTTGGCTGTCACCCATTCGCCATCGATGTATGGCTGAATTGGATCTTGAGTAAAGTCGTGATCCGTATCTTCATTTTTTTGAGGAACCATATCGATGTGCGCTTGAAGCACGACACCTTTTTTGTGTTCCATACCGGCTGTCGCGGGCTTTTTAATGAATACGTTACCGGTTTTATCGCGCCTAACGTCAAGGTTTTGCTCTTGAGCCCACTGGATGATGGTTTGCGCGAGCGCTTCTTCATGCTTTGATGGGTGAGGAATCGAACAAATTTTATCGAAAAACTGCCAAACCGGGCTTGGTGACAACTTGCTGATCTCAGAGTGGAATTCAGACACAGATCTCTCCTTTGTAGCGACTTTGCTAGATAGTTATTCCTAAGAAAGCACAAATGTCATTGTGATTCTCTGGTTTTCTAGCGAATTAAAGATGGGCAAAGGATACCATTAGTTGTAAACAGGGAGTAGTCATAGATAAGTAGTTTGATGTTGATGTAAAGAAAGTGTGCAGTCTCGAGGGCGAATAACCCATTTTGCTTCCTTTTGATATCTATCGATCTAATTTATGTAATAAACTTTCAGAATAGTTCGTTTGTATACAGATCTATCAATTAAATGTGATTTAAATCACGATATGTATTGTAATTAATCATCAGTATGGTATTCTTTTGGTCAGTTGATTAAGTTCAACACACCCGTTCAAGGATTGAACCCGAGTTATCGCCTCCAAGGAACCGAGATTCAACATTTAAATTAAGTTGTATTGTTTAAGGTGATATTTATGAAAGGTTTAGCAAGCGCGATGTTTTGGACAAGTAAAAATGTATACACACAAGACTTCGCCTACAGCGTCTACTTCGGTAGATAATAAAGTTTATACCCCTATATTTTAGAAATTATTGCTGGTTACCCCAATTGATGACCAAAATTTTTCTACCGCCACTCAATGAGTGGCGTTTTTTTTGCCTGCGATCTCGTCCCCTCTCTCTTTCTTGTCTTCTATAATGTCAATTGCTGTATAAATAGTATGCAATTGGTGTGTGAATAATTCTTTTTGTTCACGTTGGTTTTATTGCTAACTGTCTCAATTTGTTACTATTGCATAGTTAATTGATTTCATATCGAAGAACATTTATCTGCAATAGAGTGAAAATTCTAGGTGGAATTTGCCAATTGAACCCCTTATAATTCGCGCCAATCGTTTACGCAACCGTTTACTTTTTACTCTTTAGGGATTCGAATATGCTCGAAAGGCTATTTAAACTCAGTGAAAATGGCACGAATGTGCGCACTGAGATCATTGCTGGACTTACTACCTTCCTGACAATGGCTTACATTATTTTTGTAAACCCAGCTATTCTAGCGGATGCAGGAATGGATCGTGATGCTGTTTTTGTAGCAACCTGTTTGGCAGCGGCAATTGGCTGTTTCATTATGGGTTTTGTAGCAAACTATCCTATTGCACAAGCGCCGGGTATGGGCTTGAATGCATTTTTTACGTATGCGGTTGTTCTTGGCATGGGCCACACATGGCAAGTGGCGCTTGCAGCAGTGTTCTGTTCGGGCGTGTTGTTCATCCTATTGAGTGTCTTCAAGATTCGTGAATGGATCATTAACTCCATTCCAATGTCTTTGCGTACCGGTATTTCAGCGGGTATTGGCTTATTCCTAGCACTTATCGCCCTAAAAAATTCGGGCATTGTCGTTGATAACCCGGCAACACTGGTTTCAATGGGAGCGATCACATCACTGCCTGCTGTTTTAGCAGCCTTTGGTTTCTTCCTTACGATTGCTCTTGTACATCGCGGCCTAAAAGGCGCAGTGATGATCGCGATTCTTTCGGTAACAGCGTTGGGTATTATTTTTGGTGATGTTCAATGGCACGGCATTATGTCTGCGCCCCCAAGCATTGCACCTACGTTTTTACAGCTTGATTTCTCACATATGTTTGAAATTGGCATGATTTCAGTTGTCTTTGCTTTCTTGTTTGTTGATCTATTTGATACGGCAGGCACGCTAGTAGGCGTTGCTCAAAAAGCAGACCTTATTGGTAAAGACGGTAAAATCCCTCGTTTAAATAAAGCGCTACTTGCTGACTCAACGGCAACATCGGTTGGTGCTCTGCTTGGTACATCAAACACCACATCGTTTGTGGAAAGTACGGCAGGTGTTGCTGTCGGTGGTCGAACAGGATTAACTGCCGTAGTTGTTGGCATTTTGTTTGTACTTGCATTATTCTTCTCGCCTTTAGCGGGTATGATTCCTGCTTACGCAACGGCTGGCGCGCTGTTATATGTCGCAATTCTGATGATGTCAGGGTTAGTGAGCATTGATTGGCGTGACCTTACAGAAGCCGCACCTGTTGTGGTGACTTGCTTGATGATGCCTTTTACGTTCTCTATTGCTGAAGGTATTTCTCTGGGCTTTATTTCTTACGCTGCAATCAAACTGTTTAGTGGCAAAGGCCGCGATGTTTCAGTCAGTGTTTGGGTGATGGCTGCGATTTTCATCATCAAGTATGTCCTTGAAGCTGCATAATTGGCTCATTCGATTTTAAATAATTTAGGTTTTTACTATGGCTAACAAATTCGTCATTACATGGGACAATATGCACGCATATTGCCGTCAACTTGCTGAGCTACAAATGCCGGCAGAGCAGTGGAAAGGCATCATCGGTGTAAGCCGTGGTGGTTTGGTTCCTGCTGCGATTCTAGCTCGTGAATTGGGCATTCGTTTTGTTGATACGGTATGTATTTCTAGCTACGATCACGACCATCAACGTGATATGACAGTACTAAAAGCACCTGAGCATGACGGCGAAGGCTTCTTGATCATCGATGATTTAGTCGACAGTGGCGATACTGCTCGTAAAATTCGTGAAATGTATCCAAAAGCAAAGTTGATCACTGTTTGTGCTAAGCCTGCTGGCATCGAGCTGGTTGACGAGTACATTGTTGATATTCCGCAAGATACATGGATTGAACAGCCTTGGGATATGGTTCTATCTTATGTAGAGCCTGTGAATCGCAAGCAAAAATAATACGCTTATTCGTAGATTGAGAGCCCACATGAAAATGTGGGCTTTTTTTATGCCTGAAACGGTAGTGAGTTAGGTGCGGTTTGCCCCTCGGCGACGTAAAAGAACTGAACCCAAACGGTTTTTTGATTACTATAGGGCGTGAATGATATGAGTAAGGTCATCGTATGTCAGAAGAAGTCAGTAAAAATATCTCCGAAACCTTGTTTGAAAAGAACAAGCAGGCGAAAGAAACCTCTCGCCTTATGAGGTATATGCCGAGTAGTGAAAAAATTCTTGAGGAGAAGCGAGAGCTGATGCCAAGAGCTTGGTATCGAAACTTGCTACGGTTGCAGTGGGTCTGGCAAGGTGTCGATCCCATAGAACAAGAGCGAATTCTTGCTCGTATTGCTTCTTCTGATCATTCTCGTACGGTGGATGAGTGGTTAGACACGGTGATGGGATACCACAGTGGTAACTGGAACTACGAGTGGACAAAATTGGGTATGCAGCATCAAAAGCAGGCCAACGATCTCAATGGTGATGCTTCGGCAGAGCAACTTTTTACTGCGTCGTTGTGTTTTAGTATTGCTGGTTATCCGCACTTAAAAAATGACAATTTGGCACTTCAAGCTCAGGTGCTTGCCAATACGGCTTATAATGAAGCCGCTAAGCGAACAAGCCATATTATCAAACAACTTGAAATCCCGTATAAGAACAAGCGCATTGTCGCCAACCTTCATTTGCCAAGTACTGATAAACCTCAACCGGTAGTCATTGTTAGCGCAGGGCTAGATTCGTTGCAAACGGATATGTGGCGTTTATACCGTGATTACCTTGCTCCTGCAGGTATTGCGATGTTGACGGTTGATATGCCCTCTATTGGTCACAGCGCTCGTTGGCCATTGAGTGAAGACAGCTCTTGTTTGCATCAAGCGGTACTCAACGAATTGCCAAATATTCCTTGGGTCGATCATTTTAAGGTTGGCTTGCTCGGGTTCCGATTTGGCGGTAACGCAATGGTACGGTTATCGTTTTTAGAGCCCTATAAAATTAAGGGCTGCGTTTCTCTTGGCGCCCCGATACACGACGTGTTGACCAAACCAGAAAAAATCAAGCAGATGCCAAAGATGTATTTGGATATGCTGGCATCGCGTTTAGGCAAAGATATCGTCGATATAAACAGTCTGTCGGGTCAACTCATGGCTTGGTCATTAAAAGTGCAAGGTTTTTTGACGTCTCGCCGCACACGGGTGCCTATTCTCGCGATGAGTCTCGAAGGCGATATGGTCTCGCCAATCTCTGACAATCGTCTTGTTGCGATGTTTAGTGACTATGGTAAAGCGAAGCAGATCCCAGCGAAAGGGATCGCCAAAGGGTATGAGCAATCGCTAGAAATGGCGATAAAGTGGTTAGAAGATGAACTTTTCAGGTGACATTTGTTTGTATTTAGTTAAATATGAAATAATGGTGTAATCAACTCTATGATAAAAATATAAATAAATCATGAGTAATAGGTTTATACCGTCTAACTAGTATTTTTACATTGAAACGGAGTTTCATGATGTCAGAAGAGGCGAAAAAACCCACACATTACCGTTTGGTTACGGCACTAAAAGCCATTGGTCCCTACTTGAGAGAGCCATTGTGTAAAGAAGGAGCCTACCACTTTGATTGCTTATCGGTTTGTGTGGATGATAGTAAATCACCCGAAGATCGTGAATTTTGGGGCTGGTGGTTAGATTTATCTATAGACGACGCAAAATTAGAAGCTACGTATCAGATCGGCCGTTATAACCAAGTGGGTGAGTGGGTACTTGAATCTGCCCCGAAAGCGGCAACGGCGGAAATTACTCGCACTCAAGAAGTGTTTCATGAAAAACTGACGAAAGCATTAAATGATAAATTTAAGCTCTCTGTAGAGATTCATGATGATTCGGTTGAGTTTGTGTAAGTAGGCTTAATGTAGCAAGTAAGTAGCCTTGGGGATCTCTGAGGCTATTTTTATCGTTTATCTACCCCCCTCTTTCCCAGCTAACCAGTTTTTACTTGTACAATTGATGTTTGATTGCTAAAACATCACTCCTATTAAATTTTTCATATCAAGCTCAAAGAAATGGCAACTGAAATCAATTCTGTAACGACCAATACACAAACCGTTGTGGTGAAGTTGGGAACAAGTGTTCTTACGGGTGGCTCACTGGCGCTAAATAAGGCGCATATGGTGGAGCTAGTTAGACAATGTGCTGAGTTAAAAAAACTGGGTCATTCTGTCGTGATTGTTTCGTCTGGCGCGATCGCGGCTGGTCGTGAGCATTTAGATTACCCCGCACTTCCCAACTCAATGGCAAGCAAACAACTGCTTGCCGCGGTTGGTCAAAGCCAATTGATCCAAGTATGGGAGTCTTTATTTGCAATCTATGGTCTTAAAATAGGGCAGATGCTACTGACTCGTGCTGATCTGGATGATCGTGAGCGTTTCCTTAACGCACGCGACACGATCAATGCGCTTGTTAACCACGACATTATTCCTATTGTAAATGAGAATGATGCGGTGGCGACAACCGAAATTAAAGTCGGCGATAACGATAACTTATCCGCGTTAGTCGGCATTTTATGTGGTGCGGATAAATTACTATTATTGACGGATCAACGTGGTTTATTTACCGCGGATCCTCGTAAAGATCCAAACGCTGAGCTGATACGAGAAGTCACGACGATTGATGAAACGCTACGAAAAATTGCTGGTGGTAGTGGCACAACGTTGGGTACCGGTGGTATGGCGACGAAATTACAAGCGGCTGATATCGCTCGACGAGCTGGTATTGAAGTTATTATTGCCGCAGGCAGTGCGGAGAACGTGATTTTTGATGCTTTGTCTGAACAGCCGCAAGGTACGCGCTTCTTGCCACTTGCTGAAGCGCTAGAAAATCGCAAGCGTTGGATTTTAGCCGGTCCAGCAGCGACGGGTGATATTGTTATCGATAAAGGCGCGGTAAATGCGGTGATTGGCAAGGGAAGTAGTCTATTAGCAAAAGGTGTGGTTAGTGTGTCTGGTCACTTTAGTCGCGGCGATGTCGTGCGCGTGACAACGCTCGACGGCGCTCTTATTGCTCGTGGTATTTGTGGCTATTCTGATAGCGATTTAGCTAAGATTTCTGGCAAGCATAGTAATGAAATATCGGCGCTGCTTGGTTACGACTACGGCTCAGAAGTGATTCACCGTGACGACATGGTTGTCATTCAAGATTAAGAATTCAAAAGGATAAATAATGGATATGATCCAAATGGGTCGTGATGCAAAACAAGCAAGTTTTGCACTGGCTACAGCATCGACGGCACAAAAAAATCAGGCATTGCATATTATCGCTGATGAACTTGAGGCGAACTTGCCTGCTATCTTGGCTGCCAATGCCATCGATATCAATCTAGGAAGAGAAGCTGGACTGACGGAAGCGTTACTTGACCGTTTACTGCTTAATGAGCAGCGATTAAAAGGCATTGCCGATGACGTTCGTAACGTTATCACGCTCAATGACCCTGTTGGCAGTGAGATGGACAGCAAAGTCTTAGAAAATGGCATGAGCTTGTCTCGTCGTCGCGTGCCTCTTGGTGTTGTGGGTGTTATCTACGAAGCGCGCCCCAATGTGACCATTGATATTGCCGCATTGTGTTTGAAAACGGGCAATGCGAGTATTTTACGTGGCGGAAAAGAAACCTTTCACTCCAATATGGAACTAGTGAAAGTGATCCAATTAGCGTTGGCAAAAGCTGGGCTGCCTGCTGCGTCCGTTCAATATATTGAGAAGCCTGACCGTGAGTTAGTGTCACAGCTGCTAAAGCTCGATGATTATGTCGATATGATTATTCCTCGCGGCGGTGCTGGTTTACACAAAATGTGTAAAGAGAACAGTAATATTCCAGTGATCATCGGTGGCTTTGGTATTAGTCATATTTTTGTTGATGAATCGGCTGATCTAATGCGCTCTATGGATGTGGTAGAAAATGCCAAAGTCCAACGTCCTTCTGCGTGTAATTCACTTGATACCTTGTTGGTACATGAAAAAGTCGCGGTAGAGTTCTTAGCAGCGTTCTCACAGCGTATTCAGGGTAAAGTAGCACTGGTTGCCGAACCTAAAGCGCTTGCCATACTTGAGGGTGCTGATGAGTTACGAGCAGCGCAAGAAGGTGACTTTGATACTGAGTGGCTCAGCTATACGCTTGGTGTGAAGGTGGTTGCTGATGTTGATGAAGCGATTGACCATATGCGAATTCATAATGCTAGCCATTCTGATGCCATCATGACCAATAGCTTGGCGAGCGCAGAGACGTTTATTAACTCAGTGGGTTCGGCGGCAGTCTATGTGAATGCATCGACACGCTTTACCGATGGTGCGCAATTTGGTTTAGGAGCGGAAGTTGCTGTGTCGACACAGAAACTTCATGCGCGTGGTCCTATGGGCTTAGAAGAATTGACCAGTTATAAATGGGTCGGAAAAGCCGATTACCTTGCAAGACCGTAACGAGTCTTCACGTAATACAAAGTAAAAGGCGCAGAATACTGCGCCTTTTTTAATGCTTTAAATTGAACACAGGTAAGCTTAACGCTTCGCCTTAGCCAAAAAACGGTCCAAATTATTGGCAAATTCACGTCTTTCCGTTTGACCTAATGGAGCAGGCCCACCGGTTTGAATACCACTCGAGCGCATGGTGTCCATAAAATCACGAATGTTAAGCCGTGCTTTTATGGTTTCTTTTGTGTAGAGCTCACCACGAGGGCTTAGCGCTAAAGCATTCTTAGTGATCACTTCATCCGCTAATGGGATGTCTGAGGTAATGACTAAATCCCCCGCTTCAACGCGTCTAACGATTTCATTGTCGGCAATATCAAAACCAGCGGGTACCGTAATTGAATGAATGTTGTCGCGTTTGGGAACTGGGACGGTGTGGTTTGCGACAAACGTGCAGGTCAGCCCGGTTCTTTCTGCTGCTCGACAAAGTGTTTCTCTAATCACTTTTGGACATGCATCGGCATCTACCCAAATTTTAACCATGTGTATTTTCCAACTTTTCTAATCTTGTTGTGAGCTGCTGCACCTGAGCTTCTAAGGCTGCAATTCGGGCTTCTTGTGAAAGCGAACGGTTGTCTGCTGCAACTTCAACTTTAGGAATGTGCTGAGTGGCTTTCCATGACTTAATGACAGTGATGAGAGCCGGCATTGGGACTTTTGTCGATAATCGGCCTTTGACCAAAGCGACGGTAGGTTCTTTTCCTTCTTCGTTCAAACTCGTGAGGACTGCGTGAATCTCAGCAGAAACGTCTTTGGTTAACATCATTTTTATCCATTAAACAGGTCATCAATGAATAGTACATTTGAATGGCGTGGGGGTACAGCCTAACAAATTGTGATGCTGGGGCGCTATGGTGACTTATGTGATGAACAGAGGCACGGACAAAGTGGAAATGCGGCGTGAGAGATCTCTCACATGAGCTGTAGGATAAAGAGAAAAATAACAGGTTTTTGTCTGGTTTATTGTTTTTAAGTGGTTGATTTAAAGTGAATATAGTGGTTTTTTGTTTTATTTTTGAAGAAAGTTTTTCTGTCAGTATATTGTCTCAATGCTGAAATCGCGTAAATTAGAACTTGTCGGAAGGATGCTGACACGGAATAGGAAAGACACAGGAAGGTCATCTTCAGGAAGAAGATTTAGTGACTCAAGGTAAGAGTGACTAGCACGGAAGTAAGGACAAACGCTGGATGCGTAAAAATCATCAGGACGATGATTTAAAAGGACAAGGACACACTCAGGAGAGTGCTAGGACACACATCAGGATGATGTTTAAGGACACCGCTCAAGGAACAAGTGAAGCGAGCTGACTGGGATGGTTAGTGTCATTGGATGATATGGACACCGCTAGGACGGCGATGAAAGGATATAGCTGAAGGATTCAGCCACTATTACGGATGATGCATGGAGCACCTATAGTAGCCGGACTGCTGCGAGTAAGACTATAGCCCCAATACGCGAGTGTTGGGGCTTTTCTTTTTCCCACATCACACCCCAACGCCTTTCCCCTCTCCTGATATTGTTCTACGACCGAATGAACGTAAAGGAATGCCTCATGACAATCGCGACACTTAGGACACTTTTAGTCCCTTATACCAAGCATTTAGAATCGGATTTTTTAATGCTAAATGTTTGCGCCAAAAATCGTCAGCATATGAATGGCCCTCATTCACTGCAGACTGCTCGTCAACTCTTTCAAACGTTACTAGAAGAGCCAAAAATATTTGCAATGGCGGTGTTAGATATTCGAACGCGTGACTATTTAGGTCATGTGTTTGTTGATAACGTTAAAGAGCAGGCTGAATTGGTATTTTTGTTTGATAAGCAGTATTGGAACCAAGGAATCGCCACAGAAGTGTTGCAGCGTTTTCTGCCGACTGCGAGTCATGAGCTCGGCGTGCAATCATTGACAGCCAACGTTGATGTTGACCATCATTCTTCTATTCGACTATTGGAAAAGCTGGGCTTTCAGTCCTGTGGCCGAGCCGTTAATGAGCACGGACCCTATTTAATGTTCACCATGACCGCTCGTTAAGTTTAACCGTTGAGTTAAAGGCAATGTTGTTGTCTTTACATGCGGTAAGGCGGAATATGAAAATTTAGAACATAAAATCCTTTCATCACTAGCTTGCCTTGATAGTAGTCGTCACCAAGTGCGGAAAACTCAAATTCATAAATGGTGTGCCAGCCAAACCGGCCATTGGCATCTTTAATCCTATGAGTACCGAACGAAACACTGAGCATCTGTAAATCGAGCTCTTTACAGCGACGACTTACCGCCGACTTCGCGATTTCGGATTGACGCCTTTGTTGCCAAAAGAAAAAGCAAAATAGGCTCAGTGCCAAAATCATTAAAAGGTTATCAATCACAGCCTATCCTTAGTGCGTACGCCCTTGCGTTGCGGCTTGTTGCAAGCCTACGAGAGCAGTAGTGAGTTCTTGTGAAGGGGTGGAATGCAACAACGGTAATAGCACCATTCTTAAGCTGGGCATCATCACTAGATCTGCAAATAACTGGTTAAACAGCGCTTGATTACCTGTCTGTGCTAAGCGAATGAGGTATTGGTCGGCGATCGTAGTGGTCGTGAGAGGAAGCCAAGCTCTACCAGCAATAGCAATGAGGATCTCTTGGTGGCTAAGGCGAGCGCTATTTAGGATGCCCGTCACTAAGGTTTCGAGCTGTTGTGGCTTGCCACCTGCTAATGCACGAACGTAAGCGGACAGCAAAAACAGATCAGCGTCGCTTGATTGGCATTCATCGTGTGCGAGTTCAAATATGACATCAGATAGTTTGTCAGGTAACGCAACATGTTCAAGGGCACCGAGTAGTGCGTATTTAGGTTCGCTAGCAATATGACGTAAGCTGGTACGAACGATTCGACCATTATCGTCATTCGTTAATCGTGCTGCGAGATCAGTAATCCCCTGTAAACCAACACCCTGCCAGTTGTTCCAGCCTAGCTTTCCTTGGAAATATTCTTGAGCGTGTGTGTAGTATTGGCTAGTAGGTAAAGCAAGCTGAGCTCTTAATAGGCTATGGAAAATGGCGAGCTTGTCGTCTTTTGGCCGGAAGGTAAACGGGTTGTTTGCTAGCTTTTGCTGCTGTTCGTCAGTCATTTCCTGGCTTAAACGAGATCCCATTGCCTCTAGGACAAATTGGATAAATTGCCCAATATCACCTTGGTTTAATAACCCGCGCTCGTCTAAGTTGAACGTTAAAAACCAGATCCAAGGCTGTTTCTCTTCATTCCAGTATGCCACCGCAAATTGTGCTTTGCGTTGAATGGGAAACGGATAAGGTTGGCTGCCTTTTTCAACATTGGCAAATTGCTGGTTATCAATTTTCTGAACACGTCGTGATAGATCGTAGATGTGGTATTGGCAACCACTGTTCACCAGCATGTTTGTCAAAGTATGAAGGGTATCCATGGCGTTGTTCCTAGTACGGTTTGGGTATAGAGCAATAGATGGTATTCTATCGCGAATTTTCAAGGTCATGGTTGGTTTTCATTGAATTAAATCAGCCTGACAACTCAGATATTGAACATGAAGCAACATATTGAAGAATTAAAATGGGCGATGCAGCAACATGGCCTATGGCAGAAGCAATCTCCTGCAGAAGAAAAGTTGTTAAGCACGCAGCCGTTTGCGATAGATACATTAGCGCCAGAAGAGTGGTTACAATGGGTGTTTGTGTCTCGTATTGAAGCCATGCTTGCCGCCGGACAAGCGCTACCGGCTAATTTCGACATAACACCGTATTTTGAGCAGGCTTGGCAAACTTTGCCACAGTATAATGATGTTATCCACATCCTAAAAAAAATTGATGGAGCGTCCAAGTCGTGACCACCTCGAACAGCACCAGTCATCCCTCTGAGCGTGATTTAGAAAACTCGTCAGAAACCGTGAAAGAATCAACGACCACCTTAGAACCGGTTGCCCCGCTAGAGATTGTTTTTCGTGATGAGTTTTTAATTGCGGTGAACAAACCTGCAGGGATGCTTGTTCACCGTTCGTGGTTAGATAAAGGGGAAACTCGGTTTGTTATGCAGACTCTGCGTGACCAAATTGGTCAACATGTCTTCCCATTGCACCGCTTAGATAGACCCACATCTGGCGTGTTGTTGTTTGCATTATCGAGTGATGTAGCCTCGAAAGCGATGCCAATGTTTGCCGAACACAAAATGGAAAAAACCTATCACGCGATTGTACGAGGGTGGATAGAAGAGGGTGATCGCCTTGATTACGCGCTCAAGCTTGAATTGGACAAAATCGCGGACAAGTTTGCGACGCAAGAAAAAGAAGCGCAACCCGCGGTGACGGTTTACGAACCGCTAGCCCAAGTCGAAGTGCCTTACTCGACAGGACGATTCCCAACAAGCCGCTATGGCTTAGTTGAAATGAAGCCAGAAACCGGGCGTAAGCATCAGCTAAGAAGGCATATGCACCATCTTAGCCATCCCATTATTGGCGACACAACGCATGGTGATGGTAAACACAATCGTTTGTTTCGTGATCACTTTTCTGCTCGCCGATTGATGCTTCACGCGTCGTCGTTGAAGTTTACACACCCAATCCTAGAGACTGAAATTGTGATCAACGCTCGTTTTGATGATACATGGATCGACCTGATTAATGAATTTGGTTGGCAAGAATGTGAAGCGATTCAGGATTACGTGAAGTAATCAAGCTGAGAAGCGGAAATAGTAGATTTCTTAATGGGTTGAATTTCGATAGACTGTCTCTTCGACCCACATAAATGGTCACTTCAATCCTAGGAGGTGTTATGCATTGTCCCTTTTGCTCAGAAAATGATACAAAAGTCATCGACTCAAGATTGGTAGCGGATGGTCATCAGGTTCGCCGTAGACGACAGTGCTTGGCGTGCAGTGAACGGTTTACTACCTTTGAAACCGCAGAACTTGTGATGCCGAAAGTGATTAAGTCAAACGGTAACCGTGAGCCATTTAATAAAGATAAAATGGTAGGTGGGATTCAGCGTGCGTTAGAAAAACGTCCGGTTAGTGCCGACGCCATCGAACTGGCAATTAGCCATATAGAATCGCAGCTTCGAGCGACCGGTGAGCGCGAAGTTCCAAGTGATATGATAGGTAACTTGGTGATGACCCAGCTAAAGGAACTCGATAAAGTGGCTTATATCCGATTTGCATCGGTTTATCGCAGCTTTGAAGATATTCGAGAGTTTGGCGAAGAAATCGCTCGACTAGAAGATTAATCGATACAAAAGGAACACCTTGTATGAAGCAGTCCAACACAAGTGATGCTGGATTTAGTGCTATTGATCATCAGATGATGAGTCGAGCAATAGCGCTGGCGTACAAAGGTCGCTTTACAACGGCTCCAAACCCTAATGTTGGTTGTGTGCTCACACTCAATGGGCAGATTGTCGCTGAAGGGTATCACCAAAAAGCAGGTGAGCCCCATGCTGAAGTGCACGCGCTTAGAATGGCAGGTCAGCATTCTTTGGGTGCCACGGCTTATGTGACTCTTGAGCCATGTTCACATTATGGAAGAACGCCTCCGTGTGCGGAAGGCTTGATTAAAGCTGGTGTCGCGAAAGTGATTTGCGCGATGTCGGATCCCAATCCGCAAGTCGCGGGGCGGGGATTTAGCATGTTGCGTGAAGCCGGGATTGAGGTTCAAGTAGGCTTGTTAGAGGCGGATGCGCGCGCATTAAATCCAGGTTTCTTGAAGAAAATGGAAACGGGATTACCGTTTGTTCAGCTTAAAATGGCGGCAAGCCTTGATGGACAAACCGCGCTAGAAAATGGCCAGAGCCAGTGGATTACGGGACCTTGTGCAAGGCGAGATGTTCAGGCCTATCGAGCGCAAGCTGGTGCAACCCTCTCGACGAGTAAAACCGTGATAGAGGATAACGCATCACTGAATGTACGTTGGCACGAACTGCCAAGTCAGGTGACAGATACGATAACTTCGGAGCAGCTGCGTCAACCTATTCGAGCTATTTTAGATAGGCAACATCACTTAACCCCTGATTTAGCGCTTTATCAAAGTGACGGTGCTGTGCTTCGCATCGCTCAATCGGATAGTGATATAAATATATCGCTGGATGATCAGGGGCAGCTTTGCCTCGAAGAGGCTCTGACCACATTGGCATCAGAACAGCAAATTAATCATGTATGGGTTGAGGCGGGCGCAACATTAGCTGGCGCGTTAATCCAAAAACAATTGGTTGATGAGCTGATCGTGTATTTAGCGCCTAAACTTATGGGTGCGGATGGTCGCGGTTTGATCGGCGCTTTAGGTCTGCAATATATGCAAGACACCATCGATTTGGTGATTAAAGACGTAAGAATGGTGGGGCAAGATATACGCATTGTAGCCACACCTAAGTCGCGACACAGTTGATAAATCGATATTCTTTATGAATACGTTATACATGGCGACATTAATCGTCGCGTCCCCAACAAAATAGAAATAGAGACAGATGTTTACAGGTATTATTGAAGCAATTGGCACATTAAAAGCCATCACTCCTCGTGGAGAAGATATTAGTATTCATGTTGATGCGGGGAAGCTTGACATGGGTGACGTGAAGTTGGGCGACAGTATTGCCACCAATGGCGTTTGTTTAACCGTAACGGCACATACGGCCACCACATATACTGCGGATCTGTCGGTTGAAACGTTAAATAAAACAGGCTTTGCGCATTACCAGGTGGGTGAAAAGGTAAACTTGGAAAAAGCAATGCTGCCAACGACGCGCTTTGGTGGGCACATTGTTTCTGGACACGTCGATGGCGTTGGCGAGATTATTGATCGCCAGCATGTGGGACGAGCCATCGAGTTCTGGGTTCAGATGCCTCAAGAACTTAATAAGTATGTCGCAGAAAAAGGATCGATTACTGTTGATGGTATTAGCTTGACCGTCAATGGATTACGAAAAAATGCCTTTAAACTCACCATTGTGCCGCATACAACTGAAGAAACGACCATTGATCGCTTTCAAGTCGGGCGCAAAGTGAATTTAGAAGTGGATGTCATGGCTCGCTATATGGAGCGCTTACTGCAAAGCCACACGCAGAGCGAACCAGAGTCACGCATCTCAATGGAATTTTTGCAACAAAATGGTTTCGCTTAGTTTAGTGATAAGACCATGTTTAGAGAGACAGCATCGCATAGCGAAACAATGACCGTTTAGAGCGGTATAACGCTTAGTGAAACAGCAAACGTTGAGCAATATGGCAAACGCTGCAACCAAACAAAATGAATAACAGGAATGTGATATGCCAATTAGTACGCCCCAAGCCATTATAGAAGATATTCGATTAGGTAAAATGGTCATCTTGATGGATGACGAAGATCGTGAAAATGAAGGTGATATCATCATGGCTGCGGAACATGTCACGCCAGAAGCGATCAACTTCATGGCAACACATGGTCGCGGTTTGATTTGTTTGACCATGACTAAAGAGCGCTGTGAACTACTTGGCTTACCGCCAATGGTGCAAGATAACAACGCCCAATACACGACGAATTTTACCGTTTCTATCGAAGCCGCAGAGGGCGTGACCACCGGTATTTCAGCAGCGGATCGTGCGCGCACGGTTCAAGCGGCCGTAGCGAAAGGGGCGAAGGCTGCCGATCTGGTTCAGCCGGGGCATATCTTCCCACTTGCCGCGCAAGATGGTGGGGTATTAACCCGTGCAGGGCACACTGAAGCGGGTTGTGATTTGGCAAAGTTAGCGGGTTTTGAACCTGCGTCAGTGATTGTTGAAATTCTTAACGACGACGGAAGTATGGCTCGTCGCCCGGATTTAGAAATCTTTGCAGAGAAGCATGATCTGAAATTGGGCACCATTGCGGATTTAATTGAGTATCGTAATAATAACGAAACGACGATTGAGCGAGTGGCAGCTTGTCACCTTCCTACTGAGTTTGGTGAGTTTGAGCTCGTGACTTACCGCGATACCATTGATAACCAAATTCACTATGCGATGTGCAGTGGTGATTTGACCGCACAAACCCCGCTAGTGCGTGTTCACTTACAAGATACCTTCACTGATATTCTTCGCTCAGATCGAAACTCTGAACGTAGCTGGACTTTGGACAAGGCCATGCAGCGTATTGGTAGCGAGGGCGGCGTTTTAGTCTTGCTAGGTAATGAAGAAACAACGGAATCTATCGTTCACAAGATCAAAGTCTTTGAGCAGCAAGACAGCGGCCAAGCACCAACCATGGCGAAAAAACAAGGCACCTCACGTCGTGTGGGAGTCGGTTCGCAAATCTTGGCTGATCTTGGTGTGCATGAAATGCGATTGCTGTCATCGGCCGATAAAAAATACCACGCACTTGGCGGCTTTGGTTTAACGGTGACTGAGTACGTAACTAAATAGGCGCTAACGTTTTTATCCAATGAAAACGGAACAAACCGCGTTTAACACATAGATTCAAGCTTCTTCAAGCCTTAAATGATTTAGGTGTGAGGAAGTTTGAGCTAGATATTGATAATTGAGTTGTGCTAGAATCCGGCGATTCTCGCGAGATGAACATAGTTTATAAGGAAAGTATATGAAAGTTATCGAGGGTGGCTTCCCTGCACCAAACGCAAAAATTGCGATTGTTATTGCTCGTTTTAATAGCTTTATTAATGAAAGCCTATTGTCTGGTGCTATCGATACTTTGAAACGTCATGGTCAGGTTAGCGAAGACAACATTACTGTTGTTCGTTGTCCTGGTGCGGTTGAACTGCCATTGGTAGCTCAACGCGTTGCTAAAACAGGCAAGTTTGACGCTATCGTATCACTAGGTACAGTGATTCGTGGCGGAACGCCACATTTTGACTATGTTTGTAGTGAGTGTAATAAAGGTCTTGCTCAAGTGTCACTGGAATACAGCCTACCAGTCGCATTTGGTGTTTTGACTGTTGATACTATCGATCAAGCTATTGAGCGCGCCGGAACCAAGGCTGGTAATAAAGGTGCAGAGGCTGCACTAAGCGCGCTAGAGATGATCAACGTTCTTTCTGAAATCGATTCCTAATGGGGGCCAGTGTGAAACCAGCCGCACGTCGTAATGCACGTCAATTTGCTCTGCAAGCAATTTATTCTTGGCAAATTACTAAAGAAAATGTTGCCAATGTAGAAGAACAATTCTTGTCAGGTGGTAAGTATGATGAAGAAGAACATCATGCCGCAGAGCCAGCGTTAAGCGCACCAGAGACTGACGTTGTGTATTTCCGTGATTTGCTCACGGGTGTCGCGTTGAATCACACAGAATTAGACAGCAAACTGCGTCCATTCGTATCTCGCCCAATGCAAGATCTCGATATGATGGAACTGGCGTTGCTTCGTCTAGCTATGTACGAAATGACAAGCCGTGAAGACGTTCCTTACAAAGTTGTTATCAATGAAGCTATTGAGCTAGCAAAAGTATTTGCAGCAGAAGATAGCCACAAGTTCGTTAACGGTGTGCTTGATAAAGCCGCGCCAAGCGTACGTAAAAAGTAACAATTAACGTTCGTCTTATCCTAAAAAGGTCAGCATTATGCTGGCCTTTTTTATATACTCTGAACACCTAATTCTAGAGTCTATTACCCATATGTCCGGTGAATTTAGCTTAATTGACAAATACTTTGCTCATCAGCAGCAACAGCGTAAAGATGTAATCCTAGCCCAAGGTGATGATTGCGCTATTGTGGCTCCCGCACAGAATAGCCACATTGCTATTAGCACAGACATGCTAGTGTCTGGCACTCACTTTCTCGCAGATGCAAACCCTGCTCATATTGCTCATAAGGCGTTAGCGTCAAATATTAGCGACCTTGCTGCCATGGGAGCCTCTCCTGCATGGGTATCCATGGGGATCGCGCTTCCTAACGTTGATGATGCATGGCTCGAAGTGTTTACCACAACCTTTTTCAAACTGGCTGATTATTACGGCATACAATTAATTGGTGGCGATACGACAAAAGGTCCATTGTCGATTACGTTGACCGTTCAGGGAACGTTGCCCGAAGGTAAGGGACTCACTCGCAGTGGTGCAAAAGTAGGTGACTGGATTTACGTAACGGGGACGTTAGGTGATGCTAAGGCCGGGTTAGATGTTATTTTACAGCAGCGTATGAGCGACGATGTAGCGCTTAATGAGCATCTGGTAGAGCAACATTTTATCTCTACTCCTAGAGTGTTAAGTGGTATGGCACTAAGAGACATTGCCTCTTCTGCTATCGATATTTCAGACGGGCTTGTCTCCGATCTCGGACATATTCTTGCTCGCTCTGACGTAGGGGCGCGAATTGATGTCGCAGAGCTACCTATCTCACCGGCATTGACGGCATTTTTGCAGCAAGAGGATGAGAGACAGTACTACGCCCTGACTAGCGGTGAAGAATATGAACTGTGCTTTACTGTTCCGGAAACGAACCGCGGGCAACTAGAGGTTGCGCTTTCGAACACGCCTTTTCGCTGTATAGGCAGAATCACAGGCACTCGTGACTTAGAACTGCATCGCAATAATATCCCTTTAGACTGGAACGTAAGTGGCTTTGACCACTTTAAGGTAACCGTATGACCAACCCATTGAGCCTGATCTCGTTAAAAAACCCATGGCACCTGCTGGCGACAGGATTTGGTAGTGGCTTGTCTCCAATCATTCCCGGCACGATGGGGACACTAGCGGCCATTCCATTGTATCTTCTGTTGGTGCAACTACCGTTTAGCCTATATGTTGTATTGGTTGTGGCGTCGTGCTTTATAGGCGTGAAAATTTGTCAGGTCACGTCTGATGATATGGGAGTTCATGATCATGGTTCTATTGTCTGGGATGAATTCTCAGGTTTTTGGATTACCATGATGCTCGTGCCTGCATTGAATATTCCAGCGGATGAATGGAAGTGGCTAATTACGGGTTTTGTGTTATTTCGATTTTTCGATATGGTGAAACCATGGCCTATCGGATGGCTAGATAAACGCGTTCATGGCGGCTTAGGTATTATGATTGACGACATCGTTGCTGGTGTGATGGCAGGGCTATGTCTGTACTTAGTCGGTCATTTCTCTGGTTGGCTAGCGTAAAGCGAAAGTAAGCGTTAGAGTTTTTGCCCTATGCACTCATAGGGTGATTTTCTCGATTTATTGCCGGGTAGGGACAAAGCTTTACTATACTGAGCTGAAAAAATTGTTATTATTAGCCTCCCTTTTTGAACTCGTAACAAGATGTATGCTTAGTAATCTGCGTTTATTGATCAACTCACTTCTCGTCATATTGAACACGGCGGTCACCGCAGTCGTGGTTTCAACACTTTCTATTATCAAACTGATTTTGCCACTTCATCCAGTGCAAAAGACCATGACGAGTTTGGCAAATAAGCAAATGTGGGTATGGGCAACCGTTAACCTCTGGCTGTTAAACGTAAACAACAACATCGATTGGCAGATAGAAGGGGGAGAGGAGCTCACCCCTGAGCAATGGTATATGTTACTTTCAAACCACTTGAGCTGGACCGATATTGTGATTATCAGCTCGGTAATGAAAGACAGAATGCCAATGTGCAAATTTCTACTAAAGCAAAGCTTGTTGTACGTCCCTTTTGTTGGTTTAGCGTGCTGGGGGCTAGACATGCCGTTTATGAAACGTCACTCCCAAGCTTACCTTGTTAAGCACCCAGAGCGTCGTAATGATGACTTCAATGCGATAAAAAAGGCGTGTAAAAAATTTCAGCATGTACCCACCACGATGATCAGTTTTGTTGAAGGCACGCGCTATAGCCCTGAAAAGGTTCAAACAGGTAAAACGCCTTATCGTCATCTACTCAAACCGAAAACAGGTGGTGTCGCCTTTACTTTGAACGCGATGAATCAATTGTTAGATGGGGTTGTTGATATTACCTTGGCTTACCCAGAAAACCGTGAAAGCCCGTTTGAAGATTTGCTTAAAGGTAGATTAACTAAAGTGGTGGTTAAGATAGAGGTCTACCCTATGGATGAAAATCTAAATGGGGATTACTTTAAAGACAAAGCGTTTAAACGTCGTTTTCATCACTGGCTGAACGCGCTTTGGAAGCGAAAAGACGAAACGCTGGAATCAATTTATCAGAATAATGGTTTAAAGTAAGCGTACACTTACGTCGCTGTTTAGTGCGAAATATGAATAATAAAAAAGGTCTACCGTGAGGTAGACCTTTTTTATTGAATTAAGCGATAGATAGTCTAGGAATGACTCGACAACGCTTTTCTTCTTCATTGATGTGCAATGAGACCGCATGTGTGTGGTAGTTGTCACCGCTCTTCCAAACGGTTTCTCCGAATATCTGACATAATTCCATATCAGAAATAGATCCCTTCATTTCTCGGTAGGCGACAGCTGAGATGATCTTTTGCTCTAAGACTTTAGGGCAAGATTCAACTAGCCAACGACTCACTTGAATATTCGGCAAAGCACGCTCCTTGTGGTCATGTTTTCGTCATCGCTGACCACACTACCACCGCCATATTCATGGATCAAGTTGAACTTGATCACATTTTTAGTCGTGATTCGGTATTGACTTGTAACTTGTTGTTAAATAGATAATAAACCTAATGCATAAATTATGGAATCATTGTGATGTTACGGTTATTCCACGTTAATTGCTTTTTTTAAGTTAGATTCTTTTTGAACGTTATCGCGCAGATGAAAGCCTCCCTTAACGTGTGGAAGTAACCACAACGTTGCGATAGGCGCGGCCCATTCACTCATAGTTGATAGTAAAGCAGAGCCTGCTGGGCTATCTAAGCCAGCGTAGCTAGGTAATACCGAATAAAGCAGTACAAAAGTAAAAACGGCGAATAGAGCCGATAACCAAAGAGGGTGTGAGTGATTAATATCTTTATTGCTAGAGTCATTTGACATTGGATAGCGTTCCCTTTTATCCATTACTACCCGCCCATTCAAACAACTCCCGCGAATAACACAAGTTGATAATCATATTAATTGGATACAGTGCAAAGAATCGCAGTTTACTTGACTTATTATTAAGCGAGGGAGTCACAAAATGACAAAGGGATATTAGCGGTGAGTGTTCTGCTTAATGTCTCAGTTCGAGTAAATACACTAATGCGTTGTCGGTGAGTGTCTACACTTTCTTCATCGGCTTTTTATTGTCTAATAAAGCCGCGTCATGTGTGACTACGTGTTAACACATCTAAAGTCCGCGGTAATGGTAGTCTGTTTAGAATTCAATTCAGCCTGTCAACCGCACGCAGAGAAGGTGGAGTATGAAATCTGAATCTATTCATGATTCTAGCAATGAATATAACTATCGAAATATTGAGGTTGTTAGGCGGGATAATGTCATCACAGTAGCGCTGAATCGCCCAGATAAGCTCAATGGTGTCGATATGGTTATGTTTGATGAATTGATTGATATCAGTCGTCGGTTAAAGCGAGATCGTCAGCTTCGAGCGGTCATTCTGACGGGTAATGGTGATAACTTTAGCTCTGGTTTAGATTTTAGTGCCATGATGGCCAATAAACGGTTTGCCGCCCAACTGCTTGTTAAAGTGTGGCCAGGAAGTGCTAATCGAGCTCAGCAAGTTAGTGCTAATTGGCGAGCGCTATCGATACCTGTTATTGCTGTCATTGAAGGTTACTGCTGGGGAGCGGGTTTGCAAATAGCGTTGGGCGCTGACTTTCGAATCTGTTCACCGAACGCTAATCTATCTATTATGGAATCAAAAATGGGCTTAACATCCGATATGGCAGGTTCCCTTGGACTTAGAGAGGTGATGGCAAAAGATCAAGCGATGCGAATTTCCATGTGCGCGACACAACTTGATGCGGCGCGTGCCTTGGAGTTGGGATTGATCACCGAAATCCATGATACACCGATGCAGGCCGCCGATGACTTATGCCAAGAGCTCGCTCTTAAGTCACCAGACGTTACCGCTGCAATCAAGCACATCTATACTCGCTATTGGACCGCCCCTGCATGGAAGTTACTTGCCTATGAAACGTATAGCCAGATTCGAATTATGCTGGGCCAAAACTTCAAACAAGCGCAAAAAGGCTTGCGTAATAAAACAGCGGCCAGTTTTAAAAGTCGACAAAAATATTGGTAGGTAACGTCTTAGTATTGGCAAATAAACCTTAATATTGGCAAATAGACCTTAATGCTAGTAGGTTTTACCTTTGCTCGTTGTTCTGAAAATGACTGCACTTATTGGCGGTAGCATATGATTTTCAATGGGATACGAGTGTTCTCACGATGAGGGGAGACGTGTTAACTGTTTCCCATAGTGAGCGACTTTACCTAGTGATTATATCAAATTAGCCTTATAATTCTCGAAGAAAAATAAGTCTATTGATAGGTAGTTAGCGTGAAGTGGTCAGTTAAGAATAAGTTGTACGGCGGTTTTTTTGCAGTATTCGCAATTATGTGTTCTGGGTTAAGCATTATTTGGTTTGAAGTGACCGCTTCAGAGCAAGTTGCGATAGAAGCGAGTAGTGATGATGTCCCTGAGCTTGAGCAGTATCTTATTTTGATTGATGAGATTGGCGACGTCTATCGTAGTTCACTTGAAGTGATAATGGGTGACGCTCAAGCTGCCCACGCCTATCAGGACAACCTAGCCAGTGCCCATGCCGCGTTTACGGAGTTGCGACGCTTAGAAGCGAGCAACCGGGCCGATAGCTTGATGCTGAAAGAAGGTTTGACGCTGCTGCAACGTTATACCGATAACTTTGAAGCACAAGTTATGACGTCTGTTTCTGAAGAACGTATCTCAGTCAATTTTGATATTACCAAACAGCTATTTCAGCAGTATTTAGTCCCGCTAGAAAAGGCGCTTGATGAGGCTTCTGCTTCAGAAAAAAAAGATACTTATCAATCCTTAAATGGTCTAGTCGATTCGTTCAATGTGATCTTTTTGACCATCATTATTTCAGCAATATCCGTAGTGGTAGGCTCCATCGTAGTTGCTTATTTACTGTCTAACTCTATTGTTCGTCGTGTTTCGGTATTAAACGATATTGCTCGTCGTATCGCTAATGGTGATTTATCGAATGCGAAAGTGAAAGATGACGCCAGTGATGAACTGTCGACTCTCGCGCAATCTATTAATCAAATGCAGCAGTCGCTGGCTGACTTAATATGTTCGATCCACTCTGTCAGTGCGAATGTCAAAGAAGCAACCTATGAACTAAGTGCGATTAGTGAGCAGATGGTTGTTGGGGCATCATCGCAGTCTGACAAAGCGACATTGATAGCGACTGCGTCAGAGGAGCTTAGCTTAACGATTTCTGAAGTCGCCCAGCAAGGTAACCAGACCTATAGTGAAGCGCAGCGTTCAGAGTCGAGTGCGGTAGAAGGGCGCGAAGTTATTTCCGGAATGGTCGAGAGTGTTCAGCAAGTGTCTATCCAAATGCAAGAGATGTCATCTCAAATGAGTACCCTCGGTGAACATGGTCAACAAATTGGAAGCGTGATTAAGGTGATACAAGAGATCGCCGAACAAACCAATTTATTGGCACTGAATGCGGCTATTGAAGCGGCAAGAGCGGGTGAATTAGGCCGTGGTTTTGCTGTCGTTGCGGATGAAGTTCGAGCCCTGGCAGAGCGCACGACACGTGCGACGCAAGAAGTGGCAACGTTAATCCAGTCAATTCAATCAGGAACTGAACAGGCGGTCTCGCTTACGGTTGATAATTGTCAGCTGGTTGAGTTGGGAGTAAAGCAAAGTGAAGGGGCAATTGGTGCACTTGAAGAGATAGTTTCAGGTGCGGGCAATGTCCAGAATATGATTAACGCCATTGCGACCGCAGCAGAAGAGCAAACAGCAGTGACAAAGGAAATAGCATCGGATATTTCCTCGATTAGTGATATCTCAGATCGTACATTAGAACGAGCCCATTCCAGTGCTAAGCAAGTAGATGAGCTCAACAAGAAAGTGAACGAACTTGAGCACTTAGTTGCGCGGTTCACGTTGTAGCGCGGTCAGCGGTTAAACGGAAGCCATTCAGTGTGTAAAGCATCGCTCATCGGTGAGTGTATGTATGTTTACCGAGTGACGCCAAGGTGTGTCTGAATAATTCGTTCTCAGACATGGCTTCATCGTCGAATCAGTGCTTAAATAGGTAGGTAGTCAAACACGGTTGTGTTAGGCTTCGCGCTTGACTTTCAAGGTCAGTGGTACATACGGCTACACACCCTGTGTTACTGACCATGCTGATTACTTTCTTGTTTGGAATTTATTTTGACTAATAACGATATTTTACGCCGTATTCGCTATACCTTTGACTTTAAAGACGCAGAAATGATTGACGTGTTTGCAGCGGCAGAGCACAAAGTGACACGTGAACAAGTGTCGAATTGGTTAAAAAAAGACAGCGATGATAACTATAAGTCAGCAAGCGATACAGACTTAGCGATTTTCTTGAATGGCTTAATCAATATTAAACGCGGTAAGCGCGAAGGGGCACAACCTGAGCCTGAAAAGCGCCTAACCAATAACATGATTTTCATGAAGCTTAGAATCGCGCTAAATATGAAAGCGGAAGATATCTTAGATGCCCTACAATCGGTAGATTTTAATCTAAGTAAGCACGAATTGAGTGCGTTTTTCCGTAAGCCAGACAATAAGCACTATCGTGAATGTAAAGATCAGATTTTGCGTAACTTCTTAATGGCGATTCAACGCCAGTTACGTCCTGAAGACAAAAGCGAATACCAAGATTAAGCTTGTAAGTTAAGTCAGTTAAGCAGCAAAAGATGCAATGTCTTTTGCTGCCATGCCAGCTTACCAATTCCTCTCAGTTCTCACTGATATTCGCTCATTTACCCTCATAGTGGTTGCTGTAGACCACCAGACGCAACACCGAGAGTACCCACTCACTTTTCTCCTACGATGAACTTGATTATGCCTTTTAAAACCTTCAATTTTAACTCTAAGCTGACTACCGCTATTGCGAAGATGTACCCGTCGCCGACTAAAATTCAATCGTTAACATGGCCACAGGCATTATTGGGTAAAGATGTGTTAGCGATTGCTCAGACAGGCAGCGGTAAAACCATGGCTTATGGTTTAGCATTAATCGAACAATTGTACAGAGAAAGGGCAGCGACGGGTGAAGAGAGCGCTGATAGCCATCAAAACGTCAGTGGAGCAGTGGTTCTTGTACCGACACGTGAGTTGGCGATGCAGGTGAATGATGCTTTGGCGCCGCTGGCGAAAAGCCTATCTCAGTCGTCAATCGTACTGTGTGGTGGTGTGGATATTGATGCCCAAAAGTACCAGTTAGAGCAACACCCGACCATGATCATTGCCACTCCTGGACGCTTACTTGACTTGATTAATCAACAAGCGATCCGGCTAGGCGATATCAAGCATGTCGTGTTGGATGAAGTAGACCGTTTGCTTGATATGGGATTTTGGTCGGATGTACAGAGCATTTTGCTTGCTTTGCCAAGTCAGCGTCAAACGATGATGTTCTCGGCGACGTTGCCCGATGCGTTGGAACAAAAAGTGGCGTTGCTACTCAATGAGCCAGCTCGCGTACAAAGCCATGTGACCAACAGCGTAGTCACTGACGTGCAAGAATCCTTATACCTAGTAAATAAAGGCAGCAAAGCCAATGTCTTGATTGAACAGATTAAAGACAATCAGTGGCAGCAAGTTTTAGTGTTTATCGGTGCACGAGATAATGCCGACGCTTTGTGTAAAAAGCTATCTAAGGCTGGCTTTAAGACAGCCGCGTTACATGGTAATAAAGATCAAGTAGAAAGAGAGCAGACGTTACAGGCGTTTAAAGAGAGCAAGGTGCAAGTGCTTATTGCCACCGATTTACTCGCTCGCGGCGTACATGTTGAACAGCTGCCAGTCGTCATCAACTATGAGCTACCTGCAGATGCGTCAGTGTATGTTCATCGTGTCGGTCGAACGGCGCGTGCCGGCCAATCTGGCTTGGCAATTTCTCTGGTTTGTCATGGTGAAACAGGATACTTGGACGCCATTAGAACACTGACAGAGCGCTCACTACCATTGCAACAACTTGCCGAATTTCCAGTGACAGATAAGCCAGCTTCTACAGAAAGTAAACGTCCGAAAAGAGACAAACAAGCGAACCGCCGCACCAACAAAAAAGGCAGCGCGAAGCAGTTTAAGACTAAGCGTTAGGTAAGGCCGCAATTGTTATTTAAGCTAGGCATGTAACATTGTTCCCTCTACGCATAGGCTGCGTAGAGGGAACAATGTAAATACTATTTAATGATTAAAGCTCTCCTACAAACCCTGCAGCGATATAACTCCTTAATTCGCTTTATTCGTCGCTGCCACGTTGTCCGACGTACCCTGACCAAGTATTCATTGTGTTCACACATGTCAATCATCCTGAGAAATAGTAATTTTTGTCACTTTGCTCTTACTGATAAAGAGTAAGAGGTCGTGATCTTTGTTCCACTCTTATTTTTCCTGGAAAATTATGTCATTCATATTCACTTGTGTGAATAGTCAATATGCGTGTTATTTATTAATACGATAGTGTTATATAGCAAGATATTCGCAGTGCCAATCTCTTGGGTGGTAAGATTGATGGGGGTGATTGTAATCGTGGTTTTCGAAGCTATTTAGTCATGGAGAACAGCAACACTCAGAACGAGTAAAAACGAAGTAATACAAAGAGAAAGAGAGATATAGCTGTTAATGAAGGATTATAGAACCTCAACACAGGGTGTTGAGGTTCTTAAACAAAGCTATAGGTTTTGTGCTTTTGCCATTTGATTGGCTATTTTCGGTGCGTACCATAGACTTGGTGCAATGATTAGCGAGGCTGGAACTGCCGTGATCACGATAAATGATTGCAGTGCCGAGATGCCGCCACTTCCCATTGAGATAAGAACGATCGCGACCGCCCCCATCAGCACACCCCAAAAGGCACGAATGACCGCATTAGGTTCTTCATCACCACTGATAACCATAGTGATGGTGTATGTCATGGAATCACCCGTTGTCACGATAAATGTCGTGGTCAGCACTAGGAACAAGACTGAAATTAGCGTTGGGAATGGCAATTGTTGCGTAATCGCCAATAGTGCGCCCGGCATGTTAAAGCCTTCAAAACCTGCTTTGATGATACCAGGTGTCGCCAGTTCGAACGCTAGCCCAGAGCCACCGACAATGGTGAACCAGAAACAAGTGACTAACGGAGCCGCAATACTAATAGACAAGATCAATTGACGAATAGTACGACCGCGAGAAATACGAGCGATAAAGATCGCCATCATTGGTCCATAGCCAATAAACCAGCCCCAAAAGAATACCGTCCACCAACCAAGCCACTCTGGGTCGCCACGATAAAGTGCCATAGGAACAAATTGATCAATCATTTGTCCTAGGCCCTGAACATAACTATCCACAATAAAGCTTGTTGGTCCGGCAATCAGAATAAAGCCAATAAGTGCTGCAGCAAGGATAATGTTGTAGCGGCTGATGATTTGAATGCCGCGATTAACGCCACTTAATGCTGATAAGGTATAGAACACCATCGCAAACACCACTACCGTTGCTTGGGTCGCAAAAGTATCTGGAATGCCAAACAGTTCTTGTAGTGCGTAGCTAATTTGCAAGCCAAGGAAACCGATAGGTCCAATGGTGCCTGCAGCCACAGCAATAATGCTAAGCGCATCGACGGTGTTGCCAAGCCAGCCACTGATAACACGTTGACCAAATAACGGATAGAGCAACGTACGTGGCTTAAGAGGCAAGCCCTTGTCGTAATGCAGGTGCATGAGAACAACGGAAGACAGGCAGCCTAGTACCGCCCAAGCAAGAAATCCCCAGTGAACAAAAGATTGCGACAGCGCATTAATCGCGTTGGTGTACGGATCTGCTGAGCCAAATAAAGGGGGCGCAGAAACATAGTGCGCAATCGGCTCTGCTGCGGCCCAAAATACGCCGCCACCTGCAAGTAGGGTGCAGAGAATGATTGAGATCCATTTGAAGTTTTCTACATCAGGTGCAGATAGTGCGCCGAGTCTAACGTCACCTGTTTTACCAAAGCACAGTGCTAGACCAATAACAAAATTCGCGAGAAGGAGTATTTGCCAGAAGGCACCAAAGTATTTCGTGGCCAGTTGAAAGCCAGAATCGACAACAGAGGAGAGTGCGACAGGGTGGGTTAGAGCAAGTAAAACAAATAACGTTAGGAAAGAGCCACTGATCCAGAATACTGGATTATTCATTTCCAGTTTATCAGCTAGCTGTTTCAGTCGTTCGGGCGGATGAATGGCGTCATACGCTGAGCGAGAAGCTGTCGAAGAGTCTACGACAGTATTAGAATTTGGCATTAAAAGTTCACTATTCATGTGCCGCTGTGATAGCCAGCAATGTGTGTTTTCTCACTATTTGACAAGCAAAGTGTGAGCTGAATCATAAAAGCCGGACATCCTAACACATTGTTAGCATCGAAACAGGACTTTTTGCTGCGATTAAAAATCGAGCAATGTTCAAGTGCTTCCCGGTGATCTCCTTAATACGCAAAAAGCTTCGTATTGTAGGATTTGGCCTGCTTAGTGCAATAAACGGCAAACGTCATCCGTTTTCTTTACGGCTTTGGAAGTGAAATAGGAAAGGGTAACTGTGAGCTTAATTGGTTGAAATAAAAGAGATTAACATTGAATTCTCGTATGGGGTGGTTTCAGGGGACATTTGGTCGATAAACAGTAAGATTATTTCGTGAATTCTACGCGGTTGAATCACTTGCCATTTATAAGGCGGTCAATATAATCCGGCGTCGCTCCATAGTTGGGGGTGATGAAGATAATAGCCATATTATTTTTAGTGATGATATTTAGCTCAACTTACCCACCATTTTTAGTGGTAGGAGGTAAGAAGGAAAACGTACCATGAAACAAATTAAGACGCTGATGGCCAGCGCTGTGATGGCTTCCGTGCTTTCTGGTTGTATTGGCCAAATGGCGACAACAGGCTTTGTTATGCATGAAGTGAACATAAAAGGTGTTGATAACCGTTATGCTCGTGCAGGTCTCTATACGCTGATGTCTCCGGTTTACGCAATAACATCAATGGCAGACTTATTTGTCGTCAACTCAATTGAGTTTTGGACCGGTACTAACCCATTAAGTAAGAAGAAAGCTTTGGCTGATATGC
Source organism: Vibrio qingdaonensis (assembly GCF_026191675.1). GTDB lineage: Bacteria > Pseudomonadota > Gammaproteobacteria > Enterobacterales > Vibrionaceae > Vibrio > Vibrio qingdaonensis. Next base: position 7,909 of record NZ_JAKRRY010000020.1, on the reverse strand, counting down.
CTGCTAACTCTTATATTAAAGTGAACCATAAGATAGACAAGAAACTAACAAGCGCACCCGTTAAGATATCTATGCTTGATGGCAATACGACTCAAATGAACTTTGTTGATGACAACGGTCAATCACGTGTTTTGCTTGGCGTGAGTGGTAAAGACAGCGTTGATTTCTATCTTGACGGTGAGTATGTCACTACGGCATCACACGATGAGTTAAAAGCCCACTCTTCTCTATCGTAGCTGTATTTCTCGAATACACCGATAAAGGTCTGCCTACATGAGATAGGGCAGGCCTTTATGTATTTCATCACTGCTATTTAGCCTTCTCCGTTACCTTGCCCGAATTGTCATACCCGCATGGCACAAAGTGGTAAGTTCAATTTTTCGATTCCTCTAAACTCTGCCTCATCAAATGCACACAGTAAAACCAACGCCTAAGCGGGCAAGTGCATTCATTATTGCAGGATAAAAACAAACAGGATGTTTCAATAGAGGAAAACACATTGAAAAACACACTGACGAAATCACTTTTACTTGCCGCTACTGGTTTTATTGCAATGACAGCAACCACCGCTCATGCTTTTGAGTTAGGTGCTGACAGCAAACGAGGCGTCACATTTCAGTTCAATACCCTTATTATTGGTGTCAAAGACAATTATGTGAATGGTGGTATGGCACTGTTGCAAAAACCCATTTCCCAAGAGCACAACATTAGTTGGTTTGTGGAAGGTGGCGTAGGTTACAACTGGCACAGTGAAGCGATTGATATTCATGCACCTGTCGGTCTTCGCTGGGAGCCGGTGAAAAACCTTGATGTCGATTTATTTGCCACTCCAGAAGTGAAGTTCAATAACGGTGCCAACTTGGGCGTTGGCGTTGACCTTGGTGTGTCTTGGAAGTTTTAACGTAAAGTTGAATCCTGGCAGTCTCGTCAAGCAACGAGTAAAAAATATAGCCGTGTAAACGAACAAAAGCGATGGTATTGAACCATCGCTTTTTGGTTTTACAAGGTCGTCGAAGTGAGTTACTGCGCGTATTTGAATTTACGCGTTATTTGCTTGCTCAACCATCGACAGCGCAAGAGCCTCAGCTGCCTTAATACCATCGATGCCAGCGGATAGAATACCGCCCGCGTAACCCGCGCCTTCACCCGCTGGGTAGAAGCCTTTTAGATTAACGCTTTGATAGTCTTTGCCACGTTTAATACAAACAGGAGATGACGTACGCGTCTCTACACCTGTTAGTAGCCCATCTGCACCAGCAAAACCTTTGATCTTTTTGTCAAAGGCTGGGATGGCTTCACGAATAGCTTCAATAGCAAAAGCAGGCAGTGCTTTAGAGATATCGGTGAGCTTAATACCAGGAGTGAACGATGGAGTCACATCACCAAGAGCACTTGGATCGCGACCTTTCAAGAAGTCGCCAATTTTTTGTGCTGGAGCATCGTAGTTCTCTCCGCCTAGCTTGAACGCGCCTGTTTCAAGTTCACGCTGGAATTGAATACCTGCCAATGGATTACCAGGGAAGTCCTCTTCTGGTGAAATACCCACTACGATCGCGCTGTTTGCGTTACGCTCGGCACGAGAGTATTGGCTCATACCGTTTGTTACCACGCGACCTTCTTCAGATGTCGCGGCAACCACGGTTCCACCTGGGCACATACAGAAACTATAGACAGTACGACCGTTTTTACAGTGGTGAACCAATTTGTAGTCAGCAGCCCCTAAAATTGGGTTGCCAGCATTTTTGCCAAAGCGAGCTTCGTCAATAACAGATTGCTTGTGTTCAATACGGAAACCTACCGAGAACGGTTTCGCTTCCATGTAAACACCACGCTCATGCAGCATCTCGAAGGTGTCACGGGCGCTGTGACCCACCGCTAGCACAACGTGACGAGTGTGAAGTTGCTCACCGTCAGAAAGGGTTAAACCCGTGATTTGACCGTCTTCCATGTGAATGTCGTCAACGCGAGTACTAAAGCGAATTTCACCGCCCAGTTCAATGATTTTGGCGCGCATTTTTTCAATCATAGTGACCAGTTTAAAGGTCCCGATGTGCGGCTTGCTGACGTAACGGATTTCTTCTGGTGCGCCAGAGGCAACAAATTCTTCGATCACCTTGCGGCCATAGTGCTTAGGATCTTTCACTTGGCTATACAATTTGCCATCGGAGAATGTCCCTGCGCCACCTTCACCAAATTGCACGTTGGATTCAGGGTTCAGTGTACGTTTACGCCAAAAACCAAAGGTGTCTTTGGTGCGCTCGCGTACTTCTTTGCCGCGCTCAACAATAATTGGGTTAAAGCCCATTTGCGCAAGTACAAGGCCAGCAAACAAGCCACAAGGACCAAAACCAATCACTACAGGGCGCTCAGCTAAGTTTGCCGGCGCTTGAGCAACAAACTTGTATTCCATGTCTGGGGTCACTTTAACGTGCGGATCATTGGCAAATTGTTCAAGCAGTTGCGCTTCATTATCGACGACAACATCGAGCGTATAGATCAGTAAAATCTTACTTTTTTTACGAGCATCATAGCCACGCTTAAACATATTGAATGACAGGACTTGCTCGCTTGGAATGTTTAGCTTTTTCGCGATGGCGGCAAGAATTGCGTCTTCCTCGTGATCAAGAGGAAGTTTAATTTCGGTTAAACGTATCATGGTGATGTCTCGTGTTAGTAGGTGTCTTAGCGTAGAACCTAATTCGCTTCTACGCTCACAATGGCGCGCATTTTACGTGAAGTTGGTTTGTCTGTCATACTTAATTCAAATGACCGGGCAGTGCGGGAATACCGAGCGTGAAAAATTTATGCTTGGCATGATGTTGAATTTTACCCGTGAATCCGTATCATCGCCCCTCCATATTAGGCATGAGCGGTTTTTGTACGTATTGCCTATTGATTGACTGACTAACCAAGAGCTGATGACCATGGCATTTGTCGTAACAGATAATTGTATTCAATGTAAATTTACCGATTGTGTGGCGGTGTGCCCGGCCGATGCATTTTATGAAGGCCCGAACTTTATGGTGATCAGCCCAATAGACTGCATTGACTGTGGTCTTTGTGTTCCAGAATGTGATGCTCAGGCGATTTTTCAAGAAGATGAGCTATCTGAAGATCAGCAAGTGTTTATTGCATTGAATGAAGAGCTAGCAGAAGTGTGGCCAAACATTACCGAAGTGAAGCCTGCAATGGACGAAGCGGATAAGTGGAATGGCGTACCAAACAAGTTAGGCATGTTAGAAAAATAACCGCGCTCTTTTTACCTTCTAGGACACGTTACTAGAAAGAAAAAACGCAGCCACTGACTCAGTGGCTGCGTTTTTTTGTATTCAAGTGACATCAATACATTTGTATTCAACGATATCTATGCAAGGTGCTATTTAGCTGTGCTGGCGGCGAAGGTTATCCAAAATAATACCTGTTGCCATGGCGACATTGAGCGATTCTGCTCCGCCAAAGGCTGGAATGGTAATTTTGTCAGTGACGTGTTTTTCAGCTTCCGCACGCACCCCATGAGATTCACTGCCCATCAGTAAGATGCCTTGCGCAGAAAATTGGGTACTGTGGACACTTTCACCTTCCAGAAACGCCCCATAAACAGGGATACTTGCTTGTTCTAAGTAACTCGGCAAGTCGGTTAGGCTAACTTGAACACGGCCAAAACTGCCCATCGTCGCGCGGATGGTTTTCGGGTTATAGGGGTCAGCGCAATCAGTGCTGGCAACAATGTGCTTGATGCCATACCAATCGGCAACGCGAATAATGGTGCCAAGGTTACCGGGATCAGAGACACCATCTAAGGCAATCATCAATCCTTTTGCTTCAGGAATATCGTGGCTCGGTATTTCGACAATTGCGACAGCGGCATTGTTAGTCACTAAGCTGCTTGCTTTCGTCAATTCATCCAAAGACGCTTCAATACAATCAAAACGGCTAAGCGCTTGCTCATTAGCGCTAAGAAAGTCGCTGGTGGCAAAGACTTGCTTGACCGTCAGCTGCGCACCAACCAGCTCAAGGACGTTTTTTTCACCCTCGACTAAAAACAAACCATGCGCTTTGCGCTGTTTCTTTTGGCCTAATGCACGAAGTAGTTTTAATTGGTTTTTAGAAATCATAGTTATGTCCCAGATGAAAGCGCGGGCATTATAACCTCAAGTGAGTGATAGATGCGAGTCTGAAGCCATTCAGTGAAATAGAGAAGATGGTGTACTGGCATCGTCATACCAGTACGTATCCGCTATACCTTAAGCCCGGTCATGAGCGCTTCAAGCGCGTCGGCTTGCTGATTTAAGCGTTGTATCTCATTGTTTGAGTGCGTCACCATATCAGCGACTCGTTGTGACTGGGCGCGAACTTGCTCGACATCTGAGGCAATATTGTCAGCCACTACTCCTTGCTCTTCGGCGGCAGCGGCAATTTCAATGCTTCGATCGGAGATGTATTGGTTTTGCTCTGCGATGTGGTTGATATCATTGTTCACCGAGCTCATGAGTTGCTCGCTGGACTCAGCGTTGTTCACCGTTTGGTGCATGACGGTCATTAAACCTTGGCTGTTGGTTTGCAGCGCCTCAATCATCTTCTTAATTTCGACGGTCGCGGTTTGCGTTCTGCCTGCTAGGGTACGGACTTCATCGGCCACTACCGCAAAACCTCGGCCTTGCTCACCTGCGCGTGCCGCTTCAATCGCCGCATTTAGTGCCAGTAAATTGGTTTGCTCAGAAATCGCATTGATGGTGGTGACCACGTCGTCAATTTGTGTGGTGTTACTGTCTAACTCGGCCACGGCTTCAGCTGCGCTGTTAATTTCTGAGCCTAATTGGTTAATTGCCTGTAATGTTTGGCTGACGTTTTCCAGCCCTTGAGCCGTTGCCTTGGTTGCTTGGTTCGTTTGGCTGGAGGTGCCTTGTGCATGGCTAGCCACTTCACGAATAGAGCCTGCCATTTGTTCCGTTGCGCTGGCTAGGGAGTCAATTCGTTCTTGTTGATCGTGAGTGAGTTGTTGGTTCGCTTGGCTACGCTGGCGTAGGTCGGAGCTAATCTGTTGAACGAGAGCAATGGCTTCTTGCGTCGCTTTGACTAACTGCTGTTCACGGGTAGAGACGCGATCCACGGTTCTTGCGATTAAGTTGAAATCATTACGCGCGGGCGCATGACCGATTCGGTAGGATAGATCGCCATCAGCAAGGCGAAGAACGGCATCGTAAATATTGTAGAGCGCGCCACCCATAAAAGTCATGATGTAGTAAAGGCTCAGTGCGATAAAGAGGCACGATACTAAAATTACGCTGATATGCGTGATGGTGAGTGATGAAAGTAAGCTGGGTTGCTCAGTGCTTGTCAGGCTATATGAAGCGCCGGGTACTGGAATGCTCTCGCGACTATCGTGACCAATTTGTATGTGACTGCCTGAAAGTACACGACGGACGTCATTTTCTGAGAGCGAAGATTGTGCGATGAGGCTCGCTACCGTGTTCATGTTTTGTTGTTGTAGCTGTTGTTGCTGACTTTCTGATGCGCTGATAAGCGTTGAACTAACGATAAGGATGGTAAGAACTGGCGCGAAAAAAAGAATGAGAAAGTTCTCTCTGATCGTTACGTTGATCAAATACTTATCAATCCAGCGGAATGCGATTTCTTTCATGACGTTACTCTTTAGGTCTTGTATGAATAGCAGGAGGTGCTTGGGGCACATTATCCATGTAAAGCGTATTGGGGTTAGAGTCTTTATGTGATCTAAGTCACGTTGTGCGCGATGGGATTAATGATGTTCACAAAGTCTGTTTGTTTTGTCGGCGGTTACGCTTGTTACTCTGGTAGAGAGTAGAGAGTAGAGAGTAGAGAGTAGAGAGTAGAGAGTAGAGAGTAGAGAGTAGAGAGTAGAGAGTAGAGAAGGGCGCCACTAAGCGCTGGTGTACAGTGCGCATGAAAATGAAGCCATGCTTTGGCGATAGTGAGCTAAGCATGGCATGTAGAACTTATTAGGGGGATGGGAAGCTATTTCAGAATTTGCACTGAATCGGCCTCAACCGCCACATCGCTGTCATTTTTCTCGATTTCACCAAAGATTTTTACTTTGTCTTTTGGTGTAACGGTTTGACCGCCCCATTCGTCTGCTTCAATTTCGATTGGCATCTGACCGGTACTGTCTTGGAAGGTGTAGACGTCATTTCCCATTGATTTAACAATATGGCCGACGAGCGTGACTTTATTGCCATCGGTTAACCAGCCCGCATTCATGACCTCTTCGACCGTACTTAATGTGTCGTTATCCGTTGGGCCTTGAAATCCACCCGTGGTAGTTTGCATGGCTTCTTTATTGATCGCCCCTTCAGAGGCTAAAACAGAAGCGGAAAGAAGCAGTGATGAAATTAGAACGAGAGATGTTTTTTTCATTGTTTTCCCCAGAAATCACAGTGAGTCAATCACGACTTTATGCAGTGAATAAATTAATCATTAATTTTCACTATAGATCAGCGTGCTAGAAATTCCATGTGCTGATGCTATGAAATATAGGTGATCATTTTGCAAACTTCACCTTCCATGCTCAATGGCGATATTTGCAAAATAAGCTGCTAAAAAAATTAGATTGAAAATTGTATGCAAGAATGTCAGTTTTCTTGCGTACTCGCTAACCTCCAATCCATGCTTATATTATTCTTACGCTAGGTACCACGGGCTCATTGGGATCTTGATATTCATATCGCTCAGCGTCAAAGTACGAGCGTAGGCTGATACCTACAATCAATTTTTCAAATGACATTCATAAGAAATAGAGCGGAATAAGTTGACTAATTTAGGCATTGTTTACCTGCTACTTTGATGGAGGCTGGTTGCTCTTGCTGCCATTTGTCTATGACAAGTGACGCAATTAAATCGCCTTCAACGTTTACTGCGGTTCTGAAGGTGTCGAGTGGGCGCTCAATGATCAGCAGTATCGCAATGGCCTCCAGCGGGATGCCTGCCGCAAGCAATACCATCTGCATACCAGACATGGACCCTGATGGCATACCAGGTGCACCAATGGAGGAAACCATCGCCATAATGAAAATCATCACTAGGCCAGTCGTGGTTAAATCAACGCCAAACAGTTGCGCTAAGAAAATAGCCGCCACCCCTTCAAATAGAGCGGTTCCATCCATATTCATTACCGCACCGAGAGGCAATACCATGCTGCTAGTACTTTGAGAAACACCCAGCTCCTGTTCTGCCGTTTGCATGGATAGAGGCAGCGTTGCTGAGCTTGATGACGTGGCAAACGCCATGGCCATAGGCGCGGATATCGCACGGAACAAACGACGGTAGCGAATACCAGTGATGAATTTGGCAATGCTTGGCAGTACGATCGCGCCATGAACGACAGTTAAGGTAAAAACGAGTAAAGCAAACAAAGCCAGCTGATGAAATAGAGCATTATTGCCATTAACCGTGAATTCAAACACGATTGAAAATACGGCGACGGGTGCCAAACGAATAATCGCACTTACAATGGTAGTAATGCCTTTGTTCAATCCAGAAAGCGTTTCAAATAGTGAGTGCTTTTCAGGTAAAGAGGCCAGCAGCGCCACGCCCAACATAAACGAAAAAACGACAATAGCCAGCAAGTTCCCTTGAGCAAGCGCCGCGACAGGGTTTACTAATGCCATGCTTACTAGCTTTGCTGCAATAGCGCCGCCAGTCGTGGCTTCTGAATTGATCAGTTGCACACTGTCATTAAGTGGAACGGGGGTTGCTAATGGCTGCCAAGCAGGCAGCATGAGTGATGCACCAAGACCTAAGCTAACGGCAATGAACGATGTGAAGCTATAGAACAGTAGCGTGGAACGGCCAATTTTCTTTAGGCGCATGGTTGAGCCAATGCTGGTAATACCTTGCAATAAGGACAGCATAACAACGATACCAACGACCATTT
>NZ_JAKRRY010000002.1 GCF_026191675.1 Vibrio qingdaonensis | reverse complement strand
TGCCATCGCTACCAACTGCTGAGTTTGACCTTTCGCTATATTTACCAACGAAGGCGTGACGGTAATATCAGTAATCACCGCTGCACTCACATTAACAGTCACTGTATTGCTGGTAATCCCGTCCTTAAAGACATAAACAGTCACCGGACCAGGTATATCCCCTCCAGTTAATATGCCTCTGGTATCAAAATATCCCACATTCTGATCACTGGTAAACCAATCACTTACACTTAAATCCGTTAATGTGTGAGATGAACCATCAGAATAGTACCCAACAGCCTCGAAATATTGCTTATTACCTGCCGCAAGCGTCAGCTCACTCACGCCTCGCGTTGTTGGTAATGAAGCTGTAATATCTATCCGTTCTAGTTTTATTGTTGACTCAGAGAATTCACCTCCTGAATCGCAGCCTGCTAATAGCACCGATAGAGGTAACACTATTAGTACTAATAACACTTTAAGAACTTTATCCATAAAAAACACTGCCTACTATTAAAACTAAAGATGGTAATTTACTGCCAAAACAACTTCTTAAGCTCGCCATTCTGCTACTTTGTCATCAACTATGGGGTTAGGTCAGGCTCGTCTTTCCTTTACCGATCAACTCGCTTGACATTACACAAACAATCAAAGCTGACGCTACCAACCGATATTTAAAATGCTATCCTTGTTGAGTAAAAATCGCTCACGAATACCAGTTAAAACAGAATTATAATCAGTAGAAGTAAATGGCTAACTTAACGTCAGATAACACATATTCAATTCAACCTGTAAAATACGCTTTGAGAACGAGCCCTTATCTGCATTCATTTACATAAAATCATTTATAACGCGAAACCCTCCCTACTCCAACGTCAATAAATATATAATCAATTCAACTCCTTAGTTAAACATAATATTAACTCTGACATAAAAATCCGCCACTGCCAAAACAGCCGATTAATTAACGTTTGATTGACAGCTAACGATAAGTCATTCGCCCTTCTCCAAATAATATAGAAATATTAATACCACCACTCAAAATAGCTTATATATCCTCCATGCCAATTGGTGAAATAATGAATATTATTTTGAGAGGCTGATCCCGTTACGGATAAAAAATCACAAATATATCCTCTCATTACCATCTCAAAGTTCCAGTTGAAAATAAAATGGAAAAGAAATATTGATACTACATGGTAAAAGAGTTTACAAAAAAACATTTGACCGCTAAATTTCCAAATAGATAAATCAGGTGAGAGATAATTTCAACAGAATCTGTTCGGTAACGAAGATAAACCTTCAGGTAATAGTAACTTAACCAAAATAGGAATCAGTCATCGAAAAAGTAAAAATAGGTATTGTACTCACTGTAACTAGATTCCAGCCAGAGTAGGCGTAAGAAATGACACCTTCGAGCTAAGCACCTCTGGAACGCTGTCCTGAATTAGACAAAAAATCGTTGGGAGGCTAAGTTTGACCTATATAAGCCACGCATAACGTAGAAAATATCTCGTCACCACATCACTCATCAAAAAGTAAATAATCCCGTTGATTAATCGTAACTCGCTGCACTCGGGTTGAATAAACGTCACTCACGTTCTCTTCCGTCAATACACTGCGGCTATCGCCTTGCTGTACCAACACGCCGTTGTTGAGCATAACGACGTGATCAGCTCGCTTTAGCGTCACGTTCAGATCGTGGTTGGCGACGACGACCGCGGTACCCTGTTGGGTAATCCGCGCGATCATTTCGTGCAGATATTTTTCTTGGCCTACATCAAGCGGTGCTGAAGGTTCATCAAGGATCAGTAGCTTGGCAAAGGGGTTGATGGGCTTCCAAATCTGTAAACAACACGCCGCTAACCTCACTCGTTGCCATTCACCGCCAGACAAGTGATGAACGGTTCGAGTTAGCATTGACGTTAAGTTTAACAACTGAGTGATCTCTTCTACCGCTGCGTTGATCGCAGCACTTGAGGTGGCACAACTTGGAATGGAGAGCGACAAATATTGATAAACCGGCATATTAAAAGCCGGACGTGACGATTGATTTAAATAGGCTCGTAGTAAGGATAAATCTGCCAATGATAACGTCGCCATTGAGACATCATCGATTACGGCCTCTCCTTCTGCACTGAGTACGCCCGCTAATGCTGATAAAAAGGTGCTTTTACCACTGCCATTAGGGCCAATGACGTGCGTGACTTTACCTTGAGGAATCCTCACCGATAACGGTAATAAACGCGTGCCCACCGCTAAATTATGAACCTGTATCATGACTCTTTACCAACATCCAAATAAACACAGGCGCACCAATAGTCGTCGTCATCACGCCAACGGGAAGTTCAGCAGAATCAAGCACAGTGCGAGCTAATATGTCTGAAACCACTAATAACGCCGCACCGGATACCGCAGACAGCGGCAAGAGATAACGGTTCTCCGTCCCGAAAGCCAGCCGAAGCAGATGAGGGATAACAAGACCAACAAAGCTGATCACTCCTCCTAACGCCACCGAACCACCCACCAAAAGTGAGACGGCAAGAATGAGTTGCCAGCGAATTCGGTGTACATCAACACCCAGTTGCTGCGCATGGACTTCGCCCACCATAAGTTTATCAAGCACTGACCCTTTTGAGCATAACCATACTGCGACCGGAATCATAATCAGTGTCAGGCTGTGCTGATACCAACTGACACCCCCTACGCTGCCCATCAGCCAGTACATTAACTGACGAATACTTAAGTCATCACTAAAATAAAAAGCCCATGTCACGACAGCACTCGATAAAATGCCCAGTGCAACCCCAACCAATAACAGGCGAGTGGTCGTTAAACGCATGGCGCGCGCCATGCCCACCAGAAGCAACGTAAAACATAACGCCCCTCCCACCCCGGCCAACATGAACGCTAAGGGGGTTGCAGCCACTGGTAATAGAAACAGCACCAAAACCATGCCTAGGCTAGCGCCACCGGAAATACCCAGTACACCGGGCTCAGCAAGCACGTTACCCAGCAGCACTTGCAAAGCGGCACCAGAAAGTGCCAACGCAGCACCAATAGCCGCAGCAGCAAGTAAACGGGGCATCCTTAAGTCATACAGTAACCGTGACTCTAGTGCACTATTAGGAGAAAAGGGATTAATTAAGATTTCACCCACTGAAAGGTGAAGAAAAGCACAACCTAGCAAGACGCTACTCATAGCAATAATTAAATTGCGCCAGCGTCTCTGGTTTCTATTCAGTAACTGATTGAATTTCATAAGAGGAGAATAACAGTGGCGCTAAAATACGCCACTATTTTTTGTTAATCGTAGATGAGTTGGTCATCCTCGTAGCGAATCGCGACTTTAACGACCATTAATGCTGCGCGCTGACCAATTTCAACATTGCGGTTAGGAAACACAATCGCTTCGTTGTCATTCTTTGCCATCAAAGGCTTATCGCCATCATGACCAAATACTTCGCCATGTTTGAATTCAGTGAAGTTAGCAACTTGTTCATCAAACAAAAAATCAAAATCTTCTTGATGGCGAACAATGGTTCTAGAGACGCGATACATGACAGGTGGCTTAGCGATATGTTCTGCAGTCTCGTTCGATAAGAGATCCCTTGTCGCGATATCAAACGCGAGCAACTTATCCAGATCATTCTCACCAATTTTGGCTACGCGCCCTAACTCCATCGTGAGTGCCTGAGCGGCAAAATTTTCAGCGGAGTACCAACTGAATGTACTCGATGGTGAGTTAGATAGTAGCGTCGCATCAATGTGCGCACTGGCCACGTAATCAAACAAAGCTTGGCTGCGAACTGGGTGGCGCGTTTTCGGACTTACCACAAACGAATAATGGGCGGAGTCTCGTATTGCGCAATGCAAATCCAAATGCCAGCGTTGTGATTCAAGCGTACCTTGATAAAACGCCGTCACCTGTGACTTCAAATGCTTGGCAATCGCCACTTCGCGGTTCATTGGATGCGAACGTTCATCAAACAATCGATTTAAGTTTTCATCAATGTAACGAGTGTGTTTATTCGTAGACTCGGGGTGAGCGATAATAAACAGGCACCTCGATCTCAAAGTAAGAAAACCGGATTCGATGTCTTCCACCATCTTATCGACGAGCTCCATCGGCGCTGTCTCGTCGCCATGGATACCACAAGAGATGATGATATGTTTCGTGTCCTGATTGACCGAACACGGTGTCACTTCCAACATTCCACGGTGAGTAAGATCCATTTTGATACCGGCATCGGTCACCATGGATTTCGCTTGAAACTCAATCTGGGTTTCTAACGTATCTTTAAGAAATGATTGGCGAAAAAACGATTTCGTCATGCGCTGCTCCCTATCTGACAGCGGTATGGTAATGAATCAGCGCGTAAATTTATACGGAGATGATCGCGTTTATCGAAGTAAATCGCGTTTAGAGAGACGAAATACCTCGATTTGAACATAAATCGTCCCAATAAATGCAACTAATTGAGTTAATTAGCCGCACTTTGATTCAATACCACACACGGTAAAACAGTTGACCAGTTATGAAATGGCGTCCAACAACGCCTCAAATTGATCCACCTTCTGCTCTAGTCTTGCCATACTCTCTTGCCAAAATTCAGGCTGTGTCAAGTCACGCCCCATGTGTTGCGATACGACGTCTTCCGCTAAAAATGATCCCGTGTCTCGAAGTAATGACACATAATCGGAATAAAACGCCTCCCCTTTAACCGAGCGTTGTGCGTACACCCCTAAACTAAACAAGTAGCCAAACAGGTACGGATAATTATAAAAGCTTAGTTCAGAGATGCTGAAATGAAGTTTACTCGCCCAAAAATAGGAGTCTTGCCCTTCCATTGAATCTCCGTACCAAACCTGCCATGTATCAGACATCAATTGGCATAGTTGCTCAGCATCGAGTTCATTGTGCTGACGCGCCTCATAAAACGCTTTTTCAAACTCATAGCGAACCGGGATGTTAATGGTCAATGCATAAGCCGACGATAACTCTTCCCATAGCATTTCAAGTTTTTGTTCAGGGCTTGCCGCATGGCTCAGTAGGTAGTCACGAACAATATTTTCAGCAAAAATAGACGCCGTCTCCGCCAAAGTCATTGGGTAACGGGTTCGGCAAAGTGGTAAGTCTCTCATCACCCAGTTATGGAAGGCATGGCCTAACTCATGAGCCAAGGTCAACAAATCGGAACGACTGCCGCCCCAAGTCATGAATACCAGGGGCGTGCGCGTTGCCGCCAATTTAGTACAGTACGCACCCAAACGACGATTTTCTGATGGCTCGGCATCAATCCAACCATTATCAACCATGGTTTGAACAAATTCAGCCATCGCGGGTTCTACGGTTGAGAAAGCGGCTTTAATGACATCGATCGCCTCATCAAAGGTGTACACCTGTGGCTCGGAGCCTCCTAGTGGCGGCATAGCCGCAAGATGGTTCCAAGGCGTCATCTTATCTTGGCCATGAATTTTGGCCATTAAGCGACCAGCACGCTGACCAATATGCTTATTCGATTGCGCAACCGACATCATTGCATCGAGCGTGCCACGCTGAATACGATTCTCTCGTAAACTGGAATCTAAAAAATGCTCCGTTTGCTGCAACGAGCGCTTCTTCGCCTCCGACAAGCGCCATCCTGCCAGTGCATTCAAGATCGCCGCAAAAGAATGAGAATGCTGCGCCATCGCGGCCTGAATGCCCTTCCATGCGGCTTCTTGCTTGGCAAATTCACTGCCATAAAGAAGACTGGCCGCTTGAGAAAAACCCATCGTCTCTTGCTCATCACCGCACTGTATCGTGATTTGTAGTGCGCCAGTAATATTGTCGTAAAGTCTTCCCCATGCGTCTCTGCCATCAACTTGCATCGCCGACAATAGCTGCTCTTGTTCAATACTTAACTGCGTTTGCGCGTTACGTTGTAATAGCTCTATCTGGAAACCTTGTCCCGCAACACAAGGATCCGCATGCTCCAACACTTGCTCAATAAACACGACGTCAGCTAACGCGAGCGTATTTTCGTAGGGAGTAAACGCCTGCTCTAGCTGAGAGCTCAATTGGGCAATGCGTCCAATGAGTTGCTTCGCCTGAGTGTTCATAGCATTGGTGGAAGCCGCACACGTCGCAAGCGTATTGACCGTTGCCAGCAGCGTACTTGCCGCAGCCTGAGTTTGTATTGCGTTTTGCATCGCAATCACTTGCGAACGCTCGTCTTGATAACTTTCAAGTAGCTCAATCGAGCGTTGAATTAATACGATATCTTGCTCTATTTTTGGATCATCTAATCCACTATAGGCAATCGTCAGATCCCAAATAGCTTTCGTCATCGTTCGGTCCTTTTATCGGCGTACCGATCGCTTTGATCAATACGTGCTCTGGAAATTTAGGGTTAATTTGAATATGTGTCAGTGAGCCGTTTTGAATAGATAACGTCGAGTACCATTTGGCATTCGTCCAATCGAGCTCTAATAGGTGGGCGAGAATCATTCTAATCACCCCGCCATGCGTCACCACCAAGGTATTTTGTTTTTGCGTGGCAAGTGATGCCCAGTAACGGACAACACGTGTGTGAAAGTCATTGAGTGACTCAGCATTCGGCAGTGAGGTTTGAGAAGGGTTTACCCAAAATGGTTCGAGCGTTTGCCACTCTTGTGTCGACATGGTATCAAAGGGGACACCATCAAGATCACCAAAGTGCATTTCGCTAAGATCGCGCGCCACGCGTAACGGTAAGGCTTGTTGGTGTGCGACTTGCTCGGCAACGGCGTGACAACGGAGCAACGGTGAAGTCATCACCTGCTTTAAGTCTAGGGATAAGGCGCTCAAGTTCGCCGCAATACGAGCGTTCTCTTCACACGATACTGAAATATCCGTATGGCCATAAAGCGCGGCCTTGCCGGTCACTTTTCCATGCCTCAATAGATAAATATCAATCATTGTATTATGCCTACCGTACTCAGTCACTCTATCGATTTTAGTATCAAGGGTAAACCAGCGGCCACCAACACTACTTGCTGCGCAATGCGTGCCAACGCTTGATTCATCCTGCCTGCATTATCGACAAACAAACGAGACACCTCTCCCATCGGCACCACTCCCATCCCCACTTCGTTTGAAACCAAAATAATGTGAGCAGAGCTCTGCTGCAGAGCCATCGCTAACGCTTCAATTTCTTGCTCTAAAGAATGATTGCTGCATGATTGCCCTTGATAATAAATCACATTATTTAACCAAAGCGTCAGGCAATCAATCAGTACCACATCACCCTCATCAAATCGCTTAAGTAGCGAGGCAAGATCACACGGGCATTCCCATTCGGTCCAGCCTTCCCCTCGCTGCCTCTTATGATGCTCGATTCGGCTGATCATTTCATCATCGAGAGCTTCCGAGGTCGCAACGTAATGCATGGTGTGTGATGTTGAAACCAGTGCTTCTGAAACAACCGCTTCTGAAACAAGCGCACCTGAAACGATAGATTGAGATGCGACAGACGATGACGCAAGTTCTCTTACTCGGTTTTCCGCAAAGCCAGATTTTCCTGAGCGCGCGCCGCCTAAAATGAGCTCTATTGGCATAATAATTACCGCCTATTGTCCTAAATACATCAGCAACGCGAGATAAATCAGCAGCTCCATCATTTGCTGCGCTGCACCTAAACAATCACCGGTATAACCACCAATTCTACGTAGTAGCCAATGACGAAATAGGACATGAAATAAGAGCGCGAGCACAATGACCATTACAGTGAAATCAATGCCAATGAATAACGCAGGTAACACACCGCAGCACGCTAAGAAAAGTAACTCGCCGGGACGTTGTGTATTGGCAAGGGGCTTACTTTTACTCCCTTCCGGATCAGACACATAAGGCATGGTTGAAATAAATGACGCCGCCACGGCACGGCTAGTGGTATAGCCAACGATCCACACAGCGACCATTGAGGTAATTGCCGTTAATTCCACTAACGTCACGTATTTAACAAGCAGCCCCATCATCAAAGTTGCCGCCCCATAGGTTCCTAGGCGACTGTCCTTCATTATGGTTAAGCGTTTATCGAGTGTCATCCCGCCACCAATGCCATCCGCCATATCCGCGAGCCCGTCTTCATGGAACGCCCCCGTTAGAAGCAAACTTACCACCATGGTCATCACAATTGAAACCGACGAAGGCAACCCCATATTAAACAGTTGGTACACTGCCGCACAAATCCCCCCTAACAACAGACCAACCAGCGCAAAATAGCGCCCAGAGCGATTCATCCGCTCCGTGGAATAAGGCGTTGAAGCGGGAATAGGAAGACGAGAGAAAAAACTCAGAGCCAAGCAAAATAGTTGCCACTGAACCCTTAGCCACGAGGAACGAGGAGCTTTTGCGTCATCTCCCTCGAGGTTCTCTACGCCCCTTTTATCACTCACACCGTCACTCCGGCACTTTCAAAGCTGGCCATGTGATTATAGAACTCAACCGCGCACGCCAGTAGTGGGTAAGCCAACGCCGCGCCCGTTCCCTCACCTAATCGCAGTGATAAATCCAATAACGGACGCGCTTGCATGCGCTCTAACACCAGTTTATGAGCCCCTTCATCGGAACGATGAGAGAAGATCATATAATCACGAGTTTCTGGCACCATTTTAGTGGCCACCAATGCAGCCACAGAGACAATAAAGCCATCAACCAAAACTGGAATCTTGTGCTCGGCCGCACTAATGAAGGCCCCCACCATATGAACAATCTCATGGCCGCCAACTTCACTTAATACTTCCATGACGGACTTGTCGGCGCATCGCTCGATACCAAGCTGCACCAAGTCACGCTTTCTCGACAGTTGTTGTAAAGTAATACCGGTACCAAAACCAACGCTCTGCTCCACTGGCACATGGGCAATGCTCGACAATAAGGCCGAAGCCGAACTCGTATTACCAATACCCATTTCGCCAAAGATCAACAGTTCACATCCTGCCTCCACTTTGCGAGTGACAATTTCACTACCACTCGATAACCCTTGCGCCACGTGTTCCATCGACATGGCCGCTTGAACAGAAAAGTCATGGGTACTGGCGGCAACACGACTCACAATCAAGTCTTGAGAATCACTTTCAACTGCGGCCTCCATTCCGCAGTCCACCACTGAAAATGCGAGATGATTCGTTCGACAAAAACAGTTAATCGCGGCGCCACCGGCCAAAAAGTTAAGTACCATTTGCTGTGTGACGGAACTGGGCGCGATACTCACCCCTTGGTTAGCAATGCCATGATCCCCAGCAAACACAATCACAGACGGAGCGTCAATGGAGATGGACGGTGCTAACTTACCGGTTCGATTGCTTTGGATCTGAGCAAGCTGAAATGCCACGTTTTCTAGCGCACCGAGTGCACCGAGTGGCTTGGTTTTTTGATCAATTCGATGTTGTATTTGCGCGTCAAACTGTTTATCTAACATAGATCCATTCTTGTTATCGATATGAGGGGGATCAGTTTCGCTATCTCACTGAAGGCTAAAGCGAAACGACAATATTTTTGTGGCTGACAGTGTACTGGTTCAAACTAGGTAAACCAAGGCGAATAGATAAGTTTCTATTAACAAAAAGTCCTCGGTGAGCGAGGACTTTATTGACAACAAAATGTGGCTGAGGCACTAAAATTCGACGTGAGAAGTCAGCTTGGCTGCTGCAGTTCACTAAAAAGCAGCGCGAGACTTTCTTGTGACACTTTAGAAGATTCCATATGACAAGAACCGCAACCATCCGTTGCCCCAGAACATACTTGCCTCATCATAATTTGGTCGAGGTTTCTAATTCCCGCTTTACTCTCTGCTTCAATCGATTTGAAGATATGACAACGATCCGCATTTGGCGCATCAACCAATCCTACGATTGAAACACCTTGTGACTTTGCCAATACAAGGAGCTCTTCCAATTTTTGTTGAAGTTGTTCGTTCATTTATCTGTCTACCTCTAACACCAATATCAATAACGAGCACATTTTGACTAAAGTCTAATGCAGTTTAACCATGTCACAACCTTGTCTTCATGAAATCGTATCCATGTCATGTTTTTTTGTTTGAATTTGCTCGTTAGACCGAGTGTTTGCTCGTTATCTTTCAAACAGAGATTGCAAACCAACATGAACGAGCAAAAGTGATAATAACATAAAAATCAATAAGCTATATATCGACATCGCCCCAATTAATTCACTATGTGAATTTTTTGTTTTGATGAATATTTAATTGTAATTTGTTTTATCTTTATTGTAACGTAAGGGTACAGCGTACAGTGAATGCACCATAAACCAAATATTAGCAGTATTCATATAATAATAAGCAGTAAGAAAGGATTCTCTATGGGAAAAGACGCTAAGGAAAGCCAGACAACAACACGAAGTGACGATGGGTTCAACATCGGTACCAGTTATTTCAAAGAAGTCTCTCATCACGACTTACTCAGCGCTGAAGATGAGCGCCATATCGCCCGAAAAGCTCGCGCAGGCGATGCCCTCTCCCGACAAAATTTGATCAATGCCAATCTACGCTTAGTCATCAGAACGGCGAAGCGCTATACCGGCCGAGGCGTGGATTTTTATGATCTCATCAATGAAGGCAACATCGGCTTAATCCAAGCTGTAGACAAATTTGACCCAGAACTTGGGTTTCGCTTTTCTACTTACGCGGTGTGGTGGATTCAACAATCCATCGACCGTGCGATTATGAATCAAGGGCGTACAATTCGCGTGCCTGTCCACGTGACTAAGCAAATCCGAGAATGCAGCAAAGCAGAACGAGAATTGCGAAAAGAAGGCAAACACGAACCCACATCATCAGACATTGCTACGCGTACCGGACGTTCTCCTGAAGACGTCAGCAAGCTGCTTAAGTTATCGGAACAATCCCTCTCTCTCGACAATGGCTGGGATGACGATGGCGAAAGCAAAGACCACTTCCAAACTATTGATGACGACGACGTATTTGAGCTGCCAGAACGCGACATTGTTAACCAAGATCTCAATAAAGCTTTACTTGGCTTAGTCGACAGTTTACCGGAGAAGCAACGCGTCATTCTTTATCATCGCTTTGGTCTAATTGATGACACCCCTAAAACACTAGAAGAAGTGGGTGAAATCGTTGGTGTCACACGAGAACGAGTGCGACAAATACAAAAAGGGGCGATGGATATCCTAAAAGAAAAGCTCCATCGCCAAAACCTGACTAAAGAAGAAGTGGTCGAGTAGCCCGCTTAGGTCGATTTAACCGAATTAACTGATTATTTCGAGCTAATTTAGCTTTAATCACAGCATGATAACGAAATGTTCTCTATAGTCCCTGATAGTTTTTATCTAGGGACTTTTTTATGGCTCAACATTTCAACGTAATGATTGCGGGCGCATCAGGCTTGGTCGGTAGCAACCTATTAACCCTACTTGAACAGACTTCTCATATACAGTCCGTTTACGCCCTTTGCCGTTCACCAATCGAAACCCATTCCGATAAGATCACAATACTTTTAGATGGTGCCCTTCGCATCACCGACTCTGATGGGCTTAACCCACCACCAACATTAGGGTTTATTTGCCTAGGCACTACCGTAAAACAAGCAGGAAGCAAAGCCGCCTTAGAAAAAATTGATTATGAATTGGTGTGTGATGTCGCCCAAACCATGAAAATGGTGGGTATTACACACATTGCCGTCGTGTCTAGCCTCGGCGCATCACCACGTTCACTCTCCCATTACCTTAAATGTAAAGGTCGCGTAGAAAAACGAATCAATAGCATGGGCTTTCAACGAGTTGTCTTTGTTAGACCTGGTCCGCTCGCCGGAAGAAAAAAAGACATCCGACCTGACGAAAGCGCTGTACAAAGTTTATTCAAAGTCATTAATCCACTCATGGTGGGTCCTTTAAGAAAGTTCGCTCCAATCTCGGCAGAGTCTGTGGCAAAGGCCATGCTTTACAGTTTGATAAACCAAGACGAGTCCCAATGTACGGTCTATGATTCTGCCAACATGCGTGACATGCTCGCAAAATATAATCGTTAAATGTGATTATCTCTTTTTGATATAACGATTCGCTCTAACTAATGACGTTTATTTATTGTTAACGATTACACTAGATCGGTAACTTAGCGCGTTCGAATCCTGAAACCCTATATATAAAAGGGTTTTATAAAAGCTAAAATATAGATAAAGGACGCTTATTATGTCAGTCGCTGTTATCGCCTCACTCGCGGTATTTTTGGGCATACTTTTTTTCTTGTATGGACAACAACAAAAAGAGAACACACTTTCACGCTTAGTATTATTTGGTCTTGTATTGGGTAGTGCCTTCGGTTTAGCCCTTCAACTGGTATTTGGTGAAGGCAACGACGCGATTCCTGCCACGCTAGAATGGGTGAATGTCGTCGGCCGCGGCTATGTCGGCTTACTAAAAATGGTGATTATGCCATTAGTGCTAGTCTCCATGATTGCAGCCGTAGTGAAGCTTGAAAAAGGCGGTTCACTGGGCAAAATAAGCGGCTTAACGATCTCTGTCCTACTGATTACTACCGCAATTTCTGCCGTGGTTGGTATTGCGGTCACTCAAGTGTTTGGCTTAAGCGCTGAAGGGTTAACAGAAGGTGCTCGTGAAACCGCACGTATCGCGGTGTTAGAAAACAGAATCGACCGTGTCACCGATCTCAGCATTCCTCAAATGCTCGTCAGCTTTATTCCAACCAATCCATTTGCTGACCTTACCGGTTCTCGCTCTACTTCTATCATTGCGGTCGTCATCTTTGGTGTTCTTACTGGTATTGCCGCTCGCAAAGTCATGGCAGAGAAAGAAGAACTCGAGTCTCCTATCCGCACGTTTGTTGAAGCGACTCAATCGGTTGTTATGCGACTGGTCAAAATGATTATGGCGCTGACGCCCTACGGTATCGCAGCCCTAATGGCTAAGGTTGTGGCGACATCCAACGCCGGCGATATCTTGAGCTTACTTGGGTTTATCGTTGCTTCTTATGTTGCGATTCTACTCATGTTTGTGGTTCACGGTGTATTGGTTTCACTGGTTGGCGTTAGCCCAAAGGAATACTTCCAAAAAATCTGGCCAGTGCTTACGTTTGCGTTCTCATCTCGTAGCTCTGCGGCCACTATTCCACTTAATGTTGAAGCGCAAGTAACTAAACTCAACGTACCGCCAGCCATTGCTAACCTTTCGGCTTCATTTGGTGCCACTATTGGTCAAAATGGCTGTGCGGGTATTTATCCAGCGATGCTAGCTGTAATGGTTGCGCCAACGGTCGGTATTGACCCAATGGACATCAACTTCATTTTGTCACTGATTGCTATTATTACCGTTAGTTCATTTGGTATCGCTGGTGTCGGTGGTGGTGCAACGTTCGCTGCATTGATTGTGCTTCCTGCAATGGGTTTACCAGTGACCATTGCCGCGCTATTGATTTCTATCGAACCACTTATCGATATGGCTCGTACGGCGCTAAATGTATCTGGCGCGATGACGGCAGGCACAATTACCAGCCGTATTCTCAAAAGAAAAGAAGCGAAAGCGTTAAAACAGGCCAACGCTTAGTTTATCCCTGATTAAGCGGTGCTCATGCACCGCTTAAATCTTTCAATCGTCGTCATTGATTTCCTACCTTCCCTTGTCCTTATTACCTTCCTTAGCCCTTATCATCACCTTTATACCAATCCACATTAGCATCGCGCCTAAAACACCAAAAATGATAATTAATACAATAATTTTCAAACACCTAGTGAAATAGTGTCTATACTTTCTGTTATTAGAAACAGCAGAATTTTTGCTTTAGAAATAAACAGAAGATAGACGGCTAGCCACACTAAATGAGGCACTATCTACAAGCAGTACTAGCCTTCCAATCCGGCTTGTACTGCTATCAGGGATAACCCTGCGCTCAAAGGCAATACCGCTTTCAAGGGCTAATCCTGCTATTAAGGACAATACTGCTATTAAGGACAATACTGTTATCAAGGATGATGAACAACAAAACTCTTTTTGCGCTTAAAGTCGCAGTCAGCCTAACGCTGGCTTACCTCATCCCCTTCGCACTGGGTTGGCCGCAAGCCTCTACAGCCGCAACGACGGTCATGCTGATTGCGTGTACGGGTGGACAGCGCGAATCGTTAGAAAAAGGGACCCTACGTGTTTTAGGTACTATTGTCGGAGCCGTCATCGGGCTGCTGTTAGTTGGGCTGTTTGCACAAGATCGCTTGCTGTATATGTTCTGCGTCTCTATCGTGGTCGCATTGATTTTTTACCTTCGCAACGCCTACCAAAAAGATCCGACATTATTCATGCTAACGGGTGTTATGACACTCATGATGTCTAATGGCGGCGATGCCAACGGGGCATTTCTTTATGGCGTCGACCGTGCTCACATGACCATTTTTGGCGTGGTGATTTATACGCTCGTTGGCACCTATTTGTTTCCCTATAAAGTCGAACAGAACCTTCAAGCGTTAACTCAGGATGTCCTGCAGGCACAACGTCAACTATTTACCTCCGTTATCACGCTCCTTCGCGAGCATAATCAAGCGCACCGCACAAACGAAACTGCCGTTCATACGTTAGAAAATAAAGGCATCAATGACAACGAACTCGATGGCGATACCGCAGACTTAGCCGCTGTTAAGAAAAAAATTGATGTACAAGTGACCGCGCTCTTCAACGCCCAAAATATACTGGAGCAACGGTTTTCCAGCGCCAGCAAAGAAAGCAGTGACGTCGCCGCTTACCTCACAGAATGGCAACTCACCCTCCATTACACCAAAAAAATCACGCAGTTATTGATCACGGTCTCTCATGGCTACTTTCACCATGGCAACACACAAGCGCTATTAAAGGACTACGATTCATTCGTAGAAACTATCGACTCACTTTTCCAGCGCTGCCAGGATGTATGGGGAGAAACTGGGGCAACCTATCGCGCTACGGAAACTCAGATCCAATTAAATGAGAAACAACTCGATGCAGCGGCTCATCTCGATAAAGCGACAACACTTACTTTGGTTTACGCCATGAACCAGCTTCAACGCCAGCTGTCTCGCCTAGCTGAAACCATCAGCTGTATTGACTCCATCACCAAACGAGTATCCTTTAAAGAAAGGCTTCAACCCGCTCCGAGTACCTTTGTGTGGTGGGATTGTGAAAACTTTAAGACAGCCATCAAAGTCTTTATTACTTACTGGCTATCAAGCGTCATTTGGATTTTTTTCAATCCTCCAGGTGGTTACAGCTTCGTCATTTTTTCGACCATTTTCATGTCGCTACTGTCGTTTATGCCGGTACACCCTAAACTGCTTGCCGTGCTCTTCACCTTTGGGTTTATTTTCTCTGTCCCCGCTTACGTTTTCGTTCTCCCACAATTAGAGCTGGGTATTGAATTAGCGCTATTTCTGTTTATCTATACCTTTATTGGCTTTTACTTATTCAAGGGCCCTATCACAATATTTTTTATGCTGGGGCTATTTACCTTGGGCATCAATAACACGATGACGTATCACTTTGGCATCATCATGACGATTATGATGCTGTTTTACTTGGTCGTAATGATGATCGTGTTCTCTCACTACTTTCCGTTCTCATCTAAAGCCGAACACCTGTTTCTCACAGTGCGAGAGCGGCTGTTTCGCCATCAACTGCAGCTTGTTACCCGCCTGCAATCCCCTTCCCCTTCTTGGTTGGACAGGCTGGCGATTCCTCTTCACGCCAAAACCATGAATATTTCTGCCAAGAAACAAGCTCTGTGGGCGAGTAAAATCGACGTCAGTTACTTTTCAAAAAACACCACATCGTCGCTGATTGGTTACACCAAAGCTTGCCAAACCTTGGTCGATCACACTAACAACCTATTATTAGCTCAAGCGGCACTGAAAAATAACCCACTTATCGCTAAGTTGAGGACAGAAAGTCAGGACACGGTTATCCCTAGACTCATTCAATTACATGCGAATCATGCTGATACACCGTACGAACATAGCCAAGAGAGGGCGCGAGTCTTCTCGTCACTTAATGATGAATACGACAAAGCGGAATCAGCTATTGAGTCGTTTTTTCAAAGCTTAAACTTAGACGATTACAGCCAAAATGATATTGCTCGTTTCTATATATTTCTCAATTTAAAGCGCAATATTTTTGAAACACTAATACAAGTGGACCACGCCAGTCAGGCATTGGCATTCGACAACCTCAAACAGCATCGATTTTAAGGATGGGACGATGAATTTACCTAATCTTCGCTCCTGTAGCGTGGCTATAACGACAATATTACTATCAGCCTGTACCACAGTCGGGCCCGATTTCCAGCAACAACATGAATCGGTCGTTTTGCCAAGCCAGTGGGAGCAAGAGCAAGCCCGTACAGACAGTCAGGCAATGGCACTTTGGTGGCAACAATTTAACGACCCTATACTCAATACTCTGGTTACTCGAGCCTCTCAGCAAAACCTCGATGTCGAAGCCGCGGGTCTACGCATTTTGCAAGCCCGCTCCGTACTCGGTATTGCAGACGGGTTTCGCTACCCTCAAGTCCAAACTGCCTCAGGAAATCTGGCTTTCGCCTACCAAAACGACCAATCATTTACCAACGCCGCACTCACATTCGATGCTGGCTGGGAAATGGATGTCTGGGGAAAATACGCGCGAGGAATTGAATCGGCGCAAGCGGGTTATTACGCTTCCGTCGCCTCCTATAACGATATACTGGTGACCATTACATCGGAAGTCGCCCGTAATTATATCAACTATCGAACATTCCAAGAACGCATTCTATTATCGCAGCGCAACATTGAAATCCAGCAACGTGTGGTCAATATTACTCGGGTTCAATTTGAATCTGGGAATGTCACCGAACTCGACGTTCAACAGGCTCAAAACCAACTTTTCACCACAATGGCCGCACTTCCTAGTCTAAAAATTGCGATGCTACAGGCTAAGAATGCGCTCGCTGTGTTGCTCGGCACCTTACCTGAACAAATAGAACCCATGCTGCACAATCAGATAGAAGACACCATTACTCGCGGTGAACAACAATTTCAGTCCACCGGGAAAAAAGTCTCGGCACGTGAAAGTGATGCCCTCTCTATAGTTCCCAAAGCACCGTCTCTTGATCTAAGCATTGATGCCAGTTTGGTGTTAAGACGACCTGATTTACAAGTGGCTGAACGACAAGCACACGCTCAGAGTGCTCAAATTGGTGTCGCGGAATCGGCACTTTACCCGAGCTTTTCGCTATTTGGCTCTATTGGCGTTAATAGCACAACACCAACAGGAAGCAGCTTTAGTTTTAGCGACTCTCTGATGCTGGTGGCCGGCCCAACCTTTAGCTGGAATATTTTCCAGTACGGCCGAATTAAAAATAATGTCCGCTTTGAAGATGCGCGCTTCCAAGAAACCCTGACCAACTACAATAAAAAAGTGCTACAAGCGGTGCAAGAAGTCACCAATGCACTTGATGCGTATCAGTTGTACCAAGAGCAACAAGGGTTACGTTTACAATCTGTCGACGCATCGATCCGTGCCTTTAATATTTCGATGACGCAATATGAAAATGGTCAAATTTCCTTTGAACGTTTACTTAGCTCACTAGAAAAAATGACTCGCAGCGAAGACAGCTACGCGCAAATCAAAGGTAACGTCGCCAATCAAGTGGTTGCCCTCTACAAATCCTTAGGCGGCGGCTGGCAAGTGAATTCGGGGAAAGCCTTCATCTCCAACGATCTCATTGAAACCATGAATCAACGCTCTGATTGGGGGGGGACGTTATCAAAAGAATCGGTGATGCTACCTTCAAACACACAATCCGTAGAGTCAGTAAACAACACCAATACAGCGGATAATGCTGGGACAGCCTCCGCTCCAAAAGAGATATCTCCTCAGCCTTCTGCGACTAAACCCAAGGAGCAACCCTAATGCCTCACGAGCTTGCATGGGGGGACATTTACTTCTCCCCACTATTAGTGGTTATCCTGTTGGCACTCGTGGCAACGTGGGTAACCGTCATCGTATTGAACAAAACAAAACTGTCTCGTTTTGTCGCTTTCCCATCCCTGACATTTTTAGCATTGCTGGTGATATATGTCGTGGCGATTGATAGTTATTACTTAAGGTTTTAGGTCAAATAAGGTTCTAGGTCTAATTATGAAAAAAACAGTGATTGTAATCGTGAACCTGGTGGTCATCATTGGCGCCATTTGGATTGGCTATACCAAGTTTGAAGAGTATTTCAATAACCCTTGGACACGAGATGGTCAAGTCAGAGCCAATGTTATCAAGGTCGCCCCTCGCGTATCTGGCCCGATTATTCACGTCGCGATACGCGATAACCAATCCGTATCAAAAGGGGATCTGTTATTTGAAATTGATGACGAACCCTACAGAGTGACACTGTCACAATCCGAGGTCGCATTGCAGAAAGCCATCGTGAGTGCTAGAGGCAAAAAAATAGAATATGACCGACTACTCGACATCCGAAAGAAAGATAAAGGTGCTGTATCGCATAAAGATCTCACTCGTCGTGAGATCGCGTATGAGGAAGCTCTGCTGCACATCAAGTCATCTGAAGAAAATGTCCGCTCTGCTAAGCTTAACCTCAGTTACACCAAAGTATACGCCAGTGTTGACGGGCTCATTTCAAACTTAGATATTCGAGACGGAACCCAAGCGGTCGCCAATCAACCCCTTGTTGCGCTTATCGACCAAAACAGCTTCTGGGTATTTGGCTTTTTCCGAGAAAATCAGCTCAGCAACATTCAACCGGGCGACGAGGCAAAAGTGACACTTATGTCCCACCCAGATACCGCCATTACCGCCACTGTAGACTCTATTGGTTGGGGTATTGCTCCCACCAATGGCACGGTGGGTTACAACTTACTCCCCAACGTAAACCCTGTATTTCAATGGATTCGTTTAGCACAAAGAATACCGGTCAGAATCACCTTTAACGACCTGCCGGACGGCATTGAATTGCGATTTGGGCTGAGTGCATCCGTCATGGTGATGCAAGACACCAACAACACTGACCAAGTCGATGGTAGAAATAATCACTCGTCGAACTAAATTATCACAGGAATAAGCCATGCAAAGAAAACTCGGGCGACGGATAAAGAAGATTAACGACAGCAATAATTTTTTCTATCTTACTCTGTCTTTGATTGCGCTGTTAATTAGTGGCTCCTTGGCAGAGGTGGTTGGTGAAGGCGTCATCGACCATATATTACAAGGCTTCATTATTTGGACCTTTATTGTCTGTCTTGCGAGCCTTCGGTTTGACCGAAAATGGTTTCACTTTCTCGCGTCCCTTACGGCAGTTTGGGTTGCTGTTTTCATCTTGAAAAGCGTGCTCAATATTCAGCAAATGGATGTGGTAATGCTGGCGCTGACCTTCGCTTTTTTCTTCGCTACTTTTCAGTCAACAGCGAAGCAAGTTCTGTTTCATGGCAATGTGAATGCCAATAAAGTGATAGGGTCTATCGCTTTATTTCTGTTACTTGGGCTAATGTGGGCTATCGTTTATTTATTGATC
This sequence comes from Vibrio qingdaonensis, assembly GCF_026191675.1. Lineage (GTDB taxonomy): Bacteria > Pseudomonadota > Gammaproteobacteria > Enterobacterales > Vibrionaceae > Vibrio > Vibrio qingdaonensis. The sequence goes on along the minus strand of NZ_JAKRRY010000002.1, from coordinate 350,976 downwards.
CTTGAGTTTTCGCCTAGCGCGTTTACTGGAATGGAATCGCTAACGTGGGGAGATAATTTTTCAAACGCAGCGTATTTTAGTTTTGTCACATTAACAACGTTGGGGTATGGCGACATCAGTCCCGTCACCCCATTCGCGCAAGTTGTCGTCTATTTAGAAGCAATCACGGGCGTATTTTATATGGCTATTGTGGTATCAAGTTTAGTGAGTGCTAACATCGAGCACAGGGAAGATAAAAATGGATAAACAAATCGAGCAACGTCAAAGCAAACTCTTCATTAACAATATGGTCGAGTCCGCGATCAGAATCGGGCTATTGATTCTATTAATCAACTTTACTTACGGTATTATCAAGCCATTTATCATACCCGTTTTATGGGGTGCTATCATAGCTGTCGCATTATTACCGTTAACGAAACGGCTCGAAAAAACGTACGGCGGAAAACGTGGATTAGCCGCAACGACCGTCGCTCTCATTGGGATTGGGATACTCGTGGTTCCTTTCGCGCTCGTCTCTGGCTCCTTGTATGAAGGGGTCACCCACACCACGGAAGTGCTTCAAAGTGGTGAAATCAAAATACCGGGGCCAACGGCTAAAATCGCCGAAATCCCCGTCATTGGCGACAAGCTCTACAGTATATGGAATCTGTTTTCGACTAATTTAGAGAAAGGCATTCAACAATTCTTACCTGAGATTAAAGGGTTTTTAGGTGCGATTGCCTCAATATTAGGCGGGGCACTGACAAGCTTGGTGATGTTTATTATTTCCCTCGCGATTGCTGGTGGCTTCATGGCACACGCTGAAAAAATCTCCGGGGCACTAGAAACCGTTGCAGTCAGAGCCGTTGGGAAAAAAGCCGAGCAATGGGCCAACCTAATGGCGGCGACCATTCGCAGTGTATTACTCGGGGTTGTGGGTGTGGCGTTTATTCAGGCCGTGATCATTGGTGCTGCGATGTTTGTCTTTAAAGTGCCAGCAGCAGGTTTCCTCACGCTTACCATCCTTATTTTGTGTATTGCTCAGCTACCTGCTCTTCTTATCGTCGCCCCTGTGATCTTTTATGTCTATTCGACTGGCGATGGCACCAGTACGACGCTCTTTACTATCTGGGCCTTGGCGGGTGGATTATCGGATAACTTCCTAAAACCTATGTTGATGGGCCGTGGTGTCGACGTGCCAATGCCGGTGATTTTGATTGGTGCCATTGGGGGAATGTTATTTGCGGGCATTATCGGCTTGTTCTTAGGGGCAATCGTACTGGCGATTTGGTATGAGTTGTTTTTGTTCTGGTTAGATTACGAAGTGGCAGACGAAAGTAAACCAGAAGTCACGGAAGACTCATCCCCTCAAGAGCCTTCTTAGCCATGAGCTAACCGACTGAATGCATGCCTCATTGATAGTAAAGTGACGGGCATCGTATAATAAAAAGGGAGCAAGACCACCGTCTCGCTCCCTTTTTGTTGAGTATGACACACGCTCAATTGACTCATTAATAGGAGCTCAATTTAGCCATTAACAACGATCAATGGCTTTATTTGGCTTACTTTCCCGAGCGTTGCTGAGCTTTCATCGCGCGCTTTTGTTTTTTACGCTGCTCGATGAGTTGTGCCGCTTCCCCACCAACGTGAGTTTCGCCCCGCGCATTGGAAAGTTGAACCTGCTTCTCTCGCTCACGGAAACGCGCTTTTTGCTCGTCGCTGTGTTTATCGACACACTTGGGGCAGCTCACCCCTTTTTCAAAGTGCTCCGACGCTTGATCTTCGATGGTAATCGGTAAGCGACAGGCGTTACAGACATCATAACCACTTTTTTCTAGTTGGTGATTCACGGCAACACGTCCGTCGAACACGTAGCAGTCGCCTTCCCACATACTGTCTTGTTCAGGCACATCTTCTAAATACTTAAGAATACCGCCTTCGAGATGATAGACTTCTTCAAAGCCTTGCTCTTTCATATACGCGGTGGATTTTTCGCAACGGATCCCTCCGGTGCAGAACATCGCCACTTTCTTGTGTTTTGTGGGGTCTAGGTTATCAGCAACGTATTGAGGGAACTCCCTAAACGTTTCCGTATTTGGGTTAACGGCATTTTTGAAAGTACCAATATCCACTTCATAGTCATTGCGAGTATCCACCAGCAACACGTCTGGATCAGAAATCAGTTCATTCCAATCTTTCGGTTTTACATAGGTACCCACGACATTGAGCGGATCAATCCCTTCCACGCCCATCGTCACGATTTCTTTCTTCAGTTTCACTTTCGTGCGGTTAAACGGCTGCGTGTCACTAAACGACTCTTTATACACGACATCCTTTAATCGAGAATCTTGTTGAAACCAATGGAGCAACGCGTTGATTGATTCTCGTTTGCCTGCAACGGTGCCATTAATGCCTTCGCTCGCAAGCAATAGCGTTCCGCGAATAGCATTAGTAGTAAGGATTTCAGTGAGCGGCTGGCGAATATCTTGGTAGTCTTTAAGAGTGACAAACTTATATAGCGCACATACAACATATTGAGACATGGTTTTTCCTTCTGCGAGCTGGAACGTAAATCCAGAGCGTCGTGCCGTTATCGGCTTGTTAATGTGACGCGAAGTATAACCAAGCATTACTATGACAAAAACCAACCAAAAATAGGGCTATATAACAGCATTAAGAGTAGGGTTTACGTGTCCACGTCGCTAGGTGATCTCCTGCGTAATCTCCACCAGCACGGGATAGACCGATAGCACCAGTAACCCCGACATGGCGAAATTAAACCACTTGCGGCGCGTTGGGCTATTGAGAATATTTTTCAGCAGTGACCCAAACGCCAACCATAGACCGACACATGGAAAGGAAACCACAAAAAACGTTGTGGCTATCATCATGTTCTGAGCAAGGAAACTCGTACCAGCGGTGGTAAACGCAGCAATTGCCCCAGTGGCAACCACCCATGCTTTAGCGTTGAACCATTGAAATATTGCGCCTTTCATAAAGGATAAAGGCTGATTTTGATGGTCCGAATGAATGGAGGAAGAGGAGCTTGCAATCAGATAAGCGAGATACAACAAGTAAAGCACCCCAACACACTTAATTATAAAATGGAGATTGGGGAATAGCTCAAAGAGTTGTGAAAATCCGACACCCACCAGTAGCAGCATCATGGTAAAGCCAACGCAAATGCCAAAAAGCAGCGGTAAACTCTTCTTAACGCCAAAATTTACCCCCGACGTCATCACCATAATATTATTCGGTCCAGGCGTAACCGACGCTGACACCGCAAATAACGCAACCGTGAATACATAATCCATATATCGCTATCCTTGCATAATAGATACGAGCTTAGATATGACATGGGGTCGCTCAAAGATTAATCAACCAAGCTGACCTAAATGTGTGTGACTCCCAATCCTTTTACCGAGTTGCTTGATTGAAATCTATTCTAGGCAACAGCGCGTGTCACTCAAAGGGACTGGACTAACAAAACATTTGTCCCTTTCGGTACTTCTGACCGCAAGTACCTCATTCCAAACACCACTCCCCCGCACACTGAAACTCTTTTTTGGACAAAAATGCGTTGCTAAAAATCTAATATTAGCAATTCATAAATAACTTCAAGTATTGCAAAGTGAGTTTTGGAGAACTAGCGCGAGCAGTAAACTTGCGCTAGCTGGAAGACTTAACTTTATCGTAGGTAAGGAGGTATTATTGTGCTGTACCGACTTTTATAAGCTTTCCTGAAAGGAGTTTATAGCACTCATGATTATAAAACTCTGAGTCAAAAGCACTCTTGCCTGTAAAACAGATTTTATTTGAATTCACATCATAATCCATACTAAATTCCCCTTCTTGCGAGTCCACCAAAAACTCACTTGGAAAATCGGTCAAAACATTGCCTGGAGATGACATAATATTCCCACAAATAGCCCCACCTCCGCAGGAATAGGTAAAGACATAATCATGCTTGTTAAAGTTGGGACCTGAGTGGTACTGGTTTTTTAAGCTAGTCTTGAATACATCGCTATAATTTTCATTATTGACAAAATCACAAATATCATCTCCTATTGTTACGGCTTTGGCATAAGGAGTTAAATTAACAAGTAAAATCATAAGTGGTAAAACATATTTTCTAATCATGGTAAGCACTATCTTTCTTTGCTGTAATTAAAGTTTCTTTCATTGTATTAGGTGTTAAATGAGCCTTATTTAACCCATCCCCTGAGTAGTAGGACTCTCCACCTTTCGCGATTCTATCACTGCTTATTTTTCTTCCTTTTTCAACCCCTGCAGATGCAAACTCTTTTGCCCATGCGTAGGTAGCATCTTCAACACTACCCGAGCCTTCAAGGTATGCGATAATCTGAGGCCTCTTCTTTTTTATTAGAAACTCATTAAAAATACGATCTTGAATTTTCTTGTCAAATACATCTTTTTTATTAATTGATAAGTACTCAACTGCCTCATTTAGAGTTGAGGGGATTATCTGGAAACGGCCAACCGCAAACATACTTCTTTCTTTTTGCTTGGCGATCACCTCAGAAACAGTAAACGTCGTTAGCTTAGTTTCAAAAAAGGCTTTCAGTCCTCCTTTTGTTCTGTTGTATGCGGAGTAGTCATTTTTGGACTCAACCGAACCTAAAACTTCTCCAAAAGAACTGTCTGCCCAATTAGTTACCTTGTCTTCTTTAAGCATCCATTGAAGTACGACAGCCTCATCCAAAGCTAGAATTTCGTTCTGACCAACCCTCCCATCAATATTACCAAATTGATAAGTCGTATACGTGTTATGTGAAGGTTCATAAGTCTTTTGAAATCGCTTAATTGCATTCTCGGTGGCTGGTCCAAAATCTCCGTCGGCCCCCGCAGGACCTAAATCGAAACCCAATTCAATCAATGCCTCTTGAACGATTTTGACTTCAAGGCCTTTACTTCCATTACTAAGGGCCTCTCCATCACCAAAAGCCAATAACTCCAAGTTGTCCGATATTGATAACGGCTCTGAACGCAAAATGAGTTGTTTAACTTTAATCACAGGTGTGTTCTTATCAGCGCCCGAATCACCAATAATAGGATGCACATGACAGTGGGATTTACTGCTGACTTCACACTGAATATTGGAATGAGCAAACACTATTTTTGACGTTGTCACGTCTTCAACAGGCAAAGGAGAACGAACGGAAGATTGACCACTCGATTCTTTAGGTAATGTCACTTTAAGCTTATCACCAAGTAATAACGCAGAAGGGTCGGCATCATAGTGCGGGTTCATCCCTAATAGGGACTTAGGCGAGAGATTATATAACGCAGCAATACTACTCCATGTTTCACGTTGATTCATCTTAGAGTCAAGTTGACAGGTATGATACTCAGGTTCAAATTGTGTCATTTGGTCAACTTCAATGATAATTTCATCACCGACATTCACTCTGTCTGGAGAGACCTTGTACCTAGGGTTTAAAGTCAGTAATTCTTCGAGTGTTATTCCCTGTCTGTGCGCGACTTTAGACAGGCTATCCCCACTCTTAATGATGTAAATGACTTTACCATCCTGCTCTTTCTCTTTTTCTAAAATCGGTGCTGTTCGAGTGGAAAACACCGTATCCATATCAAGAAGACAAGCGTATTCATCGAGCCACTTCGCCGTAATATCACCCAAAAGTAGGTCTGGTGAGAGTTTCTCTTTTTTATACAAAAGGTGTTGCCTGGCAATCACTTGATTATCGATTTTATAAGGCAGCAAAATCGTAGATTGTAGTTTGGGTACGATGATTTCATCGCTGAGCCCATCTTTAGTGGACTCTGTGACATTGAAACCCCACTTGTTATTACCCGCGATTTTGTACTCATGGGTAAGTTCATCATCAATAAAGTGGTAGAAATACCCCTCTGTAGGCCAACCTAGACGCTCCCCAACTTGAACGGAAGGCTTAACTGGTATAAAGACATCACGATAAACGGCACTGCCTTTTTTGACAGGAAGGACATTGTCATAGCTCAACGCTGTTTTCTTAGAGCCCACAAACTGATAGAGCAGAGTCTTAGGCTCATTAACCAATATTGGAGTACTCAATATGGTGCTGATGTTATCTGAACCTCTTGATTTAACCCAAGAATTAAGGGGGTTCTTTTCTTTGTTCGTTTCAGCTACAACAAACGAATCAATACTGAATGCTTTTACTTCATCGAGTGAACAAGCTAACGCCACATTGTATTCTAAGGTAACTTCTTGAGGGTCACCCGTTGGCGTTGGGTTATGAGCGATGTTGGTTTGTGTTTTCTCTTTAAATGTATCTTCAGGTGCCATTAGTGGCATTGAATCTACGGGTTTACTTTGATATCTCATTAACTCGGCCAATACAGGTAAATATCGGCCAATGATAGCTAAATATTGACCGTGTTTGTGTTGGTTTACCTATGCAAGATAACTAAATTCAATTTAATTTGAGGTGTGTACTCTCTCCATTTAGATTCGGATAATTTCTTTTAAGGCAAACGCAGATTAACAAGATGCGAATGAGTAAAAGGTCTGCCTTACAATGGGGCAAAAGCGAGCAAAACAATCACGGTGTGACTTTGTGATCACCAAGAAATTCTGTACACACTGTGAGTAGACTCCTTGCTTCAAACGAATGACTAAGTGTTGGGCTAGCCGGGTATACGTATAGTTTATATAACGATATGGCTTGGGTAACTTTGCTACCGCCTTGGCAAATTTGAACCCGTCGCACAGTTTATACTGGGTTAGATTGCTGCAAATCATGATCTTCGTTAGTGTGCGGCGACATCATCTACAGAATAAGGTTTCTGAGTTGTCTTCTGTTTTAAAGCGCTGTGCCTTCAAATTGACTGCATGCTTCCTTGGCCTTTCACTGCTTTCAGCATGTGGCGGAGAAGGCGATAGTGATTCGGGCAATGTTCCCCCCGAGCCGATCCCCCTGACAAAAAATCAGCGTTATGACTTTCTCTATCGGTCAACATTTGGTCCTAAACCGGACTCCTATCAAGAACTCGCAACGTTAGGCTATGTCACTTGGCTCAATCAGCAGTTTTCTATGGCGCCAAGCTTGCACTTAACACGTCTTAACGAATACCCCCTAGAAGGCGCTGGCGACAGTTACAACCAATCGGATCGTGCGGCCGTGTGGTGGGATCTTAGCCTGAATGCCCCAGATCAACTCAGACAGCGAGTCGCATTTGCATTAAGTGAAATATTCGTAATTTCACGATATGGCGCTAGCTTAAATGGCCGAGCCCTAGAGATGACTGACTACTACGACATGCTTATCACTCATGCTTTTGGCAATTATCGTGATTTGATCGAATCAGTCACGCGTCATGCCGCGATGGGTGATTACTTGTCAATGATGGCGAACCAAAAGGCGGCGCCAGAGAGTAATCGCTACCCTGATGAAAACTATGCACGTGAAGTCATGCAGTTGTTTAGTATTGGGCTTTATGAACTCAACCCAGATGGCACCGAAAAACTTGATAGCCTAGGGCAGCGGATCCCAACCTACTCGCAAGACGACATTGAAAACCTTGCACGCGTGTTTACCGGTTGGCACATCGCCGAGAAAAACCAACCGAATTGGGGATCCAAAGACGGAAATTGGTTCTTACCTATGGTGGCGTATCCTGAGCGTCATGACGATGAAGAAAAAGTAGTGATGGGCGAGGTATTTGCACAAGGGCAAACCGCCGAACAGGATATGGCACAAGCCATGGATATGTTGCTGAATCACTCGAACACCGCTCCGTTGATCAGTAAGCATCTTATCCAAAGGTTGGTCACGTCGAATCCTTCGCCCGCTTATGTTGCAAGGGTTAGTGCACTATTTGCCGATAATGGTCAGGGAGTGAGAGGGGATCTTAAAGCGGTGATCCGCGGGGTTCTCACTGATAGCGAGGCACTGAGCGGCGGTGATCGTTCGCCTGTTAAGATGAAAGAGCCATTAATAGCGATGACCAATTTTTTCCGCGCCTTAGAGGCTAAATCCGCCGATCCTTCAGGGCGCTTCCATGACTCTATTAGCACGTTTGGGTCATATGGACAGTCGCCGCTTGGATCGCCGAGCGTGTTCAATTTTTTCTCTCCAGATTACGCTCCAATTGGCGAGATTTCAGACGCCAATGACGTTGCACCAGAATTTGAGATACTCAGTTGGAACAACTTTATACTCACCAATAATCAGCTTTGGTCCGCAACTGGCCGAACCAATTATGAGGGCGAAGAGAACCCTAAGCGTATCGTCATTAATACCGCGCCTTTAGAAGCGATAGCCAATGATCACTTGGCATTGATCGATGAAATTGAAAGACGTCTGCTTTCTCAACGAATGAGTGAGCCGCTACGAGCCATCGTATTAGAAGGGTTAGACGACCTTCGCGATACGCAGCAGAGTTTAAAGGTTCGCAACGCACTTTATATTGTAGTGACCAGCCAAGAGTTTCATATAGAGGAGCTTGCCCAATGATTTCACGTCGTCAACTTTTAGCGGCGATGGCCTCGACACCACTTGTCTCGATGATGGGTACCGGCTCTGCACATGCCCTACCAAACAATGATTATAAAGCCTTAGTTTGTGTGTTTTTGTTTGGCGGGAATGATGGCTTTAACATGTTAGTGCCCAACGATAATGCCCACTATGATGAGTACGCTGCTGCTCGTCCAGATATAGCCCTCCCACAGGCCTCATTATTGCCGCTGTCGTTGAATACGGGGTCAGACCTGACATTAGGTTTACACCCATCAATGACAGGCATTCAAAACCTTTTCGACAGTGGCAAAATGATCGCCATTGCGAATAGCGGTGTGCTGATAGAGCCTTCAACGAAAGCGGGTTTGCAAGATGGAACGCATGCGATGCCGCCGTTTCTATTTTCTCACAACTCACAACAAACAGAATGGCAGCGTGGCTGGTCTGGCAGTACCACACCGTTAGGCTGGGCAGGACGCTTGATGGATGTGCTCAGTAGCGATACAGACACCATTAGCCCGACGTTTAGTCTTAACGGATATGCGCAGCTACTAAATGGCAGCGATCACAGTGCTAACCTTATTAAGGCATCATCACTGCCTAAAGTGAATGCCGTTAGTAATAGTTTGCGCCGTAAGAGCTTTGATCAGGTGATGAGTTTATCCCCGCTAACAGCGTTTGGACGAGAGTTTGATCGCGTGAAGGATGATTCAATTTCAATACGAGACCAACTCGCAACGGCGATTGAATCGGTTCCGGAAGAAGCGCATTTTCCTGATATATCGTTAAGTCATCAGCTCCATACCGTCGCGCGATTGATTAAGTCGAGCGATCAACTTGGGCATCAGAAGCAAATCTATTTTGTCGGCTTAGGTGGCTTTGACACACACGCCAATCAATTGGATACTCATACGCAATTGCTGAGCGCTTTGAGCCAGTCGCTTGCCGCGTTCAATCAATCTATGGAAGCATCAGGACTGGGCGACAAAGTGACCACAATGACCATGTCTGATTTTGGGCGACGCTTAGCGAGCAATGGCGCCGGAACTGACCATGGCTGGGCAAGCAATCACCTAGTGATGGGCGGCGCGTTAAATAGCGGACAGTTATACGGGCAGTGGCCATCGTTAATCCTTGATGGCGAAAATGACTTCAATAAAGGACGAATGATCCCGACGACTTCTGTTGAGCAAATTGGTGCGACAATTGCGAAATGGATGGGAGTAAGAACGGATGATGCGATGGGCTATATCTTTCCAAACTTAGCGAATTTCTCGGTACAAGATTTAGGGTTCTTGAAATAATTGAATCTGGATGTGCATCAGAACTGCCTGTACCACAAACCGTGCAGATGACGCTTCTGATTCGCTGGGAATAACACCACGTCTAGTACTCACAGTTCACTGCTAACTGCTAACTATTGGTGCTCAACTTGCTCCAAGTAAAGGCATGTGTTTTATTCTTTGATAGGTCATCGCCAAGGCGATACAGTGGGTAATTTCGCTTTCAGGAAACGGTTGAGTCATCGATAACACGATGGCTCTATTGCCTTGAAACTCAAGTACGTCACTATATAACTCACGAAATGTGTCGACTAATTGCGTGTTGCAGTTGAAATACAGGTAGTAGTGATTCGGCGTCTTTAACTTCCAATCCATTCTAATTGGGCTGCCCGATTGAACACGGTAACTAGGCTCGCCCCATTTCAGCGTTTCTTCCACGTCACCTAAATCTAACGCCTTCGCACACTGAAAAATGAGCGCTCTTAAATCAAGGAGTGACCGTCGAATATCACTTGGATAATCATTAAATTTGTTTATCACTTCCATCGTCTCGCTCCCCTCTCTGCTCAACAGTCAACGTTGCGTAAGTTCGCAATTTAGGCCACATCGATTATATTTATGTCAGTACACTATCAAAGAATTGTGATTCAAATGCTATAGGAGACATCCTTTCACAATCCCGTGAGCACAACAAAAAATCTCATATCACCGGACTACTGAGCCACAATCAAACCTATTTTCTGCAGTGTTTAGAAGGATCGAGAGACGCCATAAACGACACCTATCACCATATTTTAAATGACCAGCGGCACAGTAATGTCAGCATACTTTATTTCAAAGAAATCGACTGTCGCTCATTTGGGGATTGGTCTATGGGTGACATACCACAATCGCATTTAACCACGCTATTAAAGCTGCAATTTTCAGGTTCAGAACACTTTAACCCCTATAAAATGTCAGGAGAAAGCGCCTACCTCATGCTTTTAGAGCTCAAAAAAAACTTGCCGTCGGAATAATCGTCAAATCCGTTCGTTACTGTGCTGATAACGTTTATACTACCCGTCATAACTCAACAGTGGCTGCGCAGTAACTTACACAGCTCCCCATCCAACAAGCCGCTTCTAACCTAGTCACTGACTATAACTTCGCCGACAACTTAGGGTTACTCCCGTAGACATTTTCGGCGTTTTCGCTGTCTAAAACTAAGAAATACAACATAACGAAAAAACCAATAATTGGAATAAAGTAAAGCAACATCCACCAGCCAGTACGACCAGTATCATGTAAACGACGAGCGGTGACTGATAGGCTTGGTAATATAATGAATAATGTAAAAATGCCGCTTAGAATACCAATCTCTTCAGATACGCTGTACCAACCGAGCGCGTTGTCAATAATGGTCAAAATCACAGAAATTAGAACGCTAATCCCCATGAAATACCAATACTCTTTACGTCGAGCTCGACCACTAAACTCTATCGGCCGTTTTAAAACAGAAATGAACCAATTCATGTAACCTCCTAACCATAAATACTTTCATCATCGAGCGCACTTGCATAGCTCTATTAATTACGAAACCTACTGATCACGCAAACTCCGCCGTAAAACACACAGCGCGACACAATACAAATAAAGCCCGTCAACATAACGAAGTCAAATTGGTAGTCACGAATATTAGGACTTTAGCCACTTAAACTTTGTTAACCCGAAGACCTGTCCGCCGGGTGGTTAACACCATCATTAATGACCACCTCACCCAAATCAAAAGGGTTAACGCCCAATAAGCACCCAACATTAAAACCGTACTCTGTTGGGTCTGAGCGTCTTTGATGGTGAGTATAAATGCCACAATTAGAACAAAAATAGTGCTTCGCGGTACCGGTATTAAATTGGTAAAGCTTAAGGAATTCTTGACCTTTTAGTACACGAATACCGTCTAGCTTTACTGAGGCGACAATCGCCCCTTTCCTACGACAGATCGAACAATCACAACGTCTTGGCTTGTCGATGCCATTGGGTAAGTGCAACTCCAGTTCAACGGCACCACAATGACAACGCGCCCTGTGATTAATTTCAATGATTGTATCGCCAACTTGTTTAATCATAACGACTCCCTTTATTTTATGCGGCACGCCGCATGGTAAGCATCCACTTCAGTAAGAAACGTCAAAGCCACTTATAAGCTGTACGATGATTTTAAATATAGGCCTTAATTAAACCTCATTATATTTCACTGGAGAAGTAAGCCATTATCTCGGCGGTCGTCATCTCTTTTGTTTCATTCGAAAAGCAATAATAACTCGGTCGGGCATCGCTAAAATACTGCATATCCATTTCTAGCCCTTCTAAGCTAGAAAACAAGCCTACTGGCATGTTGTATTCCCCTGTTACTTTGAACTTATAGAATAAATGCGTACCGCATTGAGAACAAAAACCACGGGACGCCCACGATGAAGACTCGAACATTTTGACGTTCTCACGACCTTCTATCTTGACCTTTTTTCCGCACTTCACGGCAAAAAATGGCGCGCCGCCCCACGTGCGACATGATTGACAATGGCAGACGGTAAACTTAGGGTTAACCTCTTCCGCGATGATTTTAACTGCCCCACATAGGCAGTTTGTTTCAGCATAAGACATTGGGCATACTCCTAGAGGCAATCGCTGACACTTTACTTACTGATGGCATGTTTAAGCGCATCAACCTGAATTTCAAACACTGGTTTCGATTGTGGATGACTTGAGCCTACCACCGATACCCACTGAACACCGGTTTCATCAATATGTTCAAATTCAACCTGAAGTTCGTATTTTTTAATGTTAAATATGGTGTATACCACACCAACAACAAACGCGATTGGTGCTAACAAAACGCCAAATTCTTCAGGGTATATCATCCACACAACACTCGAAAACAATACGCCAACCAGTACGATTTTAAGTAAGTGATCCGATATCGTATTCAGTTTAACCCGAGCACCTTGAATTTTAACCAAAGGGAACTCATCACGTTTATAACTAAATACACTGGAGGTAATTTTAAACTCTGTGGCCGAAATCATTTGACCCTCCCGACACGTCGAAATGTTTGAGCGCGACGTCGAACAATATTACGCACCGCTCACTGAAAATAAATAGCGTGTTACTCTATGATTTCCGTTGTTACGAGTGTCGTAACGGAATTGGCAATAAAGCAATTTTCATGGGACAAATGGTGCATTTTTTGTAACTGCGCCATTGTAGGGATACGTTTTCCTGAAAACACGACATTGGGACGTAGCACCACCTTGGTCACCGCCAGTTTTCCGGCTTCATTTTCGCCAAGAGTACCGATAGCTTTATCTGTATAACTGTCTATCACATAGTTGCGCTTCGCAGCGATAGAAAGAAAGACCAGCATGTGACAACTCGATAAAGCGGCAATAAACGCTTCCTCAGGATCAACATGTTCTTCTACTGATAGTGGTAGCGGTACCACGTGAGGGGATGGTGAGGCAGGGACAATCAGCCCGCCATCAAATTCCCAACGATGACTGCGGCTATACTGGTTGTCGTGGAAAATTTCGTCGTCGCCTCGCGTCCAAGTGACCACGGCATAATGTTCTGACATGTCATCCTCCTGATTCCGATGTCGATATCACTAAGGGTATTTAATGTACTTCTTGTGTCTTGGTTTTTATTGAAGATGAGTAGAAGCTTTTACTGATGATGCTAGGAACTTCTATTGATAACGGAGAAATTTCTATTCATAAGGGAGAAACGTCCATCTTCATTCATTCCCCATCATAGAGGATGTAACCATAAAAATCTGTCATTAAGAGTATTAACTATGTCGCATATCGTCATTGTCGGATATTGACCACGATGAGAACATAAAATGAGCGCTAGAATGAGTAAAAGTCAGAGGCAAGAGACAAGAGACAGAATAAAGAAACAGAGTAAACTTAATACCCGACTATCATGTCGGGCATTAAAAGTGGCGGTAATGCAAGTGCTTCACTTTAAAACGATGAACTGAGCCTTGCCAGTACCACCTGCTGATCCAATTCTTCATGATATGGCTGGTAGTCCAAGCCGCTGTCAAAAATGAAATGCGTGACTAGCGTGCGGACACATTCCGTTAGCGCCTCGGCATTCCATGGCTTTTCAAAGTAATGGCTTACGCCCGCTGTATTAATGGCGGTAATGGTGTCTGAGTGTGTGGCCTGCCCAGTTAATAGCACTTTTTTCATCCATTTAAATCGACTATCTTGCGAAATGGTGGTCAGTAATTCTACCCCTGTCATTCCTGGCATCACGTGGTCAGAAATAATAACCGCGACGTGTTCACCGTCTGCGTCCAAATCATCCAACAGCTCTAGCACCTCGGCGCCCGATTCACAGTCTTCAATATTTATCCAATTAGACAAGCGCTCCAAATCCTGAACAACGGCACTGAGTACCTCTCGCTGATCGTCTACACAAATAATATTAAGCTTCTCCATTTGCTTCTCCTACTGGTAATTTGACTCGGAAAATAGTTTGTTCTGGACTGCTTTTCACCACAATCGTGCCGCTATTTTCACTCACAATACGTTTAACAATTGATAACCCCAACCCTAAACCAAAACTGAGGCCGCCCTTTTTGGTGGTAAAGTTAGGTTGAAATATTTTTCGTCGAATGGATTCATCTATCTCAGGGCCATTATTAGAAACAGTCACCAAAATACGCTGGTTCACCCAACGGGTTTGAATCTCTATTTCTGGCGCGGCGGTGGTATGCATGGCATCACAGGCATTTTTAATGATGTTGCTCCAGATTTGCACATATTCTGTCGAAGCCCCTTTAATTAACGGCAGGGTTGCCGGGCGCACTCTGACGGAAACAAGACGTAAATCACTTTGCAGCAAAGACAGGGCTTTGTTAATGGTGTCATTAATATCAATCAACTCGTCTTGCTCACTGTCGGTACGCCCTAACTGTTTGACCGACTTTACAATGCCGACGGTATGCCGTGCCGCGAGTCTAAGATCGTGAAGATCACGCCCTAGTTCCCAATACTTTATTGCTTGTTCCGGTCTATCAAGCCACTGTTGTGGTAGCGTCGCAGTACCTAGTGCTTTAGCCAATCGCTTCGCGAGTAAGCGATCAAGTTTGTAGGTACGTTCGATCTGCTTGGCGATCTTTCTCGCCTCGCTAGACGACGTCCATTGTCCTTGCATCAAGCCTAAATCGAAATATTGGCTCGATTCTGGATGCGCTTCTTCTAGTAATTGAATAAGCTCACTTTGCAAATGCTCAGTCTTACTGCTGACCACACCAATAGCATTATTAAGCTCATGAGCAATGCCTGCTGCGAGTTGTCCTAGCGTAGTCATTTGCTCAGCTGTATGTAGCCGTTGTAGCACTTTTTCTTTGGCGATAGCTTCTTGGGTTGCCCGTCGCTGACGCCGAGATAGCTCATTCACGATCACTGGCATAAACTGCGCACTGAGCGGACCTAGCTCGTCCGGCCTAATCGCTGGTGTGTTTTTATCTATCCACGCCAGTTTAACTTGCGTTTTTGCCTTAACGGTTGACGACGCAGTCCACGTGCCAGAAAAGAAACTGTGTACGCCAATAAAAGCGCCACTTGATGCCGTGAATAATTTGGTCAGGTTGCCATCTTCCTCTCGTTCATCAAACCCTTCCAGCTCGCCACTTTGCACATAGTACAGTCGGTCATTATGACCGTGCTGACGTAATACGACATCGCCAGCCATCATCGTCACTTGTCGCGTGGGTTCTGAAAAATAATGTTTTACCAGCTTATCCATATGGGTTATCCAATGTGTCCTACCGCATGCAACAGC
Source organism: Vibrio qingdaonensis (assembly GCF_026191675.1). Classification (GTDB taxonomy): domain Bacteria; phylum Pseudomonadota; class Gammaproteobacteria; order Enterobacterales; family Vibrionaceae; genus Vibrio; species Vibrio qingdaonensis. Next base: position 335,402 of record NZ_JAKRRY010000002.1, on the reverse strand, counting down.
CAAACGAGTACAAAACTTAATAGCACACCGACGACGCCAAGAATAATACCAACTTTCGCCATCTGATTACTTTGTACATTGCCCGTGGCATGCGCCAAGGCATTAGGTGGCGTACTAATCGGTAACGACATGCCCAATGATGCCGCAAACGTCACAACCAGAATCAAGGTAATTTCGCCGCCAAGTGGCGCGAGCGATACCATAGACGCGCCTAACGCCGCCATAATTGGCATCAGTAAGTTTGCGGTTGCGGTATGCGACATGAAGTTGGCCATGATGAGACACAAGAATGCAGCGCCAAATAGCACGACGTAAGGGGAATAAGCATCAAAAGGAATACTATGCACCACTAATCGTGCCAGCCCGGTTTTGTCTAAAGCTAAGCCAAGTGCAATCCCGCCTGATACCAACCAAAGTACATCCCACGAGATACGTTTGAGATCTTCTTTATTAATGATGCCTGTCAGAGAGAACACCGCCACTGGAATAAGCGCCACGGTATACGAGTTCATGCCATGCGTTGAGCCCATCAACCATAGGATAATGGTGCCAGCGAAAGTAATGTACACCATGATAGCTTTTGGCGTTTTCAGAAACTTACCTTTGATTGCCAGCTCAATTTTTTTCTGCTCAGCACCATAAAGTGTATTAATCAACACCCAAGCCAGAGCCATCATCACCACAACAAATGGCACGCCAAATGCCATCCATTCACCAAAACTAATGTAGTTTTCACCCACTAGATATTTTAGTGCTATTGCGTTTGGTGGTGTGCCAATAGGCGTACCAATACCACCAATATTGGCGGCGACAGGAATACACAATGCAAAGGCAATGCGTCCGGGATCTTTAGGCCCAAATAAAGCAATCACTGGCGTTAGAATAGACAGCATCATGGCCGTAGTCGCCGTATTTGACATAAACATGGAAAAAACACCGGTTATCAGCATCAAACCGAGCATTACGTATTTAGGATCAGTACCAAACGGTTTCAGCAATACCCTTGCTAGGTTGACGTCTAAACGATATTTCGTCGCTGCCATCGCGAGAAAGAACCCACCAAGAAACAGCATAATTATCGGGCTTGCAAACGTCGCCATGATCTCTTCATATCGCAACAAGGTACCAAAATGCGCCTCACCTTCTTCGGCACGAAACCAATACATGCCTTTATTGGATAGCATAAGAAGTTCCAATACGATGATAACCACAGATGTTGCATAAATTGGAATAGGCTCAAACACCCAACATAATGCCGCTAATAAAAATATCGCGATGACGCGCTGCTGAATAATCGTCAATCCGTCGAAAGGAAATGCAGAGAGAGGTAAAAGTAGTACGATCAGTGGAACTAAGATCGGAATAATGTATTTGAGATAGTGGCGCATAACATGGCTCGTCCTGAGAAATAGCTACATATAACTTTGCTAATAGTGAATAAAAAGTGATTTACTGAGAGCAGTATCACGTTGTTATGCAAAAGCATACTTAGCGTAAGATCAAAGACTTGGCATTTAACTTAGTTACTTTTTTGGAATGTGAGTTAAGTCCATTTTGCGCACAAAAAAGCCTGCAGAGATGCAGGCTTCATATATTCGTTCCACTGATTAGCTGTCCGTATTTAGCTATCAGGATTTGACTATCAGCATTCAACTATCAGCATTTAACTTCGGCGACCGAGTCTAACGGTGCCTTTGGTTGAGAACCATAACGATTCCGGCCTACGACGCCCTAACAGAATTGGACCGTCATCGTAAAACAAAAAGTTCTTCCAATACTTTTTGAAAATCGACCACTTGGTTTCAATCACATTATATTTTTCATAACAAAAATATACCGTCACGTCATCTTGCCAATCAATAAAGTCCGCCACCGCTTCTGGCAACGCGTTGTCATCGGCTTCCCAAGCTTTCATCCAATCGACACTTTCTTGCCAATTGCTGTCTTTCATTGGCCAGTTCTGAGAGGACATACGCTCAGCATCGGGGCTTTGTGCACTGATATTTTCTTTCCAAAACTGTGCTGCACGTGCTTGCGTCATCGGTTTGATGAAAGGCCAATCACTTTCTGGTACAGGCATAGATTGATGAGTGAAAATCCATTTTCTTTGGTATTCATCCAAAGTCGTGTACGACATTCAGTCTCCTAGTGTTTTAACCAGCCGTTCTCTACGGCTTCTTCTATCAGCGATTGTGCTTTATCCCACAGCACTTGTGAACCTTTTTCTATCTTCTGGTTCACCTTCTTGACTTGTTCCTTCGACACATCGTTTTCTAACCAGCTTTGACCTTGATTATGATAGTTCAACAGCATCGGAATTAATCGATCGAGCGCCTTGGCAAACTTTGCCTCAGCACTTTCAGCCGCTTCAAATTCCTGCCAAATAGAAAACAACTCGTCGCCTTGTTCTTGCGGTAGCATCGCAAACAACCGATTTGCCGCCGCTAACTCTTTTTGTTCTTGTTCTAATGATGCGGCAAGATCGTAGACAAAAGTATCACCGGCATCGATTTCCACCATGTCATGCAGCAACAGCATTTTCACCACAACAGCAATATCGACAGGTTCGTTAGCATGCTCTTCTAATAACAACGCCATTATCGCCACGTGCCAGCTGTGCTCTGCACTATTTTCAAAGCGACCCGCTGAGCTTTTTATTCGAGTCCGGCGCAATACGCTTTTAAGCTTGTCCAATTCCATTAGTAATGTGAGTTGCTGTTCAAGACGCTTCATTAGCTGATTCTCCAATATTTACTGGCTGTCCAATATTAGCTGGCTCTCCAATTAGGGTTAATCAACGCCGTCTGGATATGATCCTCCCACTGATCGTTTATCAGCAAGTAATCACTTGCATAGCCCTCTTTTTGAAACCCCATTGCATTAAGTACCGCGGCACTTCGTTCATTATGAGGCATATAACTCGCCGCAATGCGATGTATATTTTGCACATTGAACATATAAGGGATCACCATGGCGAGAGCTTTGCGCATATACCCATGGCCTTGGGCATTTTCGGCTAAAGAGTAGCCTAAATTACATGAGTGAAGTGGAAACCTGACTAGATTGCTCAGCGACACCGTGCCCTTCATCTCTTTTGAATCCGTATCGAAAATTAAGCAATAATAGGCAAGTCCGAGTCGGTGTAACTCTTCTAGCTTAACCAACTTTGCTGCCCAAGTATCCGCTCGATAAAACGCGGAATCTCGCTTGGGCTCCCAAGGCGCTAGAAACGTTTTATTTTCCTGAAAATAGTTGGATATTGTGTACGCATCTGAGGGTTTAGCGGTACGAATCAACACATTCCCATCACGGCAATGTATTCCCACCGCCGAGCTGCTATCTTCCATTATAACTCCCTGATATTTGCCAATGACTGGCGAGATCAAATGCCTTACCAGCGAAAGCCGCAGTGCCTTTAACTAGACCCCTAACGACTTTACGCTATTGCGGTGCTTTATGAGCGCCCGACGTCTTTAACATCAATTTTTGCGAATATTGTAATCACGCAATTTGTTAGCAATGGATGTATGTGACACATTCAATCGCTTTGCTAATTTTCGGCTCGATGGAAATGACTGGTACAGTTTCTCAAGGATTCTTGACTCGTAGTCTTTCATCATGTCATCCAGCGAACCATCTAGATTAAGGTTGACGCCACTTGTTGCAACCGGCTCCAGTTTTGGTAGTTTGAAGTCTTCGATTTGTAAGCTATTGCCTGTGATTTGTGTTAACGCTCGTAACACCGAATTATCGAGCTGCCTCATGTTACCCGGCCAAGGGTAACTGCCTAGATCTTTGACTAAAGTGTCCGTACATTGGGGCTTAGCAATCGCCAGCTTTTGACTGTGCTTAGCAATAAACAGATCCAAAAGTGGAGCAATATCGCTCGCTCGTTCACGCAGTGGTGGAATGGTCAATGTCAGTACATTAAGGCGATAGTATAAGTCTTCTCTAAATGCCCCCTGCTCCGCTAAATCCGCTAGGTTGTGACGGGTAGAAGCGATAATTCGCACATCAACGTGTACTTCATGTTCTTCGCCTACACGTCTAAAAGTACCGTCTTGCAAAAACCTTAACAGTTTAATTTGCAGATGAGGGCTCATTTCACCGATCTCATCGAGCAACACTGTGCCACCATTCGCTTGCTCAAAAATACCTTTATGACCATGCTCGTGATTAAAGGAACCTGGCGCATGACCAAACAATTCTGTTTCCGCCACATCGTCAGGCATAGAAGCGCAGCTCAGCACCAAGAATGGGTTCGATGCGCGGTTTGAGCGGCTGTGACAGGCCTTCGCGAGCATTTCTTTGCCGGTGCCAGTATCGCCTTCAATCAATAAGGGCTGATCGAGCATCGCTAACTTTTTCGCTTGACTCATGAGCGCTTTATGACGGTTTGATACCCCTACAAAATGCTCGAAACCAAGTATGTTATTATCAGAAAGTGACTCCGAAATAATCGCAGTGCTACTTGGCTGAATGCTCATTACCGCACTGGCCAGCACGGTTTCATTAGATTCTCCCGTAATGTAAACGGGCAAAATTTCCATCCAATAATCCATACCATCAACAACAATCGCTTGTTTCTGACGACAAATATCACCTTCAATCCACTTGGAGAAATGAAAACTAGGCAGTAAGTGGGTGATATGTTGGGCAATCGCTTCTTGCTCGCTTTTACCAAGCAATTTTAGCGCGGCGTGATTCGCCATATCGACCGAGCCTTTCAAATTAATAGAAAGTACCGGGTATGGAAGATTTGTTAGCAACGAAACCAGTTCGGTGTTATGCCTTTCACTGGGCATAAATTGAATTTTTCGAACATCTTTAACACCTGAAATTCGTCTAATTTCGGCCATTAGGTCGCGAAATGTATCAAAATCAATATCTGGGCAGTTAAGATAAATAATCCCCGTAATGTCGATTTCTATGCCCCGTAAATCAATATTTCTGGACGCTAAAATGTCCAATAACTCACGAGTCAATCCGAGCCTATCTTCACAAAAGACTTCTAAACGCACTGGGTATTCCTACTGAAAGTGTCACGAAAAGTTGACAGTCAGTGTGTATGACAACGAATGTTACGTCAATAAAAACCACTCGATTTGAATACGAAGTGGCTTGTTTATGCTCAAATTGATCAAGCCATGTCCGCCACTGCGTGATCTATATCACGATAAATATTTAGTAGCTGATCGACTTTGGTCAATTTGAATAAATTAAGGACCGAAGGGCTTTGGCTGACAATGGACATTTCTCCAAATTCATGGGTTTTATGTAATGCCATGATGGTCCCAAGAGCACTGCTATCCATAAAGATCACACCGCTTAAATCAATGAGTAACTTTTCAGAGGTAACCCGATCAAACTGATTAAGGTATTGGCGAAAGTGGGGAATCATTTTGGCATCAAACCGATTCGTCTGCACCTCAATCACGGTGAGTGAATCATTACTATATAAAAAAAATGCCATGCTTGACTCCTGCTCACTACATAAGTTTTCCTGATCTCTTTATTACTATAGAAGGCTCACAGAAAATGCACATAGTTGCACCTTGCGTTTTTCCACGAAATATTGCTCCACATACAAACAAGCCTCCTACAGGTCACCTTCGCAACCTCCACAAAGCCAATAGGTCAGACTATTGCCAAGACTCCATTTTCTTGATGATTTAAGATGGAGTCTTGCCGCCAATTAGCGCAAAATGGACAAAAACCAAGATGTTTTCATTATGACTAACCGTTTTCGCGCTGAATTTATATTAATCTTTACCACTCTACTTGCCGGAGCTGGCTGGGTCTTCTCCAAAGAAGCCATACAGGGGCTTCCTCCTTTTGGTTTCATTGGCCTCCGCTTTTTGCTTGCGTCATTGATCCTGCTACCATTTTGTTTAAAAGCCCTTAGAACGACCAGCTTCAAGGATGGTTTGCGCGCGATGGGGGTAGGTAGTGCGCTCGGGCTGTCTATCTTTTGTTGGATTCATGCCATCTCGATCAGTGAAACACTGGGCGAAGGCGCATTTATTATGAGCCTTTCAATGCTATTCGTACCTATGGTGGCCTGGGGGTTGTTTGGAAATAAACCGGTACGCGCATTTTGGTTATCACTCCCGATTGCACTTGTTGGGCTATTTTTGCTTTCCTGGAATGGCGGATGGCATGCACAGACCAGTCACCTATGGTTTTTAACGGCTGCGGTTGGGCTTGCTGTGCACTTCAACTTAAACAGTAAATACTCAGCACGCTTATCACCGATGCTATTAACCACTCTACAGCTCTTCTCCGCAGGTTGCTTTGGGCTCATCCTTTCTTTTTGCGTCGAGTCATGGCCTGAAACTATTTCAACGGGAACATGGACATGGTTCGGGTTGAGTGTAGTTCTTGCCACCAGCTTGCGTTATTTGATGCAAACTACAGGGCAAAAGTTCGCGCAGCCAACCAACGCTGCATTACTCATGCTTCTTGAGCCAATATGGACACTGATATTAAGTATCATCATTTACTCGGAGCCCATGCCCCTCAACAAAATCGTGGGCTGCGCGGTACTACTCGGTTCACTCATTTTCTATCGCCTTAACTCCATGAGAATAGGCAAAACAGTGTAGTATTTTCTATCGGCACCTTAAATGGTGCCGCACGCTACCAGGCAGCCTATTCCCTATTCCCTATCAAGCATAAGCGATATAACTTTAAAGCAAGTAGAATCCGATACTATTAATATCGCTTAGTTATCAGATGGTTCGGCGATAATTGTCGCTATTATTCTCCCCTTATCATCGAAATTCTCCTAAGCTAAATCATATACTACTGTTTCATGGTATTCACTGGTGCAACACCTTTCGCTTCTATTCTTCAGCATAGGTTCACTACTTTGCACTCAGTAATCTGGCTTGAATATCATCGTGAAATGCATCCTTCTAAAGGAAACCTTATGCCTACTAATGAACGTTTATTACACCTTGCAAAACGCACCACTATTATCGCAACCACAGCCCTTGCAAGCTTCACTCTACACGCTGCTCAATCTCCAAAACTCGTGGTACAGATTACCGTCGATGGACTAAGAGCCGATTTGATCGAGCGCTTCAAAGATAATTTTGGCGAAGGTGGTTTTCGTTATCTTATGGATGAAGGTGTCTATTACACCAACGCTAATTACCAACACGCCAATACCGAAACCATTGTGGGCCATGTTTCGCTAGCCACTGGGGCGCCACCTTCAGTACACGGTATGGTTGGTAACGTTTGGTTTGATAGAAACCTAAACCGTTTGGTTTATAACGTTGAAGACCCAAACTACGCTATGCTGACACAGGGTTCTGGTGTCAATAAAGCCACAGAGATAGACCCTACACAAAAAACCGCTCAGGGTGATGGTCGCTCACCTGCGCCAATTTTGTCTTCAACCTTTAGCGATGAACTAGCGATCGCCAGCAGCGGTCAATCACAAGTGTATTCTGTTTCCGTTAAGGATCGAGGTGCCATTTCTCTCGCGGGTCATGCTGGAAAAGCTTTTTGGTTTTCCAAAGCTCAATCAGAGTTTGTCACCAGTGACTATTACTATGACGAAACCCCTGCATGGGTAACAAAGTGGAATGAAAAAGCACTACCTGCACGCTACTCGGGCAAAAAGTGGCAGTTGTCTTTGGATAAGGAGGCATACACCGTCATAGAACATAATCAAGATCACAAAGTCGAATTGGCGGGCTTTCAAAGAACCTTCCCGCATCCTTATGGTCCAGCATCCTTCCAATACTATTCAACTATGCTAACAGTAAGCCCAGCGGGTGATGAGATTACCGCCGATTTCGCCAACACATTAATTGCCGAGAAAAAGTTGGGGCAAGGGGATAGCACGGACTTTCTAGCAGTCAGTTTTTCTTCAAACGATTACGTCATTCACCTCTACGGCCCTTCAAGCTTAGAAACGGAAGACAATCTGATCCGTCTTGACCGCACGCTTGCGGCTATGTTCGAGTCTATCGACAAATCTGTGGGGTTAGATAACACCTTAATTGTGCTTTCTGCCGATCACGGAGTACCTGAAGCGTCACCTACTGCAAATCAGCTGGGTTTGAAGCAGCCGTTTTATTTCCAAAAAGATGCACTTTGGCAATCAGGGTTAGAAGCGAGGCTAAACACTGAATTTGGTTTAAGCAAAGAGGTTATTAAGCTCTACGCCCAGCCTTACATCTATCTTGACCATGAGATGATTAAAGACAAGAAATTGAACTTAGCCAAGGTGCAAGAAGCCGTTGCTGAGGAAGTGGTAAACATTACCGGAATTTCCAGCGCCGTCACCAGCAATGATATTGCCATGAATCAAGTCGCCAATACGCGAGTGAATCAACTCATTCGCAACAATTACCATCCTGCTCGCTCTGGCGATATTTATTTGGTTTTTGATCAAAGAACCTATATCAACGATATGGATGGGCTCACTATTGCTTCAACCCATGGTTCACCATGGCGATTCGATACTCACGTTCCGGTGATTTTTGCTGGAAATCAGTTGAAAGCGCAAACCGTGAGTCGAGCGGTGACGCCTTATGACATTGCACCAACACTGTCTAACTATCTCGGCATTAATACACCAAGCGGCGCCACGGGTGACGTACTGGTTGAAGTCGTCGACGTTAAGTAAGCGGATGCTACCAATAACCATAACAATGCCGCGACTGAAACAGAGCGGCATTGTTATTTATGGTATGTGCAAAAAACAGCACTCATCAAACACAGACGCTATTATCTCAACCCACCGATTTCAGTGATGGTCTGTCGCGTTTTAGCGCCACCGAAGCGATGTATTCCGTTAGCGCGTTCAATTGAATGTTATCTATCGCCAAACCCAACTTGCCACGGCGCCATAACATATCCTCAGCGGTCACCGCCCATTCAGCGTCGATCAAATAATCCACCTCGACTTGATACAGTCCTGCACCAAATGTCTGTCCTAAATCCCCTATCGCCTGCTTGCCTTCTAATAGCGTATAAATCATGGTTCCATAAGCGTGTACCCATCGCTTAACCAAAGACTCCTCCATCCAGCGATGTTCGTTCATCACCTCGGCAACTAAGCTTTCGCGATTAGAGAAATTACCTCCGGGTAGTGCTGCGGTTCGGGTCCACTCAGGTCCCATTTTCGGAAAAAATGGCGCAAGTTTATCGACAGCGGCTTGCCCCAGTTTTCGATAGGTGGTGAGCTTACCACCAAAAATAGACAATAAGGGGGCATCGTTAAGGGAATCATCCAACTCAATCGTGTAATCGCGAGTAACCGCCTGAGGGTCATCTGACTCGTCATCGCATAGCGGTCTAACGCCTGACCATGTAGTAATAATATCGTCTGCGCTAATTGTGTGGTTAAAATGCTGATTGACCACATCACACAAGTAGGCAATTTCACTATCGTCGATCGTCACCTCACTTGGGTTACCCTGATATTCAACATCCGTCGTTCCTACTAATGAGTAGTGCTCCATATAAGGAATCACAAACACAATCCGGTTATCTTCATTTTGTAAAATGAACGCCTTGTCACCGCTGTACATTCGAGGCACAACAATATGGCTACCTTTTACTAAGCGAATACTACGGGGCGAAACCATATCAAGCTGGCGGTCAAAAAAACGGTCAACCCAAGGTCCTGCCGCATTCACTAACGCCTTGCAACGAACGCTAGACACGTCCCCTGTCAAGCGGTGTTCAATGTCAATTTGCCATTCGTCGTTACTACGCTGCGCTTTAATGCATTTGGCTCGGGTATGTATTTCTGCACCTTTCTCCCTCGCCAATTTTGCATTGGTTACCACTAAACGGGCATCATCAACCGCGCAATCTGAATATTCGAAACCAACCGTCATTTCTGATTTTAACGGACTTTCCTCACCTGTAAACGTTACACCATGGCTTCGAGCTAAAGACACGCGCTTGCCTAACGTGTCATACAAAAACAGTCCCGCTCGAATCATCCAAGCTGGACGTAGATGCGCGCGATGAGGAAGCTGAAAACGGAGAGGAGAGACAAGGTGTGGGGCGTTTTTCAGTAACACCTCTCTCTCCGCAAGCGCTTCTGACACTAACCGAAACTCATAGTGCTCTAAATAGCGCAAGCCTCCATGAATCAGTTTACTGCTAGCAGATGAAGTCGCAGAAGCAAGATCATTCATTTCATAGAGTGCAACTTTCAATCCACGACCTGCAGCATCCGCAGCCACTGCAACGCCGTTTATCCCGCCGCCAATCACCACTAAATCATACATTTTTGTTGAGATATCCATCTTTGCTCACCCTTTTTCGAAACCGAATAACACGCGTCAGCGCTCGTTTAATTAACTATAATGTTCGCAAACGAAAAAATCGAGCGTTTTGTATACTTATTTATATTTCTTAACGCTGGGCTATTTTTGTCACACTTCGTTAATACTTAAGTGTTACAAGGCAAGTTTTGCGAGATAGGTACAAGCAAATTGTTCGAATAATTATTAAACTGTCTTGAGTTGTACGCTAGCATGGTCGATAACGAACATTTAGAACCGTAACGTGACAAAGGTAGTAACCGCCAATGTGTCCAACGTTGTTCACTAGGATTAAGTTCGCTAGGATTAATCACGCAGTTCGGTGAGATACAGCACACTATTGGGGATTTTAAAATCCAATCTATTTCCATAAAAACAAAATGAGAACGATATGAACCAGCATAAAAAAGTCGTCGTTGCATTAGACCAAGGTACTACTAGCTCACGCGCTATCGTCTTCGACCGCGATGCCAACGCCGTGTGCTCAGCACAAAGAGAGTTCACTCAAATCTATCCGCAACCAGGTTGGGTCGAACATGATCCTATGGAGATATGGGCAACACAGCGTTCATCTTTGACCGAAGTGCTTGCTCAAGCGGATATCGCCAACGAAGATGTTGCCGCCATTGGCATTACTAACCAACGTGAAACCACCATCGTTTGGGACAAAGAGTCCGGTCAACCCATTTACAATGCCATTGTTTGGCAATGTCGCCGCACGGCCAACTTTTGTGACCAGCTCAAGCAAGATGGTCATGACACCATCATTAACCAACGTACCGGACTGGTCGTTGACGCGTACTTTTCTGCCTCTAAAATTGCGTGGATACTCGACAACGTCGACGGAGCTCGTGAGCGAGCCGAAAAAGGTGAGTTGCTATTTGGCACCGTAGACACTTGGTTAGTTTGGAAGCTCACTCATGGTAAGTCGCATGTGACCGATGTCAGTAACGCCTCGCGAACGATGCTATTTAATATTCATACGCTGCAATGGGATAGCACTCTGCTTGATATTTTTAATATCCCTAAGTCGATGCTCCCCGACGTCAAATCAAGCAGTGAGATATATGGCTATGCTCATATTGGTGGTGGGACAGAACACATTCCAATCAGTGGTATTGCCGGCGATCAACAAGCGGCACTTTTTGGTCAACAATGCTTTAAAAAAGGCATGGTAAAAAACACTTACGGTACTGGGTGCTTTCTATTAATGAACACGGGTGGCACACCCATGCGCTCTAAGCACGGTCTACTGACGACGATCGGCTACCAAGTTGGGGACAGCGTGACCTACGCATTAGAAGGCAGCGTCTTTATGGGTGGGGCGACGATTCAGTGGCTTCGTGATGAACTGGGCTTAATCCGTGATGCACAAGACACGCAGTATTTTGCAGAAAAAGTTAGTGACACAAATGGCGTGTACTTGGTGCCTGCATTTGTTGGGCTAGGAGCCCCGTATTGGGACCCACATGCTCGTGGTTCTTTAACAGGACTCACACGAGGTACCAATCGCAATCACATCATTCGTGCCGCACTAGAATCCATTGCCTATCAAAGCCGCGATGTACTTCTTGCGATGGAAGAAGACTCTGGTATCAAGCTGACCCAAATTCGTGTCGATGGCGGTGCGGTTGCCAATGACTTCTTAATGCAATTTCAAGCCGATATTATGGGCAGTAAAGTCGTTAGACCCGTTGTGCGTGAATCCACCGCATTGGGTGCTGCTATGTTAGCGGGGCTGGCGACTGGGTTTTGGCAAAGCCAAGATGAACTGGCTGATAAAAAAGAGATTGAGCGTGTATTTCGTCCAGCCATTGATCGGCAGCAACGTGACACCCTATATCGCGGTTGGGAAGAGGCTATCGGGCGGACTAAATCCTAATCCCGAGACGTTTCGCAACGTCGACAGGGCTTTACTAGAGCCTAAATATTATAGTTTTATGGGGCCTAAATAAAAAAAGCCTTGCTGCACAACACAGCAAGGCAACATCAGTACCGTATCTAATCGATACTATGTCTAAGTTGGATGCGCGACCGAGTTGAAAGTGGACGATCAACTGCTCACGTGGATTATTACATCACATTCATCTCGCTCACTACAGCAGATAACCTCATCAATAAGTGTCAAAGCTACGGCATTTAATAACGAATTGTATCTAAATATAAAAGACCATACATTTAGCATGAAAATGGGCTCATCCAACTTGTGTTTATTCGCACACATACCAATCAATATCACTTTGTTCCATGATATCAATAAGCTCTTGTGGCGGCTGTTCATCGGTAAAAAATGCATCAACCTGAGAAATATGCCCTAAATTCACCATAGCCCCACGGTTAAACTTCGTGCTATCTGCCGCTAATAATGTTTGACCGGAACACTCCATGATAGCTTGCGCTATACGAACTTCAGAAAAATCAAAGTCAAGTAAACTGCCGTCTTCATGGATTCCAGAGATACCTAAGATGCCAAAGTCTAGACGAAACTGTTCAATGAACTCTTTCGCCGCTTCACCAATAATGCCACCATCTTTATTACGGATCTGTCCACCAGCAACAATGACGGTGAAATCATCTTTTACTCGCAAAATGTTCGCGACGTTAATGTTGTTGGTTACGACTTTCAGGTCTTGATGATTCAATAGTGCGAGAGCGACCGCTTCTGTCGTCGTACCAATATCAATAAATAGTGACGAACCATTTGGGATTCGACGCACCAAAGCATTCGCAATCCGTGTCTTCTCTTCTTGATAATGAACTTTTCTCGCCGAATAGGCTTCGTTCTCAGTACTTGAATGCAATGATGCACCGCCGTGGTGGCGCGTGACCAATCCCTGTTTAGCTAAATCATTTAGATCGCGACGAATGGTCTGTGGGCTAACCCCAAATTCGTCAACAAACTCTTCGGTATTGACAAAACCGCTTTGTGTCAGCATCGCAAGAATTTCACGATGGCGCTGCGTTTGCTTCAAAACGTCACTCCACTATTCTCCAAGAAATTCAATTATATACCCAAATGACTTCAAAATGCAGAATTCATCACGCGTTCGAAGAGGCAATTTGGGAACAGATACAAACTATTTTGATAACTCCAGGTAGACGGAGAATAGTGATTCATGCGTATGTGGATTTAGTGCGCGTACTTCATCACAAGGCTCAACCAGATCAAGGATTTGATAAGTTTTCATCGTCGCCGCCATGGCTGATTTCACACCATTATTGGAGTCTTCAAACGCCAAACAAGTCTTCGGTTCAACACCTAATCGTTGTGCCGCAAGTAAGTAAATTTCTGGATGAGGCTTGCCATGTGTTACTTCGCATCCCGTCGTGATATTACTAAAATACGCGTCTAATCCCGCGAGTTTAAGTTTCACCTCAGCGACATCACGCTGCGTAGATGTGGCAACGGCCAAAGGAATGTTATTTGACGTTAGCCAATCAAGAAGTGCAATGGCCCCCTTTTTAACCGGAATCGCTTGATGAAGTACCACAGCATCGTAGTTTTTACGCCATTCTTGATGGATCAATTCATAGTCAATCACATCTTTGTAGCCCTCGGTAAGACGAGTACGGATCGTTTTCGCATTGCAACCTATGATTGAAAGGTACAGCTCTTCAAAAAACGGTACCCCAAGTGTTTGACAGGCTTCACTAAACACCTTTTTACATACATTCTCGGTATCGAGTAACAATCCATCCATGTCGAAGATTGCGGCTTTAAACATCATAAGGCTCACTTAACTAACAAAAATTGCTAGCATTTTGCCTTAACTATTTAATGATTACTACCGCAGGTCCTGTCAGCGTTTTACTACGGCATCTCAATTAGCGCAGCCTGTAGGGTATGTGCTAGCTTTGGCAATACTCTTTGGCAATCTCAGCGCCTAACTTAGCATTATTGAGTACCAATTGAATGTTTGAGTCCAAGCTGTTTCCACCCGTTAATTCGCAGACGCGCGCCAATAAAAATGGTGTAGAGTCTTTGCCCGATATACCTTGCTCATCCGCTTCTGCCAACGCCTGCTCGATAACGGCATTAATTCGTTCAACAGGCATTGCAAACTCTTGCGGTATTGGATTGGCTACCACAACCCCACCAGTTAATCCCATCGTCCACTTTGCTTTCAAGGCCGCTGCAATCTGCTGTGCACTATCTAGGCGATAGTCCACCCCGTGCTCGCTTTCTCGCGTATAAAACGCCGGTAAGCTACTTGTCTGATAACCAATCACTGGAACGCCCTGTGTTTCAAGGTATTCACGCGTCAGTGCCAGATCTAAGATTGATTTTGCGCCCGCACAAACCACTGCCACATCGGTACTGGCCAATTCTTGAAGATCAGCTGAAATGTCAAACGTTTCCTGAGCGCCTCGATGTACGCCACCAATACCGCCTGTCGCAAACACTTTAATACCTGCCATTTCCGCAAGGATCATCGTGGCGGCGACGGTCGTTGCACCGTCTTTTTTACCCGCTACCATAAATGGGATATCACGTCGGCTCACTTTAGTCACGGCCGTACCTGCTTGACCAAGATGCGTAATTTCCGCCTCACTCAACCCGACTTTAAGTCGCCCTTCTATAATGGCGATGGTTGCCGGGGTCGCACCTGAATCTCGTATGGTTCGTTCTACAAGCAGCGCCGTCTCTACGTTACGAGGATAAGGCATACCATGTGAGATAATGGTGGACTCCAGTGCGACAACCGGCCGATTATTGGCTAAAGCATCGGCAACTTCCGGTAATATATCTAAATAGGTGTTTAACATGCTACTTCCTTAATCAAGCGTGTTACCGCTCTTTCTGACATAATAGTATTGATGGTCGAATTGGACTGTAAGGCTAACATCGCTGCGCCTAGCGCAAAATTTACGCTCTGTGACCAATCCCAACCGGTTATAAATCCGTGTGTCACGCCCGCCATTAGGGCATCCCCTGCCCCCGTCACATTATTCACTGCAACGTCTTGGGCAGGGATAAATTGACCAACACCTTCGCAGCTAGAAAACGCGCCTTGTCGCCCTAAACTGATGAGCATTTGGCTCACCCCTTTGTCGTGCAACCGCTTTGCTAGTTCAGGTAAATCATCTATGTGACTCAGCGTATAACCCGCCAAAAGCTCCGCTTCCGATAGGTTGGGTTTTAAGGTATGAATTTGATGGAGATAAGGGGTAAGTTTCTTGGCTTTCACACTAGACACAGGGTCAACAAATATCGGTTTATCCGCGTGGGCATAGAACAGGTAGTCCAACGCGCTTTCACTTAGGTTGGCATCAAGAACAATGGCAGAGGCGCACTTTAGAATATTGGCTCGTTTTGCCAATTGCTCTCCGGTCAGGGCATCAATTAAGGACATATCATTGAGCGCAAGTTGCAGCTCCCCTACGGGGTCATGGATAGACAGGTAAGTACTGGTTGGCTTACCGGTTACTGTCAGCACATGTTCGATACCCATGCTCGCTTGTCGACACGCGTCTTTTAATTGTTCACCCCAAAGATCATCACCAACGGCACCAATGAATTCAACCTTGCTGCCCAAACGACTGAGATTGTCTGCGATATTTCTTGCCACGCCTCCAGCACTCGATGTAAGCGCGCCAGGGTTGGAGTCGCCCATGATAAGCTCAGCATTAGATCGACCGCATAGATCCATATTGGCGCCGCCAACAACGGTCACGTATCGCTCCGGAGCGATCACGTATCCTTTACCATGAATAAACCCTTTACGAGTCAAATTCATAATATGACCCGCGACCGCACTGCGGCTTAATCCTAACTGCTCTGCCAATGTTTGCTGGGCTATCATCGGGTCTTGTTTGATTAACTCTAGAATCTGTTGCTCACGTTCCGTCATAAACATATGTCCGCATAGTCAAACACTTGTTTGCAACATTACCGTTTAAAAAAACACCAGGCAAACGTTTTCATCATCAATATCATTACCTTGATAGAGAGATCACAAGTCAAAGATGCAACTTATTGTTCATCGCTTTTCATCATTGGGTGCGAAGTTGATCACTTGAACTCACGGCATAATCCTGTCTACTATTCAAATAACCATATAAAAACTATTGATAAGAAACGTATGGATTATATTGATTGCATCTCAACAACAAACCGCGCTCTAAGCTGTCGCAATGGCATAGATGAATTATTTGACTCCCTCAAAGTCAGCTATCCACTGCTGTCACGACTCTGCGTCACCGTGACTCATTCAGATTATTTAGAGAACTTTCACGTCATTGATTCTCAGCATACTGGCGATCGTTATGATGTGGTATCAATGGCTTCTTCTTCCTGTCTGTCTCTTATGCAAATCATTGAGAATGAAGAAATTCGTATTGTCTCTGACCTAGCTGAATTACCCAACAATGAGCGAGTCAGAAAGCTCCGTTCTCTTGGACACCAAAGCAGTCTCACTATGGGTATTAAGCTGAATCAAACGGAAGGGGCACTACTTTTTTTTAATTCCACGCAACCTGGCTATTTTGAAAACGGCGCCTTGCATTCGGATCTTTTGTTTGTCAAAGAAGTGATCTTTAGTCTGCTCTGTCATGATAAAAACAAACATCAGATGTTGCTCCAAGCATTAAAACTGGCGTTAAGCATTAGTCATAAACGTGATCCGGAAACAGCGGATCATTTACACCGAATGGGTCTATACAGCAAGCTCCTTGCCGAATTACTAGCGAAATCTCAGCCTATTAATCACCGGTTTATTCAATGGATTGAACTCTACGCGCCATTTCATGATATTGGGAAATATCGCATTCCTGATGAAATCCTTTTTAGCACTAAACGTTTTACGACTAAAGAAAGAAGCATCATGAATCAGCATGTTCATTATGGCGTCGATATTATTGATGATGTGTTAACGACAATTGATGCTGTTCACTCCACCAGTGCTGAAATAGAATTTTTGAAAAATATTATCCTATGTCACCATGAACGTTATGATGGTAAAGGTTATCCATTAAATCTCGCCCATACCGCAATTCCGCTGGAAGCTCGTATAGTCAGCATCGCTGATGTCTTCGATGCGCTCGTTAGCAAAAGAGCCTACAAACCGGCATGGCCTATCGAACAGACAAAACAATATATCGCGGCACAAACCGGTAAAGCATTCGACCCAATGATCGTAGACATTCTCGTGTCTAACTTCGAACGTTTTGAAGCCATCTACCAACAATATCCGCCTCAAGAGAACGACGTGGATTGCAGTATGGCAAAACGAAAACCCACACCTAAAACGGCTAAATCAACACAATAACCCAAGACTCACTAGCTGAAGTGACCACACCTCTTTAAATTCAGCTTTAACGTTTATTTCAGCTTCAGGTTAAACCTTGCAGCCTTGCTGCTTGGTGCCAACCCACGCTGGATTCACGCCCATCACTTACCCTTTGTAACAACTCTTTTTATGCCATACGCCAAAATTTAATTAGTCCATTTGACTTACAACTGTACGCTGATATTCTAGCGTACAAGCGTAAGCTTAAATGGACAATCAACTCGGTCAGGAACTTATGAGCAAGACAAATAAACCTCCAATTATATGGCTAAACGTCACCATTTTTTTGGGGACATTCTTACTGGCAACACTCGGCGTGACTTGGTATGGCATCGCCTATGGCTACACGGCTCATCACTGGGTTTGGTTGGTGATTAGCTTTATTTTCTGTGGAATGTCTATCACCGCTGGATACCACCGTTTATGGTCACACAAGACCTATAATGCCCACCCTGTCATGCGTTACATTTTTGCTATCGGGGGCGCTTTTGCCTTACAAAACAGTATTCTTCACTGGTCCTCCGATCATCGTGTTCACCACAAGCATGTCGACAACAATGACAAAGATCCCTACTCTGCGAAGCGAGGGTTTTGGTATTCCCACATCGGTTGGATGTTAAGAGAGTACCAAGCATCTCGGTATACTGATTATAAGAACTGCCGAGATATACAAAAGGATCCGGTCGTTATGTGGCAACATAAATACTATGTGCCATTAGCGTTGTTGATGAATGTGGGCCTCCCTATCGGTCTTGGTTTACTTTACGGTGACCTACTCGGCTTTATGCTAGTGATTGGTGCCTTACGTTTAGTGCTAAGTCACCACACTACCTTCTTCATTAACTCGCTAGCACACGTTTGGGGCTCCCAGCCTTACACCACTAAAAATACCGCGAGAGACAATGGGGTGCTGGCCTTTCTGACCTTTGGCGAGGGCTATCATAATTTTCATCACATCTTTGAACATGACTACCGAAACGGCATCCGTTGGTGGCAGTTTGATCCCACTAAATGGCTAATTAAAAGTTGTTCTTGGTTCGGGCTCACGAGTGATCTTAAGCGTGTTTCCTCCTACAAAATAGAGAAAGCGCGATTGGCTCGAACACTCCAAGTAGCAAAAATTAAGGCGGTCTCTTTGCCGGACTCCGATCGTATCGTCGCAATGATTGAACATGAGTTTCAATTGCTTGTGTCTAAACTAAAAGAATACGACGATCTAAAAA
Source organism: Vibrio qingdaonensis (assembly GCF_026191675.1). Taxonomy (GTDB): domain Bacteria; phylum Pseudomonadota; class Gammaproteobacteria; order Enterobacterales; family Vibrionaceae; genus Vibrio; species Vibrio qingdaonensis. The sequence continues at coordinate 316,592 of NZ_JAKRRY010000002.1, read as the reverse complement.
AACAATGCATTAAAGACGCAAAGCATAATGTGAAACAGAAATATGAGCAGGCGCTCCTTTCTATTCAGTTAGAGCAACTTGAGCGTCATCTTAAGTTAAAAAAACAACAATGGCGTCACCTAGTCAATAACCCTCAGCAAGCGCTATCTTAATAGTTTGATTATTGGTGGCTGTATCTAAGCGGCCACCTAATCTCACCAGAATATCTATCCATTCCATTCAAATAATTTGACGCTCAGTGACCTCCTACCGGCTTCTATTTCTTTTACACTGTTAGCTCGATCTACTTATCGCACCTGAAAAATGAAACGATCTTCCTTATGGTTAACAAGCCAAGCCTCCATGGGCATTGTCCAATGGATTGGCGTCGCCATTATTCTTGCCCCACTCATTTTACAACGCACATCTAGTGGCTTATTGGTCGGTCAGGTCATGTTAATTTTGGGACTGACTGGCTTAGTGGCACCGCTGCTCGGTGCTATAGCCGACCGCTACTTACTCCATCGCCAATTACATCTAAGTGCGATGCTTTGTCACTGTGTCGCTTTATTTATTTTGATATTCGTCAATCAGACTCATTGGCACTATTGGTTTGTCGCATTGTGCATTGGTTTAGGAAGCAATCTCTTACTCATTCTAAATCCAACCTTTGCGATTCGCCTAAACCAAGAGGCAAAAGAAAAAGCCAATGCGTTGAGGTTGCTCTTTCAATTTCAAATGGTTGGAGTGGTTGTCGCAGGTGTCGCCATGGGCGTCGTGCATCTGTTTTCCCTTTCAACCAACATGCAACTTGCCGTATTACTGGCACTGGATATCGGCTGCCTCACCATCACCCTATTACATCCGCCACAATCTATTCCGTCATCACCAGAGAGCACTGAAAGTAACGTCAGTTCAAATGACGCAATGGCAAGAAAGAGCTCAAGGACACTTTGGTTTGGTTTCGTTTTGTGTGTTTTGTTGTCTATGTTTGTGGGTTCGAATATGGTTGAAATGGGGCCCGTGATTATTGCTCAGGCTTTTGGTGTCGACCTGTCTCATTCTTCATTTGGTATGGCAGCAGCAGCGCTTATTACTTTCGTCGCGTTAGCTCCAGCAGGAAAGTGGATGGAAAAACATGGCGGCCACATGCTTTGGCTAGGAACGGTATTCATTAATACCTTCGTTGGCGTCAGTATTTGGTTCATGTTTGGAAACGATGTCTTAGCACTATTTCCGCTGTCGTTGATACTTATATCAATCATAAATGGCGCATGGAATGATATCTCCATTGCCAGTTTCGCTGATGAAATTAGCCCTTTTGGACCGGCGACTAGCCAAGGTTACATGGCTGCTGCGGTCTCTGTCGGATTTTCTATAGGGACTTATATCGTCGGTTACCAACTGGATCATCAGGATATCGAGGGTGTGATGGCATTCTTAGCAATAAGCGGTATTGGCGTCTTAGTCGCGGCAGGCATCGTGATGTCGATGTATCACTACGGCAATACCGCTGTGCGAAACCAATCCAAAGCTCCCATGCCGTAGCGCTAGTCTGCATCGCTTAAGCGCAAAGTTAGCTAGCGATATTGGTACTGTTTCGTCCCGCTTCTTTTGATTGATAAAGGGCTTTGTCTGCTCGCTTTAACCACTCAACATGGTTGCTATCGTCGGTCGTTAATTCCGCAATCCCCAGACTAATGGTGTACTTTAGTGAACCCTCTGTTGTCTCGATATCGAGTGATTCAATACGCTTTCTTAACCGCTCTGCAAAATAATACGCTTGATCGGCGGTGGTATCGTTTAGCAACACAGCAAACTCCTCTCCACCATACCGCCCACAAACATCACTGCCTCTCGCCGCTTTGCTTAATTGACTCGCCGTTTCTTTAATCACTTCATCACCAAAAGAGTGACCAAAGTTGTCATTAACTCGTTTAAAATAATCAATATCAAACATAACTAACGTCGGTTGTCGGTTTTTTGTTTTGGCTTCATTGAACGCTTCAATCACACACGATTCCCAGTAAGCACGATTAAATAACCCAGTTAATCCATCAACCCGCCCCAATTCTGTCAGCTTCTCATTCGAGCGTTTTAAATGCATCTGGCTTTTGGCAATATCAGAGACATCTTGCAGCATGATAGCAAAATGGGTGATCTCTCCGGTTGGTGATTTTAAAGGCGTGATAACCATGTTCTGATACATGTTTAACAGCCCTTGAGAAATGGGAGAGAAGTTTTTAAATTCAAAAATAATCGGTCTGTCTTTCCAATTAGAAAAACCACGCGTGCGCATTTTTTCCGTTGAACTCAGCTTAGTCTTGAGCCATTTTTCTGGGAGATTTGGATAACATTCAAATAGACTCCTACCCATTATTTGATCCGCATTCACCCCACTGTAGTTTTGCATAAAACTGTTCCAAGCACAGACCTTATGCTCTTTATCTACCACAATTAGTCCCGCGTCTAAGGTATCTATAAGCTGCATCGTCCAATGAAAGTCGGACAACTCTAATGTCATCGTTTTCAATGTAATATCTCCATTTGCCGATGAATAATATCCACGGATTCTTGGTCAAACATAAATAATACAGAGCAATTTAAGTCCAACGTTTCTGCGTCATAGGTATATTCAGTGGTAAAGATGTACTCAGAGTCACTCATCATTGAGTTTTGAGGCGCGAAATGGTCGATTCGTAATGGCTCTCGCAAAGAGAACTCAACCCCCAACTGTTCAGACATTGAAACTAGAAAAGAAGAAACCAACACATTTGATAAATTCACCACTAATTCATCTCGAGTACATTCGCCTTGATCGAACCCAAACCTCAAACCGACTTGATTAATGTCACTGCCAGTAATGCAAATTAGCGCCTCACCATGCATGCCACCACCAACAAATCGTTGTGCGACCGTATAGTTATCCTCGCGGCTAAGGTTGTCCTCTATCATCATGGTCACTTCACCAAAAGAAAGATCTCCAACGGTAGGCACGGGTAATTGAATGAACTCTTTTAACTGCTGGGCAATAATCGCTGCGCCTTTACCGAGGGCAATATTGGCGGTTTCACGAAACCGTTCGACACTTTGTTTAATGGTAAAGACTTGCTTGACGTGCTCCGGAAGGCGAAATTTCAGGCCTAAATCATGAAATAGCGGTTCGGCAATGTCTTGCTTTAGTGGTTTTTCAATAAACGCATAGGCGCCCAATTGATAACAACGTTCTTGTGCTTTTTGTTGAATATCACCAGATATCACTACAATATTTGTGGTTATAGATTCATGCTTCATTAGGGCTAACACTTCGAAGCCATCCATTTTCGGCATAGTGAGGTCCAAAAACATGAGGTCGATGCTACCTTCTCTAAGAATATCAAGAGCTTGATATCCATCTTCAGCAAAAATAATATGGCTGTTCTTTGGTGCTTCGATGCTTCTCTCTAAGCTCTTTCGAGCGACGGAAGAATCGTCACAAATAAGTATCTGCATGAATCTATTCGCATTTTACATAACTGTTCCCAACTATATAAACAGAATTCTCATTTGGTAGCCAGAAAATTCATGAACGAAGATCACACTTCTCGTGCTTACTCACGCTTCTTGAAAATTCGCGGCTAATACCATCACAATTAATAAATTTCACTGCGTTTTATAATATATGCGAAATTTTAGACCGTTATTTACCGAACTGTGTCGTTGCTCGTATGCAGGCAACCCTAGCCGTAAATAATCGTGATTCGCGCCGTATAGTCACAAACTGAGGTAACTCAGATCGGAATCATGATACTAGAGCGTAATGAACAGAGGTTAACATGTAGGAAAGGGGGAAATACCTGACACAAACTCAGAATAAGTTTTGTTGTGGATTTGACGGCTCATTTTGTAAAGCATCATCCTGTTTAGCGTTGGCCATTTTTCGTCGATAACGCTGACGACACAATTTTATAATGTGCAGTTGTTGAGTTGGAGTAAAAAACAACCAGTTAAAACGCTCCTCTCTTTTTCTCATGCACCCTTGGCAATAGCCTTTAGTATCAACCGTACATACTCCAACACATGGGCTAGGAACGTTGAAAAACTCTAATTGTTCCATCACAGACCTCCCTTACGCTGTAGTCTAGAATTCAACTTAGTAAGAATAGTCTCAAATTAATACAATTTAATAATTCTTGCTGTTAATTCGATCGTATATTATCGGTAGCCCTAAAAAAACACTATACTAAAGATAACGCTCGCCTGACAAAAAACAGTGTTTTATTAATTATACTTATCAATAATTTCATTTAGTTGGAGACACATACTATGAAGATTTTTTCAAAGACGCTACTGGCTGCTATCGCGGTACCTGTATTACTCACCGCGTGTACTACTGCAAATAACAGTGCAGAGAAACCTATGGCAACCGTAACCGCTCAGGATCTTCAACACCACAACTGGAACCTCGTGCAGATTGATGGCAAAGCGATTCAACTCGACAAACAAGGTCAGCAACCTCGCCTAGAGATCGGTGAGAAAATGACGGCAAACGGCAGCGCTGGGTGTAATAACTTCTTTGGTCAAGGTGAACTCAAAGATGGTCAATTCCGCATCGAAAAAATGGGTATGACCATGAAGATGTGTGGCGATACTGCAATGAACGTTGAGATGACAATGTCAAAAGCACTGTCCGACTGGAGCGAAATCCATCTAACAAAAGACAGCCTAGAGCTTAAAGGTAGCGAGCATACGCTAACATTTGAATTGAAAGATTGGGTAAACTAATCACCTAATGATGAAAAAACGGCACCTGCTATAGGTGCCGTTTTTTATATCTGCTCATCACTTCACATGGGCAATATAGAGTCTCGCAAAGCTACTGGCTAATTTGTTGTTCTAAACAGCAGTACTTTCAAACTCGCATCAGGGTCAATATCAGCAAACTCTGGCGGATTGTCTAGCCGCTCAACAAACTGCAGTCCCGGCGCTTCTTCCTTCATACCATCAATCAGGAAATCAGGGGTAACGACTGGCGAATTAACACATGCGATGACTTCGCCACTCTCCGTCATTAATTCAGGTAAGCGACGTAAGATCTTTTTATAGTCTTTGGTAAGTGCGAAACTGCCTTTTTGAAAAGATGGCGGATCAATAATCACTAACTCATAAGGGCCACACTTCTTAATTTTTCCCCACGACTTGAAAATGTCGTAGCCTAAAAATGTGACATTTGAAAGATCATGGCCATTGGCACGGTGATTCTCTCGACCTTTATTTAGTGACGAGCGAGCCATATCAACGTTAACAACTTGTGTCGCGCCCCCTTCCATTGCGGCAACAGAAAAGCCACACGTATAGGCAAAGAGATTAAGCACCCGCTTCCCTTCTGCGTTGGCTTTCACCCAATCCCGACCCAAGCGCATATCTAAGAACAAACCGAAGTTTTGGTTACGCCCGATATCCAATTGGTACTTACAGCCAGACTCCATCACCACAGGACGTGTATCTAATTCTCCCCAAACGACACTCATAGGCGCTCCATCTAGGTAGCGATGCTGAATCGCAACGCACTGCCCAGCTTTGGCTTGCCATAACTCACTGTTCACTATTTGCTCTAAACCATCCGTCAACGCATTAATGAAGCTTTCATCCACTTCCTTAAAAACATTCACCAACAACTGATTGTTTACCCAATCACAAGTGAGTTGCTCTAATCCAGGCCAACGCTTACCTCGTCCATGGAAAAGCCGGCGAACTTCATTCGGTGCTAAAGTTAATTGTGATGTTACTTCTTCAAAAAACTCGAGCAAATTATCTTTATGCATCGTTATTCTCCACGAATCTTAGCCTCTCACTATTTTTTCGGCCACGCCAGGTCCCAAGGTGTCTCCCAAGTACGAATGGCTTTGCTCACTGCGTCTGAATGCCATTTGTCACCATAAATCGTATTGCTTCTTGGATCACACACAAACTCGTAGTCCGTGCCTAAACAAGTAAAACGCAACGCGAAAGCATGAAGGTAACCACGGTCGGACTCTGAACTGACGTTATATATAGGATCCCCTACAATCGCCGACCCCACCGACTTTAATGCGACTCGAATTTGGTGAGTCTTACCCGTTAGAGGGCGGCACAGAAAAACCCGCTCGCCATTCTCACCAGCCACTGAAAAGAATTGAGTCGTGGCGGGGTTAGTTTTCGTCGCCATCAATTTCCACATAGAACGCCGTGAACGCTCCATATCACCGGAAATTAGTCCCTGTTTCTTTTTCGGTTTCTTCTCGCCAATCGCTAAATAGAACTTCTCTATCTGTTTATTGGCAAAAAGTTGTGACAATTCGGCAGCAATCGTAGCATTCTTGGCTAACAGCAAAATACCTGACGTCATCTTGTCCAAACGATGCACAAGATACAGCTTAGCGTCGCCCGTTACTTTTGCGACCTCTTCCACCAGCATGGTATCGCCATCGTCTTTATGTACGCTGACGCCGGGGTGTTTATTGATGACCACAAAATGGTCATTTTCAAATTGAATATCAAACATAGACACTACACAGGGCAAATTACTGGCGCCGATCATACACAAAACAAAGCAAATGGGCAGCGATAATAGCGTTAGCATCATTTTCAATGGGACAAATAACAAATGCCAATCGTACAGAGTCCGATTGGCATTAAATCATCAGCGTTGAAGCGAACACAAGACACAAAGCTCAAGCTACAAGCATAGCCCTCGCGTTAGTCATGCTTAAAGAAACGGGTAGGCAAATACCGTTAAGATAGCCACTGGGCACACAAACTTGACATACCATGGCCAGATCTTCCAAAACCACGTCGTCTCAATCTCTGGATGACCCTGCTTAATTTCTTGAAGAAGGGCGTTTCTATGCCAAACCCATCCAATCACGACTGCCCATACCACTCCGAGTAACGGCTGCATGTACATGGTTGAAGCGGTGGCGACCCAATCAAACAATAAACCAAAGTTGGCGGCAATAATGGTACTGCAAAGTAGGATAATTCCCCCTAGCATCATTGCTGCTTTATCGCGCTTAATGTTCATTTCTTCGTGTAAACAAGCAACTGGCACTTCTAGCATTGCTATCGACGAGGTTAAAGCTGCGATAACCATTAAAGCAAAGAATGCCACACTGAGAAACTCACCAACAAACCCCATAGTGTCAAACAAACTTGGTAGTACCACAAAAACCAGGTTGCCAGAGCTAATCAGTTCGCCCACTTCATTAAAAATCTGTACGCCATTCGCTCTTGCTACGAACATGGCTGGCATAATTAGAAGCCCAGCTGAAAACGCGACACCGGTGTCAATAATCGCGACCTGTCCTGCGGTTTTAGGGATGTTGACGTCTTTTTTCAAATACGAACCGTAGACCATCATCGCGCCTACGCCTAAGGAAAGCGAAAAGAAAGCCTGACCCATCGCGTTAACCACAAGTGCTGCATTGACATGACTCCAATCTGGAATCAGGTACATTTTCAAACCGGTCATTGCACCATCTTGAGTTAGGATGTAGATAATCAATAACAAAAACAGACCAAACAGCAGCGGCATCAATCGCGACGACCATTTTTCAATACCATCAGCGACACCGCGTCGAACAACAAATACCGTCAGCGACATAAACAACACGGTCAAAAAGACGTTTCGCCCGGTACTAAAGGTCACCAACCAATCCGCAAGGCTGTGGAGTCCAATCAACTGAAGGATCGGTTCTGCACCGAAACCAATTAGCCAGCCTGCTAAAATGGCATAAAAGCTAAGAATCATTGAAGCAGTAAGCATTGCTATGCTACCAAACGCAACTGCAAGGAACTTGTTTTTTGTCCATATTTTTCGCAATGACGCGATAGGGTTAGATTGCCCAAAGCGACCAATCGTTAACTCTGCAACCAGCATTGGGTAAGCTAAAAGCGCCATCATTAACAGGTAAATTAAAAGGAAGGCGGCGCCGCCATTGCTTGCCGTTTGGGTTGGGAATCCCCAAACGTTGCCTAGACCGACAGCAGAGCCGGCTGCAGCCATGATAAAGCCGAAGCGGGAAGTAAATTGTCCTCGGGTGGAACTTGTCATTATTGGTACCAATTTTCGTCATGATTTGACGAAGTAGCTGGTTACTATCCTGAAGTGAGTCACAACACGATCGTCTACTTTCACGTAAAAAGACCTTTCCTTATGTTGCGGTGGGCATCGCCAGCATGGTGTAAACAAATCAATACATCTAGAAAAGTTATTACCTAACCAAAGCGCCTAGCAATTAAAACACCTAACCAATATAATTGGAAGCCCGAGCGCTATATTCATTTGTATATGGCGATATTTATGTATTATTTGCTTACCTATTAACCTTCACATAGCACATAATCACCGCATTAATGAATAAAAGCAGTGCTATCATTGGCACAATAAATATCTACTCTCATCAGTTTTTCACCAGTCACGGCCGAAAAGTGCGATAAACCGCCCCTGTAATCTCAGTAACTATTTGACAGCGACGCGACTATTCCAAATACTTGATTACACAATTATTCTCTAATTACCGTTCTTCTATCGAGGCGACATGGACAAGGTCTATCATTTTCTCACGCTTGCTGGCATTGGCCTATACTGGGTGCTGGTTGCTGGTGTCACATTGCGAGTCGTACTCAAACGTCGTGCTGTCAGTGTCTCATTGGCATGGCTCATGGTTATCTACATCATTCCTGTTGTTGGTGTCCTTTGTTACTTTATGTTTGGAGAGCTAAATCTCGGTCGTAAAAGAGCCGAACGAGCTCGCGTCATGTTTCAACCATTCGGCGATTGGTTTCATCAATTAAATGACTGCAAAGCCCATACTCAAGACGGACTTGGCACTCACATTTCCAAGATTGACAACCTTTGTAACAATAGAATGGGCATCCCTGCGCTTTGTGGCAACACATTGCAATTGCACACGACCCCTGACTCTAGCCTACGTTCAGTGATCAACGACATTGAGCAAGCAAAACACAGTATTCGTATGGTGTTTTATATTTGGCACCCCGGCGGGTTGGCCGACTCTGTCGCAGCAGCGCTTATCCAAGCAGCGAAGCGCGGCGTCGCAGTAAAAGTATTATTGGACTCAGCAGGCAGCCCCACATTTTTCCGTAGCCACTGGGCTAAAATGATGCGCGGTGCTGGTATTGAGCTAGTGGAAGGGCTCGAGGTATCACCATGGCGTATCTTTTTGAGACGTCTAGATTTGAGGCAACATCGCAAAATTATCGCTATTGATGATGAAGTGGCCTATACCGGTTCAATGAATATGGTTGACCCAGCGTTCTTCAAACAAAACTCTGGCGTCGGTCAATGGATTGACATCATGGTTCGAATTGAAGGTCCAACCGTAAACGTGCTATCGGCCATTCATTGCTGGGACTGGGAGGTAGAAACGGGGGATCGTACTCTTCCGGTGCATCCTGACTGTCAAATTGATATTCCTCAAGACTCGAAACCAATCCAAGTTGTTCCTTCAGGTCCAGGTATGCCAGATCAACTGATTGGACAGGTTCTAACATTAGCCATGCATCAAGCAGAACGCTCTGTCACCATTACTACGCCCTACTTTGTTCCTAGTGCCGACTTGCTAGAAACATTAAAAACAACTGCGCAGCGTGGCGTCACTGTTGACCTCATTATCCCTAAGCACAATGACTCACTAATGGTGCAATGGGCATCACGCGCCTTCTATTCTGAGTTACTTAATGCGGGCGTAAAGATCCATGAGTTTGATGGTGGTCTGCTGCACACTAAATCGGTCGTCATTGACGAGTTGTTTTGCTTAGTAGGCACCGTAAACATGGATATGCGTAGTTTATGGCTTAATTTTGAAGTGACGCTGGCCGTTGAAGACCCTATTTTCACGGAACAAATGAATCAGTTGCAACACAGTTACATGCTGCACTCTGAAATAATCGACTCAGCCCAATGGCAACAACGAAGCTTGTATCATCGATTTTTCGAGCGACTGTTCTACTTATTCAACCCTTTGCTATAACTGCCCGCTCTCCCAGCGCACATGCGCTCTAGACCTCTTCGTTAAAGATTCAGTAAAACACGAGGCTAAAGACTTGAAACTCTTTAGCCTTCGTGTTTTATTGCTAGTTACACTTTTCTCCGTTCACATCGCTCATTACAACGCTAGAAACCCTTGATAACAAAGGTTTCGGTGAATTTAACAATAGCATCGTGACAAACTAGCCAATCAAACAGGGATTCTTGATGTCAGAAAGTAAAACCACCAAATTTGTCACCGCGGGCCGCGATAAAAAATGGACAAACGGTGTCGTTAATCCGCCTGTACAGCGTGCCTCTACCGTCGTATTCAACACCGTTGCAGAAAAAAACCATGCCACCATCAACCGTGCGAAACAAACGTTGTTTTATGGTCGCCGTGGTACGAATACCCACTTTGCATTCCAAGATGCCATGACAGAAATTGAAGGTGGCGCAGGGTGTGCACTTTACCCCTGTGGCACCGCTGCTATTTCTAATGCCATTCTGGCATTTGTCGAAACAGGTGATCATATTTTGATGGTTGATACGTGCTATGAGCCAACACGTGATTTCTGTAACACCATCATGAAAAAAATGGGCATTGAGACCACCTATTACGACCCAACGATCGGCGCTGGCATTCGTGATCTTATTCAGCCAAATACCAAAATTTTATTTTTGGAATCTCCAGGCTCCGTCACCATGGAGGTTCAAGATGTGCCTACCATGGCAGCTATTGCTAAAGAGCAAGATGTCATCGTCATGCTTGATAATACCTGGGGCGCTGGGGTGAACTTCTCACCGTTCGACTTTGGTGTCGATATCTCAATTCAAGCCGCCACAAAGTACATTGTTGGTCACTCTGATGTCATGCTCGGCACTGCTGTTGCCTCAGAAAAGTACTGGGATCAATTACGCGAACAGAGCTACCTAATGGGGCAATGCGTATCACCGGACGATGCTTATCTTGGCTTACGCGGTATACGCACACTCGATGTACGACTACGCCAACACGCAGAAAACAGCTTAACCGTGGCTAAATGGCTCGAGGAGCGTCCTGAAGTTGATCATGTTCGACACCCTGCTTTAGAAACTTGTCCGGGGAGCGAATTTTATCATCGCGACTTTACCGGGGGTAACGGCCTGTTTTCTTTCGTCCTAAAAACCTCTTATCCACGAGCTACCACGGCGTTCTTAGACGGAATGAGTCACTTTAGCATGGGTTATTCTTGGGGTGGATTTGAAAGTTTGGTACTGGCTAATGAACCAAAAAGTTTTAACTCACTACGTACCGTCGCTCATCCAAACTTTACAGGCACGCTCATTCGACTTCATATTGGTTTAGAAGATGTGAATGATCTTTTGGTTGATCTGGATGCTGCCTTTACGCGCTACAATGAGGTAATTCAAGACGCACCGGCAAGCTAATTGCGTTTGGCAATATTCAATGATAGCGCTCTGCATCTTTGGTGATGAGTAGCGCTATTGAATTTCAATAGCGCTACGGTTTGCAATCGCTTATCGTATCGCGCTTTAACTGACTTCATAGGAATAACATTATGAGATTAAAAGCCGATGTCGCCATTTTTGATATTATCGGTCACCTGATATTGTGGCTCATCCTGTCTATTGTGACTTTTGGCATCGCTCTGTTTTTTTTCCCCTACTCTTTTTCTAAATTCATTCTCAACCGCACTTATCTGGTTGACACAAACGGCGTAGAAAGGAAGATGAAATGCGATATTGATTTATTTAGTGATCTTGGCCACGTGCTGCTGTGGTTCATTATTTCTATTCTAACGCTTGGTATTGGTTATATTTTTTACTTTTATCGCGTATGGAATTATGCCCTTAATAACACCCATATCGACTAACATTCCACTCATGAAGTGAAGGACTACTTTCTATGACTACCGCCACGCTCTATTACGTCTACGACCCAATGTGCTCTTGGTGTTGGGGATTCAAGTCAACCTGGGACACCGTACAGAGCAATCTCAAACAAGAAGTGGCGATCCAGTATGTATTAGGTGGTCTAGCTCCAGACACAGACATGGCAATGCCAGAGGCGATGCAACGTCAAATCGCATCATATTGGCAACGAATTGAACAGGAACTTGGCGCAGAGTTTAACTACGAGTTTTGGTCAAAAAACACCCCTCGTAGAGCAACCTACCCTGCATGCCGCGCTATCCTTGCCGCCAGAAAACAGAATTCAGAACAAGCGATGAATCAGGCCATCCAACAAGCTTACTACCTACAGGCAAAGAACCCGAGCGATAACAATATACTTATCGCACTGGCGCAAGAGATCGGCTTAGATGTCATGCAATTTGAAACGGATTTTCTGGCTCAATCGACACAACAAACGTTACTAGAAGAAATTCAATTTGCGCGTTCAATCGGTGGCAGCAGTTTCCCATCGCTATTTCTATCTCAACATAACAAGGTGACGGCGTTACCTATCGATTACAAACATCCATCCACCACCATCGACTTAGTAAGAAGCCTACTAACGGCTACACCTTAACCTTTACGCGCTAGCGAGCTTGAGTTCGATTGATGTAAACGGGCAAGCCTGTTTACATCGACCACACCCATCGCACGACGCTCCGTCAACCACCGGTAGTCCTTGAGCCCGGATTGAAATGGATTGCGATGGGCATTGCTCTGCGCATAACGAGCAGTCACCAAATAGCGAGTTTTGACACGCGCTGGCAAATACTGGGCGTATAAACGTATCTCGGTTGGGTCCGTGTAACGCTCCAGTTGGGCAAACTTGTTGACACTCATTGCATTGCGCACAATAACCGTAATCAAGAGTCAACTCAGCTAATTGTTCATTAAGGATAATGACTTGTTCAGGGCATGCAGACACACACGCTTCGCAGCCACTGCATATCTGCTGAAACAAGAATTCATCTACCGCACCCGGAGGTCTTGCTACAACGCGAGCAATATGAGATGGCACTAACTCAAGACTTGTCGTGTCAGCCGTCTCCACGTGGTTATCGTTTGAACGCTTCGCTCGCGCACCACCAGACAAAGCACGAAACAACCCGCGACGGCTGATTGTTTTGTGCTCCATATAAGCCTTGTAGTAGCGCTCATCTCTATTTGGCATTAGCGATATAACTTCTTAGCCAGAGGCTGAATGTCAAGTAGCTCTTGAACGGCTAGACACCATTCGGTTGCCAGCAAAGCAAGCTGCTGGTAACTATTGGTTTGAGCATGCTTTTCAACCAGTTCAAGATATCGATAGCACCACGTAAACAGATGCTCAGACAACAATGCTTTGATAGCGGAAAGGGCGTGTTTTTCTTCTATAAACTGGCTTACTGCAAACAGCATTAAACCAAATTGGTCTTCTGGTTCACGCATACCTGTATCTAATTCGACGCCATTTTGGCGTAAAAACTGTCGGTAAGCCACGGTCGTTTCACCGAATATTACCTCCTCTTTATCGAGATAAACCGAGCCCCAAGGTGGCGCGTACATCGCCTCCCCTCCTTCAAACAAAAGAAAGAAGTCTTGATTTAGCGTATCGGTGCCGTCTTCTGCCACGACTTGCGCCCATTGCGTAAATGCAGTCTCATGCACGGGCTCACCGCAGGCTTGAGATTCGTCAGCTAAGGCCGTTAACAGCGCCTGATTATTGTCCCCTGTTAAAGGAAAATAGAACAGCGAACCGAATACCTTCGCCATGGCACTCAGGTTTTCTAAATCAATCACATCATTTTGCAGGGTATCTTGCATGAAACACTCTCTTTACTCATTATCAGTGACTCTTGTGTTGATCATCGTGGGGTAAGCTAGGCGGCTTACCCCACGTAGTTTAGACATAAACAAAGCATACGCAGTTAAGCGGTTAGCCTACATACCTGAAGTCATATGGAGACCAAAGAATACACTGCGTCCTATAAGCTCAGCGACAACCACAAGTGCAAATCCTGATACCGCAAATGGCAGGGCTTGAGTTGGCTTGCGAAGTGACAACATCCATAATATTACGCCGACAAAAATCAGCGCAAAACGTACATTTTGAATCATCGCCATATTCGGAACCAGATCACTTGCGGCCACAATCGCAGACTCAATACCGCTTAATGATGTCACCATCGTCATTGTCACCAATACTGCCGCCGCCGTGGCGACTAGCACAAGTGTCCCTGCGACTCGGTTGTATCCAGCGCACTCAAAATGAGCGCCACGCATCAAGACATGTGACAGCATCACACCACTTAATACCACTGTGATCGCGAATGAATACGTCGTAAACGGTGTGTCCCATGTTGGAACCGTGTTGATGAGATACACATTGGTCATCGCGAACATAAACACTACGCCCATCAGCATGCCCGCTACGACTAGCCCTTTACGAACGGCGACGCTGCCTTTATTCAGCACTTCCAGTAACCAAAAAAGCCCGCCAAAAGCAAAGAAAGCAGACCCAAATAGAATTTCACGTGAGAGCCACGAGCTTCCTACTTGATTAAGCGCATTCATGGCGCGCATTGGACTTCCAAGGTGAGCGGTAGACGCCATGAAGCCAAGCCCCATAAACACCCAAATAAAGAACATGTTTCGATTGATGCGCGTTTTCACATCATCACTTGCTTTGCCAAATAGATTAAGACAACCCAATACAATAAACGCACCCACGGCTGTTTGTGCAAATACAGTAAAGATAATCAGAGGCCATTCATGCCATCCCATCTTAAACCTCCTTAGGGTTTGCTAGGTGACCAGTCGTGTCATTCGTTGGACGAGCATGACGGTTTGGTTTGATCACGATATTTGGTTTGGTCAATGACGACGATGGCAGTGGTGCTACGTCCGCATTGGTGCCGTATTTTTCTCTAAGTTCCGCAATAGGGCCAAACTCCAATGCACGCAAAGGACAAGAGCCGACACAAATTGGCTCAAAGCCTTCCGCTACACGTTCAAAACAACCATCACACTTGGTCATGTGACCTTTTTCAGCGCTGTATTGCGGCGCACCGTAAGGGCAGGCATTCGCACAATGCTTACAGCCGATACACACTTTTTCATCCACCACAACAAAGCCATCGTCACGCTTATGCATCGCACCCGATGGGCACACTTTCGCGCAGGCGGGCTCGTCACAATGGTTACACGCAATCGAGGTGTAATAGGCAAACACGTCTTGACGATAGGTGCCGTTTTCTTCTACCCAATTACCACCAGCGTACTCGTAGACTCGGCGATAACTTCTGTCTACGCCCAAATCTTTAAAGTCTTTGCAAGACAGCTGGCAAGTCTTACAGCCCGTACATTTGCTTGAGTCAATATAAAAACCGTATTGCTTCATGATTCAGTCCTTACGCCTTAGTGGCTAGTTGAACTTCAACTAGGTTGGTATGTTGAGGGTTACCTTTAGCCAACGGGCTTGGGCGTTGAGAAGTCAGAACATTGATCGAGCCGTTATGGTCAACTTTGTTTCCATCTGGTGCGTACCACGCGCCCTCTCCGAGTGCAACAACACCTGGCATCATCCGAGGGGTGACCTTGGCATTAATACGAACTTCGCCACGGTCGTTAAAGATACGAATTCGATCGCCATTTTTGATGCCACGGCGTTCCGCATCGATCGGGTTTATCCACATTTCTTGTTGTGCCGCTTGTTTCAATACGTCCACGTTACCGTAAGTCGAGTGACAGCGTGCTTTGTAGTGAAAGCCTGTAAGTTGCAGTGGGAATTTATCACGCATTGGTGAGTCCCAGCCTTCTGATGTACTCACATAAATCGGCAGTGGGTGAATCACGTCACCTTCTGGAAGTTCCCATTCAGCGGCGATCGTCGCAAGTGCCTCAGAATAGATTTCTACTTTTCCGGACGGCGTATTCAACGGGTTATTGATTGGATCTTCACGGAAGGCCTGATACGCCACATAGTGTCCGTTTGGATCACTGCGTTTCACAATGCCCTGCTTACGAACCGTTTCAAAATCAGGGAGCGTAGGATCAAGCTTCAATGTTTGTGCATAAAGGTGACGTAACCACCCTTCTTGATCTCTGCCTTCAGTAAACTCATCTTTAATGCCTAAACGGTCGGCAAGGTCACTACAGATCTGATAAATACTGCGCGCTTCAAATTGTGGCTCAATCGCTTTGTCGGCAAAGATAAAGTACGGCATATTGGCCGCTTTACCGTCCATACAAAAATCTGCCTGCTCTGAGGTGGTCAAGTCGGGCAAAATAATGTCGGCATATTTAGCAGAAGACGTCATATGGTTATCAATAACGACTATCATCTCACACGCACTATCATCTTGTAGGATGTCATGAGTACGGTTGATATCGGAGTGCTGGTTGATTAAGCAATTACCGGCATAGTTCCAGATGAACTTAATTGGCACATCTAGCTTATCTTTGCCACGAACGCCATCACGTGTCGCTGTCATTTCGGGACCGCGCACAATTGCATCCGTCCAAAGGAACATAGAAATGGATGTTTCTACTGGGTTTTTCAGTGTTGGGAAGCGAACAAATGGAATATTGTAATCCGATTCACGAGCCCCAGAGCCCCCACCATGAATGCCAAGGTTACCCGTTAGCAACGCAAGCATAGCAATAGCACGAGAGGCAATTTCACCATTTTGAGTACGCTGTAAGCCCCAACCTTGATAAATAGCACAAGGCTTAGTTGAACCAATTTCACGTGCGGTTTTGATGATAATATCCGCAGGAATACCGGTAATTTGAGCTGCCCACTCTGGTGTTTTTTCGACGCCATCTTCGCCTAGGCCTAGAATGTAAGACTTATAATCGCTGTTAGCTGGCGCTGACGCTGGTAACGTTTTTTCGTCATAACCAATGCAGTACTTATCAAGGAAAGGCTGATCCACCAAATCCTCTTTAATCATCACATGCGCCATTGCAGAGATAAACGCCGCATCCGTTCCTGGTTTAATTGGGATCCACTGATCTTCACGTCCAGCAGCCGTATCGTTGTAACGAGGATCAATCATGATCATACGAGCGTTCGACTTGGCTTTACTCTCGATCAAGTGATGAATCAAGCCCCCACCTGACATACGCGTTTCAGCAGGGTTATTACCAAACTGGACGATCAATTTACTGTTTTCAGTATCAGAGAACGAGTTACCGTTCGCCCAGCCACCATAGGTATAGCTCAAACCCTTGGCAATCTGAGCCGTCGAATAGTCACCGTAATGATTTAAATAACCACCGGTTAAGTTCATCAAACGAGCAATCAGCGTTGAACCTGGAGGCCATGACTTAGTCACGGTACCGCCCAGCGTTCCTGTTCCGTAGTTTAGGTAAAACGCTTCATTACCGTATTCTTCTTTGATTGAGGTAATGCTATTGGCAATCTCGCGGTACGCTTCATCCCAAGAAATACGTTTGAATTTCCCTTCTCCACGCTTACCCACTCGCTTCATTGGGTATTTCAAACGATCGGGGTTGTAGACACGACGGCGCATAGAACGGCCACGTAGACACGCTCGTACTTGAACGTCTTTGGCGGCGTAATCATCCGAACCTGTATTGTCAGCGTCTACCCATTTAATTTCGCCATCAGATACATGCATTCGTAATGGGCAGCGGCTTCCACAGTTTACCGTACATGCACTCCAAACCACCTTTTCTTCACTTGGTATGACATCGTCTGCTTGTACTTTTGAGGACTTAAATGGCAGGGATATAGCGCTGGTCGCAGCGGCAAGGCCACCCATCACCGAAGAGGATTTGATAAACCCCCTCCGTGTGAGCGATGGCGTCAATAATTGCTTCAATTTATTCGTCATAGCGATTGCTCATTTATATTTATGTAATTTCCGTGCTACATAATACAAATGAATAATTTGTTAACTTTTGATACGAATCAACAATACCACTTAAGGGTTAATCATTTTACACTACTCGGTTAATTAGTGTTCGGGCGATATTTAATAAAACCTAATATAAATAAATTTTATAATGACCCGAAAAATTTAAGCTTACCAACACATATAACTTAATGGTAATGATTGGCATTTACTCTTTGTAATCCATTATGTTTCGCAACAAATCCTGCTGAAGGACATCTGAATGAAGCAGTGGGTGTGGTGTCACCCCAACGGATAACACAATATCAACCGAGGGTAACGCTGGCATAGTCGGTAAAATCGTCATGCCTTTCATCACACTCAGCTTACCCATCGCGCCAACAGCAAGCCCGGCGTTAACCAAGGCATTTTGCGCCGAAGCGGAATTACAGCATGCTAAAAGTTGAAACTCTCGCCCTTGTTTCGTTAAGCCATCAATCGCCGCTGCATGGTATTTACAATCTGCTTGAAATAGCACCAACGGAAGCGGCTGATTATCGTTTTCGACAAAAGATGGCGAAGCAATCCATACGCCCTGATCAGAGGCCAACCAGTACCCTTCTTCACTATCAGGAGAGCGCGTAATAATAGCCGCATCAATTTTCCCTTCGTCCAACCAACGTCGCAGGGTAATGCTTGGCTCATTAAAAATCTGAATCGAGCACATTGGGGCTAAACTTTGCAGCCGCTCGACCACCTTTGGTAATACCGAATGATTGTAATCTTCAGGACACCCCAGCTTTAGCGAGCGTTTATTTTGATAACCCTGTAGTTGATTCACCGCGCTATCGTGCAGTGCGATTAATTGTGTCGCATGAACACTGAGCTGCAAACCCGCTTCACTTAAACTTAAGTTCCGTCCCTCTTTTACAAACAGCGCCGCCCCAAGTTCGCCTTCCAATTTTTTCATCTGAGCACTGAATGCCGATTGAGTTCGGTTAATTTGCCGTGCTGCACGGGTGAAACTTCCCGTTTCCACATAAGCCAAAAAACTTCGCAGTGCCTCTATATCCATGCGTTCTCTTCCTTGAGCTCTGATCAGCGGTATTCGCTTTATTTATAGACATCTAACTCTATCGACGCCTATATCTATCGACGCCTATATCTATCGACGCCTATATCTATCGTCACCTATTTTCATTACTACCCATCGATTTTATTGATGGCTGACATTAAAACTATCCGTTAGTTTTACGAAAAACAATCCTTTAAGATTAATTTCAACAAAAACAAGGAGGTTAACTATGCAGCTATATATCGGCAACCAAAACTACTCGAGCTGGTCCTTAAGAGCGTGGCTTATTTTTGCTCAGCATGAACTCAACCCAGATGTAATCAAACTATCACTATTTACCGACTCGTTTTACCAAACTCTACAACCGGTGAGTCCAACGGCCAAAGTTCCCTTGCTTATCGATGGAGAGACGACGGTTTGGGATTCACTCGCTATCTTAGAATACGTTAACGAGGCGTACTTAAATCAGTGCTGCTGGCCCCAAGATCGTCAGCAACGCGCAACTGCTAGAGCTATCGCCAATGAAATGCATTCTGGTTTTATGGCGGTTCGCAACGAAATGCCCATGAACTGCCGAGCGACTCGCAACGTCGTACTGTCAGAAGCCGCCCAAAAAGACATTGCTCGTATCGAGCAAATCTGGACTCAACAGATGGCACACTATCCCAATCAATGGTTATTTGGTGAATGGTCAATTGCTGATGCTATGTTTGCGCCGATTGCACTCCGATTTGCTACCTATCAAATTCCATTATCCGATGCTGCGAAACAATACCAACAAACCGTATTAGACAGTCCCGCCATTCAGCAATGGCTAACACAAGCGCTAGAAGAAACTGAAATCGTTGAGGAGGATGAGGCTGGAGAGCCAGTCAATATCGATTAAGGACGCAACTCTGCGCCTAAATATTCCTATTCACGATTCGTCGCTGCGATATTCTCGCCGTTATTATCTGAAATCGGGCTAAATTAGACAGGCGCCTTCTTCATATCTTTACGTGGGTATCTCGTCTTTGTATCTATAGTCCTACATAAAGTGAGACACATAGCATATATTTGAAATCTATCATTCTGTGCAAGGCTGCAATTGAGCTCAAATATCACCAACTTCACAACATTGATACGCCACATCGCCTAACATAACTTTCATATTATTAAATACTTAGGTAAATATATGAGAGTTGTCCCAGAGCTGTACTGTTTTGATATTCAGCGAAGCATCGACTTTTACGTAAATGTGCTTGGGTTTAGGGTGAAATATCAACGTCCAAGCGAAGCGTTTGTGTTTCTAACTCGTCACGGTGTCGACCTCATGTTAGAAGGGCTAAACGGTGATGGACGACGCTGGATTACTGGTGCACTTGAGTATCCGCTAGGACGCGGTGTTAATTTACAATGGGATACCTACAACATTGACGCCTTCTACGCTCATATCAAACAATACTCTCCTGATAGTATTTACCTTCCTATCGAAAACACCGACTACCTCTGTGATGATGAAGTAGTGATACAAAAACAATTCGTAGTACAAGACCCAAATGGCTACCTTATTCGGTTTTGCGACGTAAAAACTCAGGCCATCGCAGAAGTCTAATTTTGTCGACAAGTTATCAGGAGCAGAATCTCATGAACGTCGTTGAAGCCGCCCTGCATCACGACTCGCATATCACTCTATTATATCAACGGTTCCGGGCTGAGTGGCAAGCGATGGAGAAGGAAGGCGACCATACTGTACTTCAAAGTCGAACCTGTACTTCAAAGTCGAACCGTTTCGTCATTTTAGTACTGCAACGCTGAAGGACTTCATCACCGACCCTTTCATTAATATACATTCAGTTGCACCTCTTTATCTCGCATCACTCACACGAAATTCGTCGATATTACATGGAAAAGTCGACCACTCTACCCTAACATAAAATAATAAATAGACACCTGAGTGCATATTCGTTCTGTGCGTAAATTAACCATTGAGATATTTCACATTGACCAAAACATCGTCGAAGAATCTGTCAACTTCCCGCTTTGTATCGCCCACTCACTCATGGCGTTACTACCCAGAGACTTCGTGACACGTTTTGATGAAAACAGTGAACAACTCGAAGAGCTACTCAACATTGCCTTAGACCCTGATGCGCATGGCGTCATTATGGAACTGATTGATAACGAGGAAAGAGTCGTTATCTCTGTATCTTAAGGACGACATCATTGGCTCTCACACGCCCTATTATTCCTTCAAATACTAGGGCAAGGCTCCTACTCATGCTTAGGTACATGTGGAGTAGAAATTTATCCCTTGTTACTCTCGCATCCCTGCTCACTTTCGTTTACTGTACTCACGAAAAAAACAATTGATAAATAAATCAATAAGAACAGGCCTACCATTATTATCCAAGGAGATACCATGACAAGCCGAGTATATGTGTTAGCTCAATTTAAACCGAAAGCAGGCAAAGAAACTGAACTATTCAATGTTCTAAAAGCATTGGAGCCCGACTCATACCGTGAAGAAGGTTGCATTCAGTACACGTTGACTCGTCAAATTAGTCACCCAAGTGCGACCAGAAATGAATACCCCATCGTTTTTAATGAAATTTGGCACAATGCCGAAGCGTGGGCTGCGCACGGTAGACGAAAACAGATTCAACACTTTTTCCAAACCCAAGTTCAAGCCAAAGATGGCCTTGTGGAAGATGCCATGGTCACGGCCTACAGCGACGAAGGTTACGATTTCGACCACCCTATTTTTGATTAATAATATTAATGCGTTGGCTAACTAACAGCGTGATGTCATGCACTGAGTTAGCCAAAATGCACTTTTATCATGATAAAACGAGACTACGATCGTTCATCACCCTGCCAATGAGCAAAGTAAGCCAATAGATAGTCAATCGCCAAGCGGGCTCGCATCGGTAGAAAGCGTCTGTTTTGATAAACAATCCAACTACTTAGACCTTTTCCCCAATAAGGTTGCAATATGGGGACTAAACGACCTTGTGAAATCGAGTCTTCAAAGGTGCTATTAGGCATATAAGCAATCCCTAACCCTTGTTCACAAGCTTGAATAACCGCTTTGGCATTGTTGCTTTTCCATCTTCCCTGAACTCGAATACGCTCGATCACTTCCTTTGGATGGTCAAACGACCAATGTTCATTATTAGAAATGATGCAACTATGGTGCTTAAGTTGATCTGGATGTTGAGGCTCCCCATGTTCCGCCAGATAGCTTGGACTGGCGACAGCTGCCATTGGGCGATCAAGTAATTTACGAGCCACTAGCCCAGAATCAGATAACTTGCCGTATCGAATCGCAAAATCAATACCATCTTCAATAAAGTTAACCATTCGACTGTTAAAATCCATATCAATGGTTAGGTCTGGATACTGTTTCGCAAACTCCATCAATGCTGGTGCCACATACTGCTCGGCAAAACCACCAGCGGCACTCACACGTAACGTACCGGTGAGTTGAATTTGTTGAGAGCTGATTTGTTCGTTTGCTTGCTGCAGCCCAACAACGAGATCTTTACAGTGCTGATAATACGCTTGACCAGCTTGCGTTAAGCTAACAAGCCGAGTAGAACGGGCAAATAAAGCCGTGCCTAAACGCCCCTCTAATCTTGAGATTTGTCGACTTACGTGGCTAGTACTACACCCTAGCTGTTTGGCCGCAGCAGAAAAACCTTGGCTTTCAGCCACCGCAACAAACTCGTTAATCCCTTCAAAACTATCCACTTCGTTTTCTCCACGGCTCTATTCATTTGGCACTCTGTCTTTATTATTGCTATTTAGCAATAATATTTTGTCATTAATCGATATTATCTTCATCTCGACTTGCGACTACACTTCATACAACCGCAAAAGCATATAACAACATCAAAAGGGACAGAAAATGAAGAAAGTACTTATACCCGTCACTAACCACGCCACACTAGGTGAAACTCAAGATGCAAATGGCACATTTGCCCCTGAGTTGACGCATGCCCTACATGCCATGCTGGAAGCAGGATTTGAATACGATATTGCATCCATTCATGGTGGCAAAGCACCACTTTATGGTACTGACATGGAAGGTGATGATGTGAATGCGGCGTTGCTAAGCAATGACGATCTTCAAAACCGTATCAATAACACCATTCCCGTCAATCAAATCAATATCGCAGACTATGACGCGATTTTCTATCCTGGCGGATTTGGCTTGCTATCTGATCTTGCTAGCAATGACGATTTTGCTCGCTTGGCTGCGACACACTACGAAGATGGTGGCGTCATTGCTGCCGTTTGTCATGGTCCAGCGGCGCTATTACCTATTACATTGAGCAATGGTGAGAAACTGCTCGCGTCAAAATCTGTCACTGGATTTACTCGTGAAGAAGAAGTGGATTTCGGTACTATTGATAATATCCCATTCCTACTTGAAGAAGCGCTAGCGCGTAACGCAGCACGTTTCAATAAAGTGCAACCGTGGCACGAACTCGTTCTCACCGATGAGCGAGTGATTACCGGTCAAAACCCAACCAGCGCACATGCGGTAGGCAAAGCCTTAGTAGCAGCACTAACTAACTAGACTGGCCACTTAGTTAACTGGCCTACCGGGCATTTCATTGATGCTCACCACTTGAATCCGCCCACGTATCGAAACTGTCGACATTATCAAGCATAGTTTGGGTTCGTGGTGCAGGATGATAGGGTGGCAGTGCAGCTTAATAATGAGAGTGACGTGAACTCACTCTCGACTCTCAACCGCTGCTTGATTTATTAACACAGGAGCTAAATAACGTAAGCAGCGATGTGTGTCGTTAATTGGCTTTAATTACTGAACCGTCACACGTTGAATAATAATCGCATCATTGGGCACATCATCATGCCCTAGCTTTGACGTGGTAGAGGCTTTACCAATCGCGCTCACCACTTCCATACCAGCGCTGACTTTACCAAACACGGCGTACCCCCAACCATTATTCGTGGTCGCGGTGTGATCTAAAAAGTCATTATCATCCAGGTTAATAAAAAACTGAGCCGTTGCTGAATGAGGCGCATCCGTTCTTGCCATCGCAATGGTACCGATAGTGTTTTTTAAACCACGATTCGCTTCATTGACGATAGGGGCACGAGTCGGCTTTTCTGTCATGTTCTCATCCAAACCTCCTCCTTGAATCATAAAGCCATCGATGACGCGATGAAAGATCGTACCTTCATAAAAGCCATCCTGACAGTACTTGAGGAAGTTTTTCGCACTCACTGGTGCTTTTTCAAGATTCACTTCAATTTCAATATCGCCGAAGTTGGTGGAAATAATTACCATAGTCATCACTTAATTTATGTTTCAGTTGCTACGCGATTCTCTCACCGTGGTGAATGAGAATCGCGTCTCTATTTTTGGCTCGCAGTTTGATTGGTCGCCTCTCATTCGTCAAGGCAGATTATTATGACTAATCAATCGGCCACTGAGACAGTGAGCGCTTAAAATCGTCATAGCCAAATTCATTAAGCGTTTGAATTCGCCCATCCACTCGTTGACAGAATATCGCTGGCATTTTTAAGCCATTAAACCAGTTTAATTTCACCATGGTATAACCCGCGCTGTCTTCAATATGCAATTGCTGACCAATCGCTAGCGGGTGCTCAAACTGCGTGACACAAAACTGGTCTCCTGCCAAACAAGAGCATGAGCCGATAACATATTCATGTGAGCCGTTATCGCTCGCTTCGCGAATTGAAGCTGGTTCGTTGTAGATCAAGGTATCCAATCGATGTGCTTCTGTCGCAGAGTTCACAATGGCCGTTTTCATGCCGTTCTCAACAATATCGACCACGGTGACAACCAAATCTGTCGTCTTGGTAATGATCGCTTCGCCGGGTTCTAGGTAAAGTTGAACTCCATGCTTTTCGGCAAACTGTTTTAGCGCCTGTCCCAACTTGTCAATATCATAACCAGGCCATGTGAAAAAGACGCCCCCGCCTAGACTGACCCAATCTAACTTGTCTAACTGCTCGCCAAACTGCGTCGAAATGGCATCTAATAACGTTATAAACGCATCAACATCTTTGTTTTCACAGTTCATGTGAAACATCACACCATCGATCGTGTCAAAAACGGTCGGGTCAAGATGATCCGCTTGTACGCCTAAGCGAGAGAATTCCCTTGCTGGATTCGCTAAGTCTTGTCCGGCATAGCTCACACCTGGGTTTAGTCGCAAGCCAATGGAAGCTTTTCCTTCCACCAAATGGCGATGTGCCGACAGCTGAGACTGTGAGTTAAAAATCAGTTTGTCGCAAAGCCCAGCCACTTCTTTCACATCATCTTCGGTGTAACCTACGCTGTAGGCATGCGTCTCGCCACCAAATGTTTCGTGACCAAGTCTAACCTCATACGGCCCACTGCTTGTTGTGCCGTCAAGATAAGGCTTGATGACATCAAAAACGCCCCAAGTAGAAAAACACTTTAGTGCCAGTACTAATTTAACGCCAGAACACGCTTTAAGTTGTTTTGCCTTCTCTAAATTGGCGATCAATTTTTCTTCATTGATCATAAAATAAGGCGTTTTTAATTCGCTATTTTGCATGATTTTATCACTCATAAAGATCCAACAAAGCCGGTGAACAATACACCGGCTTGGATTGACTTACCTTGCTGCTGTCTACTACTTTAAAACTTGAATGTCAGGCTGACCCACTTCAAGTTCTTGAACATGCCAATCTAAACCAATCTCTGGCATCGTCGCGAGGAATGGATCAGGGTTCAACTGTTCCATATTAAACACACCCGCGTCAGCCCACTCACCACGGAAGTACTGCAGTGCAGCGGTAATGGCTGGAACGCCTGTCGTATAAGAAATAGCTTGGTGCTCAACATCTTCATACGCCACTTCATGATCCGCATTGTTATAAATAAATACGCTACGAGGCTGACCGTCTTTCGTACCCTGAACCCAAGTACCAATACAGGTTTTACCCGTATACCCTGGAGCAAGAGAGGTTGGATCAGGCAATAAGGCTTTAAGAACGTGCAATGGGTGTACTTCGGTACCGTCGTGCAGCGTGACAGGATCAGGGCTCAACAAACCAATATCACGCATGCAATTAAAGTAGTTTAAGTAGCTGTCACCAAAGCCCATCCAAAATTCGATACGTTTAGCAGGGATGAATTCTTGCATAGAGCGTACTTCATCGTGCGCCATTGAGTACACTTTATGCTTACCCACAAGCGGGAAGTCAAACTCTAGCATGCGAGAATGGCAGCCCACTTGCTTCCACTCACCATTTTCCCAATAAAAAGAGTCACCTTGAATCTCTAACATATTGGTTTCTGGATCAAAGTTAGTCGCAAATTTCTTACCGTGATCGCCAGCATTAACATCCATAACATCAATCGTGTCGATCTCATCAAACAAATGCTTAACCGCATACGCAGCAAAAACACTCACCACGCCAGGATCGAATCCAGCGCCCAAGATGCCGGTAATGCCCGCGTCCTTGAATTTGTCGCGAAAGCCCCATTGCCAATCATAAGCTTGTGGCACTTGCTGACCTTCAGAGCAAAGATCAACGGCAACTGAGGTATCAAGGTAAGACACTTTCGCTTGCAGACACGCTTCCATGATGGCAATGTTTACCCATGGAGGGCCAGCATTGATGACAAGATCTGGTTGAACTTCTTTGATAAGCGTGACCAAAGCGTCTACATCATCCGCATTGACCGAACGCGCTTGCAGGCACTTAGTTGGATCTTGAAGGTTGTTTTTGCCCTTGATGGATTCGATAATTTTTTCACATTTAGCGACGGTGCGTGATGCAATCGTAATATCACCCAATACTTGATTATTTTGCGCCGCTTTATGTGCGATAACCCAACCAACGCCACCTGCACCGATTTGTAAAACTGCCATTATTTGTTTTCCTTTGCTACTAGCTCTAGGGCTAATTGATGAATATTGTTCAGTAACGTTTCAAAATGCGAAAGCGTTAAACAAGGATTAAGAATTGTGAATTTTAAAGCAGAGTGCCCTTTCACAACGGTCTCGCCTAAAACCGCAACCCCTTGGGTCAGCGCTTCTAGTCTAATTTTTTGATTGAGCTTATCTAGCGCTTCCGTTTGAAGATGTGTCGCTCGGAACAGCACGGTTGAAAGCGAAGGTGTTGCAAGTAACTCAAAGTGACTATGCTCGCTAACAAGCTTGGCGACATCCTGAGTTTGCTCAATGAGATGGTCGACCATACTACCCAACGCATCCGGCCCCACACTTTGCATCGTCATAAAGACCTTTAACGCGTCAAAGCGTTTAGTAGTCGCAATCGATTTATCGACTAAGTTCGGCAGTTCATCATGCTCTCGATTAAGATAGTCAGCATGATGCAACAGGTACTTAAAATTGCTTCTGTCTTTTATCAGCAATGAACCACAACTGATTGTTTGATAGAACAACTTATGAAAATCTACGCTGACAGAGTCCGCTTTTTCGATACCCTGCAATTTGGTTTTATGACGCCCAAGGATCAATGCCCCACCGTACGCACTGTCGACGTGGAACCACATATTATGAACATTGGCAACAACGGCGAGTTCATTGAGGTCATCGATAGCGCCGTGGTCTGTCGTGCCTGCGGTACCCACTAAAGCAAAGGGTATTAACCCTTGCTGTTGCAATGACAAAATATCGGCATGCAATGCCTCTAGCTGAATGGTGCCGTCTTCATTGGTTGCAACACAATGTACAGCGCTCTCACCGAGCCCGAGCAGTGATGCAGACTTTTGCACGGTAAAATGCGATTTATCAGAGCACACAATACGCAATTTATCGGCGTAGCTTGGCAAGCCTTGCTTTTGGATAGAGTGACGAGTGGTAATATCAGCAATACGATCTCTCGCTAGCAGCAGGCCCATTAAATTGCTCTGTGTGCCGCCGCTAGTGAAAACACCATCCGCCTGCGTCCCTAACTCATAGCGCTCACACAACCAGTTCAGCACTTTCTGCTCTACATACGTCGCAGAAGAAGCCTGGTCCCAAGAATCCATTGATTGATTCAAGACAGCAATAATGGCTTCTGCGGCAATCGCGGGCATGAGTGGTGGCGTGTGAAGATGGGCGATGCAATGAGGGTGCTGGGTAAAAATGGCGTTTTTAGCAACAAGATCAGCGGTGCTGTCCACAACGCTCTGTAAACTGTGATGATTACGATCCAAATTTACGGCATGAATAGCCGCTTCAAGTTGCTTTGGGTCAAGAGCAGAATAGGGTGCTTGGGTTTGTTCAAGCACCTCTTTCATTGCTTGAGTGGTGTGGTTCATAACCTGTGAGAACTCGTTGCTACCATTTACGCCAGTATGGATAAAGTGTTTTTCCCATTCCAAGCGCTTGGCATCTTGTGGTGTTTTTTCTCCACCACCTGCAACAATAATCGCTTCCTCAAGCACACGTAAGGCAAAATCAATCTGCTCGTAGGAAATTATCAGTGGTGGTAACAAACGGATGACAGACCCATCACGTCCGCCTTTCTCTACCATTAATCCTCGTTCTAACGCGGCTCGTTGAATGGCTAGCGTTAACTCACCATCAGCAAGAGGTTCACCAAATTTGTTTTTCTCTCCTGTCGGCTTCATCACTTCAAAGCCCAGCATCAGCCCCATCCCACGCACTTGGGCGATACAATTAACACGGCTCTGAATTCGCTCTAATCCTAAACGCAAATAGGCACCAGCCACGTTGGCATGTTCAACAAGATTGTCACGTTCAATAATTTCTAACGCTTTTGCGCCAGAAACCATGGCTAATTGGTTGCCACGAAACGTTCCGGTATGCTCGCCGGCTTGCCAGGTATCTATAGCCTTGTCAAAGACCAACAGTGACATGGGCAACCCGCCACCGATTGCCTTAGATAAACACAAAATATCAGGTGAAATCCCCGACTCTTCAAACGCAAAGCGATAGCCTGATTTACCGACACCACATTGGATTTCATCTAAAATCAATAATATGTTGTGTTCATCGCAGATACGTCTTAGTTCTTTCAGCCAAAACGCTGGAGCAGGAATAACGCCACCTTCCCCCTGCACCGGCTCGACGATCATAGCGGCAGGTTTCATGATGCCCGCTTCGTCATCATTAAGCAGGCGCTCAATATAACGAATACTCTGTTTAGCACCCGCATCGCCACCAAGACCAAATGGGCATCGTAAATCATAGGGAAATGGCATGAAATGCACGTCAGACATCAGCCCGGTACGACGTGCTTTGGTGCCCAAATTGCCCATCATTCCCATCGTGCCGTTGGTCATGCCATGATAAGCGCCTCGGAAAGCAAACATGGTGTTTCGACCCGTTGTTTGCTTTGCTAATTTGATGGCCGCTTCAACAGCATCTGCGCCAGAGGGCCCACAAAATTGAATCACCGAATTGTTGGAAAACTCAATGGGAAGAAAAGCTTTAACACGCTGAATAAACAACTCTTTCGCCGACGTTGTGATATCCAGTGTTTGATAAGGTAAACCCGAATCAAGTTGAGCCTTTAACGCTTGATTGATTTCAGGGTGATTATACCCCATAGCCAGAGTGCCGGCTCCAGCTAAACAATCGAGAAAAACTTGCCCTCGAGTATCTTCAACCAATGCGCCATAGGCATGCTTAATCGCAATGGGAAGACGCCTTGGGTATGAGCGGACGTTAGATTCATGCTCAGCTTGTTCCAACAGCAGTTGGTCGGGCGTAAGATCATAAATTCCGTTAACCTGCGGAATAGTCGCCGAAATAGCCTCGGCAAAGGGTGTAGATTCGATATCGAATGCTGTACTCATTTCTGTAACCTAGAGTTTATGCGGGGCGAGAACCCTGTAAAATAGATAGCAAAATACGCCCCATCTGAAACGACAGATGTGACAAAGCGCTAAACGGAATATTCGGTTTAGACGGGTATTAGCTAATTAAGATCAAGGCTCGGTAATGTGGCTTTTTGCGCGCACAATACAGTTAGGAAATATACAGTTAGGAAATAGGCAACGTAGAGATACGATGCTAGTAAGAACGTGAGAGTTAATAAGTTTCAATGTTGGGTTTCCCTTAAACATGCCGCTTGGCGACAACAGTATCCCGTCTACTGATTATTCGAATAATCAGTACCTACCCTACGTCACATCACTGTATAAGCGATAGTAACGCGTATCCCCCAGAATCACTCCGAGATTGCGCGGAAAAATAACATAAAACTCATTAGCATCGCAATGTTTTTTACCTATGGAACATTCGATATTATGGTGAAATGAAACCTGTGGAATAAGCGCCGCAACCATGGTTCACGGCGCCATCATCTAACGACAACCCATCGTTTACTTCTTGTCAGAAAGATGACGAGTCGTTTCCTGGCCAATTACATCAATATTCGCCCCGTGCTGCTCGAGAAACTTTTCAAACATCGGTAACAGAGGACCCAGTGTTTCTTTAATGGTATCTCGCACTGTATCTACAACGACTTGCGTGCCTCGCTCAATTTCGATATTAACATAGTCGCTAGCACCTTTATGCCCAAAGGTCGTCATCCGCAGCGTTTCAGGAATCAACCAGACATCAAACCAGCTTTGCTCCTTATCCACTTCAGATACCGTCAAGCTCGCGCCGTTAATCGCAATATATCCCTTAGGGAACACGTAAGGCTTCCACTCTTTTGGCAAAGAGAATCGAATTCGATAGTTATCTTCTTGCTGAAGAATATCGACCAGTGTCGTTTTAAAGTCGACATGCCCAGACAATGGATGCCCACCAATTTCTGCGCCATCCTTAGCCGCTCGCTCGACATTGATACGCTGGCCTTGTTTGAAGTCACTCAGAGTCGTAATTAGCAAGCTTTGCAGCATAACATCGAACAAAGCGCGGTTTTCATCAACGAGCTCCGTCACGGTCAAGCAGACACCATCTACCGCGACACTTGCGCCAATTTCAAGACCAACACAAAAACCCGCTGGAAAGTTAATCTCGAACGTACGAATGCCATTTAAATCCGTGATTTTTTCGATGATAGCCACAGATTGGATAATTCCAGTAAACATGCTTACTCCAGAGTGTTTTTTGCAATGAGTCACACATCATGACAAAAACGACCACTAAGATAAAGCAAGAACTGGACACCATGCCACGATGGGATATGGGATAAAACAAAGAGTTGCAGAAAATAGAAACCAAAAAGCCCTAGCATTTCTGCTAGGGCTTTGAATTGGAGCGATACATCGGGTTCGAACCGATGACCTCAACCTTGGCAAGGTTGCGCTCTACCAACTGAGCTAGTATCGCATTGCTATATAGCATCACTATATAGGCTTTAATAGATGGTGCCCCGGGCCGGACTTGAACCGGCACAGCGCGAACGCCGAGGGATTTTAAATCCCTTGTGTCTACCAATTCCACCACCAGGGCACGCAATTCTTTATTGCGATGCCGATTACTGAAAAGTAAAACACCATCTTATGCATCGTTATCACGCTGCATTCAAAATTTGGATCGATACATCGGGTTCGAACCGATGACCTCAACCTTGGCAAGGTTGCGCTCTACCAACTGAGCTAGTATCGCAAGTTGTAATCAACAACTCTTTCTCATAAGAGAATGGAGGCGCCTCCCGGAGTCGAACCGAGGTCCACGGATTTGCAATCCGCTGCATAGCCACTCTGCCAAGGCGCCTTCTTTTTGTTGCTACTTTTGAGTTTGCTTTAAGCAGTTCCTCTTGAGTACGGGATGCATTTTACGTAATCAGCCAAATGAGTCAATAGTATTTTTTTATATTTTGAATCGTTTGCCTAATAAACATTCAAAAACAGGTGATTTGCTCAATTTAGTAGCATAAAAATGCAGATTATTTGCTATCTAGCTGCTAACTTTCATTCGATTGAAGGTTGGTTAGCAGTAGGCTGAGCCAAAATAAGCGAATCTATCTTTGCTCATAAGCGTCACTATCTTACAAGTATGAAAAAGGCGAGCTAAACGCTCGCCTTTTTTCTCTTTAAATTCTATTCATCTTCTGAATTCAGTAAATCGTCTTTTGCTGCCGACAAATACTGCATCATTGACCAGTAAGTAAGAATTGTCGCAATATACAAAGCAACATACCCAACCCAAATCATCCAGTCATCATAACGCCATACCAGTACCCACAAAGCAAACATTTGGGTCACCGTTTTGACTTTACCAACCCAAGAAACGGCAACACTTGCTCGCTTCCCTATCTCAGCCATCCACTCTCTCAGGGCTGAAATGATTATTTCCCGCCCAATCATAGTGACCGCTGGAATGGTAATCCAAATGCTATGATAATGCTCAGTAATAAGTATTAATGCTGTGGCAACCAGCACTTTATCCGCAACAGGGTCAATAAAGGCTCCGAAGCGAGAGGTTTGGTTTAGCTTTCTTGCTAGCATTCCATCCAACCAATCGGTAAAGCCAGCTACCCAAAAAATCATTGCGGCGGCAAAAGGCGCCCAACTATAGGGTAGATAAAACGCTACGACGAATACGGGGATGAGAAATAATCTCAACAAAGACAAAATGTTAGGTATATTTAAACGCATATAATTATCAGCTCTATTCTACTGCGTCTTTATGTTGCGGGATTTTCACTAGTGTTTCAATGCTTGATAGATGTTTTCTGCCAAAGAAATACTAATTCCGGGCACTTTGGCGATTTCTTCTACAGTTGCACGCTTCAATTCTTGTAAGCCACCCATATACTTAAGCAAAGCTTGACGGCGTTTTGGTCCAACACCTTCAATCCCTTCTAGTGGACTGGTTCTTCTTGCCTTTGCACGTTTAGCTCTGTGCCCAGCAATCGCATGATTGTGACTTTCATCACGAATATGCTGTATTAGATGCAGGGCCGGAGCATCACTGGGCAAATTAAACTCATCACCTTGTGGCGTAATCAGTGTTTCTAAACCGGGCTTTCGAGTCACACCTTTCGCGATACCAATCAACAGCGGCAGCTTAGGCCATTCTCCCCAATATTTGGAAACAATCTCGACAGCACGATTGAGCTGACCTTTCCCGCCATCGATAAAAATAATGTCTGGAATTTTATCTACATCGACTTTTGAGTAACGGCGGTCTAATACCTGCCCCATCGCCGCATAATCATCACCACCAGTAATGCCGGTAATGTTATAACGACGATACTCTTGTTTTACCGGACCTTCTTGGTTAAATACGACACAAGATGCGATGGTGTTCTCACCCATCGTATGACTAATATCAAAACACTCCATGCGTGTAATACTGTCTAGTTTAAAGACTTTCTGCAACGCCTTAAAGCGTTGATTAACCGTCATCTTGTGATTAATTTTACTGGTGATAGCCGTCAATGCATTGGTGTTAGAGAGCTTAAGGTATTGCCCACGAGACCCTGAAGGATCAGTGTTGAAGGTCACTTTTCGCCCCGCGATGTCTGACAGCCCAGCTTGTAAAACCACCATATCTTCAATAAGGCCACTATTAAGAATAATGCGGCTTGGAATCGTGCGAGATTCACTCTGATTTAAATAGTACTGACTTAAGAAGCTGTAAAACACTTCATGTTGTTCTGTGTCGACCGGAATTTTGGGGAAATGGCTGCGGCTGCCGAGTATCTTTCCTTGGCGAATCATCAGAATATGAATACAAGCAACGCCATTTTCTTGTGCATACCCCAATACATCCATGTCATCATCGCTGTCCTCGGAAACAAATTGCTGTTCTTGAACACGACGAATAGCTTGGATTTGATCGCGAAACTTTGCCGCGTCTTCAAACTTAAGGCTCCGACTGGCTTCATCCATTTTGTCAACAAGCAGTTGTAATACATGCTTATCTTTCCCTTGTAAGAAAAGACGAACATAACCAACCAATTCTTGATAGTCGTCATCCGAGATAATGCGACTAACACAAGGCCCTGCGCACCGTCCAATTTGATACATCAAACAAGGTCGACTTCGGTTGCCATAAACGGAATCTTCACACTGACGCACAGGGAAAATCTTTTGGATAAGGTGTAATGTTTGACGCACCGCCCCTGAGTCAGGGTAAGGACCAAAATATTCGCCTTTACGTCGACGAGCCCCTCTGTGCAGCGACAATCGAGGATGCTTATGATTAGAAATGAAAATGTACGGATAAGACTTGTCGTCTCGTAATAAGACGTTGTACTTCGGTAGGTATTGCTTAATGTAGTTATGTTCTAAGATCAGTGCTTCGGTTTCAGTGTGGGTCACTGTCACGTCAATTTTATCGATATGACTAACCAAAGCGCGCGTCTTTTCACGGTCAACTTTCTTACGAAAATAGCTCGCCAACCGTTTTTTTAGATCTTTTGCTTTGCCAACATATATCACCACCGACTCGGCGTCATACATTCGATAGACGCCGGGTTGGTTGGTCACTGTTTTTAAAAAAGAGATTGAATCAAAGGTTGGGTCTGACACTACAATGTCTCAGTATCTAACATTCCGTGTCTGATCGCTAAGTGAGTCAGTTCAACATCGCCATTAATATCCAGCTTACTAAATAAGCGATATCGATAGCTGTTAACCGTCTTTGGGCTAAGACTGAGCTGTTCAGAAATATCCGTCACTTTTTGCCCCTTAGTGATCATCATCATGATCTGAAGCTCGCGCTCAGACAAATCTTTAAATGGATTTTCTGAAGCCGAAGAAAACTGACTCAAAGCCATTTGTTGGGCAATTTCAGGTGAGATGTAGCGCTGTCCGCTATGAACTAAGCGAATTGCGTTAACCATTTCATCAGGCGCTGCGCCTTTGGTCAAATAACCTGCTGCCCCCGCTTGCATCACTTTGGTTGGAAACGGATTTTCGGTATGTACTGTTAGTACGATGATCTTAACGTCTGGATTATGGCGAAGAATTTTTTTCGTTGCTTCTAAACCACCAATTCCGGGCATATTCATGTCCATTAAAATAACGTCTACATGATTGTTACGACACCATTTTACAGACTCTTCACCACTGTCAGCTTCCCCTGCTACGTTCATTCCACGGACGTCTTCTATAATACGTCGGATCCCTGTGCGAACCAGTTCGTGATCATCTACAAGGAAAACATTAATCAAACTTGTATCTCCACACTTATTTATTGGCTCTGCGACCACTCAAGGTTAGTGGATAGCAGCTTAGCTGCGTATCATATCGCAAATTATACAAAAAAGCTTTCGCGCAAATCGTGCACGACCGCAAACTTTGATAAACACATTACGATGAAGTGATAGCACCGTCAATCATAAAAACTTAAAAATCATTAGGTTACAAAGTATACAACCAAGTACTCGGTCGCTGTAAGCCTTCGTTTTATCACAACAATTTGATCTTTTTCCCTATGAAACTGCCCCCACATGATTATCTAATTAATCGTTAAAATACGATACAAATCACTATTATAAAATCATCATCAACACGGCTAAAATCGAAATTGACACTTAAGTTTAGCTTATGTCGGTAAATTTTCTCTCTTTGCTGAGCTTTGATACACTAAAACAAATTCGCTTTTATCAGCCACTGAGTATTGCGCAATAATTAATCTTATTTGTGGCTATTTAGGATCCCCTTTGGACATTAGTACTGGTTTTCTTCTTACGCGCCAAGCACGAGACACACATACAGGGCCTGTCATTGAATTATGGCTGACGACAGAAGAAGGACCAGCGCAACTACTGATTGATGACCAACAGCCTGTTTTTTTTGTTCCACAAACTAGTCTACACACCGTCACCACTTTAGCGGAGTCACTAAACGTGGCTATCGCTCCTAAAGAGATTGCACTGAAAAGCTTTGCTGACGAAGCACTGACTGCTGTCTACTGCCGCAGTATTAGCGACTCGCGTAAACTCGCAGAGTCCTTAAAAAACACCGACATTCTAGTTCTTGAAAGTGACATTAAATTAGCCGATCGCTTTTTGATGGAACGTTTTATTCAAGGCAGCTTAACATTTACTGGGCAACGACGAATCATCAACCCAGGCCAGCCTAATCAATTTACCCAAGTTAGTAATGCCAAGGTGAAGGCGGGTAAGCATACCCCTAAGCTTAATGTGCTATCCATAGATATAGAGTGCTCGGAAAAAGGTCAGCTTTATTCCATTGGTTTCGATGCTGAAAATGACAGTCGGGTGATCATGGTTGGTCAACCACAAGCGGCTGACACAACCATCCAATGGGTTAACGACGAAAAATCGCTACTCATTGCGCTAAACCAATGGTTTAAGAACTTCAATCCGGACGTCATCATTGGTTGGAGTGTCATCGATTTTGATTTCAAATTACTGCAAAAGCGAGCTGAACTTCATCGAATAGCACTCAACCTTGGACGCAATGAACAACGGATTTATTTCCGTACGTTGCAATCTAGCGGACAAAGCTTCATCAACATACCTGGTCGAGTTGTTCTCGACGGGATAGATACGTTAAAGACGGCAACGTATCACTTTCGCTCCTGGTCTCTAGAAGCCGTCTCTCAAGAACTACTTGGCGAAGGTAAAGCGATACACAATGCTCATGACCGTATGGATGAGATTAACGCCATGTATCATGGCGACAAACCTGCACTCGCAAAATACAACCTGCAAGACTGTGTGCTAGTAAACCGTATTTTTAAGGCGACACATTTACTCGACTTCGCCATTGAGCGAACACGACTAACTGGTGTGGAATTGGATCGTGTGGGCGGCTCTGTTGCAGCATTCACCAATCTATATCTCCCTCGTCTCCACCGCGCTCAATATGCGGCTCCAAACCTTCACCCTGAAAACTGGATTGCCAGCCCTGGTGGGTATGTGATGGACTCGATCCCAGGACTCTACGACTCCGTATTAGTATTAGATTTTAAAAGCCTTTACCCTTCGATTATTCGCTCATTTTTAATTGACCCGATGGGACTT
Organism: Vibrio qingdaonensis; assembly: GCF_026191675.1. Lineage (GTDB taxonomy): Bacteria > Pseudomonadota > Gammaproteobacteria > Enterobacterales > Vibrionaceae > Vibrio > Vibrio qingdaonensis. The sequence goes on along the minus strand of NZ_JAKRRY010000002.1, from coordinate 279,841 downwards.
ATTGAAGGCTTAAAGCTAGAGATAGGTCGACATAATTCACAGGCGATTGCAGGATTTCGCGGCGGTCAATTTCACAGAACTCAGCATTTTCTTCCAAATTTAATTGAAGAGCTTTGGAAGGCTCGTGACGTGGCAAAAGCTAATCAAGAAAAGGCATTTTCTCAAGCTATAAAAATCATCATGAATTCGTTTTATGGAGTATTAGGTTCATCTGGTTGCCGCTTCTTCGATACTCGCCTTGCATCATCTATCACGATGCGTGGACATGAAATAATGAAAACAACAAAGGTTCTCATAGAACAACAAGGCTATCAGGTTATTTATGGGGATACAGACTCTATATTTGTCTCTCTCAACGGTAGCTATAACAACGACAAGGCTGATGGTATTGGCAATCAACTCGTGACGTACATTAATGAATGGTGGACACAGCACTTGCTTGATGAGTATCAACTAACCTCAATACTTGAGTTAGAGTATGAAACCCATTACGGCAAATTTTTAATGCCAACAATACGCGGCTCAGAGACCGGGTCAAAAAAGCGCTACGCCGGACTTCAGCGCACCTCTGAAGGAGAAAAGCTCATATTTAAAGGATTAGAAAGTGCTCGCACCGATTGGACACCGCTCGCGCAAGAGTTTCAACAAACACTTTATCAAATGATTTTTACCGGGCAAGATCCAGACGATTATATCCGCGCAACTGTAGAATCGACAGCAAATGGCGATAATGACCATAAACTGGTCTATCAAAAGCGTCTCCGAAGAAGGCTGCATGAATACGTAAAAAATATTCCACCGCAGGTAAGAGCGGCACGAATGGCAGACCAAATGAATCAACAATTAGGGCGTCCGTTGCAATACCAGAATAAAGGTCGTATTGAGTACCTCATTACCGTCAACGGCCCCGAACCAAAGGACTATCGCTTGTCAGCCATTGATTACCAACATTACATTGATAAACAATTGAGGCCCGTCGCCGACGCTATTTTGCCTTTTATCGACAAGAATTTTGATGATCTTAGTGCGCCACAAATGGGGCTATTTTAGCGGTCGAGACAAGGTACACTCATATATCGCTAACCGATTCTAAATTCAGTTTTTTTGTACTCGCTGACTAGCCACTGACCAAAGTCGTCCAACAACGCAACCACCGAGCGTTTGGGGATCACTCGTGGTCCCAACAGAATCTCAAGACGTTCTATTACTATTCGCTTTTCTGGATAATGGACAAGAAATTGTTGAGCGCACTGATGCGGCTCATCATACCATCGTTTTGTTTTAGGCATGATCAAACCATAAGCGGCACGAAGTAGCTTTTTAGCCATCTCTCGCTGCGCTTTTAATAGCGCCTTATCCGTGTTCGCGACCGCAATACGGTGCCTAAGGATGGGCACGGATTGTCCTATGTCCATATTCCACTGCTTCGCAATTTCCCAACTTGCGACATAGTCACCAAAGCACTCAGCAAGATCATCACCATGGACGCATACGCAGCATTGCTTCAATAAAAACCCCCAGGTAAATAATGCGTCTAAAGACACGACATCATTGATGACGGTGCTTCGAATCGAAACCGCATCAACAAATGGGAAGTTTTTTTGAAATCGCCAATCAATGGTATTGAAAACTTTTTTTTGGCTCGCCGAAAGCGACGATTGCGTCACGACCACCACATTGAGGTCTGACACACCAGCAATCGCCCTACCCTGAGCAACAGAACCATAAATATAGACACTATGAAGGTCATCCCTAAGCGCACTTTTTAAGCACATAAGTAAGTCCTTTATCGCGGTATGATAAGTGACTTGTGGGATCGGTAAAGAGTTAGGGGTAATCGGCTGCACTGGCGCTATCGTATAAGAAGTAACATGCCCCCATATTACTGACACCTCTGCCTAGATTCAATTCACTTAGCCGATACGTAGGCTATCGTTTTCTCGGCCATCCTTGTCACAGGATAAATTCTTCGCAAAGTTTCCTGTTGCGAACAGTTGTTTCTTGAGCAAATCAACCATTCGGTCGTATAATTGACTGTCTAATTAAAACGAAGGAAAAATTTCATGCCAAAGGCAAGTGAGCTTAAAAAAGGTTTTGCGATTGAGTCAAATGGTAAGACGTTGCTAATCAAAGATATCGAGATTACCACTCCTGGTGGTCGTGGCGGAGCAAAAATCTACAAATTGCGCTGTACTGATTTAGCAACGGGCTCAAAAATCGAAGAACGATATAAGTCTGATGAACTTGTTGATACCGTTGAAATGAGCAAAAGAAACGTGACGTTTTCTTACGTAGATGGCGACGAGTACATCTTCATGGACAATGAAGACTACACTCAATTTACCTTCAAACACAACGAGATCGAAGATGACCTCCTACTCATCAATGAAGAAACTCAAGGTGTGCAAGTTGTCTTGATTAATGGCAACGCTGCAGGTCTAGAACTACCATCATCGGTAGAGTTAGTCATTGAAGAAACGGACCCATCTATCAAAGGTGCATCGGCATCTGCTCGCTCTAAGCCTGCACGTTTTGCTACTGGCCTAACTATTCAAGTGCCAGAGTACATCGCAACAGGTGATCGCGTTGTGATCAATACCGCTGAACGCAAATACATGAACCGAGCTTAATATTATGTCTGAACTGATTTCATACGACGACGTCATCGATGCCGCTTACGACATCTTCCTAGAGATGGCGCCGGATAACCTTGAAGCCGCAGATGTCATCCTGTTTACGGCGCAATTTGAAGACCGAGGCGCTGCCGAGCTCGTTGAGACGGGAGAAGATTGGCCTGAACATGTTGGCTTCGCTGTTGATGAAACCTTTGCCGAAGTACGTATCGGACTCGTAAACGAAGAAGATGACGTCCTAGATGATGTGTTTGCTCGCCTACTCGTTAGCCGAGACCCGGACAATAAGTTCTGCCATATTCTGTGGAAAAGAGACTAATTTTTTCCGCTGAATGTGACAAAAATTGCCTAATAAAAAGCTCAGCAAACGCTGAGCTTTTTTATGTCCCACTCACAGATATAGCGTGACCAAACGTCTCATTACCCAACACTTCACCCCCGCTACGTGACTACCACACATAGGTGACCGACACGCCTGAGCTATGCGGCGTTGCCCAAGGCAGCAGCTGCACCTTTGGATCCAACTTATCGGTAAAGAGCCACCCAGTGAATACGCCAATTGCGGCACCAGCGGCAACATCACGCCAATAATGTTTATTGGCTTGTACCCGTCCAACACCAACGAGCGTCGCAACACCGTAAGCAGGTAAACCGACTTGCCAACCATGACGAATATGTAACGTCGTGGCTGAAGCAAAAGCATTAGCAGTATGATTGGAAGGAAAGCTCTTATTATCGCTGCCATCCGGGCGTGGCGCATCAATAGTATGCTTACCAATTAAGCCAATAGCGGACGCCGAACCAATACTGAGTCCCGCCTGCCAAACACCATCCCAATCTTCTTGATACGCAGGCAAACCCGCGGCAAGTCCAACTAATCCATAAGCACCAATATCGCTAAAGGTATCCCATCCTTGGCTGTTAGAGGCGAGCCCTAACGGACTTATCACTAAGCAAGAAAAAAACAGTAAAAATCTTGGCATAACAAACTTTAATCCATTCACATCAAGGCGATAATTCTACCTGAGCCAGCTATAGTTGCATACCAAGATGGTTGTTTTATCAAGCTTGCATTGATAAGACTATTGATTAACGGACTTTTGACGCCTGTTTCTTCAGTTCAAAATCAAACTCATCAGGGAAGAGCACTACCCCTTCTTCATTTTGATTCGGAAACACAACAACAGCCAGTTCATCGTCTTCAAGACCCATTGTCCAGCGGCTGTGCCATTTGTTCAATGAAATAGATTCCGCCTTACATTCAGACCACTCGCCCGTTGCCCATTGCAGCGCAAACTCTTCATTAGGCCAAACTGGAACACAATCTTCTTCTTCACTATTTAGCATCACACAGCCATGCTCGTCGGTAAGAATCCAGATTTGACGCTCTTGCACCATTGTCTTCACGCTGTACTTTAGACGTTTTTCTTCGTCGTAACGTGCAATTTCTTCGATTTGATTTTGCTCTAATGCCATGATGTTATGCCTTTTGTAGAGAGTCACTGTCGGTACAATGTTATACCTAATAAAAAACCCTAGCATCTAAATTTGTTTATAGGTCAATGACCATCTAACGCAAACGACACTAGGGCTTAGCTAATCGACATATTTGTCAGGTGAGATAGTGATTAAACCAACTCACCTTGAAGCCAAGGCCAACCTTGCTTCTTACGACTTAGCGTATTTTCCATCATCAACATGCCGTCTTTTTCATGCTTCGCAAGCTTCGCAGCCCACTCACCTTTGTAAATCAAACGGGTTTGTGCTGTTGTGATGTCTGTTAGCATCACTGCCGCGAATGCAAGGGCATCTTCGTCACAACGACGAGTCAGATCTTGCTCTAGCGCTTCGATCATGCCGTCTACTTGCTCTAACGTTGCAAGCTCAACTTGGCCAACCACAACGTCACGGCCATTAAATGGGTATGCTTTAAGATCTTTTTCAACCAGCTCTGCTGCTGAAAGACCTTCAATGTTGGTTTTTGCAATCAATAGCTCTTTAATGAACAGCTCTAAGTCTGTAATACCCGCAATTTTTGCCAACTCTTCTACTGCATCTTTGTCTTTTTGCGTACAGGTAGGAGAAGCAAACCCTACCGTATCAGACAAGATTGCAGACATCATTAGGATAGCAAGTGGACGAGTAATCTCAGCTTGCTCCATTTTGAATAGGTTAAACAAAATAGTACAAGTACAACCCACTGGCCAGATCCATGCTTCCAATGGATTCACTGTCATCACGTCACCTAAACGGTGGTGGTCAACAATGCCAAGGATCTCAGCGTCATTAATATCATCTGGTGCTTGAGCCAGATCGGTATAGTCCACTAACCATACTTTTTCGCCCGCAACACTTGTGCGAAGTTCAGGTTGGTCGACACCCGCAGTTTCAAGAATGTGCTGAGTTTCACGATTGATTTCACCTTGACGAATAGGTTTCGCTTCAAGGCCACGTGCTTTTAGTAGTTCTGTCGCTACTAGTGCACCACAAATGCTATCACTATCCGGGTTTTTATGACCGACAACTAGAATCATTATATTTCCTAACTATGTTTGATCTTGTGGGTGTACGCCCCACGACAACTGCTCATAAGGGCGATACTTTACCTGATTTTGTGAATTTGTCATCGCTTGTAAGCGGTTTTAGTGAATTTCTTGACCGATAAAACACCAAAAACAATATTGATAATCATTATCAATATTGCACAATGAGAACGACTCTCATTTACATTAGTGCACTATATGGAACAAACTAGAAGAATTCGTGGCTTATATGGGTTGTCTTTATCACAATTCAAACCTGCGTATAAACGTCTGTTACTACCCATAACTATGGTTGCGCTACTAATCAGTAAACCTACTAGCCTCATTGCGGTTACGGCGCTTTCAGACGCCTATTGGGCGGTATCTTGTTATGTCGTTTTCACACTCGCCGTTTATCATTATATCTCTAGATTGCTCTCTCAAAAAAACGCGCTTGTAGAACTCTACCAACACTCAGCCAGTCACCAAGTCGTATTCTCATCATTATTAGGCGCATTACCTGGCTGTGGCGGCGCTATCATCGTCACCACACAATTTGTGTCGGGTAAAGTTGGCTTTGGCTCCGTGGTTGCTGTTTTGACCGCAACGATGGGAGACGCTGCGTTTTTGATTTTAGCAAGTAAACCAAGCATCGGATTTGGGTTAATTGCAGTCGGTGTCGTGGTAGGGATCGTGACGGGACTTATCGTTAATGCCATTCACAAGCCCGATTTCCTTCGCCCTAAATTAACTGAATTTGTGCAAACGCTTACACCTAAATCAGCCCGCACGTTGAGCGATACGCAAGCGATGCCAATAGAACAATCATCGACTTTTGATACTCAATGTCGTTGTAGCAAGAATGAAGATGCACCCCTCCAAAACCATCCCTTCCAAAGCAGTCCGGTTCAAACAATGGCGATCAACCTTCAAGGATTATTTTGGAAATGGTTAATCATTCCGTCGCTGGCTGTTGCATTTACCATGTCTTTCCAAGTAGATGTGAACGAACTTCTTGGTTTAAAACCACTAACGATCGAATGGCTTGGTGCGATTTTAGCGGTAATCACGATGTCGCTATGGGCATTTACCAAAGAAATCGTGGATTATGAGAGCACTGTCGGTGAAGATAAAAAATGGTCTACCTCACACCCGATGCAAAAAGCGGCTCAAGATACTCACTTTGTTAGCGCTTGGGTGATTGTGGCCTTCTTAGCTTTCGAAATTACACTTCATTTCTCGCACATTGACCTTAGCCACTCGCTTAGCGGTTGGGGTGTCTATATGCCTTTACTAGGTATGCTAGTCGGCCTACTCCCTGGCTGCGGCCCTCAGATCCTCATTACCAGTCTATATCTCACTGGCGCCGTACCCATGTCCACCCAGCTTTCCAATGCAATTTCAAACGATGGCGATGCGCTATTCCCTGCAATAGCAATGGCCCCCAAAGCTGCGTTGGTGGCCACGGTCTATTCTGCATTGCCGGCACTTATCGTGGGCTACAGTTACTACTGGTTATTTGAGAGCTAACGTTATGTGGAGCTTAAATTATAGGAGCTTAAGTTATAGGAGCGTAAAGTTATGTAGGTCTAAAGCCGTTTAAGACTTAGGTTCTCTAATAGATCTATATTCTCCAAAAGATTTAGGCTCTCCAACAGATTTAGTACTCTTCGCTCGAAAAAACCGCGACAACAGCTCGGCTCTCACGAGCATGATTTAGCGTGATAACATGAATATGGCTTGGTTCTTGATTTAACTTCTCTCGGGTCCAAAAATCAAACCAATCACATGGATACTCGGATGCCAATGTATAGTCAGTCCCGTCTTCTGTGTACTGAAATAAGCAGTGAAGACGGCGCTGTTCGGTTAGCTTTAACATCGAGTGATTCATCGTCAATGATTGAAACACCGACGTGTTATTGGTTTGTTTTTGCCGAGTAACTAAGCTCTCGAGCGTTTCTTTTGCAAAGGGCGTCAATTCCGGCAATGGATCACCAGACAACAATACGCCACCTGATGCTAACAGCACATTACGGTGAAACTCATAGCTTGAACGATCGGCACCCTGATTAGGTAAAGACGTCAACGTCACACAATCTGGATCGATCAACCATAAACGTTGATGCTGCCAGCTACGCAAAAACGTTTCTTTCGCTATTTGCTCAAAACGATGCGCATCACGCTCCACATCATCAGAGACACGCATCGCGTCAACTAAACCTAAGGATGGCCACATCGGCGCATTACAGCCTAAAACTAGCGCCTCTCCAGCACCTTCAGTAATAGCTTGCATACCTAATCGATACGCCTCGACACCAGTCACACCTGGACGATAGCGTTGACCTTTTAATGTCCCCCAATAGTTAGCATCAAGCTTAAATAGCTCAATCCCCCACTCTTCTCGCATGGTTTTGACGACGTGAGTAAGGTGCGCTAAGACTTCTGGGTTAGAACAATCTAAGATATACCAAGGCGTGCACCGCCAGCCGCCATATGTCACATCTTCTGCTTTCAATGCCGTATCATCAGAATGCTTGAGAAACCAATCTGGATGTTGCTGGAAAATCTCTGATTCAGCCTGAGCAATAAAAGGAGCGATCCAAATTGCAGGTTTCTTGCCTTTGGAGCGAATGCTCTCAATAAGCGCTTTTACGCCACCTTCAAACTTATCCGATGGTGTTAGCCAGTCGCCCATAAAGGCTTGATAACCGTCGTCAAGTAGCACCCACTCAAGCATCTCTTGTTCTTGTTCCATCACCTGAACATTATCAAGCACATTTTGGCGATCAACATCAGCATAGTATGCGTACCAAGAGCACCAGCCTATTGGGCTTGGCTGAGACACACCGACTTTAGCAGGGTGGTGGCTCGCGATGATGTCTGCAAACTGACTAAACACTGAATCCATAGTATCGCTATGTAATACCACCAGCGACTCTAACTGATTACTTTCCCAAGATTGAGGCGCACTGTCCTCTCCATCAATAAACGCTAAAACATCAATACCTTGAGTTGTAGTATGCAACTCAAAATAACCAGAAAAACGATGGCAGGATGTAAAGCCAAACAGTGTAAATCCAGAAGATTGCTCAATAACTAGGTAGTTATAAAAACGCTTGGGCGCATCTTCATCATAAATCCGGTAGCTTGCACTATTATCCGGACATCGACCGATATCAACGAGTTGATTCACCGTTCCTGATGTCTGGCACAGCATTTGGAAACCATCGCCCAGTAACATGGCATCAGATTCAACTTGGTTCTCAAATCGAGTTAATGCAGTACGAGAAGCTAACGGTTCAAAATTTAAGCTCGTGTATTCAAAATAGAGCTCGCCATTGCACTTAGTAATACTGATGTTAGGGTTGATAGCCAGTGCATCAACCTCTTTTGAGAATGGAATATATTCGGTCATACGTCCTCGACCTAGTTAATAGATTACTTAATTAGTATATTCCGAGACAAAAAAAAACCCATTCAAATGAATGGGTTTTGTGTACTACTTAAAACTCTGTACGGTTAAATTCTCACTAGATGACTTCGATCGGTCCACCGAACGCGGTTACTGGTGGTACTTTACCTGTGAACTTCTCAAAACTCACCAAACAGGTATTCGCTGACGTTGCCTGCGCTAATTCAGATGTTGGAATATCCTGCGTCAATGTATTTGGATCGCCATACGTATCTAACGCGCCAATCTTGTTATCAATTGGACCGTACCATGCGCCTTCTTCGATTCTGACAACGCCTGGGGCGTAGCTATCCGTTAAGACTGCACCTGCAAGTAATTGTCCGCGGTCATTAAAGACTCGAACCAAGTCACCATCTTTGATGCCTTTTGTTTTTGCATCTTTAGGGTTAATGTAAATTGGTTCACGTCCTTGCACCGTATACGTTGCGCGGAACTCTTCCGACTCACACATTTGCGAGTGCAAACGCTTGTCTGGGTGACAAGACTGTAGCCAATATGGATGCGCTTTTGAGCCTGGTCCACCGTGTGAACGCTCAGATTTTTCAAACCACATTGGGTGCTCTTGGCAGTGCTCGTAGCCCATGTTACCAAGCGTACGGCTCGTAATTTCAATAAAACCAGACGGTGTGCCTAAAGCATTAATCTCTGGATCTTCACGGAAATCAGCATGACGAACCCAAGACTTACCTGTACCGAAGTCTAGATAACCTTTCTCCCAGAATTCGTCAAACTCAGGCATCTCAAACTTACCTTTGTTTGCTTCTCTACAGCCATCATAGAGTGATTTAACCCACTCCATTTCCGACATACCGCGAGTGTAGTCTTCATAACGGCCCCAACGACGAGTCAGATTCGCCATGATCTCGAAGTCAGATTTAGACTGGAACATAGGGTCTACAAGCTTATTCATCGCCACTAGGCCACGACCAGAGTACGCACCGTAACCATCGATATCATTACGCTCATACTGCGTACATGCAGGTAGTACGATATCAGACTGACGACATGTGGCCGTCCAAGCGAAATCAATCGCCACAACGGTATGCAAAGACCTAAAGGCTTTGTGCATTCTGTTACGGTCTTGATGATGGTGCCAAGGGTTATTACCACTAAATACCATCATTTTTAGGTTCGGCAACGTCACCGTTGAACCGTTCGATTTAATCTTTTTACCTGGCTCTAGAAGGCTATCTACCCAACGAGCAACCGGAATCACGCGACTATAACCATTAAAGTCTTGATTGGTGTATTTAGGCTTCTGCCCTTGGTCAATGTTCAATGGGAATGAACCCGGGGCCGCAAATCCGGTCGCCGGTACGCCGATACCAGAATAATGGTGGCCGTAGGAAATACCACCACCTGGCAAACCAATTTGACCAATCATTGCCGCAAGTACTGCGCACATCCAGTATGGTTGCTCACCGTGCTCTTGGCGCTGGACACTCCAACCCACCATGATCTGAGTGCGACCATTCACCAACATACGAGCAAATTTACGGATTTCTTCTGGGCTTACCCCGCAGATTTCCGACGCCCATTCCGGCGTTTTCTCAACGTTATCTTTGGTTTTACCCTGAACATAACCAATAAAGTCTTCGAAACCTAAACAGTAAGTGTCGATAAACTTCTTGTCGTAAAGGTTTTCATTGTAAAGAACGTGAGCAACACCCAGCATGAACGGTACATCAGTTTGCGGATTGATGTATCGTTGTTCATTGTCTAAATAGCGAGCGGTTTTATTACGAACTGGATCAACAGAAACAACATTGATCTCCTTGTTCGCAACTTTGTCTTTTAATTGCTCTAGATACGCATAAGACTGGTGGGTTTCACATGTCCAACCTACTTGTAGGTTTTTAACGGGATCATTACCCCATAGAATAATGTTGTCACTATTCTCTAAAATCAAATCCCAAGACGTACCTTGCGCATACACTTCGGTTGAACCAAGTACATACGGTAGAATAGTTTGTCCAGCACCCGTTGAGTAGTCTCCCACTTTCTTAACTGAGTAACCATGAAGCCCCATCGCGCGCTGCATATGGTTGGTGCAACTATGGAACTGACCCGTTTGACGCCAGCCCGTTTGACCGGTGTGCAAAGCCCATGGACCATAGTCTTTCTGAATGGTTTCTAACTCACGATAGAAAAGATCAAGCGCTTCATCCCATGTCACACGAACAAAACGGTTGTTACCGCGTGTCTCGGCTGCGTATTTATGTTTCTTTAACCAGTCTAGACGTACCATTGGGTAACGCACTCGTGACGGGCTATAGATGATACCTTTAATGCCATTTAGCATATCAGTCGGATGCTTATCGACTTCGAATGGCTTAATTTCTTGTACTTTACCACCCCACACTCGGGCGCGAAACGCACCCCAGTGTGAGCCAGATATTTTCCAGGTCCCTTCTGTCTCTGCTGCACTAGCAGACGCCGAAGCTAACAAGCTTGGGCCGATTAGAGATGCCGCACTTGTACCTGCCACACCTTTAAGGAAGCTTCTTCGTGTAATTGCCATTTTTCTACTCCAATTAACGTCTATTAGTGGTGACCTTCAGAAAAGTCTGATGAATGCTTCTGTAGATACTTAAGCACTAGCGCCTCAGTGTCTTTATCGAAGTTCACAAATGCGATCATACCGTCTAGCATACCTACCCAACCGTTAGCACTAAAGTGTGCAACATCAGGCTGTGTATGACATGTTGAGCAGTTGGTTTGATACGCTTCACCTGCCGCGTTCCAAATTGGCGTGTAGTCAGGCAGCATGGATTCTTTTTTCATCCATAGGTTGACTGAAACTTGTTCCCAAGGAAGGCCTGTCAGCTCATCTTCTTTCTTCTCACCAACAATAACATCCGAGCTTTGTGAGACTTCTTTGGTCAAAATAGCGGTTGATATGTTCATACCAAAGTCTTCTTGAATAACACGACCAAAGCCTTTCGCTTTACGCCAGCCATCAATTTTAACTTCAATCATATCGCCTTTATCATCAACGATTGCCACTTCACTTGCCGGACTCAACAAGCCAGCTTCTGTTGCCGCTGTCGCATCGGTATAAAGTGGTAAGTGACGAATGGATACCACGTCGTTCCCTTTAGAGTAAGACGTACTGCTTGCTACTTGCTCTAAGTCGCCAACAATGCCGCTTGCACTGGCCATATCTTTTGGTAAGTGGTGGGCAATACCTTTATGACAATCAACACAACTTTGATCACGTTCTGCTGCTGATGTCATTTGAATACGCGCAGTCGGAGACATTTGCTCAAAGTCCATTGACTCATAAGCGTGACAGTTCTTACATTCTAATGATTTGTTCGCCGAGAAACGATCCCACTCATGGCGAGCAAGTTCGAGACGACGGGCCTCAAATTTCTCTGGCGTATCTAAATCACCAAAAATCTGCGCGAATACTTCCTTGGAAGCTTGCATTTTACGTGCAATTTTATCTGTCCAGTTATGGGGTACGTGACAATCTGGACACGTTGCACGAACACCGGAATCATTTTTCCAGTGAACGGTTTCCTGAAGCTCCACGTAGACGTTTTCACTCATTGTGTGACAACTAATACAGAACTCTTCAGTGTTCGTTGCTTCTAACGCGGTGTTAAAGCCGCCCCAAAAGATGACGCCCGCAATAAAACCACCAGCGGTAAGAACACCTAAACTGATGTGAACTGCGGGTCTGCTGATGGTGCGCCAAAGCTTGATTAAAAAGGATTTCATGACTTACTCTCTCGAAACTCGTAATTGATTGAATGACGGTTTATTAACCGTGAACACCTGGAGGTCCAAATACGAAGATCTGAAGCATCCACACTGTAAAACCGTAACCGCCTACGATCGCCACACTCAAGAGAGGAAAGAAAACTGCGCAGATGAAAAAGAAAGACTTCCATTCCATACCATGTTTTTCTGTGCTCTCAACTTTGTTAACATCACTCATACATTTGCCTATTTTGTATCGTGTTAAAGCTGCGATTTACTCTTATGAATAAATCAATTATTGAAACTATTCTAAGGAAAATGCTAAACCATACTGTATGTGTGGTTCAACCAATTCCGACCTCTCAACCCTTGTTAATCAACACTTTTTTGAGGTCACCCTGACTTGTTATTAATTAAATGCTGATATATAAAAATGTTAATAGATGTGAAGAAATAATACCTGTACAAGTATGTAAACAAGATCGCATTTATGCAACATTTCAGTGAATTATCCGTGCTAGAATCGGACGGAAATTCATCAAATGATAAGCACCATCGTGTCGAAATGTTACATCACCGTTAACAAGAGACAGTAAAAACCGCCAAAAATCAGTGTGTGATTTCCAATATTCCCGTAAAATATGGCCATTACTTCTTCGATGAAAATAGTGATTATGCAGGACGTCATTGATATCACTTGGTGGCAATTACTCGGATTTTCGACAACGTTATCCATTCCCTTTTTGATAAGCCGATATTATAAGCTCGACTTAAACAAAGATGCTTGTATCAGTATTCTTCGAATGACAGTACAGCTCGCTCTCGTGGGCCTGTATCTTGAATATTTGTTCTATTTGGACAACGTTATTGTTAATGTGATTTGGTTAACTGTGATGGTCGTCGTTGGTGGCAGTGCGATTCTAAGCAAAGCCCGATTGCCTAAGAAGTCATTACTCCCCTATACCGTCCTATCACTGTTGATTGGTTTGTTGCCTATCGTCACAGTATTATGTGTAGTGATCATCCAACCAGTCCCTGCTTATAGCGCTCAATACGTTATCCCTCTTGCGGGTATGCTACTTGGCAACAGTCTCAGTGGGAACATTGTCGCATTGCAAAACTTTTATGGGGCATTACAGGATCGCTGGACGGAGTACGAAGCCGCAATTTCGTTAGGCGCCCCCGTCCCATTAGCCACACTACCGTTTGTGCGCCTTGCCCTACAAAAATCACTAGCACCCATTCTCGCAACCATTGCGACAACAGGATTGGTATCACTGCCCGGCATGATGACTGGTCAGATTTTAGGCGGTGCAAGTCCCCTTGTTGCCATTAAGTACCAATTGCTGATCATGCTCGCCATTTTTGTCATGATGAGTGTTTCTATCACCATTAATTTAAACCTCATTGTCCGACGAAGTTTTAGCCCTGCGGGCAAGCCTTATGCCTTACCGCAAAGTGATACTCGCTGAATAATGGTGTTGATCTATCAAAGCGCTTCAAAATATTCCATTTCGTTTACACTGCTTTCGATAGCGAGGAACACGATTCCGCCCTCGAAGTTTGCATTACAATGACGCTTCGCACGGGTAAAAAATATCTCTAAATCATGTTACACACCTACTTTGAACTTGGTTATCCACAGGATATGTGGATAACCAAGTTACTGAGTTATTATCACTTTTCTCAATCAACGAAAAATAACGCGAGCCTGTCACGTTCATCAGTTCGTCATACGCAGTGAGTAATTTGATTAGCACTTCACCAACGTAAACCATCTCACGAAAAATCGATGCCAACAAAGATGAGGGCAAGCATATGGAAAGTGAACTTAATTGGATAACGCATAAAGTCAGCACAGAGCACGATGCTGCTTTGATTCAGGATAGTGGGAAAAACTGGTTGATTTGCACGCCAGAAGCGTTGACCATTTGCCATTCAGCTCCGCCTTGTGAGTTGTCATCAAACACGTTTAACGTAACGTCCCCCGACGTGCCACCACCATGGTTCTAGCCGTCACTGTGATAGTAATCAGGCACCACAAGAAACGGGGGTCGACAGTTTTAAACGAATAAAGCGCCCTGAAGGCGCTTTATTCGTTAGCTGTTAGGGCACGACTAGAATGTGAGCACAACGCCGCACAGAAGACAGGAGGTGCCTGACTTAATCGCGCAAATAAATTAACCAGTACAGCATTCCTACAAAAATACCACCACCGATAATATTACCCAAGGTCACGGGGATGAGGTTATTAGTGATAAATGCCAACAAATTTAAGTCAACAAAGTCTGCGGGCGTCGCACCGATGTTTTGCCAAAATTCAGCCGGAGCAAAAACCTTAATTCCAATCGCCATCGGAACTTGAAACATATTAGCGATACAGTGTTCAAACCCTGCAGATACAAACATAGCAACCGGCAATACCATCACAATGATCTTGTCTGTCAACGTTCTGCCACTAAACGTCATCCACACCGCAACACAAACCAAGACATTACACATAATGCCTAACGCGACGGCCTGCCAAAACCCATGATGCAGTTTATGCTGAGCAATTTGCATGGTATTAAGGCCAACCTGCCCTGCATCAAATAGATATTGCTTAGCGGTAAGCATTATCGCAACTAGAAACAACGCACCTAGCATATTGCCAAAATAGACCACAGCCCAGTTCTTAAATAACGCACCCCAAGTGATCTTACCGCTTGCTCTGGCGACCAGCGTCAATACTGAACTGGTGAACAATTCGCCACCTGTAATGATCACAAGTACTAGGCCAAGACTAAACGCTAATCCACCCAAGAAACGGGTTAAACCCCAAGGTAAATCATCTGCGCCGGTAGTGATGGTGGTATAAAAAATAAAAGCGATACCAATGTGTAAACCTGCCGTGATAGCAAGTAAAAAGGATTTCATTGGATCTTTCGTCGCTTTACCTACACCCGCTTCAGCGGCACGCTCTGCCATTTGTGGTGGCAACAAAGCATCGAACTGGTTCATTTCCATTTTCTCAATACATGTTTAGTAACAATTTGGTGGTGGCGGATAATGCTCCCAATCAATAGATATGGCAAGTGACATTTTCACTCATTATCAATATATATTGCTCGACTATGGTGAATTGTAAAAAAATTACTTAAAAAACAACTACAAAGTAGGTAGTCCACATTTTTGCACCCTTATTTTTCACCTGAACTTTCTCAAAAAAAACACCGCCTATTGGCAGTGCTCTTTAGGTCGCTCTGACCTTATATCAGCATGTTGCTATCCGCATAAAACGGTCAGTCCGCCGCTTGCTCTTGCAACGCACTAACGAGCTTCTTCAGATTTTCAATTTCAGCTCGATTATTGGCGGCTTTATCCATCGCGTCAGACACCACTTGATCATTTGCGCTCTGAACATCTCCACGCTGCATTTCCAGCAGCGCCAGTTTTTGCTTAAGCAACGCGTTCTCTTTGCGTAAAGCAATGGACTGATCGGCTTTATTTAGCATCTCAACGTCGTGCGCAATTCGCTCTGATTGCGATGTAAGATCCTGATCTCGGTAGTCATTGCCTTTCGCGGCAATGGATATTTTATGAAGACGTGATTCGGCATCCAACACTAACGGTTCAAAATTGGACTTTTCAACATTAGACAACTTTGTCACCTCGGAGACAATGGCCTCCAATCTTCGAAACTGGAAATTAATGCTATCCACATCATGTTCAATGGTTTCAAAATCGCGTGGTGATTGGCTCACAAATTGACGTAATTCCAAAATGCCCTGCTCAACATAGCTAAAGCTAATCGGTGCCATCACATTATACCTAGCCTTAGACAACGAGGATAACTTTTGCGCCAATGGTTCCACGTATATCGCATCGATCACACGAACTTCAAGTGCCATCGATTTCTCCAGAAATATGGCCTGATAACTTTCCGCCCGATCCACTTCTGACACAACTAGGTATTCAAACAAACGCTCATATTCGCGCGTCACACTGGTCGTCGCGTGGCGGAAATACTTTGCTGCCTCTATTTTTCTTAAGTAGGCCATCTGGGTCATTGCTGGCTCAAGCAACTCATCGGCCTGCTTTTTTAAACGTTGGATCGCGGTAAAGTTATACTCCACGCTATTAATGCGATCTCGAAACGCAATCGCGTATGTTTCGCTGGAAAAGACGGAATGCTTCACATCAACTTGAGACGGATCTTTTCTCATTTCAATAAACAGCTCATGCGCATCTTTCCACGAAGACATCATGTCGCGATAATTTTCCGGTGCATAGATCCTTAATGACTCAGCATCTTCCAACTGACTTGCCCACATCGAATGCGTTTTTAATACGTCTTGATAGACTTGATTTTGTGCTTGCTGAATCTGTTCAGGGCTCAGATTTGGATCTCGCTCAACCGCCGTAGGGGTTGATGCACAAGAAGTAATGCCCAAAACACACATGAGTACCACAACCGCTTTGCGCGTAGACATTTTCGCTCCTTTAACAACTAGGTAGCCGCAGCTTACCTAGCCAACTAAAATCATAATAATTATGGATCTTCACTCACTATATGCAAACTCGAAAGTAAAAGACATGACTTATACATTCAAATGGTTACAATTCATCCACTTAGAGTAAAAATCTTACAGAATACATAGAGAACACGGGGTCATCTAACAAAATATTCACTATCTGATTGTCATTATGCCCAAATCACTCTATGTTGATCGGACTATCTAAATGAAAAGGCACAGCTATGAAATTAACGTTAGAACACCTTGCCGAAATGAACTTGCTACTGCAATTTGACTTAAGCAGTTCAGCTACTGGAATCAAAGTTCATACCGACGCCAACGAAGAGATGCAAAAAGCAGTCCAACAGCTTTATGCTAAAGGACTATGTACCATGCCTGACGGTGGCTATTTAACGAGCGAGGGAATTGAAGTGGCAGAACATGCCGATAAAATCTTGCGTGTATTGAACGCTAACCTTTAGTTCTAATGCTTTTCCTGATAAGGCGGCAGATAACTCCGCCTTATCGACGAGCACTCTCACGTACTCTTCAATACGGAGACGGATTCGTTTTAAGTGCTGCGGCTAGTACTACTATTAACTATTAACTATTAACACTGCCCCACCAACGTTGATATGGCTGATATTTATCATACGCCCAATTGAATATCGTCGTATAGAAGAAGAAAAAGACTAAAAACCCCGCTTCTATCAGCAGAGCCATCCATAACGAAACCTGCAAAAACCACGCAATGGCGGGAATAGTAAACAAGATGAGACCCGCTTCAAAACCAATAGCATGCACCGCTCTCACGAGTATCGAACGCTCACTTCGCGCACCTGACACCCATTTATCGAACTGAATGTTATACACATAATTCCAAATGACCGTAAATAGACTCATGCCAACACCAACGATCATTAATGACAAAGACTGACTACCCGTTGCAAAAGAAACAACAGGGACAATGATAGCAAGTGCTAGCACCTCAAAAGCAATAGCGTGGAAGATTCTTTCTTTATTATTCATATGGATAACCTAACAAATCAACAATAAACATTACCAACATGGTGATTATCCACTATTCTAACCTCACTTAATAACGAGATACCATCAGGGAAACTGATATGTTAAGTATCGAGCAAATAGAAGCGTTTATTACTACTGTGGACACTGGTTCCTTTTCTGCTGCGGCTCGGAAGCTGGGTAAAGTGCAGTCAGCGATAAGCCAAAACATAATGAACCTTGAGATTGATTGTGGCGTGGAAGTGTTTGACCGTAGCAAGCGCTACCCAATTCTAACGGAAGCAGGAGCGAAACTTCTCCCCTACGCCAAAGCGACAATGATTCAACATCATCGATTATCAGAACTGGTCGGAAGTTTGACGCTCACAGATATCCAACCCATTATTCTCGCCGTTGACGAAGGCATTCCACTAGAACGCATCTCTCCAATCTTAAAAGCGCTGTCACAAGAATTCCCGACTCTGCAACTTGAATGCTTACTTGCCTCCAGTGTCGATATAATTGAAATGGTGCAGTCTGGCCGCGCAACGTCTGGTCTCGTATACGGCGAACACACTATTCCATTTTCTTTAGATTTTGAACATATAGGCGCGTTTGAGTTCGATATCTTTGTTGCGGCGTCACACCCACTTGCCCAAAGCGTGACACCTCATATTGAAATGTTAAGCTTACATAGACAGCTCGTCGTGAGCGCAAGAAACGCCCAAAAAAGCAGCTTTCATCAAATATTAAGCCCAGATGTTTGGTATTCAGATAGCTACGCTATGATTATGGAATGGTGTTTAGAAGGATTTGGCTGGACCTATGCCCCCTCCTACATGGCAAAAGCTGCACTTGAGAAAGGCACGTTAGTTCAAGTTCCTATAGAATTTGAAAAAATATCAGCAATCACCAATATAGACTTGATCCAACACTCTGGTAAAAGCAAAGACGCGGGTCATAAAAAATTACGAGAGCTGCTGCGACATCGCTTCGAGGACGTTTAATATGAATGGAAATCACATACTCATTGTGGGGGCTGGCTGGCTAGGTCTCCCACTTAGCAAAGCCTTAATTAGCCGTGGATACCCAGTCACTGCGACCCGAACCTCTCAACAAGGTTGTGAAGCCCTTGCGGAAAACGGCATCGACAATTTGTGCTTAGACCTCAACACGCTTCGAGACGAGAGTGACGAGCTTGCGTTGACTAACCAACTCGTCAACAAACAAATTACCACCATCATTGGCTGCTTTCCCCCTGGCTTTCGGCAAGGTGGCGGCGCTCGCTATGCGTCCCAGTGGAACCAACTCTGCCAAGTAGCCAAGCGCTTAGAGGTAGATAAGATCATGATGATCAGCTCAACGACGGTCTATCCAGAGACTGCTGAGCTCATGACAGAAGATATGGCAAGACTGCCTATCGCTCGTGGACGAGAAGACTTTACCGCGAAATCCATCATCATGTTGACGGCAGAAGAGCACGTTAGAAACTCAACATTGGACTATGCCATCCTCCGTTGCAGTGGCTTGTTTGGCCCACAACGTCATCCTTCTCGGTTTGCTTCAAAACTGAAATCGGTCAGTGATCAAGCTTCGGCTAATATGCTACACCTTGATGATGCCATTCATGCCATCATCTTTTCGCTGGAAAACATCCACTCTGGTGTCGTCAATGCCACAACACCCACTACCTGTGACAAAGTCACCTTTTACCGAGCGGCGCTTCGCTCTGCAGGACTCGATACGTCTCTCAATTTGGTCAACTCCGAGCCGGGGAAAACCATATCCAGCGAGAAACTGCAACGACTGGGCTATCACTTTAAATACCAGCATGTGTTGGATGCGCTATAGCTAAAATTAGCTATACAGTAATATTGTCGGGACAAAAAAAGGAAGCCTTCGCTTCCTTTTTCACACCATAACTTGTTGATGAAGTACTACTTACCCAGCGCCTCTTTGTAGTGCTGACGACACGCTGAGACATATTGATCATTGCCACCGATCGCAACCTGATCACCTTGTGCAATCGCTACACCATTTTCGTCTGTACGAATCACCATATTTGCTTTACGGCCACAATGACAAATAGTTTTAAGCTCAACCAGTTTATCTGCCCAAGCAAGTAAGTATCGACTTCCTTCAAACAGCTCACCTAAGAAATCGGTTCTTAGCCCGTAACACAGTACTGGGATGCGTAGCTTATCTACAACTTCCGTCAGTTGATAGACCTGTTGCTTAGAAAGAAACTGACATTCATCCACTAAAATACAGTGGCGTGGATTTTCAGCGTGAAGCGTTGCGATCACATCATAGAGGTCGGTGTCCGGGCGAAATAGTTGAGCATCAGACTGTAAGCCAATTCGGGAGCTTACCTTGCCCACACCGTAGCGATCATCCAACGCAGCGGTAAAGATAAGTGGGGTCATTCCTCGTTCTTGATAGTTAAACGAAGACTGAAGAAGAGTTGTAGACTTACCCGCGTTCATTGCTGAGTAATAAAAATACATCTGAGCCAAAATGTTACACCACATCTAAACTTAAAAATAAGCCCTTGTCAGGCAAGGGCTAGTTATAATTTACGTTTCGTTCAAAACACTGACGAGTTATTTACGACGCCATGTTGTACCTGCGGCGCCATCTTCAAGAACAATACCCATCTCCGTCAATTTGTTACGAGCTAAATCAGCATTAGCCCAATCTTTTGACGCGCGAGAATCGTTACGAAGCTTAATCAGCGCTTCAATCTCAGCCACTTCATCATCATCGCCAGCATCGCCTTTCAGGAACGCTTCAGGATCTTGATGTAAAATACCGATGATGTCTGCCAATTCTCGCATCACAGCACCCAGTTGGCTCGCTTGCTCAACATCGACGGTTTTCAAACGATTGATTTCTCGAGCCATATCGAACAATACAGAGTAAGCTTCTGGCGTATTGAAGTCATCATTCATAGCCGTAGTGTATCGAGTCACGTACTCTTCGCCGCCCGTAGGTTCCGCATCCGCATCCGCATCTAAGCCACGTAATGACGTGTATAAACGCTCTAACGCCGCTCTTGCCATGTTGAGATTATCTTCACTGTAGTTCAGTTGACTGCGGTAGTGACCAGACATCAGGAAGTAACGTACTGTCTCTGCATCGTAGTGTGACAACACATCACGAATAGTAAAGAAGTTGCCCAATGACTTCGACATTTTTTCTTTGTCGATCATCACCATGCCACTGTGCATCCATGTATTCACATATGGTGTGTCATGGGCACAGCAAGATTGAGCAATCTCATTTTCATGATGCGGGAACTGTAGATCTGAGCCGCCGCCATGGATATCGAAGTGATCGCCCAAGATAGAAGAGTTCATTGCTGAACACTCAATGTGCCAACCCGGACGGCCAGGACCCCAAGGCGATTCCCATGTAGGCTCACCTGGCTTAGACATTTTCCATAGTACGAAGTCCAACGGGCTGCGCTTTGCTGTTTCGATGTCGACACGAGCACCAGCTTGAAGCTGCTCGAGGTCTTGCTTAGACAAGCGACCATAATCGTCAAACTTACCGACTTCAAACATCACATCACCATTAGCGGCAACATAAGCAAAGCCACGCTCAATAAGACGCTCGACAAGTGCCACAATTTCTTCAATAAACTGGGTCGCACGAGGCTCGATGTCCGGGCGTTTCATATTTAGCGCATCAAAATCTGCATGCATTTCACCGATTAGACGCTCAGTCAATGAGTCACAAGTCTCACCGTTTTCATTAGCACGCTTGATGATTTTATCGTCAATATCGGTAATGTTTCGTACGAATGTGAGATCGTAACCAACATATCGAAGATAACGAGAGACGACGTCAAAAGATACAAACGTACGGCCGTGACCAATATGACAGAGATCGTAAATAGTGACCCCACAGACATACATACCAACTTTGCCAGCATGAATAGGTTTGAATTCCTCTTTTTGTCTCGTCAGTGTGTTGTATATTTTTAACATGATCTCTATCTGGATAATTACGTTTAAAAGTGTCAGCGATTATAACCATAAACCTCACCAGAATGGAGGCTTAAACAAAGAAAACTCTCAAATTGTCGTCATCAAACCTCGATATCAGCAATATCGAACAAAAACCACGCGCTGAGTGACGGATCTGTGTATTTGCCCGTTTGCTTGTCACCTCAGTTAAGCTAGAATCGTGGTTTCAACATAAAAACACAAGAATAGGTATTCATCATGATCACCCTTCATACTAATTTCGGCGACATCAAGGTTCAATTAAACGAAGAGAAAGCACCAGAAACAAGTGCAAACTTCTTACAGTACTGCCGTGATGGTTTTTACGACAACACTTTGTTCCACCGTGTTATCGATGGTTTCATGATTCAAGGCGGCGGTATGACGTCTGGCCTAAAAGAAAAAACAACACGTGCAACTATCAAAAATGAAGCAAACAATGGCCTAAGCAACAAGGTAGGTACATTAGCAATGGCTCGTACGATGGAACCACATTCTGCTAGCTCTCAGTTTTTCATCAACGTAAACGACAACAAGTTCCTAGACTTCCGTTCAGAGAGTCTTGATGGTTGGGGTTACTGCGTTTTTGCTGAAGTTGTTGAAGGTCTAGATATCGTAGAAAAAATCAAAGGCGTTAGCACTGGCTCTATGGGTATGCACCAAGATGTCCCTCTAGAAGAAGTGCTTATTACCAGCACAACAATTCACGAGTAACGGTGAGGGAGAGCGTGGCTCTCCCCTTTTTAATTATGACAACACTATTTATATCCGACTTACACCTCTCGCCTTCTCTTCCCGACACAACAGAATGCTTCATCAAGTTTATGCGTCATGAAGCGGTACACGCTGATGCCTTGTATGTGCTCGGTGATTTATTTGAGTTCTGGATCGGCGATGATGACCCCTCTGATTTTGCTCAATCTATTCGCCATGAGTTTAAGCAATTGACCAACTCAGGCGTACCGTGCTTTTTTCTGCAAGGCAATCGTGATTTTTTACTCGGCAAGCGTTTTTGTCGTGATACAGGCGTCACGCTATTACATGAGCAAACCGTTATTGATCTGTATGGGAAGAAAGTTGTGGTATTACATGGCGATACGCTCTGTACTGACGACACAAAATACTTAGCTTACCGTGCCAAGGTCAATCAACCTTGGTTGCAGTGGATTTTTAATCGCCTCCCTTTCTTTACAAGACAGCATATTGTTAATAAGATACAAGGCGATATCCGAGTAGAGAAAGTTGAAAAATCGCTCGACATTATGGATGTCGCACAAAGTGCGGTGGAAACCGTAATGAAAGCAGAAGGCGTACATATGATGATTCATGGCCATACGCACCGTCCTAATATTCACTCGTTCAAGCTTGGAAGCGAAGAATATACGCGCATCGTCTTAGGAGATTGGTACACACAAGGCTCCGTATTGGTCTGTACGCCTGAAAAACAACAACTACAAGTACGAGATTTTGTTGAAAGCATGAGCCATTCCACAGAAAATCCGACAGATCGATAGTCAACGTTACCTATTAAACGTTAAGATAGTTGATACGTTTATGAGATCATGATGCCAAATTTGAAATACTCGTACATTGCCAGACAACCTATTTTAGATATCCAACAAAAAACCGTTGGTTATGAGTTGCTTTTTAGGGATGGCCCCAATAATACGTTTCCTGATATCGATCCCGATATCGCCACTAACCGACTACTTTCGGAACATTTTCTGGCAACGCATTACAGTACGATTGGCGATAAACTTGGCTTTGTAAACTTCCCTTATCAAAGCCTCGTTAATCTGGTCCCAACCCTGTTTCCAAAAGACAATTTGGTGGTTGAGATTCTTGAAAGCTGTGAGCCGACACAAGAATTATTATTCGCAATCAAAAAAATGGCCAATGCGGGTTACACCATTGCATTGGATGATTTCATACCTAAAAAAGAGTGGCTGCCTTTCTTACCTTACACCTCAATCATTAAAATAGATATTCGCCAATTTCCATTGGATAAGGCGAAAGCACTGATTGAAAAATTGCGACCACATGACATCACTTTCCTAGCTGAAAAAGTAGAGACCTATGAGGAGTTCGAACAGGCCAAGTCGATCGGCTTCACCCAATTCCAAGGCTATTTCTTTAGCAAGCCACAACTTATTAGACGTAAACAGATAAAGCCGTCGTTTTTAACTGTCGTTCAACTGTGTAAAGAAATTTCTAACCCTGATATTAATTATGATGAGCTCGAGCGGTTGTTCTCTGTTGATGTAACACTGTCATACAAACTACTCACATTCGTAAATTCGTCCTACTTGATCCGAGCAGAAATTAAATCATTTAAACAAGCGCTGGTTTACTTGGGCGATGATCGCTTACGCAAGTTTATTTCCTTAGTCGCGATTACTTCAACGCAAGACGACAAGCCCGATTCGCTTTATAGCCTATCGATTCAGCGCGCGCGTTTCTGTGAACTCATCTTACAAGATTTAGATAGCAATATTGAAGATGGACTTGGCTTCCTAACCGGTATGTTTTCTTTGCTAGATTCGCTATTTGACCAACCTTTAGAAGAGCTGGTTCATAAAATGCCAATCAATAACCTGGTTAAATCTGCATTGGTGATAAAGCAAGGTAAGCTGGGCGATATCCTTTGCTTAGTTAAAGCGTACGAAAGTGCTGACTGGTGCTCTGTCATCGCGATTCGCGACAAGTTACGACTGAATGATGATAGACTAGCAAAACACTACGACGATGCGATAAAATGGACCGAAGATCTACTTACGATCGAATCTGAATATCACGCTCTCGCTTAATCTGGACTCAATATGTCACTTTGCTTTTGTGGTAGCCAAGTAGATTTTTCTGCTTGTTGCCAACCCGTTCATCTCAACCCTCTTTTAGCCAACACACCAGAGCAATTAATGCGCGCGCGCTTTTGTGCTCATATGACAAAAAATGTCGATTTTGTTGTCGCAACCTATCATCCTAGCTGTCACGCCGAAAATGAACGAGCATCCATTGCGGAATCTATCAATGAGAGTTGGACCAGACTTGAAGTGGTAAGTACCGAAGCGGGCACGTGTCCAAATGAAGGGTATGTCACATTTAAAGCATTTCTTGAGCAAGATGGTTTTGAACATTGCCTTTCAGAATGCTCTCGATTCCTGTTTGAAAACAACCAGTGGTATTACGTTGATGGTGAGCTAGATGACACCATCGCCCCTCGCCCGCTTACTGTTGCGTCAACCAAAATAGCAAGAAATGATCCTTGTCCATGTGGTAGCAATAAAAAATATAAAAAGTGTTGCGGCTAGTCACCTCAAACCACTTATAATTTATCCGATGACATACGCACTCGACAATCAGGCACGACTAAGGACAACAGCACGTTCGCAGCGTGCTGTTTTCAATTTTGTCACTGATTATCTCTGATAGGCCTTAAATTGATTAGTGAGCGGATCATATTGATAACCTAACATATCAAGCTTGCCCACCACGCCTTCTACATCCATCTCATACATGCATACCAGTTCTTCAAAGGACTCGCACTCTAAGCGCAGTTTCTCATTGACGATACCCAATAAAATAATACTGTCAAAGCCACTTACATTACTCAAATCCATAGTCATACTCCCTAAAAAAGGCCAGTCATTTTAAGACTAGCCTTTTTTAACGAAATAGACAGTTAAGTGTCACAGGCCGTGACAACATTCACTCAAAGAAAACTACATAAACGCATACAGGTTAAATAAACCCACACAGGCGGAAAGCAAACAGAAAAAAGCAATACTAAGTTGGCGTTTTTCCGGAGCGGTATGACGAACAAGATGCCAAATCCAAAACACGATACCAATCAGTAGCATCAGAAATGACATCAGCAATTCGACTAAATAACGCTGAGCAATGTCTTCAGGCCAGTGATAAGCGTTGATTAAAAATATCAGTACAAACACCATCGTCAAAATCACACCAAACATCGGTAGAATCCGATGGAATGCTTGTAAACGCGATCGGGCAATAATTAACAGCAGGTGAGCAAAGGCACTACCAAGCAACAGCCCTGAGCTTAATAGCGCAGCACCTTGCCCTAAAGTGGCTTGTGACGAAATAAGAATCCCCGAAAAAGCCAATCCAAAACCATTCGCTAAATGGATAACCCAGAACGGTCCTTTATCTCTGGTTTTCCCTGTTTTTACCTTGGAGTAAAAATAGAAAATCGCGAAAACGACAAGAAATGCTTCAATTTTGATTGAAGCAATGGCCAACCACAGTAAACCTATGGCCGGCAATAGCTTATGAATTCGACCACGTTGACCAGGGCAAATATCACCTTTGGCTAAAATGAGCGTAAGAATCAGCAAGGTTACCGTAATGGACGGCGCTAACAGCGTTAGAATTGAAGAAACCATAATTTCAATTGTTCACAGACTTAAAAGTGCGCTGATGATATATCAGCTTGAGTCACTTTACTATTCTTGCTCAACGCCCTGTTCATATAACCCTACGGTCTTTATTGACAAAGCTTTAATTTTGAAGTCTCCCGATTAGAAGTATATAATGCGCGCCTCCAAAGTTAGAGGTCAACTCATGTACAACGACATAACCCCAATCCATGAAACCAAAAAATACTGGGCAGAATGCTTCGGTGTCGCTCCCTTTCTGCCAACAAGCAGAAAAGAAATGGACGCACTTGGTTGGGACAGCTGTGACATTATTATTGTAACTGGCGACGCTTATGTCGATCATCCTAGCTTTGGTATGGCTATCATCGGTCGTTTGTTAGAAGCGCAAGGATTTCGAGTTGGCATTATTGCTCAGCCAGAGTGGCAGAACAAAGACGCCTTTATGACACTCGGTCAACCTAATCTATTTTTTGGTATTACTGCCGGTAACATGGACTCCATGATCAACCGTTATACGGCGGACAAGAAACTGCGCCACGACGATGCGTACACACCAAATAACGAGGGTGGCAAGCGCCCAGACCGTGCAACACTGGTCTATTCTCAACGCTGCCGTGAAGCCTACAAAGAATGCCCAATTGTACTCGGTGGCATAGAAGCGAGCCTGCGTCGCATTGCCCATTATGACTATTGGTCTGACAAAGTCCGTCGTTCAGTTTTGTTTGATGCAAAAGCAGACATACTGCTTTTCGGTAATGCTGAGCGTGCCTTGGTCGAAGTCGCTCATCGTCTGGCTGACGGCGAAGACATCTCAACATTAACCAACATTCGTGGTACCGCGATTAACCTTCCAGCAGAACCCGAAGGTTATACCATCATTGATTCCTCTAGAATTGAGAAACCAGGCAAGGCGTTCGTACCACAAAACCCTTACGCGGTAGAAAGCAATTGCGACACCAATAAAAAAGAACCCGATATCACAGTCGAAGCGAAACCGATCGCCATTAGACCCTCACGCCACGACTCTAAGACCACTGCAGTTCGGCTGCCTCCATTTGAAAAGCTGAACAATGACCGTATTCTATACGCGCATGCCAGCCGTGTAATGCACCTAGAAACCAATCCTTACTCCGGTCGGGCTCTAATCCAGCGCCACGGTAATCGTGAATTATGGGTTAACCAAGCGCCTATTCCTCTCGCAACGGATGAAATGGATTATGTGTTTGGCTTACCTTACGCACGCGTTCCACATCCGATGTATGGTAAAGCAAAAATTCCAGCGTATGACATGATCAAAACATCTGTGAATATCATGCGTGGTTGCTTTGGCGGTTGCTCGTTCTGCTCAATTACCGAGCATGAAGGACGAATTATTCAAAACCGTTCGAAAGAATCAATTATCGGTGAGCTAGAAGAGATCAGAGATAAAGTACCTGGATTTACCGGCACTATCTCAGACTTAGGCGGGCCAACAGCCAACATGTATCGCTTGGGCTGTTCCGATCCAAAAGCTGAAGCGAACTGCCGTCGCCCATCATGTGTGTTCCCTGGTATCTGTAACAAACTCAATACCGACCACAAGCACACCATCGACCTTTATCGGTCAGCAAGGAAAGTGGACGGCATTAAAAAGGTCATGATTGCCTCAGGCGTTCGATACGACTTGGCGATTGAGTCACCTGAATATGTTCGTGAGTTAGTCACGCACCACGTCGGTGGCTACTTAAAAATTGCGCCTGAACATACCGAAAAAGCCCCGCTGGACCTTATGATGAAACCGGGTATGGGCACCTATGACCGCTTTAAAGAGATGTTCGAGAAATACAGTAAAGAGGCAGGTAAGAAACAATATCTGATCCCTTACTTTATTTCAGCTCACCCTGGAGCAGAGGATGAGGACATGTTGAACCTTGCACTTTGGTTAAAGCGCAATGAGTTCGAGTGCGACCAAGTACAAAACTTCTACCCTTCTCCAATGTGTAACGCGACATCAATGTATTACTCAGAAACCAACCCGTTGAAACGAGTAAAATACAAAAAGCGCGAAGACATCCCTGTTGCAAAAGGGGAGCGTCAACGTCGCCTGCATAAAGCGCTATTGCGCTACCACGATCCAGCAAACTGGCCAATGATCAGAGAAGCCTTAACCAGCATGGGAAAAGCCTATCTTATTGGTGATAAAGCGAGCTGCTTGGTCCCTGCTGAAGATGTGGACTCACAGACACCAGCACAAAGACGAAAGTCAGGACGTCATGGTGCAAACCGGTTTGCCACTAAGCACACCAAAGGGCAACCGGATATCCGTACTGATAAACCAAGAAATAGCAAAGGGCCAAAGGCATCAGGCGGAAGAAATCATGACAGCCGCAGTAACGATAGTCAAAGCAACGATAATCGCAACAGCGGGGGTCGTAATAACGGTAGTCGCACCAATAATGCACCGCACTCCGCAGGCAAGCCCAACAAAAATCGTAAGCCACGAACGCGATAGAAACCCAGCCGACTGTCCGTTCATCCCTTGTATTAAAAAGCGCCTCTCATATTGAGAGACGCTTTTTTTTATTTTGAGAAACCAATCCTTCCAATCCCCTAGCCCTCACTAACAACCTGATAATAAAGCTTTTAATAAATTGGCACAGTTGATGCTATTTCAATATTGTCCCCAAATTTTCGAGGCAATAGACATGGAACTAGTTAAAGCAGAAACCAATAATCATACACTACGCGTGCAGCTTTTCGGTGACTTTGATGCGAGAGGTAGCCGCGAAGCTCAGACTGAAATTGATAATATTATTCACAATGATTGGCACCATGAAGTCGAAGTCGACCTAAAGAAGGTCCACTTTATGGATTCTTCAGGCATCGGTGCTATTGTTTATTTGTATAAGCGTCTGATTGAACGTGAACGCATAATGAGAATTGAAAACGTCACGGGTCAACCATTGCAAATCATGAAGTTATTACGAATTGGGCAAGCTATCCCAGTCAACACGCATGTCAACAACGAGTACTTGTAATAACGAATACTAATAACAACAGCGTTTGGCTTCATCACGTTGAGCTAGGAGTAATATATGGATATATTTTCTCACGTAAAAGTTGCCACTGTTTCCGCCGCTATTTTTCTGTTAGCGGCGTGTTCAAGTTACCCTGAAGAAGGAACGGGTGGCGTTGCAGAACAATACGCGGGGTCAGATTTTTCACCCGTCATGCCCGATGAACCACTAGGCCCAGAGCACGGACTAAGGTTTGATTGGAAACTCGCGAAACTTCAGCTCGATTCGCTCATTCGTGAGGGGGCGAGCTGGTGTTTTCCAGCAGCGGTATTACAAGCCCAAGAAAAGCAAAATCGTATTGCAAGAGAGCTAGAAGGAGGCCTATGGATTGACGCTGCCAATGACATCATAATTCAACGCAAAAAACTTAATGACCTAGAGCTTCGTCTCGACTACGTCCGCTCACAAGCGAGCTGTGCGCCCCCAATGCAAGGCGACGATTTCAACAACTTAATGCAAGTCGTTCAGCAGATTTACGACCTCCTTAATGTCGATAATCAGTTTGCCGTCGATTCAACCGAAATTAACCCCAAATATATGGGACACCTTGCTGAAGCGGCGAATATCCTAAAACGTCACACCTCTATTCGCCTTTCCGTAACCGGTCATGCTGATATTACTGGTAGCAGTGAACACAATGACAAACTCGCTTTAGGTCGAGCCCAGCAGGTTAAGCGCTACCTGTCTATTTTCGGTTTAAACCCTAAAAGAATTGATACCTATTCTCTAGGAGATGAGTTACCGCTGTATGAAGGTAATACGGATGGCGTTCGCTTAACAAACCGCCGAGTTAGCATTGAAGTTCTCGCCGACGAGGCCAATAGCGCCGCGATGGAGGCATTATGATGAAATCAATATTGGCTCCTGCTCTGTACTGTCTAACGAGCTTGCTTCTTCTCGTGTCATTGTCACTTAATGCTGAGACAAAACAAGTTCAAGTTGGTGACCTAATTCAAGTGGACTTACCCGGAGAGTCGACGCTTAATCGAGGATTTCAAGTCGATAAACGCGGCCGGATCTCACTTCCGGAAGTCGGGACCATTTTCGTTGCTGGCTACGATGAAGAACAACTTGCAACCACGGTAACGACCGCATTATCCCAAGCCTTTCGTGATACTACGAATGCAAAGGTGTACATCGCTGAACGACAAATACTGGTGTCCGTTCAAGGCTATGTGACATCTCCGGGCGAATATACGCTTCCCCACAATTCTAATATCCAAATGGCATTGCACGCGGCAGGTGGATTACGCTCTGGCGCTCAGCTTAACAAAATGATTTTAAAACGGGGCGCTGAGCGTCAGGATTTTGATTACAAGCGTTTTCTTGACACGGGGGATGACAACAACCTACCCACCTTACAATCTCTAGACACGTTATTTGTTCCTGCCTCACCACTGGTCGGTAACATTGAACAAGAATTTGATCCCTCTAAACTTGCCGATGCTGGGGACAGTGCCGACGCCAAAAAAGCCATCAAGGTATTTGGGGAAGTGAATGCGCCCGGTTCATTTTCTTACAAATCCGGTACCGACCTCGTTGACATTCTTATGCGCGCAGGAGGCGTCACTCGCTATGCGGGCGTGGAACAGATTCGTGTGATCAGTAACAATGTTCCGATATTATTCAATCTTAAACGCTACTTAGATTCAGGTGATACCTCGCAGCTTCCTCCACTCGTCGCGGGCGCCACTATTTTCGTCCCCAAACAAGAAGAAGAAATTAAGTCCGGAGCCAATACCGTTTATGTTATGGGTGAAGTGGCCAGCCCCGGTGCCTATGAAGGTAAACGCGGCGCGACGTTTATGGACATTCTCGCCAACGCTGGCGGCCCAACTCGCTTCGCGGAGTCGCGTCAAATACGTGTCATCAAATCAACGGGCAAAGTCATTAAATTTGATATGACCGCATTCACTGAAGGACTCAAAGGGAACAAAGCGCCAGACATTGGTCCTGGCGACGCAATTTTTGTTCCCGAAAAAACCGATATGAACGAAAAATCCTGGCTAAAAATCGCACCAGACCGTGCTGTGAATGTGATTGGTGAAGTGGTTCGCCCGGGGCGTATTGAGTGGTCGGATGAAATGGATTTAATGGATTTATTGGCGCACGTAGGAGGGCCAACTCTGAGGGCCGATACAACCAAAATTGAGATCGCTAACGGCCGAAAAATGAAAGTTTTCAATCTTGACAAGTTTATTAAAAACGGCGCACCTCAATCCGGTCTGCCTTATATCACTGCAGGTACCATTGTTCGCATTCATGATCTTCCTCAAGATCCCTCTGACAATAAATCGCAGTGGGTGAGACAAAGTTCCGACGCCTCTATTTATGTTTTCGGACAAGTCAATGCGCCCGGCCGCTATCGATTCACCAATGAAATGCACTTTTTGGATATCCTGTCGGCGGCCGACGGTCCCACTAAAGACGCCGATATACACAATATTCGCGTCACACACCGTGATAAAACCTACGCTAAAGTGAGCAAATTGAATCTATCTCTATACTTTGAAACAGGGGATGAAACTATTCTGCCAAATGTCCTTCCTGGCGATACCATCTACATTCCTGAGAAAGATAAAAATTGGCTGGATACCCCCAAAGAAGAAACCATCAGAGTCTTAGGTGCCGTGAATAACCCTGGTCGCTATTCGTTTAACGACAACATGACCATACTAGACATTTTGGCAGAGGCTGGCGGCCCAAGTGATAAAGCCTACCTAGAAAAGATCAGCGTTGTAAATATGTCCTGTTGTCAGGGGCAAGCGCGCTCTTTTGATCTCGTGTCTTTTAGTAAAACCGCTGACATTAGAAAGCTTCCCGTACTTCGCGCTGGAGACACCATCTATATTCCTGACCGTCGAGACAGCCTAGCCGAAAAAGCACGTCTGGGTCTTAGCGATATTCTTAAACTCACCACGACGATTATTTTAATAGGAGCGCTCTAATGACTATTCCTGCGACTCACTCAGAGATTGAAGAGATTTACCTCAATGCAGAGCTTCATCAATGTCGCTCACTATGCATATCCGCTTGTAACGAAGAAGAAGGCACCTCATCGATTGCTCAAGCATTAACTGAACGTTATTTGCTGGCAGGGTATAGAACCTTGCTGGTCGACCTCAATATGCATCACCCAAGTCTATTACCCCTCTCCATAGCTAATGAAGAGCATTCTGTCGAGGACCACGGCAACGCGTGGGTTCAGCACAACGCATCACCTCGTGTCTTTCTAGGAATTGCCGCTCCAAGCGATCCCGCGACTAGACTCACCTACAAAGATCCCCGCTTATTACAACAAGAAGTCACCCATTGGTTGGAGGAATATGACCGCGTGATCATTGACACTTCTCCCATTCTCAACATAAACAAAAATAACATCCCTGCACCTTGTGTCGCCAATGCGTGCGACGGCACTATTCTCGTCGTACTAAGTGGTGTAACGGTCATTAACCAAGTAGAGAACGCCATTGCACGTCTCACTCAAGGCGAACGTACTCGCGTACTTGGCACCGTTCTAAATTATCAACACCAACCGTCTCTCGCTTCAGAAATCTGCCGAGAAATCGATCGATTCAGTTGGCTACCACAAACTCTTACTGCACGCCTAAAGCGCTCAGTCAATAACAATCGCTTTTTGTCATTGTCTATTTGAGGATGTGTCTACCATTAAGACTTGCTCGTCATTTTTTCAATGCAATTTGTGATTAAAGCCTTAACCTTCATACTGTTACCGATAAAAAATATTAACAATGCTCAGTTTTCGTCTATGCTTAAAGTCATCAAGGATGAATAACAAGAACAAGGACTGAGGCATGACTCCGAAAGTACTTCTCATAGAAGACTCGTCATCTCTTGCTGTACTCTATAAACAGTTTTTGAAAGATGAACCCTACGACGTCATTCATGTCGCTACTGGCGGTGAGGCAAAACGTGTACTTGAACGCACATTGCCTGCCCTAGTTATTCTCGATTTGCAACTTCCAGATATGCAAGGTGAAGTGATATTAGAATGGATTGCAGAAAAAAATCTGCAAGTCCCAGTCATTATCGCCACTGCTCACGGTAGTGTTGATATTGCGGTTCACTTAATACAGAAAGGGGCTAAAGACTTTTTAGAAAAGCCCATTCGAGCCGACCGTCTCAAAACCTCGATTAGCATTCATTTAAAACAAGCAAAACTTGAGCACATGTTGGACGATATCCAACAGCGTTTAGACCGACAACATTTTCATGGCTTCATCGGTGCCTCGCTACCAATGCAGGGGGTATATAAGATTATTGATGCGGTCGCGAACACCAATGCCAGTGTCTTCATTATTGGTGAAAGTGGCACGGGCAAAGAAGTGTGCGCGAACGCAATACATAATGAAAGTGATCGTCGCGACAAACCGTTTATCGCCATAAACTGTGGCGCTATCCCAAAAGATCTCATGGAGAGTGAAGTTTTTGGTCACATGAAAGGCGCATTTACAGGCGCGACAACCGATCGAAAAGGCGCGGCAACCCTTGCCCATGGCGGTACGCTATTCTTAGACGAACTGTGCGAGATGGATTTAGAGATGCAGAAGAAGCTTCTGCGATTTTTACAAACCGGAACCTTTACGCCGCTAGGTGGCACAAAAGAACATAAAGTCGATACTCGCATTATTTGTGCGACCAATCGCGATCCTATTCTTGAGGTCCAAGAAGGGCGTTTCCGGGAAGACCTTTACTATCGGGTTCACGTGGTCCCTGTCCACATGCCGCCATTAAGAGAACGCGGGCAAGATATTGTTACGCTTGCTGAACATTTCTTAAATCAGTATGCCAAGCAAGATAACCGTCGCTTCCAAAGTATTTCACAAGATGCCCAACGCTATTTTAAAAAATACGCGTGGCCTGGTAACGTGAGGCAGCTTCAAAACATTATCCGTAATATTGTCGTGTTGAATGATGATAAATCACTAGGTGTACAGCACTTGCCCCCAGAAGTGACATCGCCTGGTAGTACCTCAATGTCTCTCAGTATTGCCTCAGCGCAACGCGCTTCTATCACCAGCGTCTCTGCGCAATTACCTGAACCTTCCCCAACAAACCATGATGTGACAAACAGAGCCCTGCTGCCAAATGGTATCGAACGTCGTAAGTCTGATATTCAGCATCCCGAGGTGGAGTCAGAGCCTATGGTGGCTCAGCAACACACTGCAAGCATCGATGCCTCCTCATCAACATCAGACATTAGTCATAGCAATGGCATAAGACCAATGTGGCAAATAGAGAGGGAAGCTATCCAACAAGCCATTGATTTTTGTGATGGAAATGTCCTGAACGCAGCGGTATTGCTCGAACTCAGCCCATCAACCGTCTACCGTAAGAAGCAAGCATGGGAATCAGAGGAAGATGCCTATCAACAATAACGTTTGGCTTGTTTT
Organism: Vibrio qingdaonensis; assembly: GCF_026191675.1. GTDB lineage: Bacteria > Pseudomonadota > Gammaproteobacteria > Enterobacterales > Vibrionaceae > Vibrio > Vibrio qingdaonensis. The sequence continues at coordinate 245,128 of NZ_JAKRRY010000002.1, read as the reverse complement.
GGACAGCAGCCAATTTGGCGGCATAGAAACGCATGTTCTAGAGCTTGCGAAAGGGTTAAAGCGCCACCAGCAAGACGTCGTTGTGGTCATATTTGACCAGTACGGCACGTCACCACCTTTAGTTGAAAAACTCAAACAGCATCAAATTACTACGCTAATACTCAGTATCAACTACCCCGGGGTTCCAATATGGCGGCGGTTACACTGTGCGATTCAACAGGCAATAGCGTCGTCAAATACCCCCGCCGTCATCCACTCTCACGGTTATAAAGCCAACATTCTAGCGAGGGTCACACGCGTTTGGGGCCGTTACCACAACATCGCTTTTGTCGCCTCATTCCATGCCGGCGAGACCCCATCGGGCAAAGTTCGGCTATATGACTGGTTAGACCGTTATAGTTCAGTCTATAACCATCTGCGTATTGCTGTCAGTGAAGCAATATTAGCAAAGCTACCTCGTAGGCAGGATGCCGCATTGGTTAATAATTTTGTTCCACTTCAGCCTGTTCAATCGCATTGCCAAAACCGAATCGCTTTTGTTGGACGTCTAAGTGAAGAAAAAGGACCGGATCGCTTTCTAGAGGTCGCAGCATCCTGCCCAAGTGGTCACTTCGATATTTATGGAGACGGAAGCATGCTCGCGCAGCTACAAGATAATGCTCCGTCCAACGTGACATTCCATGGCCAACAAAAAACCATGGATGTAGTGTGGGAGCGTATCGATCTGCTGCTCATTACTTCCAGATTTGAAGGGTTGCCCATGGCCGCATTAGAAGCCATGTCTAGGGGGATTCCCGTAATGAGTTTCCCGCTAGGGCAACTACCCGCATTAATTGAAACCGGCAAGAATGGCTGGATTGTTGAATCCAATCTAGAAATGGTGAGCGCACTCAATAGATGGCTAGACATGCCAGCTGAACAGCGCCAACGGCTCAGCCAAGCGGCTCACCGACAAATTCAACAGCACTACTCTACTGACATTATCATTCCACAGTTACTTGACCTATACCAACACGCCTCACCAGAAACATCACTTTAGGGTTGAGAGCAATAAGCCGTCGGTTTTCTGTCTTTAACTCTGCTCTCACGCGAACCCACTCACATTGCAAACTGATTCCTATATTGAGAATCCCTGTCACTCGCTCTTAAAATAACGCAACATAAATCGTAAACCACTGTTTTAAATTGATATATTTTATTGGCATCGCAATTGCTCTAGTTAGGTATCGATTGAACTTTTGCGTGAATGATTGCGAGGCCAACATGAAAAACATCTTGTATGTCCACTTTGGAGAAAACTGGATTCGTGGTAGTGAGCAATGCCTCATTCAACTCATCAACCACTTAAACACTGCAGAGTATCACCCGGTTGTCTGGACGAATAACCACGCTCTGAATGATCTGCTGGCGACCCACTCCATTGACTCTCAACTGGATCACTTCACCCTACTAATGGGAGGATACCAACCGAATTTCAACGTCAAAAACTGGTTCCAACTCATCAGTAAAGGGATCGCGCTCATTAAGCAATTCAACATTGATGCTATTCATGTCAACAGTGGCGCACCATGCCAATGGATGAACTTCGTTGCCAAGATAACGGGTACGCCTTTAGTCACCCAACTACACTCAGACTATATGCTACGCGATCGTTTTTGGCTTGGATTACATCTCTCACCACGAGTCGTGACGGTAAGCCATGCCATCTCTAAAAACCTGCTTGCTGACGGCTTCCCAAAAGATCAACTTGACGTAATTCACAACGGCATACCGAATCCCTCTGCGTCAGGGGCTACACAAGAACAGTATCAAGAACAGCAGTCATCGTGGGTAAAACAGGAACTCCAACTCCCTGATAACACGCTCCTATTTGCAACCGTAGGTTCACTTATTCACCGTAAGGGCGTCGATCGGTTGCTACATGCTTTAACTCGACTTACTCCCCACTACCCGAACCTGCACTTGGTGGTTATTGGCGATGGGGAATTAAGGCAGGCGCTGCAATCTCTCGCTACACACCTTCGCATCGAAAAGCATGTCACATTCGTTGGTGAGCAATCCAATGTCTCGCAATGGCTAGTCGGGGGTGTCGACGGATTTATCAGCGCAACTCGAGAAGAAGCATTTGGACTGGTTATCGCCGAAGCAGCCTTAGCTAAATTGCCCATTATTGCGCCAAATATAGGCGGTATCCCAGAATTTGTTACCCACAATACCAGTGCTCTTCTCTTCGACAATCATGGTGATGATGAGCTATTAGTTCAGTGGTGCCGACTTATTGATGAGTTTTCAAGCTTATCTCCGACACTAGCCGACCATGCTTATAACTATGTGTCTAAGCACCTCAGTGTACAAACTAACACCCGAGCGATTGAGCATATCTATGACAAAGTCATCAAAAGCCAAGCTCAGGAAAGTGTGTCTCTTTTTGCAGCATTAAGACCGCTAAAAACCTATGTTCAGCGCCATTGGGTGGGAGGTGTTCGTCATGTCTAATTTGAACCCAGTCCCTGACAGCAAGTCTACACCAAACCGCCACGCGGTGATCTTTGACCCAATGCCCTTTCATGGTGGATCAAAAGTCGCCACTCAAGCCATTCTCTCAGTTTGTGATGAGCCTGATTTTTCCGTCAGCGTGATTACCGCTCACCCACAAGGATGGCAAGAGTATGCTCGAACTGAGGGAAAGGAAATCAAAATACTCACTATTCCTTTTTCATCTTGGATGTCGTCGATCACGGGGCGAGCGTTTTATTTAGTACTGCTATTTCGCCTATGCTTGTGCATGGCTTATCTCACTTGGCTACCCAAGGCTACCTTACTAATAGGAACAACTCAGCCAGGGTCAGACATGGTACTTTACCTGCTCAAAACCCTACTTAAACTGCCAATTATTCAATTCATCCACGGACCGGTTGGCAATTCTCGCTCTGTCGCCTGGTGCCTAAAACAAGCTGACCAGATTTATTACTTAGAAAGCACAGAAGCCTCCATTACGCTCGCATTATCAATGCTGAATGATGGCACTCAACTTTGCCATATTAATGCGACACCGTTCATTAATGGGCTCAGCGTATCGCAATGGCCAAGTCTTCGCCAACAATCTCAAGCACGAGTATTTTGGGCTGCATCACTGCTAAAATGGAAAAACCTCGACCTTCTTACGGCAGCAATAAAGAGCATGGATTGCCCTGCTGAAGGTGATATTTGTTACATCAAACCGAGTGCCATGATATCGCAACACGAACAATGTCAGGCCCCTCAGCCACTAGCGACATTAAGCTGGCACGAGCAACCAGACAATCTTGATGATATCCGCAAACAGTGCAGTATTTTCGTCTCCACCAGTACCCATGAGCCTTTTGGTCTTTCAGTACTAGAAGCGATGGCGGCAGGCTTATGCCCAGTCATTCCAGAAGACGGCGCGTACTGGGATCAAATACTCACCGATAACGTTGATTGTTTGAAGTATCAACCAAACAATGCAACGTCTCTTGCAGATAAACTTGTGTTACTCAATCAGTCACCGCTGTTACGCGAAGAAATCAGTATTGCAACTTTAGAAAAAGCGCAACACTACCGTGCCGATATTTGTTATCACGATGCTGCTCATTCAATTTCGATACTTTCTCAACCAATGTGCCTACGAGAAAGTTCTCATGAATAAGTCTTGGCAACACTTCATCACTTATGGCTTTAGCATTGTCGTAACACGAGGGCTTTCACTCATCATGCTGCCGTTCATTACTCGATATTTGGCGCCAGAACAAATTGGTAAGCTTGAACTACTGGCAACAATTAGCGTGTTTGTTGGCTTATTCATTACCTTTTGCCTTCATGAAGCCCTTTATCGATATGCTGGTCACTTTACCTCGGTAAAAAAACAATACGTAATCGCTAATCGACTCTTTAGTTTATCGTGCTTAGTAGCCGCAATTATCGGTCTACCACTTTGTTTGTTAGCGTTTACTCTAGACCACCAGCTTCTGTCTCCTATAACGCATAAAGAACTGCTACTGGTACTAGTGAGCGTACTCTTTACTGGACCACTCTCTGTCTCCACTGCTTGGCTTCGAATGCAGGACAAAGCTCGCTCATTTTTCGTCATTAGTGCAATCGCCAGTCTCATTCAAGTCACCTGGATCGTCATTGCACTCAATCTACATGCGACAGTGGGCGCCATTCTTTGGGCAGGGCTTGTGGCAACAGTATTCCAAATGGTGGCATTACAAGTCGCAAACCAATTTCGTTGGCGAAAAATACCCATATCACCGATGAAGCAGTACCTCATTTACAGTCTACCTATTGTCGGTTCAGGTCTTGTTGCCTTTGGCCTAAGTGGTGCCGAAAGGTGGATACTCGCGGCGAACACATCACTACTGGAACTTGGGCTATACGCCATCGCAGCTAAATTTGCGCTTGCCATGTGTCTATTGGTTCAGCCTTTCGGTATGTGGTGGATGCCAAAACGATTTCAGATGATCAAAGAACAAGGCCGTACGGCAGTCATCAGAATATCGCAAGCCGGACTCATCTATATTTTTATGCTTGTCGCTGCGATGAGTTATGCTGCCCCGCTGTTTATTTCAATCGCGCTGCCTATTGACTACGAGCCTGCCATCACCTTCATCGTTCCCGCCCTAATGATCGCCATGTTCAAGGAAATGGGGGAAATCACTAACATCGGCATTCTTTATCGCAAACAGACTCAGCACCTATTCACCATCAACTTGATCAGTGCCGTCGGCGGCGTTTCTAGCGCTTTTGTGGCAGGGCAATGGGGAATCATCGCCATACTAACGGCCCTAGCCCTAGTGGGCATAGGACGGTTTGTTGCTATTAGCATCGTCAGTCACCGTTTTTACCATCTCCATTATGACTGTGGTTCATTACTTACTTTAGCAATGCTATCCATCAGTTTTTGCTTCTTGTCCATCTATATACAAGATATGACTGCTCGCTTGATCATGAGCCTCCTCTCACCTATTTTTATTCTATTAACCGCATTATTGCTGCAGCGTTTTGCACTAACCCAACTGCCAGCCCTGCAGCAGAGTGAGCCTTAGATGACAACCACGCACGCTAACCCAACCGCAAAACATGGCTTACTCAGCCTTGGGGTTACCTTGTTCGTTGGACTTATTTGGTGGTTCATCCCCCATCCTGCCTTAGGGCTAGCACTCAGTTTATTGCCCATAGCAATTTTATTTGTTCTTAGTCAAACCTTTTGGCTCGTGACCCTCTTCATTGTCTTTTCATTTTTCCGAATTCATGAGGTTTTCCCGGTCCTTTACCCATTAAAGTTCCCGCTAATGTTATCCGCAGGAGCACTTGGTGCTTTACTTTGGCACACGCTGGTCAGTCAGCAAGTCAAACTCTATTGGCATCGAACTTACATATGGCTTATTGCTTTTTGGGGGCTGGTCATCATCGGCGTCATTCTGGCGGCTAACAGAGGCGTTGCCATCGCAATGTTCAATGGTACCTACTGGAAAATCATGGTCATGACATTAGCCGTGTCTTGGCTTATCACCTCTCCCAAAGAACTGTCACGGTTCTCTTTCTTGATGGTCACATCAGGATTACTTGTCGGTTGCGTTGCCCTGTTCAACTCCGTTAACGGTATCGGGCTGGTTGAGGGCTCCCGTGTCACCATTGGGCGAGATTTTGGCTCTATGCTCGGTGACCCAAATGATCTCGCGTTAGTGCTAATGTTCCCACTGGCGTTTTCTGTCGGCGCTGCGACGACAAAAGGGATAGGTGGCTTTTTTCGTACTTTTTCTTTCATTACCTCTATCGTGTTGTTGCTCGCCGTGATCGCGACTCAAAGTCGTGGAGGATTGCTTGGCTCAATGTCCGTATTCGGCGTCTATGCTTGGCGACTTATTCAATCTAAAACCTTGTTCTTTTCTATCGGCGGGATTGCCGCTCTCGCTTTATACGCCGTTGCGGGCATTTCCGACCGTGCTTCTGGCGGTGCGGAAGAAGTTGGGATTGATGCGTCCGCAATGGGGCGGCTGTATGCTTGGGAAGCGGCCTATAAAATGGCACTAGATAATCCAATCTTTGGTGTCGGTTTGGATAATTTTTATTATAACTACTTTTTCTACAGCCCCCACTGGGATGGCGTCAATCATGCGGTCCACAGTACATGGTTTGGCGTGTTAGCCGAAACCGGTTTTTTAGGTCTAGGCCTGTTCATCATGTTTATCTATTCTTTAGTGAAATGCGCTCGCCAAACCCTACAAACTATCGATAGCCAAACCATCGATAACCAAACCAATGTCCCCCCTTATCTTTTGTCAATGGCACTCGCTGTTTATAGCGGATTAATCGGCACTATTGTTTCTGGTACTTTTCTCACTCAAGGCTTCAATTGGCCCATCTATCTCCTCGCTGCTCTCACTATCGCCGTCTCACAAATTGCTTCTCAATTTGAGAACACTCACCCTCGCTAACCACAGATAGAACTAATTATCTGTTTTAAAACAATAAAAATAGTTGGCTCGCTTCTTGTAATTCTATGAAGACCTCAAGCTTTTTGACAAGGACTTCAACGATGAACGCCACTACTTCATTTGATTTTAAAACTTGGTTACGCTCGCACCCGAATCCTAAAATGCAAAAGCTGTTTGTCTTTTTGAAAAAAACACGGGCAACCGGCCTTCCCACACCACGGTTCTACAACAACGTTCTCTACGCGTTGGTGACTTTATGTCGCAATAGTATTGAAACATTCACGCGTTTGGTTATTTATACGCCGGCATTTAAAGGACGTATCGCAAGCTATGGTCACTCCTTATATCTTTATAGTGGCCTGCCCCTTATTACTGGACCGCTGACCATTGAGTTAGGTAACGACTGTCGTGTCTCCGGACACACGACATTCAGCGGTCGAACCACTCCCCATCCAGACCCTCAAGTACAGCCCAAACTACTTGTAGGTAGCAATGTTGATATTGGATGGCAAGTCACCATTGCCGTGTCAGAGCTGGTTGAGATTCAAGATAATGTGAGAATTGCGGGTCGTTGTCAGCTCTTTGGTTACTCCGGACATCCTCTCAACGCAAAGAAACGTGCATTAGGCGACCCTGATGAAGATCATCGCATCGGCAGTATCATCCTTGAAAAAGATGTTTGGCTAGCCACGGGCGTCACCATACAACCTGGAGTGACCGTTGGCGAAGGGACAATTGTCGCTGCTGGTAGCGTCGTCACCCATGATTTACCTTCGAACGTAATTGCAGCAGGTAGCCCTGCAAAAATAGTCAAATATATCAACCAAGATCAGTAATGGTTCAATGCAAATGAATAGCCGTCGCTGCCACTCAAATAAGGGAATAATGATGAGAGATCTGATTGTATTTGGGGAAGATTTTGGTGCTCTGCCGTCAAGCACACAGCACTTGGTCAAGCGTCTCGCCAAGCAACGAAAAGTGCTGTGGATCAACTCCATTGGCCTACGCCAACCCCGTTTTAGCCGCCACGATCTTCATCGAGCGGCAAATAAACTTCTTGGCAAAGACAAGTCTCATCAACTTGATTTGGACACCGAAACGGTGCCGAGTTCAATAACAATTGTCAATCTCATCACCATACCAGCTCCTCGCTCTGCAATGGCGAGAAAGCTGGCCGCAAACCTAATGGCTTATCAGCTTCGACCTATTATCAATAAGTTATCACTGAATAATGCACTCGTCTGGACCTCGCTACCCACCGCTGTTGATGTATGCCCACTGCTAGGAGACTACCCTGTTCTATACTATTGCGGCGATGATTTTGGGGCGCTCGCCGGTGTTGACCATCGTACTGTGTTAGAACACGAAGAAAGACTGGTTGCCAATGCCGATATGATCATTACGGCAAGCGACAAATTACTGAGCAAGTTCCCAGACTCCAAAACAAATGTCTTAAGCCATGGTGTTGACTGCGGAAAGTTTTCGACTCCTACAATACGAGCTACCGATCTCCCTAACAATCAGCGTCCTATCGCAGGCTTTTATGGCAGCCTGTCAGATTGGATAGATTACCCATTATTGAATGACGCAATCCGAGCATTGCCCCATTGGGACTTTGTCTTTATTGGACCATTAGAGTTAGATAGCTTTCCTATCATTCAGGCCGATAACGTCCACTATCTTGGACCTCGCCCTCATTCGCAATTACCTAGCTATAGCCAGCACTGGACGGTCAGCCTATTGCCCTTTGTATTGAACGAACAAATAATCGCATGTAACCCACTCAAGCTTAAAGAGTATTTAGCCTCTCGACGCCCAATCGTCGCCAGTAACTTTCCTGCGCTCGACCCTTACCGCGAGCATGTTAACGTCGTCCACGACTCTGCCTCACTAATACAGGCTCTAAAACGTCTTGAATTACACTCCGCAGAGCTGCCCAAAGGGATTGTAGACAGCGAAAGTTGGGATCAGCGAGTCATTACACTAGAGCATTATTTGGAGGCGATATGAGTGAGTTAAAGCTGCGTCTCCTTATTATTTTCACCGCGGCATGGCGACGACGTTATGCCATCGCGATTCCAATATTGGTCATGCCATTTATTGCCTATGCGATTGCCACTTTAGCACCGCTAAAATACAAAGCTCATACCAGCATGCTGATTCAAGAAACCGCAAAAATGAATCCGTTCCTTGAAGATCTTGCAGTCTCTACCATGCTAAAGGATCGCATCGCAGCCTTAAAAACGCTGCTCAATAGTCGTCACGTTTTATTGTCTGTTGCCGATGATCTGGGGCTAACCAATGATCAAATGCGCCCAGATGAAGTAGAACAAGTCATCAACAAAATGTCGTCAAGCTTGATGGTAACGCAACTTAGTAAAGATTTTATCAAAATCGAACACACCGCCTCACGACCTGAAGGCATGCAAGCGATGCTCGAAGCCGTCAGTGTCCACTTTATTGAAGAGTTACTTGCGCCAGAGCGCTCCTCCATTCGTGATTCCAGCGAATTTCTCGCCATACACATAGACAAACGACAACAAGATCTCGACGCAGCAGAGCAAGCACTGGCTAATTATTACAACCAGTATTCATCTTCAACACCCGAAATGCAAAATGAAAATCTGAGTCGCCTTGCGTCTTTACGTCAAACCCTCGCGGAAAAAGAAGCTGAGCTATCTGGTGTAGAAAAAAGTCTCGGGACGTTAGACCAGCAGCTATCTAAAACCAACCCTATTGTCGGCAAGATAGAAGAACAAATCATCGAAACCCGCAGTGCACTCACGTTACTCAAAGCGAAATATACCAATAACCACAGTGCTGTGCAGGCAAGGGAGAGAGAACTCGATCGGCTTGAGCAAGAAAGAACCTTGCTTCTCAACTCCGAACAATCGAGTTTAGACAATGACCAACTATGGGACATTGCTAATTCTTCAGTCAGCAATCAGGTCAGTGAGTTACAACCAGTGTTGATCACTCAACTGCTGAGCTTACAAGTGGTAAGAAGCCGTTATGAATCGTTAAAACAAGAGACGGGTAGCCTAAAGCGCATGATAGACGATCTCACTGATACCGCTCAAAACTACGGGAGTACTGCAAAGCAGTTGTTAAAGCTACAACGAGATGTCGCGTTAAAACGCCAGTTATATGACGAACTGGTCGAACGTTACGAAATGGCTCAATTAACGGGTTCGCTTGGTGTATTTGAACAAAACAAACGAGTGAAAATTATTGATCGCCCTTTTACCCCTAGTGCCCCAACCAATATCCCCGCGATCATCTTTTTCGTCGTAGGAATCTTGGCTGGCGTTGCTCTTGGGATTGGCATGGCGATCGTATTAGAGCTATTTGACACGACCATTAGGCGCAGACATCAACTAGAAACCATATCCGGTGTCCCGTTAATCACTGCAATACCAAAATTTGACTAGCACTTAACGCCACTGTCGCTTGTTATTCACGTTCAAACTGATTCTCAATTTAAAAATCGAAATCAGTGGCGACAATGAGACATATTAAGCAATTGAAATATAACTATTAATTTTATGGCACAAGGAATGCAATAGCTAAACTACAGCAGCACCCTCTTCGCAGTTATTAGTTATTAGTTATTAACACTAACGTGTCGTTCTAGTTAGAAACATAAGGAGAACACCATGAAAACGTCGCCTCTTATTGCCAAAAAGGGCACAGGATCCACTTTAAAAGTCATTCATGTTGTACAACATATGGCACCCGGTGGACTGGAAACCATGGTTCTCGAACTGCTAAAGCAGGCTAACGACGCCGAGCGCGTATTCATCGTGAGCTTGGAAGGTGAGATGGAACAAGCATTGGAACATTGGCCCAAATTACGCCAATACCGTTCACATTTGTTCTTTCTTGCTAAACCAGCAGGAACGCAAATAACCTTAGTAAGAACACTTTCGCGTCTGTTTAAAGCACTGTCACCTCAAGTCGTTCATACGCACCATATAGGTCCACTTCTATACGGCGGTATCGCGGCGAGGCTTGCTAAAGTACCCATTCGAATTCACACCGAACATGACATGTGGCACCTCAATTGCGAAAAGCGTCAAAGCGTAGAGGGCTTGGCACTTAAACTCGTGAAACCGATTTTAGTCGCGGATGCATGTGGCGTACAGCAACAACTTATCGAGCTATTTCCCAACACCGAGCCATTACTTATTAAAAATGGTATCGACTGTAATCGTTTCGTGCCTGGCGATCGCCTCAGCGCTCGTCGAGCACTCAACTTACCAGCCCATCCAATGATGATTGGTACTGCTGGTAGATTAGAGACCGTCAAAGGTCAGATCTTTTTGCTCAAAGCATTATCTCGCCTCCCTAAACACATACACTTAGCCATCGCTGGTATTGGCTCGCTCGACACTGAGTTGAAACAGCTATGCCATGACCTTGAGATTCAAGACCGCGTCCACTTTCTTGGTCTTGTTGACCAAATGCCGACTTTTTATCAAGCTTTAGACGTTTTTTGCCTACCATCTCTGCAAGAAGGTTTTCCGTTATCACCGTTAGAAGCACAAGCTTGCAATATTCCCGTTGTTGTCACCGATGTTGGCGCGGCAAAAGAAACACTGTGTCCGTTGTCTGGTGTCGTGACTGAGCCGAAAAATGTTGCATCACTCATTGATTCTCTAACTCTTGCCCTTCAGACCAAGCATCTATTCTGTCCTCGGGATTTTGTGGTAGAAAACAACGATGTGAGAGCAATGAGTCAAGCCTATCGCAATCTGGTATTCAAAGCTTAATGTCATACCCCAAGATTATGGCGCTCAATATCACCCACAAATTAAGTCAAGCATCTATTGCATAGGAGCAAGTCAATGGACGGAATCTGGTTAGGAATATTTTCAATATGTGCGGCTCTCATTGTCTACCATCATGCGGGCTACCCATTGCTACTACGTTGGTATTCGAATAGACATCCGCTCAAAGCCGTGGCGTCGTCAAACCGCGGTTATCGCGAACAGAATAAAGACCGTGTGCTACCTAGCATTACTATTTTGATGCCGGCGTTTAATGAAGAGTTGTGGATTGCGGAAAAAATTCGAAATATCGCCAGCCTTGATTATCCCCAAAGCAAACTTCGTGTGCTCATTATTGCCGACGGCTGTACTGATGACACTGTACATGTAGCAGAATCGACAATACAGGAAGCAATATGTTCAGAAGCGCATTTTGAAGTCATCGCCCACGAGAAAAACCGCGGTAAAGTGGCCATATTAAATCAAATGTTACCTTGTATCTCCTCAGACATTACCGCGATCACCGATGTATCATCACTTATCTCTATCGATGCTCTCATTATTGCAGCGAAACAATTTCGTGACCCAGAGGTTGGAGTGGTGAATTCCACCTATCACTTACTCGACCAAGAAAGCAGTGAAGCGGCGTATTGGCATTACCAAAATCAGATCAAATATCGAGAAACGACATTGGGCTCCACTATCGGTAGTCACGGTGCGTTGTATTTCATTCGTACCGCCCTATTTGAAGCACTACCCACTAACGCCATTAACGATGACTTCCTCATTCCAATGCACATTGTGCACAAAGGCTATCGCGCAGCCTATTCACCTGACATGAACGCCGTTGAATTAGAGGCGACCCAAGCTGGGGATGACTTCAAACGTAGGATCAGAATTTCTGCAGGTAACATGCAGCAGGTTGTTCAGTTATTTGACTTATTTTCCCCACGCTTTAAGGGGGTCGCTTTTGCCTTCTTCTCAGGAAAAGGACTAAGACTACTTACGCCTTACTTAATGATTAGCTGTCTCATAACATCGGGTTTATTGAGCCAATACTTTTTGTTTCTATGCTTTTTCGTTGCTCAAATTGCGATCTACAGCTTAGCCGCTTTAGCCTATTACTTCCCTCATTTACAACGTACTAAACCCATGCAGCTTTTAACGTATTTGGTCGTTGGTCACACTGCAAATTTCATTGGTGGCTTGCGCTACCTGCTAGGATTTGAAAACGGAAAATGGAAGCGTGTTTTACGCTAGGAGACTTATCATGAAAAATACCACCTATGAAAAACCAACCATTCGCATCGCCAAACGTATCTTCGACTTGATTGGCGCGAGTGTCGGCATGGTAATCTTAGCGATATCATTCATACCGGTTGCTATCGCAATAAAATTAACATCCAAAGGACCGGTATTCTATCAACAATTAAGAGTGGGTAAGTTTACGCCCACTAAAGTTGACCTTATTCACGTACTTAAATATCGCACCATGTACATTGATGCCGAGAGCCGAAGCGGCGCAACGTGGGCGACGGAAAATGACCCGAGAATAACGCCAGTTGGACGATTTTTAAGAAAAACTCGACTCGATGAATTACCGCAGTTCATTAATGTCATCAAAGGCGATATGTCCTTAATTGGTCCAAGACCAGAGCGCCCTGATTTCTATACAAAGCTTGAACAAGATATCCCCTTTTTTACTGAGCGAACTTATGATGTTTTACCTGGCATCACGGGGCTTGCACAAGTCAATCAAGGTTATGACACCTGTGTAGATGATGTGAGAAGAAAAGTAGGGTTTGATCACAGCTACGCGTTATCACTATCATCCTTGAAAACATGGTTCATTACTGATGTGCATATCGTCATCAAGACATTGAAAATCATGGTTGATGGCCGTGGCCGTTAAGCATAACGAACCCTGTTGTTACGAGTATAAAAAATCCAGCCTCAGCTGGATTTTTTTGCGGTAAAGATGCACATAAGTCCGACAAGAATAAACCCAATGCCAAACAACTTCACTCCATTAAATGGCTCATTCAACCACGGAAGCGTTACGGCCAGCGCATAAACTAAAACGTAACTCAAACTCAATAACGGATAAGCAACGCCTAAAGGTAAATGTTTAAGCGCCATTACCCAACATGCCATTGAGGTGGCATAGCATAACAACCCTATCGCCACACAAACTAACGCAGGCCAAGTCGCTAGCCAAAGTTGCCCTAACTCATATTGAGCGAGCAGCTCTGTTATTAGGGTCCACTGAGAAGATACATTACCCATCCCCCACTTCATCGCTAATTGAGCGACAGAAATAAGTACAACGCTTAACAAGGCAACCGGAAGTCCTGCTTTTAAATCTTTCAATACCATTAGCCAGCACCACCTAAAATACCGACACCAATCATGATACACATCACGCCAAGCCACTGCTTTGGAACAATCACTTCTCCAAATGCAAACTTTGAGATCAACAGCATGATAACAAAGTTAATACTTAGCAATGGATAGGCCACAGAGACATCCCACTGGCTCAGGACACCAAGCCATGTAATGGCACTGGTTCCTAAAAATGTAATACCGAGTAGCATAGGGAAGCTAAACAACTTCCCTATCACCGATAAGTGTGGATTTTCTTCAAAGTGCATCGCCGCTCGCTTTTGCCAATACTGGCTTAACGAACTGGCGACGACAGAAAGAACAAACAGAAAAACTGTCATTAATTTTGTGCTTTCTTGTCAAAAATCAGCGCATGATAACGACCTAAATCGACATGATCACTCGATTCTGGGAAACCTTCTGGCAAGGCAGGCAAATCTCTAAAGTGGAGCAAAACAGGCCCAGTTAATTGTTTTTCTTTAATAAACTCACCCAATTGATTCCACGCAACATAACGATGTTTTGAATCGTCATATTCAAGGCCATAATCCACTTCGCCCATACCTCTGGTTAGGTAGACATCGCTGCGTTTTAAGTACCAATTTAACGCAGACATTGTGTCAGGATAATCGGCAATCAGCACCATGTCATCAGAGACTTTTGGCGCCAACATGGTCATAAAGTCTTCTGGCATTTTCGAGTGAATCGTTGTGTTTGGCACAGCAAATGAAAATAAAGCAAACAACGCTAATGGTGACACCATATAGGCAGCAAACTTTTTCTCAAATGACGACGTTTTAATGGCGTAGAAGGCACAAACAGCCCAAAAACCAAGAATAAACGCCGCTACTGCAACGCGGTAAGATTCGGATGCCTCAAGTGGCAGTTTGCCCATAAAGAACATCACCACTAATACCGTAGCGACTACAGCAAAGAACAAACCATTAATGGCTGAACCAATTGTTAAACCTTTTACTTTTTTCTCGCCCGCTTTCAAAAGACCATGAGTCAAAAGAATCGCGATAGGCGCCATACAAGGAAGGATGTATGTCGCTAACTTCCCACTGGCATATGAGAAAAATAGGAAAGGAACAATCGCCCAAAGCAATGAGTAGCGAATGAGCGGTTTTGACAATTCACCTTTGAGTTGCACCACTGCCGACGGCGCCCAAAATATCCACGGAAGCGTACCCAAAAACAGGAATGGCACGTAGTACCAGATCGGCGCAACGTGTTGAGCGTCTTCGGCGGTAAATCGGTGAATATGCTCTTCCCAGAAGAAGTAATTCCAATAATCGGCTTCGGCTGCATGCACAGCAAGTGACCATGGTAAGCAAGTGATAAACGCCACAAGCATGACCCACCAGCCCCAGCGCAGTATTTCTAAAAACTGCTTTTGCATGATCATATAAGGGACAACGACAATCACGGGCAGTGCTAGTGCGAGGAAACCTTTGGTTAATACTGCGCATCCGCAGAAAAACCCTGCCAGACCATAATTAAGCCAGCGCTGAGCACTGGTTTGAGATTGGGTAGCAAAGAAGAATGCGACGTAACAAGCACTCAACCAGAACGCAAGCATGCCATCCAGTACGCTGTACGTACCTACAGCCGCCACCATAAACATACTTAAAAATACGCCCGCGGTTAACCAACCTTGACGGCGTGTCGTCATTTTACCAACGACTAATACTAAACTAAGAGCAACACCTAAAGTCGCGAGTGCAGAGGCAATACGCACAGAAAAGTTATTTTCACCAAAAATCACTTGAGCGATCGCATTAAACCAATAGCCCATTACCGGCTTTTCAAAATAACGCAGGTCATTAAATGTTGGTACAATCCAGTTTCCGGATGCGACCATCTCTCGAGAGATTTCACCGTAACGCAGCTCATCAGGGGACCAGAGTGGACGAATATCCAACGGCAATATGTAAAGAGCTATAAAGAAAAGCGGAACCCATACCGCCCAGTTAATTCGAGATTGTTGCATTCTTCATCCAATTGAATAAAAGCCCACGACT
Source organism: Vibrio qingdaonensis (assembly GCF_026191675.1). Classification (GTDB taxonomy): domain Bacteria; phylum Pseudomonadota; class Gammaproteobacteria; order Enterobacterales; family Vibrionaceae; genus Vibrio; species Vibrio qingdaonensis. Next base: position 229,495 of record NZ_JAKRRY010000002.1, on the reverse strand, counting down.
ATCATGGGCTTGTGTTTAGTATGTGGCGTATTATTTCTATACTGCCAATTTTGCATACCGCTAATAAGGTATACAAATAAGGTAACTCAGAGTCCCATTCGTTTTACAAATGAGGCTTGGTGAGTCAACCAACCTTCACGTCCTTCCATCTCAATATTTTTTATCGAATCATGAGGAAGTGGATCAACTGCATCATTAAGCAGATCAATCATAGGCACGAATTCTATATTTTGTTGCTTAGCTCTGACAATCAATTCTTCAAACATTTCGGCACAGACGATACCTTCCACTTCGGCATGAATCGTATAAACGTTCAGACCATCGCGTTTAATCAGCTTAAGAATAGCGTCATTATAGTTGCTGTTGTCCACACCATCTTGGCCAACCAATTCATCATACGTTGGCAAGGTGACAGGGATCTGTGGTGCCATTCCTTCTCCTGGTGAGAAAATGGAATCGCCACGACAGTCACTGTTGTACTTGAAAGGAAAGGCATTTTTCTCAATCAAAGTCTGATCAGTACAACGCCATCCAGCGACAGCACTACAAGGTAAGTGTTTACCTGTGATGTCTTTGAGAAGATTATAGCCAAGGGTTATTTGATTGCGAAGTTCCGCATCAGACATGGTATCTGTTTTCATTTGCCATTTATGGTGATCCCACGCGTGGAGACCAATCTCATGGCCAGCGTGATCGGCAGCTTCAATGATAGGACGTAACTTCTTACCAATGATTGGACCCGGCCACAGCGTACCACGGATGAGAATATCGTAACCGTAAAGACTCGCAGCTTTTGAGCGAAGCATCTTCTTCAAAAATGCAGGACGCAAAAGGCGCCATATATGGCGCCCCATGTTATCAGGTCCAACAGTAAAGAAGAATGAAGCCATCACTCCATGCTTTTCGAAAATTTCGAGCAGCTTAGGCACGCCGAGTTTAGTTCCTCGAAACGTGTCTACGTCGATCCTAAGACCGACCTTAGTGACTTCATTCTGATTCATTACTTATCTTCTGCTACTGCACCTTTAAGGAAGAAATCTAACGTCTCTTCGATAGTATCATTCATGTGAACCTGTGGTTCCCAATCCAGAAGTTTCTTCGCGTTAGCAATGCTTGGTTTACGGTGTTGAACGTCTTGGTAACCGTCGCCGTAAAACGCTTTGCTTTCTACTAGGTTGTAGCCCGCAAATGGAGGGAAGTTGCCACGTAATGGGTGGTTTTCAAACTTCTCTACCAATGTTTCAGCCAACTCTTTGATGCTCGCTTCGTTCTCTGGTGCACCAATGTTGATGATTTGACCGTCACACAGACCATCTTTGTTTTCGATGATGCGGAATAGTGCTTCAATCGCTTCAGAAATGTCCGTGAAACAGCGCTTCTGCTCACCGCCGTCAATCAGTTTGATTGGCGTACCTTCAACAAGGTTTAGAATAAGCTGAGTAATCGCACGGCTAGAACCAACACGTGCTGAGTTCAAGCTATCAAGGCGAGGACCCATCCAGTTAAATGGACGGAACAGTGTGAAGTTAAGACCATCTTTTTTACCATAAGCCCAGATTACACGGTCAAGCAATTGCTTAGACACTGAGTAGATCCAACGCTGACGGTTGATAGGACCCACGATAAGCGGCGACGTATCTTCGTTGAACTCAGAATCCGTAGACATACCGTAAACTTCTGAAGTCGATGGGAAGATAATGCGCTTGTTGTATTTCACACAGCCACGAACAATCTTCAAGTTCTCTTCAAAATCCAGCTCAAATACTTTGAGTGGGTTACGCGTGTATTCAATTGGAGTCGCGATAGCAACTAATGGTAATACGATGTCACACTTCTTAATGTGGTACTCAATCCATTCGTTATGAATGGTGATATCACCTTCAACGAAATGGAAGTCAGGGTGACCCAAGTGATCAGAGATCTGGTTAGAGCTCATGTCCATCGCGTACACTTCGTAACCGCCATCATCAAGAAGACGCTTAGTTAAGTGAGTACCGATGAAGCCGTTTGCACCTAGGATAAGAACTTTTTGACGTTTCTTAGCATTGATGATCGCGCTTGCTTGAGGACCAAAACGCATACCTTCGATTAAGTGAAGTTCTGCAGCCAGTTGCTCACCACCAAGATATAGACCGTTTTCCGCTTCACCAGAGTTAACAATCACTGAGCCTTGAGCACAAGCAATGGTTAGAGGAGAAGTCGCAACAATCGTACCTGGCGTCGCTTCAAATGTTTTTTCGCTTGGTGTCACACTCCAGATTGTCAGCTTACGCTCACCTAGGAAAGTAAAGGCACCTGGGAATGGTTCAGTAACCGCACGCACTAAGTTAAATACTGTGCGAGAGTCTGTAGACCATTTGATTTCACCATCAGCGGGTGTACGGCGACCAAAGTACGTCGCTTTTGTTTCATCTTGTGCGGTTGCTACTGCGCTACCATCAACGATGGTTGGCAATACTTTAGCCAGTAGATCGCTTGATGCTACCGCTAGACGCTTATGCAGTGTTTCTGCTGAATCTTCGTCAGTAATGGCAATTTTTTCTTGACCAACGATGTCGCCAGCGTCCGCTTTTTGCACCATTTTGTGCAGCGTCACGCCAGTCTCTGTCTCGCCGTTAACCAGTGCCCAGTTGATAGGAGCACGACCACGGTAAGTTGGAAGCAAAGAACCGTGCAGGTTAAAGCCACCTTTTGGCGCAAGATCCAACACTTCTTGGCTGATCATATTGCGGTAGTAGAAAGAGAACAACGCGTCAGGTTTCATCTGGCGAATTTTCTCAACCCAAAGTGGGTGGTTTACGTCTTCTGGCGCATAAACTGGGATACCGTTTTTCGCCGCAAGCTTCGCTACAGACTCAAAAAATACGTTTTCGTTGCTGTCATCAACATGGGTAAATACCGCTTCGATTTCAACGCCTGCTTCAAGCAAACTACGAACGCCTGTACAACCGATATTGTGGTAGGCAAACACGACTACTTTCATGGAATATTCCTCTAATATAAATCTTATTATTTGTTCTTTGATTCGTCAGTTTCACGTGCGGTGCGAGTTGCCTCACCCACCAAAACATCCTGTACATAGTAACGCGGCCTTGCTCGCACATCGGAATAAATTCGTCCAATATACTCACCTAGCAAGCCTAAGCCGATAAACTGCCCACCAACAAATACAAATAGAATCGCAAATAACGTAAACAAACCGTCGCCGGCCCATTCTGAGCCAAATAAAATACGCATAAGCATTAGTATGATACCGAACGCGATACCCGCTGCTGCGGTCATACCGCCCACGATGCTCAGTAAACGCAACGGCGCGGTTGTCATACTCGTGATCAAGTCGAACATCAAACTGATCAACTTCATAAAGCTATACTTAGATTCACCATCGGCACGTTCGTCGTGGTGAACTGGGATTTCTGTAGTATGACGAGAAAAACCATTCGCCAGTACTGGAATAAATGTACTGCGCTCATGACATTCTAGCATTGCATCAACAACATGTCGGCGGTAAGCACGCAGCATACAACCGTAATCGTTCATCTCAACGCCTGTAGAGCGCTTAACCAGTTTATTGATAACTTTAGATGGGTAACGACGCAACGCGCTATCTTGACGGTTTTGACGCACAGTGCCGACCGAATCAAACCCCTCTTCCGCTTTAGCAACCAGATTTGGAATCTCTTCTGGCGGGTTTTGTAAATCGGCATCTAGGGTGATAATTAAGTCGCCACGAACCTGCTCGAAACCTGCCATGATCGCATTGTGCTGACCATAGTTACGGTTAAGGATAACACCAACCACATGGCTGCCTTCTTTCGCAGACGCTGCTTCAATGATTTCAACACTGCGATCTCGACTACCGTCGTCGACTAAGACTAGCTCATAGTCTTTACCAAGGCTGTCTGCCGCTTTCGTCGTCCGCTCGATTAGCTCTTGTAAGCAACTTTCTTCGTTGTATACCGGTATGACGATAGACACAAAATTGATAGGTTCATTCTGTTTCATGGGTTATCCAATTATTTCTGACACGGCATTCACTACTCGCGTAACATCTTCCTGAGTCATATCAGGAAAGAGCGGTAGTGAACAAATTTGCTGGCTATTATGCTCTGTATTTTCTAAGTTTGGCGTAATCGCGCCAAATCGTTCTGCGTAGTTTTCTCGATAATATTTCTGGGTATGACACGCTTTAAAGTGAATGCCAGCGCCAATCCCTTTCTCTTTGAGTTTAGCAATCAACTCGTCACGTGTGATGCCCGCTTGCGCAGGGTCAATACGTACAATCATTAAATGCCAACAGTGTTTGTGGTCATGATTGGCAAGACCTAACGGAGTCACACCTTTAATGACACTTAACTTTTCACGATAGCTCAACGCTAACTCAGTACGGGCTGCCGTAATCTCTGCAATACGATCCATTTGACCAAGTGCCAATACAGCGCAAATATCTGGCATATTGTATTTAAAGCCTGGTTCAATGACCTCGGCTTGAGGCGCTCGACCTTGAGTTTCACGATCAAAAGCATCGACGCCTAGGCCATGAAATTTCAAACGGCGAATTTTATCAGCCAGTTCTGCATCAAATGTAGTGAAAACACCACCTTCTGCTGTAGTGACGTTTTTAATCGCATGCATGGAGAATAGACACGTACCGCGAGCACCAATAGGCTGACCTTGATACTCTGCGCCTAAAGCATGCGCCGCATCTTCAACCACTGGAATACCAAAACGCTCACCAAGTGCATAAATTGGATCTAAATCCAATGACGCGCCAGCATAGTGAACTGGGATGATCAGTTTGGTTTTATCGGTAATCAGCGGTTCAATCTTTTCTGCATCCGTCATTAACGTGTCAACATCAACATCGACAAAAACTGGCTTAGCACCCACTAGGGTGATCATGTTTATCGTCGATACCCACGTAAGAGAAGGGGTAATGACTTCATCACCAGGACCAATACCAAGTGCCAATAAGACTAAATGCATACCTGCCGTCGCGCTACTTAACGCTACTGCATACGGCGCGCCAGTATGCTCAGAGATTTTACTTTCCAGATCCGCATTTTTGGGACCGGTTGTAATCCATCCTGAACGCAGTACATCAACGACAGCTTGAATATCTTTTTCATCGACCGCAGGGCGACATAAAGGGAGAAAAGACTGGCTCATATATTTAACTCACAGATAACACGTGCGCATTGGCACGGAGAACGACAAAGTTTACTAGGGCGTTCAAAGAATTAAAAGGGCTGAAGGTGTTCAAATGTCTAATTTATTGACCTTTTAGAACACTATTAAATCAAACATTCACTGAGTATATTGTATTGTCGGCAAAACCTGAGAAAACTTAACAATCAATGCGTCACATAAATTCGCCTTCCAAACGTTACTACTAGGCATAGTATAGGCTCAGTGTAACAAATATTCCGTAAACATCGTCAACGTCAGATTTATGTCAATAATAGCGGCAAACTGCCCACTAGCATGACGCTAGGTAACAGGTTACTCAGTTAAGCGGCTCAGCACTCATTAGGATAATTATCGCATATCTACACAATTGCTAATGTATGCGTTTGTAAACGGTGTCATTTGTCTCTGAGCATGGTTAACGTTAGAATCCAGTTTTTCAAGTTCAAACGGTTTTTCTAGTGAAACTCAAAGACAGCCCTGTCACTCAGCATAATGTGGAAGGCCGCTCGTTTTATTTAAAACGTGATGATTTGCTTCATAGCCACTTTAATGGCAATAAAGCGCGAAAATTTGCCGCATTATTAGACCAACACAATCCGAATATTTCTCGCTTGATTGGATGGGGCTCAGCCCAAGCAAACTCGCTGACATCACTTGCCGCTTTAGCGAGGATAAAAGGTTGGCAGCTGACTTATTATGTTGATCATAAACCCGCTTGGTTAGATGAAAAGCCGATGGGAAATTATCGAATGGCCTTAGAGCTTGGCGCTAATATCGTGTCACTCTCCGATCAGGTCGATAATCTAGAGAAATGCCACCCTAGTGACTTTATTCAACGTCAACATGGCGATGATGACTCATGTCTCATTGTCCCAGAGGGCGGCCGGTTTCAACTTGCCGAAGTTGGCGTGCAAACGCTTGCTAGAGAAATTCTGGCATGGGCACGGTTTGAAAAGAATCCTAACCTGAAAGTGGCTCTACCTTCTGGCACCGGTACCACTGCGTTATATCTTGCTAAAGCACTGCACTCAGAAGGTATTGAAGTGCTTACCTGCCCCTGTGTTGGTGGGCGAGACTACTTAGTTAAACAGTTTCAGGAATTGAACGAATTCGATGTTCATCCGACGATTTTGCAGCGGGACGCGAAACACCATTTTGGTAAGCTGTATCAAGAAGACTACGCCATATGGCGCTTGTTATACGAACAAACCGATATAGAGTTTGACCTACTGTATGACCCACTGATGTGGCGCTGCTTGCTCCCTTGGTTAGCAGCAAACCCCGATGCTACGGTACTTTATGTGCACCAAGGCGGGTTGTTGGGGAACGAAACTATGTTACCGAGATATGAACGAAAGTTTGGCGCAAGAGATAACTCGATACTGAGTTGGTAATGGTTCTATGGTTCACACAAATACTGGAAATACTAAAAAGGGAAGCGTGGCTTCCCTTTTTTGCTAAGTCGACTTTAACTTTACCGGGTTGGGTTACTTATGAGAGGAATAAGCCGCTAAATATTGCTTCGCCAAAAGGTTCGCTTCATCTATCTCTTCATTCGATAACTTGGTCGTTATTTCATCACGCAGATTCTCAGCGCTTTGATAGCCATTTGTCGCAGCCACCGACGCCCAAGCAAGCGCTTGAACATTGTTGAGCTCAACACCCTCGCCTAATGAATACTTAAACGCTAAATTACGTTGACCGTAAGCATAGCCATTTTCTGCGGCTTTTCGATACCAGTTCACCGCTTCAATATCATTTTGCTCAATACCCAATCCTTTCGCGTACATCACTCCTAGGCTATTTTGCGCGACATCATAGCCACGCTCAGCCGCTAAGCGATAATACTCAACGGCCTTAGCGTTGCTCTTAGGAACACCTCTACCCCATTTGTACATACCCGCAAGATAGTATTGCGCTTGGTCATGACCAATGTTGGATGCTTTTTCAAACCAAGACGCGGCTTCTTTCGCATCGTAATGAACACCGTGTCCATTGTCATACATCATGCCCAACTTATACATTGCCGTCTCACTGCCTTGTTCTGCAGCTTTGAAATACCACTCAACAGCAATCTTATCATCTTCTTTAATGCCATTACCGACGGCGTATCTGTCCCCTAACTCAATCTGTGCAAACAAATCCCCTTGTTTCGCCCCTTGAGTTACGGCTTTTACACTTGATGCAGACCAATCTTTCGTAAATGCTAAGCTCCCTGCGCTAAAACACAGACTACATAGTGAAACCGCTAACAGTGTTTTTCGCATTTCCTTTTCCCTTTCTGAAGAATTCGTCGAATACTGACACATGTTCATAGAAGTTTTAGGGATTTTAAACAGAATTCGCAATACTCTGACAAAGAATTTCGTTCAAGTCACAAAACCAACGCAACTTCCATTCACTCAACCAATGCAACAAGCTCAACCCAATGCCAGTTAAAATAGAGTGTCCCTTTCGTTAAGAAAAGCGTGAGGAAAAATGTAATCGTTTGCAATTAGCACTCGTGTTACTTGGCTAATTTTTGTAAACTTTGTCACAAATTGATTTTAAATAATGGTATCTACATGGCTTCAAAATGGGCAAAACGATTTATCCAAATGGCTGAGCTTGTTGGGTCGTGGAGTAAAGATCCCTCGACACAAGTTGGCGCGGTGATCACGAAAAACAATCGCATCGTTTCAGTGGGCTTTAACGGTTATCCACACGGCATCTCTGACAGTGCCGAAAGTGATGAAAGAGAAACCAAATACCTGAAAACCTTGCACGCGGAAGAAAACGCGATTCTCTTTGCGAAAAGAGATCTCGATGGGTGCGAGATTTGGGTCACGCACTTCCCGTGCCCTAACTGCGCCGCTAAGATCATTCAAACGGGCATTTCAGTCGTCCATTGCCCCGCACAATCTGAAGACTTCCTCTCTCGATGGGGGGATAAAATCTCACTCAGCCAAGATATGTTTGAGCAAGCTAATGTCCGTATTAACTGGCTTACGCTAGATCAGGACGAGGAATAATCAATATTTAGCATTAAGTAAGCGATATCATTTAGCTATGCTGTCGTTTACTTGCTCCCCCCCAAGCACCAAACTTTCGTTATCTGCAAGCCTGCTGGTCCAAACCAATTTCATAAAGAAAGTGATATATATCACTTTCCAACAATAATGCTATCCTTTAGAATTCGCCATCCTTATTAATGTGGCTTAGTCACATCACTAGCAAGAGTAACTTCATGGCCAAATTCCGTTCGCTGTCGATTGCACTTATCGCAATGATTAGCGGGACTATTTCCCCAACGCCACAAGCCTTTGAGCTCCCTCTATTTAAAGCAGAGGCAGAAGAGCGTGGTTATACATTACCTGAAGCCATTGGGTTGAGTTTTGGCTATATGAACGTTTCTCAGGGGATAAATGTTGATTCAATTACATTGGCGGGTTTAGGCCCACTAGACGATATCGGCATTAAAACAAAAGGTGGTTATCAGGAGAGTCAAGTTATCACCCTGAAAGCCGACGTATGGGTGCTACCTTTTCTAAATTTTTACGCTATAGGCGGGAAATTAGATGGCTATTCTGAAACCACGATTAGCCACGTTAAACTGTTTCCTAACCTTCCTGGTGACGGCATTGAAATAAACGAACCTTTCCGACTTGACTTAGATGGTTATACCTATGGCGCAGGAACAGTCATTGCTGGTGGGTATGAGAGTGTTTTTGCCCTAGTTGACGCCAGCTATACTAAAACAAGCCTGACTGTTATCGATGGAGAGATCGATTCAATCGTGATCTCTCCGCGCGTTGGCTATGATTTTTCAAGAAACAGCGATTGGCCAATCAGAGCTTGGGTTGGCGCACAATATCAGAATATAGAACAAACCTTATCCGGTAGTATTAACGATTTGCCATTAGGTGGCATTTCCTTACCAGACAACGCGAAATTTACCGTAAACCAGAGCTTAGCGAATAAATGGAACACGCTAGTCGGTGCCCAATATGAATTCACCCCTAACTGGGTGCTTATCAGTGAAATTGGTTTTGGACAAAGAAAAAGTTTCTTCATGACATTGGATGCAAGATTCTAGTCACCCCGCGCAGCCACTCACCAGTCAATGAGTGGCTCACTTCCTACACCGCTTACCTTTCTTTACTACTCGCTTCCACTTCGCTGATTTTCTCCGACTTCTTCGTCGCTTCTAGCATAATAGGTAACAGTACCAAACTGTAAACCAGAATACTCGACAAGGCGATCGTTAACACCATTCCGATAGAGTGCATCCCTTGATGCTTGGCAACAATTAACGCGCCAAACGTCGCAAGAGTAGTTAAACAGCTGATTAGGGATGCTTTAGGTGTCGAGGTCTTAAAAAAACCTTCCAAACTGCCCACGGCACGAAAACGCTTAACGATATGAATGCCATTATCCACCCCTAAGCCAAAAATCAATGGGACCACAATAATATTAGCCATATTCATGGACAAGTTGAGCCAATACATCATCCCTAAGGTAGTGATCGTCGCTAAGCCTAACGGAATAAAAATGAGTACAATGTCGCGTTTCTTGTTCACCGTCCAAATCAGGATCAACGCGATCGCCAAGATCGACATCAAAATCGCAGCTCTAAAGGCATCGACGACAATGCCCCCCACTTCTTTTTCGGCGACGGCGCGCCCCGTGGCATTCGGAGCAATAAACTGCACATCGCTAATAAACTGGTTTAATTCTTCGACATTACTCATGTCTCCTAACGGCGTGATGGCGACCAGCCATTCTCCTTGCTTACTGATGTAGCGTTGATAAAGCGAGCGAGGCAAATCTTCATCAATATTCAATCCCGTCGCATTTGACGTGATTGCGGATAACGTATCGCTGTCGACACTAGAAAATAGCGCTTGGGTCAGTGACCCAAGATCAGCACTATCATTCGCCATTGTTGGAATACGCTCAGCATTTGGCCAACCCTTTTCCACCGCTAAACGCTTAAACTCACTTAATGACAATGGTTTTGCTGTCATGTTGGGCTGCAAAACATCAGACAATTGCTGCGTGCGTTGTGCCAATTCTGTTGGCATGAAATCGCTAGCAATGATGACTTGACTGATGGTTGGTTCGTTAAGTAACTGTGACTTCCATTGCTTCGCTTCTTGTTCGTTCTTGGCGACCGCATATAACTGGTAGCTAGAACCCAATCCATGTTGTTGTAATGCATACAACCCTAACACAGACTCCGACTGTGGGTTTTTCAATACTAACGTCGAAAAATCAAACTTAAATTGAGTGGCGCCATAACCCATCACCAATGACAGGCAAACCATTAAAAAGGTGATTGTCCGCTTATAAGTCGCAAGCCCATGACCAAACGCAGAAAAATAGCGCGTGTCAGTTTTATGTTTAACCGTTGGGTAACCAAATAAGGTAAAAAATAGTGGTATTACGACAAATGTCGCCAATAACCCAAGTAACATGCCTAATGCGGAAACAATACCTAACTCACCCAGTCCCGTGTAGGCAGTGGGATAAAAACTAAGAAACCCAATTCCAGAGGAAAGCGCGCACAGCGCCAACGGGCGAAACGAATGAGCGACGGCATGAGTCAAGCTATGACGGTTGTCTTCGCCTTTAATTCTGAGTTCTTGAATATGAAGACAAAGATGAATAGAAAAGTCGACGGCAAGGCCAATAAACATCACCATAAACACGATAGAGATGGTGTTGTACGATCCCACGACAAACAGACCGGCGGCGAACGTCCACACCAACCCTATGATGACCGTCAAATAACACGCAACAATGACACGAAGCGAGCGAATGCCAATAGCAAGTATCAATACTAGACCAATCAGCGACGCACTACCCGCAATGGCGATGCTATTATTCGCGTCAACGATTTCGTCGAAATCTAAAGCCGCTTGACCAGTAATCTGTACCGCGACACTAGATGGTAATTCCGCTGCTGTGACCGCATGATGAATCGCTTCAATTATCGCTCTGTTTGGCTCCTTAACGCTATCATCTGGCTGCGCAACCAGTGTTATAGCGTACGCAGTTGGCGAGGTAATATGACCGCTTAACTCGCGTGCCCAGTCAAATTTTTGACCGCTAGCCGCTAACAATAAAGGCTCCAGTATATTTTCGTTCGCTTTATCTCGCTCTACCGAACTATCGCTACCTAGAGCACGAGTAGCAATGTGACTATTACGGTCAATTAATTGCCCCAAATACACCTCTAAGCGCTGAGCGTTAGCGCCAGCAACTAATGGTGCTACCTGTTGGCTAACCATCTTTTCAAGGGTTTGATAGTCACTGTCGTCGATGAACCCCAGAGCATGTTGCTGGAACCATGATAAGGTCGACGGGGCAAAGACGTCTTTAATAACAGAAGACGAAGCCAACTCATCAGCGAGTGATTCAACACTTTGCTTAGCAAGCTCACCATCTTGGCTCGTGACCAACACCACCACATTACCCGTTTCAGGAAATGCCTCTTCAAGGTGAGCGAGATTATCAACCCACGCGCCATCTTGTTTCACCAGCGAGGAGAGATCGGCGTTCATTTTGAAGTGTTGTTGCCCGTACCAAGCACTGGCTGCAGTCAGCGCAAGTACGAAAAGTAAAATACACTTAGGGAAACGTTGGATAAGGGTAATAAGTTGATTCACGATAAATTGACAATAAGTAACGATAAGGCGTTAAGTTTAACTCAAAATCACCAAACTCCAGTCAGATTATTGTTAGTACGCCGTCTTTTCTAGCCACTTTTGTTTGCTTACTGCTTGATAGAAATCTGTACTATTTGTTGGATTCATATCGCTATTATCGTGGCCATTGGTGAACGACTTGCATCAAAAAAGGAGCCGAAGCTCCTTTCATTATATTTTTATCCGATCATAATCACTCAAAACAGCCCTAGCTACTCTTGATCAATCATCCACTTACGGAATTCTTTACGCTCTTGCTTGGAGGCTTTCAAATACCAAGCTTGAAGCTGGCCAACATTATCTGATGCTTGCGGTGTGACCACCTCTTTAGACGCTGCGCTAGCCGATACTTTAGGGGTATCCGCTACCGTCGCAGCAACCGAAGTTGCGGCAGCCGCTGTCGCGACAGGGGCTGCCGACGTCGCTACCACCATTTCACCGGATGTGAAAGTAATGCCTCGCTCAGCGTTATGCGCGGCAATGAGTTCATCCATTTGCATGTACGGCATAAACCCGTCTTTGCCTTTTAGCTTTTCTTGCTCATACGCTAAGGCATAACCATCTTGCGTCACGCGCCATTGGGGCGGCGTATCACCACGAAACGCCACTTTCGCTTCTTGCTCACTGCGCGCCACTGGGTGATTAATTTTCACCTCGTCACCCGTCACATTCACAGTAAGGACATACGGCGCAGAAGTATAAACATTGGCACTGCTACCTTTACCCAGTTTTTTATCCATACGAACCACAACTTGGTTTTCACCTTGCTCGAGCTCGTTTTTACCAATTCGTTCTTCAGCTTCTTGACCATTGATAAAGTAAACCGAGACGCCCTTCATTGGTACAAGCGTCGCCGAATTTACACTAAACGCCAGCCCTAATGTGGCGAGAACAACCATACTATTTTTCACGATCGGCTTCCTTTACTGCTGCCTGCTATCTTACAAACAGCATGACACAGAGAACACTCGCAAAAAAGGATTTTTTAGATAAATTGACATCTAAATCACTCTATTGCAGACGTAAAAAAGCCACCCTAGGGTGGCTTTTAAAATAATCTTTTAGCTAAAAGCTAGATTAGAATTCAGCTTTAACACCAACTGCTACACCAGTGCCGTTTTTGTCACCGTTGTCATTGTAGCCATCATCGCCGCCAACTTCTACGTATGCAGTTGCGCCAGGTGCAACTGCGTAGCCAGCATTGATGAACCAGTTAGTCACTTTGTCATAAGAGTCACCTGTAGAACCGATTTGAATTGCTTCATCATACTTCGATTGGCTAACACCACCTGCGATTACGAACTTTTCAATTGTGTAATCTGCTGCTAAACCAAGAGTATTGTTAGTAAGCGACCCATCTATAGGTGTACCGTTCAATGAAGTAGCATCTAAACTAATGTTGTAGTAACCAAGCTCTAGGTTAAGGTTTTGCATAGCAGCCCAACGAGCCTCTAGTGCCCAAAGTGTTTCTTTACCTTCTAGCTTGTCAGTGTTAGCAGGCTTTTCATCTGGTCGTCCACCTAAGTGTGCGCCTTCACCTTTGAAGTCACCTTGACCGTAGAAACCAGTAAAGTCAAAATCTGCTACGCGAGCACCGATTTTAGCATCAACCATGCTGCCATCTTTACCTAGGTCGGTAGAACCGTTTTTATCTTGCTTGTATGCAATGCCGCCGTAGAAGCTACCTTTGTCGATATCGTAACGTACAGACTCGTCAGCACCAAATGGAGAACCGTTTGAGAAGAAAGAGTTTAGACCAAACTGGTAATCTGAACCAATACCAGCATCATCCAGAATAGAATCTAGACGACCAAAAATGATTGAACCAGCGGCTTGTGAGTATAGACCAACGTATGCGTTGCCCGATTGAGTGTCTGTGCTCGAACCTTTAAACTCCCAAAAACCACCAAACTGAAGGTCATCGTTAATTGCATAACGAGTATCAAAACCAAAGTCTGCATCTTGAATTTCTTGTTGGAATTCAGCGTCAGCATCAGTTCCCTTCAAGTAAACAACTTCGATGTCACCTTTTAGGTTAACAGTCACTTTGTCTTGGTTATAAATTTCGATACCTGCTTGCGCAGAACCTGCTGCCAATACTGCTAGAGCTACTAGAGTCTTTTTCATGATAATCCACTGCCTTTTCATTAGATGGGAATTCCCTTTCGGTTCCCTTTTTTAATATATATCGCGCCAAAATCATTTTTTAGAACAACAACCTTTTGTTCCTAAGTCGTTTCAGCGTCGTTAAATCTCGAAATCAAGAATGCAAAAGTTATAAGACAATGTCAAACACCCTAAATAAAACACATAAATTACTATAAACCCACAAAAACAACGAGTTACAACAACCCATGTGACACACCGCAAACTTTAAGCGCACTCAAAACGTGCAAACCCAGCACTAAAATCACCACATCAATCAGGCATAAACTCCAAGAAATCGCATGTAAACACCGGCTTTTTAAAATATAGCACTGCTAAAATGCATTTTTTGGGGTTTTATATTTTTTGACCATTGAAAGATATATAGGTCTATGAAAGTTCACTCAATTTTTGTGACATTGATCAAAACTATCACCGTAAAGTGATGATGAGAATCTCTGAATGTCACCAATCGAAGTGTGCTATCATCGCCGCACTGCAATTTGGATCACAGTATGACAACCAGTAAAATACAATCATCAATTCGTCAAAGTTATCAAAACCTGCAACATCAACTGGATAACTTCGTTCCTAGACGCGCACAAAACTATCTTGTGTCTGAAATTGCCAAGACGTTGCTTGGTCAATATCACAAGTCGACGCGTATTATTGTTGCAGAGGCCGGGACAGGAATTGGTAAAAGTCTGTCTTATCTAATGGCCGCGATTCCTATCGCGGTACAAAACAATCGCAAAATAGTCATCTCTACTGCCACTGTCGCACTGCAAGAGCAGTTACTTGATAAAGACTTGCCTCTGTTTCGGCGTATTACTGACCAAAACTTCTCTTTTATTATTGCCAAAGGACGTCAGCGCTATTGCTGTGCCGAAAAGTTAGCGGTGGCATGTGGTGGCGAAACTGGCGTAGATAATAGCCAACTTGCCATGTTTGAGTCCAAACCAAAGAAAAGTGATATCAAACAGCTTCATGATATGTATGAAAAGCTAACCCAAAATAAGTGGAATGGTGACCGAGATTCATGGCCAGCCCCCATTGATGATGCCATTTGGCAAACCATTGTGAGTGAAAAGCACAGCTGCAATAGCGGACTCCCCGCTCACAGACAGTGCCCTTTTGCTAAAGCACGATCAGAGCTAGACAAAAACGATGTCATTATTGCCAACCATAGCTTAGTCATGGCCGACGCTGACTTGGGCGGCGGGGTGATTTTGCCGGAACCAGAAAACACCATTTTTATCTTCGACGAAGCCCACCATCTACCGCATGTCGCTAGAGACCACGCTTCAGCCTCATCAACATTAAAAGGGGCGGTGAGTTGGTTAGAGCGGTTAAACCAAGCCGTATCGAAGTTCTCCGGACTTGCGGATGAAAAACGCGTCGGGCGTTTTCGTAATGAATTGCAAGACTCTATTCAGCAACTCATTCCAATACTGGGTGAAGTGAATACCTTTTGCTCATCGTTAACCTTTGAAGAAAGTTATTGCCGATTTGAAGATGGAGAACTGCCTACGTGGCTTGAAACCCAAGCTAAAGATCTCAAATCCATCACTCAAAAAGGTGCACAAGCCTCGGGTAAAATTGCGGATTTGATTTCCGAACGTCTTAAAGACGGCGAACTTTCAGCAAAGCTCGCCGAGCCCGCCTTAGCAGAGCTAGGATTCTATATTCAGCGTTTTGAAAACCTTGCCGCCGTATGGCGACTCATGAGTGAGCCTAAAAAAGAAAAAGGGGCGCCACTTGCGCGTTGGATTGAACAAAGCAAAGAGCGCGATAATGACCATGTTGTCAGCGTATCGCCGTTGGAAGTGGGTTGGCAGCTCGACCAGCAAATTTGGTCTCGTTGCGTTGGCGCTGTGTTGGTCTCTGCCACAATGCGAGCGTTAAATTCCTTCTCTTTCTTTTGCCATCAAAGTGGTATTAGCCAAAAAGAAGAAGACGGCGTGCAATTTCTAGCCCTCGCCTCACCGTTTGATTACGCTAATCAAGCTGAGCTTGTTGTGCCAAAAATGAAATATGAGCCGCAGGCGACTCCGTTTACCGATGAACTTAAAGAAAAGCTCATGGAATACATCGCCGATGGTAAGAGCAATCTAGTACTGTTTTCTTCCTATTGGCAGATGAACCAAGTGGCTAATGACATTAAAGGCAAATTTGCCTTAAAAGGCTGGCACCTGCAGATCCAGGGCGAAACATCACGCACAGAAATTCTAAATAAACATAAAACGCTGACTCAATGCGGTAAAACCAGTGTACTTTTTGGCACTGGTAGCTTTTCTGAAGGGCTAGATTTGCCCGGAGAGTTACTTGAAAACCTCATTATAACTAAAATACCGTTTGGAGTGCCGACTTCACCGATTGAACAAGCACATGCAGAATATATCGAACGCAAAGGCGGCAATCCATTTCTACAGATTACAGTTCCTGAGGCCAGTAAAAAGCTGATACAATCAGCGGGACGTCTATTACGTAAAGAAAGAGATTGCGGTACCTTGTATATTCTAGACAGGCGCATCGTAACAAAAAGGTATGGCAAGTCACTTCTCGATTCCCTACCCCCATTTAAAAGAACTATCGAATACTAAGGTGACAGGTCTCCATGGAATTTATTGAACCAAGCATGCTTGTGGTGCTTGCGCTTGTTGCCTTTGTGGCAGGCTTTATCGATGCGGTAGCCGGCGGCGGTGGTATGCTCACTGTGCCTGCCTTACTGTCTCTTGGTCTGCCTCCGCATATTGCCCTTGGCACCAATAAATTAGCGGCGACGTTCGCCTCTTCCACGGCAGCATTTACTTACTATCGTAAACGACTGTTTAATCCAGAGTGCTGGAAAAGAGCATTTATAGCCACGCTTATCGGCGCCACTTTGGGTACGTTTGTCGTGGATATGATTTCAACAGAGTGGTTAGAAAAAGTATTGCCTCTCGTTATTCTTGCCGCGGCGCTTTACACCGTTTTTCATAAATCACCAAGTGCCGACGGCAATGGTGTCAATAAAGGCTGCCCTAAATTCAACCGTAAGCAATACCTGCAAGGTTTGTCACTTGGCTTCTATGACGGTGTTGCTGGCCCTGGAACTGGCGCGTTTTGGACGGTAAGTTCAATGGCTTTATATCGGCTAAATATTCTACTCGCCTCTGGATTGGCAAAAGCGATGAACTTCACCAGCAACTTTACCTCTTTAGTGACGTTTGCTTTCTTAGGACACATTAACTGGGTACTAGGACTTACCATGGGGGTCTGCCTTATGGCGGGAGCTTACATTGGTGCCCATTCTGCGATAAAATTTGGTGGCAAGTTCATTCGACCGATTTTTGTCACCGTGGTAAGTGTTCTTGCCATTAAACTGGCCTATGACGCATGGTTTTAAAGCGTCCGTTCCAATACAAATCATTCTATAATTACTATGCGATTGACCACTGAGAAAAAAAGATGAAACTCGCGGATCTGCATACTCGTCTAGAAAAGCTTCGCCAATCAGCCGCTGCCTATGACGCTGAACGCAAAAAGAGCGTAACGGTGTTATTTGATGATCAACTCTTTAATGCATCCTCTCGTTTTCTTTCACCTTGCGTGCACGAAGCAAAAGATAACCTAAGGCAACTTTCGTCGAATACAATTTCTCTGACTAAAGCGCAGTACTTAGCGGATCGCTTAGTGGCTCAACTCGAAGCATTGGAAAGAGCCCTTGCCCCATTTGCTCAGCCCAATACTACTAGCCCGCAGGAGTCTAACGACCTTCACAGCCAATTACGCCAGCACCAAGAATGGGAAGCCCGTTTATGCGCACTCGTCAGGCATAAAGAGAGTCTGTTGGGTTCTGGGGGAAATAAGGAGACGCTTGAGAATGAATGGCAAATCGCCGAGCAGCGCTTGCAACGTTGTCGAGCGGCTTTACTCAACATCGAACATCAAATTAATGAAAGTGAGAAGTTTCTATAATGGCAACAAATCAAAGTTTAGAAAATGCACCAGAAGACGTTAAACTGGCCGTCGATCTCATTTATTTGCTAGAAAGCAATGACATCTCCCCGGAAGTTGCACTTAAAGCAATCGATATGGTACGAGCGGATTTACTACGACAGGTCGAACAAGGCCAATCATAACCCTTACTTATTATTAGCCAATTCAAAATAAAAAAGATAGGTATCGCTTGTTTGCCCCACCTATCTTTCTTCACTTTCAGCCGCTGTGCTTATCGCCGCTACACTTTAAATTGCTTCATCAACGCCTGCTGCTGCGATGACAATTCATAAATATCGTTGCCAACCTTTTCAGACTCACTCGCTTGTTCTAAGATCTTCGCACTCAGATCGCGTATATTCGTCACGTTTTGATTCACTTCGGTCGAGACTGACTGCTGCTCTTCAGCGGCCTTGACGATTTGTGAGTTCATGTCGTTGATCGCTGAAATAGACTCAAAGATCTTACTCAATGATGTCACCGCTTGTTGCACATGCGTGGCGGTAGAATCGGCGAGGTGCGATCCTTGCTGAATCGCGTTAACCACATCTTTAGTGCCCGTTTGTACACGCTCGATCACTTCGCGGATCTCACCTACCGAGTCATGTGTGCGGCTCGCTAAACTGCGCACTTCATCGGCAACAACAGCAAAGCCCCTACCCTGCTCACCCGCACGCGCCGCCTCTATCGCCGCATTAAGCGCAAGGAGGTTAGTCTGTTCGGAAATGCCCTCAATGACCGCCAAAATCGCGGTAATATTGGCATTGTTCTGAGCCAGCTCTTCCACTATTGGAACCGTCGCTTTCATTTGCTCGACCAATCTCACCATTTCAGCGGCGGAAAGCTCAGCGACCTCTTGCCCTTGGCTGGCTGAGTCATTAGCCGACGCCGCCGCTTCAACCGCGGTTTCGGCATTTTGCACCACCAGCGATGCGGTTTGGGTCATTTCTTCTGACGCTGTGGCGACGAGATCCACTTCTCTAAACTGCGCATCACAGCTCACTCGACTGGAAGCCGCGGTTAATTTCGCCTGCTCCGCGGTTTCGATTACCTGTTTTGATGTCGTGGCAACCTGCGAAATCGTCGTCTGAAGCTTCTCTAGGAAAGCGTTAAACTGAGTCGCAAGCTGGCCAATTTCGTCTCCAGACTTCACCTCCAGGCGTTGAGTTAAATCCCCTTCTCCAGTAGCGATGTCCTCGAGTCTCGACACAACTTCGCGAATTGGCTTTACCAGGCTATGAGACATAACGCCGATGATCACAAGACCAATGAATACAAACCCTACACCGACTAAAATTTCACTAACGATCCCTTCTTCAAGTTGAGATGACAGCGTTTGGTCAAGACGAATGGCATCGCTTAACACCGAACTTCTTGGCATATCAAAAAATACGCCCCAGGTTTGATTTGCAATAGAGATAGGGTTAAATACCGTTAACCACTCACCATCAGCACTCCACTGAATAACGGCTTCTTCGCCAAACATCAGATCTGTCACTTGATTGTTTGACAATACTGAGCTGACAAATGGCGTGCCGGCTTTTACATCAGCATTGTCACTGGCAATGACCGATTCATCCAAGCTGACAATATTGACCTGACCACTGCCCCCAAACAAGCTCGTATCCGATTGCGTGACAGTCTGTGCCAGTTGCGTTAACCCCAAATCAATACCTAAAAAACCAATAATCATGTTATCAACTTCAATCGGTATCGATAGCGACGAACTCAAGTGAGTACTGCCCGCTATTTGCGTCGCCTTCGGTGTACTCACACAGGCGGATTCTGTCGCCAGCGGACAATAAAATCGCTCAGCGTCTGCAAAGTTATCTAAATCCGCCTGACTCAACACATATCGGTTGGCATTTTCACCTGTCTCTGCGATTTTCCAGTAAGTGGCAAACTGACCGCGCTCATTCGATCCGACATAGTCTGCCCCTTCATAATTCGAGTCTTCTCCATCAAGGAGGTTCGGTTTAAATACCAAGTAAGCCCCTTCGATAGAAGGAAACTGAATAACGGCCTGGCGAAGCATTTCATCTAACGCAGTACGCAAATCTTCGCTCGGCACAAAGTTTTCTTCCGCATTAGATTTTTGAAATTTTGCGTTGGAAATGAGCATCTCAGCCCGAAAAATAGCTTCGCTGAAATAATCTTTGACTTCTCGTGCGTTGATTTCGGCTCGCGCTTCTAATAACGCCTCCGACTTTTCCACTACAGATTGGGAGCTCAGCTTCTGAGTGGCTTGTTGATTATTGGTGGCGTTATAAAGCGAAAAGCCAATGAGAGCCAAAGAAGTAAATAATAAGCAGCAACCGGCTAAAATCGTAATTTTCCACTGAACGGAGAGAGTTCGCATAATACATCCTTTTCGCAAACGGTTATCCATGTAGGCATGTTATCGACAGAACATCCTTTTTATTGAGCTTTTTATTACAACATTATTACACTTGTAACTCAATAATTTGAAGTATACCCATCTCTATGACAATGCTAATATTTCTGTTATCGGATCGGAAAAAATACAGGACCATCTCCAATGAAAGTCATCAGTTTTAACATCAATGGACTCAGAGCTCGATTGCATCAATTGCAAGCCGTCATTGATAAACACCAACCCGATGTCATCGGACTACAAGAAATCAAAGTACACAATGATGCCTTTCCTATTGAAGACGTCGAAGCCATGGGCTATCACGTCTATTTTCATGGTCAAAAAGCGCACTATGGCGTCGCCATGCTGTGTAAGCAAAAGCCAACGTCTGTGCAATACGGGTTTCCTACAGATAATGACGACCACCAAAAACGTATGATCATGGCGACGTTTGATAATGATAATGGCAAGAAAGTAACGGTGCTCAATGGTTACTTTCCTCAGGGTGACAACATCACCCATGAAACTAAGTTCCCGTATAAACGTCAGTTTTACAACGACTTAATGACTTATTTAGACGAATACCATACACCTGAAGACGACGTCATCATCATGGGTGATATTAATATCAGCCCGATTGACTTAGATATTGGCATCGGCGCGCCTAACCAAAAGCGCTGGCTCAAAACGGGCAAATGCTCATTTCAACCAGAAGAACGAGAGTGGCTAAAGCGTCTGCTTGACTGGGGTTTTATTGACACTTTCCGCCAGTTACACCCAAATGTTGATGATCAATTTTCATGGTTTGACTATCGCTCAAAAGGATTTGTTGATAACAGAGGGCTACGTATTGATGTCGTGCTAGCGACGCCATCGCTATCAACCCGATGTATCGAAGCGGGTATTGACTACGAGCTGCGCGGCATCGAGAAACCTTCTGATCACGCACCTATTTGGTCGACGTTTAAATAAGGCTACTGTGGCGCTATAGAAAGCG
The DNA here is from genome assembly GCF_026191675.1 of Vibrio qingdaonensis. GTDB lineage: Bacteria > Pseudomonadota > Gammaproteobacteria > Enterobacterales > Vibrionaceae > Vibrio > Vibrio qingdaonensis. The sequence goes on along the minus strand of NZ_JAKRRY010000002.1, from coordinate 208,119 downwards.
AGATAGCATCCGCTCATGAGGCATAGGCCAATAGAAAAAGCGCCGCGGCATTCAACCGCGGCGCTTTTTATTACTTATTTGCTATTTCAGTAAATTAGCTTAATGGGCGTAAATACGCTAGGAAACGTTTCTCAGCATTTTTAAATACCCAGAGAATGATAAACGTCAGCGCCATATAAAACATACCAGCGGCTAAAAACGACTCAAAAGGGGCATAATAGCGAGCGTTCACCAACCTTGCCGCTCCCGTTAGATCCATAATAGTGACAATGCCAGCCACGGCAGAACCATGTAACATGAAGATCACTTCGTTACTATAAGCAGGAAGCGCACGACGTAGCGCACTTGGCAAAATAATTCGACGATAGGTTTTCCAGTACCCCATCCCATAAGCTTTCGCCGCTTCAACTTCCCCTTTTGGTAAGCCATTAATGGCACCTCGAATAATCTCCGCGGTATACGCTGAAGTATTCAATACAAATGCGACTAACGCACAAAACCATGCGTTTTCCCACAACGTGTCTTTGACGGGGAAAAACTGATCCATACCATAGTAAATAAGATACAACTGGACTAATAACGGCGTACCACGGAAAAAATAGATAAATGCCCACGAAGGTGCTATCGCCAAATAGTTATTACTATTACGAGCAATCGCCAACGGAATAGCAACACACAAACCAATCACTAATGCCAATGAAACCAGCCATGCCGTCGTCCATAGTCCGTCAAGGTAAACAGGAAAACTGTCGATAATGATAGAAAAGTCCATATCTACCTCGTATGAATACTGAATTTGCGCTCAACCAGCTTGAGAAAGCCTGTCGATACTGCGGTAAAAAACAAAAATATTAGGGCGACCGTCATGTAAAACGTAAATGGCATCTTAGTCGATCCTGCCGCTAACGAACTCACTCGTACCATGTCTTCCAACCCAATGATGGAAACAAGTGCGGTGGTTTTCAATAGTACTAACCAGTTGTTGCCGAAACCGGGTAATGCATGTCGGATCATTTGTGGCAATAAAATGCGTCGAAACGCCATTGGTCCACTCATACCGTAGGCTTTTGCTGCCTCCATTTCACCTTTATCAACGGCCATAATAGCGCCCCGAAAGGTCTCCGCCATGTACGCACCGAAGATGAAACCGATGGTAAGAACACCGGCAATAAATGGCGAAACATCAATATAATCGGGTAAATATGACGTCCACTCGTGATTAGGATCACTGGATGTAAACCAGTTATTGAGCCATTCATTGGCCGCATACAGGCTATTATTTAGTAGAATCTGCCCGCCAAAGAAGATCAACATCATCAGCACCAGATCTGGGATGCCGCGAATAACGGTTGTATATAGCGTGGCTATCGCACGTGCCCAACGGTAAGGAGCAAGTTTAGCCAACGCACCTAACATGCCCAAAAGCATGGCAAGAATGAGCGACAGTACCGCTACTTCTATCGTCAACACCGCCCCTTTTAAAATTGAGGCTTCATATCCTTGTAAATCGAGCATAGCTTCTTCCAACAGCGAAACTTAAATATTGATAAACTTACCAAATACGTTATCGAGCCCTATTTGGTAAAAAGGCTTGAGATAACACTCAAGCCTTATCAAAGCGTAATTAGATAAGTAAATTACTCACCGTATACGTCATAGTTAAAGTATTTTGCAGCGATATCTTGGTAAATACCTTTCTCACGTAATGACAGGATTGCCGCATCCAATTGCTTAGTGAGGTCCTTATCTTGTTTACGTACTGCGATACCGAAGCCGTCACCAAACCATTTTGGATCCGTTAAAGAAGGACCAACGAATTCGTATGCTTCTCCGCCTTCTTTCTTAAGTACGCCGTCTTCCAATGCTGACGCATCACCAAGGACAGCAGCAATACGACCATTACCTAAATCAAGGTACGCTTCATCGAATGATCCATAACGTACAATTTCAACGCTGTCGCCAAAGTTGTCCGTGAGATATTTATCATGAGTGGTTGCACGTTGCACACCGATTTTGACGCCATTTAGATTTTCAAAATCAATACCAGCGCCTTTCTTAGCAATAAATTTGTTCGGGATCAGTGCGTATTTGCCGGTGAAATCGATTTTCTTTTTACGTTCTTCAGTAATCGACATTGCAGCAATGATTGCGTCATATTTACGAGCCAATAACGAAGGAATAATGCCATCCCAATCTTGAGGAACGATGACACATTTTGCTTTCAACTCTTCACAAAGCGCATTCGCCATGTCAACGTCGAAACCTTTTAATGACCCATCAGCTTCTGTCCAGCTAAACGGAGGGTACGCACCTTCAATGCCAAAACGCACTGTTTTCCATTCCTTTGCTTGCGCTACCCCAGTTGCTGCTGTTGCAACAATCGCTGCTGCTAATAACCACTTTTTCATTTCCATACTCCTGTGATTTAGATTATTTCTAACTTACATTATTTTGTTTTTGTATTGTGTTGTGTTGTGTTGCTTTTTATCGTTATTTTGAGCGGCACTCAAAATAGAGATGCTCTCAAATTAATATATCGAAGAGATAAATTGTTTTAAACGTTCCGATTTTGGTGTAGTAAAAAGCTGCGCAGGATCGCCCTGCTCTTCCACCAGCCCTTGATGAAGAAACATCACGTGGTTAGACACATCACGTGCAAATGCCATTTCATGTGTTACTACTAGCATTGTTCGCCCTTCTTCGGCTAGGTCACGCATAACACCTAAGACTTCCCCAACAAGCTCAGGGTCCAGTGCAGAGGTCGGCTCGTCAAACAACATGACTTCAGGTTCAACAGCAAGTGCACGCGCAATGGCTGCTCGTTGTTGTTGACCACCAGATAGATGACCCGGATAGTAATCTTTGCGTTCGTAAAGACCGACCTTTTTAAGAAGTAATTCTGCGTTTTCAATAGCTTGAGCTTTAGGGACACCCAGTACATGAATGGGTGCTTCGATGACGTTCTCTAGTACCGTCATGTGAGACCACAAATTGAACCCTTGAAATACCATCGCAAGACGTGAACGAATACGCTGCACCTGCTTTTCATTGACAGGCACAGATTCGCCAGAGCGATTATTTTTCATTTGAATCAGTTCACCGTTTACCCAGATTTCGCCCTGAGTCGGTGTTTCTAGAAGGTTAATGCAGCGAAGAAATGTACTTTTTCCAGAGCCCGATGAGCCAATGATTGAAATGACATCACCTTTATGAGCGGTAAGGGAAATCCCCTTTAAAACTTCATTTTGACCAAACGTCTTGTGCAGTTCTTTTATGTCCAGCGCTGGTACATCATTCATGCGCTTGTGCTCCCTGTATTTTATTGACTGCGAAGGTACTCCGACCTTTTGATATTCGATACAAGCTAGCACTACAAAGTGCGGTTTGCAACAAATTATTAACCTAATATACTCGCTAATTCAGCGATTATAACTGAGAAAATATGCATGTTAAAGTGCTTTAACCTCGACTTTGTGAATAATAGTAGCCGATAGATGCAAATCTAGTCACTTAGCGTTCATTATCAAAATCAATTTGATATATTTCCAAAATGTTACATAAAACCAGTCAATATTGGAGTTTATGCCTATTAACTTGATGGATAATTAGTACATTAGCCTAACTTATCCATTATTAGCAGAACTTATGATCTACCCGCTTATTGATAGAAGTGAGACTTGAGTAGCGTTTTGTTGGTCGACGCTATCTTGCACGCATAAAAAAACAGCACATTAGACGTGCTGTTTTTATTTTGGTGACTTGCTGGCTGTTATGCTGGCGTATTCCACAATGAGAAGGCCTGCTCGGCAGTAAATTTGCCATCAAGCAGTGCGCGCCCAACAATGACCCCGGAAACACCACTGCCTTTCAAAGCGGCAATATCATCTAAGCTACCAATACCACCTGATGACTGAAACTGGACTTGCGGGTATTGCTGACACAAGTCGACATAAAGCTCTACATTGCTGCCTTTTAGCGTCCCGTCACGTGAAATATCGGTACATAACACATGAGTTAAGCCAACGGTCAAATAATCGTCAATAAGCGCTTCGATGGTCACCCCAGAGTCTTCTTGCCAGCCCGAAATAGCGACATTTCTGACGCCATCGGCATCAATGTTAATATCGAGCGCAAGGACGATTTTTTCAGGACCATATTTTTCCATCCATCCCTTCACAAGTTCGGGTTCTTTGACCGCTGTCGAACCGACGACAACACGCTGAGCACCGGCTTCTAATAGATCCACCACATCTTGCTCACTACGAACCCCTCCACCAATCTGTATATGGGCAGGTGTGCTCGCAAGCAAGGTCGCAATTAAATCCAATTGGCGTGCCGTGGTGTCTTTAGCACCGGTAAGGTCAACAAGGTGCAACCAGTCTGCGCCCGCTTGATGATAGAGGTTGAACTGCTGCGCAGGATCAACCTTATACTCGGTCACTTGACCATAGTCGCCTTGATAAAGTCTAACGACTTGTCCTTCGATTAAATCGAGTGCTGGAATTATCACTGTTAAGTCCCTTTCACTAATTTTTAACTAATATTTTTTAACTCATCTTAAATAGCGCGCTTTGCGCTGCCTATCAACCCACATAGCAATGCTGATAAGTTGGCGTTCTTATAGAGAATAAACGCCTTATAACAACTCAAGAAAATTCTGGATTAGCTTTGAGCCAGCTTTAGACGAGCGCTCTGGGTGAAATTGCACACCATAATAGTTTCCACTTTGGATAGCAGCACTAAAAGGGAAACCATAATCACACTGCGCAATGGTATAATCACCTACTGGCATACCAAAGCTATGCACAAAGTAGAAATACTCAGAATCTTCAATACCCGAGAATAAAGGATTTCCTTCATCCGCCTTCACGGTATTCCAGCCCATGTGTGGTAAGGGTAAGTCACCAGTTTCCAGTTTTTTAACTTCGCCAGAGCAAAGCCCTAGGCATTCAACTATTTCGTCCGCTTTTTGCCCTTTCTCTTGTGAGAGTTTTCCAAGCAGCTGCATGCCCAAACAAATTCCGAGCAGCGGTTGCTCGACCTTTTTCACAAGTTCAATAAGATCCCGTTGTTCGAGGTTTTTCATCGCCTCGCTCGCCGTGCCGACACCGGGTAAAAACAGTTTATCGGCGGCAAGGACGATATCGGCATCTTTTGATATTGTGACCTGGTAACCAAGGCGCTCAATCGCAAACTTAACCGAAGATACATTGGCGCAACCAGTATCAATAATAACGACTTTTTGTTCTGCTTTAGCCATTACAACACCCCTTTACTGCTCGGGAGCTCGGTACCTTCCACTTTAATCGCCTGACGTAAGGTTCGACCAAATGCTTTGAAGAGGCTCTCAATAATGTGGTGATCGTTGTGGCCTGATGACGAAAGGTGCAGCGTACACGCTAAAGTGTCCGTTAGCGAACGGAAGAAGTGCACGACCATCTCCGTAGATAAATCGCCAACTTGTTCGCGGGAAAATTCCGCTTCAAATTTCAGGTATGGACGTCCAGACAAATCGAGTCCACATTGCGCTAAACATTCATCCATCGGTAAACTGAATCCAAACCGACCAATACCACGCTTATCACCTAACGCTTCTTTCAGCGCCTGACCGAGTGCCAACGCCGTATCTTCAATCGTGTGATGATCATCGATATGTAGATCACCTTTCACATCAATTTTCATTTGGAAACCGCCGTGTGTGGCAATTTGATCCAACATATGATCGAAGAAGCCCATTCCGGTCGAAATCTCGTTGCCACCGGCTTCATCAAGGTTAACTAACACCTTAATGTCGGTTTCTTTTGTCGTTCTTATGACTTCTGCTGTACGAGCGTTAACCGTGAGATCTTTTAGGATCTCTCTCCAGCCCATCGTTTGTGGATGATATTGGATGCCACGAATTGCCATATTTTCGGCAAGCTGCAAATCGGTCTCTCGGTCACCGATAACAACCGATGTTTTAAAATCGACCTTGCCACTTTGTAAATACTCTTTCACCATACCCAGCTTTGGCTTGCGGCATGAACAGTTGTCTTCATCGAAGTGCGGGCAAATAAGGACATCGTCAAACTTGACGCCTTGCGATTCAAAGATTTCCATCATCATATCTTGTGGCGCATCAAAATCAGCTTGGGGATAACTGTCGGTACCCAGTCCGTCCTGATTGGTTACCATCACGAGTCGGTAACCCGCATTTTGCAATGCCAACAAACTTGGGATCACATACGGTTCTAATTTCAGCTTATCCAAACGATCGACTTGAAAATCAACGGGCGGCTCGACAATCAGCGTGCCATCGCGGTCGATAAATAAGATTTTTTGTTGATTGCTCACTATAAAATTCCTTGTCAGTATGCTCTGTTAGGCAGCGCTTTGATTAATTTGATTGCGGATAAATGCCAACGTTTTCTCGCACTCTTCGCGATTACCAACACTGATACGTACACAGTTTTCAATTGGTGAATTACGTAAAATAATACCGTTGTCCCAAGTGGCTTTGAATAGTTCGTCACCATTGGTGAACTCAACTAACAGGTAGTTTCCCCACCCTTCATGGACCAAGACTCCCGGTAGCATTGACAAACCAGCTTGCAAATACGCACGGTTGGCATTCAGGTCCAATACTTGGTACTTAGCCCTTGCTAACCCGCTTTCTGATAATGCTTGAATCGCAATATCAGCGACGGGGACAGGCACTGGGTATGGCGCAATAACCTTTAGAAGAACATTAATTAACGGCGCATTCGCCAAGGTAAAGCCACACCGTAAACCAGCAAGCGCAAATGCTTTGGATAGCGTTCGTAAAATCGCCAGATTCGGGTAATCCGCCAGTAAGTCCGCCGTTGAGGCTTCAGGGCAAAAATCAATATACGCCTCATCCATTACGACAATTGCTTTATCTTTTGTCATTTCAAGCAAGGTAATAATGTCATCACGGTTGACCAAATTCCCCGTTGGATTATTTGGACTACAGACAAACACGAGCTTAACCGTGTCTAAGTTTGCTTCAATCGTTGGAAGGTCAAGCTGCCAATCGGCAGTGAGTGGCACGACTTTTCGCTCAACACCGATGGTTTCAGCGCTAATGGCATACATACCATAGGTTGGTGGACAATATAAAATACTGTCTTCCCCTGGTTCGCAAAAAGCACGTATCAATAGCTCAATACCTTCATCTGCACCACGTGAGGTTAGCGTTTGATTCGCCTCAACACCCGCATAGGAGGCGTAAGCTTCGATGAGAGCTTTCGGCTGGCATTCGCTGTAGCGATTAAGACGAGCGAAATCTGTTTTGTATTCGTTATCAAAGGGTGATTCATTGGCGTTCAACCAAATATCGCCACTGCCACCAATTCGTCTTGCTGACATGTAAGGCGTTAACGCTTGAACTTGTTTACGAGCCAATTTTTCCATCACTTCTGCTCCTGCATCAACTTTTCTACACGGATTGTCACTGCTCGTTTGTGCGCATCTAATCCTTCCGCTTCCGCCATTGTTACCACGGTTGGGGCGAGTAGCTCTAGCCCCTGCTTTGACAGCTCTTGTACGGTCATGCGTTTTGAGAAATCTGCTAGACCTAAGCTAGAGTGCGTTTTTGTGTAACCGTACGTGGGTAACACGTGATTGGTTCCGGACGCATAATCTCCAACCGACTCCGGTGACCAATCACCTAAGAATATAGAGCCCGCATTATCGAGTAACGACAGCAACTCACGCGGGTTTTTAGTTTGTACAATTAAATGTTCTGGGCCGTAATAATTCGAAATAGACACACATTGAGTTAGCGAGTCAGCAATAATCACCAAGCTTGACCCTAATGCTTTCTCTGCAATTTCTGCACGCGACAGATCTTTGAGTTGGTTACGTACCGCTTCTGTGACTTGATCGGCCAAGACGGCTGATGGTGTCACCAAAACAACCTGAGAATCTGGACCATGCTCCGCTTGACTCAACAGATCTGCGGCGATGAATTCTGGATCGGCACTATCATCGGCAATAACCAGCACTTCAGAAGGACCCGCTGGCATGTCAATTGCCGCACCACGAAAATCATTACTCACCTGACGCTTCGCTTCTGTAACATAGGCATTGCCTGGACCAAAGATCTTATCCACTTTGGCTACCGATTCTGTCCCATAAGCCATTGCCGCGACCGCCTGACCACCGCCGATGTTATAAACTTCGTCAATCTTGCAGAGCTTAGCCACATACAAAATTTCATCAGCAATGGGGGGTGGCGAACACAACACGACCTTCCGGCATCCCGCGATTTGTGCTGGTACGCCTAACATTAATACCGTGGAAGGCAATGGCGCACTTCCACCAGGAATGTACAAACCCACTTTATTAATCGGGCGCGTCACTTGCTCACAAACCACGCCAGGTTGCGTCTCCACCTTCAGTGGTTGTGGCTTCTGCGCTTTATGAAAGGTTGAAATATTGGCATACGCTTGCTCTAGTGCTTGCTTCATTTTCGCGGAAAGGCGACCTGAGGCTGCGTCAATCTCGTCACTAGACACTCGAATAGAGTCCGGGCGAACCCTATCAAACTTTTCGGTCAACGCTAATACCGCGCTATCGCCGCCTTGGCGCACCTGCTCAATGACTGAAGACACAGCAGCGGTAATATTCGCTCCGTCAGCAATAGCGGGGCGCTCCAAAATTGATTCTTGTTGGGATTGGCTCAGTGAGCGCCATACAACGGTTCTCATAGTCTTTACCCCATCATTTTTTCAATTGGCAGCACGAGTATTGAACTCGCACCCAGTTCTTTTAAGCCTTCCATTGTTTCCCAGAACAAGTTTTCGGTACTGACTAAATGAACGGCAACACGCTCTTTGTCAGTAGATAGCGGTAATACCGTTGGATCTTCTGCACCAGGCAGCAACGCTTTAATCTGTTCTAATTTTTCAACTGGGGCATGTAGCATAATGTACTTGGATTCTTTCGCTTGCTGCACACCTTGCATACGCGTCAGCAGCTTTTCAATCAGCGCTAACTTATCCGCATCAAACTCACCTTTACGCTGAATCAGCGTCGCTTTAGAACGGAAAATCACTTCCGCTTCTTTTAAGCCGTTAGCTTCTAGCGTTGCGCCTGTTGAAACTAAGTCGGCAATCGCATCAGCAAGCCCAGCTCGGGGGGCCACTTCTACCGAACCGGTTAGCATACATGCACTGAAGTTCACGCCTTGCTCATCCATATAAGATTTCAGAAGTTGAGGGTATGTTGTGGCAATGCGCTTACCTGCCAAATCTTGTGGTCCGTTATACGTTTCGTCTTTATCAATCGCAATGGATAAACGGCATCCACCAAAATCGAGACGGCGCAACGTAAGAAATTCGTTGGGCTCACCCAGTGCTATACGGTCTAAACGCACTTCTTCTAATTCATTTTCACCAATAAAGCCCAGATCAACGACACCATCCATGATGAGCCCAGGAATGTCATCATCACGCACCAATAACAAATCTATTGGCATATTTAGTGAATGAACCACAAGGCGCTCACCCATGACATTGAACTTCACTCCACATTTTTTTAGTAGGTCTTGGCTGTCTCTGCTAAGACGACCTTTCTTTTGAATTGCGATTCTTAGGCGTTGTGATTGCATTGCTGTATCCCTGTGCAAATTATTGATTTCTTAAATTATAAAACGAAAAAACCCTCGGGAGCTTTAGTCTCCCGAGGGTTAAATTCTTAAATCTTGCTTCGAACCACCGAGAGTTTTTTTAGCTCTCAGGTATGCGTGCATCTCCCGAAAGACTAGATTGGGTGATGATGGTGATGATGAATGTTCATATCGTTATTACGCATAGTTATTTGGCGATTCCTTTTAAGCTGTGACTTCACACTAACTAAGCTCAGTTAAATTTTCAACAATTAATTTGCAGTTTTTTAAAATTTAATCTAGTTCGAACCCAATTGGACGCACTCACGATGTCATTCTCGTTGCAGCGAGTCAAAAAAAGAGCCCTAATAGGCTCTTTTTAATCTACTCATCACGATAAAAGATATCAGTTACGCTTTAACGTCTTTTGTCATTCGAGCTTTAGATAGCGCAGAAAGTACACAACAAACTAATACAAAGGTTACGCTAGCTGCAGCGAATGATATCCAAACCGAATTTGTCATACCTAGCGCGATGAAACCGACGCAAGACACAACAGCGACGGACAATGCATATGGCAACTGAGTCGATACGTGGTCAATGTGATTACAACGAGCACCTGTTGAAGACAAAATCGTCGTATCTGAAATGGGTGAACAGTGGTCACCAAATACCGAACCAGCCAGTACCGCACCTAACATTGGTAACATCATAGCGATATCCGTCGCACCAGCCATGTCACCCGCAATTGGTAACATAATGCCAAACGTACCCCATGACGTACCGGTTGAAAATGCCATCAAGCCAGCCAATAGGAACAAAATCACCGGCAACCAATGAACATCTATATTGCCTTGAACGGTAGACGACAAGTAAGCACCGGTCTTCATATCGCCAATCACAGAGCCAATTGACCATGCAAAGAACAAGATCAGAATTGCACCAAACATCGATTTAGCACCAATCCACATCGTTAGTGCGATATCTTTTACGGCTAGCTTTTGCTTCACTACCGTATAAATCGCCATTGCAAGACCAGCACTGCCACCGTAAATCAGTGACATACCTACATCGGTATTTTCAAATGCCCCTAACATATTAAACGCTAGGCCGTCAGCAGCTAGGGCTTGGCTACCCGTAAATAGCATCGCTCCGACCATGGCAAAGATAAGCACGACGATAGGAAGAACAAGATCAGATACTGACCCAAAGTCGCTTTCTTTAATATCAAGCTCTTCGTTTAGTTCGTGTGCTTCTTTTGCGTCGTTTTCTTGGTCATGATCAAAACCAATCCCTTGCTTAGCGCGCATCTCATGTTTACGCATTGGACCAACATCAAGTTGGAACCAAGCTACAGCAAACACCATTAGTAACGCAAAGACAGCATAAAAATTCATTGGAATGAGTCGAACATAAGCACCAATTGCCGAGTATTCAGTAATACCATGACTAATTAGGATGCCACTGACAATCGTCATGATATAAGCGCCCCAGCTAGAAGCAGGCATCAATACGCACATTGGGGCGGCTGTCGAGTCTAAAATGTAGGCAAGCTTCGCACGTGACACATAAAAGCGATCCGTTACTGGGCGTGAAATGGCGCCAACCGCAAGGCTGTTAAAGTAGTCATCAACAAAAATGAAAACGCCAAGGAATGCTGCCAGTAATTTGGAACCGCGCTTGCTTTTTACGCGAGACTGCGCCCATTCAGCAAATGCTTTTGTACCACCGGATAAGGTGAGGAGTGCCGTCATCATACCAAGCAACAATAAGAAGCCGACGATACTCATATTCCAAAGATTCAAGCCACCGTCTTCAATGATGACACCAGAAACAGTATCAAAGACGTAACCTGCGGCATTGGCAACAGAGTAATCATTAAGAAGGAAGGCACCGAGAACAATACCTACTCCTAAAGAGAGTAAAACGCGACGTGTGATAATAGCCAAACTCAAAGCTACGATCGGCGGCAGCAATGACAATGGTGAGGAAGCAAAATCGATTAAGTTCATGATCTTCAAAAACCAGTTTTAATTATGGTTAGAGATCTACTGCAGACATATGTAAACACCCGTTTTGGGTATATACATACAGATTTCAACAAATGTTGAATAAGCGAAAGAAAAGCGAATGCTTTCCCAACCCCTACAGTAGCGCTCCATAGTTTAACAAATAATAGACTATGGCAGTGTTGTTCCTTTCAGAGACAACCCCAGCGAGAAAGCGTGATCTTCTATTCTCACTTCGGCGACTGCGCCTTTTGTTGTCGTCCATTGGCATCACCCCAACGACAAGTACTTTTCGCAGTCGCACCTCTACATCAAAAGTAACGTTTACCACTAATCCTACAAGTGTAGCATTAGAAGAAAATTCTTACTTTTGCATTAGGTGCGCGCCATTGTACTTACTGAACAGTCAATTGCAACATCAATATTGTGAATGAGTTGTTATAGGTAGAGAGAGGTATGGCTGAGATTATTTAGAAATGGAGTATGATTCCAAAAGACTACGACGACAATTATCACTATATTTCGTAGCGGTATTGCAACAACATTGTACGTTTGGACGCGCTACTCTTCGGAACTCTAATAGCTGATACTAAATAAATAATAGAGCGTTAATGTTTGCTCACTCCCTAAAGTACACGAACTATAGACATTTAGCATAATTAAGCCCGACATTTACTATTTACTTTAGTTCACTTAGAAGTGTAACTTTCACGCCATTTAAACGCCCTGAAAGATGATAGACAAATATGCAACCACGCTATCTACCATCTAGTGAACTCGTATTGATACCGCTCGCAGTATCATTAAAAACATTGTTAAACCATGACTATTAATGTAATCACACGTTACATTTAGAGCTGTTTCTCATTCTTTTATCAATTTCCTGTAAAAATTAATCTATTTTTACTTTTGTTACAGCTATTTTATTGTCAATATAGAAAATGACGTTTATTATTAATCTCGAACAAAATAAATCATGGGAATTGTCATGTCTGAATTAACCAAAACTTTGCTTAATATTCGTAGCCTGCGTGCATTTGCTCGTGAACTAACGATTGAGCAACTTGAAGAAGCACTAGAAAAATTAACGCTTGTTGTCTCTGAGCGTCAAGAGTCTGAAAAAGAAGAAAGAGCAGAAAGAGAAGCTCGTGAAGCTAAGCTAAGCGAATACGCTCAAATGATTGCTAAAGATGGCATCGACGTTGAAGATTTAATTGCAGCATTGTCTGGTGAATCAAAAGCAAAAAGCAAAAGCAAACGTGCACCACGCCCTGCAAAATACAAATATGTTGATGGTAATGGCGCAGAAAAAACATGGACTGGTCAAGGCCGTACTCCATCAGTAATTCAAGCTGCGTTAGATGCTGGTAAGTCTCTAGAAGAATTTGAACTTTAATTCTCTATTCTAATAGAACTAGAGTTATATAAAAAAAGCGCCCTACGGCGCTTTTTTATTATCTTTCCCAATACGCTTCTTCTAAGCTGTCTTCTCTTTCTGGTAAACCCCTCGACAACCTTGGCGAATGCTGAACCAACACTTCATAACTTGCTCTATTAGAATACTTGCATACTTGTGAAAAAGATGAGTACGTTAAAAACTGATATTGATGCTTACTAGAGTTAGGCACATTTTCTCTATGGTGTTTATTTGCTGCCATGTCATGCAATAATGCTGAAAGCGCTGCATCGCCCGCACCATTGGTATTTTTAATTTTCTCTGGGCCGCCCATATACGGTGCAATATGAGAATACACTTTAATTGGGTTATTACACTCTGCTTTTACCGCGGGGCGACTAAACTCGTAACGATTAAATTCCGCAATACTACCAGGCAATAGTGGTAATGATGTTTCTCGCTTAGCATCATCTTCTGTATACCCCCCCATAAATAACCCAATTGGGCCTGCGGTACACAGAACTAAATCTACCCACTCTAGCGCTTTATCCGATGCCGCTAAAGGATCGCTTTCTCCAGTCAGAGCTTCTGCTTCATCTTCATTCATCGCAACAACGGTGACATGCTGCTTTAAAAAATCCTGCCAATATTCAGGGTCGTCTTGAATAACAAAACGGGTCCCTAACGTTAGTACCACTGGCACGTTATATTTTTTGGCATACTCTATCGCCTGCATGGTCGCTTCTGGCATTGGATCGCCCGGTTTACAACGCACTAAATAAGCGGTTAATACTAACGCTGACGCTTTTTTGAAGATATTTTCAGGGATACTTTCCGGCTTAAGCTGGTTCATTTTCCCTTCACTAATTGCAAACGTACGCTCGCCGTCTTCAGTAATAAGAGTGAAGCAGCGCCCTATCGCACCATCAACACCTTGCAAATAGTTAAGATCCATGCGGCTTGATGTATTGCACAGATAACGGTACCCGTAGCTACCAATCTTAATATCTGAGCTCATCACACCCAATAGCACCGACTTATCATCCGCGAGTACAGAAAAGTTATGTAATGTATTCCCTATCGTTCCACCCGCGAATTCATTGGTGATGAGTTCTTTTTCCTTTAACTCCGTGTATAAAGCTTCCGCGGCTTTATCATCAATAACCAATGAATGTCCTTTACTCAAGCGATATTTTTCAATCAAGCTACTGTCTACTTTCGCTTCAATATCAACCAAGGTTTGGTCAATACCGACAATATGCGTTTTAGACATTTTTTTACTGCTTTGCGCTTGGCTCACTAATGGGTCGCGAGCATGAACGGGAAAGTAGTGCTTGGATTTTCTTTGGCCAGGGAATTTCATAACGTAATCTGCTTAGGGAAAAAGAAGGCGGCAATTCTAACTCTGTATAGATCATCAGAGCAACATAGGCAATTAAGGCAAACGTTTACCTATTCATTTTTTTGTCAAAAGACTTGTATTTCTCCCATTGAAGACACACATAACCCACTTAACAAAGTGTGATTTAGTTCGCGGAACTGTATTGCACGTTTTGTTTCTGCTAAAATCTGCGTCCAATTACTATAGGTGGTATTTAAACATGTCTGATAACAGCCAAAAGAAAGTGATCGTCGGTATGTCCGGCGGTGTGGACTCATCCGTTTCTGCCTATCTTCTAAAACAGCAGGGCTATCAAGTAGAAGGCCTGTTTATGAAGAACTGGGAAGAAGACGATAACGAAGAGTACTGCACGGCTGCAGAAGATCTTGCAGACGCACAAGCTGTTTGCGACAAGCTAGGTATCCACCTTCATACTATCAACTTTGCTGCAGAATACTGGGATAACGTCTTTGAGTACTTCTTAGCTGAGTATAAAGCGGGTCGTACACCAAACCCTGACATTCTTTGTAACAAAGAAATCAAGTTCAAAGCCTTTTTAGAGTTTGCCGATGAAGTACTCGATGCAGACTATATTGCCATGGGGCATTATGTCAGCCGTACGTTCCCTGAAAACGGTGAAAAGCCACAAATGCTACGTGGCTTAGATAGCAACAAAGACCAGAGCTATTTCCTATATACATTAAGCCATGAGCAAGTAGCCCGCAGTCTATTTCCAGTGGGTGAGCTAGAAAAACCTGAAGTACGTCGTATCGCAGAAGAGCAAGACCTGATTACTGCGAAGAAAAAAGACTCAACCGGTATCTGTTTTATTGGTGAGCGCAAATTTACCGACTTCTTGTCTCGCTATTTACCTGCGCAACCGGGTAAAATTGAGACACCTGAAGGCGCTGTCATTGGCGAGCACCAAGGTTTAATGTACCACACGTTAGGGCAGCGTAAGGGTCTACATATTGGTGGCCAAAAAGGCGGCGGCGGTAATGAAGAACCATGGTATGTCGCTGAAAAAGATCTTAAACGTAATGTCTTAATTGCTGTACAAGGTGCCGATCACCCGTTATTAAAGTCAAATGGCTTACGTGCATCTCAATTGCACTGGGTTGATCGTGAAATCATCACTGAACCAATGACATGCACAGTGAAAACACGTTATCGTCAACAAGATATCCCTTGTACTATCATTCCAATGGATGATAGCAACATCAAAGTCATCTTTGATGAGCCACAGGTCGCTGTTACACCAGGGCAATCTGCCGTTTTCTATAAAGACAACGTGTGTCTAGGTGGCGGTATCATTGAAGAGCGCATTTAATTTATTAGGAGAACTACGTGGCTAATACACTTTACGACCGTACCATTGCATTTGCAGGCCTTTGCCAAGCAGTGGCGCTCGTGCAGAACATGGCAAAAGACGGTCACTGTGATTCAGACGCGTTTGAGGCTTCACTTAAAGCTATCACCAACATAAGTCCATCAAATACCCTTAGTGTATTTGGCAGCGAGTCTGATTTAAAAGTTGGACTCGAGTGCTTGGTTAACGGTATTGACAGCACACCGACCGGAAGTGAAATCACACGTTATATCATTAGTCTCATGGCTCTAGAGCGTAAACTAAGCAGCCGTAACGACGCTATGTCTCAGCTAGGAGATCGTATTCAAATGGTTGAGCGACAGCTCGAACACTACGATCTGCTAGACGAACAAATGATCAGTAACCTTGCCAGCGTTTATCTTGATGTTGTTAGCCCTATTGGCCCAAGAATTCAAGTCACTGGTACGCCTTCTGTCTTACAACAAACTGGCACCCAACAAAAAGTACGCGCACTACTGCTATCTGGTATTCGTAGTGCTGTTTTGTGGCGTCAGGTCGGTGGCAAACGTCGTCACTTAGTGTTTGGACGTAAGAAGATGATCGAACAAGCCAAAATTCTTTTAGCTAGACTCTGATAGCCTGGCTCGAATACCAAATTCAGCTCGCACTTGTTGCGAGCTATTCGTTTAAAAGCCGAACTATCTAAAAGTGCATCGCTGTCTTAGCGAGATAGCGTTTTATGGGCGCGATGTCGTTATTAAAGCAATAAAGCTTATTAGAAAAAGTTTTTAGACCAAGATACTTTTAGACCAACACAACCGCCGCGCAAACGTTTGCTTAATGTACGTGACAATTGCGACGGATATTGGTATAAAGCTCACGAAATTTAGAAACCCAATTCAGGAGAACACCATGGAACTGTCAGCATTGACTGCTGTTTCACCAGTAGACGGCCGTTACGGAAGCAAAACAACTGCACTACGCAGCATCTTTAGTGAGTTTGGCCTACTAAAGTACCGCTCTATCGTTGAAATTCGTTGGCTACAAAAGCTTGCTGCTACAGATGCAATCAAAGAAGTTCCGGCATTCAGTGCAGAAGCAAATCAGTTTCTAAATGAATTAGCAGCTAACTTTAGCGAAGACGATGCTGCTCGCATTAAAGAGATCGAGCGCACTACCAACCACGATGTAAAAGCGGTTGAGTACTTCCTAAAAGAAAAAGTAGCCGGTGTTCCTGAGCTTCACGCGGTTAATGAGTTCATCCATTTTGCGTGTACTTCTGAAGATATTAATAACACCTCTCATGCGCTGATGCTAAAAGAAGCTCGCGAGACTGTTATTCTTCCTGAACTTCGTAACATCATTGATGCAATCGGCAAACTTGCGGTTGAATATCGCGATATTCCATTATTGTCTCGCACACACGGTCAGCCAGCTTCTCCATCAACAATGGGTAAAGAAATGGCAAACGTGGCGTACCGTATGGAACGTCAATATAAGCAAATCGAAGCCGTTGAGATCCTAGGTAAAGTGAACGGTGCCGTTGGTAACTACAACGCTCACCTATCCGCTTATCCTGAGCTAGATTGGCACAAATTTAGTGAAGAATTCATCACTGAATCTCTTGGCGTTACGTGGAACCCGTACACAACGCAAATTGAACCTCACGATTATATTGCTGAGCTTTTTGACGCCATCGCTCGTTTCAACACTATCCTAATCGATTTCGATCGTGACGTATGGGGTTACATCGCGCTAGGTCACTTCAAGCAAAAGACCATTGCTGGCGAAATCGGCTCATCAACTATGCCACATAAAGTAAACCCGATTGACTTCGAAAACTCTGAAGGCAACCTAGGGCTAGCTAACGCGGTATTTGCACATCTAGCACAAAAACTTCCAGTTTCACGTTGGCAACGTGACCTGACTGACTCAACGGTTCTTCGTAACCTTGGCGTTGGTGTCGGTTACGCAATCATTGCTTATACGTCGACTCTAAAAGGTATCAGTAAGCTTGAAGTTAACCGCGAAGCCTTGCTTGCAGAGCTTGATAAGAACTGGGAAGTCCTGGCTGAACCAGTACAAACAGTAATGCGTCGTTACGGTATCGAAAAGCCGTACGAAAAGCTTAAAGAACTGACACGCGGTAAACGTGTAGACGGCGAAGCAATGCGTAACTTCATCGACGGCCTAGAGCTACCAGAAGATGAAAAAGTACGTCTTAAATTAATGACGCCAGCGAACTACATCGGTCAAGCGATTGAACTCACTGACAAGCTTTAATATCTAGTGTTAGAACCAGCCTTTCTACCTAAAGGCTGTGTTTTTTGTTCTATGATAATAAACGTTTGATATACATAAAAGGGGCTGCAGAATTGCAGCCCCTTTGTTTTTCTCTCAATTTTACATGGCCAAATATCATGGCGATACATGAGCATAACGCCTAACTAGGTGACAACATTACTTTTGCAAATCGTTTTCTGTGAGTGAATCCTTTAATGACTCATTTACTTTTGAAAAAACAACGTAATCGTCCCAACTTCCTGACCAAACTTCCTGATGCTCGTTAGATTGAAGAGGTGGTCTTCGTCTTGCCTGTAGAGCCAATCGTCAAATGCAACCGTGTAACTTGAACCATCTACCTCTAATTCAAAGTCGTACTGCCACCTCAGTGCATTCCCCACGGTTTGCCCTGTTGCGACGCCAATAATGTCATCAGCCGTTCCTTCGTATGAGCCATCCTCTAAACGCTTGATTGTCCAAATTCTTTGATCAGTTTCTCCATCATGAAAGATGAAGTCCTCTGTCAACGTTAAGGTGTCGCCGTCGACCTCTCCAATGATATCGACGACAAAGCGTCTTGTTTGTTTGTCTGTATAATCTTGAACCATTCCCCAAGCCCGAGACTGACCGTCAAAATAGCCAAATAAGTCAAAACTCGGTGTACTTTTATCGTACTCATCTAAGTTGGCACTGCAAGAAGTGAGCAATACCGTCACCATCAACCAGCATAACAACGCGAGCTTTTTCATCGATTCATTCCTATCAGTTGCGCTCTCAATTTAGGATACTGGCTGTTCGGCGCTAGCCAAATTCCAAGGAAGCCGTCATTTAACGCTTTATCGTTAATTCGTCCTACTGCTTGCAGTGGCTTTTCATCGGTCAAATAATAAAAATACCCCGATGCGCCATCTGATACATAAATCAATTGTTGTCCTTCTTCAATGTCGGGAAACACATCATAAAGCCTTGCGATCCATTGGTTTCTGGTTTCTTTATCAACACCCATTTTTTCCCATTGATCCAACGTTGCCTCTAATAGCTGTGTACGACTTATGTCTCTTTGGTACTGTATTCTGAGTGCAACTGGGTGCGGTGACACGTCAGACGATAACGTATAAGTACCTTGCGGTGTAAGAAGTTGTGAGCGATAGACATCGAAAAACAACCAACTAAGTTGAGCTTCTCCCACCACTTTCCAATGACGCCACGCTTCATAACTGACTGGATTGTCCGGACTCGCACTCACTGGGGTTGTTACTGCGGCCAGCAATAGCCCTAGCGTTGTTAATTTACGTATCATGATTCAGTACTCCTTTAGTCAAGCGCTGATAACTAACAACAAACCAGATGATCGCTAGCCACTCCACAAACAAAATCATCAGGGTCATGGGTAAGGAATACCCTATGGTGACCGCATCTAGCTTATTACCCGCTAAATAACTCAGCGCGCCCCCCGCGCCTCCTAGTATTGATACGTAGAAAATCGGATATTGCATCAAAGTGCTTCGTAAAAAATTGGCGTACCACGAAAATGCTAGCCATAACGTCACCAACCAAATAGGTAAAGCTGGTTCCGAAAAGATGAGCACATTCGTCATCACATTGAGGCTATCAAGAATAAGACCTAACAAGGCGATCAACACCACATCTCTTAGGCTGATAGATAGCACTCGATATGTCGATATGATTGTCAATATCGCCAGCGCGAGACCCAGCCATTGAAAACGCGCCTGACCAACGACAGAAAGAAACCATAAACATTGAAACCAAGTACTGACGCAAACAAGTTTAGCAACGTGTGACATTGTCTTTTCCTCTTCAATTGCGCCCAATTCGGTTATCTCGGTTTATTTCACGAGTTTCTCTGCAGAGTCATATGCACGGTGCTAATACTTTTCGCTCTAAAGCCCCCTTCGCAATAGCAAAAGTAATAGCGCCACATACGAATGAATCGCTCGTCATAGCCGAGTTGTTTTACCGTAGGAAGGGCTTGTTCGAACCTTGCTCTCCAATCGGCAAGGGTTGCGGCATAATCTAATCCGATGTCGAATAAGTCTCGCGTCACCAAGTCGGTATGCTTAGTACAAGCACTCGTCAATGCCGTGATTGAAGGTAGGAAGCCACCAGGAAAAATGTATTTCTGAATAAAGTCGACATTTTTTGAATAACTATCATAACGTTGGTCTGCAATCGTAATCGCTTGAATCGCCATCAACCCTTTAGGCTTTAACAACGATTGACACGTTGTCAAATATGAGGTCAGAAACTGCTTACCAACCGCTTCGATCATCTCTATAGAAACCAATTTATCGTACTGCCCCTCTAATAAACGATAATCTTGTTTTAATAACGTTATCTGTTCATTAAGCCCAAGCTCATTAATTTTATTTTGCGCATAATCAAACTGTTCATCGGAAATAGTTGTCGTCGTGACCTGGCAGCCATAGCGTTGAGCCATATAAATTGCCATTGCCCCCCAACCCGTTCCAATTTCAAGAACATGATCGTCACTAGAAAGTTGAAGCTGCTGACAAAGGCGCTCCATCTTGTTTAACTGCGCGGTTTCCAGTGAATCGGCATCACTGTCATAAATTGCCGATGAGTAAAGCATGCGCTCATCGAGGAAAGTTTCATATAACGCATTACCAAGGTCGTAATGGGCTTGAATATTCTCACGCGAGTTATCCAATGTATTTCGCTTCCCCCAATGCCCTAACCAATACAAGATACGAGTCAACGGTGTCGATTTCGCTTCAATAGTATCCAACGCCGCCATATTGATGGCCATTAATTCCATCAGAGCGGTCAGATCTGGGCTGTCCCACCACCCATCCATATAAGCTTCACCCGCAGCAATACTGCCGCCTTTGAGCAGACGACGATAAAAGTCAGGATGCTTAACTTCAATAACCGCATTTGGCTTACCACGTTCTGGGCGCCCAAAACGCTCACTGACTTGTTTGTTTATCGACCCATTTTGTTCAAAGCTTTCTACAATCGTTAAGCAGCCTATATCCAGTTTATACAGGCAATTGAATGCCACCGTTCTGGCTGTTTTTTGAATAGTTGTCAGTGTTTGAGAACTGACGAGCGTCGTGTCCAACATAAAGCACTCCCTTAATCTTTAGAATTTTGTTGAGATAAAGCCTCTGTAGGGCGAGTTTTTTTCTCTGGATGATCGTATATTGGCATACCTTTACACCACAATTTAAAGGCGTGCCAATAAATGCCAGCCACCACTTTTACTGCCATTACGGGGGTTTTGATCAGCAGCGATAACAATTGCTTTGAGCAAAAAGGGTGGCTCTTCATTGATACGGTTGCATCAAATTCTTTGTCATCACGATGGCAGGCCAAGTGAACAAACAACCGCTCTCCAATAGGTTTAAGCTTCCATTTATATCGTTGATCAATCGGATTAAATGGCGATACATGGAAAGCCTTATCATGTTGCCAATTTTCATCTTGTTCGCCACTTTGCGCTTTAACAGCGTAGTAGTGACGTTCATTCCAAGGCGTATTGCTCACCTCTGCTAACAAGTATTGCCATTGACCTTGCTTGTCGTAGAGGTAATAAAAATTGACCGGACTAAAATACAACCCCAGATAGCGTAAATGGCAGACAGCAATCACTTTACCTGTGAGCTTGTCTCCGGTAAGTTCGTGCACTTTAGCCTGTAAGGCCTGCTTTAAATCGCCTTGACCCAAATAGTCTGGACGATGAAACCTTGCCCAATGCCACCACTTATCACCAAAGCCCCATACGTTTTGTTTCAACTCATCTAGCTCATCGAGATCGATAGCGGGCATGAAAAGTGGGTAGCGCAAATAGTGCTTTTTCGGAGTGAAACGTCGATGATCAACACTTCCAACCATCAAACGACTGTTGACTGCTGAGCGACTCATGCAACCCCCTTAATGGGATCGATTTGTTCGCGATCGAGAGCTTGAATCCCCTTGACCACGTCCAACGCGCTCCTTACACCATCTTCATGGAATCCGTTATACCAATACGCGCCACAAAACCAAGTCTCATTGTCTCCAAATAGTTCCTCTCTTCGATTCTGAGCTCGAATGGATTTTGAGGTAAATACTGGGTGAGAATAGTGAAAAGTACGCAGTATCTTATCGCTATCAACCAGGTTCGCGGAGTTGAGAGATACGCACAGCGTGCTGGATGACTCAATGTGCTGAAGAACATTCATGTTGTATGTGAGCGTCGGCATTTGCTGCTCACACCCTTCGCTCAATGCATAGTTCCATGATGCCCAAGCGCGTTTTTCATCCGGTAGCAAACGAACATCCGTGTGCAATACCACTTCATTCGATTGATATTGCATATCCGCTAAAATACTCAACTCGTTGTTACTTGGCGCCTCTAGCATTGTCAATGCTTGGTCGCTGTGACAAGCAAAAATGACTTGATCAAACCACTGGGACTCACCATTGACAATCACCTCGACCGCATCATCGTAACGTTTAACACTCGTCACCGGTGCATTGAGTTGTATCTTATCGGCAAAACCGCGTATTAAAGGTTCGATGTATGCCCGAGAGCCGCCATCAATGACATACCACTGCGGTCGATTCACTACATCAAGCAGCCCATGATTTAAGAAAAACCTTAAAAAGAAGCCTAAAGGGAATGCGCGCATATCTGCCAATGTCGAGGACCAAATCGCCGCCCCCATGGGTAGAATGTAGTTGGTACAAAAGTAGTCACTGAATTCGTGCTCATTGAGAAAAGAACCTAGCGTCGTTTCCGAGGCAATATCGTTCTCGGCGAATTCTTTCGCTAGTTTATTAAACCGTAATATTTCGAACACAAATCGGTAGAAGGTAGGACTGAACCAATTTTTCTTTTGCGCAAATAACGTTGAAACCGTATGGCCATTATATTCAAGCCCGTTCGCTTGATTTTTCACACTAAAACTCATTTGCGTTGGCGTGCTTGTCACACCAATCTCTTCCATCATTTTTATGAAGTTGGGGTATGTACGATCATTGAATACGATAAACCCTGTATCTACAGCGTGCTGTTCGCCATCAATATCTATATCAACCGTTGCGGTATGCCCACCAATGTAATCGTTCGCTTCAAAAAGTGTCACATCGTGATCATTGTGTAAGTGGTAACCGCACGTTAGCCCAGATATTCCGGTCCCGATAATGGCAATTTTCATAATGAATTCCTTTTTAATTACGGCTAATCATTTCGTTGATTCTGTCGTTTTTTCGTTGTGCG
This sequence comes from Vibrio qingdaonensis, assembly GCF_026191675.1. Taxonomy (GTDB): domain Bacteria; phylum Pseudomonadota; class Gammaproteobacteria; order Enterobacterales; family Vibrionaceae; genus Vibrio; species Vibrio qingdaonensis. The sequence goes on along the minus strand of NZ_JAKRRY010000002.1, from coordinate 184,865 downwards.
TTCTTTAAAATAAACCGCCGATTAACGGGTATTTTGTTACCTAGTAGCTCGTTAACTGAGTAGCTTGTTTACGATGTAGCTTTGCCACGAGTACGGTAGCAACGATATAGCACGAATAATGGTGGTAAATTTTGCTGGAAAATAGATATGGGACTGTCTGTTGGCAACCCCCTTTTGAATTGCGGCTGACGCTTCCTCAACTTCTATCATCATTGGCATGTCGAAATCGTTTTTATCAGTTAAGGGCGTTCTTACAAAGCCGGGATATACACAAGATAACTGTACACCTTTGGCTTTCCAGTCAACTTGCAATGCACGTATTAAATAACTCACCGCCGCTTTTGACGCTCCATAGGCTTCTGCTCTTGGCAATGCCAACTCACTTGCGATGGATCCAACGACCACAATATGATGTTTGTTAGATAGCAGCCCCTGAATCGCTTCCAAAACATGAATGACACCAAACACATTGACATCAAACACACGCTTCATTACGCCTGAATTAATATGACCTTCGTCCATATATTCACAGTCACCAGCATTAATGATCCACAACGTCGGCGTAGTAGGTAAACTTTTAATAGTTAGATCGACCTCGTCCGGATTAGTGACATCAAAGGACAATAAATGAATGTTCTCACGCCCCGCTTTTAACTCCTCTAATTTGAGTATAGAGCGTCCACAGGCATAAACTTCAAAACCTTGATTTGCATAATCGTCAGCAAGTTGCTTTCCTATTCCAGAAGAAGCACCTGTGATTAAAACGGTCTGATTTGCCGAGTCCATTAGTTACCCAACCTTTTTTTAATGGCTTTGATTAGTCCACCAAGCACAACAACATGTTCATAGAGCATTTCACCAAGGTCAAAGTAGTCACGGTGGTAAATCACAAAACCTTGTTCAAATCGGATGTGACTCGCGCCTTTAACTGAGACCGGCTGACCACGGTTTAATTTCGGATGTTGAAGATTCATGGTCCAAGTTAGAAAACCTTGGCTGTCCAACTGCTGTTGCTGCTCTATATCGAATTCGCATCGAATGACGTTGGCATAAAGCTCATGAAAATAAGTCACCAGAGCGGGTTTTCCCTCTACCCTATGAGCCGGGTCCTCAAAAACAACATGGTCATGATAGATCCCCTCCAATAAATGCAGATTGTGCTTGTCTAGCTGCTGATACAGGTGGCTCACGTCGTTAATATCCACATCGTTTCCTTTTAAAATTCTGCCATCGCTTTATTAAATTTAGTCTGTTTAAAGTTATACAAGATTTTGTTTTTCAACTTTTTGTATAACTCATACGCAGCGCTATTTAAAAAGATCAAAAAAAAAGCTTGGCGAATTCGCCAAGCTTTTTAATGAGTTAATGCTTATTACCACACGTGTGGATTTATACCGGTATCGTTGTCCTAACGTTACGCTCCGCGCGATCAGTAATTTTGCTGGCGCAACGCATCAATACGCTTATCTAACGGTGGGTGGCTCATTAGTAGTTCCGTCATAGAGCGTTTACCATTGATACCAAATGCCATCATTGAGCCTTCTAGCTGCGACTCTTGGCTCATTTTTAAACGCTCTAGTGCTGCAATCATCTTGTGCTTACCAACTAGTTTTGCAGCGCCTGCATCGGCGTAGAATTCACGATGACGGCTGTACCACATTGTAATAAAGCTCGCGAGGAAACCAAACACGAGTTCTAGTACCATAGAAACACCAAAGTAAACCATCATGTTACTTCCGCCCTCTTCGTCATTGTTATTTGATGACACAATATTGGCGATAAAACGTGATAGGAAAATAACAAACGTATTCACAACACCTTGCATAAGGGTCATCGTGACCATGTCACCGTTGGCGATGTGGCTCACTTCATGTGCCAACACCGCTTCAGCTTCATCTCGCGTCATGTTATGAAGTAATCCTGAAGAAACAGCCACCAATGAATCATCACGTTTTGCGCCAGTGGCAAATGCATTGATATCAGCAGAATCATAAATCGCCACTGTAGGCATTCCAATACCAGCGGCTTGTGCTTGACGACTTACTGTTTCCAACAACCAATGTTCGGTTTCATTACGTGGGGTTTCTATGGCTACTCCACCCACCGATCGTAAAGCCATCCCTTTTGACATCATTAACGATATAAAAGAGCCACCAAATCCAAAAACAGCGGCCATCACCAACAAACCAGAAAGGCTACCAGGTTGCATCCCAGTCACTGCATACACGATATTAAGCACAACGCTTAAGACCAAAACAACAGCCAAGTTAGTTGCTAAAAAGAGTAAGACTCGCTTCATTCATATTTCTCCAGATTAAGAAGCTTTATTATGATCAAAGAATGGTTTCTCTGATTCTTTTATAGTGTCCTCAAAAACTCATCACTTCAAAGAATTTTTGGGATCGGGGTAACATTTTTCGACTTCACTATATACATAGTGTCTTAGATTTAAAAATCAAGGTTAAGCATTAAATTGAAACAAACCGTTAATTTCTTGATCAGGAACAACACCATAAGCCATTGAAATGATTATACCAACCCCAAATAGCACTAGATATGCAATTTGTCACTTACAATATTCCCTACAAAAGGTCTTAGAACAAGACTGACATCGTTAGACTTTGGTCGTATTGAGTCTTGCTCCCCATACCGATAAAGTCGCCTGAGACTTATTAGTTCCATGCCGAAAAGGAAAACCTCATGGTAGAAAATAACAACTTTCAGATGGCGATTGACTTACTTTGTTGTCACTTAGGTATTAGTGAGGATGAAGCAAGAGAGCAGTTGGGTATTAGCGAAGCAAGTGAACTAGATACTCATATTTTAGAGACTCAATCTGCATTTGTCGGGCTTGCTAGCGAGAAATAAAAGCTTGGTTCTACGGTAAATCACGTGACGAATACAAGTAGCGAATAAAAAAATGCCGCTCTAGTTGAGAGCGGCATTTTTTATTAAACATCTAGGACATCAAGATTAATGTACTTGCCAATGTTTCTTTGTTTACAACCAGGAACGTAAGGGATTTCACCAAGTTTTGGTGCCCCCATTTTGTGCTCTAGCATCTTTATGATATCCGCATAGTGTTCGACACCCGGATTGATACGGTTTGCGACCCAGCCGACTAACTCAAGACCGTCGGCTTTTATCGCTTCAGCCGTCAGCATCGCATGGCTCAAGCAGCCCAACTTAATTCCAACAACAAGTACAACAGGTAAGGCTTCTTGCTTAACCCATGTCGACAAACAATCATCTTCAGAAACCGGAACGCGCCAACCACCCGCGCCTTCTACCAATACGAAATCACTATTTTCTTTGTGTTGCTTTAAGACCGAAGAAAGCTTCTCATAATCCACGCTTACACCATCAGCTAACGCCGCGATATGTGGTGATGCAGGTAAAGACATCGCATATGGATTAACCAAATCATAATCAACGTTAACGGTTGCCGCTTGCTGAAGGTGCAAAGCATCTGAATTGCGCCAACCATTTTCTGTCTGCTCACACCCTGCCGCAACTGGCTTATAGCCTATCGTTGCATGCCCTTGGTCTCCTACAGCACTTAATATCGCTTTCGATACCACTGTTTTACCAACTTCAGTATCCGTACCTGCAATAAATAATGCTTTCATCATAATGTCACTAACCCCAAACAAACTTGATAACTCGCTGGTAATAAACCCACTGGATTTGAGAACTTGTTGTATTCCATTTCTAGCTTCTGCAATGTTTTCTTGCCAGTAAAGCTACGGGAGCGCCCCTTTACATGGGTAGCACCGATCCCTTTCAAGTCCTTCATCAAATCAAGTGCGGTTTGATACCACATAACTATTTCCGGGCAGTCTAGTTGATACTTCACACTACCAGATTGCGCCAACGCAATTTTTATCTGATTTGTCGAGATAAATCGATTCACATGCTGATATTCGTCAACTTTGCTCCAAGCGGCACTCAATTCTTTAAGCGAACCCGTAACTAACGTTGAAAAGGCGTACTGCCCACTTGGCTTGGTCACTCGTTTGATTTCCGCTAGCGGCAGCGCCAAATCATCACACCACTGCAATGCCAGACTCGACACGACGTAATCAAAGCTGCTACTAGAGAAAGAAAGCGCCTCTGCGTCTTCGATGTGATATGTAACGTTTTCATTTCCGCACCGTTGTCGTGCTTTATGTAACATCTCGCGAGATAAATCAGCACACACAACGCTTGCCCCTCGCTGAAGTAATGCTTTCGCGCAATAACCTGTGCCGCACCCTAAATCCAGTACGGTTGTTCCACTTAAATCATCTGGCAGCAATGCCAATAACTTGTCCGCAACTTGCCGTTGAAACTTAGCGTGTTCATCATAGCGTGCAGCCGCACGGCTAAAGGCGGTAGAGATGGCCAATTTGTCATTGGTTTCTTCTTGGATAACTAACGCTTCTGACATGGTAATTCCTTTGCCGACTCTTCCAGACAATTCACTAACGCGCTAATGTCCGATGACGTATGTGTGGCTGATAATGTAATTCGTAAGCGCGCAGTGTCCTTAGCAACCGTTGGTGGTCGTATCGCGGTCGTCCATATACCGTTAGATTTCAGCTCCGAACAAAGTGCTAGCGTATTCACTTCATCCCCCATCACCCAGGGCTTTATTGGCGTTTGCGTCTCCACATAAGCAGGTAAGTGAGCGACACCTTCACGAAACATCGCCCCCAATTCAGACAGTTTCTCTCGACGCCATACTTGAGTTTGAATCATAGTGAGCGCCGTCAGTAGTGCAGAGGCATGCGCTGCAGAAAAGGCCGTAGAATAAATATAGTGGCGAGCAAATTGCGTAAGATATTCAGACATAGCTTTAGAACACAAAACCGCTGCGCCATTAAGCCCAAATGCCTTACCAAACGTCACGACCAATATGTCAGGCTTGCGTTGGCACTGCGACAATGCACCAAGCCCGTCATCACCTAGCACACCGATACCATGCGCGTCATCGACCATCGTCATCACATTAGCTAACTGACATTGCTGTATGAATTCATCGACAGGTGCGATGTCCCCATCCATGCTAAATACACTCTCGGTAACAGCGAACGTGGGCGTGCTTGGCACGAATAACGATGCTAAGTGACTAAGATCCCCGTGACGATAGCGCTTCATCGTTGCCGGGCTCAACATGCCCGCCTCCATTAACGAGGCATGATTAAGGCGGTCTTGCAGCAGAAGATCCCCCTTCTCTAGCAATGAGAACAGCAAAGCTTGATTAGCGGCAAAACCCGATGAAAAAAATATCGCATTGTCATAGCCAAGCCATTCACTCAATGCACTGTCGAGATTAGCGTGAGAGGTAGAATACCCGGTCACCAAAGGTGAGGCTCCGCTACCCGAGCCATATTTGGCTATCGCTTGCTGGTAGGCCAACGCCAGCTCTTCACTGGCAGCCAACCCTAAATAATCGTTAGACGAAAAGTTGATAAAGCGTTCACCGTTCAAAGCAAACTTGCGATGATTGCCATCACCAATTGCTTGAGTGCGTCTGAGCAAGCCTTGCTGCTGTCGTAAAGAGATCGCCTGCTCTATGCGGCTATCAAACGCCTGCTTCATAGAAAAGGTCATCTTTTTCAGGACGAGAAGCAACACGCATCGCCACTTGGTCTAGTAAATCGCTTTCTTGGACTTCATCCGGTTTTTGCGAGGTTTCTTCGCGATTGATACCCAACTTATTAAACAATTGCAGATCAGTATCTTCATCTGGGTTTGGCGTCGTCAATAACTTACAGCCATAAAATACTGAGTTGGCGCCAGCCATGAAACACAGCGCTTGCATCTGCTCATTCATGTTTTCGCGCCCTGCCGACAAACGAACAGCGGATTGCGGCATCATGATTCGAGCAATGGCGATAAGGCGAATAAAATCAAACGGCTCTACATCATCAACCGCTTCCATTGGCGTTCCTTTCACTTTCACCAACATATTAATAGGCACGCTTTCTGGATGAACCGGAAGGTTAGCCAATTCCATAAGCAAACCTGCACGGTCACTGGCACTTTCCCCCATACCGATGATGCCACCAGAGCAGATTTTCATACCCGCATCACGAACGTGACTAAGCGTATCCAAGCGGTCTTGATAAGTTCGCGTGGTAATGATTTTGCCGTAAAATTCTGGCGAGGTGTCTAAATTATGGTTGTAGTAATCAAGACCAGCATCGGCAAGATGACTCGCTTGCTCTGGAGTTAGCATGCCCAACGTCATGCACGTCTCTAACCCCATATCCTTCACGCCTTTAATCATTTCTTTGAGCAAAGGCATGTCACGTTCTTTCGGGTTTTTCCATGCAGCTCCCATACAAAAACGAGTCGAGCCTGCCGTTTTTGCTTTTTGCGCCGCCTCTAATACTCGGTCAACTTCCATGAGTCGCTCGGCTTCAACATCGGTACGGTAGCGCGCACTTTGCGGGCAGTATTTACAATCTTCTGGGCAAGCACCGGTTTTAATAGACAACAAAGTACTCACTTGCACATGGTTTGTTTGCTGGTGTTGCCTATGCAATGTTTGTGCTTCAAAAAGTAGGTCCATGAAGGGTTTGTCCATCAGGGCCGAGACTTCCGCTAGCGTCCAGTTATGTCTTACTTCCACAGAAAATTCCTTGCTCACATTATTATTAGTCTTGGCTAGTGTACCCACAGTCGTTACACTGTCAACACCGACCACGCTACGGCGTTGACATCTGATTAAATAATGAACAGAGAGTTATGATGGATCTCGACTTTGATCGCCAACACATTTGGCACCCTTACACCTCAACGCTTAACCCTTTAACCTGTTACCCAGTCAGCTCCGCCAATGGGGTAACTATTGAGCTTGAGGATGGACGTAAACTCGTGGATGGCATGTCATCATGGTGGTCAACAATTCATGGCTATAACCACCCATTACTTAACGATGCGCTAAAACGTCAAACTGACAAAATGGCGCACGTTATGTTTGGTGGGATCACTCATGAGCCTGCAATTAACGCCTGCAAGAAGCTCATCGCACTATCACCAAGTAATCTCGAGCACGTTTTTCTGGCCGACTCAGGGTCGGTGGCGGTAGAAGTCAGTTTGAAAATGGCATTACAATATTGGCACGCAAAAGGTGAAAGTCGCCCCAAATTTCTCACCTTAAGCCATGGCTATCATGGTGATACCTTCGCGGCGATGTCTGTCACTGACCCCAATAATTCTATGCATAGTTTGTATAAAGGCTTTTTACCAGAGCACATCTTTGCCAATTCGCCCAACATTGCCTTTGGGCAGAAATGGGACGAGGCTGACATTGAAGACTTTGCAAATAAACTTGCTAGCCACCACAGTCAAATCGCCGCTGTCATCCTCGAGCCTATTGTTCAAGGGGCTGGAGGCATGCGCATCTATCACCCAACCTTTCTTAAAAGAGTGCGCCAGCTATGCGATGAGCATGGGGTATTGCTCATCCTTGATGAAATTGCCACAGGCTTTGGTCGTACAGGTAAGCTCTTTGCATGCGAACATGCCAATGTACAGCCAGATATTATGTGTGTCGGTAAAGCACTCACAGGAGGCTACATGACATTATCGGCCACCCTAACATCGAAGCATGTGGCAGATACAGTGTGTGGAGGTGAGGCGGCGTGCTTTATGCACGGGCCTACGTTTATGGGAAACCCTCTCGCTTGCGCCGTCGCCGAGGCGAGTTTGTCGCTTATTGAAACCGGTGAATGGCAACAGCAAGTCTCATTAATCGAGTCTTTGTTTGCCGAGCTTCTACCACCGCTTTTGCAGTGTGACCGAGTCAGCGATGTACGCTGGTTAGGAGCGATAGGGGTAGTTGAGGTAACCACTGCCGTTAATATGGAAGTGATTCAACAACATTTTGTTGATAGTGGTGTTTGGATTCGACCATTTGGTCGCTTGATTTACATGATGCCACCTTACATTAGCCAACCTGAACACATTGCTAAACTGGTTCAATCGATTAAAGCAGCGTTAGACAATGATCAGTGCTTTACTTAACCGCTAAATAAGTGAGCTCTACATTCGTTAGCGATTTAAGCCACTCACTCAAATCGCTAACGTGGTCATGTCGCCGTCGGCTTCTCTAGGTTATTTTAGATACCGTCATTTAGGTACTGTAGTTTAGATACCATAAGTTTAGGTACCGTAGTTTAAGCGCAACTATCTTAGCTGGCTGTCCTTACTCGCTCGGCGGTTAAATAACGACGAGCGCTGATATGCGTGCTCCAGCGACGATTGACAATGAAGACACAAACGAACCCCTTTTATGGCGTTACGCCTCGCCTCCGGGATATCCTCTCCACATTCGTCACAAAATTGCGCACTCTCTCCTGTGATAAGATTACGTCTTACTCGGCTAATTTCGTCATCAATATTATGCTGAATTTGTTGACTAACACTGTCGTCACCTGCCCATCCAACTGCCATACGCCCTCCTCGAAGATTGATTGAGAAAATCGTGTTTATCGCAGTACCACACTGCGATGACGTTGCACATTATATCGACAGCAACGGTTTTAATAAGGTGGCAAAACGCCAAAACACTATTACCGCCGTGTAATAGTCAACAGCAACCGTAACCCGCACACACCGGAGAGGCAATTCAACATCTTTAAATACTACGCCCATAAAAAAGCCCAGCGAGTGCTGGGCTTTATCATTCTATCAATTGGTATTAACCAATGTGAGTCACACCGCGCATATACGGTTGCAGCACAGTTGGGATAGCAATACGACCATCTGCTTCTTGGTTATTCTCAAGAATAGCAACCATAGTACGGCCAACAGCCAAACCTGAACCATTTAGTGTGTGAACGAGCTCTGGCTTCTTCTCACCTTTACGGCGGAAACGAGCTTGCATACGACGTGATTGGAAATCCCACATGTTTGAGCAAGATGAAATCTCACGGTACGTTTCTTGTGCAGGAACCCAGACTTCAAGATCGTACGTCTTGCGAGCACCAAAGCCCATATCACCCGTACACAGAACCACTTTACGGTAAGGCAGTTCAAGAAGCTGTAGCACTTTCTCTGCGTGACCGGTTAGTTCTTCAAGCGCGTCCATTGAATCTTCAGGCTTAGTAATTTGTACTAATTCCACTTTATCAAATTGGTGCATACGAATCAGACCACGAGTGTCACGACCGTATGAACCTGCTTCAGAACGGAAACATGGCGTATGCGCTGTCATTTTAACAGGCAGGTCTGCTTCATCCGTAATGGTATCGCGAACCATGTTGGTCACTGGTACTTCTGCCGTTGGGATGAGAGACAGCTTACGCGGCTCTTCATCGCTCACTTTTTCAACTAGCGGTTCAGTATGGAAAAGGTCTTTACCGAATTTAGGTAACTGACCTGTACCGTAAAGGCTATCTGCATTCACTAAGTAAGGAACATACATTTCTGTATAACCGTGCTCGTCGGTGTGTAGATCCAGCATAAATTGTGCAATCGCACGGTGAAGACGCGCAAATTGCCCTTTCATAACAATAAAGCGAGCACCGGTAATCTTAGTCGCGCTTGCGAAATCAAGGCCACCTGCAATTTCACCTAGATCAACGTGATCTTTCACTTCAAAGTCATATGACTTTGGTTGACCCCAACGAGAAACTTCTACGTTTTCGTTTTCATCTTTGCCGTCTGGCACGTCATCCGCAGGGATGTTTGGCACAGACAACGTAATATCGTCAAGCTCGGTCATAAGCGCCGCTAGCTCAACTTTTTTCGCTTCAAGATCGCTACCTAAAGTACCAATCTGTTTTTTGATTTCTTCAGCGCCTTCTTTATCGCCAGCCGCCATTTTCTGACCGATTTGCTTGGAGATGGAATTGCGCGTGGATTGTAAATTTTCTACTTCGACTTGAATCGACTTGCGTTGCTCTTCAAGTTTACGAATAGTTTCTACGTCAAGCGTAAAGCCACGACGCGCCAATTTTGCAGCTGTTTCATCCAGCTCTGTACGAAGTAATTTAGAATCCAGCATTGCCAATCCTATGCATTAGGTTATGAATACGTTTATAAGCGATTAATTTATAACCGCTGATAAATCTTGATAATTGAACCGGATAACGATAACGAAAAGCCACTACTTTTCATAGCGCTTTTGTGGGCTTTTTGCGTCTAAATCGGCAAGATAATCTAACTTTTCACCAATTTTGGTTTCAAGACCGCGATTTGTCGGCTGGTAGTAGCGTGTACCACTCATTTCAGGGGGCAAATATCGCTCACCTGCCGCGTAAGCACCAGGTTCATCATGAGCATAACGATACCCTTCTCCGTAACCCATATCTTTCATTAAAGAGGTAGGAGCATTGCGTAAATGATGAGGCACTTCATACTCAGGTAATTGGTGCGCGTCTGTTAGCGCTTGCTTCCAAGCCGTATATACAGCATTACTTTTAGGCGCGCAGGCAAGATAGACAATCGCTTGTGCTATCGCCCGTTCACCTTCAGCCGGACCAATGCGAGTAAAACAATCCCAAGCCGACATCGCGACTTGCATAGCTCTGGGGTCTGCATTACCGATGTCTTCTGACGCTATCGCTAATAAACGCCTAACGATGTATAACGGATCACAACCAGCAGCAATCATACGTGCCGACCAATACAGTGCGGCATCTGGGTTTGAACCGCGAATGGACTTATGCACCGCTGAAATAAGGTCATACCAAATGTCTCCCTTATTATCAAAACGATTTACTTTTTCTCCAGCGACTTCCGCAAGCAAAGGCAATGTGATCTGTTTTTCACCTTGTGCATTGTCCTCTGCCATATCATAGAGCAGCTCAAGATAATTAAGAGACATACGGGCATCACCATTAACGAGCTCAGCCAATCTATCTAAAACATTGTCCTGAAACTCCACCGGCACCTGACCTAAACCACGCGCTTCATCTTGAATCGCTTGCTCAAGTACTAGCAGAATATCGGCCTTATCAAGCGAGGTCAGCTTATAGACCCGTGCTCGAGACAATAATGCGTTATTAAGTTCAAACGACGGGTTCTCTGTCGTCGCCCCAATAAACGTCACCGTTCCATCTTCAATGTGTGGCAAAAAGGCGTCTTGTTGGCTTTTATTAAAGCGATGGACTTCATCCACAAATAAGATGGTTCGCTTGCCTGCCAGTTTGTTTTCTCGCGCTCTTTCAATAGCAGCACGAATATCTTTAACACCCGAGGTCACTGCGGATACTCGCTCGACTTCTGCGTCAGCATAATTTGCCGCCACTTCAGCAAGCGTCGTTTTCCCAGTACCTGGGGGACCCCATAAAATCATAGAGTGAAGCTGGCCCGCCTCTAAAGCACGACGAAGTGGCTTACCCACTCCAAGAATATGTTGCTGGCCAATGTACTGCTCCACTGTTTCTGGGCGCATTCTCGCAGCCAGGGGACGAAAATCTTCGTCCCCTGAAAAATCAAAACTAAAATTACTCACGTAATCCCCTAGTTTCTTTGATCATCAATTTCTACCCCTTCAGGAACGACAAAAGTGAAGCGCTCCGATGAGGGTTTACCCACCTTAATCGTTTCAAAAACAAACTGACCTTGCTGACCATCTTGCTCAATCACGTTAAAACCGTGCACGATCCCTTTCGGGTCAATATTAATTTGGAATTGACCTTGCGTTGAATCAACGGCGGTTGGTGTCAACGTAAACATATCGCCGCGCTGTTCAATGCTGTAATTATCCCAATCACTGGCGCGGTTACGTGTCAGCAATACAAACGGGGTTTGTTCCGTCGCTTGTTCTTGATTATAAATACTCACCTGCTCAATAAATGGGCTGTAATACCAAAGATTGCTGCCATCTGATATCAATACATTTTCATCCGGTAAGGTGGTCACCCAGCGAAACATACTCGGACGGGCTATCTCAACATTACCTTCACCTTCCATGACAACCTCACCATCAGGGCTAGTCACGGTTTGTGTGAAATTCGCACTGAATCCATCATTAAGCTGCAAACGTTCACTCAGCTCTTGCTGTGGCGATGCAGACGCTGTAAAGCTAAATGCAGAAACGGTGACGAGTACAAGCGAAAGCCATTTATTCATAATAATTCCTTACTGCCATTATTCTTTAATTGGAGGTGGAGCCAATACTTCACGGTTACCGTTATGACCCGGCGCACTAACTATCCCTTGAGCTTCAAGTTGCTCGACAATTCGAGCGGCTCGGTTGTAACCTATCTTAAAGCGTCTTTGTACCCCAGAGACTGAGCCTCGACGTGAGTGCACAACATGTTCAACCACTTGGTCAAACAATGGATCCATTTCCTCATCACCTTCCATCTTTTCTCCCGGCAATAAGGTTTCTGGGCTTTGATCACCATTGGTAATCTCTTCAATATAGTTAGGTTTGCCCCTCGCCTTCCAGTTATTCACCACGGCATGTACATCATCATCGGACGCAAAAGCGCCATGTACACGGGTCGTATGGCTTGATCCTGGTGGTAGGTACAACATATCACCCATACCTAACAGTGATTCAGCGCCACCTTGGTCGAGAATGGTTCTTGAGTCTGTTTTGGTTGAAACCGTAAACGCGACACGTGTCGGAATGTTGGCTTTAATTAGACCGGTAATCACATCCACCGATGGACGCTGCGTCGCCAAAATTAAGTGAATACCTGCTGCACGGGCTTTTTGAGCCAAACGCGCAATCAGTTCTTCGACTTTCTTACCCACCACCATGATTAAGTCAGCGAATTCATCCACGACAACCACAATGTAAGGTAGATTTTCAAGTAATGGCGGCTCTGGCTCCATACTATCGCCATCTTTCCATAGTGGGTCATGAATAGGGTGACCCGCTTCCGCCGCCATTTTCAGTTTGTCGTTAAAGCCCTTAATGTTTCGAACACCGAGTGCCGACATCAACTTATAGCGACGTTCCATTTCTCCAACACACCAACGCAGTGCATTAGAGGCGTCTTTCATATCGGTAACCACTTCAGACAACAAATGCGGGATGCCTTCATAAATCGAAAGCTCCAACATTTTCGGGTCAATCATGATAAAACGGACTTCTTCTGGCGTTGCTTTGTAAAGCATACTTAGAATCATCACATTGACACCAACCGACTTACCGGAACCGGTGGTACCTGCCACCAACACGTGAGGCATTTTCGATAGATCAGCGACTACGGCTTCACCCGCGATATCTTGGCCTAATACCACCGTAGTGGGTGACTTGGACTCAGTAAACGCAGGGCTACCAATGACATCCGAAAAATACACCGTCTGACGCGTCATGTTCGGTAGCTCTAACCCGACATAAGGTTTACCCGGAATGACCTCCACTACACGCACTGCCATTGCTGATAATGAACGGGCCAAATCCATAGATAGGCCAGAGATACGACTGACCTTAACACCTGGTGCTAAGTCGAGCTCAAAACGGGTAATCACTGGTCCTGGGAAGATATCGACCACTTCAGCCTTAATTTTATAATCAGCCAGTTTGGACTCAACCAAGCGAGCGATATTTTCCAACGCTTCTCTATCGATAAAGTTTTCACGCTTTTCAGGATGATAAAGCAGTTCAAGCGTCGGCATTGGTTCCGCTGGCTTGGGTAGATTGGCATCTTTTTGCACCAGGAAAGGGTTCACTTGCGCAACCGCCGTTTTTTGTGCTTCTGCAACCAAAGACTGGAACGCCTGCGAATCCGCGTCTACATACGCATCCTCTTGAGGTTGAGCTGCGGGCGGTACGTTCGGTTCTTCAACCCAAACCGCTTCCGGTTCAATATGCGCCTCTATCGACTCGTTATTTTCAGGTTCAAGCGAAGAGGGGTTTTCCTGTGGCCAAGACTTAACATCTGTATTAAGGCGCTCAGAATCAGCAAGATTAGTCTGTGCTGTTGGCTCTCCTGTCACGTCAACACTCTCTGAACTCCAAGGTAGTCCTTCAACGCCTTGCGCGGCCAACGGTGCACTAGCCATCGCTGTCGTCACTGCGGCAGTGGTAAGATGTGAAGTGTTAACATCACTATGATCAGCGCCATTAGTAATGGTCGGCTCTGCATAGCTGGAGTCTAGCTGTTTAGTATCAGCCTGCTGAGAATCTGTGTATGTGGTCTCTGCTTGTGTTGCATCCACGTGTGTTGCATCCACGTGTGTAGACTGATCGGCAAAATCGTCATACGTCCTTGCCGCTATTTCAAGATCTTCTATCGTCGCACCCAGTAAATGGCTGCGATCTTCTTCCGGGGCAACCTTTGGCATTGGCGTCACCGAAGGCGTTGGTTCATCCATCGATGGCGGCACTATTCGTGTTTCATTCTGTGAGAACTCAGGAGTACTTGCGCTGTTAACCGCTTCCGTTCTCGCTTCCGCAGTCACGTCGGTATGCAACGTCTCAGCATCGTGTTGTGTCGGTACCGTGTTGGAGAGAGAAGAGGAGTACTCATTAGCAGGCGCTGTCTCAATAACCGTAGACGCTGAGCTGGCAAACAACGGATCGTTATTATCTGTGCCGTCTAAACGTGATTCTAGATCCGCAGTATCTGGCATATGAATATTATAATGGCGTCGCTTAGCTGGCGATAACACTTGCTCGTCAGACAACAATGCTTCATCTTTCGCCGAGAAGTGTGGCATCACGTCATCTTCATCAACACGTTCTGGCTGAGATAAAACTGGCTCGTATACTTGCTCTTTACTGCCACGCGCTTTATTCGTTAGCGCCGCAATGAATGTCAGGACACTGTTGCCAATCCATTCCACAATGCTAAGCCATGAAATCCCAGTCAATAAGGTAAATCCTGCCCCCCACAAAAACAGCAAGACAATGGTTGTACCCAGCACATTTAGAGTTGGTAATGACAGGCTAGTCAGCACATCGCCAATCACGCCGCCAGACGAAAAATACCAAATATCATCAAAGTTAATGTCAGCCAAACCACAGCTTGTCAATATAATGATGGTCAAGCCGAGCGTGCGAGTACCCCAGATCATAAAATCAATTTCATCGTCTTTATCGCGAGTACGGAAAAACACCCAAGCGCTAAAAGCAACAACAAAAGGAACGGGGTAAGCCAAAGAGCCAAAAACGAAAAATAGCGTATCAGCAAGCCATGCACCTACGATGCCGCCTGCATTTTGAATGTCGCCACCCCATGACGTTTGAGACCAAGAAGGGTCGGCTGGGCTGAAAGTAAATAATGCGACCGCCAATAAAATCGACGTCAATACTGCTAGTATAAAACAGCATTCTCTTAATCGTTGAAATCCGTTGAGACGTGAAGCTTCTTGCTCTTCACTGGTCTTAATGATCGTTTCGACTCTTTTTTTGTCCTGTTTGAACATATCCAACATCTAACTTAGTAGAAACAGCCCGAGCGGCAAAAGCCGCTCGGAGTATTTATTGATTTAACCACATCGGGGATCAAAACCCAATCTAGGAGAAGAATAAAGCATGGATTTTCATAGCATTAGTCAACTCCTTGTTAGAATAGATTTATCGCGTTTTAATCACCAGTTGGTTGGTTTGCTTAACTTCTTCCATTACCACGTAAGTACGCGTGTCATTCACACCCGGTAAACGCAATAATGTATCGCCAAGCAACTTACGATACGCACCCATATCCGACACCCTTGTTTTCAAAAGATAGTCGAAATCTCCAGAAACGAGGTGACATTCTTGGATGTCATCCAATCGTTGTACTGCTGCGTTGAATTGCTCAAACACATCTGGGGCACCACGATTTAGCGTAATTTCCACAAAGACCAATAGTGACGCATCTAAGTATTGTGGATTAAGTAGAGCTGTATAGCCCGTAATATATCCCTGACGCTCAAGTCGACGAACACGTTCCAAACACGGTGTAGGCGAAAGACCTACGCGTTTTGACAATTCGACATTTGAGATCCTACCGTCTTTCTGCAATTCATTAAGAATATTGCGATCAATACGGTCTAGTTCCTTGGACGGCTTCTTATAGTTGTCTGCCATTTTTTATTCCACCTTGTTACTTCCTTGCAAAAAAATATACTACAACTCTGTAATATTCAGTATCAAATTTTGTTAATTAGCTTCTATACTAGTCAGTAATTCGACAATAACACCCTACACACAGTTAATACAACCATATAATAATGAGGAGTCAGGATGATCATTGGCGTACCTAAAGAGATAAAAAACCATGAATACCGTGTCGGTATGATCCCAGCAAGCGTAAGAGAGCTTATCTCAAACGGCCATCAAGTTTTCGTTGAAACTAATGCTGGCACTGGTGTTGGTTTTTCAGACGATGATTACATCGCTGTAGGCGCATCCATTCTTCCTACCGCCGCTGACGTTTTTGCGCAAGCAGAGATGATTGTAAAGGTCAAAGAACCCCAAGCTGTCGAGCGTGCTATGTTACGTGAAGGACAAGTTTTATTCACCTATCTTCACCTAGCACCAGATTTTCCACAAACTGAAGAGCTAATTAAAAGCAAAGCTGTCTGCATTGCCTATGAGACTGTAACAGATAATATGGGTCGCTTGCCACTATTAGCACCAATGTCAGAAGTCGCTGGGCGAATGTCTATACAAGCTGGTGCTCAAACACTCGAAAAATCCAACGGCGGACGCGGTCTTCTACTGGGTGGTGTACCAGGCGTAGAACCTGCGAAGGTCGTGGTTATCGGTGGTGGCGTTGTTGGTTCAAACGCTGCTCGTATGGCTGTTGGCATGCGTGCAGACGTTACAATCTTAGATCGTAGTATTGATACATTACGCGCTTTGGACGAAGAATTCCAGGGTCGCGCAAAAGTGGTTTATTCTACAGAAGATGCATTAGAGAAGCATATCCTAGAAGCGGACCTAGTGATCGGTGCCGTTTTAATTCCTGGCGCAGCAGCACCAAAGCTGGTGACAAAAGCACATATTGCGAAAATGAAACCAGGTGCAGCAGTGGTTGATGTCGCCATCGACCAAGGTGGATGCTTTGAAACATCTCACGCGACGACACACGCAGATCCAACTTACATCGTCGACGATGTTGTTCACTATTGTGTGGCAAATATGCCCGGTGCGGTTGCTCGCACTTCAACGTTTGCACTCAATAATGCAACATTGCCGTACATTATCAAACTTGCCAACAAAGGCTACCAGCAAGCGCTGACTGAAGACAAAGGGTTCCTAGATGGACTCAACGTCATTCACGGGAAAGTGACTTGCAAAGAAGTAGCAGAAAGCTTCGACCTAGAATATGTCGAGCCTATCGCAGCAATGGCGATGTTTAACTAGTAAGCATCATCGTTAGCTAACGATAGATTAACAACGCATATTTATTTATCAAACGGGCGCTAGCGCCCGTTTTTTTTATGTCCGAACAGCGTGTACTACCAAATTCCTTGGGGTAATCGCGGGATCACAAAATGTAAACACGTCAGTAGTATAGCCCTGCTGCTGTAAATATAAGGCTTTATCTAACGCTAGCCAAAGTTCCAATGGTCGACGAAAAGCGCCTTGAACCAAACTAAGTGCTTCCATTTCCCAATAACGTTTCATGCCGACACCCTCATAATGACCGTAATCTACAATCGGTAATATCAGCTGTTTTTTCGTCGCTGCCCAAAGACAAAACGCTTCAAACCCATCGGCCAATTGGGATTTTTTTATACTTGGGATTGGTATATACGCCGGGCTCAACCCAGTTTCACTACACAAAGCATCAAAACCTAACCTAAACGTCATCTCTTGCTCACGATGACGTTTAACGCGCTCTCCGCCAGTCACTGTTTCTTGCAATGGTATCCGAAGCTCTTGCTTACTCAGCGTGAGCCCCGCTTCATGCCCTTCGTTTGACATGGGTTGATAGTGGGTATCATGAATAAGGTGATAGCAACACGGTGATAATGTCACGGCGGGCAGTTTTCCTCTTACTGCGTGCTTTATTAGGGTCACATGTAGATCACCACAAGCATGTAAAGCAACCGCATGTTGATGATGAGAAAACACATGTCCTGCTTCATCACTAAACGCATCTCCTTGGACAAATGTCATCGGCAACGACAATTTATCCGCTTCACTCTGCCCTGATTCACATAATGTAGACTGAAATTCAAAACTCGTGACAAGCTGTTGTGATTGTGAAGAAAGTAGTCGCCCAAGGTAGCCTTTACCTGCGCACCATTCTAGCCATTGAGTGCCGTGATGATCAGAAAGACAAACGTCGCTAAGTGAAGAGATTTGTTGCAGCTTTCTTCCTGGAATACCACTATCTAGACCACGCGGAAGTTTCGCAGCGCTCTCGCTGAAGGGACGATGAGGGACAGTGATAGTGCTTAACAACTCTGCGTCAGGTAACCAATCGCTGATTTTTGAAGCAAAAAGCGGCGGGTTATTTTTATAGGTAGAAATAGCGTCTCGGCTAAGGGCTTGTAGCCAAGTCAAGAGCTCAGGGTTATCGCCTCTCCATGCAACTTGACCGCTAATGACCTGGGTAAACGGATCTTGACGCCAGTAGCTTTGATATTGCTTAAGCAGTCGAGTGATCAGTTGAAATTGTTGACGATTCACGATGATAAACTTCCCCTACTTTTCTGGTGAGATTGTAGGGGGAAGCAAGGCACAACGGAAGTGTTTTGTGCCTATGATACGGTCAAAACAATGAAAGAGGTTACCTCACCGGTAAGTCGATATCCTTAAACATGGCTTCAATTTCGACATTTGATTTCAACGAAATGGCTTGCTCAACAACAGGTCGTGTCAAGTGAGGGGCGAAACGCTCCATGAAATCATACATATAAGTACGTAGGAAGGTTCCACGACGAAAGCCAATGCTTGTCGTACTGGCTTCAAATATATGACTCGCATCTATTGCGACTAAATCGTTATCCTGACTATTGTCCATCGCCATGCTCGCGATAACACCCACACCAATACCCATTCTCACGTAAGTTTTAATCACGTCTGCATCGGTTGCCGTAAAGACTACTTTAGGCGTTAACCCTACTTTATTAAACGCGGTATCGAGTTCAGAACGTCCAGTAAAGCCAAACACATAAGTTACCAGTGAATAGGCAGCAAGGTCTTCGATCGTTACCCTTGTTTTTTGGGCTAATGGGTGGTCCTTGCGAACGACAATAGAACGGTTCCAATGATAACAAGGCAACATAACGGCATCTTGATACAAATGCAGAGCTTCGGTGGCAATGGCAAAATTGGCGGTACCTTTTGCTATCGCTTCAGACATCTGTGATGGTGTGCCTTGGTGCATGTGAAGGGAGACTTTAGGGTAGCGAGCAGTGAAGCCTTTAATGACCTCCGGCAGCGCATAACGAGCTTGTGTATGCGTTGTTGAAATGTTCAACGTGCCCATTTCCGGATGAGTATGTTCGCCAGCCACCGCTTTGATGCTTTCCACTCTCGACAATATTTCTTGTGAAATACGTATAATATCTTCACCTGCAGGCGTAACTTGAGTAAGATGCTTACCACTTCGCTCAAAGATTTGAATGCCGAGTTCGTCTTCTAACAAACGAACTTGCTTACTAATACCGGGTTGGGAGGTATATAAGCTTTCTGCAGTCGCGGAAACATTTAAATTATGATTCAATACTTCAACGATGTATCTTAACTGCTGTAACTTCATTGCGCCCTCGTCATCCTTGTTCGTTTCTGCTGTCCATCCAATAAATGCTAACAGCAAAGCATATAATTAATAGTTATAACGAATTCCTAGAAAGATTAACAGTATTTTGCGGATCTATTACTCATATTTCTCGTTGCGTACAAATAATCAGCTATTTTCCCAGTTTATGACCTAAACGACGACTTAGCAGTGTTGATGACTTTCGCTTTGGTGTATTCTGAATCTTCTTGTTGTAGGGAAACTCACTGTAGATACAAAAAGTTATGAATATTGGTTTGATCATCGCGCTGGTCGCACTCCTGCTTGTCCTCGTTCTCGGGTACAACATCATGTTGCAATACAAATTGAAAGCGGAAGCGACACGCAGACAAGAGTCCGCACGCTATGTTGCGCTCATTGATGCCACTGAAGAGTTGATTGGTGGAGCAAGCTACCTTCCTTATAGTAAAGAACTCATGATTTGCCTGCACAATCGAATCTTGGATGCATTGATGAATATGCATGATCTCGACCCTAAAAATAAGCACCTCACACAACGTGTCGAATCGGCTCAAACACAAATCCAGCAACTTAATGAAAACTATGAAGGCAATGAAGCCACCTCATTTAAAGTGCCAACCAGTGACAAACAAGCGATTGTCATGCTTAAGCTGGTTAAGCGCCTGCGTGATACGATTCGTACCGAACACAATAAAGGTCGCATTGAAACTCAAGCCTACATGGTAGAGAACGGTCGTTTAGAAACCATCCAAATACGAATTAATATAGAGAACGTCGTAAAAAGAGCCCATGAGTCCATTGCTAAAGGGCAACCGGGCACAGCAATGCAACTTCTCAAGAAGGGGATTGATGCATTGAGCTCCAAAAACGACAACTACTCCATTCAGGCCAAGGGAAAACTCACTGAGATTCTTGAACAGCTGCAAAGCTCACGACAAGCAAAAGCCGATGAGCAACAACAACAGCAAGCCAATCGTGAGCGAGATAACGACATGGATGAGTTATTTGGTGAAAAGAAAAAATGGTAATATTGAACGCCCGCTTTTGCTGAACTTACACACATCAAAAAAGGGTCGCAGATGCGACCTTTTTCAATTGCTCAAAGAAAATAAGATCACATGACTAGTCAGACACAAATGGAACAAATTTTAGCGCCCATTAACCAATTTCTACATTGCGCTACACCCGATGCATGGGTAACAGAAGCAAAGAAACCCGAAAACCTACCTGTTATTTTAATTGATCACCTATTGTGCGAGCTAAAAGCAGGCCAATCCGCGATGTACCTGCTTCGTAAGTATGCGGTTGATGCTAAGAGCAGCGAAATCTTGCAAGAGTGGTTCAAGCCTTACGAACGGTTTGCTTATCGCAAACAAGGTAACTCAAATTCATTGCGAGGCAAGAGCAATATATCCAAATCCATCATGGCAAAATCAGCCTCACCGTACAGCCAAGATTTAATCGACAAAATGATGCTGTTGATTAAAGAAGAATTACATCATTTCTATCAGGTATTGGAGATCCTTGAAGGAAGGAACATTCCCTATCACCCTATTCCTGCTGGTCGATATGCAAAAGGCTTATTGTCTAAAGCGACGACTCACGAACCCAATACGCTGATTGATAAGCTCATTATTGGTGCATACATCGAAGCACGTTCTTGTGAGCGCTTTGCAAAACTTGCCCCATATATGGACGATGACATTTCAAAATTTTATGTTTCTTTGCTGCGTTCTGAAGCCCGCCATTACCAAGATTACTTAATGCTTGCTCAACAAATTTCTGGCGGCGATATTACAGAAAGGGTCGAGTTTTTTGGCAAAATTGAAGCCGATTTGATTGCATCCCCAGATAATGATTTTAAATTTCACAGTGGTGTGCCGTTATAACATCAACTTTCCCCCAACTTCACACGACGTTAGAATGTAAGAACTAAAACGCCAGACCATAAGGTCTGGCGTTTTCAATGTCGACTACCGTTTTTTGATGTTAACGAAGTGATGCATTAATGTCTGCAAGTACCTGCGCAGGATCGGCCGCTTGGGTAATTGGGCGCCCAATAACAAGATAATCAGAGCCAGCTTGGATCGCCATATCTGGTGTCATAATACGCTTTTGATCACCCACTGCAGCGCCTGCAGGGCGAATACCAGGCGTCACTAACTTAAACTCTTGACCCAAATCTGTTTTTAGCATGCTCGACTCTTGCGCTGAACACACAACACCGTCAAGTCCCGCACGCTTTGTTAGGTTGGCCAAACGCAACACTTGCTCTTGAGGGGCAACATCAATGCCAATCCCAGCAAGATCTGACTGCTCCATACTGGTTAATACCGTCACACCTATAAGAAGAGGGCGATCTTTACCATAAGGTTCCAAGATCTCTCGAGATGCCGCCATCATACGCTCACCACCACCAGCATGAACGTTTACCATCCACACGCCCAGCTCCGCAGCCGCTCTTACTGCTTTTGAGCAGGTATTCGGAATATCATGGAATTTAAGATCAAGAAAAACCGAGAAACCGCGCTTATGAAGCTCACGAACAAAACTAGGACCAAATAGTGTAAACATTTCTTTGCCTACTTTTAGTCGACAAGAAGTTGGGTCAATTCTATCAACAAAAGCTAATGCGTCGGCTTGGTTGTCATAATCCAATGCCACTATCACTTTTTGGTCAATCATTTTTGCTCCTTACTAATACTGAGTGCTAACTCAAAAAAAGCAGCACATAAGTGCTGCCATAAAAACCTTAACGTTGGATTATTCACCATCCAACCCTCTAATCGGCTTGATCGTACCCCATCCTTTACAAGATGGGCAATGCCAATACAATGAATGCGTCGAAAAACCACATTTTCTACAACGATAATGCGGCTTCAATTTTAATTGCTCACCCACCAAGGATTGCAGCGTTGTTAAGCTCTCTTTTGCTCGTCCTTCTTCAGCATTCGCCAAGTGATAATCCATCAAGCGATAAAAGCCTTTCATTGTGGGGCTTTTCACTAACTGGCGAGTCAATAGTGCCTGAGCGGAAGCCGTTCCTTCATGATGGGCGACAAGCTGCGCTAGCATCAACTCAGCGGACACTCCTGCCCCCTTTTGAATGCTAGAACGCAAAAATTCAACAAGCTCTTGTTCTTGACCTAAGTGATGATAGCACTCCGCTAATGTCGGCAGCACCTCACTAACAAAGTCTTTATCTTGTTCAAGAACAGATTCTAAATACGGAATCGTCTTTGTATACTCTTCATTGTCTAGATACAGGCGCCCTAGTGCAATATTGGCTCGTGCGCACTTAGGATCAACGGTGAGCGCTTTACGAAAATACTGAATGGCCTTGGGAGTATTGCTACTGGCCTGCTCAACCATTGCCAGTTCACACCAAAAATGAGCGATATTGTTTCTAACTCGCTTTTTGCCTAACTTTTGCAATGCAGAAGCGTACTCAATTGCCTTATGCCACTCTTGGGTTTGCTCATAGATAGAAACCAGTTGAGTTAATGCGGCTTCCCTGTGCTCTGGCTCATCAACAAGCTGAACAAATATTTTTTCAGCGCGGTCGAGAAAACCAGACACCATGTAGTCTTTAGCAAGTTGCTGTAGGGCGATATTTTTTTGCTCGATGGTGAGGCCTGAGCGAGAGATAAGATTTTGGTGAATTCGGATAGCACGGTCCACTTCGCCCCTAGAACGAAACAAATTACCCAACGCTAGATGCGTGTCTATTGTTTCATCATCAACTTGAAGTAGTTCGATAAAGTGGTCGACCGCTTTATCAGATTGATCTGAGAGCAATAAGTTAAGGCCCGTCATATACTGACGAGATATCTGATGAGATTGCTCTTGTCTGTCATGTTTTACACTCCGCTGCCCCATATACCAACCATAGGCTGCGGCTATCGGTAAAAGCAGAAATAGTAGCTCAAGCATGGACTAAATAGACCCTAATATTCAATCAGCTGTTAGGGCTAGTCGTTGCCACGTCTTTTGACGGAGGCGGTGCTTGCTTAGCCAATTTCTTTCTCAATTTTCTCACCGTCAATTGAGACTTAAGATGCAAGCTTCCAAAAATAATCCACGAAATGACAAAACCGGTGACAAAAACGACGCCAAGTAACGTAGATAAATGAAACTCACCTTGGGCTAAAAGGTAATTAAACGTCACGATGGCCTGATTCTGCGAACCAAGTGCTAGAGTGACTAAGAAAAGTACAATTAGTAAAATTATTTTTATAATCTTCATGTGTTTTCACCACAGTCATTGGATAGCTAAGATTATGCAGCAAATAGTAATCACACACCATGCTTACTCATCATAATCTTACGAATCATTGCTAAATTCGCGCCTTATGTCGAGAGATCCCAATATTTGGACCTTAACAAAATCTCATTACTTCTAGTCAAATTCAGAAATACAAAAACGGCACACTATCTGTATGCCGTTCAACTGATTTAAAGAGAGTGCTTATAGACTTTCGTTTACGCGTTCACGCAACTCTTTCCCTGGCTTGAAGTGAGGTACGTACTTACCCTCTAGTTCCACTTTATCACCCGTTTTAGGGTTACGTCCTACGCGTGGTTCGCGGTAATGAAGTGAAAAACTACCAAATCCACGGATTTCAATACGGTCACCGCTTTCTAGCGTATTGGCCATATGTTCTAAGATGTCTTTTACCGCATCTTCAATTTCTTTTGCGGATAAGTGAGTTTGCTCAGCGCAGAGTCTTTCAATTAATTCAGACTTAGTCATAGGTGGTTACCCTCATTACTCTCATGTTCAGTTGAAACGGTCTTTACCATTGTATAACAACAGTTCACTAACTGCCTGTATAAACAGATAATAGTCTATAATTCGCAAAGTTAAAAACAAAAAAAAGGAGCCTTGCGGCTCCTTTTTTCTTAGCTGAGTAAATTACTCGCCTTTAGCAGCTTTAAATGCGTCTGCCATAGCACTACCGAACCCGCCGTCTTCTTGCTTGTTCAGTGAAGCCATTGCTTCTTGCTCATCAGCTTCATCTTTAGCTTTGATAGATAGGTTGATTACGCGGTTCTTACGGTCTACACCTGTGAACTTCGCTTCAACGCTGTCACCAACGCTTAGGATTAGAGATGCGTCTTCGATACGGTCACGTGAAACTTCAGATGCG
Organism: Vibrio qingdaonensis; assembly: GCF_026191675.1. Taxonomy (GTDB): domain Bacteria; phylum Pseudomonadota; class Gammaproteobacteria; order Enterobacterales; family Vibrionaceae; genus Vibrio; species Vibrio qingdaonensis. The sequence goes on along the minus strand of NZ_JAKRRY010000002.1, from coordinate 160,111 downwards.
CGGATGTAACCTTCTACGCCTTCTTCTAGTTCAATAGTAGCGCCTTTCGCGTCTACTGCTGTAACTGTACCGTTAACTAGCGTGCCTTTCTTGTTATCAGCAACGTAAGCATTGAATGGGTCATTTTCCATTTGCTTAACGCCTAGAGAGATACGCTCGCGCTCTGCATCTACAGCTAGAACTACAGCTGAGATCTCGTCACCTTTCTTGTATTCACGAACAGCGTCTTCGCCAGTTGCGTTCCAAGAAATGTCAGATAGGTGTACTAGACCGTCGATGCCGCCTTCTAGACCGATGAAGATACCAAAGTCAGTGATAGACTTGATCTTACCAGTAACTTTGTCGCCCTTAGCTTGCATTTCTGCAAATGATTGCCATGGGTTAGCTTTACACTGTTTCAGACCTAGAGAGATACGACGACGTTCTTCGTCGATATCAAGAACCATAACCTCAACTTCGTCGCCAACATTAACAACTTTAGAAGGGTGGATGTTCTTGTTAGTCCAATCCATTTCAGAAACGTGTACAAGACCTTCAACGCCTTCTTCGATTTCAACGAAGCAGCCGTAGTCAGTAAGGTTAGTAACACGACCAGTTAGCTTGTGACCTTCTGGGTAACGCTTAGCGATTGCTACCCATGGATCTTCGCCTAGTTGCTTAAGACCTAGTGAAACGCGAGTGCGGTCACGATCGAACTTAAGAACTTTAACTAGGATTTCGTCACCAACGTTAACGATCTCAGATGGGTGCTTAACACGCTTCCACGCCATATCAGTGATGTGTAGAAGACCGTCAACACCGCCAAGGTCAACGAATGCACCGTAGTCAGTAAGGTTCTTAACGATACCTTTAACTTCAGTACCTTCTTGTAGAGTTTCAAGAAGTTCGTCACGCTCAACGCTGTTTTCAGATTCGATAACAGCACGACGAGAAACAACAACGTTGTTACGCTTCTGGTCTAGCTTGATAACTTTGAACTCTAGCTCTTTGTTTTCAAGGTGAGCTGTGTCACGGATTGGACGTACGTCAACAAGAGAACCAGGAAGGAAAGCACGGATACCGTTAAGTTCAACAGTGAAACCGCCTTTAACTTTACCGTTGATGATACCAACAACAGTTTCAGCTTCTTCGTAAGCTTTCTCAAGAACGATCCAAGCTTCATGACGCTTCGCTTTCTCACGAGAAAGTTGAGTTTCACCGAAACCATCTTCAACAGCGTCTAGAGCAACATCTACTTCAGCACCAACTTCAACTTCAAGTTCGCCAGCAGCGTTCTTGAATTGTTCAGCAGGGATAGCAGACTCAGACTTAAGGCCAGCATCAACAAGAACGAAACCGTTCTCGATAGCTACTACAGTACCTTTAACGATACTACCTTGTTGGAATTCAGTTTCATTCAGAAACTCTTCAAAGAGTTGAGCAAAAGATTCAGTCATTATTTAATCTTCAATTAGTAAACGTCCACGGGTATCCTACCGCATGGGGTTGATAATTTCGCCAGTCATCATCCTTGCGACCAACGTTCGAAACTCACCAAGTTTGGTACCGAAGTACAGCTACTTAGTGAGATTAGATTCGATATATTTTAGCGCTTTTTCGACAACCTGCGTAATATTTAACGAGGTAGAATCGAGCACTAGAGCGTCATCAGCAGGACGTAGAGGTGCAACCGCTCGGTTACGGTCTCGGAAGTCTCGCTCCTCGATCTCGCTCAAAAGGTCGTCAAATCTAACATCTAAACCCTTTAGTTGCAACTGCTTAAAGCGGCGATGCGCCCTTTCTTCTGCACTTGCATCTAAGAAAATTTTCACTGGCGCTTGTGGGAAAACAACGGTGCCCATATCACGACCATCTGCAACGAGCCCTGGCTCGATATTAAATGCTCGTTGGCGACGTAATAACGCCTCTCTAACACGAGGTAGAGCCGCTATTTTTGACGCAGCATTGCCTGTTTCTTCTTTACGAAGTTCACCAGATACGTCTTCGCCTTCTAAGATGACTTTCACTAAGTCGCCTTCGGCAATAAACTGCACGTCAAGGTGCATAGCGATAGGCACTAGCGCATCTTCTGATTCTAAATCAATACCATGGTGAATCGCTGCTAATGCCAGCACGCGGTAAATCGCACCAGAATCAAGCAAATGGTAGCCTAGCTTTTCAGCCAACAACATACACAGTGTGCCTTTACCAGCACCACTTGGTCCATCTACAGTAATCACGGGTGTCATTGAGGACATGTTTTACTCCACGTTGTATTGTTTGGCTAAGTGTCTTTATTATTCTTCATTTTTACGGCGCAAAATTATATACCCAATAGCACCAAGATGCCATTTTCTTTAGCGAACACCGATTCGAGGGCGAGCTACCTTTCATGCCAAATCAAAAGCGTTAAAAAACCCCGAGTACACTCGGGGTTGTTCTACGTCATCTTAGAGTACACTCACCGCCTACACGATAGGTCTTTGACCACGGCTAATCCATTTCATCAGTACATTATCAGCAGCTTGACCGGCGGCACCGGCAAACTTATCGCTCAACTTTTTCTTCTGCACGTAGCGAATAGACAATACTGTTTTCTCTTTACACGCAGCGGTAACCACATCATCTGATGTTTGAATGTCGTCCACTAAGCCAAGCGCTTTCGCTTGAGTACCGAACCAGTGCTCACCCGTCGCGACTTTTTCTAGCTCAAGTGCAGGACGGTGATCTCGAATAAAATCTTTGAATAAGCCATGTGTCTCTTCAAGCTCTTCTTTAAACTTATCGCGAGCTTTGTCTGTATTTTCACCAAACATCGTCAACGTACGTTTGTATTCACCCGCCGTCAGTTGTTCAAATTCGATGTCATTCTTTTTCAGTAACTTATTAAAATTAGGTAACTGAGCTATCACACCAATCGACCCTACAACTGCAAACGGTGCCGACACAATTTTATCGGCAATACAGGCCATCATATAGCCCCCACTTGCCGCCACTTTATCAACGGCTATCGTTAATGGCAGATTAGCGCCTTTAATTCGGTCTAATTGTGACGACGCAAGCCCATAAGCATGCACCATACCGCCGCCAGATTCTAAGCGAACCAACACTTCATCACCAACACGAGCCACGGCCAAAATGGCACTCACTTCTTCTCTTAACGATGCCACTTCTTTAGCATCAATGCTGCCCACAAAATCCAACACAAACAAATGAGGCTCACGCTTACTATCAAGATCGCCACCTTTTGAGGCTTTTTTGATCTCTTTTTCACGTAATTTTGCTTTCTCTTTTTCCGCTTTTTTCTCAGCCTTATCACGAGCCTTAATAAAAGCGTCATCATGTAGATGATGCTCTAACTGCTCCACCGTTTGCTTTCTTTGTTCAGTAAGGTTGGTAATTTCGAGTTCGCCCTTTGCGCTTCCCGTTCGACCACCTACGGATTTCGCCACTACAATCAGCGCTACAATTGCCGCTAATACTGTCACGATTTTGGCTAGAAAAAGCCCGTAATCTAATAAAAATTCCAATGTCTTATCCCCAATCCTACGAATTAGTGTATTGTAACCAACTTGTCACGATTACCAAGAATTATTCAAACTAAGGAAGTGTTCTGTGGAATATTCAACCGCTCCTAAGGCGCTAGCAGATAAAATCATTCTCATCACTGGTGCTGGTGCTGGTATCGGCCGTCAAACCGCACTCAGTTATGCCGAGCATGGCGCAACGGTCATTTTACTCGGTCGTAATGTTGCTAACTTAGAGCTAATTTACGATGAAATTGAAAAAGCGGGCTATCCTCAAGCTGCCATCGTTCCGCTCGACCTTAAAGGTGCGACTAAGCAGAATTACATCGATATGGCGGAGACGATTGAAGGTCAATTTGGACGACTCGATGGTCTTGTTCATAATGCAGGAGTCTTAGGAACCCTAAGCCCGTTTGAACAAATTGATGAAGAAACATTTGATGATGTCATGCAGATCAACGTCAAAGCTGAATTCCTAATGACACAAGCTTTACTACCCATTCTGAAGAAATCAGCGGCTGGACGCATTATTTTCACTTCTTCGACTGTTGGGCATATTGGGCGTACTTTTTGGGGCACTTACGCCATTTCAAAATTTGCAACAGAAGGTATGATGCAAATATTGGCTGACGAACTAAGTGATACGTCGATTCGAGTTAATGCCATTAACCCTGGCGCAACACGTACTCGCATGCGTGCTAAAGCCTACCCTGGCGAAGATGCCAATGCTCTAAAATCACCAAAAGACTTAATGCCTCTTTACTTGCAACTCATGGATCCAACCGTGACTGGTATCAATGGGCAATGTATCGACGCTCAGCCTAAGTAATTCGCAGTTATCCAAAGCTAATCACTGGTGATTAGCTTTGGATTAGTATTAAAGTTCGGCAAATAAATGACAAAACCAGCCACTGATCTATTACCACTACCTTTTATCCATCACCGTCGCGCATTATTCAACATGATGCTTATTTAAAAACTCCCCAGCAACAGCCACCCCATGTTGATAGTCTTCAAGTATTTGATCTTTGTGACTCATTAGCCCTTTAGACGCAAGCTCATGCTTAGGCTGAACATGCCATAAATTGACGTCCTCTGGAGGCGAATCCAAAAACTGCTCAATTTGAGTATGATTGGTGTAATGGGCCACCAGCATATCAAGGTGACTAGTTCCACTGCGACTAAACGGGATACGCTTATTTTGAATATCAATTAATCGTGATAGCTTTTCATTATCATGGATCCACGTCGATAATTTGCGCTTTTCACTCGGTGCTATCTTATACAACTCGGCTTGATTGGCGGTGAATTGCTTATAGTCCATTTTAATGGTGTGTAATTTCTCAGAAAAATGTCGATGGAACTCACTTAATTTTTCTTTTGTGCCCGATATTTTAAGATGATTTAAGTGCGCTGCTAACCCTGCTTCTAGCTCTTTTTTCCAACGTTCTAAAGATTCCATCGCCGGTGAATGCACCACTTTATCGCTGCTTTCCGGAATGGTACTGATCACCACCATGTTGTTAATTCCGCGACGATAAGACTCTTCAACAGGAATGGTTGCCGAAACCCCACCATCGACCCACTTCTTGCCATCAAATTCAATATCATGATAGTAGAGCATCGGAATCGCACAGGTTGCCCGAAGGACATCAAACCAATTATCCGCAAAAATAGGGTAATAGTAATCTTTCAAGTCTTCCACGTCGGTAATGCAAGCTAATGCCACTTTATCTTCACCAAGTTGAATTTTACCTTTCGGGATATTTAAAGGGAACTCCCCTGTATTGACGAACTCAAAAGCCCAGTCTAAGTCCATTGGCTGCTGCTTTTGTAGCAACTTATTGACATCGAAAAATCGTCCACGAGTGGTGTAATTCAAGATAAAGTCTAGCCCAAGCCCTTCTTGCTTTGTAACAAAAGAAGAAACATTCAATGCGCCAGCAGAGGTGCCAATATACAAAGAGAATGGGTCAAACTTTGCATTAATAAATTTATCTAATACGCCTGAGGCGAAGGCCCCTTTTTGTCCGCCGCCTTGCACTATCAAAGAATACCGTTGATCGTCAGTGAACACATCACTCTCCTAATGACCGCTTTACCATTTTTTGGTTTTTTAAAACAATTACTCTAATTCAAATGCCCTTGTCAATGTAATTCATCGCAACGTCGTAAGCACTTATTACACGATCCGGCTTTGCGCCCCATCCGCCACAATTTCATCCTTTGCCTTTGATTACTGTTTGCAGCGTCATCCCTCACACACTATACTGTATATATATACAGGTAAATTATTATGCATACTTTAATCAAAGAACTCCAAGATAAGCAATTAATTTGGAAAGGAAGCCACGCCTTCCTCAGCAGTGCCGATCATCGAACAACAGGTTTTGATGAACTTGATCAGCGCTTAAATGGCGGTTTCCCTAGCCATGGTGTCGTTGATATTCAATCCATCGGTGGTATTGGAGAGTTACGACTGTTGCTTCCTCATATTACTACATGTGCGCAAAAACGACTTTTAATCTTAATCAATCCACCGGGTTACTTGTGTGCTGACTACCTCTTAGCCCAAGGAATTCAACCTTCACAAGTACTCATACTCTATCCAACCTCAGCAAAACATGCGCTGTGGGCTGCAGAGCAAAGTTTAAAGAGTGGAGCCAGTGGCTGTGTTTGCTTATGGCAAAACGACATTGAAATTCATCAAGCTAAACGCCTTCAAGTCGCCAGTGAAACAGGACAATGCTTACAGTTTTTATTCCGTCAAGTTCAACCCCATATTTTTTCTCTGCCCGTTTCATTAGGCTTAACACTTGTCCCTCACGACTCCGGACTTGAAGTTAGCATTACCAAACAAAAAGGCGGATTTTCTCGCCACCCTTTTATCGTCAATATGACGATGCACTGGCCAGAGCTCACTGTCGCAGTTGAACCTAATGCTTCAACCGTGATTTCATTTCCTATGCAACAACAAGGGTAATCATCGGCATGTTGCTTTGGTTATATCTACACTTTCCCTCCCTACAAATGGACACGTTATTCCACCAAGATAACGATAACGATAACGACCTTGCGTTAGCGATTGTGGATGGGCGTAAGCATACTATTGTGCAACTCAATCAAAAGGCCGCAAAGCAAGGCTTACTGTTAGGAATGGGGCTTGGTAGCGCTGCGGCACTTTGCCAAGACTTACAAGTGCACCCTTACGATCCTAAAATTGAAGAGCAGCGTTTAATTGAAATTGCTCAATGGCTCTATTTGATTACCTCTGATATTAGTCTCTCTCCCCCTAATGGTGTTTTAATCAAGGTCACCAACATGTTGTCGCTATACAGCAACATGGAGAACTACTGGCGTACTTTGTCACAGCACTTAGCGCATTTACAGGTTCATGCATCCTACTCTACTGGGCTTTCTCCGTATGCGGCGATCCTCATGGCGAAACAAAACAAAAACTGGGTGGTGACGGATACGCAACAATTGAAGAACGCCATACGCCACTATGCTATTTCATTAAGTGAACTGCCTGCCTCACAAGTTAACCAATTACAACGAGTTGGTATTCACAATATTGGCGATCTGTTAGCCCTCCCGTTACCGGAAGTGGCCAAGCGATTTAATATTGATCTCGTCAATTACATTGGTAAGCTGACTGGGCAATTTAAGCACCCCATTGATTTTTATCATCCACCAGATCTCTTTTGCTATTTTCTTGAGCTGTTATTTGATATTGAAAACATCGCATGGTTAGAAAAGCCGCTTAACATTTTGTTCCAAAGACTTGAGCTATTTTTAAAGCTGCGAGACAGTGTTGCTTATGAGCTTAACCTTGTGCTCCATCAACGTGATCATCAAGATAAAACCATCCCATTTCATTCCGCGCAAGGCGACTATCTCGCAACAAAGTGGCAAGTCCTATCTACGCTTACATTAGAAAGTATTCGTATCGACAGCGCCGTCACTGGACTAACGCTCTCTGTGACCAGATTGGGCGAAAATAGCAGTAATGACCATGACTTATTTGACGGTATAAAGGGGAACCAAACCGCATTAGAACTTGCTTCTACGCTGCAAGCTAAGCTTGGTCCACAAGCGGTAACCACTCTTTTGTTTACCGATGACCCAAGGCCTGAAATGGCGACTCAAGTCGTCCCCTTTACGATCGATGCCCAACAATGCACACCGGTTTGCCCACGAGCATTAAAGTCGACTCTATTTAGGCCCAGTCTTTTATACCCGCACCCTATTCCTCTCACAGCTCAAGTGAAGGTGACGCTCGGGCCCGAGCGTATTGTTAGCGGTTGGTGGGATGGTCACCCCGTAAAACGAGATTACTTTGTTGCTCGAAATACGTCGGGTCAATGGCTGTGGATATTTAGAACCGAAGATCATCATTGGTTCGTGCATGGCCAATTTAGTTAGGAGGTGCCATGAAATACGCAGAGTTGTTTTGTCAAAGTAACTTCTCTTTCCTCGTAGGTGCCTCTCATGCTGAAGAAATCATGCTTCAAGCAGAATTTCTTCAATATTCGGCCTTAGCTATCACTGACGAATGCTCACTGGCAGGTGTGGTAAGGGCGCACACCGCAATCAAACAGCACAACCTTCGCATCAAACAGATCATCGGTAGTATGTTTTGGCTCAATTCAGATTGTCAATTTGTCCTACTGTGCCCCAACAGAGAAGCCTATGCAGAGCTTTGCCGCACCATCACTAATGCACGACGCCGCTGTGAAAAAGGGCAATATCGATTATCAGAGTGGGACATCATGTCATTGCGTCATTGCTTTATTATCTGGCTACCTACAGGACGCAATGATGATAGTAAGTGGGGGCTGTGGCTATACAAACATCATGGCAATAGAGTTTGGATTGGTCTGCAACGTCATTTAACCTCTAATGAACACCAATACCTACAGCACTGTAAACGGCTTTCCCAACAACTGAGCATACCAATCACGGCTTGTGGCGGCGTGCTCATGCATACGGCGACTCGCTTACCTCTACAACATACCCTTACCGCTATCCGTCTTAATACTCCTATAGACAAAGTTTGCGGTCAGCTATTAGTCAATACTGAGCGCAGCCTAAGACCCAAAAGTAAACTTGAAAAGCTCTATGAGCCAGAGTGGATTATGGAAAGTGTTCGCATTGCAAAATATTGCGATTTTCAACTCAATACCCTTCGCTATGAATACCCAAGTGAGCTACTCCCTAGAGGGGAGACCCCAATGAGTTACCTACGAAAACTGGTCGAGCACGGTAAAACAATACGCTTTCCCGAAGGCATCTCATATGAGATCGAACAGACCATAGAAAAGGAGCTCAATTTAATTCAACAACTTAATTATCCGTTTTTCTTCCTAACGATTCATGATGTCGTCATGTTCGCTAAGCAGCAAGGGATCCTCTATCAAGGCAGAGGATCCGCGGCTAACTCTGTCGTGTGCTATTGCTTGGAGATTACTTCCGTCGATCCTAGGCATATTTCGGTGTTATTTGAACGTTTTATTAGCAAAGAACGTAAAGAGCCACCCGATATCGATGTCGACTTTGAACACGAGAGACGCGAAGAGGTCATTCAACACATCTATCGAAAATATGGTAGAGAAAGAGCGGCACTTGCCGCTACGGTCATCTCTTATCGCTTTAAAAGCGCGATACGAGATGTTGGCAAAGTTCTGGGTATCAGTGAAACTCAGCTCGACTTTTTTATTAAAAATATTAATCGCCGTGATCGCAGCCAAGGGTGGCAAGCACAAATCGTTGAGCTTGGTTTACAACCAGATTCTTTAAAAGGCCAACAGTTTATTGAGTTGGTCAATGAAATCATGGGATTCCCAAGGCATTTATCGCAACATGTTGGTGGCTTTGTTATCTCATCAGGCCCGTTGTATGAGCTGGTACCCGTCGAGAACGCAGCCATGGACGAACGAACCGTAATTCAATGGGATAAAGATGATTTAGAAAGTCTAGGGTTACTCAAAGTTGATGTCTTAGCGTTAGGCATGCTAACCGCCATTCGTAAATGCTTTCAGTTGGTGAAACACCACTACGATGTAGATTTAACGATCGCAGATATTAGCCGTCAAAAAGACGATGCTAACGTCTATAAAATGATTCAAGCGGCCGATACGGTTGGCGTATTCCAAATTGAATCTCGTGCACAAATGAGCATGCTACCTCGACTAAAGCCAGCCAGTTATTACGATCTCGTGATACAGATTGCCATTGTCAGACCTGGCCCTATCCAAGGAGATATGGTGCATCCTTTTCTTAAACGACGAAACGGTGATGAAGCTATCTCTTACCCCTCAAAAGAAGTGGAAGCGGTACTATCGCGAACGCTAGGGGTGCCTATTTTTCAAGAGCAGGTAATCAAATTAGCCATGGTCGCAGCAGGGTTCAGCGGTGGTGAAGCAGACAAGCTGCGTCGAGCAATGGCGGCATGGAAAAAAAACGGCAATATCTTTAAATTTCGCACTAAGCTCATTGAGGGAATGCAACAAAGGGGCTACGAACTTGCCTTTGCAGAACGTTTATTTGAACAAATTTGCGGCTTTGGTGAATATGGGTTTCCAGAAAGCCATTCCGCTTCATTTGCGGTCTTGGCATACAGCTCCGCTTGGCTAAAATATTATTACCCACACGCTTTTTATACTGCTTTACTCAATAGTTTACCCATGGGATTCTATAGTGCCTCACAGCTGATACAAGACGCGAAGCGACATGGTGTCACCATACTACCAGTGTGCATTAACCACTCCCATTATCACCATGATTTAGTGCCAACGAACAACAAACCTAACACGCACCGCCCAAGCTTAGAGTTAAACTCAATAGCAGCAAATTCACATCGCCCCTCGAGGGCACCTGAAAAACCGAGCTATGCTCACTCCTTTGCCATCCGTCTTGGTTTTAAGCAAATCAAGGGATTACGGTATGAAAGTGTGCAACGTATCCTCCAACATCGTCCTGATGCAGGGTTTACTACGCCAACACAAATCAAACAATTGGGGTTGAACAGAAAAGAGTTGGAACTGCTCGCATCAGCCAATGCGCTACAGGTTATTTCAGGTGATCGCTATGCGACTCGCTGGGCCATGATGGACACCCTACAAGACTTACCACTCTTTCATGAGTTGCCCTATGAAGCACAGCCCCTTCCCCATCAACCAAGTGAAATAGACAACGTACTTGAAGACTTCTCTTCGATGAACATGTCACTTCACCAGCATCCTATTCAATTACTTGATCAAGCGGGTGTATTAGGTAGGTTTACTCGAATGCAGTCTCTTCAACATCATCCCCACCAATCCGTTGTGCATGTTATTGGGTTAGTCACAGGGAAACAATCGCCAGGAACCGCTGCAGGTGTCACCTTTATTACCTTAGAAGATGACACCGGTAATATTAATGTCGTGGTGTGGAGTGCAACAGCAAAAGCACAGAAAAAGGCGTATTTAACCGCCAAAATTCTGAAAGTTAGCGGTATTTTAGAAAGAGAAGGAGAAGTCACACATATTATCGCTGGCAAATTAACAGATATCACCGATAAATTAGCCGCGTTAAAGATCCAATCACGAGAGTTCCATTAAACTGCGAGATAAAGCTATAAAGCTATAAAGCACATTATCAATCTATAAACCGAACGCTAAGGCTTGGCATTGTGGCTACACTCATTCAATCGTGAATAATTCCATAGTGCCATTCTACGTTACAGCTTTATTTACTCAATAACAGATGAGAAAAAAGGGAGTAAATACTCCCTTTTAAGTTCAGATTCTCGGTCGTCATGGTGCTAATCGCTCCATGATATTACCGATCTATTTCAACTGGTGCTTCCGTACGTCTTTTTTTCCATTCCCTGAATATTAGTAAACTTAGAGTCATTACGACTTTTGAAGTTAGCCAAATCATTCTGATGGAACAACCTTTCGTCAGTAGAATTATAGTTCACCGTATCTATCCCTACGCGCAAATAGATACACGTCAATTATAGCATGCTAAACGCGCAGATTGTAATCACACAAGCAGAGTATCAACTCTACTCTATAAGATTTGGCTCATTCTTTGTTGAACAACATCGACCAGTAAATCGGGCTGGAACTTAGAAATAAAGCGGTCACAACCCACTTTTTCAACCATGGCATCATTAAAGCTGCCACTTAACGAGGTATTCAATGTGATATAGAGTTGACTCATGCGAGGATCATTTCGAACTTCATGCGTCAATTTATACCCATCCATCTCAGGCATCTCTGCATCAGTAATCATCATCAATAGCTCAGAACAAACATCAATGCCTTCATCACACCATTGCTTCAATAGCCTTAATGCCATGGCACCATCGAAACATTCGATAATTTCGACGCCCAATTGCTCCAACGTACCTTTAACTTGGTTTCTGGCGGTAGAAGAGTCGTCTACGATTAAGATTTTTTTACCGGCTAAATGAGGAAGTAACGCCGTATCTAGCGTCTCTTCTGAAATAGAAACGTCATAATCAATGATCTCGGCGAGGACTTTCTCAACATCAATAATTTCAACTAAATGGACATGTTCTCCTTCCTCTACCTTAGTGATAGCAGTGAGATAATTCGCCCGACCGACCGTTCTTGGAGGCGGCTGAATCTCTGTCCATGTGGTATTAACGATGTTCTTCACTTCGCCCACTAAAAAGCCCTGCACCGTACGATTGTATTCGGTGATAATCAGGTTGTGATCTCCACCCTCTGCGGGTCTAGGAAACCCTACCGCTCGTCTTAAATCAATAACAGGAACAGATACGCCTCTAAGTGATGCGATGCCGCAAATACTAGGATGCGAGCCAGGAAGTTGAGTAAGAGGGGGAAGCTTTAGCACTTCCTTAACTTTAAATACGTTAATAGCAAACGTCTGACGGCTATTTAAGTTAAACATCAGCAGCTCTAGGCGGTTTTCACCCACCAGCTGCGTTCTTTGATCAACTGAACTTAATACGCTCGACATGAGATTTCCTTGGAAAAACAGTTACTAGAGCTCTTATCTCATGTTATCAACGTCTTGGACAAGAAGTTTTGCGACAAAACATCAAAACTATGACGCTCAACAAACACCCTACGCACAGTGAAATACGATACACACGGTAGAAACGTCGATGACTAGCCTTCGATGACTTTCATGAGTAATACTCCATCATACAACGCTTGCTTCACCAATGCCGCACCGGGCATCGTTGCTTGCTTATAAAACCGAGACTCTACTAATTTAAGATCTTGAGTATAAACAGGTAGGCTTTGCTGCTCGATACAACGTTGAATGGCTGGGTATAAAATATCTTTTGCCTGATTAATAACCCCGCCAATTAACACTTTTTCAGGGTTAAAGAGGTTAATGACTATCGCGATAGCAGAACCAAGGTTGTCCCCCAGTTTTTCAATAACATTCACAGCAAGTGGGTCGCCACTAGCGGCGGCCTCACAAATCGCCTCAACACTAATTTCTTCTTGCTCAGACAATACTGACGCTTCACCATTTGCTATGCGCTGGGATACTTCTCTTCGAATAGCCTGTGAGCTCGCCACGGTTTCCAAACAGCCTTTGTTGCCGCAGTGGCAATCCAATCCGTTACGATCGATCTGAATATGCCCAAGTTCACCAATGTTGCCATGGCGACCTTGTAGCACGCGCCCATCGAGAATAATACCCGCGCCTAGGCCATGATGAATGGAAATCAGAACCGAATTATCACAATCTTGAGAATGACCAAATAAATTCTCGGCCAACGCCCATGCACGAGTGTCATTCGCAACAAATACCGGGAGGCCAGTGGCATTAAATATTTCCGCACCAATCGGGAAGTTTGCCACATTGTAATGCGGCATCTGCAGTACAATACCCTGATCAGTATTGACTAAACCAGGCAGTGTTAGCGCGATACTGGTAACACGGTCTAACTCGTTGGTGTAGGTCTCAAAAAATTCTTCGATTTCATATAGGAGACGCGCGATTACGTCATCTTGATCAACTTCATGAATCTCAATTTTTGTATCAATGAGGACATCCCCACCAAGCTCATGAAGCGCGATGGTTAAATATCCTCGCCCCAGACGCATCGATAAGAATTGCCATCCTTGATTATTCGTTTGTAAACCAACAGCAGGACGACCACGGCTGATCGCTTCCTGAACCGCCGTTTCATGAATAAGGTGTGCAGCGATAAGTTCTCGCGTGATCTTCGTAATACTCGCTGGCGCTAAGCCACTTAATTTCGACAAATCGATGCGCGATATAGGCCCAAATTGGTCTATTAATTTATACACACGACCAGCATTGACCTGCTTGATATGGTCGATATGCCCAGGTTGAGCCATGTACATCTTGCACTCCAAAAAACAACAACCTAGCAATTTTTTTACTTTGCGAAGTAATTGTGAAGCGGTTTGGTGAATCGCCGTGACAAACATCACGCATATAGGGCAAAGTTTGGGGTGCAGGTCATGTTACTCATCAAAACCTAGCCTAAAAAGATGAAAGAACATTACACCAACACAAGAAAAACACGCCAAAAACGTAACTAAAAACGCACTTATTAATCCATGAGAAATAAGTGGTCTTCAGCGCTCTTCGATAAGATATTTTTTGACTTCTTTAGATAAAGAATCGGTTCGAGTTTTGCGGCTTCTTGACTAGGCTTTGATAGTGCTCTATAAACTGGAATCCAGCTTCTAGACCTAATTGGTAATCATGCAAGATGTCCTCTTTTTTACTCATCAATGATGATGTTTTCAACGCTCTGCTTGGCGCTATTTGCATAATAAAACAGTCATCCGGAGGCAGTGATAAAAAGGTGCTCGTCAACGAATAAGTCTGATAATGCACCATGAGCATATCCGCCAGTCCAGCATCAAATTTCTCACCAAACAAATGACTAAGGCGATAGATATCAGCACCGCCAAATAACCAGCGACCACCATTAATCATATTAAGGTGCTGGGAGTGTTTCTGGGCCTCGGCTTTACTTAGCTGAAGATCAAAGAATCCATTCCAGTCCTTAGACCATTGCTCTAGCTTGTCTTGCCATTGTAATTGAACATTATTTAGTGACTCACGCAGCCAAGTTGGCGGCTCCGTCACTTGCGGTTGGTCTGGTATGATGGGCTCTTCTTCTGTGAGTTGCTCCTCAGTGCGAATCACCACCATCATACGGTTTTCTTGACGCCACGCCTCCTGAACCGGAATCGATGCAGAGACCCCTCCATCAATATACTCACGTCCATTTACCGACACCGAACCATCAAACAAATTTGGTATAGCACTTGTCGCCATCATGACCCAATACCAATCCTCTTGTAGCATGGGCAAATAATGATCTTTTAGGGTTAACGTGTCAGTCACGGCAGCAAAAGCTCGACGATGCCCCATGGAGCGCCGTCCCATATCAATATCAAGCTTATAAGGGTAATCATATAATTTATCCAACGCCCACTTAAGGTTAAGTGACTGCTTTTTACGGATAAAGCTGAAGACATTAAAAAATTGCGGATCCGTGGTTAACTCAAGCAGAAACGCTCGCCCTAAACCCGGCTGCCGAGCCAAATACGCACACAGGTTAAGCGCCCCTGCAGAGGTACCATAAAACTCATCAAAAGGATCAAAGTTAGAAAGTAAGAAAGAATCAAGAACACCAGAGGTAAAAATACTACGCTGCCCTCCTCCTTGTGCAATTAGCGCAGTCTTACCTCCTACGTACTGTCTAAAGCGTTTAGGATCAACGTCAGCATGGGAATCCGTTACCACACCTGTATTTGCCATAATGTCGCTAAGCGGCCAAAATTGCAGTGAAGCCGAAAGCAAGAATGATAGAAAATGCTATTGTAGTAATACTGAGCGCCATTTTTAAATTAAAGTCCATACCACCTCCAAAATGTAACAATGCATTTACTATTGTGACACAAGATACCAATACAGAAATAACGACTTCAAAATTATGATGTTACTGTCACACTATGTTTAAAAGTTAGTACAAACTGCTCAATAATGCTACTAACGCAACCCCTGTTCAGGGCAGTAAAGGAGTACTTGATGTCTACAGTTACCAATCGAATAGTCACGATATTTTTTGTTTTAATTGCCATCCCTTCATTCTCTTTTGCTAATGTCATTGTTACCCCCTTCATCGGCTACAGTATTGGCGGCACGGCCACTGACGGGGACAATAAAACCTACGATATTTCACCTTCAAGTAGTCTCGCTTTAGCTGTTGAATTCCCTCTTTTGAATGGACGAATTGGCGCTTTCTATTCGCAACAAAACTCTTCACTTGACACGTTAGATCTGGACTCGAAAATACAGTATTTACAACTCCAAAGCAGCGCTGAATACCAAGTGGCGAATAAAACGCTTGCCTATATTGGGGCGGGGTTAGGCGCTTCACACATTTCAGCAGACTGGACTAAGTCTCAAACAGGCTTTGCCGCAAGCATTTTCGGTGGGATTGAATACCAGCTAATGCCTCACTTATTCCTCAACGGTCAAGCAAGATGGCAAGGCACCGTCGTGAATAATGAAACTGTCTCTGTGTGTAATTTACCCACTAACGACCAAAGCTGTTTTATTGGCTTTAATACGCAATGGATGAATCAATTCCAGACAAACATTGGCATGAGCATTAAATTTTAATGCCTGAATACGTGACAAGTTAAATATCGATATTTATATTGGTTTGTAGCACATATTATAGAGACTACTTCTGAAAAATTAATTAGTGGTTTGCACTAATTATAAAACAAAGAGTCACGGATTGATTTGAGATACAAATCACAATTAGAACATACAACCAAAATATAGACATTTACCAGTCAATACCACCACCCATCCGCTCCGCCTCTATAAACGTAATCTATTGCCAACACTCGTTAACATGGGTAATCTTAACCTCACACTCAGTTGAAAGTTTTAACTTTCGATACTAAGAGTCGGAATAAGTGGTTTATATCACTATAATATGGCCACATTGCAAACACAAAAACCACAAACAAAACATGATACAACCGATAATTGGCTCACCATACAAATGACATATTAATAATTGGTGCAGCTCGCTATTCATTGAATAGCATTTTATGTCGAAGATGATGTATAAAAGGAGTTAACTATGAAACGCGAACAATGGGGATCCCGCGCTGGATTTATTCTTGCAGCAGTGGGGTCGGCAATCGGACTCGGCAATATTTGGCGATTCCCTTACATGGCCTACGAAAATGGTGGCGGTGCATTCTTTATTCCTTACCTTTTTGCCATGATCACCGCCGGTATTCCATTCATGATTCTCGAATTCAGTATGGGTCAAAAATACCGAGGTTCTGCACCAAAAACACTCAGTAAAATTAACGCCAAGTTTGAATGGCTCGGATGGTTTCAAGTCGGTGTTGCGGCAACAATCGCCGTCTACTACGTCGCCGTTATTGGTTGGGCGATTTCTTATTTTGGCATGTCGTTTACTCAAAGCTGGGGAACCGACACTAATGCCTTCTTCTTTAGTGAATACCTACAGCTAGGCGACAACTCGCCAACTAGCCTTGGCGCTATTCAGTGGAAAATTGCTGGCGCCATGCTCATTGCTTGGGCAATCACCTACTCCGCTATTGCTGGTGGTGTAAAGGCCGGGATTGAGCGAGCAGCAAAAATCATGATGCCTATCTTGTTCATCATGGTAATTCTACTGATCGGTCGCATGGTATTTCTTCCGGGCGCACTTAACGGGGTTAACTACCTATTCGAACCGGATTTCAGTAAAATCTGGGACATGAAAGTCTGGGCTGCCGCTTATGGTCAAATCTTTTTCACGCTAAGTATTGGTTTTGCCATCATGCTCGCTTATTCAAGTTATTTGCCTGAGAAGTCAGATATTACTAATAATGCGTTCATGACAGTATTGATTAACTGTGGCTTCTCTATCCTAGCTGGTATCATGATTTTCTCAGTACTTGGATACATGGCTCAAGAGCAAGGTAAGCCGCTAACAGAGGTTGTTACCGCTGGTGTCGGCCTAGCATTTGTCACGCTACCAGCAGCCATTAATTTACTACCAGCGCCGTACATCTTAGGGCCACTGTTTTTCTTTGCACTCGTTATCGCAGGCTTAAGCTCTCATATTTCTATCATGGAAGCCGTCACCTCTGCTGTCATCGATAAGCTGAACTGGAGTCGTAAGAAAGCGGCCACGATTATTTGTGGCTCTGGCCTCATTATTTCTATGGCATTTGCGACCAATGGCGGCCTATTACTGCTAGATTTAGTGGACCACTTCGCGAATAACGTGGGTATTGTGGTGAGCTGTTTCATTGAGATTATACTCATGGCATGGCTACTAAAAATTGCCGATGTACGCGAGTATGTTAACAAAGTCTCTGATTTTTCAATCGGCGCTTGGTTCGATATCTGCTTGCGCTTTATCACTCCAGTTATTCTCGCAATGATTGTCGCAACGAAGTTCCAAACTCTAATCACTGAAGGTTATGGCGGCTATGCGCAATTTGATCTCATGCTACTTGGCTGGGGACTTATGGGGCTGCTCGTCGTCGTCGGTGTTGCCGTCAATGTAACAAGTAAGAAGGACGCTTAAAATGACAACTAGTGCAATTATTATGATGGTTCTAGGCCTAGGTATTACATGGGGCGGTGCATCTTACTGCATCAAAAAAGCCATGGATAAAAACCACAAATAGCCGAGTGTTTTCTGGCCCTCTGAGCGCTGTTCACCTGAAGCGTTGAGGCAACAAAATAAAAGCCAGCATCTTCATGCTGGCTTTCTTATTGGTGGTGTATAAGGTCTTTGCTTTTAAAAGCTGTAGCGAATACCAATACCCGCTCCAATCCCTAATTTCAAATCACTCTTATGGAACATCATATTGGGTGTTAGCTGCGCATAAGCATCCCAACCATTCGAGATATCCAGTTCGACACCCAGAGCGATTCGCGGACCGAAGTTATCAGAACGTTTGATTTGACCACCGACGCCAGCAAACCAAGTAAACGGCACATCGCCGCCAAAACGACCACGATTAAAGATGTAGTCCGCCGCTATGCCATCATTGCCAATCGCAAAGTTGACCTGATTATTGATTTGACCAACTACGCTCAAGCCTTGATCCAGTCCCATACCAATTTTAAACCCGCTGTTGCCTCCGCCGCTGCGTCGACTGGAGGAGCGCTGACTACTAGACTTTGCTGGCTTTGATTGCGCTTGGCTCGATGATGCACTGCGATTCGAAGAGGCGGTGCTACTGGTGCTCGGCGATGGCTTAGTACTGGCTGTATTGGTACTACCCTCTTCAACAATCTGCCATTCTTCTTCGCCACCTGCAGTGCTACCTGCGGCGATTGACAAGGTAGAAACGAACATCAGACTAATTAAACTGATACCGAGTTTGAATTTTGATTTCATGTGTTTGTTCTCTGCTTAGTGCTGCCGCTCTTCTAATTAGTGAGAGCGTTTATGGGTATGACAAAATTGCAGAGATTTTAGTGAATGGGGGGATCGTTATGTCATGACAAGGAAAGGGGCAAGACAAGGTTCAGATAGAAAAAAGGGAAGCAAATGCTTCCCTTAATAATTAACTTAACAACTTAAAGATTAACCGTGGTTACGAATCCACTCATCCATATCTGTTTTCAAGTTATCAGATTTAGTACCGAAGATAGCTTGTACACCACCTGCTACAACGACAACACCAGCTGCACCAAGCTTCTTAAGTTTATCTTGGTCAACTTGTTCTACGTCTGCTACTGCAACACGTAGACGAGTGATACAGGCGTCTAGACCAGTGATGTTTGCTTTACCACCAAACGCGGCAACAAGTTCACCAGCCATTTCGCTACCAGATTGAACGGTAGTTGCATCTTCTGATTCATCTTCACGACCTGGAGTCTTAAGATCCATCGCTGTAATAACAGTGCGGAATACGAAGTAGTAAATAGCCGCGTAAACCAGACCAACACCAACCATCAGACCGATCTTCTGAGAGTTACCAGACAGAACTAGGAAGTCGATTAGACCGTGCGAGAACGATGTACCGTGTACAAAACCAAGCATGTTCGCAACAACGTAAGCAGAACCCGCTAGTAGAGCGTGAATTGCGTACAGAACTGGAGCAACGAATAGGAAAGAGAATTCGATTGGTTCAGTGATACCCGTTAGGAATGAAGTCAGAGCTGCCGAAGCCATGATACCCATTACTTTCGCACGGTTTTCAGGCTTAGCACAATGTGCGATAGCAATTGCCGCTGCTGGTAGACCGAACATCTTGAACATGTAACCGCCAGCTAGTTGACCGAAGCCATTGCCCGCTGCACGAGATGCTTCATCAGCAACTAGGTAACAAGTTAGAACGCCGTTTTGAGTTTCGCCTGCTGCGTTAACACATGTACCCGCTTCGAAGAAGAATGGTACGTTCCATACGTGGTGAAGACCAAATGGAATCAGAGAACGCTCAACAATACCGTAGATACCAAATGCTACTGTTGGGTTTTGGTGTGCAGCCCAATCAGAGAACGCACCGATAGCGCCGCCAATTGGTGGCCAAATGATAGAAAGCAGGATACCAAGACCAATTGCCGTGAAACCTGTAATGATTGGCACAGCACGCTTACCAGCGAAGAAGCCAAGGTATTCCGGTAATTGAATTTTGAAGAAGCGGTTAAATGCCCAAGCTGCAACACCACCGACTAGGATACCACCTAGTACGCCAGTATCGATGCCTTCAACACCCATAACATCAGCCATCACGCTAAGCGTTGCTGTCATGATGCCGTAACCCACGATTGCAGCAAGACCTGCAACACCGTCGTTGTTCGTAAAGCCTAGTGCAACACCTACCGCAAATAGCAATGCCATTTGACCAAATACTGAACCACCAGCTTGTTCCATCAAGTTCGATACTACGTCTGGAATAAAGCTAAGGTCGGCAGCGCCTACCCCTAATAGAATACCTGCAACTGGTAAAACCGATACTGGTAGCATCAGTGACTTACCAACTTTTTGCAGGTTAGCAAAAAGGTTCTTAAACATGTTTATGCTCCTGATAAAGTTATTAGATTAATGGGCACTAACGGCACACCCCCGCAGCCTTAAATGTTAGCACCCAATGAAAATGTAACCACATTATGATTTGTATTTTCTGTTGATAAATATAGCTTGATGACCCTAATACTTTCTACAGTGTTACGAAGTTAAGTTTCAAAACTCAGAGTAGATCACAGTCAAAAAAACTCTAAAAACCACCACTTTTTGAACATAAACCATTGAATAATAGCCAAATTACATTTATGTCAATTAATTTCACCCAGCAAATAAAATAGCGCTATAAGTTATTTTACGTAACGTAATTACACACTGTGGTGTAGAGTCGATTTTACTTCAACATTTTTGGTGAACATTAACTTTTCGTTAACCATTTGACTTGCAATTAGAAAAAAGGATGCGCCAGGCATCCTTTTTGGTCAAATAACACCCCAACTTAATTGCTACCGCAAAAAAAGTGCCTGGTAATTTTCTGACGTCTTTTCTGCTACTTCATGCAACGAAATGCCTTTTAATTGCGCGATATAGGCGGCGACCTCAACGACATAAGCAGGCTGGTTTTGCTTACCTCTATGGGGAACAGGCGCTAAATACGGAGAGTCTGTTTCAATCAAAAGTCGCTCTAGTGGAAGTTGTTTCACCACCTCTTTTAACGCTGTTGCTTGACGAAAAGTCACAATACCGGAAATGGAAATATAGAATCCTAAGTCCATCGCCGATTCAGCGAATGAAAGATCTTCCGTGAAACAATGAATCACGCCACCACAACGTTCCGCTCCGCCATTTCGCAAAACAGCGAGTGTATCTTCACGCGCATCGCGCGTATGAATAATGAGTGGCTTATTTACATCCACCGCGACGTCTACTTGCTGCTCAAACCGCTCTTTTTGTAGGGCTGCAGTCTCTGGCTGATAATGGTAGTCCAACCCTGTTTCCCCCACCGCAACGACTCTTGGGTGCATCACATACTCTTTAAAGGTCGCAAGTGAAAACGCGCTTTCTACATCTAATGGGTGAACCCCGCAAGACGCCATTACTTCAGAGTAAGGCTCAATCAGCTTCATCATCCCAGGAAAAGCATCTAACGTAACACCAACGGAGAGCAACTGGTGTACGTTGGCTGCTTTAGCCTTGTTAATAATGTCTTCAATTCCTGACGGGTGATCGTCTAGGTTAAGTTTATCGAGATGGCAATGAGAATCTACAAACATAGAATAAGTACTTTTAAATTATAAATGACGATAATTACTAGCGTATATCATTAAACAATATAGCGAACGATAGGAGTAAAGGGCGAACATAGCCCATAGAAAAAAGAGGCTGAGACCCGCCTCTTTTTTAAAATTATCACGCTACCTCAGACCGCGTACACGTAACATTTGTATCAGTCAAACTCATACAACCAACTGGCAAATAACACTTCGCCATTTAGCCCTGGATTTGAACGTAACTGGTTACGTAACTCTTGAATACGGTCGCCTTGCTGAAACAAGCATTCATAGGAGAATAACTGAGCCAGCGTGACGGCGTCTTTCAAGTGATAGGCACCCTCAAGTCCTAATGCCTGTTTTTGAGCGGCGCAAAGCAGATGCCAATACCAGCCTAAGGTGATAGTAAGGTCGATTTTGCTTTTCGTCATTTCAGCCCAAACACTCGATGTGTCCAATCGGTCACCTTGTAGGAAGGTTATGA
This sequence comes from Vibrio qingdaonensis, assembly GCF_026191675.1. GTDB lineage: Bacteria > Pseudomonadota > Gammaproteobacteria > Enterobacterales > Vibrionaceae > Vibrio > Vibrio qingdaonensis. Next base: position 137,845 of record NZ_JAKRRY010000002.1, on the reverse strand, counting down.
ATGCGTCCATCATCAAACCATAAGACTTATCGTGTTTCTCTTTAATAAAGTTCAACACTGTTAATGGTTCATAACTACACAAATAGCCCGCGGATTCAGGCACAGGCTTGCCTGTCTGTTCTTCGACCCATTGCAAACATGTTTTCGCATTAGGCAACGCAATGTGCCACACTTCACAACGGCTTCGTATCGTGGGGAGCAAAAGCTTAGCATTCTCAGTCGACAATATGAATAGACATTGCTTAGGCGGCTCCTCTAATGTCTTTAACAACGCATTGGAAGCCGAGGCATTCATGGTTTCCGCATTCGGTATTACGATGATACGGTATCGGCCAAACTGAGAAGACTCTTGAGCCCATTTGTTAGCCTGACGGATTTGATCAACAGACAACGCCTTTTTGTCTTTTTCAGGTAACAAGTAGTGTACATCCGGATGCGATTCACTCTTCAGTAAATCACAAGAATGACAAAACCCACACGGCTCTGAATGATCGTTCTGGCACATCACACCTGATACATATTGGTGTATCAGAGCATCAGGGGCTAAACCCTTCTGCGCCTGCACGAGCATTGCGCCAGCAATACGTTCATTGTCAAGGCTCTGCTTGAGTTGCAGCCAAAGCCCCTCAAGCCAAGGATAGCTTTTCACTGCTTACCCCTTCTGCTCTATCAACCACATTTGCACTGCCGTCTGAATGCTTTTTTGCACACCCTCGATAGATTGGCTTGCGTCAATGATGGCCACACTATCGTCAGACTCTGCAATCTTCAGATAAGAAGCGCGGGTTCTTTCAAAGAAGCTCAAGTCCATTTTTTCAATTCGGTCAAGCTCTCCACGACCACGAGCTCTTTCTAAACCTAACTTAGGGTCAATATCAAGATAAAGTGTGAAGTCTGGTTTGAAATCACCAATCGCGATTTGCTTAAGGGAACTCATCACCGACTCATCAATTTGTCGACCGCCACCTTGATAAGCTTGAGATGACATATCATGGCGATCACCGATCACCCATGTACCTTGTGCTAGAGCAGGTTTAATTACCGTTTCCACAAGTTGAATGCGAGCGGCGTACATAAGAAGGAGTTCAGAACGATCTTGCAGCGCTTCATCAGCGTGTTCTTCTTTCACTAACGCTCGCATTTTCTCTGCCAGTGCGGTACCGCCAGGCTCTCGCGTGTTAGTGATTCGCTCAATGCCTGAACGTTCTAATTCCGAACGAAGAGTCTGAATAGCAGTACTTTTTCCTGCACCTTCTAGCCCTTCAATAACAATAAATTTAGCTTGGCTCATTTCTGACTTCTTATCGTTTTTAAATATTTTTGTACCGCTCGATTATGGTCTCTAAGATTTTTAGAGAACACATGCCCTCCAGTACCACTGGCGACAAAATAAAGGTAGCGGCTTTTTTCAGGGTGTAATGCAGCATGAATAGACGCTTCCCCTGGCATAGCAATCGGGGTTGGTGGCAACCCATCAATAACATACGTATTGTATGGTGTTCGTTCACGTAAATCCTTCTTGCGAATGTTACCATCATACCGTTCCCCCATACCGTAGATCACGGTAGGATCGGTTTGCAGGCGCATCGGACGGTTGAGACGGTTGACAAATACCGATGCAACACGCTCACGCTCAGATGCAACCGCGGTTTCTTTTTCAATAATAGAGGCAAGTATCAACGCTTCATAAGGTGTTTTTAAAGGCAAGCCTTGCTGTTTATTGTTCCAATTCGTTGTCAAGATACGGTCTAGTTTATTATGAGCTCGACGCAAAATATCAAGATCGCTATCTCCAACAGCATAGTGATACGTCTCCGCTAAAAACAATCCTTCCAGTTTTGTTTGCGGGATCTCAAGCTGCGCTGCAATATCGGCTTCCGACATATCACTCGCGACTTGATTTAAATGCTCTGCAGCGGATAGCTGCTCGCGCCACTCTTTAAATGTCGAGCCTTCAATAAAGGTAATGGCAAGTTGGTACTCGATACCTTCATTTAATACATCAATCGCCTGTGTGAGATCCATACCAGGTTGGAGTTGGAAAGTACCCACTTTGAGCTGAGAAAGCTCAGGGTGAAAACGACGGACAAGCTGAGAAAAAGGACTTTCATCAATCCAGTCATTTTTTTGAAACTGTGAAAATACAGTATTAAGGCTATTGCCTCTCTTTATCGTCACCAACTGAGGTGATTCGATACGCAAAGATTGCCCAAGAAATGCATCAACACCCTTCTGCACGTAAAACATCGCTCCGAGAGCTAAAGCAATGAACACAATAATAATAAATAACAGCTTCTTTAACACTGATCTAAATACTCCTGAATACGTCTGGTAACCCTACCAATAGGTAAAGCAGCTTCCTCAATTTTCTTCACCGGCGCAACCCCTAGAATACAATTGCTCACAAATATTTCATCCGCAGACAATAGTGCTGACAACGAGTACTCATCTTCATAGCACTTAATCTGCAAGTGCTTTAACGCTTCAATGACCTCAGCTCTCATGACCCCTGCCACGCCTGAGTTAGCAAGAGTTGGCGTATAGACCTTGCCTTCACTGACCCAAAAGACGTTCGCCATACTTGTTTCAACCACATTGTCATTCAAATCTAGAGCAAGTCCATCATCAAAGCGAGTTTGTTCTATTTCCGCTTTCATCAATATTTGCTCTAAACGGTTATTGTGCTTAATACCGGCGAGCAAAGGGTTTAACCCTAATTGGGTCTTGCACAGCATTAAAGATAAGCCTTCTTCACGCCATGACAAGTAATGTGGAGGATAAGGAAAGCAGCTGATCGTAACGATAGGCCCACTCTCAACCGACGGACTATAGCCTCTGCCACCACACCCGCGACTGACATGAATTTTTAACCCCGCAAGTGGCGTAGTTAGCGCGACGGAAGTCAGCTGCTCGTGGACAACGGACCAATTAGGTTGTGGGATCTGTAACACCTTGAGGGCGGTGTTCATTCGTGCGACATGTTTCTGCCACAACATGATATTGCCATGTTTGGTTAGTATCGTTGTAAAGCAACCGTCACCATATTGAAAACTTCTGTCTGATACAGACACTTTTTCAATAATTTCTCCGTCTCTCCAAAACATGTGTCTTCCCTAAATAAACAAACGGCTTAATGCTAAGCATCAAGCCGTTTGATTACAAGTGACTTCTTTGAACGAAAGGGTTAAATCTTTTTGAAGATCAACGAGCCATTCGTTCCGCCAAAACCAAATGAGTTACACAGAGCATATTCCATATCAACTTTGCGCGCGGTGTGCGGTACAAGGTCAATATCAATTTCTGGCTCTTGGTTGTCTAAGTTGATTGTCGGTGGAACCATTTGATCAACCAAAGACATAACCGTGATGATTGCCTCAGCTGAACCAGCAGCACCTAAAAGGTGACCAGTCATCGACTTAGTAGAAGAAACCAATACTTGCTTAGAGCCAGCTTCACCCAGCGCACGTTTAATGCCGTTGATCTCAGCAATATCACCTGCAGGTGTTGATGTTCCATGCGCATTGACGTAACCGATTTGTTCTCCTGTTACGCCTGCATCACGCATTGCCGCTTCCATCGCTAACGCACCGCCAGAACCATCAGCACTAGGTGATGTCATATGGTAAGCGTCACCACTCATACCAAAACCAACGATTTCAGCATAAATTTTAGCGCCGCGAGCTTTAGCATGCTCGTATTCTTCAACAACCATCATACCGGCGCCGTCACCCAACACGAAGCCATCACGATCAACATCCCAAGGACGCGACGCTTTTTGTGGCTCATCGTTACGAGTAGACAACGCTTTAGCAGCTCCAAAACCCGCCATGCCAAGAGGCGTTGACGCTTTTTCAGAACCACCAGCAACCATCGCCTCTGCATCGCCATAGGCGATCATGCGAGCGGCATGGCCGATGTTATGCAAACCAGTAGTACACGCTGTAGAAATTGCGATATTCGGGCCACGTAAGCCTGCGAAAATAGATAACTGACCAGCAACCATATTTACGATGGTTGATGGAACAAAGAAAGGACTTACACGACGTGGGCCTTTACCTACTAACGCATTATATCCCGCTTCAATTAAGTCTAGGCCACCAATACCCGATCCAATGGCAACACCATAACGGTGAGCGTTTTCTGGGTTAACTTCTAGGCCTGAGTCTTTAAGAGCTTGCATACCTGCCACGATTCCGTACTGGATAAATAAATCCATTTTACGAGCATCTTTTTTGGTGAGGTATTCGCTGTAATCAAAGTCTTTGACTAAACCAGCGAAGCGAGTTGAGTATTCAGTTGCATCAAAGTGCTCGATATTAACGATGCCACTTTGACCTTCTAATAGGGCTTTCCATGAAGATTCTACGGTGTTGCCTACCGGTGACAACATACCCATGCCAGTGACAACAACACGACGCTTGGACATGATATTTTTCTCCGGGGGATTGAAATGTTTCTATTTGAAAGGATAGAAGAGGTTAAAAAAACACAGGCGGCCAGAAGGCCGCCTGGGAGAGATATTACTGAGCGCTATTTACGTAGTCGATAGCCGCTTGAACAGTAGTGATTTTCTCTGCTTCTTCATCAGGAATCTCAGTATCGAATTCCTCTTCAAGAGCCATTACTAGCTCAACTGTGTCTAGAGAGTCTGCACCTAGATCGTCAACAAATGAAGCTTCGTTCTTAACTTCTGCTTCGTCTACACCTAGCTGTTCTACAATGATTTTTCTTACGCGTTCTTCAATGTTGCTCATTTTTCTTTTCCTTTACAGATTTCGCTCAATGCGATGTTTCCGTAGTTTATTCGAACTGTTGAAAGTTGCAAGGGGGTCCTTGCTGGTCAAACCACAATTTTCGCGAATTTAACCGAAATTCAGTACATTTTTGACTTAAATCATGCACAAATGTTGCGCAGATCAAACCATATACATGCCGCCATTCACGTGAAGTGTCTCACCCGTGATATAAGCCGCTTCTGGAGATGCAAGAAATACAACTGCTGAAGCTATTTCACGAGGGTCACCTAAACGACCTGCAGGTACGTTCGCTAGTGTAGCAGCTCGTTGCTCATCATTCAGCGCTTTTGTCATATCTGTTTCAATAAAACCTGGGGCAACTGTGTTAACTGTGACACCACGAGAGGCGACTTCACGTGCCATAGACTTAGTAAAGCCAATAACGCCCGCCTTTGCAGCCGCATAGTTTGCTTGACCAGCATTACCCATAGTGCCAACAACAGAACCCACATTAATGATGCGCCCTTGACGTTTTTTCATCATGCCACGCAATACGGCTTTAGAAAGACGGAAAATAGACGTTAGGTTTGTATCCATGATATCCGTCCACTCGTCGTCTTTCATACGCATAAGTAGGTTATCGCGCGTAATGCCAGCGTTGTTAACTAGAATATCAATCGCACCGAACTCTGTTGTCATTTGCTTAAGAGATGCCTCAATTGATGCAGTATCGGTGACGTTCAACGCAAAACCTTTACCGTTCTCACCAAGATATTCACTAATAGCAGCTGCGCCGTTTTCCGTCGTCGCAGTACCGATTACCGTCGCGCCGCGCTCAACAAGCAATTCAGCAATAGAACGACCAATACCGCGGCTCGCACCTGTTACTAAGGCAATCTTGCCCTCAAGGTTCATCATGTTACTTTCCTTATTATTTTGCTGCTTCAAGTGACGCTGAATCATTAACAGCAGCGGCACTTAATGTCTTAACGATACGTTTCGTTAGACCGGTTAATACTTTACCAGGGCCAAGTTCAAATAACTTTTCAACACCCTCTTCACTCATCTTCGTCACGCCTTCAGTCCAACGAACCGGGCTATAGAGCTGAGCCACTAACGCTTCTTTAATCTTAGCTGGATCGGTTTCTGCTACTACCGCGACATTGTTAATCACGGGCAGTGTTGGCGCGTTAAACTCAATGTCTTGCAAAGCAATCGCTAATTTTTCAGCCGCTGGCTTCATTAACGCACAGTGTGAAGGTACAGATACTGGTAAAGGCAGTGCGCGCTTCGCGCCCGCTTCTTTACACAACGCACCAGCACGTTCTACAGCGGCTTTGTTACCTGCAATCACAACTTGGCCTGGTGAGTTAAAGTTTACAGGAGACACAACCTCATCTTGCGCTGCTTCTTCACACGCTTTAGCGATAGCCGCATCGTCAAGGCCGATAATTGCGTACATGGCGCCCACACCTGCTGGTACGGCTTCTTGCATCAACTGACCACGCAGCTGAACCAATTTGATCGCCTCTTTAAAGTCAATCACACCTGCACATACCAACGCAGAGTATTCACCTAGGCTATGACCAGCAATCATGCTAGGTTGTTCTAGCCCTTGCTCTTGCCAAACTCGCCAAATTGCAACAGACGACGCAAGTAAAGCGGGTTGTGTACGATGTGTTTGATTGAGATCTTCTGCTGGACCTTCTTGGACCAGTGACCATAAGTCATAGCCTAACGCTTCAGACGCTTCAGCAAATGTTTGCTTAACAACATCGAACTGCTCACCAAGCTCGGCAAGCATACCAACAGTTTGTGAACCCTGACCTGGGAACACGATTGCAAAATTACTCATCGCTATTTCCTTAAACAACGCAATCAATATTAAATTCGTTTATTAGATACTTTAGGCTAGAAACGGACTAACGCCGCACCCCAAGTAAATCCACCACCAAAAGCTTCGAGTAGCAGGTTCTGACCGCGCTTAATTCGACCATCACGTACCGCTTCATCGAGTGCGGTAGGGACAGTCGCAGCCGAGGTATTACCGTGGCGATCAAGCGTCAATACCACTTGATCCATTGGCATACCTAATTTTTTTGCCGTCGCGGAAATGATACGGTAATTGGCTTGATGGGGCACCAACCAGTCCAGATCGGACTTATCCATATCATTCGCGGCAAGGGTATCTTTAACCAGTTTAGACAATTGCGTCACGGCAACTTTAAACACTTCATTACCCGACATGTTCAGCCATTTATCAAGCTCACCACCACGAACGGGCATCTCAAGGCTTAATAAATCGCCGAATCGCCCATCCGCGTAGGTATGCGTTGATAGAATTCCCGGTTCTTCGCTAGCGCCGAGTACAACAGCACCAGCCGCGTCACCAAAAAGAATAATCGTTGAACGATCAATTTCTTCAACCGTTTTTGATAAACAGTCGGAACCGATGACAAGTACATTTTTACACATGCCAGTCTTAATGTGCTGATCGGCCACCGATAGTGCATACACAAAGCCAGTACACGCGGCCGCCATATCAAACGCAGGGCACCCTTGAATACCAAGCTTTGCTTGAACTTGACACGCCGAAGACGGGAAAGCATGGCTACTGCTGGTGGTCGCAACAATGATCATATCGATATCATTCTTATCGATACCGGCCATTTCAATGGCTTTCACTGAGGCGTGATACCCCATATCAGCAACAGTTTCATCTTCAGCAGCGATGCGGCGTTCTTTAATGCCTGTACGCGTTACGATCCATTCATCTGTCGTATCTACCATTTTCTCTAAGTCTGCGTTTGAACGCACCTGAGACGGCAGGTAGCTGCCTGTACCTAATATTTTGCTATACATGAAGACTATTATTGCCTCTCGAGTAACACTGCTTCTAGACGATCACTTATTTGGTTTGGCACTTGGCGCCTCACCTCATGGACTGCTTCGCCTATAGCATTAACAAGTGCTGGGACATCAGCACTTCCATGGCTTTTAATGACAATGCCGCGCAATCCTAACAAACTTGCCCCATTATACTGGTCGGGGTTCAGTGTTTTCACCTCACTTATAAGATCGGAGAACAATATTCTTGCTATCCATCCTTTAATTGATGAGGCAGACAAGCGAGCTTTCAACTTATCAACAAAAAGTTGAGCAGTACCTTCACATGCCTTTAGTACTGTATTTCCTACAAAACCATCACACACAACCACATCCGCGGCATCATGAAGTAACTCATTACCTTCAATATAACCAATATAATGGATGGAATGTGTTTGCGACAACATTTCAGCGCAACGTTTAACTAAATCATTGCCTTTGATCTCTTCTGCGCCAATATTGAGAATCGCCACTCTAGGCTTTCGCCGCAAATGTTGTTCAGCCAGTGCGCTGCCCATTACCGCAAATTGAAATAAAGAATCGGCATCAACGGATGCGTTAGCGCCTAAGTCCAGCATCCAGGTTTTATTACCCTGTGCGGTTGGCAACGCAGTCACAAGTGCGGGCCTATCAATGCCGGGGAGTAGCTTAAGGCGGAAACGAGAAAGTGCCATGAGAGCGCCAGTATTTCCACTACTTACGCAGGCATCAGCTTGCTCAGACTCGACGAGATCGATCGTGACACGCATAGAAGTGTCTTGGCTGTGTCTAAGTGCAAGTGAGGGCTTTTCTGAATTCGAGATGATTCGGTCGCAGTGTCTCACCGTTAAACGGCTGCTACGCTGATGACCCAATTCGTTGAGTTGGTTTTGTATCGACGCTTGATCGCCGACAATTATGACTTTCAGCTCTGGGAAATGCGACAGTGCCTGCACGGCGGCAGGCACTGTTACGGAAGGACCGAAATCCCCGCCCATTGCATCAAGTGCAACGGTTATATTATGCAAAGGTCAACCTTACTTGTTGATAACCTTTTTGCCACGGTAGTAACCGTCAGCAGTCACATTGTGACGTAGGTGAGTTTCACCTGAAGTTGCGTCTACAGATAGCGCAGCTGAAGTTAGCGCATCATGTGAACGACGCATGCCACGCATAGAACGTGACTTCTTGCTTTTTTGTACGGCCATTGACCCTACTCCTGTGTTAATGCTTAAAAATTATTTCTTTAAGCTTTTTAAAACGTCGAATGGATTCGGTTTATCTTCCACAAGTTCTTCTGGAATTTCACCAAACACCATATTATTTGAGTTAACGCTACAATCTGCGTCGTCATGCATTGCTATTTGAGGCAGGTTTAAGATGAACTCGTCTTCAACCAGTCGTATCAAGTCCACTTCACCGTATTCATTAAGATCTACCAAATCATAATCTTCAGGTGCTTCTTCTTCACTTTTCTCACTAAAATAAGGAGTATAAGTGAATTGAACTTCGCACTCATGTGCGAAAGACTCGTTACAACGTTGACACTCTAAGTCGACTTCGATGTTAGCTTTACCAGAGATAACAACTAATCGCTGTTCATCATGCCCAAAGGACAATGATACGTTCGCATCGCGTTTTACGCTTTCAACCGACTCGTGAAGACGCTTGAACAAACTCACTTGGATGATGCCATCAAAGTCGAGTCTTTTCTGTGCTGTCTTGGACGGGTCAACCGTTCGCGGTATTTTTACCTTCTGCATAGGGCGCGAATATTATCTTCCAAATCAAATTTAGTCAAAGAAAAAGGCAAAAAAGTTGTACTTTTTTCACCTTACGATTGAGAATCGTTAGAATACTCTAAAAACCGAACGAATGATAAAAAAATGACAGCACAAATGGAATCATTTCAGTTAATTTTAGCATCTACCTCCCCTTATCGCGCAGAGTTACTCGGCAAGCTAGGACTGAACTTTACGGCCAAAGCACCAAATTTCGACGAAACTATCCAGCCAAATGAAACCCCAGAAGCCTTAGTTCAGCGGCTCGCTTTGGGCAAAGCACAAGCACTCTCCGCCGAGTCTAATGCACTGATTATCGGCAGTGACCAAGTGTGTGTGATTGATGGTGCCATCATAGGAAAACCGTTAACACGGGCCAACGCGATAGCTCAACTCACTCAGCAAAGCGGTAAGACTATTCGTTTCTATACCGGGCTTGCACTGTACGACACTAATACACAGCAATCAGACGTAAAAGTGGACACCTTTGACGTGACCTTTAGAACGCTCACGACACAGCAAATCGAGCGCTATGTGGACGTTGAACAGCCCTTCTATTGCGCGGGTAGTTTTATGAGCGAAGGACTTGGCATCACGTTGTTTTCGTCCCTTAATGGTAAAGATCCCAACACCTTAGTTGGGTTGCCACTCATCGACTTGGTCACGATGCTTGACGCGCATGGCATCTCACCACTTAACTAAATGGCTTAATAATAAGTTCAGGGCTAGGGTAAACGGATTAAATAACTCATGCATGTTAGTGAATAAAGGAAAGTTCGTGAATAAAGGAAAGAAGCCCTAATAAGGCATCGACGACAGGAGGGCGATGACTCCCTTTAAGCGACAAGACCTAAAGGGAGTGATTTTCTATTTTAATTGAGCGATGGCTTTCTTAAGCTTCGGCTCCATTTCTGCATGAATCTCCATACGCTTTTCTGTCGCAGGGTGAACAAAAATAATATTAGCCGCATGCAAGAACAACCTGTCCAAACCCACTTTGGCGGTGTACGCATCAAAGCGGCGATCACCATAGCGATCATCCCATGCAATAGGGTGACCGGTGTATTGAGCGTGGACACGTATTTGATGAGTACGCCCTGTGATCGGACTGGCCTGAACTAATGTTGCCTCTTCAAACGCTTGCAGTACTTTAAATCGCGTTTCAGACGCTTTACCATTTGGATTCACTCGAACGATGCTATTGACCTCGTTTTTAAGCAATGGCGCTTTGACCACCTTACAACTTGGCTTCCACTTTCCCATCACCAAGGCAAAGTAGTACTTCTGAACCGTTTTTTCTCTAAACTGAGCTTGCAAATGTCTCAACGCGGAGCGTTTTTTGGCCACCAGAAGAATCCCTGATGTATCACGGTCAATACGATGTACCAACTCCAAAAAGCGAGCATCGGGACGCAGCGCCCTTAACGCTTCAATTGCACCAAACTTCAAACCACTGCCGCCATGAACAGCCGTACCTGAAGGCTTATTCAAAATCAACACATGGTCATCTTCATAAATGATGTGAGATTCAAGCTCTGCGACTTTGTTGAGCTTTGTGCTCACTGGCGCGTCAGATTCTTTTTCTTCGATCGTCACAGGTGGTATACGAACAATATCACCGGCTTGTAGCTTGTACTCTGCCTTCACTCGTTTTTTATTTACACGAACTTCACCCTTGCGGACAATTCGATACACCACACTTTTAGGCACACTTTTTAATTGGTTGCGCAAGAAGTTATCAATGCGCTGACCAGCCATATCGTCGTCAATATCGACAAATTGGACTTTAGTTCTTATTTCACTCATTTGGTGATTATAACACCCAAAGCATTAAGAAAATAACGCTTTCTTTTCACAATAACGAAGCAAAGCACACTCCACCTTTTTCAATCACGCCCGATATATACTCTCGGGACAAGCTGTGGATAAATTTCACACAATTTATCTAACCCAAAATCACACCTTTGGAAATAAGACTAAAATTCAATCAATTAACCTAAAAAAAGCGGATGATAATATGTTTTTTTCTGTGGTTTGTCGTAAAGCTGATTGCTGATATTTCGCTGCGCTGCTATAGTTCACAGCTGCGTAGGGTAATTAGATTGGATTTAACTATTTATCACTATTATTCATACGTAAACTACACCATGAGTAGAGCCCTTGATATTGAGACGCTGCGTACGGCATAAGACGTTGATAATTAAGGCAGCCTTGTCATCTACTCACGTATTCGTGTTTTGAGTATTACCGCCATATGCGGATCACCCAAGTTTGACTTGTGTGATGACTGTAGTGCCCCAGAGCATCCCTTCCAGCCGGGAGGCTGCAACAATATTAGCCATGGGATCAGGCACCACGATTTACGACTTTCGTGACAAGAGCAATGACAAAAACAAAGAAAATAAACGAGAATTTCCGTAATGAAAAGAATGTTAATCAACGCAACTCAAAAAGAAGAGTTGCGTGTCGCTCTGGTCGATGGCCAGCGACTATTTGACCTAGATATTGAAAGTCCAGGTCACGAATCAAAAAAAGCAAACATCTATAAAGGTCGTATCACACGAGTAGAACCAAGCCTTGAGGCTGCATTCGTTGACTACGGTGCCGATCGCCATGGCTTCCTCCCTCTTAAAGAAATTGCACGCGAATACTTCCCAGCTGGTTATACCTACCAAGGTCGCCCAAGCATCAAAGATGTCTTGAGCGAAGGCCAAGAAGTAATCGTGCAAGTTGAAAAAGAAGAGCGCGGCAGCAAAGGTGCAGCACTAACGACATTTATCTCTCTAGCAGGCAGCTACTTAGTATTGATGCCGAATAACCCGAGAGCTGGCGGTATTTCTCGTCGTATCGAAGGTGAAGAACGCACAGAACTAAAAGCGGCACTGAGCACACTTGAGCTACCACAAGGTATGGGTCTTATCGTCCGTACGGCTGGCGTAGGTAAAAGTGCAGAAGAACTAGAGTGGGATTTGAAGTTCCTTCTAAACAACTGGGGCAATATTAAAAACGCCGCAGACGCTAACCCAGCACCTTTCTTAATTCACCAAGAGAGTAACGTAATTGTTCGTGCTCTACGCGATTACTTACGTCGCGATATTGGTGAGATCTTGATTGATAGCAACACCATTTACGAACGCGCAAAACAACATATTGAGCATGTACGCCCAGACTTTGTTAGCCGTGTTAAAAAGTACGATGGTGAAGTTCCGCTGTTTAGCCATTACCAAATTGAAAGCCAAATTGAGTCAGCGTTCCAACGTGAAGTTCGCCTTCCATCTGGTGGCTCAATCGTTATCGATCCAACAGAAGCTTTAACTTCTATCGATATCAACTCTGCCCGTGCAACAAAAGGCAGTGACATTGAAGAGACAGCGCTAAACACTAACCTAGAAGCCGCAGATGAGATTGCTCGTCAACTTCGCCTACGCGACCTGGGTGGTCTAGTCGTTATCGACTTTATCGATATGACGCCAGTTCGTCACCAAAGAGAAGTAGAAAACCGACTACGTGAAGCGGTTCGTATTGACCGTGCTCGTGTCCAGATTGGTCGCATCTCGCGTTTCGGTCTGCTAGAGATGTCTCGTCAACGCTTAAGCCCATCACTCGCTGAAGCAAGTCACCATATTTGTCCACGCTGTACAGGTACTGGTGTCGTTCGTGACAATGAATCTTTAGCACTGTCTGTTCTGCGTCTAATCGAAGAAGAAGCACTTAAAGACAACACCTGCCAAGTTCTGGCAATTGTCCCTGTGCCAATTGCTTCTTACCTTCTTAATGAAAAGCGTCGCTCTGTTAATCACATTGAACGCGTTCAAGAAGTTAAAATTACTGTTGTTCCAGATTCAGATATGGAAACGCCTCACTTTGAGGTTATCCGTGTACGTGATGGCGAAGAACACGACCTTCTTTCTTACCTACTTCCTAAGAAGATTGATGCACTGAAAGAAGCGGAAAGCAAAGAAGCGCCAGAATCTGAAATTAAGCCTCGCAAGATCGAACAACCAGCGGTTCAAGGCTTTGCTACACCAGCACCTGTTGCACCTAAACCTGCAGCAAAAGTTGAAGTAGCACCAGAAAGCAACAAGCCAGGTCTAGTTTCACGCTTCTTCTCTGCTATTAGTTCATTCTTTGCTTCTTCAGAAGAACCAAAGAAAGAAACAACTGAGCCTAAGAAAGAAGATAAGCCACGCGGTGATAAGCCTCGTCGCAACAATCGCAACGACCAACGTCGTCGCAACAATCGCGATAACCGCGATTCACGTGATAACGATCGCAACAAGAATCGTCGTAAACCAGCACAAGACACTGACGCAGCAAAAGAGCAAAACGAAACAGCTCAAGAACCGCGTAAGTCACAAAACCGTCGTAACAAACCTCAAGAACGTCGCAACAAAAAGCGTGATGAGTCTACTGGTAAGTCGAAGGTTGCTGAGCAAGGTCAACAAATAGCGGCTGATGTTCAAGCTGAAAAATCGACGCCTCGTACGCAGGAAAAAGCACCACGTACCGAAGAAAAGACAGCGAAAATCAAAGAACGCCGTCAGCGCCGTAAACTGACTAAGCAAATCCGTACTAAAGATCAAAACGCTCAACAAGACGTTGAAGTTATTGTTCCAGAAACGGAAAACGTTAAAGTTCAGAGCGAGAAAGCGACGCAAGTAGCGAAAGCAGTAGATGCAGTTGAAGCAGTTGTTGATACGCCAAATACTGACGCACCAGCAGCAAAAGAAGAAGGTAAGCAACGCCGTAACCGTCGCTCTCCTCGTCACTTGCGTGCTAGTGGTCAACGCCGTCGTCGTGGTCGCGATCGTCGTCCTAACCCGTTTAGACTAAGAAAAGGTGGGGTTGCGTCTCCAGAGATGGCAATGGGCAAAGTAATGCCAAGCTATGGCATCATTAAGCCAACACCTAAGAAAACTCAACAGGAAGCGACAAGCGCTGTTACAACATCAACCATTACTTCAGGTGTTGCTCGTCCAGAAATGGCAATGGGCAAAGTAATTATCCTAAGTACTGCTGTTGTTGATGCTCCAATGACAGAGCAAGCGGTTATTCTTGAAACGCCTGTAACGGTAGAGGCACCAGTGGTTGAGACTCCAGTGGCCGCTGTTGAAGCTAATGTTGCTGAAACTAACGTTGTTGAAGCTAACGTTATTGAGGCTAAAGCTTTTGATGTAGAAACTGTAGAAACTAAAGTAGCCGAAGCCGTTGAAAATACGGTGATTGAAGCACCGGTTGTTACCGAACCAGTTGTTGTAGAAGTAGAGGCCGCTGAAGAAAAAATGGCTGCAGCGATAGAAACTGCACCGGTTGTTAAGAAATCAGCACAGGCACCGGCTCAAGCACCTAAGCAAGCCCCTAAACAAGTTCTAGCTAAGTCTAGCTTTAAAGGTCACGCTAGCGCTGCAATGGCAAAAGCACCAGGCGTTGCTGAGTTAGGTGACATCGAAGTTAAAGCAGCGGCTTTCAGAACTGAACGTTACACACCGAAAGGTGCGGGTAGTCAAGTAGCAAGAAGTTCTGCGGGTGCAGCAACGACTAAGCCTAACTACTAATAACCTATCGGTTTAAGCACGTCTTCATGCGTAAACATTAACGTGTGAGTAGCAAGAAATAAAAATGGGTTGCCAAGGCAACCCATTTTTTTTACCGAGTTTAATAGATACACATTTCGTTTCATTATTGAACTTCTCCTCACATTTCTGTAGCATGCGCAACCTCGTACGTTTCATTACCAATACGCCCTATCGCTGTCACATGACATGCCGATAATGATTGTAATTAGCTTTGAATTGCCGCGATTCTTGCAGCAACACCCCTTTTTAATCATGTCGTTACTTGTGCTGTTTGGAATGGATGTTTATCCAACACAACTACTGAATTGAATCCTATGTTTGAATTTCCACAATTTTCAAAGCACTCGGTTAAAAACGATGTGTTATCGGGGCTAACTGTAGCCTTAGCGTTAGTTCCTGAAGCGGTTGCGTTTGCATTCGTAGCTGGTGTTGACCCAATGGTAGGTCTCTACGCTGCCTTTATCGTCGGTCTAATCACCTCAATTTTTGGTGGTCGTCCTGGCATGATTTCTGGTGCAACTGGTGCAATGGCTGTTGTGATGGTGAGCCTAGTGGCGACTCACGGCGTTCAGTACCTCTTTGCTGCCATCATGTTTGCTGGTTTTTTACAGATCACTGCCGGTCTATTCAAACTGGGTAAATTCATCCGAATGGTGCCACATCCGGTAATGATAGGGTTTGTAAATGGTCTCGCCATCGTTATTTTCCTCGCTCAAATGGGGCAATTTAAAGCACCTGATTTGACAGGTGCGATGACATGGTTGCCACAGGGACAAATGATTATCATGCTGGGTCTTGTCGCTCTGACCATGGCTATCATTCATTTCCTACCAAAACTTACTACTGCAGTACCTTCATCATTAGTTGCTATTGTCGCGGTAACGGCATTGGTTCACCTGTTAGGTCTTGAAACACGTACCGTTGTGGACTTCCTAAGAACCATGTCAGGGGATGTCACTGCCACATTAGCAGGCTCACTACCAACGTTCTCTATTCCTGCTGTGCCATTCACATTAGAAACGTTCAATATTATCCTTCCATACGCGATTATCTTAGCGGCAATTGGCTTGATTGAATCACTACTAACGCTAACGGTTCTCGATGAAATGACCAATACTCGTGGTCAATCTAACCGCGAATGTGTGGGTCAGGGTTTAGCTAACGTGACATGTTCTGTGTTTGGTGCGATGGGTGGCTGTGCGATGATCGGTCAATCAATGATCAACGTAAACTCTGGTGGTCGCGGTCGTTTATCCGGTATCGTAGCCGCAAGTGCACTGCTGTTCTTCATTCTATTTGCTTCTGCCATGATTGAAATGATTCCTCTAGCGGCGCTAGTTGGGGTAATGTTCATGGTTGTGATTGGTACCTTCGAGTGGGCAACGTTCAAACTTGCACGCCGTGTTCCTAAACAAGACTTCTTTGTTATCGTACTGGTCACCGTAGTGACTGTGTTAACAGATCTTGCCGTCGCCGTAGCCATTGGTGTGGTTGTGTCTGCCCTTATGTTTGCGTGGGAGCATGCTAAACATATCTATGCAAGCAGCCATATTAACGAAGAAGGCTCAAAAGAGTACAAGATTAATGGACCTATCTTCTTTGGCTCAGCCTCTAACTTCTTAGAGTTGTTTGATGCGAAAAATGACCCACAAGATGTGATCGTCGATTTTGCTCAGTCTCGCGTGGCAGATCACTCTGCTATTGAAGCGATTGAAACCCTAGCCGAACGCTACACAGCGGTAGGCAAAACGTTGCATTTACGACACCTAAGCCCTGATTGTCGTGCTTTATTACATAAAGCTGGCAGCTTAGTGGAAATCAACGTGAAAGAAGATCCAAGCTACAAAGTCGCAACGGACCTTCTGGCTGGCTAACGTGATTGATATCGGCTAAGGCAACTCAATCCGCCCTAGCGAAAAATAGAAAAAGGGACCACTCGGTCCCTTTTTTTGTGCTTGTCGCGAAATTCTACATGGAGACTCGTTTTCTATGGCTTAATTCTCTGCGACTTTAACGCGGACAATATCTTCCTGCTCAGCTGAGAACTGCTTCTTTAGCTCCGCCTTCGACTTAAAGGCAATTTCCCCACCCGCTGCCACTGACATATGTTGAGGATCAACATTATGCTTCGACTGATATAGCATTACGGCCTGCATACAGGAGTCTTTCTGCTCTTGAGACAATACGCTTCCTTCTGGCCAGCGACCAGTCTCACACGCATAAAGAAGTCGATCGTAAACATCTGGCGTCATCGCACTTAAGAGTTGCTCTACATCCATTCTGAACCTTCTTATTTTTTCTTTCTCTCTATCTCGCAAAAGCGAGGTTCTGCGAGGTTAATATCTTACTGGAACCATAACCTGATGTTACACTGAGTCAAGTTGAGCTCAATAAATCAGTGTCTCTGATCACAAGTAAATCAATGAAATTACATTACGCTATACTCTTACTATCATCTAGCAGCCTGTTAACAGGTTGCTTTGAATCTCGCAAAAATACGGACCAAGTCTGTCTATCGGAGCCCACGTTGCAATGCTCTTCATTAAATGTAAATGATGGGCAGTGCCGTATCACTCGCACCGACTTGATCTGGCATCGCTATGAAGCGCTAGATGTACCGAAAAATGACGCTTCTCAAATCGAAGAGTATTACTTAATCAAGGAATATCGTAAGTGCCTCGAGTTGGCATCGCAAATACAACCTATCGAACAAGCTGCATTGAAGGAAAAGCGCTTTAACGCCCTCATGTATGCAATAAACGAACAGGAACGTATACACTCCGAGCTTTCGCCATCACACGTACCAGAAACATTATATTTTTTATGGAGTGAAACTGGCGACTCAACAGCAAAACGACGGTTTTTGGCTATGGAGGGGCAGCCAGCATTAGAATCCTCGGCGATGCAGTATGCACTTGCTACTCATTACATCTCAAGGGATAAGCCTAAAACCCACGAGTTACTCTTGCGCTCTTTAGAACTCTCTAACGACGGTAATATTAACAACGATACTATCAAGTCGTTGGCCAGCGTTAGCTACGCGTTATCAAAGACACATGAATCTTACCTATGGACAATGGTCGGTAAACAACTGGATGTGCCTGTCGTCACAGTGGCAGAGCTAAAACGAATGTTTGCCTTCAACGACGATGAATACCAACAACTCGATGCCCAGGCCAGCACCATCACCTCATCACTAAAAGCGGGCGAATTTACTCGTCAACTCGCAACAATCAATCTTTAAACACCCGCCCGGTGCTATGAGAAATTTGCGTTAGGCTATTTTTCATAGCATCCATCTACCTGTAATAATGATACATCCAACATCAGAAAATTTGTCTTAACTTTCAGTTTTGTTGAAAATTAACGACACCGAATTCACACAATACCTTTCACCTGTTGTTTTCGGACCATCTTCAAACACATGCCCTAAATGACTATCACATGTGCTACAACGTATTTCTACTCTTACCATTCCGTGACTTGTGTCATCTAAATAGCGAATTGCATCGCTGCTGACTGGGGCATCAAAGCTTGGCCAGCCGCACCCTGAATCATACTTGCTTTCTGATTCAAACAGCGCTGTACCGCAACAGGTGCAGCAATAGCTCCCAGTCTCTTTGTTATGCAGCAAGGTCCCTGAAAAAGGGGCTTCTGTGCCTTGCTGGCGGCATACTCTGTACTGTTCGTCCGTCAAAGCCTCACGCCAGTTCTCATCTGTCTTAGTGACCTTTTTATTTTCATGGTTCACAACCTTTACACTCCCTTTTTTATTGACTACATTTTACTCACTCTGATGTTCCTCTTAGAGTAAACTTTTCTGTAGCACGCTGTTTAACTGTAGAACCTAACCTGTTTCAAATATGTTAACCCAGCTCGCCACAAAGGTTAAACACATCATTTTAACATTACAGAAACCCGACTAAAGTTCAAAAAACAATCACTTAATGCTAAACGTTAAAAAATCCGACACTTTTTTTTGACTTTAAACAAATTAATTCCGATTATCTATTGAAGTTAGTGACTGGATTCTGTAATTTTACTACCAGTTATCTTAAAACAGAAATTAAGTTGTGGAGCAACATAATGACTATCAAAGTAGGTATTAACGGTTTTGGCCGTATCGGTCGTTTCGTATTTCGTGCAGCGCAAGAGCGCAACGACATCGAAGTAGTAGGTATTAACGATCTAATCGACGTTGAGTACATGGCATACATGCTTAAGTACGATTCAACTCACGGTCGTTTCAACGGTACTGTTGAAGTTGAAGGCGGTAACCTAATCGTTAACGGCAAAACTGTACGTGTAACAGCTGAGCGTAACCCTGAAGATCTTAAATGGGATGCAATCGGTGTTGACGTAGTTGCTGAAGCAACAGGTCTTTTCCTAACAGACGAGACTGCACGTAAGCACATCACTGCTGGTGCTAAGAAAGTTGTTCTAACTGGCCCTTCTAAAGACGCGACTCCAATGTTCGTTATGGGTGTGAACGATTCAACTTACGCAGGTCAAGATATCGTTTCTAACGCTTCTTGTACTACTAACTGTCTAGCTCCTGTAGCTAAAGTTCTTAACGACAAGTTCGGTATCGAATCTGGTCTTATGACAACAGTTCACGCAACTACAGCAACTCAAAAAACTGTAGATGGTCCTTCTGCTAAAGACTGGCGCGGTGGCCGTGGTGCTTCTCAAAACATCATCCCATCTTCAACTGGTGCAGCTAAAGCTGTAGGCGTTGTTCTTCCAGAACTAAACGGCCTTCTAACTGGTATGGCTTTCCGTGTACCAACTGCTAACGTATCTGTAGTTGACCTAACTGTTAACCTTAAGACTGCTGCATCTTACGAAGCAATCTGTGCTGCGATGAAAGAAGCATCTGAAGGCGAGCTTAAAGGTGTTCTAGGTTACACTGAAGACCAAGTAGTATCACAAGATTTCATCGGTGAAGTTCAAACTTCAGTATTCGATGCTAAAGCTGGTGTTGCTCTAACTGACAAATTCGTTAAAGTTGTATCTTGGTACGACAACGAAATCGGTTACTCAAACAAAGTTCTAGACCTAGTAGCTCACATCTCTAAGTAATGTAAGCATCTAGTTCCAACTTTTAAAAAGGCGACTCTTAGGGTCGCCTTTTTTGTACCTGAAAAGTGTGTATTCCTAGTCTGAGGTATCAAATATGGACTTTAATTCCCTACCAGCCGTCACCGTACTTTCTGATTTTGTCACCGTTGCTCAACACGGTGAGAACAAAATTGTTCGTGTCATTCACCCAAAAGCATCAGCCGCTATCTCACTTCACGGTGGGCATGTTCTCTCTTACCAGCCTGCTGACCAAGATGATCTTATCTGGATGAGCAAAGAAGCCGTTTACGATAACGCAACCGCATTGCGTGGTGGTATTCCTATTTGCTGGCCTTGGTTTGGTCGCGTTGCCGCTCCCGCTCATGGGTTTGCCCGCACCAGTGAATGGTCTCTTATTGAGCATAAAGAAAATGAACAAGGTGTCATCATTAGCCTTGGTTTAAACGACTCTGATACAACGCGTGAAATTTGGCCACATCAGTTTGCCCTAGTCCTCAATGTTGAAATCAGTGACCAGCTCACTGTGACGTTAACTATGACTAACACTGATGACAAGCCATGGTCATACTCCGGTGCGTTACATAGCTACTTCAACGTGGGTGATATCACCTCGACAGAAGTAACGGGTATGGGACACAGCTACATTGATGGCTTACTCGAAGGACAGCGCTGTGAAGGCGGTGACACGCTTGTTCTCACCGATACCATTGATCGCGTCTATACTGCGCCAGAGCAAGATATCTTCATCAAGGATAGTCAACTCAATCGCGCAATCTCGGTTACTAACCACGGGCATAACTCAGCGGTACTTTGGAACCCTTGGGCAGCTGGTGCCAAAGCCATGGGTGACATGAATGATGACGGCTACCAAACATTCCTATGTGTCGAGTCCACTCTGCATGCTCCAACGCTAGAACAAGGTAAACAAGTTTCTCCGGGTGAAACCGCTGTGCTTTCCACGGTCATTGGAATTCAATAAAAACGCCTTTGCTTAATTGCGCCGTGGCAATGATATGGTTAGACTTAGCAAAATTTTCCGCGAGTCTAACCGTATGTCTTATCAATGCCCACTTTGCCACCTTCCTCTTCAACAGCGCGAACGCCATTTTGCCTGTGAAAACCGCCATCAATTCGATATGGCGAAGGAAGGCTATGTGAATTTGATGCCTGTACAGCACAAGCAATCAAAAGATCCTGGCGACAACAAAGAGATGATGCAGGCAAGACGTACCTTCCTCGCCCATGACTTCTACGCGCCCATGCGTAACGCCGTCGCTCAGTCCCTTGTCCAACATCACCCACTCGTGTCTGTCCAAGCTTTGGATATTGGCTGTGGTGAAGGCTACTACACCCACTATTTTGCAGATTACCTTAGTGAGCATTTGGGTGATGACCAACACCAGCCTATTGATTGCTATGGGCTGGATATTTCCAAAGTCGCCGTTCGTTACGCTGCCAAACGTTATTCCAACGTTTCTTTTACTGTCGCATCCAGCCATCGACTACCGTTTGCTGACGATTCCCTCTCTGCCGCTATTCGGATTTATGCGCCTTGTAAGCCCGAAGAGTTAGCTCGATGCCTTCAACAAGATGGGATTGTGGTCACCGTAACTCCAGGGGCCCATCACCTTTTTGAGCTGCGAGAGCGCATCTATGATGAGGTGCACCTTCATGACGAAGAGGTGGAAGTGCTCCCTCAATTCCAATTAGTTGCTGAAAATAAGCTAAACTACCTGATGAAGCTAACAGGTGACCAAGCGCATGACCTATTGCAAATGACGCCATTCGCATGGAAAGCGACCGATGATGTTCGAGCGACAATTAAAGCCTCTGAGCAATTTCAGTGCCAAGCCGACTTTATGATCAGGGTATTTAAGTGCACTTGATGCAAATAATTATCAATTCGATTGAATCCATTCACTGACTCGATTATCATCGTTCTTCCCTAATAGCCTTCGTTCTCGTAGGCTATTTTTGTTTAGGAGCTCGCTAATCAAATGAAATTTCTACCCATCGCTCTACTTGCGTCACTCATTACGGGTTGTGCATCGTCATTAACGACCGCTCCCTCCTCTGCTGCTCAAGTTCAACCTCAACCGATTGACACCTTTTACGACTATCAACTTTATACCGCTACAGGCGACCCTATCGTGGTATCTGCGCTACCTGAAGCCATCATCAACGCTGATGTTATCCTAGTCGGAGAGTGGCACACGCATTCGGCTATTCATCGTTTTCAGACCGATCTACTTAGATCATTAGCCACTAATAACGACAAGCTTGCCCTTTCGATGGAGCAATTCTCACGTCCATCACAAACGATTGTTAATGACTATCTCAAAGGCAACATTGGTGAACAAACTCTGATGTCTGAAGCCAACGCATGGCCTAACTATCAGAGTGACTACCGTGCTTTGGTTGAATTTGCCAAACAAAACCAGTTACCCATTATCGCGAGTAATGCGCCGAAATCGACCGTTCGCTGTATTGGCCGTACCGGACTTAGCTACCTCGATACTCTTGAACCGCCCGAACGCCGCTATGTCGCGCAAACCATAGATACATCCGGGAGCCCATATAAAGAGAAGTTCATGAACTCTATGCACCACGGTACTCCTGATCAGACGGCCAAACAATTTGCCGCGCAGCTAACGTGGGATGCCACTATGGCGGAAAGTATTGTTCACTTTCTCCGTGCTCACCCCGATACTCAAGTCATGCACATCGCCGGTAAGTTTCATACCGAGAACGGACTAGGAACAGCCTCGCAAATACTTAAACTGGAACCAAAACTCAACGTCTTAGTGATCAGTCCTGTCGTCGAAATCACCAACGCTGATACTCCTGCAACGAGTGCCGATATGCAGTTATTGGTGTTGCCTCCCCCTACTCGTTACGTCCAAGAAGCCAAACGTATGAGCGCATATCAGCACCTAGGCAAAAGAAATGACGGATTGAAATGCACGCCATAACGGCTGGTCTATCTGTACTCAGTCACTTGATTGGATAGCGCATTCAGCCTTAAATCGGATGAATGCCCGAACTGAGATAGTGACTTATTAATTTGGCGTAAATATTGCTAATTGATAGTTATCTGAAGACATTCCATTCACGCTACTAATATAAAACCTTAAAGTTTTGATCCATAGTGGCGATACAGATAGTGATAGTGGTGACGGAGAACCGGTATGCAAAGTGTCAATTCAAACCTAAGTCAAACAACATCGATACCAAAAACCCAGCCTAACGCCAATTTACCGGCGACAGCAAACGGTGCGAACAGCGGCAAAACATTGCCAAACCCTGAAACTGATACTGTACAGATATCCGCACAAGCAAAAAAAGCGCTAGAACAAGAAGGTAAAACTAAGACGGAAGACGACGACTCCATGGGCAAGACAGTCCAGTCGTTTGCCCATGGTGCTTTAGGAATGGATCATCCCGATGATCTTAAAGAACAAGAAGATGACTCCTATTCTGCAGGGCAATATGTGTCTGCGGCCGTTACGGTAGGTGCCTTAATTCTGGCTTTAGCCTAGCGTTTACAATATACGCATTCTATTTTACTTATCTTAACGACAAACAATCGTGTTTGTCGTGAGAGGCCTTCTACTTAGATAATCGTCTTCTTTTATTAAGTAACTGGCTAACATGGAACGCTACTTTAAACTTATAGATAAACCCACTTTTTTTGGTGCGATTGCACTGCTCTTTTCCGTCATCATTCCCTTAATCTTGTTCCCACAACAAGGCGCTGAAGTGATTGCTCAGGCTAAACTGATCATGACGGACAAGTTTGGCTTCCTCTATCTATCACTCGGTCTCGCCGCTTTCTTTTTCATGATTTTCATCATTTTTAGCGATATCGGGCAGATCAAGCTAGGTGAACCTGATGAAACCCCTGAATTCCAAACCTCCTCATGGGCAGCGATGCTATTTTGTGGTGGTATTGGTGCCAGTATCTTGTACTGGGGCTGTATTGAATGGGCCTACTACTACCAGGCGCCTCCTTTTCAGCTAGAGCCAGGAAGTGAAGAAGCGGTTCGCTGGGCTGCAACCTATGGCCTTTTCCATTGGGGACCAATTGCATGGTCAATTTACCTTATTCCCGCGCTGCCTATTGCCTACTTCTACTACGTACGCAAACAACCCGCGTTGAAAGTATCGAGTGCCCTGATTCCAGTACTTGGCGAAAAGCATACCCATGGCGCACTGGGTAAACTGATTGACGTTCTGTTTATCTTCGGTCTATTAGGGGGCGCTGCAACAACACTTGGTCTTGCTGCACCGCTCATTAGTGAAGGTCTGAATGTTCTCTTTGGCTTACCACAAAATACCTACTCACAGATTGGTGTACTTGCCGTTTGTACCGGTATTTTTGCCTACTCTTCTTTCGCTGGAATGGAAAAAGGCATTAAGGTTCTAAGTAATATTAACTTCTGGGGTGCCATGATTTTATTGGCGCTGGTGTTAATATTAGGTCCTACTGTGTTCATTTTGGAAACCGGGTTAGATTCGATTGGCCGCATGATGTCGAACTTCTTTGTCATGGCTACATGGGCAGAACCTTTCGGTGGCTACGGCACTTTCGACAATACGCACTTCCCACAAGATTGGACTATCTTCTACTGGGCGTGGTGGTTAGTATTTGCACCAAGCATGGGATTGTTTGTCGCTCGTATTTCCAGAGGTCGTACGATCAAGCAAATGGTTGCTGGCTCGCTGTTTTTTGGCTCCAGCGGCTGTTTCTTATTCTTCATCATCCTAGGTAACTTTGGTTTATCCCTGCAGTTATCTGGACAACTAGACATCGTCGGCATTTTGAATACGTTTGGTCCAACGAAAGCTATCTTCTCTATGCTATCTGAATTGCCATTTGCATGGTTCATTATTCTACTCTTTACCGTGCTTTGTATTATTTTCACGGCTACGACCTTTGATTCCATTTCTTATATCTTGGCATCCGTCGTACAAAACGATGTGACTCAAGAACCAATGCGTTGGAACCGTATGTTCTGGGCCTTTACGCTCAGCTTCATGCCAGCGGTGCTAATGTTCTTAGGCGGATTAAGCACACTGCAAACAGCGGCGATTGTCGGCGGTCTACCTTTGCTTATCATCGCGGTGATGTTAATGATTTCCGCAGTCAAAGCCGCGACGCTAGACATACGTCATCAAGACGATTATGTCGAACCAACCATTAACATTGAAGAATTGCCTGAATTTGATCCTTGGTCAACGGAAGGTGTAGCACTGGCTCATTTTGAAAAATGTCGCGATATCGCACAGAGCGCTGCCGATGAAGAACGTGCGGCAATGCACGACTTGTTTAAGACGAAAAAGGCCATCCGCGCCTATGCTCTCGAACACTCTGACGATGAAAACCATGCTATCCCACAAGACCTCGTCGACGAGCTCGAAGCCAAACTTCAAGCACTAAGCGATGCTCAAAACTCAAAGGAGCAGTCATCGCAAGCCGCTCAAGACGCGAGAGTACGCTTCACTGAAATCTGTACGACTAGCTGATACAAAAAAGGCAGAGCGTTAATCGCTCTGCCTTTTTTTGATCGTGTGTCCCTGAATAGTCTGGACCATCCGACACTATTTATCTATTAGGGTGATTCAGAATGTGGTCTTCCCAGTCAATGACATCAATCTCATACACCACTTTGTTTCTTACACTTTCACCAGCCGCATGCATCGCAGACTTGAAGCCGGTGATTAAAGGATGCCATTGAGGTAACGTGTCACCTTGAGATAGCAAACGATAGGCACAGGTTTCTGGCAACCAATTGAACTCGGAAATTTTATCTCTGGTGAGCTTTAAGCATTCTTCACCCGATTCAAAGCGGTTCATATAATCTTTACATGAACAGGTGTCGCTGTTTAACCAACTGCACGCTACATTGGTGTAGTAGACGTCATCAGAGTCTTCATCCATGAGCTTGTGAAGACAACATTTCCCACAACCGTCGCAAAGAGACTCCCATTGCTCTTCCGACATTGCTTCTAGTGGTGTTGTTTCCCAAAATGGCTTGCTCATGTTGACTACCTTTACGTTCTGTGGAGGCGCTTTATACCGCTAGTTTAGGTAAACTTCAAGTCATTCTCTCTGACAAGCGTGATTCAATTGTGTACAAGCGACGATGTTTGGTACACTCTGCGCCCCATTACTTTTAGGTTATTAAGATGGACTGTCGATTAGGCTGCGGCGCCTGCTGTATTGCACCAAGTATCTCCTCCGCCATTCCGGGTATGCCCAATGGCAAACCTTCCGGTGTGCGCTGCATTCAGCTTAATGAAGACAACCTTTGCAAGCTCTTTGGTCAACCAGAGCGACCTAAAGTGTGCCACGATTTTAAACCATGCCCTGATGTATGCAGTAGCACTAACCAACAAGCGCTGAGTAATCTGCTGGAGTTAGATAGGCTGACTTAAAGGACGCCACACCGACGGCGCATAGAGTATTTCTTCACAGATACATTGGATAAAAATCCGCATATTTTAAGAATCAAACCTTTCCTATTTAGCAGAAAAAGGGTTATACATACTCTTATGTAATTAATACTACTGAATATTTTATGACACTCAGAGAAGTCCTTCAAATCCGCAATGTCCGCTACTTCTTAATGTTTCGAAGTAGCTACTTCGCTCGCTTTTATTACCCCGTTTTTACGCTTCTCTATTTAGATTACGGTTTAAGTCTCTCACAATTTGCCATGCTAAATGTCGTTTGGGCGGCAACGATTGTGCTCGCCGAGGTCCCATCGGGGGCATTTGCCGATACTTTAGGGCGTAAAAAGCTGGTCGTGCTGTCTTCAATCATCATGTTTGTTGAAATCGCAATGATCGCCTTTGTCCCCACTGGTAATCCCAACTTGGTGTTCGTGGTGTTTTTAGTCAACCGAGTGTTAAGCGGCTTGGCCATGGCGTTAGCAAGTGGTGCGGATGAAGCTCTGGCTTATGACACTTTAAAGGAGCAAGGCAAAGAAGAAGCATGGCCACGGGTGTTACAAATCCAACTTCGAATCGCGTCAAGTGTTGGTATTTTCGTCACGCTCTTAGGCGCCGCTATGTATGATGTTAGCTTTATGGCGAAGGTGTACTCTCTTCTCGGACTCGCCGAACCAGAAAGCACCCAAGACATCATGCGCATTCCTGTCTATGCCACACTGCTGGTTGCGATGATCGCCATATACTCAGCGCTTAGTATGAGGGAGGCGAAAAAAACACTGCCTGAACATGGCGGAAAAATTGCCACAACGTTGGCAAGCCTCAAGCTGACACAAGTTACTGCTAAGTGGGTGGTGTCTACGCCTTACGTCCTCTTCATATTGCTTTATTACAGTTTATTCGAGCATACATCACGTATGTTTTTAACCATGAACAGTCAGTATTATCGCGCGATTGATATTCCTATTATTTACTTCGGATTAATTGGGGCAGGTATAAGTATCCTGCAAATTCTATTGGCTGGACAAAGTCGAAGATTAGCGGAAAGTATGGCACCCAAAAAATTCATCCTTGTCATGGGACTCGCAACCATGGCAACCTATTATTGGATTAGTCTTGGCTGGTCGATTTATGGCGTTGTACCTGCGCTGCTCTTAATCTTTATCATTATGACGATGAATATTTTCATTAGTTACCACCTTAATAAACAGACCGAATCGCATAACCGAGCGACGGTACTAAGCTTTAAGGGTTTAATGTTTAACCTTGGATACGGCTCGATTGGTATTTTATACGCTTACTACTACAAATTGTTGTCGCAGAACTATAGCGAGCAACAAGTTGAGCAACATCTCGACTTCCTAGCCTCACTTTCTTCCTTTTTCTACTATTTCACTGCGCTATTTGTTGTAATCAGTGCGGCGTTTTATTTTAAAAATAAACAGAAAGCCATTTTTTAGTCACTATTGATTAGGGGCGGCGCGTCGTAGAGCGGTCGTCCGTTTAGCTAACGTGGGTTGGGGTACAAAGTAATCAGCACCGTGCTGACTTTCCGCCCACGACACCTTACCCAACAAGCAAAGTTAAGGATTTACCATGTATCTCGTCTTGTATTGTCACAACATCGGTATGACGGATTTCTCTTTCTTCGAGACAGAAGATTTTGATAAAGACGATGGCTATACCGTTCGTGGCAAGTGGCCTAACGAAAGCGCGTTTCGCGACTATCTCACTAAAGAGTTTGGTGATATGAGTGAGTTTCACGTTGTTGATTTAATTTCTAGAGGCGAACAAGCCGAGCACTACTCTGTGTTGGAGCTTACCCAGTTATCACAACACATTGAGCCTTAAGGCTCGATATCTATACTTTGCGCCTCCTCGCCCAAACTGGCGGTATCAATAAAATCAGCTATGTTTCAAAGGAACCGCAATTATAGGAGTGGGATTTCTTATGAATCGTTATTTAGCTGAGCTATTTGGTACATTTTGGTTGGTTTTAGGAGGATGTGGATCAGCCGTGCTCGCCGCAGGCTTTCCTGAACTGGGGATTGGCTTTCTAGGCGTTGCACTGGCGTTTGGTTTAACCGTATTAACCATGGCGTTTGCCATTGGGCATATCTCAGGCTGTCATCTTAATCCAGCGGTCAGCATTGGTTTGTGGGCTGGCGGGCGATTTGAAGCCAAAGAACTTCTGCCCTACATCATTGCTCAGGTCGTTGGTGGCGTGCTGGCAGGTGGCGTACTTTACATTATTGCTTCAGGGCAAGCTGGGTTTGATGCCACTGCCTCGGGCTTTGCCTCTAATGGCTATGGCGAGCACTCTCCTGGTGGTTACACGCTAACTGCTGCTCTGGTTTGTGAAATTGTTATGACTGCCATGTTCCTTATTGTCATCATGGGCGCTACTGACTCAAGAGCACCACAGGGCTTCGCCCCTATTGCTATTGGTCTATGCCTTACCCTCATTCACCTTATCAGTATTCCTGTCACTAATACCTCCGTTAACCCTGCCCGTAGTACTGGTGTAGCCTTATATGTGGGCGAATGGGCCACCGCTCAATTGTGGCTATTTTGGGTTGCGCCTATCATCGGCGCGGTAATCGGGGCATGGATCTATCGCTCTTTGCTTGGTAACAATAGTGATTAGCTAGTCACTGTTATTAGGTGAGATAGTTATTAGGTAGGGATCGTAATTAATAACAGACGATCAAAAAAGGCGCGATAAACGCGCCTTTTTAAATCTTGTGTCGTCCTAACAAGGAATGAGACAAGGTTGTACCATCTACCAGCTCGAGTTCGCCACCAACAGGGACACCATGAGCGATACGGCTCGCGGTCACATCATGTTCGTGACACAGCTCGGCAATATAGTGAGCGGTGGCTTCGCCTTCAACCGTTGGGTTGGTGGCAAGAATGACTTCACTAATATCACGTTGTCTTAAACGATAATCCAAGGTATCTAAACCGATATCGCTTGGCCCAATACCATCTAATGGTGACAGGTGCCCCATCAACACAAAGTAACGCCCTGAGTATTGCCCGGTGGCTTCCACCGCAGCGATGTCTGCTGGGCTTTCTACTACGCACAATTGGCCGTTTTCTTTACGTTTAGGGTTAGTACAAATATGGCAGGTCTCTTCTTCCGTAAACGTCCGACATTCCTGACAATGACCGATATCGGTCATGGCTTGAGACAAAACCTCGGCAAGCTGCAGCCCACCTTTTCTGTCTCGCTGTAACAAATGAAAGGCCATGCGTTGTGCTGACTTGGGACCAACCCCAGGTAGACATCGCAAGGCCTCCATCAAATGCTCCAGCATTTGGCTAGTTCGCATTTATTGTTCTCTAATTTTTCAATTAGAACGGCATTTTCATACCTGGTGGTAATTGCATACCGCCAGTCACTGAAGCCATTTTCTCTTTCTGTGTTTCTTCAACACGACGAGCAGCATCGTTAAACGCCGCTGCAATCAGATCTTCTAGCATTTCTTTGTCGTCTTCCATCAAGCTCTCATCGATCTCGACACGACGTGTACTGTGGCTACCAGTGATAGTGACCTTAACAAGGCCTGCACCAGATTCACCGGTCACTTCCATGTTTGCAATTTCTTCTTGAAGCTTTTGCATACGCTCTTGCATTTGCTGGGCTTGCTTCATCATATTGCCCATTCCGCCTTTACCAAACATAGGTTTCTCTCGGTTGATTCAGATTATTAATAACATGGGGGCACGGTTAAAAAATGCAACCCCTTAACATACTTTGCATTATAGACTTATAGCGGACGAATACTCTCTTCGTCTAGCTCTGCAGAAAATCTCGTAACAATAAACTGTACGTTGGCATCAGATTGTAAAGCGCCTGCCGCTTGGGCCAGTTTATCTTGATAAATCTTTTCTCTTAGTTCGAGCGGTGTTATGCCCTGCTCTGACACTTCTACAGACAAATGGCACGACTCACCAAGCGCTGAGTTTAGGCTCGCCAAAAGCTCGGATTGGTTCCTATCCGTGTTCAAATGGGCGTGCGTTGCTCGCAGGCCAAGAGAAATCGAGGAACCGTCTTTACTGTAAGCTGAATTCAGTGCTAATTGTTGGACCAATTTACTGGTGTTTAGTTTCTCGATGAGTGCAGCCCATGAATCTTGCTGAGCGGCTTCAACCGTTAATCGCTGCGCCATTTCAGGGGTTTTTATATGTTCGAGTGCCTTTCTTAGCGTTGATGGTTTAACCGATGGGGCCTTATTGGTTTCCACCACCGCTTTGTTCATCGCACGCCAGCGATACGGTTCGTTGTCATCCACTTGCTCAGAAGCGTTTTCACGACTCGCGTCACCAGAAATAGCAGAAGCGGCGCGACGAGGAGTACTTCGCTGCGCGACTCTTTCTATTGCAGATGCTGGCTCGGGTGACGCATCAGTCTTTTTTGTTGTGGGCGCTCCTGGACGAGCTGCGCTCTGCGCCGAACTCTGTCTTTTTGAGCGCAATTGATGACGCAAGCCGCCAACAGGTGACGCCTTAGGCTGAAGCGCAGTCTCCGGCGTAACTTGCTGCTGAGCCGGCTGTTGATTCACTGGTGGTGTATTCACCAACGATTCTGCCATTGGCGGCGAAACCTGCTGTGGTGCTGAATCAGGATAATACCCTTGGGGCGCAGAGTCATAACCATGTGGCGCTGAATACGAAGCTGCACTGCTCTCTGACGGCATTACATAATGTTCTTGCGGCGGCAAATCATAAGGCATTGCCGACTCTTCAGGTCCAGAGTAGCCTTGTGCTGGCGCTTGTGAAGCCGGCGGCGTCACGGGTACTGATGGACTGACATTAGGAGTACTAGCCGTGGTCGGCGTTTGTGCCGAACCCGTCACAACAATGTCATTACTGCTAAGTGCTGTCACCGGTCTAAAGGCCAACATTCGTAGCAACGTCATTTCTACCGCAACTCGCTGTGAGGGTGAAGCAACAAGATCTTGGCGACCTTTTATTGCAATTTGATAATAGAGCTGTACGTCAGTTGGCTGAAATTTTTTGCCCAATGTGGCGACTTTTTCATTATCAGGAATACTGACATCAAGGCTTCCTGGTAAGGCCTGATACATCGCAACACGATGCAATTGCGAGCCGATTTCCAGCAATAACGAATCCCAGTCAACGCCGTTTTCAGCCAATTGCTCAACCGTACTCATGACTTGTGCTGCATCACCGGTTGCAATAGCTTGAATAATTTTAATCGCGAGAGACGTATCTAACGTACCTAACATCATGCTGACAGTCGGCTTAGTAATGTGCCCGCTGCCTAATGCGATCGCTTGGTCGGTTAAGCTCAAAGCATCACGCATACTGCCATCGGCGGCGTGAGAGATTAAAGCCAACGCTTGATGTTCCGCCTCCACCTTCTCATGCCCTAGGATATCCACCAATTGCTGTTGGATGGTATCGACCGTGATAGGTTTCAAATGGAACTGTAAACAACGTGACAAAATTGTCACCGGCAGTTTTTGCGGATCCGTCGTTGCCAGCAAGAATTTGACATATTCTGGCGGCTCTTCCAACGTTTTCAGCAAGGCATTGAAGCTGTGACGTGACAACATATGCACTTCATCGATCAAGTACACCTTGAAACGATTACGGGCCGGTTTATATTGGACGTTATCAAGTAACTCACGAGTGTCTTCAACTTTAGTCCGAGAGGCCGCATCAATCTCCAATAAGTCGACACTGCGCCCTTCATCAATTTCGACGCACGTCGCACATTTACCGCATGGGTTAGACGTAATACCCGTTTCACAGTTCAACCCCTTAGCAAACAGGCGTCCTATTGTGGTTTTACCCACACCGCGAGTGCCGCTAAATAAATAGGCATGATGCAAGCGGTTTTGACTTAAGGCATTCTCTAACGCCGTAAGGACATGCGCTTGTCCTACGACTTCTGAAAACTGTTTTGGGCGCCATTTTCGGGCTAAAGCAAGATAACTCATGAATAGTTCCCGATTAGTGACCTTCGAATTCACAAATGCTGTAAACGTCCAAATCGAGAGCTTGTAGGCGCTTATCACCGCCAATCTCTGGCAAGTTAATCACAAATGCTGCGTGTGCTACAGAGCCGCCAAGTCGGCGAATCAGCTTTGTTGTTGCTTCAATTGTGCCACCTGTTGCCAATAAATCATCGACCATTAGCACCTTGTCACCTTCCACAATAGCATCTGTGTGAATTTCTAATACGTCGGTGCCATATTCTAGTTCGTAAGACTGTGATACAGTCTCGCGCGGCAATTTCCCGGGCTTACGCACTGGCACAAATCCAACACCAAGTTCTAATGCCAACGGTGCACCAAACAAAAATCCGCGAGCTTCGGTGCCAACAATTTTTGTAAAGCCTTGATCTTTATATTTCTCTACCAACAGAGCAATGGTCGCTCTATAGGCTTCAGGATCTTCCATTAAGCTGGTGACATCGCGAAAAAGAATGCCTGGCTTTGGGTAATCAGGAATGCTTTTGATGCTGGCTTTGATTTGTGAAATTCTGTCGATGCTCATAATTTTTGTCTCTGGAGAGGTCAATCTGCGCCCAATGACGTGAGTAATGATTTCACAAAGTAAAACCATACTTTCATTCTGTTGGCCTAAAAATAAACACTCGCAAAACGCGAGCGAACAATCCCCTAATGTTAGTGACTTTCAGACTTATCAGCAACCGACTCTTTCACAGGAAGTCGCAAAAAAAAGCCTAAAACGACCCCACATAAGCAAAAGAGTGCAGCCTTTAACCACACTAGCGGGACAACAATGATGGAGATCAGGAAACTGGCCAATATAAAGACCATGCCTTTATTGCGCGTCGCGCGTGATACGGCTCGCTCAGTTTCCCATGTTGAAATCACAGGACCGAGTTTAGGATGTGCAAGTAATCGCTGATGAAGACGCGGGCTGCCTTTCAAAAAACACGCGCTGGCAAGTAATAAAAAAGGGGTGGTTGGTAGTAATGGTAGGAATATCCCAATGATCCCTAGGGTGACAGAACTGATACCTGCGACACTCCATAAGGCTTGTCGCAGCGTCATGCTAACTCGCTTCTCAAAACGTTGCATACCCATTCATGATACGAAATAACGTCAGAGTAGCCGGAAGAGTTGGAATAAGCAATACGGCAATAAAGCCTAGGAAATAGAAAATATTGTAAGGTTCTTTGAATTCAGTGTTAGACATAACTTTGCTCTTAATTTGATGGCTTTTAATGATAGTGAGCCGTGCCGACGTTATCGTTCGTCTTTACACATTGGCTAGTTAATAAAACAGAAGTGCCAAACTCCCATTTCATTAACATCCGCACTATATATTAATTACAATCCATCAAAAACAGAGTAACTGTATGGTTATTACACTCACTCCCTCTGAGATAAACGAATATCCCAGCTAAAGCTCGACGCCCCTACCTGGCTCATAGATAGCTTACTCGACTCATGAACCGGAAGATCTTTGGTCATAAAATTGCGAATGCAGTTTTCACCCAATTTTTGACCACCTGCAATATGGTAGTGGGCGTCACCATTTTGCCAACGGCAATCCAGGCCTGCCGGTAATATCGACAGCGTTCGATCTGACAAATCAATCACACCCAAAAGCGCATCGACAGGATAAGCACCCATTGAGCATTCTAGGCCTGTCTCCATGTTGTTCGCTAAGTCTTTAAGATCAACACTGTTATGCTGAACTCGGCGAATATAGTCATCAAATAATGCTCTAACCAATAACGTACTGGCAATCCCTCCTTCTTCACTGGATGAGGCATCAACCAGATAAAACGCAAGTTGTCCGCTCATTAACCATGAAAAGTCAAAGACCAGTGGCAAATTTGTTGTCGATTGAAGCATTCGATAGCTACTGTGCCACGCCCCCAGCGAGCAATCTTTTTCTGGTAATAATGCGGTCAATAGCTCACGTGCTGCATTGGGGTTTTCTTGCAAAAATTTCAAGTGCCAATGCAACTCTTGCTCGTCTTGAGAATTGTCATTCTCTTCGATCCGGAACCAACGGCTAACAAAATCACTTTGGTTACCAACATCGGCACTGTCTTCTAATACCTTGTCTATTGCTTCATTAAGGTAGCGGTAATCCGCAAGTGGTTTTGTCAGAAAATCTTTTACCCCAAAGCGTAGCGCCTTAGCCACATCGCCCATATCTCCCGTTGCGGATATCACGATGACAGGTAAAGATGGATATTCCATTCTTACCTCTTCGGCAAACTCCATCCCTGTAAGCAACGGCATAGATAAATCGCACAGCACTAAATCAGGCTGCGCAGAATCGAGAAGTTTCAAGGCTTCTAACCCATCTTGCGCCTCACAAACACGATACCCTATCGCTTCCAAATAATTTTTTGTCACTGTACGAAATATCGGGTCGTCATCAACCACCATAATCTTAGGGTGACTCGACCGATGCGCCGGCACCTCAGCAACTTGACTGTCAGTTTTAGACATAAAATTACGCCTCACAAATTTTTCATTGCGCGTTTCGTTATCGTTTTTATTGGTTTGCATCAAACTTCGTGTCGCAAGGAAACGCTACAATAATGCACTTAATTGAGTAATCTACTCCCAAGCCAGCGGCTCTTGAGTATATTAACTGTAGGCACAAATAGTCTTTTATACAAATGTACCCCTTTGCTTCAAGATCTAATACAATATGTGGGTGTCTGAGATTTAACCAACTTGTTAATATTTTAAACTAACTTATTGATATTGAGCTATTCTCAGCCATTGTTTCCACTAATTTAGTGTCTACAGTCATGCTGCCTGCGAGTTGAGCCTATCGGGCTAAGCCATAATAAAACGAATCAATACAAATAGTTGACCATATGAAACTCGACGATCTAAACCTATTCCGACTTGTTGTTGAAAATGGGAGTTATACTGCAACTTCACGCAAAACCATGATTCCCGTTGCAACGATAACGCGACGAATTCAAGCGCTTGAAGACTCTCTTAATCTGCGTTTATTAAATCGCCACGCTCGAAAATTGTCTTTAACAGAGGCGGGAGAACGTTTTTATAACGAATGTTCACCATTGCTTCATAGACTCACGGCGACATCTGAAGAAATTGCTGACGAATGCAAAGGCGCGTCAGGCAAACTAAAAATATCCTCACCTTCAAATCTG
Organism: Vibrio qingdaonensis; assembly: GCF_026191675.1. Taxonomy (GTDB): domain Bacteria; phylum Pseudomonadota; class Gammaproteobacteria; order Enterobacterales; family Vibrionaceae; genus Vibrio; species Vibrio qingdaonensis. The sequence continues at coordinate 102,198 of NZ_JAKRRY010000002.1, read as the reverse complement.
ACTAAACGCATGATCATGCCAATGTTTAATGATTTCATGGCGCAGTTTCCTGATATTAGTTTGGAGTTAACCACCAGTAATCATGCAGACCAACTTGACCCAACTGAGTGGGACGTCATTTTCCGTGTTGGCCCACAACGAGATTCGAGCCTCATTGCTCGAAAAATCAGTACGGTTAAAGATGTATTGATTGCAACACCAGGCTATCTTGCACAAAATGGCGAGCCTTCTCATGCGGAAGAACTCACCGCGCATCGACTTCTCAAAGGCGCACCACTGATCAAGTGGCAGCTTAAAAACAACAGCGGCGAATCGGTGATTAACAATACCAAGGCGCGCTTCGAAGCTAACAGCCTCAATGTGGTAAGACGAGCATGTTCTGCGGGGCTAGGCATTACTCTGATGCCGGATGTAATGGTAAAAGAGTACATCGACAATGGTGAGTTGGTACGTATTCTTCCCGATTGGAGTGCTAACCCACGCGACATTTACATGCTCTACAATCATAAAGATCATCTACCGGAAAAAGTCCGACTGTTTATCGATTTCGTTATCGATTACTCGATTCACTAGTGACTTAATCCAAGATCATTAGTGATAAAAAAACCAGAGTGAAATATCACTCTGGTTTTTTTTACTTCCGTAGAAATGCGAGCAGTATTACGCGCCTTCGTTATGCAGTTCTAGATTAGCAAGATCTTGCTGAATTTCTCGTTGCACTTTCGAATCATCGTTACGTAGTGAGTCAAGGAAATCAAGATACTCTTGATCAATATCTCCTGTCACATACTCACCATTGAAAACCGACGTATCGAAACAGCTGATATCCGGATTACCCATGCCTACCGCTTCAATCAGATCCGGCAGCGTTTGGAAGATAAGCGCATCTGCACCAATCTGTTGACAAATAGAATCATTGTCACGGCCGTGTGCAATAAGTTCGTTAGCACTTGGCATATCGATACCGTAGACGTTCGGGAAGCGTACTTCCGGAGCCGCCGATACCATATAAACCTTGTTTGCACCTGAATCACGAGCCATCTCAATAATCTGCTCTGACGTAGTACCACGTACAATTGAATCATCAACAAGTAGTACATTCTTGCCTTTAAATTCAGAGCGAATCGCATTAAGTTTACGACGCACAGACTTCTTACGCTGTTGTTGGCCCGGCATAATAAACGTACGTCCAACATAACGGTTCTTAACAAACCCTTGGCGGTAAGGCTTATCAATCGCTTGTGCTATTTGCAACGCAATATCACAAGAGGTTTCAGGGATAGGAATAACAACATCAATATCGAGATCGCTGTACTCTTGTTGGATACGCTCACCCAATTTTTTGCCCATTTCTACACGAGCACTGTAAACCGAAATTTTATCGATAAACGAGTCTGGTCGAGCAAAGTAAACAAATTCAAAAATACATGGGTTCAGGGCAGGATGATCAGCACATTGACGCGTGTGCAGTTCACCATCGAATGTGGCATAAATGCCTTCACCAGGTGCCACATCACGGATGAAGTCAAAGCCAACAGCGTCTAACGCAACTGATTCTGATGCCACCATGTATTCTGTTTTGCCATTCACTTCACGCTTACCTAAACATAAAGGACGAATGCCATGTGGGTCACGGAACGCAATCATACCGTGACCAATAATCATCGCTGCTACCGCGTACGCACCCTTAATAGCACGGTGCACGTTGGTCACTGCGCGGAATACGTCGTCTGAGGTCACGTTACCTTTAACGGTATCAATCTCATGCGCAAGTACGTTAAGTAACACTTCAGAATCAGAAGTCGTGTTGACATGACGGCGGTCTTTCTCGAACAACTTTTCACGCACTTCATTCGCATTGGTTAAGTTGCCGTTGTGAGCCAACGTAATACCAAACGGTGAGTTTACGTAGAAAGGCTGAGCCTCTGATGCACTTGAACTACCTGCAGTTGGGTAACGCACGTGACCAATTCCCACACAGCCTTGAAGGCGTTGCATGTGTTTCGCTTCAAAAACATCTTTAACGAGACCATTCGCCTTACGCAGACGAAAACGATTGCTTTCTATGGTAACAATACCAGCGGCATCTTGGCCACGATGCTGTAAAACGGTCAAAGCGTCATAGATAGACTGATTCACAGGCGTAGAGCCAACGATTCCAACAATACCACACATGTCCTAATCCTCGATTTGCGACATTTAGCTGGCGCAATTATGCGCCAGACAGGAAACTAGAAGTTGCTTCGATATGTTCAAAAAACGGTTGAATCACCAGCTTAAAGTGCGGCATGAGTTGTGAGTTTTCCCACCATTCGCTGCTATTTAATGTGGTAAAGGTATCCACAAAAAACAGCACCGCTGACACGATTAGCACACCTCGTAGTGCACCAAACACCACACCCAATACTCGATCTGTACCTGACAATCCCGTTTTTTGAACCAACTGCCCTAGAACATAATTGATCAATGCCCCAACAATCAGTGTTGCGACAAATAGAGCAGCGATTGCGGCGCCATTACGAAACATCTCGTCTTCAATATTAGAAAAGTACACCGCTAGTTTAGCGTAGTACTGACTGGCGATAAAAAATGCACCAAACCATATTACCAACGACATCGCTTCTTTAGCGAATCCGCGAACTAAGCTGATTAAAGCTGACAGCCCAATCACACCCAAAATGACAAAATCTAACCAATTCATTAATTATTCATCTCAAGTTGGCGCGCATTTTAACAGAAAAAAACGCGACGCAAACGTTTTCTTATGGATTTAGTGGTTTAAATTTGAGCAATTGACCTCTTGAACCGGTAATTTTCTCTAATTCAACCAATTGCGTCTCTAGTTTACTTTTCGAAACATCGGGACCGATGATTACGCGAGTAAAGTTCGACTCTTGCTTCACATGTGCTTGATAACCACGTTTTTGTAAATCCGCGACCAGTCCACGTGCATTTTCCGCATTCTTAAGCGCCATAAGCTGAATAATCCATGCGCTATCTGCATAGTCATTTCGCTCTGGCACCTCTTGTATTGCGACATCTACCACATCTGATTGCGTCTTTTCTTCCAGCGCCTCGCCCACGGTCGCCGTCACTGGCGAGTCTGGCAATACCTCCGAGGCATCTTCAGGCTCTAAGATTTCAAAGCTCTCAACGTCAGAGTTTAACTCCGGTTTCAGTGGGATACTGGCAAACTCTTCTTTGTAGTGCAATTTTTTACCATCTAAAAGATCGGGCAAAATAATGACACCGACAGCAACCAAAACAATGGTGCCTATCAGACGACTTTGGAATTTACTCGCCATCTCTACTCCTTATGGTTTAACGGTCACAGCCGCGAGTGGTGCTCTCGGTGTATTCAAGGACTTCACCTACAGTATGGAAAGAACCCAGCACCAAGACAATGTCATTCTCTTTTGCCGATTGAATCGCCGCATCGTACGCTGCAACAGGGCTATCGTATAACGATGACGCCACCTCATTCTCTAGACAATCTGACAGCTCCTGAGCGCTCGCAGCTCGCGGCCCTGCCAACGAGGCTAGATACCAGTCACAAGCTAAAGGCTGTAAGACACGCATCGTTTCTGCGACATCTTTATCATGCAGCATGCCAATAACGACCTTAAACGTCTGTTCTGGATAACGTTTTGTTAGTTGTTCAACCAAGTATTCTGCGGAATGTGGGTTGTGTGCCACATCCAAAATAGTGAGTGGCTGACCGGGTAACATCTGCATACGTCCAGGCAACGTCGCGTGCTTCAAGCCGTTCACGATATTCACATCGGAAATATCAAGCTTTGCTGCACCCAGTGCCATAATCGCGGTATTAGCGTTCATCAAAGGAAGTGCTGGGATAGGTAGCGCTTCTAGCGAAAAAGTACCATGCTGCCACGACCAGGTAATCTCAGATGTCATTTCGTAGTGAAACTGGATACCGGTTTGGTAAAAATCTGCTCCAATGTCATCGGCATGAGCTGGGACTGTTGCTGGTGGTTTTGGCTGACCACAGATTGCAGGCTTACCAGAGCGGAAAATACCTGCTTTTTCAAACCCTATGACATTAATGTCATCACCTAACCAATCAACATGATCGACCGCTAAGCTGGTAATGACGGATACATCATGATCAACCACATTGGTGGCATCTAACCGTCCACCAAGTCCTACTTCGAGTAGCAAGACCTCAACGTTATTATCTTGAAACTGTTTAAGAGCCGCCAACGTTGCGTATTCAAAGAAGCTAAGACTAACGTCACCACGAAGTGTTTCGATGTAGTCAAATGCCGCCACATGAGATTGGTCCGGAAGTTCATGACCATTAATACGAACACGTTCGTTATAGCGAATAAGATGAGGGGAGCTGTAGACACCAACAGAATAACCCGCATCCAATAGGATGGCTTCCATTAGTGCGCATGTAGAACCTTTACCATTCGTCCCTGCGACGGTGATAACGGTGGGAGCAGGTTTGGTTAACTTGCCCTTATTTGCCACCACAGCAACTCGCTCTAGACCAAGGTCAATGGCGCTACTGTGGATACTTTGTAAATAATCAAGCCACATCTGAAGTGAAGATGTGGCTTGTGGAATGGATTGTGCACTCATTTAGCAGTCAATATCGAAACAATGATAACTTAGTGAGTACTTTACCCTTTTTCGTCCGCTTCTGGTACTTCATATGATGGTTCTGCTGGAGAATCTTCAACAGAAACCACTAAAGGTGACGTCGCGCGAGTCATTTTAGCCAGCATACTACCGACACGTTGACGCATTTCACGACGATCAACAATCATATCAATGGCACCGTGCTCTAATAAGAACTCACTGCGCTGGAAGCCTTCTGGTAAGTCTTCACGTACCGTTTGCTCAATCACTCGACGACCAGCAAAGCCAATCAATGCTTTAGGCTCACCAATGTTAATGTCACCAAGCATAGCAAGACTTGCCGATACGCCGCCCATTGTTGGATCGGTCATCACTGAAATGTAAGGAAGCCCTTTCTGAGACAAGCGCTCTAACGCTGCACTGGTTTTCGCCATTTGCATCAACGACATTAATGCTTCTTGCATACGGGCGCCGCCACTTGCAGAGAAACACACAAGGCCGCAGTTGTTTTCAATAGCCGCATCAACAGCTGCAACAAAACGTGCGCCCACAACAGACCCCATTGAACCGCCCATGAAAGCAAACTCAAATGCACACGCGACAACAGGGATACCAAGAACTTCACCTTGCATGACAACAAGCGCATCTTTCTCACCGCTATTTTTTTGTGCCGTTGAGATACGCTCTTTGTAGCGTTTTGAATCTTTAAACTTCAGCTTATCCTGAGGTTCAAATTCAGTCCCTAGCTCAACTCGGTTGTCTTTATCGAGGAATGTTTCCAAACGGCGACGAGATCGCATGCGCATGTGATGGTCACATTTCGGACACACTTCTAGGTTACGCTCTAGTTCAGCATGATATAACACCTGCTCGCAAGACGTACATTTCGTCCAGATCCCCTCTGGGATAGAGGCTTTACGTGAGGTAACAATGTTGCTTTTTTCTAAAATTTTTTCAAGCCAACTCATGGAAGACCTTTTATTTTGTGACTCCCGCTATCATAGCGAGAGTATTGAATTCAAATATGCATGAGGATTAAACCACATAACTGCGCCACTGTAGATAAAAAACTGGTTGTACCTTGTAGTCTGGAAGCAACCAACGCTTTCATTTGAGTCGTTTTACCAGCCTGAGTTCAAATCATCTGGGAAAAATAATGGACCAATTGGCACATTTGGGAGCGAATACTCATCTGGGTAATCAACATCAACCAAATACAGCCCCTCAGCCTTCGCTGTCGCGCCAGCAAGCTTTCTGTCTTTTTGCGCTAGCAACCACTCGATCCACTCTACCGGTTGTTCCCCACGACCAACCACAATCAAGCTACCGGTAATATTTCTCACCATATGATGGACAAAAGCATTAGCCTTAATATCAATCACCACATACGGACCATGACGAGTCACATTAAGGTGCATGAGGTTGCGCCAAGGGCTTCTTGATTGACAATGCACGGCTCTAAATGAAGTGAAATCATTTTCGCCTAGTAAAAACTGACCCGCTTGATGCATTTTTTCAACATCGAGCTCACCATGATAATGGCTAACGCCTGTCGATAAAATTCCAGGTCGCAAAGCGTGGTTGAAGATCACATATCGGTAACGACGCGCCGTTGCAGAAAAACGCGCGTGAAAAGATTCAGAGACTTCTGTTGCCCAACGAACAGTAATATCTTTAGGAAGGTTGGCATTCACACCCATTGTCCATGCCGCAGGCTTACGAGTGACCGGAGAATCAAAATGAACCACTTGACCCGTCCCATGAACGCCAGCATCTGTGCGTCCCGCGCACATTACTTCAATTGGCTGATTCGCTACAACGGATAGCGCCTTTTCCAATTCCGCTTGCACACTATTCACATCACGCTGTCTTTGCCAACCATAGTAATTGGCACCGTTATACTCGATACCTAATGCAACTCTCATATTTCTCTCTGAACGTTCGTCATTCCTACTGGGTGGCAAAGTATATACTCAAATGACAAGATTACCAATTTGCCGCGACGCGCAGACCAGACCTTACACGATACTAACAAAAGACTGACCCTCGCACCGCCCCCTCGCCTCTTTCTAGTCATATTCAAACACAGCCAATCGACCATATAATGCATACGTCGTTATCACAGCTATAAAAAAACGGCGTCTCCGCCGTTTTTATTTTGCTCGCTTGCTTTTAATAGACGATAACTAGAGGCCTGCTTGAATAAAACCGCATTAATAGGCGGACATTTTATCCAACACGCCTCGCGCCTCATCTTTTAGGGACTCTGAGCCTTCCTCGAGTACCTTTTGCAATAGCTTCTTCGCGCCATCAAAATCGTTCATTTCAATGTAGATTTTCGCTAAATCTAGGTTTCCTGACGCCTCGGAGTCGTTATCAACATCGACATCAGTGACCTCACCAATCACATCTGGGAACTCATCAAGCCCTACATCAAGTTGCAGCGCTTCTTCCTCATCTACCTCGGACGTCGGTTCATCGTTTACCTGTGCCATCAGCTCATCAATTGTCATAAATTGAGCATTGCTGTTTTCAAAGTTTTCGACAGGATCTTGAGAAGACCAATCTTCGTTCTTCGCACTTTTTAGTGAACCCGCATCCTGAGTCCATATGGCTTGTTCTTCGTCAGGAATCGATTCATCAATCGCACTTTTTTGTGCATCCGTCAGGGTAAAGCCATTCCAGTCTTCACCACCATCCATCGATGTATCGTCTTCCAACATGGTTGCCAGATCGAGCCCTGCGCTATCTGCCGTCGTTTGATCCACGGGGTTAATATTGCTAAAGCCTTGTTTTCCTTCACTCAGCAACTCGCCCAGTTGGCCTTCTTGTTCCAACGCTTGCGTATCGACCATTGAAAACGCATCAGCAAGCGCATCAATTTCAGAATGATCCAGTGTCTCACCAACCATCTCTTCATTGGTTGAAAATGCGCGCTCTGACGCTTCTCGGGCCGTCGTCCCAGATTGAGAGTATTGCTCATTACTTTCCAAATCCGTAGAGTCAGCTAATGCGTCTTCTTCCGTATATTCCGGGAATATAATGTCATCATTGCTATACGCCTCAACAGGTTTGACCGAGTCGAGTGCCTCACCAGCATCAATGCCACCGTCTTCCGTTAATGGCGCTGTCGTTAATGGCGCTTCAACGGTTGGCGCTTTGGCGGCCGGCGTATATTGGCTTTCTAAGGTTTCATTAACAGGCTCAGAATTAAAGGTTAAATCATCAAGTACCGCCGACTCTGCCTCACGTTCAGGCTCTACATGCCGCTCGGGGTCACTATGGTGATTTTCACTGGCTGGTAATTCGTCGTTAAGAGCACCCATTGCCAATACGTCAGCCAGAGCATCTTCTTCACTGTATTCCGGTAGGTCGGTGTCATCAACCGCAAAGGCTCGATCTTCACCCACAACCTCATCACGTTCAAATTGATAATCATCTTCTGAATCGGCTAAGGCTTGGGCTTCGCTGTATTCACTGCTTAACGCTGAATCCAAAAATTCATCGTCATTCGTCTCATCACTCAATGCCGATTCGCTATCCTTCAGCGGCGAAGCCATTTCAGGTTCGACGGTAACGTCTGGTTCTACAGCTTCATGGGCAACAGCGCTTGATTCCACTGATGTCGCACTGTCTACATTCCAGTCGTCATCATGTGGGATACCAAACTCGTTTTCTACCAGCGCATTAAACTCTGCTTGCTCTCTCTCAGCGTCAAATTCATCATCAGTGGCATCAACGCCACCTTCAATTTGTGGTGAAAAGTCAAACTCGTCATCAATAATAGGTGACGCTATGTCGTTCGCTTGTTCTTTCGCTAATGGCTCTTCATGTGCTAATGGCTCTTCATGTGCTAATAGCTCTTCATGCTCTGACGGTTCGGGTGTTGATACCGGAGGACTCGCCGCGACTAACTCGGACTCTGAACGTTCTGTATCGGAAAGCTCAGAATCTACAAATAATGATTCCGAAGACGCCGTCGCTTCTATTGCGTTGTCGAGAGCGGCTTGAAACCCATCCTCTATCTCGGCAACATCAGCAACACCCTCATTACTTGGCTCTTCTGCGCTTTGGTTTTGCTCAGCCAGTTCCGGCGGCTGAATGCCGTCGACATCACTTGCAACTATCTCATGATTCGACTCGCTAGTAACATCTGCTGCTAGGTCTTGGCGACCATGCTGAGCCAATAAAGCGTCGATATCGTCTAACTCATCGACGTCAGTAGCGTCTTGAACGGCGGGTGATACGGTTTCATTGTCTTTAATTGCTTGCTCTTGCGTCTCTGTCTTCTCATTATCAGCACTAAAGAGATCCGCAAACGCATCTTGTTCTTCTGTGAGTTCAGATTCTTCTGTGAGTTCAGATTCTTCTGTGAGTTCAGATTCTTCTGTGAGTTTCGATTCTTCTTCGAGTTTAGAGTGAGTTTCTGGCTCGTCGTCGGTTAACAGTTGACCCGACTCAAATGGGTCCAATGCTAAAGACTCATGGTCATCGTTTTCTGGTGCATCAAAGGCATGCTCAAACATCAGCTCATCAAGCAGGTCTGTACTGTTTTCATCAAGGTTAATGTCATCGTCCAAGTCATTCTCGTCCGAATTTCCCTCTTTCGATTGCAGCACTTGAGCCGGCGATTCACTATCAACGATCTCTTCCAGCATCAAATCGGAGTCAGACATGTCCGATAGCTCAAAATCATCTTCAAGCATTTCATCAAGCAAGGCGACATCCTCTGATGACACCGGCTCTTCTGACTGAGGTTGCGCCTGAAACGATGCGTCACTCGGTGTATCTATCTGCGAGAATTGTGCAAAAAGATCGTCGATGTCATCATTCCCAACCTCGATGCTGTCATCACTATCAGAGGCATCTTGTAACGATGTATCACTTGTCGCTGTCTGCTCAGCAAAGATATCGTCTAGTGCCTCTGCTTCTGATTCATCGAGATCAAACCCACTGGACAGCAGCTCATCCATCTGTTCTTGGTTGATCGCACCACCATCAGAATCTACTGGTTCATCTAATTCCAGTTGTTCATCTAAGCTTGGTTCCTGCATGTTAATTTCAGCAAATAAGTCGTCTAAGTCTTGCTGAGAAACAGGATCCGTTTCATCCTCGTCAGACAAGTTAAGATCGAGGTCATCTAAATCAGATTCTGGCACGGCAACGTCATTGAGCGCCCGCTCCATTTCCTCTAGCCCCAATGCTTTCTCACCGTCTTTAACGCTAATGCCATTATTACTGGCGTCGAGATCAACAAAACCGATATCTAATTCACCGTCGTCACCGATACTCGCAAAAGGGTCATCCTCATCATCAAGGTTGAAGTCTAAGTCCCCTTCATTAAGATCGGCAAAGATGTCGTTCTCCGCCTCTTTTTCCTGTTTAGAGGTTGCGTCATCGATATCGGTATCGGTTTCGAAATCGCCAAACAACTCATCCGAGAACAAATCGTCATCGTCTTGCAGCGAATCTGTGCCTTCCGCCGCCAACGCAGTCGCACCTGCCGCTCCCATAGCAGCAATGCTTGCTGCATCACCTGGTTCATTATTGTCATGAGACGATGCACCATCACTAGTCTTGCTCTTGCGTGTTCTCATGACGAGCATCACAAGTAGCCCAACCAATAACGCGGGGACAATAGCAAGCAACCCAACAATCCAAGGGTTAGATAACCAAGTATCTATGGCTGTCGGTGCTAGGCGCTGCATCTCTTCTTGTTTGCGTTTTTCATCGAGTAATTGACGTTCGACTTCACTACGAATGCGTTCTTCATTACTCACTTCATCTTGTAGCGTGTCCACTTGCTGCTGAACCTCGGACAGCATGAGTCGCAACTGGTGATTACGTTCCTCTAATGAAATAAGCTCGCCTTCTGAACGTGTCAGCTCTTGCTGTAATTTGCTGGTCAGTGATTTCTCCACCGACTCTGCGATGGCTTTTTTATCTATAACCTTGCTATCTACAACCTGATTATCGATAGCATTGCTCGTCAGTTGTGGTGGAACGGGTACTTTTACTTTTGGCTGTTCTACCGATGGTGTCACCTTTGTGGCAGGTTTTGGCACGCTTTTAGGCTCAACCGCCGACTTATTCGCTGATAACCGCTGCTGATGTGCAGCTAATACTGATAGCGCTTCTTGACGATCAACTTGATTGATTTGTGTTGAAGAAGGAACACGTAGCCGATTACCCGGGATCAGTTTATGAATATTTTCGTCTTCAAAAACACCCGGATTCAGTTCGTAAAACGCATAAATAGTTTGTTGTACAGTCGCCCCTGACGGCTTAAATTTTGACGCAATTGACCATAAGGTCTCTGCGCGTTTAGTAGGACCATAATACCGAGAAGGCTCATCTGCTATAGAGGCTACGACAGGGCGTCGAATCTGCTCAGAATACTGAGGTGCATCCAGTAATTCACCATTCGGACCAGAGAGGCGAATAGTGTCAGCGCTAAATGATGATGACGTTGTGGCTCCAACTAGTGCTAAGGCCACTAGTAGACGCTTGATAAAATGATGCATGGAAGGCTCAGCTGTCTGCGATTATAAATACAATACTTATCTCTTTACTATATCGGATATTTGCTCCAAAACTATAGGTTCTATGGGAAAAAACTCGAATCAAGCAAGATAATCGCATCAAGTTCACACGGTTAGATAGCACAAAGGCCTCATAAAGAGGCCTTTGGTTAAAAATGACGCAGTTTTTAGAAGTAATCTCGAATCAGTACTTCTGCAATTTGAACCGCGTTCGTTGCTGCCCCTTTGCGCACGTTGTCCGCGACAACCCACATATTGATACCACTGTGGTGACTAATGTCGTTGCGGATACGTCCAACTAAGACGTGATCTTTACCACCAGCATCGCGAACTTGCGTTGGCATTTCTTGACCGTGGAATACTTCAATCCCATCCGTCTGTTCAAGCAAGCGTGTTACTTCGTCCGCATCAATCGGTGCACGAGTTTCCACACTGACCGACTCTGCGTGACCATAAAAGACAGGTACGCGCACACAGGTCGCGTTAACCATAATGCTTGGATCGTTGAAAATCTTTTGCGTTTCCCACACCATTTTCATTTCTTCTTTGGTGTAACCGTTATCCATAAACTGATCAATTTGTGGGATACAGTTAAACGCGATCTGTTGATCAAAAGCGCTAGTTTCTGCAGGTCGACCATTTAGCAATGATGCCGTTTGTCCAGCTAACTCATCAATACCCGCTTTACCAGCACCTGAAACAGACTGGTAAGTTGAAACGTTAATCCGCTCAATCCCTACTGCGTCGTGAATCGGTTTTAACGCTACTAGCATTTGGATAGTTGAGCAGTTTGGGTTAGCAATAATATTGCGGTTACGGAACTCAGCAATCGCCTCTGGGTTAACTTCTGGCACCACCAAAGGGACGTCAAAGTCGTAACGGAAGTGTGACGAGTTATCGATGACAACCACGCCTTCATCGGCAGCAATCGGCGCATACTTTTCAGACAGTTCGCCACCGGCAGAAAACAGTGCAATGTGAACTTGAGACCAATCAAAGTCCTCAACGTTTTGTACTCGTACCGTTTTACCGTTCACTCGGTACGTTTTGCCTTCACTACGCTCGCTCGCTAGAAGGTAAACATCGCCCATAGGAAACTCACGCTCTTGAAGTACCTCAACCATAGTTTCACCTACAGCACCAGTAGCTCCGAATACAGCGATATTAAATTGTTGGCTCATTGGTTTACCTCTATTTGAAATCCTAACTCAGCCAAAGGTGCCAAATTACAATCGGCATGACCTTTGACTCGAACAGCGCCGTATTCGCGTCTGTCCCAATAATGTTTGCGCATACTATCAAAACCATTTTCTGTGCGAATTTCACGACGAAAAACAGCGTCATCCTTACGGACGTCATAGATCACTTGCGTTAAACTGTGCAGTACCGCCTCATCCCACTCTCGATCTAATGTGATCTCAGGGATCGGCGCAACAGGTAATAATGCATCTGGATTGGCACGATTTTCCAATTCCATAAACTCACAGAAGCGATTAAAAATCATCGTCGTTCCACGTGCTTTCCCTTCTAGACCATAGCCTGCAATATGAGGGGTCGCAAACGTTAGCAGAGGAAGCAGTTCAAAATCAACCTTAGGTTCAAATTCAAACACATCAAGTACCGCCGTAAACCCATCATTTTTCTGTAAACGACGTTTCAACGCCTGATTATCGACCACAGGACCACGAGCTGCGTTAATCAATATTTGATCGGCGCGCAAATGCGTTAAACGCTGTTCATTAATCAGGTGATGCGTTGGAAACTCACCATCAGTGGTAATCGGCGTGTGAGTCGTAATCACATCGGCTTGCTCTAACAAAGTATCAAGTTCAGTGAACGTGCGCTTATCCCCTTCTTGTTGCTTTAGAGGATCATTAATCAAAACGTTAACACCAATACCTTCTAAACATTTTTGTAGGTAACTGCCCACCTGACCACAGCCGACGATGCCCACCGTTTTATCAAAGATAGAAAAGCCTTGCTGTTGGCCAATCACCATTAAGCTACTCATCACATACTCAGCAACGCCGACTTTATTGCACCCTGGTGCAGCGGTAAAGAAGATGCCTTTCTCTTTCAGTAATGCTTGGTCAACATGGTCCATGCCCGCCGTCGCTGTTCCAACAAATTTCAAACGATTGGCTTTCGCCAACAAGGTCGCATTTACTTTAGTGATAGAGCGAATCATCAGTGCATCAACATCAACAAGGTCAGTTGCGCTTAGCTCTCGACCCGGCATCGCAACCACCTCACCAAGTTGTTGAAATAGCTCAACCGCATAAGGCATCGCCTCATCTACAATAATCTTCATTACCTAGTTCCTGATGGGTTCTTTAAATATGCCTGAATTGTGCAAGATAAACGGCAAGCTGTCGAGAAAGGTTTAGCACCGATTTATCCTCGTTACTTTTACCGGGTTATCCTAGCTAGCCTGCCATGGCGAGCCCTCTTCATAACCACAACTTCTTGTACGCCAGAAAGAAAAATGCCCGTCCTAAAAAAGGCCGGGCAATAATCCAGAACAAAAGGATTTTGACCCGCTCTCCAGGGGTCAAAATTTGCGTCTGCGACTGACTTCCATCAGTCAGCTCTGGAAACTTCTAAATTGTCTCTCGCGACATTGGTTCAATGCCAGTTCAGTAAGTTGCCCTGGCATCGTTTCACGACGCGAGATTAAACGCTTACGCTTGGTATTTTTTAATAACCAATGTCGCGTTTGTGCCACCAAAACCAAAGCTATTTGACATTACGGTGCTCAGCTCTTGCTCGCGAGTTTCTTTCACGATGTCTAAACCTTCAGCCGCTTCGTCAAGCGTATCGACGTTGATGCTTGGCGCGATAAAGCTATGGTGAAGCATTAGCATTGAGTAAATTGCTTCATGCACACCAGCCGCACCCAGTGCGTGGCCTGTCATCGCTTTAGTTGCTGAAATAGCAGGGCTGTTGCCACCGAATACTTCTTGAATAGCACCAAGCTCTTTCACGTCACCGACGGGAGTAGACGTACCGTGAGTGTTAACGTAGTCGATGCTATCAACGTCTTGCATTGCCATCTTCATACAACGCACTGCGCCTTCACCTGATGGTGCTACCATATCGTAGCCATCTGATGTTGCACCGTAACCAACAATCTCACCGTAGATAGTCGCGCCACGCGCCAATGCGTGTTCTAACTCTTCGACAACAACCATGCCGCCGCCGCCAGAGATAACAAAGCCATCACGATTTGCATCATAAGTACGGGATGCTTTCGTTGGATCGTCGTTGTATTTCGTTGACAGTGCACCCATGGCGTCAAACATCATAGTTTGCGTCCAATCAAGCTCTTCACCACCACCAGCAAAAACGATATCTTGCTTGCCTAGTTGAATCAGCTCCATCGCGTGACCGATACAGTGTGCTGATGTCGCACATGCTGAGCTCATTGTGTAGTTAACGCCACGAATCTTGAATGGGGTCGCCAAACAAGCTGAAACCGTTGAAGACATAGTACGAGGAACCATATATGGACCTACGCGCTTAACGCCTTTCTCACGAATGGTATCCACTGCTAGCGTTTGGTTCAGTGCTGACGCACCGCCAGAACCCGCAACAATACCAGTGCGATCATTTGAAACGTGCTCTTCTGACAATCCAGCATCGGCAATTGCCTGCTCCATTGAAAGGTAAGCGTACGCTGCAGCATCACCCATAAAACGCATTTTTTTACGATCAATGTGTTCCGCTGGTTTAATTTTCAGATCGCCCCAAACTTGAGAACGAAGGCCCATTTCTTTAAACTGCTCAGAGGCGTTAATACCAGAACGGCCTGCTTTTAGAGACGCTAAAACTTCTTCAACGTTGTTACCGATGCTCGAAACAATACCCATACCGGTAATTACGACTCGTTTCATGTGACATTCCTATAAATTTCAAAACTGCTAAATAATAACGAAGTTACGGGATAAAAGTGGTCAGCTTTCCCATAAATTCGTACAATTCACATCAATTACTGCAACTGATGCCCCATAACTGTAGTTGTGATAACGACTATACAATGGGTATAACACAAGTTAAGTGTCAATATTATGACTTCTATCACTCACGCTCAACTCGATTGGAACGAAGCGGGAACGCCGGTTTCAGACCAATTTGACGACGTTTACTTTTCAAACGTCAATGGTCTTGAAGAAACACGCTACGTTTTTTTAGAGAAAAACCGCCTTCCTCAGCGCTGGCACGAATTACCGAACCGACGTTTTGTCATTGCCGAGACTGGCTTTGGCACTGGGCTAAACTTCCTCGCAGCTTGGCAACAATTTGAGCAATTTCGAGAGCAAAACCCAGATGCAGCGATGCAAGAGCTGCATTTTATTAGCTTTGAAAAGTACCCACTAACAAAGTCCGACCTTGAAAAAGCACATCAAGCGTGGCCTGAACTCGAAAAGTACGCCAAAAAATTGCAAGCGCACTATCCCATAGCTGTGCCTGAATGTCATCGAATAGTATTGGCTAATGGCATGATTACCTTAGACCTCTGGTTCGGTGATATTAAAGATTGCATGCCTTTGGTACCCACACCCGAGCAAGGTGTTGTGGATTGCTGGTTTTTAGACGGGTTCGCACCTAGCAAAAACCCTGAAATGTGGAATCAGACCTTATTCAACAACATGGTCAAGCTTGCCAAACAAGATGCAACATGCGCCACGTTTACTGCAGCCGGATTCGTGCGCCGTGGTCTTATCGACGCGGGTTTCGATATGCAAAAAACCAAAGGTTTCGGCACTAAGCGAGAAATGATTGCAGGCCACATTAGTCAAAAGCAGTCTTACAGTAATTTTGATCCGCTTTATCAACGCACTGCACCGAGTTCAATCGGTCGTATTGCCATTATTGGGGGAGGCATTGCCAGTGCAAGCTTAATCACTTCTCTAGCTCGACGTGGTATCCAGTCCACCCTCTTTTGTAAAGATGCTCAAGCCGCGGAAGGGGCATCAGGTAACCGACAGGGCGCGGTTTATCCATTGCTTAATGGCGAGCATAAAGGCGTTTCAAGGGTCTTTGCTCCGTCCTTTTTATACGCACGACAGTTTGCAGAACAAGCGGCAATGGACGTCCACTTTGATCATGACTGGTGTGGCGTGACTCAATTAATGTGGGACGAAAAGTCTGACATTAAACTTAGTAAAATGCTGCATGGCCAATTTCCGGCAGCACTAGTACAAGGGTTGTCCGCTCAAGACACCTCAAATACGATAGGTGTTGACTCACCTTTTGCAAGTGTCAGCTACCCACTTGGTGGTTGGCTGTGCCCCGCTCAGCTTACTCAAGGGCTCATTCGAAAAGCAGAGCAAGAGAATCATCTTACTTGTCACTTTTCGACCGCAGTGACCAATGTTAAACCGGCAAGTAATGGACAATGGCGTATTTCTAGTTCAACCAATAACGCCAACAATAATGAGCAAACATTTGATATTGTTATCATTGCTAATGGGCATGAGTTTACTCAGTTAGAGCAAACCCAACACTTACATTTATCTGCTGTGAAAGGACAAGTCAGTCATATCCCCACAACCAAGCAGCTTTCACAGCTCAAGACAGTATTGTGCTATGACGGTTACCTCACGCCTTGCAACACCAACACCGATACTCACTGCATTGGTGCAAGTTACGATAAAGACAATATCAATAACGAGTTCGACGCCGACGCACAACTCGACAACCAAGAAAAACTCAAGCGCTGTCTGCCTCACACACCGTGGGTAAACGACGTAGACACCTCAACCAATCAAGCGCGACAAGGAGTACGTAGTGTCAGCCGCGACCATTTACCGTTCGTCGGTCAGGTCACTGACTATGAGCAACTCCGCGCTTTGCATGCTGCATCGCCTAGCTCAGTATCTGCAGTACCGGAACACCGTAACTTGTTTTGTATGTTGGGCCTGGGCTCGCGTGGTTTAAGCTCTGCACCACTCATTGCGGAAACGTTAGTTTCACAGATTTGTGGTGACCCACTCCCACTCCCAGTAGACTTACTTTCTGGTATTCATCCTAGCCGAACATGGATCAGAAGAATCAAGAAGTCACGCCCGCTATTTGGTTAATCAATCAAGTACGGGCCGATAAGTCGTCGTTAAAGTAGAGTCTTATGTTCGTTATCACTAACATGAGACTCGCTATTTTCTGTCTATTTCGCCTCCCCCACCACTTTTCCTTATATCAATGTCCCACCTCCCCCCATATATAAGACTTCACCTTATCGTTTAACGCCTCTTAATCATGACAAGACTCGTGCCGGTATAAACGCTCTTAGAAAAGAGACGACGTGTTAGAACTGAGACGAAGGCCTATACCCATCGTTCACAGTCGACAGGCACTAGAACGCTTCCCATACTGCTTAAAAGCACAGGGAGAGCAGGATGAAATGGACACAACGACTCACATCACTCACCTTCTTATGGTGCCTGTTTTTTAATTCAGGGTTATTAGCAAGTACAGACTCAGCGCCACGAGTGGTGTTTGTCAATCCGGGTCACGCCGATGAAAGCTTTTGGCAGGACGTGGATGACTATGCAAAAGCAGCAGCAAAAGCACTCACCATTGACTTGGAGATCATTCACGGGGAGCGTGATGCTGACTTAACCCACCAGCGACTATCCGAAAGAATCGCAACGGGTAACACCCCAGATTATGTCATTCTCGTCAACGAAGCTCGAACAGGACCAGCGTTACTTCGAACACTGAGTAATAGCTCATCGCATGTCCTGTTTACGCTAAACAACCTCACTCCCGATGAATTAGTAGCCATACAACAAGACGCTAAATGGCAGCAACGATTACTGCCTGGTGTTTTCCCGAACAACTTCCGTATTGGGTACCTCACTGCTCAGGCGCTATATAGAAAAGGAGGTCAACGCTCGGGAGACGCACTATTACTCTCAGGAGACACCCATACTCCTGCTTCAATACAGCGCAAAGCTGGCGCGCTTGCCTTTATTGAACAAGTAGGGGGATTAGACGGTGTCCGTCATGGCTATGGTGAATGGCAAGAAAGCCGTGCTTTTAACGAAACGAATCGGATCCTTTCCCTTTACCCGAATGTTCGTTACATCTGGACCGCGAATGATCATATGGCTTATGGCGCTCAACGCGCGCTCAAAAAAAACGATAAAGTCATAGGAGAAGACGCATTTATCAGCACTATCAACACGTCAACTCGAGTACTTAATGAACTGGATCAAGGCAATGTCACGGTTCTTGGTGGCGGTCACTTTACCGCAGTTGGTCTAGCCTTGGTAAAAATACACCAGCACCGAACAGGGAAGATCTGGCCACAGCGCACTAAGTTTACGCTTTTCCACTTGATTGAGCCGGACACGACTTTATTCCACGTTTTAGTAGACAAGCAATGGAATAACATTGATTTTCGTGCCATCGATCTAAGCAGCAATCCCATTGACCCTTATCTGCAACGAAAAGAAAAATAGAACGCTACATTATATAAGATAATTCAATCATGGCGCACAATGGTAAATTCGATTTCTATTTACTGTCATTATCGTCACCATAAGTTTTTGCATTCCCCTGACATTGCAGGTCAGTGTAAACTCCACACTAGCCGGCTTTATTTTTCACCCATGACATTTGGTTCTTTATGAAAGTTGCTTTTTTGTTCATCAGTCTACTGTTTGCATCACTACAACCTAGTTTTGCATCAACCGATACCGTACCCGTTGGAATTCGACCATGTTGCGCCTTTGGAACGGGCTTAAAAGCAGAGCTAGGAAGCGTCCCTGTGCCCTTCTTCTCTATCAATAATGTCTTGAACCCGGAAGATATTCAGGCGCACGTCTTTAACGACGGTTCTTCCAACGTTGTCAGTAGCCTATTTGGCACATCTGAAGAAACCAATGGTCTGATTTTTACCAATAAAGGCGGATTCATCGATACCGCGCATGTTCGCGACACGGCTGATTTTGCTTTTTATCTCTATCGCGCTATCAAAAACCGCAAGGAGGACACGCTGTCGATTAAACTTACGCCTGAGTTGCGTGAGCGCCGTATTGAAATGACGGATCTCAATGCGTTAAATGCTGCCGAGCATGAAGATGCAAAATTGGCCGCGCTGCTTGCATTTCGATTAGCGCAATGGCACGAAGTCGCCCAATGGTATGGCCTAGTCTCTGTCGGTGGCTTTAAAGAATACGCATCGGCATTTTCCCCCGAAGATCTTTATTCCAATATGTTGGGGGCGCGTATTGCCCTAGAAATTATCGAGGTGAACCCTGCGATTACTCAAAAGAACTTCGTCTTATTGTTCCCACAGTATTTCCGCAAATATCTCAAAGCGTTAGATGCACAAGACGAAGATACAACCATCGCGCAACTCAAGGCATTGGATGGCATATGGTGGGACAGCAACAACCGCCTACCTAACAAGTGGGTCGTAACAACTCGCGACTACCACTTTAGCCTAGCTTTAACGCCCAATGGCATAGAAAACGGCACACCATTAGCACTCAATGACTTTGCAGAGCTTGAGAAATACGCCGAATTTCAATTAGTAAAAGCTGACAATATCAAATCGTTTGATATACTCCCCGTCGCTTTGAAGTCAAAGGAAATATGGACAGCTAACGATTTCCAATCGCTTGCTGATATTGCGAAAGCCGAAGACGATAAGCATTCAAATAACCGCAATGACGCATTATCAATGAAGTTGAACAAAAGCCATGACTGAGATGCAAAAAAATACAGGTATCAAACGTATACTCCTCGCCGCTAAATACTCTTGGTTTGGTTTAATCGCCGCTTGGAAGCACGAAGCAGCATTTAGACAAGAAATCATTGGTCTCGTGATTGCGGTCGCCGTCGCTTTATTACTGGATATTTCACTGATAGAAAAAGCGGCATTAATTGGCAGTGTGTTGTTTGTCATCACCGTTGAGCTGATGAACTCAGCCGTTGAAGCCGTTGTCGATAGAATCGGTCTAGAGCGTCACGAACTATCAGGGCGTGCCAAAGATCTAGGTTCTGCGGCAGTATTTGTTGCAATCGGGTTAGCATTACTCGTCTGGGCAAGCATCCTTTGGACTTACTTTATCTAATACGTTCAAACCATTATCTAATACATTCAAAACAATAATTAGTGAGTTCAAATTAATAGTTCGTAAGTTCAAGCTCAACGTTAATCACTCTTGACTTACGCAAGTAAGCCCAAACTGGTGCTAATAAGACTTGACCTTCCCCATAGGTCAAGCCTTAGTGTTATCTAAACACGATACCACTAAGGCCAATTCATGGGATGCTGCAATCGTCCGCCCAACGGCGGCACAAACCAACTCGGTAAACTGTTCAAGCTTATCGCCATTTTATTCGCGATCATTTTCACTCTTGCCCTACTCTTTCCAAGTTAATCGGTTTTCTGATTTAATTGATAAGTCTATAATATATAAGCATGTTCTCTTAATATGTTGGAATGTAGACCTGCTATCCACTCATCAATGAAAATGCCACTCATTGCATAATATTAATTAGATTTGTCTTCCAACGATTTAACACTGGCGCTTTGTTACATTTTATTTACATTCATCTTGAATAATCATTATTCGTTATGCACCACATCGGTGAATGCATAACCCATATGGAATATTCAACATGGAGTAACAGATGCAACAACATAATAAAATGCTATTGGCTGGAATAGTCAGTACAACAATGCTCAGTGGCTGTTGGTGGGAAAACCCGAAAAACGTTGCCAAATACGTCAGCGAGAAGATTGAACGTGAAGAAGTGGTTGAGCACCTTGTCACGCTAGAAGGGCTGGCTTCTACCACCTCTGATGGCGCGTCAACCACGCGCGCAGCGGGTTCGAAAGGCTATCAAAACTCGTTGGAGTATATCGTTGAAGTCATGCAAAACAGTGGCTATGACGTCACTACCCAATCCTTTGACTTCCGGGCATGGGAAGAACTAACGGGCACTCAGCTTGTCGTTGATACACAGCCTCTCATTGGGGTTCGTGACGTTCAATCAGGGCAAGAGCCCGATTTTGCCACCATGTCTTACTCTGGGTCGTCTAGCGGATTACTGACGAGTAACCTTGCCTTTGTGACACCAGACTTCCGCTTCGACGCCAGCGACTACGACAGCACAGACGGCTGTGAAGCATCCGATTTCACTGGCAAATCCATTGCTGGCAAAATTGCCGTCATACAACGCGGTGGCTGCTCGTTTGATGCTAAAGTCGTTAACGCTCAAAATGCCGGAGCCATTGCGGCCATTGTATTCAACCAAGGTAATGATGAAGGTCGTAAAAGTGTGGTTAACGGCACATTGGGAAGCGACAGTTTAGCGACTATCCCAGCTTTTGGTGCGCGCTATGATCTTGGTAAATCCTGGTATGATTTATCACAAGCCAA
This sequence comes from Vibrio qingdaonensis, assembly GCF_026191675.1. GTDB lineage: Bacteria > Pseudomonadota > Gammaproteobacteria > Enterobacterales > Vibrionaceae > Vibrio > Vibrio qingdaonensis. The sequence goes on along the minus strand of NZ_JAKRRY010000002.1, from coordinate 80,651 downwards.
TGCGGTCAGTGCATCGCTGTCTGTCAGCGTTCAAGATGAGGTTGTTGTCACTGAGAATATTATTGCCGACTCCAAAGGTGGGGATGAATCACAGATTGTCATGATTGGCGCTCATCTAGATTCAGTGCCTGAGGGACCGGGAATCAACGACAATGGCTCGGGTACTGCAGGTCTACTGGAATATGCTGTCACATTGGCTGATTTAGGCATACCCGTTAAAAATAAAGTTAGATTCGCTTGGTGGGCAGCAGAAGAAGCCGGGCTGGTGGGCTCTGAATATTACACCAGCACACTTTTCTCTCAACTGTATACGCAAGCACAAAACGAAATACTGGCAGAGCTCGGGCTTAGCGACCCATCAGCGCTCACCGCTGACCAAGTCGACTTGGTTGAGGCTCGTTATAATGCGATCAATGATATTAAGCTCTACCTCAACTTCGATATGATTGGCTCGCCTAACTACGTACTTGGTGTGATGGATGGTGATCTATCCGATACCAAAGACAGCCCAGACAATGCTTACACTGGCAGTTTTGAACCACCTTATGGCACCTCTGATATTGAGCTAAATTTCAACGAATTCTTTGGCTCAAAAACGCTGGCAACGGTACCACAAGCCCTCTCCAAGCGTTCCGATTATGCAGGTTTTGCTGATTGGGGCGTGGCATTTGGTGGGCTATTTACTGGCGCTGAGAAAGTAAAATCGGCGGAAGAAGTTGAGCAGTTTGGTGGCGATATTGGCGTCGCTTATGATGTCTGTTACCACCAAGCGTGTGATGACCTCAATAACATCAGCCAAGAAGCGCTGTATGTCAATACTCAAGCACTTGCCTACGTGACAACGTATTACGCCATGAGTCCGAGTTTATTCCCAGAAAAACCGCAAGCTGCACCACAGGTAGCAAGCTTTGGGTTGCGCGAAAACGCGTCGCAATCACTACGCATAGGCGAAAGACTTAAAGCCGCTGATAGCGTTTCTGATCATGACCACTTCCACGGCGATTTTGATCAAGATAAACACTAACTCACGTCGTAGCCATGCTTTTCCTCTAGTACCGGCGTGCTAGAGGGAAAGCTTCATGATCACAGCGCAGCCATTCACTACGGCATGATGCAACAATGAAGATTCTCAATTTAAGCAAATTCCATTACAGTGATTCCATATTGAAGAAACAAATGGAAAACACGTGAACCTACGACAATTGGAAGTCTTTTACGCCATCATGCAAGCAGGCACCGTTTCCGGTGCGGCGAAAAATCTACATGTATCACAACCCAATGTCACACGAGTTCTCGCTCATACGGAGCAGCAGCTTGGTTTTACTCTTTTTGAACGAGTCAAAGGGCGCTTAGTCCCTACCCTTGAAGCAAACACCCTGCTGCCAGAAGTTGAAAACATCTACCGGCAGCTCAATCAGTTTCGAGTGATCACCAATAAGGTAAAGCAAGGACACCAACATATTCGCATTGGTGCGCCACCGGTACTTGCTAGTCATTTACTCACCCCAATCATCGCGGCTTTCTACCAATCACACGCCTGTACTATCGATTTAACCACAGGAAATCGGAACGAATTGTGCGATGCATTACTGAATAATGAACTCGATATCGCGATCGCCTTTGGCGACAAAACACCGGCCGGGATTTCTCATGAATCACTCATAAAAACCGCCATGAAAATACTGTTGCCTCGCTTACCTTGCCAATCATTAATCCGCACTGATAAGCACCCTACTAACATCCCGCTCGAACTATTGCTGCAGCAAGACATCGCAATTATCGCATTGGACAACCGCGATCCATTGGGAGACAAATTATCTCAAGCCATTGCTAACATTGACTCAAACCACGCCCCTTCTATCACCGTACGAAATTACAGCGCTGGCGCAGAGCTTGCGAAACTTGGCGCGGGCATTGCCATTGTTGACCCTTGGACAGCCGCTCAATACCAACATTGCCCTGAACTCTATGTCGCAGAATTGAACACACCACTAGATTGTTCCGTCTCTTTAATGACCAGTGATCTGCACCCACTGTCGATTACTTCAAAACAGTTTTTGCAGCAACTTCGCCAGTATGACGCAGTAACGCAGTAACGCAGTAACGCAGTAAAAATACTAAACCACTGTCTATTAGCACTGCCCATAACCTCACGTTATAGGCGACCAACAATAGAGTATTCGTCCCTAGCTCCAACCGCGTTTATCTTAGGTGTGACTTAATGCACGCAAAATGAAAGGGACACCATGCGAATTTCTCAACCATACTTACTTTTCCTCGGGGATGTTACCGACCCTCTTTCCGCAAAAACGGCGCGTGGTATCGTGCAATGGCGGCCTGAGGCTTGCTTGGGTCAACTTAGACTCACCGCAGACACCGTTTCGCTAGGTCTTAGTGAGATGACCCTGCAACAAGCAAAACAGCAAGGCGCCAAAACCTTGGTGATCGGCACGGCGAATGCGGGGGGAGTAATACCTAGAAATTGGCTAGACACGCTGATCAGCGCCGCGAACATGGGGTTTGATATTGCTTCAGGCATGCATCAACGATTGTCTGAAATACCAGAACTTACCGAGTTAGCAAACCTAGGGATTACCCATCTATTTGACGTTCGCCACTACAATGAACGGCTATGTGTGGGGACAGGGAAAAAGCGTCAAGGCATGCGGCTGCTAACCGTTGGTACAGATTGCTCGGTTGGCAAAATGTTCAGTGCTTTAGCAATCGAACAGTCACTTAATTCACGTGGAATCAACGCTCGCTTCAAAGCCACCGGTCAAACCGGCATCCTAATTGACGGTCAAGGTATATCCGTTGATGCCGTGGTGGCGGATTTTATCTCGGGTGCTGTTGAACAAATAAGCCCTGATTTCGACACGCACCAATGGGACATTATTGAAGGACAAGGGTCGTTATTTAACCCGTCTTTCGCAGGCGTTAGTCTTGGATTATTGCATGGCGCACAACCTGATGCGCTCGTTCTATGCCATGAAGTGGGCCGTCAACACATTCGCAACCTACCGCACGCCCAGTTACCGACCCTCGAACAAACCATCCAAGCCAACCTTTTGGCGGCACGTGTGACCAACGCCAACGTCCAGTTCGTCGGTATCTGTTTAAATACCTCCTCATTAATTGAATCTGAAGCCAAGCAGCTATGTGTCAAATGGGGTAAAGAGCTTGGACTTCCCGTCACGGATCCCGTGCGTTTTGGCGTCGAGACCATCACTGACAAACTCACTGTATGATAAATAACGCTATGGGAGTCATTGAGTGAACACTATGAAAATCAGCAGTTACCATCACGCGATTCAGTTAGCGCGACCCTTTACTATCTCTCGTGGCACTCGTACTCACTGCGATGTTGTGCGCGTCTCCATACAATACCTTAATGACACGGCACAAGGAGAATGCACGCCTTACCCTCGATATGGTGAGTCCGTAGATTCGGTGATGGCTCAAGTTGAATATTTCAGCCAACCACTGAGTATATTAACACCGCAAGCAGCTCGTACCGCCTTACAAACCATGCCTGCTGGTGCGGCAAGAAATGCGATTGATTGTGCCTTGTGGGCACTGGAAGCCAAGCAAGCTGGGGGACAGTTCCCACAACAGCAATTTTCTATCAAACCCAAAATTGAGACCGCGATGACCGTTTCAATGGCTAACCTCCAAAGCATGGCTGCTCAAGCAAAAGAGTATGTTGAAAATGGTGCCACCTTACTTAAGGTTAAGCTTGATGCTGATGAGGTGATTGAAAAGACTCGCGCGATTCGTGCAGCCGCTCCCAAGGCAAAAATCATTATTGATGCTAACGAAGCTTGGCAAACATTGAATCTAGTCACCGTTTTTAACGCCCTTGCCAAACTGAATGTTACGATGATCGAGCAACCCGTACCAAGCGGGCAAGATCATTTGCTTACGGGTATTCCCCACCCTATTCCACTTTGCGCCGATGAAAGCTGCCATACTCGCGCCGAACTTGACGCCTTAATTGGCTGCTATGAAATGATCAACATCAAGCTGGATAAAACGGGTGGACTCACCGAAGCCTTAGCACTGGAAAAGCAAGCGCGAGCAGCGGGGATGCGTATTATGTCAGGCTGCATGCTTGGCACCTCTTTGGCGATGAAAGCCGCCCTACCAATCGCCAACAACGCTGAGATTGTTGACCTCGATGGGCCCGTTCTTTTAGGAAGTGATATAGACGATAAACTCACGTACCAAAATGGCGCAATAGTCGTGTAATGGAATAAGAAAAAGCCCGAGTATAAAAGCTCGGGCTGTTTGGTTTCGGCCTTGCTAATTACGCGGCTGAAACATCCTGGTTGTTTGAATAACGGCGAATGACAATTCGTAGACGAAACAACATTAAGGCTGCCGCAACCGTTAGCCCGGTCAGTATTCCGACCCAAAACCCTTCTTCTCCCATTGCTGGAACAATATGGTCCGTTAACCCTAATACCACCCCAATCGGCAGCGCAAGCCCCCAATAAGAGGCAATAGCAAGAAACATCGGTACTTTGGTGTCCTTATAGCCGCGCAACGCACCATTTGCTGACGTTTGCAGCGCATCACTAAATTGATACATAGCAGTAAAGATTAATAACGTTGCCGCGGTCGCGCTAATCGCTGGATCAGTGGTATAGAGCCTTATGATCACTTCAGGGAACAACAAAAACATCGCCACCGACAACAATGACATTAACGCCGCCACTAGAATACCGAACTGGCTGCGCTCGACGGCACCCGAATGGTCTTTAGCCCCAAGAGCATGACCAACACGAATCGTAATACCAAATGAAATACTCATTGGAATCACATACGTCATACTAGAGATATTCAGGGCAATCTGAGCTGCAGCAACGTTTTCTGCACCAATCCGTGCAATCAACAACGCAATCACGGCAAAAATACTGCCACACACGGCAATATTCATCCCAATTGGTAGCCCCAATTTAACCAAATGACCAATTTCTTTTGCTCGCGGCTTCGTGTCTTTAAAACGCAAAATCGTTTTAAAATGATGGTGCCCTTTAATATAAGAGTACAACAACGCCGACATCATCCAATACACGAGACTTGTCGCCCAACCACAGCCTACGGCGCCCATTTCTGGCAAACCAAACTTGCCGTAAATAAGGACATAGTTCACAGGAATATTGACGAGCAAACCCAAGACCGAAATGATCATCGGCGCTTTGGTATTATTCATTCCTTCGCAAAAGCCATTTAAGGTATAAAACAGAGCGATGCCCGGTACGCCAAACGCTAGAGCATACGCATAGTCGCTGGCAATAGGGATGATTTCAGAGGCAACACCGATCCATTGCAAGATCGGTTTAGCACTTAATAAATAGCCAATCAGCAAAACACTTGAGGCTAGAGCGAGCCAAAGCATTTGCACAAATTCTACAGAAATGCTGTCAAAATCACGGGCGCCACGGTGAAACGCCACCACTGGCGTTAACGCCATAATAATGCCGCGCAAAAGCAATAACACTGGGATCCAAAGGCTGGTGCCTAGCGCTATCGCAGCCAGATCAGCTGGGCTCACCTGCCCAGCCATTGTGGTATCGACAAAACCCATCGCTTGGGTCGCAAGCTGGGTCAAAATAATGGGCGTCGACAACGTCATTAACGCTCCCGATTCGCGGGTAAAACGAGGTAAAAAAGGACGAATTGTAGTTTGCATGGGGGTTCAAAACACCAATATAAATGCACCAATAATGGCAGGATGGCGGTGTGCATTTTAGGGTGTGCCCTGTGGGCGGCGACAATATAAACGTCATCATGGTCAATTTCAAGCCACCAATAACTGAGAATTGTATTGATGTTCGACTCGAAAGCACGCAAAATAGCGCGCCTTGCCCTATCTTAGGGTATATGGGCGCAAAAAAGATACACCTACCCCGGTAGTATCCACTTTGAGATCCCACTCTCCTATCCCACTTACTGAGTACCACTATGAGTTTTGAATCCTTAGGATTATCTGTTCCACTTCTTCGCGCTATCGACGAGCTTGGCTACACCAAAGCATCGCCAATTCAAGAAAAAGCCATTCCTGCCATTATTGAAGGCAAAGATGTCATGGCTGCCGCTCAAACAGGAACAGGCAAAACTGCAGGATTCACGCTACCGTTACTTGAGAAGTTGAGCGCTGGACAAAGGGCAAAAAGCAACCACGTACGTGCACTCATCCTGACGCCAACGCGTGAACTTGCTGCTCAAGTACATGATAGTGTAGTTAAGTATGGCGCTCACCTGCCAACAACATCGAACGTTATATTTGGTGGCGTCAAGGCAAACCCGCAAATGCAAAAGCTTCGTAAAGGTTGCGATGTCCTGGTCGCGACACCGGGTCGTCTGCTTGATCTTTACAGCCAGAATGCAGTGAAGTTTTCACAGCTTGAAGTACTCGTATTGGATGAAGCCGATCGTATGCTCGATATGGGCTTCTTCCGTGATATTAAAAAGATCCTCGACCTATTACCAAAAGAGCGTCAAAACTTGCTTTTCTCGGCAACCTTCTCGCCAGAAATTCGCTCTTTAGCAAAAGGCTTAGTACACAATCCGGTCGAAATCTCAGTAAACCCACCTAACTCAACCACTAAATTGGTTGAGCAAAGCATCTATGTTTCCGACAAAAACCAAAAGTCAGCGATTCTGGCTAAGCTCATCGAACAAGGTGACTGGAAACAAGTGCTCGTATTTAGCAAAACGAAGCATGGTGCCAACCGCTTGGCTCGCTTTTTAGAAGGCAAAAACATCTCTGCGATGGCAATCCACGGTAATAAGAGCCAAGGCGCAAGAACCAAGGCACTGGAACAGTTTAAAACTGGGCAAATCCGCGTGTTAGTGGCGACTGACATTGCGGCTCGTGGCTTAGATATTCCTCAGTTGCCGCAAGTCGTCAACTTTGATTTACCACATGTTTCGGAAGATTATGTGCACCGTATCGGCCGAACTGGTCGCGCTGGTGAAACCGGTAAAGCCTACTCACTGGTTTGTGCAGACGAAGCGAAAGAGCTGTTTTCCATAGAAAGACTGATTGGCGAAGTGTTAACGCGACATGAAATGGAAGGCTTCAAGCCTGTTCATGCGCTACCAGCTTCAAGAACAGACACTCGCGCAATGAAGCCTAAAAAGCCGAAGAAACCAAAACAGCCAAAAACAGAACACACAGATGGTCAACGTCCAACGAATAGCCATCAAAAAACCAAGCAGAGACAATTTGGCAACTCTGAGTCAAATAACAAAAATGGCGGCAAACCGAATGCTCGTTCCGGCGCGAACGCCCGCCCTGGCAATGCCCCAAGAAGACGTAAGCCAAAACCAACCAATACGGTTGCGAAGTCACAATAACTAGACGGCTTATTAAGCCGTTATTATTGATTAAAAAAGCCATCGCAAGATGGCTTTTTTAATGGTGCAGTAACCATCGCCTTACCGCCACAACAGTCACACCATCGACGAGCTACCACTTAATGGTTAGCCGGATTTTTGACACTAAGTCAATGTTTTGACTACGCTTGCGCTACATCATTGTTCTATAAAATAACTCTGCAACCTCTTTTCAGTCTATAACAATTTTTGTTAACTTCATCGCAAACATATTGCATAGGGTTATATTCATGCTCAGGTCGCTACGTTCGCTCAATATTAAAAATACGATTCTTGTTGTATTTCTCATTCCCACGTCTCTACTCATCTTTTTAATTGGAATACAAATTAACCAAACCAGTCAGCAAGTCTCAGCCGCTGACACCTCTGAAGAATCGGTTCAGTTATTTCACCTTTATGATGAGGTCGCTCACCAGTTTGCGGTCGAGCGAGGATTGACTGCGGGTGTACTCGCCACTAAAGGCCAAGGCACACAAGCTGACGCCCTTAAAAAACAGCGCAAAAATGCCGACCTTGCGTATCAAAACCTCATTGCTTTTCAACCTATGCATATCGACTCGACGCTGTTTAGCAACCTGATGAGGGATATCAAGCAACAACTTGAGCGACGAGGTGAAATACGCGCTCAAGTCGACAGTCTCGCCATCCAAGATTCACCTTTTGCTTTCTACACCAACATCAATAGCCTCGCCCTTGATAACCTATCCGTGTTATTGACTCAAATTAGCGACTCACAGCTCAAATTAAAAATGCAGGGCTTGCTGGCGTTATTGGTGATTAAGGAAGAGGCAGGAAAAGCGCGCGGTGCGCTCAACGGTGCCTTTGCAGCGCAGCACTCTTCATTAGACGCTTACAGCAATATCAGTACTTATATCGCCACTGAAAAGCAAGCGTTAAGACAAGCAGAGCTTTTATTGCAAGGCGATATAAAGCAACAACTTCTCGCCATTACTCGCAGTCAAACTTGGAAAGACGTCAATAACATCCAACAGCAGTACCTGAGCCAAAAAGACAGCCTTACCACGTTAACGGGTCCTACTCCTCAAACCTGGTTCTCGTTAGCAACAAAACGAATTGGGTTAGTCAAGACTCTGCGCGATACCTTTACTCTGGATATTTCTCAGACCGCAGCTGAACTCAAAGCGCAAGCGAGCCAAGCTCGCTTTTCCTATATTGCTCTCGCACTATTTGTGGTGGTGCCATTAACTCTACTCGCGTTTCATTCCGTTCGGACGATTCGCCAGCGGGTTCGCCAATTTAGTCAGCAACTGGATCACATTGCCAAAAACAAAGACCTAACCGTTAAACTGACTAGCAACAAAAATGATGAGTTGGGTGAAATTGCCCTTCATTTTAATCACCTCACTGACAGTCTAAGCCAAGCATTGCGTAAATCGCTTGAGGTCGCCAATCGCACTGAACAAGAAATGAAGACCATGACGGAATTGGTCAGCCAAGCACAACAAGCTAGCCAACAGACGCACCTTCGTTGTGACAACATTGCAACAGCGATGACTGAAATGTCGCAAACTAGCCAAGAAGTGGCCAGTATCACCGTGGATGCGCAACACAGTGCCGATAGTGTCAAAGATAAAGCGATAGAGTGTCATCAACACGGCGAACAATCGCTAGCCACAACCACGGGTCTTATTGAAAGTGTCAACGACACCTATACCTGCTTAGAAAGCCTTGAGCAGCAAATGGCAAATGTCACTGAAATTCTCGACACTATCAATGCGATTTCAGAGCAGACTAACCTTCTTGCGTTAAACGCGGCGATTGAAGCTGCCAGAGCTGGCGAACAAGGACGTGGGTTTGCTGTCGTCGCAGACGAGGTGAGAACGTTGGCACAACGCAGTAAACAGTCCACAGAAGACATTCGACACCTTCTAGACAACATCAGTGATAACGCCAAAACCTCCTTTGGCAATATGCAGCGTAGCCGAGATGCTAGCTACACTACACAAACCATGGTATCTGAAACCAACGAAATGATGGATGCGCTCACGGTGACAGTAAAAGAAATCACCGATTTCAACACCAGTATTGCAACCGCTTCAGAAGAACAGTCTCAAACCACGCTATCGGTTGATTCCGATATCGACAATCTATTGTCTCTTGTTGAAAGCACTAATCAAACGGTCACTAATCTTCATAACGAAATGAGTACAGTAAAGTCGCGAATGTCAGAGCTGGTCAACGAAGTGTCTGCCTTTAAGCTAAGCGCGTAGCTGTAACTAAGTTAGTAGCTGTAACTAAGTTAGTAGCTGTAACTAAGTTAGTAGCTGTAACTAAGTCAGTAGCTGTAACTAAGCCAGTCGCTTAATAATTTGAAAGTAATAGATAAAAAAATACCGAGCTAATCACAAACAATGTATTAAACTCGGTATTTTTTGGCTTTCATGGTCCGATAAGATCAGCTTACATGCTATGAGCTTGCATAGATCACACTACCACCCTTGATGGTATCTATAATCTCTTTAGATAACGCCTCCGGTAATGCAGGGCAACCCCAGCTGCGACCTAAATAGCCATTCTTTTTAATGAATGATTCATTAGCGTAGTCTGCGCCATGAACAACGATATAGCGATCTCTCGCATTATCATTAACACCACGGCTCAAACCATCTAGCCGTAACGAGTAGCCGTTAGAGCCGTAATAAGTCGTATCGGTAACAAAAGTACCTAATGACGTTTTTCGAGAATTAATCGCATTAGAAAAGGCCGTGGCTTGTTTAGCACCGCTATTCACACCATGGGAAACATACGTGTTATACATCAACGCTTTTTTAGCTAGATCAATAACATAAAAACGTTTATCCGTTGAAGGTTTCGAATAATCGATAATCGTCAGCAACGGTTTCTTTTTTTCTGGCGTTTGGCTATACGCGATATAGGCGTCTTTAAATAGTTGAAAATCAACCACGCCATCTAATGCTGCTCTATCATATATACGCTCAACTTGCGTTTTATCCGTCTCTACCTTTTTCGGTGTATGGTAGGGTGATAATTCCGTTTCGCTGCGAGCATTATATGAAAACGCCAAAACCGCTATGAAAGCAAACATCCATAGAGGGGAAATAATATTTTTAATCATTACTACAACAGGTTAGCTCAATAAATCAATTTATACGTTCAATAACGCATTTACAATTGCTGGGATATTACGCTAATTTGAGTAAATACTGAACATTATCGTGGGGTTTTTGAGCGAAAATTTGAAACAAATCGTATGATATCTATAAGCTCTCCAAGCGATTCATTTATAATCAACAAGTTAACTTTCTTATTCCAATACATTAAGTGTTACGACAAAAATACGCCACTTAATTCATATTTCAGTGACCATTAGTATAATCCAATCCATTTTATAGCACGCCTCTTCATTGACTTAACCGTACGTCACTCTATCCGCCGTTAATGATGTGGCTGGATTAGACTGTTGAGAATGATGACCACTAAATATACGGTCGAAATAACTCAGTGGCGCGATTTTAGCGTTTGCTTTACCTTGCCATTTAGAGCTGTTCGCCACCAGCCATTTTTCACTCGCGCCTGCAATAATTTTCTGGCTGACTGCCGCCTCTCTGAGTTCATGTTCAAAAGAATAATCTTGCTGCTCGCCAGACGTCGTCACAAACCCACTTGGCTGTGGCCCTGCTGACACTTCAACGGCACGTATAGAAGCACAACTCACAATCCCAATATCGGCGGAAAACAGGTCAAAAAATGGGACAACGTGGTCACCAACAACATCTCGATCATTGGTTCGAACCCGCCCTCCGGGTACCCAAGTTTCGATATGATCGCACTGAGACAGGACATGCGCCGCTTCAAAATTATTCGTGACCACTCTTAACTCTTGATGGGTAATTAATTGCTCTGCAATCATCGCAATGGTCGTGCCAATACCTAGAAATACCGTACTACCATTCGGGACATGCTGAGCCACTTGCTTGGCAATACTCAATTTTTCGTCTTTATTTGTGGTTTGACGTGACACATAACTGCGGTTCGCCAACATCGCCGGTAAACCCACACCTCCGTGATGACGACAGGCTAATCCTAAACGACACAACTCGTTTATATCTCGCCTTATCGTTTGAGTCGTCACGTCAAAGCAGCGGGCTAAATCATCAATGGCGCAATATTCCTGAAGATGAATTTTATCTACAATAGATTGCTGACGAAGACTTAATTTATGCATTATTACAACGTCTCACATTCAACCGGATCCTGCGGAATAAAACCCAAAGAATGATAAGCTTGTGGCTTATCAGTAATCATCATATCCACACCCCACTCCCAATATTCAGATACTTCTCCCGGTCTATTAGGCGTGTAACAATAGAGATCGTAACCCAATGCCTTAATATTATAGGCCTGTCCTCTAGACAAGTAGCGATAATCACAATGCACGCTAAACGCCTCTATTTCTAATAGTATCTCACTGGCATTATCTGGAATACTCTGCCACAGCTGACCACGCTTTATCTCTGGCAATATAACACCAAGATACTTTAATACAACGTTATCAAAACTAGAAAAAAGCAAATCCGACAACGTCAAATTATGCGCATCTATGACGTTTTTTATTTGGTCGCAAAGTTCAAACGCGTCATCATCTGGGTAGCGTTTTATTTCAATATTAACCTTAGTCCCATTAACTTTGGCTAACAACAATGCCTCGCTAAGTGTCGGAATTTGTTCTTTATTATATTGCGAATCGAACCAAGAACCCGCGTCTAACTGTTTCAATTCTTGTTGAGTCATTTGAGAAACCAAGCCACTACCATTACTGCATCGGTCTACCGTTTTATCATGGATGACCATAGGAACATTATCCGCGCTCAACTGAACGTCAAGTTCAATCCAGTCACAACCATATTGCCTCGCCAAATTGAACGCCGCCAATGTATTTTCTGGCGCGATACTAGATACACCTCTATGTGCGGTTAACTTCATGAATACTCTTCTCTGTCTCATTAATTCAAATCGAAGAATCTCAGATTAACGTTACGATTTTATTTCATTAATAGTGAGCAATAGTGAACAAAACCGAAAAATTAACTTCATTTTAATGTCACTAAAGCGTCATTAAGTTCATTTAACTTTCAAGTGAACATTTTGGTGGCTGTTTATTATTCCCATCAAATCTTACTACCACAATATTGATGTCCTCAGATAAGGAAGATCTCATGTCAATTAAGACATTTACTGGTTTAGCATTAACAACCGCACTTTTAAGTACACAAGTTCACGCTAAAACAGAAGTAGAATGGTGGCACGCAATGGGCGGTGCGCTAGGTCAAAAGGTCAATGAAATCGCCGCCGACTTTAATGCCAGCCAATCAGAATACGAGATAAAGCCCGTTTATAAAGGCAGCTACGCAGAAACTATGACAAGCGCTATTGCGGCGTTTAGAGCAAAAGAGCAACCTGCGATTGTGCAAGTATTTGAAGTCGGTACCGCAACAATGATGGGGGCGAAACAAGCGATCTACCCCGTCTACGAACTGATGGAAGATACCAAAGAACCCTTTGATACAGATGACTATCTTGCGGCCGTCACGGGTTACTACACCACCAATGATGGTGAAATGCTATCCATGCCGTTCAACAGCTCAACCCCTGTCATGTACTACAACAAAGACATGTTCAAAAAGGCTGGCATTAATGCAGCACCAAAAACGTGGAAGGAGATGGAGTCGGTTTCACGTAAGCTGATGGAATCTGGTGCGCAATGCGGCTTTACAACAACCTGGCAATCTTGGACACAAATTGAAAACTTTGGCGCTCGAAACAATATTGCCGTTGCCAACAACAACAATGGTTTCGGCGGCGTAGATACTCAGTTTGAATTCAACGCAACACCATTTGTTAAACACATCGAACAGATGGGAGAATGGTCAAAAGCGGGTATTTTTAAATATGGCGGTCGCCAATCTGACGGTATGCCTCTGTTCTATACACAAGAGTGTGGTATGACAATGGGCTCATCAGCGGGTCTGGCTGGCATCCAAGAAAACATGAAAGGTATCGATGTTGGCGTCGCGCAGCTGCCTTATGACGATACACTGATTGAAAAGCCACAAAACACCATCATTGGCGGTGCCTCTCTTTGGGTACTTCGTGGCCACTCTGATGAAGAGTATAAAGGCGTTGCCAAATTCTTTAGCTACCTATCAAGCCCAGAAGTACAAGCCGACTGGCATCAGTTCACCGGCTACCTACCCATTACTAAAGACGCCTACGAGCTCACTAAGCAACAAGGCTTTTACCAATCTAATCCAGGTACCGACACTGCAGTCGTTCAGATGACGTCGACCACGCCAACGGTGAACTCTAAAGGGATTCGTTTCGGTAACTTCTTACAAACACGCGACATTATCAATGAAGAACTTGAAGCTGTTTGGGCAGGAAAAGCATCGGCCAAAACTGCGCTCAACAATGCCGTTCGTCGCGGTGACGAACAACTTCGTCGCTTTGAACGTACACAAAAATAACAAACATAATTAGTCGCCACCGTTATCGGTGGCGATATTTTGCTTTGCCGCAGTACCTTGGAACACTTGTATGTCATCTCCTGTTGTATTTAAAAATAAGTGGTTACCTGTTGCGCTGATCGCGCCCCAGCTATTTATCACATTAGTCTTTTTTATCTGGCCTGCGGGTCAGGCTATTTTCCAATCCTCGCAACTTGAAGACGCGTTTGGGTTGAGTAAAGAATTCGTTGGATTAGAAAACTTCATTACCCTTTTCAACGACAGCTATTATCTAGATGCATTTCTTACCACGTTACAATTTAGTATCAGCGTGGCTTTTCTCGCTTTGATCAGCGCCCTGATTCTGTCGGCATTTGCGGAACAGATCGTGCGTGGTTCAACCTTTTACCGCACGTTTCTCATCTGGCCTTATGCCGTTGCCCCCGTTGTTGCAGGATCGCTATGGCTCTTTCTCTTTGACCCGACCATTGGTGTCGTGACGGAAATGCTAGGCTGGTTTGGTGTGGACTGGAACCCAACATTGAACGGCAGCCATGCGATGTGGATGGTCATCATTACCTCAACATGGAAGCAGATTAGCTACAACTTCCTATTTTTTCTCGCTGCATTGCAATCGGTACCTAAATCCTTGCACGAAGCCGCAGCGATTGACGGAAGCGGACCAATTAAACGCTTTATGACCATCAGTTTCCCCCTAATTTCACCCACCAGCTTTTTTCTATTGGTGGTGAATTTTGTCTACGCCTTTTTCGATACGTTCGCGGTAATACACGCGATGACTCAAGGCGGGCCGAGCAATAGCACGTCGACCTTAGTGTACAAAGTGTATAACGATGGATTTATCGGGCTCGATCTCGGTTCATCAGCCGCGCAGTCCGTTATTTTGATGGGGTTAGTTGCTCTGCTTACTGTGTTCCAATTTAAATATGTAGAAAAGAAGGTGGCATACTAATGGTTGAACGAAGACCCCTATTTGCGATTTTTTGTCATGTCATTTTGATTCTTGGCATTCTCTCTATTGCGCTGCCGGTCTGGGTCGCGCTAGTCGCGACAACTCATGACAACACCGCTTTTGCCACGGGCACGCCACTTTGGTTTGGCGACCTAGGGTTTAGTGTCTTTAGAGAGCTGTGGAGCAACGAAAGTACTTACAACAACTCCGCCTTGCCCATTACGCACATGCTGTTTAATTCGCTCATCATGGCACTCTGCATTACTGTCGGGAAACTCACCATCTCCATCTTATCGGCCTATGCCGTGGTATTTTTCCGATTCCCCGGTCGTATGTTGGCGTTTTGGATGATTTTCTTCACGCTCATGCTGCCCGTTGAAGTACGTATCATGCCGACATTTGAAGTCATTACGAATCTTAATATGCTCAACTCGTTTTCTGGCCTAACGATACCGCTGATCGCCAGTGCAACGGCGACGTTTTTGTTTCGTCAATTCTTTTTAACCGTCCCCCATGAGTTAGTCGAAGCGGCTCGTATGGATGGTGCGGGACCTATCAAGTTCTTTATTGATATTTTACTGCCCTTGTCGAGAACCAATATCGCCGCTCTATTTGTCATTACCTTTATTTATGGCTGGAACCAATATCTTTGGCCATTACTGATCACCACCGATACTCAATACTTCACCATTGTCATGGGTATCAAACAAATGCTAGGCGTCGTCGATGGCGTCGTGGAATGGAACAAAATTATGGCGACCACCATCATCGCTATGCTGCCCCCTGTCATCGTTGTTATTGGCATGCAAAAAGCATTCGTCAAAGGCCTAGTAGATTCGGAGAAATAAATGTCAACGCTCACTCTTAGAAACATCGCAAAATCGTACCCAAATGGCTATCAAGCGGTCCAAAAGTTAAACCTAGACATCAATGATGGTGAAATGGTGGTGCTTGTTGGCCCTAGTGGCTGTGGAAAATCAACACTCCTTCGCATGATAGCGGGATTGGAAGAAATCACCTCCGGTGAACTCACTATCGATAACACCGTCGTCAACCACCTTGAACCGGGTGAACGAGACATTGCGATGGTGTTCCAAAACTATGCGCTTTACCCACATATGTCGGTGTTCAATAACATGGCGTACGGACTTCGTAACCGTAAAACCCCCAAAGCGGAAATCCAGCGTTTAGTGGATGAAGCGGCAGAAATGCTGGAACTTTCACACTTGCTTGACCGCAAGCCCAAAGAGCTTTCCGGAGGGCAACGCCAACGCGTCGCGATGGGTCGAGCTATCGTTCGAGAACCAAAAGTGTTTCTATTTGACGAGCCACTGTCTAACCTGGACGCTAAGTTACGTGTGCAAATGCGTCTTGAGATTAAGAAGCTGCAACGCAGGCTGGCAACCACATCGGTTTACGTCACCCATGACCAAGTCGAGGCAATGACACTCGCCGACAAATTGGTGGTGCTCAACAAAGGAAATGTCGAGCAAGTCGGCACCCCATTAGAAATTTATGACAACCCAGCCTCCATGTTTGTGGCAACGTTCATCGGTTCGCCATCCATGAACATACTCGATGCAAACGTCACCGCAGAGGGGCTGCAACTTGGACACGCATTACTGCCAAGCCAGACTCAATCGCTCGACCTAGGAGCAATCAAGTTAGGCCTACGCCCTGAACATCTCACCATTGCCAACGCCGACCCATGGTTTGAAGTCGAAGTGGAACTGGTTGAATCGCTGGGCGCCGATTTACTTCTCTACTGCCAGACTCAAGATAACCAAGCACAAAAGCTGGTTGTGCGCGTTGAAGGACACAGCAACATCAACATTGGTGATATTCTGGGTTTGGATATCGACCTAAATCATGTCCACTTATTTGACTCTACGACTGAAAAACGCATTGCGTTTGATGCTCATGCGGCAGACAAGCCAGAGGTCATCAATGCCTAGCACCCTGAACAATATGTTGCCTCCCACCACGTCGGCTGTGCCTCAACCGCTTAAAAGTCCGCAGCCATTAACAGAGGCACCGACTGAAGCGTTGAAACGAATTCAATGGTTGCTCACTGATGTTGATGACACATTAACATGGCAAGGCACTCTACCCGCTCAAACCCTTGAAGCACTAACGCAACTCAAGGAGGTGGGTGTTCATGTTATTGCGGTGACAGGCGCGTGTGCAGGATGGTGTGACCAAATCGCAAAATTATGGCCTGTTCATAGTGTGATTGGCGAAAATGGCGCTTTTTCCATGCAGAAAAACCGTCAAGGGTTTCACATTGAGTCAACGTTGCCCATGGCAACAATGAAGCATCAGCAAGCGCAATTGCTAGAGGCATTAAAAGAACTTCTGCGTGACTACCCCGATATTGATTTTGCTAATGACCAAGCGTTTCGCTACTGCGATGTCGCCATCAATATTGGCCAAGACCGCGATGCGGTTGATCGCGACACATGCCAAGAGTTACTGGCGCGTATTCGTCAATTGTCGATTGAAGGTCATAAGGTAAAAGCCACACAAAGTTCGATTCATATTAACGTGTGGATTGGCGAGCACAGTAAACAAGTGACGAGTGAGCAGTTACTCCTACAACAATTGTCACAAGAATCCTTACCTCTCGAACACATCACCTACATTGGTGACTCCCTCAATGACGAGTCTATGTTCGCATGGCTTCCCATGACATTTGGCGTCAACAATATTACTCGATGGCTACCACAACTCCGTGCAAAACCAAGCTATATCACTGTGAACAATGGTGGATATGGATTTGCTGAACTGGCAACGTTGATTGTTCAAGCAAAGCAGTAATTAACCATGTTCACCAAAGAGCCGACATTGCATACACAATGTCGGCTCTTTTCACATAAAAGGCGAGCGCTTACTCTTACGGTATTTACTTACAATGATAAACCGAAACTTGTGCCCCGGCTGGAAGCTCGTTACGAGTTTTAATCACTTTATCCACATTAAAATGAGTGCCACTCAACATGTACGTGGTGTTCTTAATGTACGGATAGAAATTATTCGGGTGCCCGTCTTCAAGCACGAATGTGTCTATCTTTTCACACTGCATGTGTTTCTCGGTGAAATCAGACATCATTCGAACTTTGGTCGCTTCAGGGTCTACTGGAATTTTTCTCGTCACACAGCCTGTGGTCATCAAAGTGATGAGGAGTAACAGTGTGGTACAAACTACTTTAAACATTTATTAGGCTCTGACAATAACAATCATAATTCGACGCGACTATAATCGTTACCGTATTCAAAACCAAATAGCGCCTATCGATAAAGTCGATAGAATGTATGCGCAACCTAATTTACAACCAACGTTGGGGATTAAGATTTCCGTCATGTTAGCAGTAGATACTGGTTTAGTTGCTTAGCTGCCTAATTGCTTAAATAAAAAAAGCCGACATTGAATTCACAATATCGATTTTTGTACTCACACTATCCGCGATTAGCGCTAGAAGCCACTGATTGGCAGTGATACGCCGTAACCTGCGCACCAACAGGTCGCCCTTTGCGGGTTTTAATCACGTCTTCAATCTGAAAGTGTGTGCCACCCAACATATACGTTGTGTTCTTAATGTACTGATAAAAATTATTCGGGTGTCCATCTTCAAACTTGAAGGTATCGACCTTCTCACAACTCATCCCTTGTTGGGTAAGAGCAGAGATTGCGTGAACTTTCTCTGCTCCAGGTTCCACAGGGATTTTGCGGGTAACACACCCCGTACTCACGATAATAGTAAGCACTAACGCTGCGCGAAAAATAACTTTAGACATATAATCGACCTTACTCATAATAACGATAATTCGACAGGACTCTCGTCCATCACAAAAGTGTATCGCCAAGCAACGTCGTTACTCCAATCAGTTATGCATCAAAAATCATTCATACCTTTCACGCCACATGTCAATCCTGATTCGTAAGTACTTAATCAAAAACACTTAATCACAAAAACTTAACCACAAAACACTTAATCACACGCTTTCAATTTCAATAGCGTATGGCCCAGCCCTATGTTATCGGTACGCTCTGTTACCTCAAGTCCAGCAGCTTCAACGATTTCTAAGAAATCTTCACTACGGTAGAAACGGCTATTACCGTTAGCGAGGCAAGTAAAATACAATGACGTAGCGTTTAGACTAAATGAGGCGGCATCGTATTTTTGTGCATCCCAAAACAGTTCTAAAATATAAACCGTCGAGCCAGGGGCAAGCTGAGCTCGTACGTTTTTCAAAATGGTCAGAATCTCCATCGGCGAAAAACAATCTAAGAATTGACTCATCCACCACACATCAGCATGCGCAGGTAATGCCTGAGATTTATCCAACATGTTAGCAGGGAAGGGATGAACGCGATCAGCAAAGCCATTATCAGCAACATTTTTCATCGCCACATTAAGCTGCTGCGGCAAATCAACAATGGTCACTTCAACATCATCATTGTAACCACAACACTGCAACGCCCACTTGCCCGTATTGCCACCAATATCTACGATGTGTTTAGGTTCAAGGCTGAACACTTCTTTTAGCAATATCGGAAACGAACGATCAGAATAAAAATGGTCAAACTTAAACCAGCTTTCTTTCGCTTTTTCAGGTAATTGAGATAAGCCTTGATAAATGGTTTCCCACTCTCCTAACTCTTTCAACCCTGCAGGTTTACCTTCTTTGATGGATTCAGTTAAATGCATCATCGCGGCGTAACAAACGTCTGCGGTAAAATCCATGTTGGCTTGAGTCATGCCATCATGGAGTAAGAAGTGCCCCATATTCGCCAATGAGTAGTTGGGTTTATTCCACAACACAATATGCGCACTGATCGCCATATCGAGCAGCACTTTTACCCCGTACTCAGACACACCCGTCGCTTGAGCAATATCTTCGGCACAAAGCCCTTTCTCACCCGCTTTATCAAGTTCAGCTAAAACACCTAAATCTCTTAAGGTACGAGCGGCTTGAAACACAATCGGAGCAAAAGACAGTTCTTGAGCGGCCGTCTTTGCTTCAAACGCATTGTATGGATCAATATTTTGTTCTGACACGTAAAATCCCGATTACTATCTAATTAATTATTTTGATGCTGCCGTCGCGGCAAGTTGCTTTCTTATATCAGTATTCAAATTATTGATCCAGCGGTTGTAATTACGATGAATTTCACCATCTGCTGCTTTTAAATTTTTTGAATCAACGTAAGTGATTGAATAATATTTTTTTGTGTAAGGAATGTCTATTATAGCTTCATGGCTGCGAACTAAAATGGTCGCGTTTAACTCACCTGCTTTGGTTTCTGACACCACCCAGCCACGATTCTCAGCCGCTTTAGTGATCACTGACTTGACTTGCTCCGCCGTTAAATCATATGCGACGGGCTCATTTTCGAAATTCAATACTGGCTGAACTCGCCCACAACCTACTAATATCAATGTCATGACAAATGCCATTGCGAACTTAAATGCCTTCATATTATTTCCTTACATTTTGGTTTATAAAACGATATGATTATCCAGTCGCCTGCAAATAAATCAATATCTTATGTCTCATCCACTGCCTATAATTTCTTTTAATATCGAAACTTGGTGCGCTAAGTCTAAAGGTCTACATACCCATGCAGACTGGTTGTCTTGGTCCCACACTGGCCAGTGGCCTGTGGAAGGGGTGCTAGAAGTCGATCGAATTCCTGCCATGATGCGCCGTAGAATGAGCTCACTAAGCAAGCTGGCGGTTCAGTGTGCCATCGAATTGATGGAGCACCCGTCTATCGATTATATTGTCTTTTCTAGCCGACATGGTGAGCTACTGCGCAGTTCTGAACTCATAAAAGATATTATTAATGGTGATGACGCCTCTCCTATGGCATTTTCTCAATCAGTGCACAACACGGCGGCAGGGTTGACAACCATCGCCACGAAACAACCCATACCCGTGACTTCCATCGCCGCTTCAAGCAACACCTTCCACAGTGCGATGATTGAGGCGTGGAGCTACCTAGAAGAACACCCAACTCACCGAGTGCTATTGGTTGATTTTGATGAACCAGTACCCGACATTTATCAGCAGTACGAAGACAAGCAATTTTGTAGCTATAGCGTAGGACTGATGCTAACTCATGGCGATTCACTGGCATTTCCGCTGTTAAGTTCCAGCCATACACATAATGATTTGCCACAAGCATTATGTTTTTTGCAGCATTGGTTAACTTCTACAACGGCACAAAAAAAGCCGCTATAACAACTTCAATAGCAACAAGGACCCGTAAGACTCATGGCACTGACACCACTCTATCTAAAAATAAATCAAGTTTGGCGTATCTTCGCCACAGGATTTTGCTTTAGTGTATTTGGCTTCGGTGGGCTCATTCTTAGCTTTGTTCTCATTCCAATCATTGCTCGACTTACCTCTGAGCCAACGGTGAGGGAGTACCGTGTTCAAGCGCTAATCCAACGTTCATTCCACCTTTTTTGCCGTTTGATGAAACATACTGGCGCGATAGATTACAAAATAACAGGGGCAGAACGTCTCCAGCAAGATCGTCACTGTTTAATTGTCGCTAACCACCCAAGCCTTATTGACTATGTGTTAATTGCCTCGCAACTCGAGCAATGTGATTGCCTAGTCAAAAGCGCGATTTGGCGCAATCCTTTTATGAAGCATATTGTCCGAGCGGCAGGCTATATTCCCAATGAAGCACCTGACGATGTCATATCGATATGCGATCAGCGTTTTGACCAAGGAAACGTATTGCTGGTATTTCCTGAAGGGACACGCACCACGCCTGGTGTTGAGTCAAAATTACAACGTGGCGCCGCGCAAATTGCCATTAGAACAAGACGTGATTTACGCGTGGTGCATATCTCAGTAAGCCCCAGTTTTTTAACCAAAGAAAAAATGTGGTACCAAGTCCCAAAGATCAAACCCTTTTTCCATATTGAAATAAAGGGTAAGATTGACGTAGAGCCGTTTATCGCGCAAACGAACTCCCCGACTTTAGCCGCAAGAAAACTGAACCGTTATTTGGCTGAAGCGATTTTCCCAAAAATGAACAACGATGAGTAAGATCCTGTGGAAGCACTACAAAATCAGATTAAACAACTAATTATTGATGCCTTGAATCTAGAAGACATCACAGTCGACGATATCGAAACTGACGCTCCACTCTTTGGCGAAGGCTTAGGGCTAGACTCTATTGATGCATTAGAGCTTGGCTTGGCGATTAAGAAAACCTTCAATATCGTCATTGACGCCGATGATACAAATACCCGAGAGCACTTTGCGTCTGTCGCAAACCTAGCCAACTATATTTCGTCTCAGACCAGCCACTAAATTAACAGATATCATCATGACAGAATTAAACCAACAGCAAGTATTTGAGCAAGTAAAACAGGCTCTCGTTGAACTCTTTGAGATTGACGAAGCGGATATTCAGCCTGACGCTCACCTATACCAAGACCTCGATCTCGACAGTATTGACGCGGTTGATCTGGTGGTACACCTACAAAAAGTGACAGGCAAAAAAATTAAGCCTGAAGAATTCAAAGCCGTTCGCACCGTCAATGACGTGGTGGTCTCTGTCACTGAGCTATTAAAAGACAACTAATGCGCCCATTGCTGACCATCCTGTCCGCAATCGTTATTTTTGCGTACCCTTTTGCCGTCTACTTCGGCGCAGAGCAATTTGGTTTGCAAGCGATCAGTATGATTCTTATCACTGTCTTTGTGATAAGAATCGCCTCTAGCAATAATACCAAGCTTAAAGAGTTCAAGCAGCTCGCGTGGATAAGCGGCCTCACCGGCATCACTTTAAGTGTGCTTGGCGCTGTATTCAAACAGCACGGATGGCTGACCTTCTACCCTGTTGTCGTCAACCTTTGTATGCTCACCGTTTTTGCACTCAGCCTCACTCAACCACAATCGATCATTGAACGTTTTGCTCGTCTCCAGCAACCCACCCTGCCTGATAGCGCTATTCGCTATACTCGTAATGTCACCAAGGTGTGGTGCGGGTTTTTCACTATCAATGCTGGTATCGCCTTTTATACCTGCTTTCAAACACTTGAGGTTTGGACGCTTTACAACGGCTTACTGAGTTACCTTGCTGCCGGTTGTTTATTTG
Source organism: Vibrio qingdaonensis (assembly GCF_026191675.1). GTDB lineage: Bacteria > Pseudomonadota > Gammaproteobacteria > Enterobacterales > Vibrionaceae > Vibrio > Vibrio qingdaonensis. The sequence goes on along the minus strand of NZ_JAKRRY010000002.1, from coordinate 57,661 downwards.
CAGGCGAGTGGATCATTAGACAGTTTGTTCGCGAGGATTAATCTACTATGTCGTCCCATATTCAAGCGAACACCGCTTTAAATCGATGTCAGTCTCTTGCACACCTACTTAATGCAGCGCGTAGCCAACAGCATGTCGTCGCATTTGATGGCACGCATCACTGGACATGGCAACAACTGCTGAGTGATGTCACCGCCACAATGCAACAGATTACAACGTTTCCTGCTCAGCGCATTGCACTATGCACACAAGACAGCTATCGCTTTGCTGTCGGGCTGCTCGCCATTTGTCATAGTGGAAAATCTCTGATTTTGCCAGGGAATTACCAACCGGCAGCCCTTGCTGAACTTGCTTGCCAATTTGATCTATTACTACACGACGATGGCGTTGAGCCGCTCGCGGGTCATCCGTGTCAACCCATTCACGTGGGTAGCCAACACGATACCATCAAGACCTTTGATGTTCTTGAACTCAGTCATATCGAAGTGGTGTTATTTACCTCAGGATCCAGTGGCTCACCAAAAGCAATTACCAAAACCCTGCAACTTCTGAATACCGAAATCGCCATCTTAGAATCGGTTTGGGGGGCGGATTTAAAAAACAGTGTTATTGAAAGTACCGTCTCCCATCAGCATATTTATGGGTTACTATTTCGAGTGCTTTGGCCGTTGTGCAGCGGACGAGCGTTTGCCTGCCAAAACCTTGAATATCCAGAACAAGTGATGAGCCACGCGTCCCAAGACTGCGTTTTAATTAGTAGCCCAGCATTACTTAAACGGCTTTCAACGCAAACATCCATGTCACCCTATCGTGCGTTATTTTCTTCCGGTGGACCTTTGCCATATCCAACGGCGCAACATGCATGTACGCTCTTTTCGCAACTGCCAACGGAAGTCTACGGCAGTACCGAAACCGGGGGGATTGCGTTTAAGCAACAGCACCGTGAAGGTGAACACTGGCAACTCTTTCCCGGCGTCAAAGCCGAACTAAATCAAGAAGGTTGTCTACGATTAAAATCCCCACATATCGACCCTGACAATTGGTATCAAACGGCTGACGCCTGTGTCTTGCATAGCGCCGAGCGATTTGAACTAAAGGGGCGCACTGATCGTATAATCAAGATCGAAGAAAAACGAATTTCTTTAGTCGAGATAGAAAAACGCTTGGATCAGCTCGACTGGATTTGTGAAAGTGCGGTATTCTCTGCTCAGAACGAACAACGATTGTCCCTTAATGCCGCCATCGTTTTGTCACAATCCGGGCAAGACAAGCTTGAACGCTTAGGTAAAGGCAAATTTTGGTTACTGCTACGTTCTGAGCTAAGGCAATGGATAGAACCTATTGCCATTCCACGTCGCTTTAGAGTGATACAAGAGATCCCTTTAAATAGCCAAGGGAAACGACAAGTCTCAGAGCTAGCGTCGTTATTCAACGAAACGCATTAACCTGTTTCAGAGCGCCTAGACCCTTTACATTCACGCGACGGATGCCGACACGACAATGACAAAAAGAAAACCGACCGTTTTACAATCTGATGTACAATCGCCTAGCGCGATATTAAGCCTGAAAGTCGACGCCGATATTCTTGACTTTTGTGGTCACTTTTCTCATTTCCCTTTGTTACCAGGCGTGACTCAAATAGACTGGGCGCTTTACTACGCTGTCGAGCTACTTCAAGTGCCAAGCGCATTTAAAGGAATGGAAGTGATCAAGTTTCAAGAACCTATATTACCTGATGCGATTATCACACTGTCACTGAATTGGAATGAAGACACACAAAAGTTAGTATTCAAATACAGCTCAGTATCGGACGAACACACCACCGTCCACTCCTCTGGAAAAATGAAGCTAGGCACACCTTGTGACTAACACGCAAAAAAGAGAGCTCGTAGACCGCATGAGTGATAGCAAACCAGCAAACCGCGACTATAACCCCTGCTTCCTTGTCCCTTGCTTCAATCATGGCGATACTATTGCAGACGTCATTAGGTCACTGACGGCGTTTAGTTACCCTGTTTTACTGGTTGATGATGGCAGCAATCAGCGAACAAAAGCGGCATTGGCACAGGTCGCCACGCAACAACATGTGTCTCTTATTACACTTGACACTAATCAAGGTAAAGGCGGTGCGGTGATGGCGGGCCTTCGTCAGGCAAAAGCTCTCGGTTTTACTCACGCCATTCAAATTGACTCAGACGGTCAACACGATCTTGAATCACTACCTTCACTGATCGAGGCTTCCCAAGCCCAACCGGCGGCGCTTATTTCAGGCAAACCTGTCTACGACAGCAGCGTGCCAAAGTCTCGTCTATATGGTCGATATGTCACTCACTTTTGGGTATGGGTAGAAACGCTGTCGTTCGATATCAAAGATAGCATGTGCGGCTTTAGAGCTTATCCTGTTGATCAAACGGTCCACGTACTCGATAAGGTTCGCGTTGGCAGCCGAATGGACTTCGATATTGAAATTTTGGTTCGTATGTATTGGCAAGACTGCGACATCCAATTTGTCGATACCCGTGTTATGTACCCTGAAGGCGGCATTTCTCACTTCGATGCGCTTTGGGACAACGTCAAAATTAGCAAAATGCACACCAAACTGTTTTTCGGCATGCTTCCGCGAATACCCACACTGATCGCCCGTCACTTTAGGCGAACAGAACCGGTTGTCACCGCATCCCACAGTGAAGGCAACCCGACAATGCCAACAACGACTAGCACACACTGGTCAACACAAAAAGAGCGCGGCACCGTATTGGGTATCAATATCTTATTATGGATATACAAGCTTTTAGGGCGGCGAGCGTTTAATCTAATCTTACCGCTTGTGACCGGTTACTATCATTTAACAAATCACCGTGCTCGTCACGCGTCTGAACAGTATCTACAGCAATTAACAAGCTATGCCGACAGTCGCGGCCTTACTTTGCCAAATAACCTCACTAGCCAACAGCACTTGCTGTCTTTTGGGCATACGATGTTAGACAAACTCGCAGCATGGAAAGGTGACTTTTCGCTCGACAACCTGACTATCCATGGCCAAGAGCAATTTCAACCACTTATTGATAATAAGCAAGGCGTGCTGTTACTGGGCTCACACCTTGGTAATATAGAACTGTGTCGAGCCCTCAGTCGTCGCTATAGCCATATTAAAATCAACGCGCTGGTATTTACTGAACACGCCGAACGCTTCAATGCCGTGATGAAAGCCGTCAATCCGAACTCCGAACTCAACCTTATTCAGGTCAGCCATATGGGCCCCGATACCGCCATCCTATTGCAGCAAAAAATCGAGCAAGGAGAGTGGGTCGTGATTGTTGGAGATCGCACTTCCACCAGCAAAGAACAGCGTTGTGTTTGGGCTGATTTCCTCGATAAACCCGCGCCATTTCCTCAAGGGCCATTTATGTTGGCATCGGTACTCAAAGCGCCGGTTTATCTCATGTTTGGTCTTCGCGATGATAACCAAGCCACCCCCCATTTTAATGTCTATTTTGAACACTTCAGTGACAAAATAGCCTTACCACGCAGTACACGACAAACCGCATTGGAGAGCGTAGTACAACGTTACGCGGCACGCTTAGAGCATTACGCTATGCTAGCGCCGCTACAGTGGTATAACTTTTTCAACTTTTGGACGTTAAGTAAAGATCATGACGAAGAACACTAATATTATTTTTGGTGCCGAGCACCTTTCCATTGAAGATGTTGTTGCCATTTCGGCGGGCGCATCGGCAAGCATGAATCGTTCTCCGGACTACGTCGCCAAAATCGATCGAAGCGTCGCGTTCCTAGAGCGTTTATTGAAAGAAGAAGGCGTTATTTACGGCGTGACGACAGGTTATGGCGATTCGTGTACCGTCGCTATTCCGCCGCACCTCGTTGATGAGTTACCTCTGCACCTAACACGATTCCATGGTTGTGGATTGGGTGATAACCTCAGCCACGAACAATCGCGCGCCGTTTTAGCAACACGTTTGTGTTCGCTATCTCAAGGCATGTCGGGCGTCTCACACGACCTACTCAATCAAATCACCACACTCATCAATCATGATATTGCCCCAAGAATTCCGCAAGAAGGTTCCGTAGGTGCCAGTGGCGACCTTACGCCGCTTTCCTACTTAGCTGCGGCTCTTATCGGTGAGCGTGAAGTGCTATACAAAGGTGAAATTCGCGCAACAGAAGACGTCTTCAAAGCACTAAACATCAAACCCATTACGCTCAAGCCCAAAGAAGGGCTAGCGTTAATGAACGGCACCTCGGTCATGACTGCGCTTGCGTGTTTGGCCTTTAAACGAGCGGAATATCTGGCTCAGTTGTGCACAAAGATCACAGCGATGGTTTCCGTTGGCATTCATGGCAACGATTTCCATTTTGACGAAGCGTTGTTTGCCGTGAAGCCTCATCCGGGTCAGCAACAAATAGCAGCATGGCTACGTGATGATCTACAAGCCGAACGCCCACCTCGCAATAGTGACCGCTTACAAGACCGATACTCACTTCGCTGCGCACCACATGTTATTGGTGTGGTTCAAGACTCGCTACCATGGCTACGTCAACTGATAGAGAATGAACTCAACAGCGCCAATGATAACCCAATTATTGATGGTGATAACGAGCGTGTTCTGCACGGTGGTCACTTCTACGGCGGTCATATTGCGATGGCAATGGATACCTTAAAAACCGGCGTCGCCAATCTGGCGGATTTACTGGATCGTCAAATGGCGCAATTGATGGACTACAAGTTCAATAATGGCCTGCCTTATAACCTAACTGGCGCTGAAGGCGATCGTAAGCCAATCAATCACGGTTTTAAAGCGGTGCAAATTGGTATATCGGCATGGACAGCCGAAGCATTGAAACACACCATGCCTGATAGCGTATTTTCGCGCTCTACCGAATGCCATAACCAAGATAAAGTCAGCATGGGCACGATTGCCGCGCGTGACTGCTTACGCGTATTAGAACTGACCGAACAAGTCGCGGCAGCTTCGTTACTTGCAGGAACACAAGCGATTGAACTTCGAAAACGACATAATGAGCTCGATGAACATCACATGAGTGACAACCTGAAAGCCATTCGCGATTCGATATTAAGTGAGTTTGAAATGGTGATTGAAGATCGCCCATTGGAAGCGGATTTACGCCATTTCATGAACCGTATTCAGCAACGTCATTGGTCGCTGTATTAAGCGCTAAACATTAGGCATTAAGTAATAGGTATTAACCGTTAGGTATTAACCGTTAGGTATTAACCGTTAGGAAACGCTATGACTGACATCACACATCCGCTCACGGCAGAGGTCTCAATTGTGACCTCTTTTCAGGACGCCGATCCAATGGGCGTCATCTATCACGGCAACTTCTTTCGATTTTTTGAAGAGGCGCGTCGCGTGTTGATGAGCAAAATTGGTTATGATTATCGCGCCATGCAAGCCTCGGGATTTGCTTGGCCGATCATAGATACCCGCGTGAAATACGTCAAAGCCATTCCATTTAATCATGACATTCGCGTCACGGCCCACCTCACCGAGTGGGAAAATCGTCTGCGTGTCGACTATGTTATCTACGATGCAGACAACGCTACTCGAATGTGCAAAGCCCACACCACTCAAGTCGCGGTCTCAATTGAAACCGAGGAGATGTGTTTTGCTTCCCCTCGCGTGTTTATCGAAAAAGTCGAGCATTGGCATCTACATGGACACGTTAATCATGGCAAATAATCCAACTCTAGTGACTCGTGCAACATGGCGTCATAATCTCATCGTGCTACTGCTACTGTTTTCTCCCTTGTCATGGGCGCAAGTCAGTAACATTACAGACTTACAACAGCAATTGGCAAAGCATGAGCTAGTACGAGGCGACTTTGAGCAACAGCGTCATATCGCCATGTTTGATCAGCCTCTTAGTTCATCGGGACAGTTCACACTAGACAAAACTAATGGGCTCTTATGGCACCAGCAAGTGCCATTTTCTGTCCAATTGGTGTTAACAAAAGACAAGCTACGTCAAACCTTTGCCGATCAGCCTGCGCAGGTGATCACCGCCGAAGATAACCCAATGGCATTCTATTTTAGCCATATATTCCTTGCCGTATTTCATGGTGATACCCAACAATTAGAGCAGCAGTTTGATATGCAGTTTACGGCATCCCAGGGCCAATGGTTCTTGGTCCTAACTCCTCTTGCTGCACCACTCAATGCAGTTTTTGACAACATCACCATTAGCGGAAAAGACGATCTTGAACGCTTAACTCTACAAGAAATTCGTGGTGACAAAACTGACATAACGTTTAGTCATCAACGTTATCAACCAAAGAGCCTAACGGATGCCGAACAAGCCCAGTTCCAATTCTAGCCAAGCGGCTAGTCACCGCTTTAACAAAACTCGTTCACATCAACTGGCCGTTTTATGGTTAGGTGTGGTGGTATTTGCCACTCTTTTGCTTGTTAAGCAATGGGGCTTTAGTTCGGTTTCCCCCATTGAAACCGATATCCTTAAATTACTGCCCGTCAACGAGCAAAACCCTATTGCAGAAAGTGCTTTTGATAAAGTCACCACAAGTTTGAGTGACAAGGTGGTGTTTGTGCTCTCTGCTGATTCTCCTGCAGGAGATAGGGATAAAGCGCTTAAAACGACTAAAGACAGCGATAATAGCGCGCTTTATCAGGCTGCTCAGACCTTTACTAATCAACTTAAAAATAGCGGCTACTTCGCCAATATCACCGCTGAAATTGACGCTAAACAGCAACAGCAATGGGCTCAGTATTACTTCCAGCATCGTTGGCAGCAATTAACATCGGCACAGCGAGCGCGACTTGAGGATAATCCAAGTGCGCAAACTCAACGCGTTATCCAATCGGTTTACAACCCCTTTGCTGGTGTGACAGGTCAAGAGCTGGCAAACGATCCCTTTTTACTGTTTCGTGACTATCTAAGCCAAATTAGTCATTCTTCATCGTCATTTGGGTTAACGAACGGCTACTTAACCACCCAGTATCAAGACAAGACCTATTTGCTGATTACCGCTGAACTCAACGATTCACCCTATAGCATGCAAGCTCAGCAAGCGGTTCCGCTTATCGAGCAATGGCAGCAAAATCTGACCCAACACTATCAGGTGGACGTGGCTCATACTGGGGTGTTGTTTTACGCCGACTTTGGCACACGAAGTGCCAAATCTGAAATCAGTACTATCGGCGTGTTCTCATTACTGGGCGTGGTGCTGCTGATCGCCATGGTTTTTCGCAGCCTGACGCCGCTTGCCCTTGCCTTACTTTCTGTCTCAATTGGCCTACTGGTTGCCATGGCAGTCACCACGTTTGTATTTGGTCGTGTCCATTTATTTAGTTTGGTATTTGGTGCTAGCCTTATCGGAGTCTCGATTGACTACGCCTTTCACTTCCTCACCGATCGGCTTGCTGCAGGCAATAAATGGGATAGTCTGAAAGGGCTAAAACACATTTTCATTGCGATTACGTTGGGGTTAATGACCAGTTTGATTGGTTACTTAGGGCTATTTATCGCCCCTTTCCCAGGCTTGCAGCAATTAGCCCTGTTTTCTGCTATAGGACTGATTTCTGCGTATGCCACTGTCGTCGCTTGGTACCCTATTTTAGCGCGTTCGCCAAGTAAACCACGTCAATTGCCCGGTCAACAACTGAGTCAGCTATGGCTGACCACATGGCAAAACCGTTTCGTATCTTGGGGCTTACCAAGCGCCATTTTATTCCTCAGTTTATTTGCCATGACGCACGTACGTTACAACGACGACATTCATCAATTGCAAGCTATGCCTGCTGCGCTAAAGCAACAAGAAACCCTCATTGCAACCTTAACGGGCATGCAATCTTCCCAGCAGATGTTGGTGGTCACCGCCGATGATAATGAAGCGCTGTTGCAATCGCTCGAGTCACTCGAATCACAACTCAACGACTGGCAAGATACGCAAATAATCAGTGGCTATCAAAGCCTTCACCGCTACCTGCCATCTCAACAAAGACAGGTGGAAGACTTCACACTCATCCAGTCATTGTATCTTGACCAAGGTAAGGCTTTAGCTAAGGCTTTGCACCTTACTCGTTACCCCAAAATCGCGGAGCAGCCCACTCTGGTCACCCTGCCAGACTACCTTCAGCATCCCGTCTCTGAGCCATTGCGTTTTCTCTACCTTGGCGAAATTGAAGGACAAGTGGCCTCCGTCATTCTTCTCAAAGATGTCAGCGACGCCGCCATCGTGAAAGCACTGTCAACGCAACAACCACAGATTACTTATCTTAATAAAGCTGAAGAAGTGTCAGAGCTATTTGGTCAATACCGCATCAAAATCATGGAACTTCTTGCTTTGGCCATCTTCGCCATTGCCGTGATATTAGTTTGGAGATATGACATTAAACGAGCCATTCGTATCTTACTGCCATCACTTATCGCTTGCCTTGCCGGGCTCGCCGTCACAGCGGCGACAGGTAGCGAGTTGAACTTATTTAATTTACTCGCGTTAGTATTAATCATCGGCATCGGTATTGACTACACGCTATTTTTTGCCGAACAGCAGCGCTGCCACAGCACCTTGCTTGCCATTACGTTATCTGCGATAACCACACTGCTGTCCTTTGGGTTACTATCGCTCAGTGATACGCATGCCATTCACAGCTTTGGGATCACCGTTCTTACTGGTATTTTCATTGCTTGGTTGCTCTCTCCGTTAGCGATTGATCTTGTCCAAAGTGAACATAGGGAGTCGCAATAATGTCAATGAAATCAATGATGGCCACTCGTGCTGGTCACAAGAGTCTATTCGTTAGACAAGCGGTTAAGTATTTGGCAGTGTTGTTTGTCTTAAGCAGCGTTATCGGCTGCGCGCTAAAGCCACAAGCCGCCTCGACACAAGTACAGTTAAAACCTGGAACCACTGTCGCTTTACCCGCCCCTGCTGAGCTAGGCTATCAACTCACCGCCAGTCAGTTAATAAGCGCCACTTGGCAGGGTGAAAAAGGCCTCGAATCCTCACAGCTTCCCGTCCAACTGCAGGTGAATAAGGACAAGGTGATTTTGGCAGGTTTCTCCTCTTGGGGCACACGTATCATGTCACTGACTTACCAAAATAATGATATTAACGCCAACGTATTGAACGGACTAGAAAATACCTTACCCGACCCACAGCAGATTTTATTTAATTTGATGATAACACTCTGGCCGCAAAGTGCTTGGGAAGCCCCACTAAATACGATAAAGTGGCGTATCATAGACACGGCAGGTCAACGTCAAATCATCGATGAAACCGGCACTCCCGTTATCATCATTCGTTACGATAATAGAGAACCATTGCAGGGTAAGATTCATTTTGAACACCAGCAATTAGGGTACTCAATCGTGATCCAAACGCTCAACTTTAAACTCAACGACGAATAATACTCAGGCATGAAGCAAACCAATTCTCCAACACCAATATTTATCCATGCGTGCGGCTTTCATTCCGCGTTAGGCAATACGCCAGCAAGCATTCAACAACGCTTGTCATTGCGTGATTGCCCAAGCATGGAACACGCTGAAGGACTGCTCAATGCTGGTGGAGCGACGATAGTGGGTAAAGTCACCGACACGCTCCCTAGTCTGCCCCCACATTTGCTTCACTATGATTCAAGAAACAACCGTCTCGCGCTTTCAGCCCTGCAGCAAATTGAAGTCAATGTACGTGAAGCTATCGCACAATACGGTTCAGAACGAGTGGCCGTTATCGTCGGTACCAGCACCTCGGGCATTTCGGATGGTGAAGCCGCATACACGGCTAAACTAGCGAATGGCGAGTTCCCCTCTCACTTCCACTACAGCAAACAAGAGTTAGGCAACTGCAGCGACTTTATCGCTGACTATTTTGATATCAGCGGCCCTTGCTACGCCATTTCTACTGCGTGTTCGTCAAGTGGTCGTGTATTTCTTAGTGCCAAACGCTTACTAAAATCAGGCCTGGTTGACGCCGTCATCGTCGGCGGTGTGGATACACTTTGCGCCTTAACCCTAAATGGTTTCAATAGCTTAGAAGCACTCTCCGAACAGTTATGCCGCCCTTTTGATGAAAATCGCAATGGCATCAATATCGGCGAATCCGCGGCGTTTATGCTGCTATCTAAAACGCCCAGCCCTGCCTCCCAAAGACACATTGCTCTGCTTGGCGTTGGTGACAGTTCAGATGCACACCATATTTCTGCCCCTCATCCAGACGGGAACGGTGCAGAGCAAGCCATGCAAAAAGCACTCACCGATGCACACTTAACGGCCGAAGACATCGGTTATATCAATGCGCATGGCACCGCCACGCCGTTAAATGATCGCATGGAAAGCAAAGCCATCGCTCGCGTATTTGGGCAATCGGTGCCTGTTAGTTCAACGAAACCGTTGACCGGACATACCCTAGGGGCCGCCAGTGCCACTGAAGCAGCTATCGCTTGGTATATACTTAACTATGATTTGCTGTTGCCTAAACAACACTGCCAAAACAAAGCGAATGATATAGAGATCAATTTGGTCGAAACCGACCTTACACTTAATGGTGGAGCAATATTGAGTAACTCTTTCGCGTTTGGCGGCAATAATATCAGCTTAATTTTTGGAGTATGGAATGACTAGCTTTCCTACCATTGATCAGCTACTCCCCCACGACGACCCCATGATACTGGTCGATCGGGTTATCAATATTCAAAGTGAAACCGTTCACTGCCAAGTCGATATTGGCGATCACCATCTGTTCTTCAACACAGAAGCACAATCAATGCCGGCCTATGTCGGTATCGAATTCATGGCGCAATCTGTTGCCGCATGGTCTGGATTTCACGCCAAACAAAAAGGTGAAGCGCCACCCGTCGGATTTCTATTAGGAAGTCGACGATATCAGGTAGAATGCGACACATTTAAGCAAGGCCAGACGCTGGATATTCATGCTGAAAAAATAATAGAAGACAGCGGCATGGCAGTCTTCTCGGCCCGATTAGAATTGAACGGAGCTACCATCGCCTCCTGCCAACTCAATGTGTATGTACCGTCAGAACAAAAATTAGAAGAAATGAAAAATAGGAACTCTCAATGAGCCGACAAGTTTTAGTCACTGGTGCCAGCAAAGGCATCGGCAAAGCGATTGCTATCCAACTCGCTAGCGATGGCTTTACCATTGCTGTGCATTACATGGGTGATAAGCAAGGTGCTTTGCACACACTTGAAACCATCGAAGCAAATGGTGGTAGCGGGCGATTAATTCAATTTGACATCAGTAATCGTCAACAATGTCGCGAGCGCTTAGAAGCCGATATTGAGCAGCATGGTGCCTACTACGGTGTCGTCAATAATGCGGGTGTAACAAAAGATACCGCATTCCCTGCGATGACAGAAGAAGAATGGGATGGCGTGATTCATACCAATTTAGACAGCTTCTACAATGTCCTTCACCCTTGCGTCATGCCAATGGTTCAAAAACGCAAAGGAGGGCGCATTGTCACGCTTGCTTCCGTCTCTGGCATCATGGGTAATCGTGGACAAACCAATTACAGCGCAGCAAAAGCCGGCATCATTGGCGCAACAAAGTCACTCGCGCTTGAGCTCGCTAAGCGTAAAATCACCGTCAACTGTGTCGCACCTGGCCTTATTGATACTGGTATGGTTGATGAACATGTCAAGGAACACGCTATGCCGCAAATCCCTCTTCGTCGCATGGGTGAGCCAGAAGAAGTGGCTGGATTGGTTAGTTACCTGATGTCAGACATCGCATCTTATGTCACCCGACAAGTTATTTCCGTTAACGGAGGTCTAGTATGAACCGTCGTGTTGTTGTCACTGGTATGTCGGGTGTTACCGCTTTTGGTAACGACTGGGCGTCGGTTGAACCAAAGCTTCGCGCCTGTGAAAATGCGACACAGTATATGCCCTCTTATGAACAATACGATGGGCTAAATACCAAGTTAGCCGCACCGATTGATCACTTCGAATTACCTAAACACTACAAACGTAAGCAAGTTCGAGGGATGGGACGAGTTTCCAAGTTAGCTACCGTTGCCACCGAAAATGCCCTGATTCAATCAGGCCTTCTTGGTCAGGATGTGCTCACCAATGGACAAACCGGTATCGCCTATGGTTCCTCAACGGGCAGTACCGATGCCATCGGTGCATTTGGTGTCATGCTCAACGAAAAAAGTACCCGTGCAATTACCGCCACCACTTATGTACAGATGATGCCGCACACCACGGCCGTTAATGTAGGACTATTTTTCGGACTTAAAGGGCGCGTCATTCCAACCAGCAGTGCCTGCACTTCTGGCAGCCAAGCGATAGGCTATGCCTATGAAGCGGTGAAACACGGTTATCAAACGGTGATGGTTGCCGGTGGTGGTGAAGAGCTTTGTCCAACTGAATCCGCCGTATTTGACACCTTATTTGCCACAAGCCTAAAAAATGACGCGCCTAAATCCACACCTAGCCCTTATGATTCCAGCCGCGATGGTCTGGTTATTGGCGAAGGGGCCGGCACGTTAGTATTAGAAGAGTATGAACACGCCATCGCTCGTGGCGCGACCATTTATGCGGAAATTATCGGTTTTGCCAGTAACTGTGATGCTGCCCATGTGACGCAACCACAAATGGAAACCATGCAAATATGTATGGAAATGGCGCTACAAAATGCCAACCTATCCCCAGAAAAAATTGATTACGTGTCTGCCCACGGAACCGCCACCGAACGCGGTGATATTGCCGAAAGTAACGCAACGGCTAATGTCTTTGGCGAAGTACCGATTAGCTCTTTGAAAAGCTATTTTGGCCACACGTTAGGTGCCTGTGGCGCGATTGAAGCATGGTTAAGCTTAGAGATGATGCACACCGGTTGGTTCAACCCAACACTAAACCTCAATACGCTAGATGAACAGTGTGGCAAGCTCGACTACATTTCCGGCTCAGGACGTGAACTCGATGCCAAATACCTGATGAGTAATAACTTCGCATTTGGTGGCATTAATACATCGATTATCTTTAAGAAGCTTTAGCGTTATTAAGAAGCTTTAGCGTTTTTAAGAGGACTAACGTTCCGTTGTTATATACAAACTGGCGACTGACCGCCAGTTTGTATCACGGACAGTTTGTATCACGGACCGTTTAAACCTGAAAGCCAAGTATACCCCACTTCAGACTAACTGAAGCGCCGTGGCACTCTAGCGCCACTTCGAGCACGGACTAGATATCGCGCTCTCAAAGACATCCACTTCATTCGTTATCGCTAAAGTAGTGATTGAATGCGAACGAGCACTAGTCATCCTCCCCACATTTTGCACACTCATCGTACGTGCGTTCGCCTTCACTGATCACAACGTAGTCTTGTACGCAACGATCGCAAAGCGCGAGTTTTGGATAGCCATTATTATTCCCTTCAACGATATAGTGCTTTCTCATTTTCTTTGCGCTCTCATCTTCAACAATTGACTCGTTCAAAATTATACAAGGTTCGACCATCAAGTGGATACCTCGCTAAGCAAGAAGTTCAGCGTTAACTAATATCATTCGCCCCCCCTTAAAGATCACCTGACACGACCTATCACTGGACACAGCAAGTCTAACTCACTTTAAATGAAGATGAATTTTCCTCAGAAAACGTTGGTATGACACATCACACTTTTACATTCATTTAATTATTGATTTATCAGCAAGTTAGGCAATACTTACTTAATACATTTTTTAAGCGTACTGACATAGGAGACATAGGTGGGTGAGAAAGCGTTTACCGTTCTATTAGTCGATGACACACCAGGCAACCTTGATGTTCTCAATGGCGTCTTGTCTGAACACTATAAAATTAAAGTGGCAACCAGTGGCGCGATCGCTCTAAAGATTGCCAGCCGAACACCTAAGCCAGACCTCATTTTACTGGATGTCATGATGCCTGAGATGGACGGTTACGAAGTATGCCAACACCTTAAAAGTAATCCCATCACTCAAGATATACCGGTTATTTTTGTCACGGCGAAAAGCCAAATTGGCGATGAAACGAAAGGCTTTGAGCTAGGGGCTGTCGACTACATTATTAAACCAATTAGCCCAGCAATTGTACGAGCCAGAGTTGCGACACATTTGTTTTTACATAACCAGCGCCAAATGCTTGAGCAAGAAGTTCAACAGCGTACTCAAGCACTTCGTGAAAACCAGTCGGAGATCATTAACTGCTTAGCAAGAGCCGCGGAATTTAAAGATAATGAAACGGGTATGCACGTCATCAGGATGAGTCATTACAGCCGTTTGTTAGCCGAAGCTATCCATGTTTCTCCGCACTGGCGTGATTTACTCTTTGAAGCTGCCCCCATGCACGATGTGGGGAAGATAGGTATTGCAGACCGAATACTGCTCAAACCCGAAAAGCTTAACGACGATGAATGGAAAGAAATGAAAAAACATGTCGATTATGGCGTCGAAATCTTAGGCTCGCACACTTCACCACTGCTTACGCTCGCTAAAGAGATCGCCCAATATCATCATGAAAAATGGGACGGCAGTGGCTACCCTAAAGGCGTAGCCGGTAACCAGATCCCTTTGTCGGCGCGCATTGTCATGATTGCCGATGTATTTGACGCGCTAACCAGCGTCAGACCTTATAAACCAGCATGGGCAATAGACGACGCCTTTCAATTCTTAACGGAACAATCTGGACATCATTTTGACCCCCAATTAGTCGACAAATTTATCTCGCTCAAATCAGATATTGTCGTCATTCAACAAAAATTTAGTGATTGACTCACACTTTCAAATACGACCAAAAATAAGATGTAATCAAGGAAGATATGCCATGCTATCAAACGACGTACAACGCTCAATCGTTCGCTCCAATCGTATTGTGGTCGGGTTTTTGATTGTCATCGTCATGCTATTTGGCGTCGGGCTCATGGCTTGGGTAAGCCTTAACAAATTATTTAGTTCTGTTGACCGCTATGAAGGGGCTGGGCAGCTTCTTCTAACCCTAGACCGCGCTCGACTGCATGAACTATCCTTTACTCGAGACTTGTCCGTCAAAGAATCGGAAGTCGCATTAAGCTACATGCAAACCGCGCTTGTTTTGGCAAAAACATTTCACAAAGAACGCCAAGAAGACAGCTCTGGCACTCAGGACCTGATCAATCGTATCTCCCAATATGAACGTGATTTTTCCGACTACACCGACTTAAGCTTGAGCTTCGTCAGTGAACGATATTTGATGGTGCAAAATGCACGTAAAGCGAGCATCTTGTCAGATGCAATCCACAACCTGCAACTCAAATACATTGATTTGGACAAACGACGGGTCAGCGAACTTCGTGATGAAATGAGCGACATTTCAAAGAACTCCGCAATTTCTTATCGGCTTTCAGTCTCTGTTGAGTCTGCCCGCAATTTCGCCAAAGACTTTCTGGTTTTTGATGAAAAAAAGGATTATCGCTTAAGTTTGGCTGAGTTAAAAAAAATATCTCGATATTTGGAGCAGCTAAAAACTCGCATCAAAAACCCTCATAGCCGTGAACTTCTTAACCGATTAGATTCATTGAGCCAAAATTTTTACGAACGGCTACATCAACTAGAAAATATCTCCGGTCCCTCAGATGTTAGTCTCAGCAATCCCCTCATCCGTAATTTTGCTATGACCGCATTCGAACTCGCACAAGCCGCTCTCGATTTAAGAAGTAACGAAAGTCTTGTGTTTGAAACCGCTGAAGAAAAAGTCACCGCGATTCAAAACTTAATGGCACAGCGCCTCAATATTTCCAAAGAAATTACCTCACTAATTAAAGAAATTGATTCCGCTCGCCAAACTGACCGTGACTTTTCACTCGCGATTACCGGAGAAGCCAAAAGCATCTATGCTCAGGAAGTCATTATGCTGCTGCAACGAGCGATGCACCGAGCCGAAATAATTGCTAGTTTGCTGATAGAAGACGATGAAAAGCAACTCTTTGTGCAGCTTTCTCCGATACTAAAAATGTATCTTGATGATTTCTATCGCGTCCAAGCCGTTTCCGATCAAACCGACACTATCGCCAAACGTATGGTCGAGTCAGCGATTGAAATAGATAGTGCGATTTTGGATATCCGCAATCGTCGCTTCGAACAAATGTCGCAAGCAAGAGATCTTTCTGCTTACATTTCTTATGGCGCGGTGTTGTTTGTGTTGGCATTAATGATGCTGGGCTATCTCATAAGGCGATCCCACATTGAACTACAAAGCGTCACACAAGTGCTCGAACAAGCTAATGATAGCGCCCAGCATGCCAACCAAGCTAAATCCGATTTCCTCGCCACTATGAGCCATGAAATCCGCACACCGATGAATGCCATTATCGGTATGAGCCACCTTGCCCTTGAAACCGATCTCGATAAAAAGCAACGTAATTACATCACTAAGGTTCACAGCTCTGCAAAATCCTTATTGGGCGTCATCAATGACATCCTCGACTTCTCAAAAGTAGAAGCGGGTAAAATAGAACTTGAAACTCTTGAGTTTGCACTTGATGAAGTGATTGAAGATTTCATCAACCTTATCGGTGAACGTGCTCGCGAAAAAAACCTCGACCTACTCATAGATATCGACCCCAATGTGCCAACACTAATGATGGGGGATGCTCTGCGCCTAAAACAAATCCTCATCAACCTTGGATCCAATGCCGTCAAATTTACGGAGCAAGGCGAAATTCGAGTTCTCATCTCCACCATTTCCTATTCCAGCCAACAGTACACGCTCCAATTTAAAGTCATTGATGACGGTATAGGCATGACGCCAGAACAAATACAAACACTGTTCCAATCGTTTACTCAGGCTGACAGCTCAACCACTAGAAAGTATGGCGGGACGGGGTTGGGACTCGCGATCACAAAAAAACTGGTCACCCTAATGAGAGGCGATATCTCAGTCACTAGCCAACCAAATCAAGGTTCCATATTTACCTTCACCGCCCAGTTTGCGGAAGTCGCCAACAGTAACAAAGCCCTATACCCCTCAATCTTGAGCAGCAAAAAAATCCTGCTAGTGGATGATTCAAAAGAAGCGACTAGAATCATCAACGCTCAATTGCAACGGATGCAATGCGAGGTACATTGCTTCAACAACTTGCCTGAACTGGCGAGCGCAATGCAAGACTCTGTGATTGAAGCTGACTTAGTGATTTATGATTGGCGCTTTGATGGCTTTGATAACATCGGAGAAATCTATCAATTACGCGAACAGTTTTCTAAGCTACTGGTGAGTAAATTGGTCATTTTGACGTCCAAAGGATCCAACGACATATCCGAAGCGCTGCAAGATACCGATATCATCGTCGCCGATATTCTCGAAAAACCGTTTACTAACTCATCCTTAGTGGACCTACTCATGAACACCCTAGTCTCAAAGCAACGCACTCCCCATCGTAGAAAACGCGATATCCAAATGAGTAAAGATATGGCTACACTGGTTGGCGCAAAAATACTGCTCGTCGAAGACAACGAAATAAATCAAGAAGTGGCGCGTGAAGTATTAGAAATGCATGGCATGTCTGTGGATGTCGCCTGCAACGGTAAAATCGCCTTAGATAAATTAACCACCAACCACTATGACGGTGTGTTAATGGACTGCCAAATGCCCGTTCTTGATGGCTACAAGGCCACCCAAAGTGCTCGCCAAGACTTAGGTCTTAATGCGCTGCCTATCATTGCCCTAACGGCGAATGTTATGGTTGGTGATAAAGAGAAAGTACTCGCTAGCGGCATGAACGACCTGATCGGTAAACCATTACTCATCGATGAAATGTTTCGCACCATGGCGAAGTGGATCACCGTCTCTAAATCCCGTCCATCACTCGCAACACCCGACAACAGAGCAAACGTATCTACGGTTAGTTTCAGCGCTGAACAAACCATCCATCAATTATCTTCTATAGCGGGGCTATGTACTGAAAATGGGCTAGCTGCCACCAGCCAAAATAGGGCGCTCTATTTGAAATTGCTCAAGCAATTTTGCCAACAGTACCAAAAGCACACATTTGCTTGGCAACAACATAACGCTCCGGAGTATTCATTTGATATTCATACATTAAAAGGCATAGCGGGGAATTTAGGGATGCAAGACATCGTCGCGCTTTGTGCCGACATAGAGCATTCATTACAGACCGAAAATTTTGACGCGATAGACATTCAAGAAACCAAGCTGAACCAAAGTGTTGAAGAAATGATCATTCAATGTACACCGACCATAGCACCGCTCGCGATAGAGCCCCACAATGAACTAATGAACACCGAAGCGGCGCTTACTGCGGCTTCAGAAACACAAGCAACCATTCATAATGCCCCTATTTACGCCATTATAGAGCATGCAAAAGAGTTCGATATGGCGGCGATATCATTGCTAGAAAACTCCGATATTTTAACGACGACGATATTAAGCGATCACCACAGATCACAGCTTCATTCCGCCATCGCCCAATACGATTTTGAAGCGATTACCACAATTCTAACCGACTATTTAAATAGTGAGAGCCGCCCATAGCGTTAGGGGTAACAAACATAAGCTCAGCGCCTGGGTACCCTAAGCCAGCCAAATGCACCGCCCTAGTCAATGCCACTACGTCATTGCGCTAGGGTGGCCATTTAACCCACGGCCGTGTTTACGATGGGTTGAGCTCTGCTTTCAACACTTTCTCTAGCTCTGGGTACGGTAAGTAACCCGGTATAATTTGATCATTAATCACTAAAGCAGGTGTGCCACGTAAGCCTAAGTCGCGAAAAAACTGTTGATTACGCTCCAATAATTCATCCGATACCTTTGATTGAACGAGCTGGGTTTGAGTCCCCGTTTTCTCAGCTATCGCCTTCATGGTGCGCTCACTATGCATTCGAGGGTTCGCAACCAATAATTCATGGACTTGCGCATAGCTCTCTGGCATGTTTCGCCACACATTCAACGCGTAACTTGCGGTATTGTATTCAAGCGGGCTGTTGTGCTCTTTAAGTGGCGTATAAATATTCACCACTTTAATTTGTGGGTAGGCTTGTGCCAACTTCTCAAGTTCACGATCCAATTTTTTACAGTAAGGGCAGTTGTAATCCGTCACGTTAATAATCGTCAATTGTGGATCTTCCATGGCCCCAAACGCGCTATGTGCGGCGCTATTCACATGAGGCTGATAACGCTGTAACGTCGTTGTGATACCTTGCTGCTGAGCAATAAATGCCATAAGACTCTGATGAAGGTTGTCGACCACTTCTGGGTTTTCTTGCAGCATTTGGGTAATGTCTTCGATTTTGTTCTGGGTATCATTCGTCACCGTCCCCGCAACACTTTGTGTGCTCACTAAAGTAAACAGTGCCAAGGTCACGAAAGGTTTGAACGTTTTCATAGCCGTATATTTTGTCTCGTGCGTTACGTTTTTCATCTTTACTTATCCATTTTAAATCGGTCATATCGTGACATCGTCACGATATCTTTAAACTCAATATTCGTTGTTAGTTAAAGCATGACTAAACGAGCAAATAAGCCCATTGGGGTCGTCACGCCTGTCGTGGTTGATGCTATTTTTCCATCTTTAATAATTACAATGGTGGGGGTTGCCGTAATCCCCCACTGACTCATTCGTTGCCCTTTGGGATCATTAATATTGGAAAAGTGCCTATCTTGCCCGGTCATAAAACGGCTAACCCGAGCATCTGACCCAGACATCGTCGACACACCAACGACATTATAAGGGCCATCAAACCAATCAATGGTTGGCGTGACAAACTTACATGCCGGGCACCACGTCGCCCAAAAATAAACGATAACTGGCGCTTGTTTACTTTGTTCTATTACATCGGCCCACTGACCATCTAACGTCTTACCACTTAAAGCAGGTAAGTCCATCTGAGGCATATCACGAGTGCGATAATAGTCGACAGCTATCGTCACCAAGACCATAACAATGGCGATTGTTCCCCACTCTCGTGCATGCCGACGCCAACCTTTGGCCGATGCTTTATTCGTCTTTTTGCGTGACCACATTATTGCTCACCTCGTGCGCTGGAAATGGCATTGAGCACAGCGTCATTGGTAAGAATGACGGGTAATGGAATACCGTCAGGCGCATTAGGGCCAAACACGATGTTAAAAGGCACACCGTATCGGCCATAAAAACGAAGAAAAGCGGTGACGTCGTCACTTGGCGTGGTCCAGTCTCCTTTCATGGCAATAACATCGCTTTGTTGCAAGGTGTCATAAACTGGAGGTTGCAGGATAACGCCAATTTTGTTGGCCTTACAGGTAATGCACCAATCGGCCGTCACGTCGACGAAAACCGTGTGCCCCGCTGCCACTTCATTGGCGATTCGAGTAGTCGACAGCGCTGCCCAGTCAGGCTCAGGTGGTAATGGCGTTGCCCAACGGTCGGCGGTCATACTGCCAATCATCAATCCTCCCGCCAACGCTATGATGCTCACCCCACCTAGTAATAATGCTGGTTTATCCCCGTAACACGATTTAACGCGCAGAAACAGCCATACCAACGCCGCCAATGCCAATACACCAATCCAAAACGGTGGTAAATGATGGCTAAGCAACGACAGTAACCACGTCGACGTCAATAACATCATCGAGCCGAATAAGATTTTCACCCGGTTCATCCACGCACCTGGCTTGGGCAACCACGAAACCAAGCTTGGAAACAGCGCTATCAGAACCCACGGCAGAGCCATCCCTAAGCCAAGAGCGGTAAAAATTGCAAACGTGGCACTCGTGCTGGTCGCAAGCGCAAAAGCCACTGCTGTGCCTAAAAATGGCGCAGAACATGGCGTCGCCAACAGTGTGGCAAACATACCTTGCACAAAGTGTCCGACATAGGAGTTATCACCTTTTGTCGCCATCCAAGTGTTCATTGAACTCGGTAGTCGAAGCTCAAATAAACCCAGCATATTGGCACCAAATAATCCGGTGATCAGCACCATAACGGCGATAAAGCCACCGCTTTGAAATTGGATGCCCCAGCCAATGCTAGACCCTGACCATTTCAATACGGTAATAAATAAAGCCAGTAGCAAAAATGACGTGATTATTCCCATAGATGAGGCAACAAATTGAGCGCGGATTTGCGTTTTCTCTGCCGTTGCAGCGGAAATAACATGGCTCAATTTCATCCCTAATACCGGGAACACACATGGCATAATATTGAGTATCAAACCACCCAATAATGCAAAACCAAGCATCGATAACATAGAAGCAGACGACAAAGCGCTGGCGATGTCATTGCCTGTGATAACTCCGCTATTTACCGTTATCGCTTGCTCCGCTAGTAGGTTTTCATCAATCATGGTGACCAAGATCGAACGTGAATCCAAATCGGGGTCACCTAACCAACTCGTGACCTTAAACGTCGCCACGACTTTATCGCCATCTATATTAATTTTGGGCGATAGAAATGAATAGTCCTCAACCACATCATCCTGACTATCAATCAACAGATCCGGTTTCACCCATCCTCTCGCGTTAAGCACGGTGACTTGAAGCTCTTGACGAGATGCGTCCCAAATGGCTTGGACACCATCAATGAAAGGCGACGCTTTTGGCACAAGGCTCATCGCTTGCGCATATTGATACATCGCCGTTTCTGATAAGGACAGTTCGCTAGGCACAAACGTCATATCAATAGGGAAGTCCGTCAATACACAAACGGTTGTGCAGCTTGAAATCGTTGCTGTCGCCGACAAATTGACCGGCTCGTGAATATCGTTAACTTCGATATGCAGTGGGAACACGACATCATGTTTATAACCTAACGTCTCTAAACCCAAGAGTTCGAAACGATGAGGGTAAGGCCACTCCCATTTTATCGCTTTGATATTGCTTGATTGTTGCCAGTCCAGCGAAGGGGCAATGCCACCCTCGCCCGGAGAGCGCCAATAGGTTTTCCAATCACCGGATAAACGAACTTCCAAAAAACCTTCAACGGTTTGAGTTTGCTCATCGACTTGCCCAGTAAGAACCACTCGCGTTTCAACATGAGGATGAAAGTCACTGGTGAGCCAGCCAGTCTCAACGCCTGTTGCAATAGGGCTAGAAGAGGGATTCGCTAAGGCCAGAGGGCTGAGTATTAATGTACTCAAAAACCAAAGGCCAAACACAAATGACGCCAGTCGCTGTACGACCGAGCGCGGGTATGCGGTTTGCTTTTTCATTGATATTCCTAAAATAAAATTACGACGTGTTGAGCTGTGTTAACAGCCAAATACGGAAGTGTTTGTTTATTTTTGGACTCGTTATTCTTGGAAGGTGCAGTGCCGGAGATGGATCCGATATCGACTAAAAATCGGCGGTGTAAAGGGGACAAACGACATTCTCTGAACACGATAAATACCCAGAGCGAGAATCGTGACAATAAGGGTAATCAGCCAAAGACTATCAAGATCGAAGATATGGAAACTCAATAACTGGCTAGACAGATGACACTCTTCACTGGCTTGCTGATCGCCGCCTTGTCTTGACGTAATCGTACTCTTAGAGGCCGCACTGTCTAATGACATACTCTCAAGAGCACTGGCGTTCAGCGCGGTATTTAAACCCGGCTGTAGAGTTGGCTGTGCAACTATTGCCGCGGTGGGTACGCCACTCATGTCTTTTAGCGGCGAACACACTTGCAGCACACCACTATTTTGCAACAAACACACAAACAGCACCCAAACCGTTAAGGTCAAAGCGAATTTTGCTTTTTTGTGTAAAGACTTCTCACGAAGATCAGAGAAAAAACGTTGCGTCAAATTGGTTTCGTTACCGTTAGTCAAATGCTAGAGCACGCTCGATGTTAAGAGCGATTAATGTTAAGAACGATTAAAGTTAAGAACGGTTAAAGCTAAGAACGCTCTAAGATAAAGAGCGAGCGGCAACCAGTGTAGAGAACCTCAACCCGTAACTCTAGTGAATTCTTCGCCTTTTTTCATTTGTTAACAATATATAACCTGAAGTTCCATCGTCTTCCCAATGAGCAATCGCTACTTTGCGTTCAAGATGACCTAAGGACGTACAGCAAAGAAATAAGGCGAACTCATTGCAGCTCGCCTTAATAGACTCGATTAGAATGCGTAAATGGCGTTAAAGCCGCCGCCGTTGTCACTCACACTGCCTAGTGCTAAGTCATCAACTACGTTGCGCTTAAACTCCGCTGTCACCATCATTTTCGGGCTGTAATGATAAGTCAAACCTAGCGCGTAAACCTGTCTATCCCCTGTAACACCAACGTCAGAATCATCAAAATCTAGATTAGAGTAATACGCATAAGGGCGAAGGCCGATATCAAACATGTAGTGGGCATAGACATCAATACCGTTCGCATCGGCGTACTCTAGGTCAGAGTGTCCGAGCAAACCAGCTTTATGTACCTTGGTGCCTTTAGTGTACATTGCCGCAACTTTTAGTGGGCCTTGGGCGTACTGCGCACCGGCTGAAATAGCATCTTGAGTGTCGCCGTCTTTTAGGTTCATGACTGGCGCATTATTGTCCACGTACACTTTATTTTGTAGATACGTTGCACCAACACTCACACCAGATTCAAAGTCGTAACTTGCTGCAACCGCAGTATTATAGTCACGGTCGATATCCGATGTTTCACTGGTACTACCAAATCCATAATGCGCAGAAAGGTTCAATCCACCTAGAGTGTTGCGATATGCTACGAGATTATCGCCACGCCCTGTTGCTAAGAAGCCACCGTCACGACCATCGCTGTAGATGGGTGTTGCGTCGGGATCGATGATGATCAAATTATCCATATACTTGGCGACATCATGGTATGCCGACCACTGTTTACCAATACGGATGCTACCTAATGACTCGTTATTCAACGAGATATAACCGAGACGGTTACGGAAGTTATCGCCGTTCACACCGTAGGAAGAAGGGGCATTTAGGAAGTTATCCCATTCCAATTTCACATCGGTGGACCAATCGTTACCTAGATCTCTTTCAAAACCTAAATTGAACGTAGAACGGCTAGTATAAAAAATGGCATCCATATCAGAGGTTGGTTTAAAAACATCAACGACAAAAGCGCCGCCAATATCAAATTTATTCATATCATCTTCGTAAACCGTGTAAGCACTGGCTTGCGAACTTAAACAAATAGCAGCAATAGTTGTCGCGAGAATATTTAATTTCATTATTATTTTCCGAATTTAAAGTACAGGATAACGAGTCCAATATTTATTGAACGACTAGGAGAGAATATATTTCAGATACGTAACCACCTACCGATTCAAATAAAATTCGAATCGATTAGATAGCGTCTAAATCTGTAAGATTGCTTTACGCAGCAATCACTAACGGGTGTTAGTGAATAGGATGGTCGTGAGTAAATCGGTAGTCTTGGTTATACCAAAAGGAAGGTTGGAGATGATTACGCAAAGCACAAAGCCCGATTCCAGATAATAAGTGCAACATTCTTGGCATCTTCATGTGAGTAAGTAGGGACAGTTTATATACAATTATCAATAACGCATAGTGATCGCCATCTTGATTCTATCCATTAAAAAATAACTTTAATCCAATTCAAGATAATCATCACAATAATTACTCCTGTGCACTTTTTAAAAGCAATGATTTAATAAAACTACGAGCACTTTAGATGACCACCAGCCATGACACCACACTCTATAAAATGCACATTTCCATTTATAAGCGGAAAAAGCCAAACGCACATAGGCCGTACGTTTAGCTTGTTAAACACTAAGTCTTACTTTTTTTACTAGAAGGTAATATGGTAAGCATTACTTGGCTGATCAAGATGAATGACAACATTCACTTCAGATTCAGCGCTATTCATAGGCACCCATTCAGCATAAAGCGCTCGCCAGTTACTGTTCACCTCTAGCTCTACCTCATTGGTCAAGGTCGGATAGATGGTGGTAATTCTGGATGTTGGATCCGCTGCCACATCACCATTCGTAAATACATGGGCCGCCTTAGTATATAGGTGCAACGCCCCCTCAGACGTTCCAATGTAATCTAATGACAAGGTGATCTTTTCGCTGACATCAAATGAAAAATCACGGCTAGCAACAATGTTTGCCGTATTCTCTATCGGCTTCACCACAGGCGCAGGTGGGGCGGAATCACCACCTCCTCCTCCCCCACAAGCGGTTATTAGTATTGGAATTAGCAGCATGGGAGCTAATGTTAAAATGGGGCTTTTCATTATATTATTCATTGTAAACTCCTTACTGCTCGCTCACCGAGACAACCGTATTTGCAACGGCAGATTTATACCATTCACCATCGGTTTCACCACTGCTTGTCACCCACGTAGGAAATGTGAGGTAAGCTTGGCTAATATCCGTTCGTTCTATCGGGTGCTGCCATTCATCACGAATGTTTATCGCCCATGGCATATTATTGATGGATAGAAAAGACTGTGTACCACCTGAACGGTCATCATGTAGATTAAAGAAACTACTGTTCATATCACTGGTTCCAGAGAACTGTTTAAAGTGTGTCTGCCAACTCATTCCAGGAGCAGTTGCGGCAAAGTCACCGTGATACATATCTTTTGCCGCAAAAATAAAGGCATCATAAGGTGGGTACCCAATGAGGGTGCGTGATACGGGATCCATCAACTCAACAATCAATTGATACTCCAGTATATCCTCGGCTTGTAAAGCAATACAGGCACTTTGCGTTCTATAGTAATGGCACTCCGGAGTAAGGGCATTAAGCGTATTAAGATCGGCTCGTAAATCTTCCGAAACCACAAGTACCGTCTCGCTACCCGATTGAGATAGAACAGTGCGCGTCACTTCAACACCATTTCTCATCAAGGTTGCCGACGCAACATTACTTGGATCTACATTCGGCAGATGCAGAGCGAAGCCATTAGAAAAACCAGCCCCCATTGCTTGCAACGTATAGTCTACGGTTAAGTTGGTCACCTCTCTTTGTCCGTTGAGCTGCTCTGTCACTCGATAGCGCCACACAACGTCATTAAAATCATAGTCTCCCATCAATGGCCAGCGATCTTCGAACGCCATTGTCGCATAGGTATCTGAGCCAGGGTAAACCGAAGTAATCACCACATCATTATCATTTTCTAGGACTAAGGGTTCATATTTTGAGTCCGTTGACCCGTCAGAATTCACCCCATCGATAGCTTCAAAAGGTGTCGCTTCAACGGTAAAAATCAAATCATTAAAATCATTATCGCCACTGGGACGCTTAATGTCTTCAAAGCCCAAAACAAGAAACTCATTTTGAACATCGATAAAGGCGACATTATGCCGACGATGCTCATTCGTCGTTTCTGGATTTAAAGCAGGGTAGCTGTAAAACGGTGTTCCCCAACCGCCCAAGCTACTAATGGTATTGTAGCTACCACTCCACCCCCAACCATTAGGGATAACAAAGAAAGCAAGAGTCTGATTGGCGGTAAGTTGTACGCTCAGGTCAATGGTATCCCCCTCTTCCATTTCACCCTCACCCGGTTTTGAGGCATTTGGAAAAACAATGACATGAGCGGTTACCTCATCCTTTGTCGTTGGAGGATTATTAGTATCGTATACAAAGTAACCCAGTGAGTTTCGATAACCTGCGCCTTCATTTAAGAAAGTAATACGAGCTGTGGCGAACTCAGCGCCATTAAGTTCATCATCAATATCAATACTCGAATATTTTTCTGGTGCAATAAAATCACTATTTACAACCTGACCCTCTGGCAACATCGAATAGACATTGCTGAGAACATCTTGCGGGAGCGAATCGGCGACTGAATAAAGATTGTTTGGCTTTCCTTTTATGGAGTAATTAGCACTCTGTGCCCCAGATTCAAAAGTGAAGTCGCTCGTGGTAAGCGCGCTGGCCAGCCATGGTATACAGCAGGTAGCCAAAATAGTGACGTTCCGTGTTCTCATATAAAATCCCTCTAGTCATCAGTTTGTGTGGGGCTAGAGTAGATGTAGCAAATTTAATGCCGAACTTTTTCATCTAAAAAAACAAAAACTTAAATAACAACAGAAGGGAGCTTCTCATTTTGAGAATACTATTGACGAAGAAATAGCAGAGCAAGAAAAACAAAAATACCACGTCGCTTCCACACAAAAATGCATAATTCTCGGTACAAAACAAATAACCAACCGACTAAACTGAACAAGATACCCTTAAAAAACTCGTCTATTCTCTATAGGGACAGGGGATATTTATCTAACCGCTATATTTTTGCTCACTACGTTAACTTTGCTTTTACGACAATTATTCGGTGCTATTAATGAACGTTGATGACAACTATATTTATAACAACAAAAAGACGAAATTAGACTCATCGACACCGCTTGAACATCATGCCCCTAGAATGGGCTACGCCTATGTGAGTTTGTTTGGTTTTTACGTTTTATCGGCGTATCTCTTTTCTTTGCTTAGCCCGCAAAGCCAGATAGTGTCACTATGGCCACCAGCGGGTATTGCGCTGGCGGGTTGCTTACTCTGGCAGGCTCGCTTTATACCTGTAATTATTGTCGGCTCTGTTATTTTTAACCTTGGCATTCAACTCGCAGAGGGTCTTGATCACGAACTCATGACCCTACCATTATCAATTGGGATAGCAGTGGGGTCAGCTATTCAAGCTTGGGTTAACTATCGTTTACTCACTCACTTTTCCATCAATATTATTGATGCGCCCAACCTACGCAAAGTCTCACAATTTATTGTTCTTGCATTACTATGCTGCCTGATCGCTAGCTCAATTGGGAGTATATTGATTGACATCCCTTTATTAGAAAACGCTCAAAGCACCTATTGGACAACCATGGCGATTTGGTGGTTAGGTGATTTTTTGGGTGTTATCATCGTGACACCCATTGTTTTAGTATTCTTGCATTCTCGATGTCGTTTTACTCAAACATTAGCTCACTATAAAGCACTGATCTACCCTCTACTTCTGGTCTTAATTGCCCTTGTCATTATTCAAAAATACACCGATAAATCGATACAAAACGACAGTATCAATGAGCTGAAAATTCATTCAGAGCTCATTGAAAAAGATCTCAATCACCAAGTAGAAAACTATCTACATTCTCTTGCTTTACTTGCGCGCCAACTCTCTGGTAATAGCGACATCACCCGTGACGAATTTCAACGTCTTGCCTTACCACTCATTCATCAAATGAGAGGAATTAAGGCGTTTTCTTGGAACCCTATCATCGAGCAGCATCAGGTCGAGGGGTTAAAAGCTGAAGTAAATAAACAGGTTACTGGTACCTTTGAGATCAAAGGTAAGCCACTATATCCCGAAGACCCTTTCGTGGTGGTTAAATGGATCGAACCCTTTGTATCCAATGAAAAAGCATTTGGGTTTAATGTTTTCTCCAATGCTGCGCGGCGAGAAGCAATGATTAAAGCTCAGAACCAAAATGCCCCCATCGCGACCGACATTATTCAACTGGTGCAACTCAACAAAAAGGAGTCTGGTTTTTTAATCTTTTCTCCCATCAATCAAGGACCATCACTCAGCAACGAGCGGCTCACTCGCGCTTTTAATTTGTCAGGGTTCGCCGTTGGCGTTTTTGTTGTGGGTGATATTGTTACCGCGAGCTTAGATAATACCTCAACCCATTTCATGAGCGTTAAAATACTCGATATGGATGCCAACGATGACGTAATTTACCACTCCTCGCCTTCAGGTAATACGACAACCAGCAGCGCCATAGAGTTTTCATTTATTCAGCATGTGGCGACACGAAACTGGAAAGTGATTCTCTCTGTATCTCCCAATGTGCTCGCCCTACTTCAGACTCATGATTCTGTCACGTTTCTTGTCTATAAATCTGCGTTTGGCGCTTTAAGCGTTCTACTCATCATTACATTATTCAGTAACCACCGAGTCTTATCTAATCAGGTCAAGCAACGCACAAAAGAATTGGAAGCATCAAGAGACCAACTCAAAACATTTGCGTTCAACGACTCACTCACCGGTTTACCTAATCGGCGTATGTTTATTGACCAAACCACCCATGCATTAACCTTAGCTGAGCGTGCAGACAAGATCGTCGCCATACTATTTCTAGACTTAAACCGCTTTAAACACGTCAACGATAGCTTTGGTCATGACTTTGGGGATCAATTACTTACCCAGGTCGCCCATAACTTTGCTGGAAACCTAAGAAGCAGTGATACTTTGGCTCGTTTCGGTGGTGATGAGTTTACTATCCTCTTAGAAAACTTAACCAGTGTCGACCAAGCGATTACTATCTCGAAAAAGCTGATTCATGGACTACGAACACCGATTATAATTAACAACGAGTCGCTTATTATTTCCACCAGTATTGGCATTGCTACCTACCCTAAAGATGGTGACAATGTTCACGATCTAATTCGCGCCGCTGACACAGCAATGTATAAGGCGAAAGAAACATCATCGGGATTTTTTTGTTATGCCAATATTTTGAGAAAACAAGCCAGAGCGAAGCTATTTATAGAATCGGAGTTGCCTCAAGCATTGGAAAACAACCAATTAGAACTGTACTTCCAACCTATGATTGAACTGGCATCCGGTCAACACATTGGCTGTGAGTGTTTACTACGTTGGAATCACCCTGTATATGGCGTCATTCCACCGGACTCATTTATGCCTATTGCGGAATTGTCGGGGGAAATTATCCCTATTGGCGCTTGGGTGATTGAAGAAGCGTGTAAGACGATAAAAGAGTGGCAAGACCAAGGCATCTATCACCAGAAGGTCTCCGTCAATGTGTCGGTTGTGCAACTCATGTCCGGAAGGCTTATTCAAGATGTCACCAGGCCAATACAACAATATGGTATCGCCGCTGAATTACTCGAACTTGAAGTGACTGAAAGCGTGCTGATGAAGAATATACACCATGCCATCACGCGAATCACAGAGTTGAAAAAAATTGGTGTGAAAATTGCCATTGATGATTACGGTACTGGCTACTCGTCGTTAAGCTATTTGAAACAGTTACCAGTAGACAGCCTAAAAATCGACCGCATCTTTATTGATCAACTCAACGCAGACAATATGACTATCGTCACTTCAACACTACAAATGGCAAATGAGTTAGGTCTCAAGGTCATTGCGGAAGGGATACAAACTGACGAACAAATGCGTATTTTAGTAAAGTACGGCTGTCTTTGGGGGCAAGGTTTTTTATTTAGTAGGCCGCTTCCTAGCAATCGATATATTGCGTTTTGTTTGCTCGATAACGATCGTAGCGCCGGCCATCTAAGTCTTCGTAATATCTGAGTCTTCGTAATATCTAAGTCTTCGCAATATCTGAGTCTGATTACTTATAGAGACAGCACATTCAAATTTTTCGATCAAATGATAACAAAAAATTATTTTCTTGATAACTTATGATAATTTTTAGAAATCATAGTTTCCCCATATACTCTCCTCATCGAAACGAAACACGAAACGAATGCCTAAAAGTTGGAGCAGATTATGAAGATGAATCACGTTGGTATCATGGTTGGCGATATGGACAAAGCCGTCGAGTTTTACACCAAAGCGCTAGACCTTAAAATTGTCATGAACAACACTAAAGTTATTGAAGAGCGTGAGTCTGCGATTGGACGTATGTGTATCGCTGTATTTGGCGAGGGTTTCAAAGGCTTTAACATCGCACATCTTGTTACTTCCGATGGTATCGGTGTCGAGATGTTTGAAATGAAAGAGCGTCAAGAACGTCATGAGGTCGATTTTTCTCGCCTAGGTATTTTCCACTTTTGTCTCCAAACTGACGACTTCGCTGGCGTGATAGAGCGCACTGAACAATACGGCGGTAAAGTCCGCATGGATATTATGCGCTACCACCCCGAAGACGATAACAAGCCAGCGAAAATGGTATACCTAGAAGACCCATTTGGTAACTTATTTGAGCTGTACTCACACACTTATGAAGAAACCTACGCGTCTGATTACGAGTAAGTTTCGCCTCCATAAGTGTTAAAAAAGGATTGGCTCATTAGCAATCCTTTTTTATTTGAGGTCTAAAAAGTGTTCAATCAAGATTCATCGCTAACCACACTCTTCAACCCCATATATTACTCACCTTAGACCATTTATACTTTGGTCAACCTGGCCGCTGAGCAGCTCTTCCTTTGAAGTCAAAATAATTGAGCCCTAACTTAATTCTGCATTTCAACCCACCAAGCTAATGAACCGTTATTACTCGCTGACCATGTAAAACTCTAGCTTAGACATAGTTACTTACAAAACAGGCTCCAATTTCCCCCTCACTACAAAAAATCACAGAAAAGCAATCAATAACAAAACGTTAAATAGAAAACCACCCGGTTATAGATAATACAATTAACACTTATAAACCTAAATTCCTACATGGTCACATAGTAAAAATCATCCATAACCTTTGACGCTGAACCCAGTCTACATATGACCTTACTAATGTTCCGGCTCACCAAGGAGTACTTAGAGCACGAAACAAAACCCGGTTCACCTCGGTCTCTTTTGTACCTATTTTGTGTTAGATTGTGCCGCTTGGGATTAGGCGTGACGCAGTCAATTAGCGAATAAAATCATGAGTTACTCCATTATTAATATGGCATTAACACTCTAATCAAGAATTACCTAAACATGGAGTTGGTCGTTGTATTCGTTCATTCGAATATACAATCCTCATAATTATGAGTTTTAAATCAAAAAAATACAGTATAGATTCAACAGATTACCAAGTGGGTCAGGACAACATCACCAAATGGGGTATGGATGTCCACAACACAGTGTTTACCGCCTCTGCGGGGTTATCCATTCTTTTCATCGTCGCACTGCTCATACTTTCACCCGCAGATGCCAAAGCCGCTATTGATACCGTCAAAGCCGCCGCCCTTTCTAAATTTGATTTCGTCTTCATGTGGGGGGCAAACATACTGCTGCTCTTTGCCATTGGTATTGCGTTTTCACCGTTAGGTAAAATTCGCCTAGGTGGCGACGAAGCAACCACCGACTATTCCACTCTATCGTGGATCTCCATGCTCTTTGCCGCCGGTATGGGCATTGGGCTGATCTTTTGGGGAGTAGCCGAACCGACAGCGTTTTTCACTAATTGGTTTGGCACGCCATTGAATGTTGAGGCCTATACCTCTGAAGGTCGCGAATTGGCGCTTGGGGCTGCGGTATTCCACTGGGGTTTCCACGCTTGGGCCATTTATGGCATGACCGCACTCTCTTTAGCCTATTTTGTTTATAACAAAGGGTTACCACTTTCCATGCGCTCCGTTTTCTATCCCCTGCTAGGTGAAAGGGTTTGGGGTAAGGTTGGTGATGTCATTGATGTGATGGCCGTACTGGTCATTTTATTCGGATTGGCGACATCTTTAGGCTTAGGTGGCTCACAGGCCGCCAGTGGAATAAGCCACGTCTTTGGATTTGAAAACAGCCTTTTCCTTCAGCTTCTCGTCATCCTGGTTATCATGGGGCTGGCGATTATCTCTGTGATACGTGGTATGGACGGTGGCGTGAAGGTGTTGAGCAACCTCAACATGATTATCGCCTTTGTTTTTCTTGGCTTTCTTGCCGTACTCAATTTCACTACCGTATTTAACTCTTTGACGACAGCAGTGGTGGGCTATGTGAAAAACATCATCCCACTGAGTCAAAGCGCTGGTCGTGAAGATACCACTTGGTTACATGGTTGGACGGTATTTTATTGGGCTTGGTGGGTGGCTTACGCACCTTTCTTTGGCATGTTCGTTGCTCGCATATCCAAAGGGCGTACCATCCGTGAGTTTTTGGTTTGTGTGATGGTAGTACCAACCCTGGTCACCACAGCATGGATGTCTTTCTTTGGCGGTATCGCAATCCAACAGATCATCGATAAAGTGGGTTTGCTTGGTGTGGAACAAGGCATCAGTGATGTCTCGCTCAGCTTGTTTTACATGCTAGACGCTTACCCTATTGGCAATATACTTTCTATCATTGCGGTTGCCCTGATCATCGTGTTCTTTGTGACCACCCTAGACTCTGGTTCTATCGTTGTCGATAGTATGACCGCAGGCGGCAAACTGGAACTGCCAATCAAGCAAAAAGTTGTTTGGGCGTTTATCTCTGCTGTGATTGCGATGGTGATGCTGTGGATTGGTGGAACAGACTCGATTCAGGCTCTGCAGTCCATTACCATTATTGCCGCACTCCCCTTTACGTTTATTCTATTACTCGGTTCCGTGAGCCTAGTGAAAGCGTTATTGACTGAAGTGGAACGACCTAAGGTGACGGAAAATACATCTGCATAAAATTTAGCCTCAAAGGCTTATCGACGTTTTCCATCGATAAGCCTTTTATCTCTTGCAAATAACGGTATTCTGCATTGAAGATATACCCGCGTCTCTACAAGGCTAACTTATAAAGCTCAAATACCTCTTCATAGGTCAACGTTCTCGGGTTACCTCCCATACACACATCATCCATCGCTTTTTGCACCCAACCATCAATATCTGCATGTTCAATACCCAGACAAGCAAGCCCAGTAGGAATGCCAACTTCGCTCGACAATTTTCGAATAAGATCAACGGCGAGTGTCGCCGCCTCATGGTCATTTAGCTGAGAGGTATCCCCTCCCATTGCTTCGGCTACCGGTCTAAAGGCACTTGGTACCGTTTGAGCATTAAATTCGCTCACCACCGGCAGTAAGATCGCATTACATACGCCATGCGCCAAGTTATGCGTTGCCGAAGGCTGATGGGACAAGGCGTGAACGGCGCCTAACCCCGCCGAGTTAAATGACATCCCCGCTAAAAACTGTGCGTCCGCAAGGGCCGAGCGCGCTTCTATGTTCGCGCCTTCTTTTACCGCAACAGGCAACCACTTGGTAATCAACTTCACCGCCTCAAGTGCCGTAGGAAGTGTCAAACGGTGTGCGCCAGGGGTGACAATAGACTCGATGGCATGCGTAAGCGCATCCATACCTGTCGCGGCGGTTACAGATGCCGGCAAACCAACCATCAATGAAGGATCATTAACGGCAACGTCTGGAATTTGTTTTGTATCCACTATCACCATTTTGACGTGATTCACTTCATCGGTGATCACCGAGTTAGAGGTCATTTCAGCCGCGGTCCCTGCCGTAGTATTAATAGCAATAAAGAACGCGCCTTTGTTCTTAACTAAGCCGACACCATTATAAACGGTAATGTTCCCGTCATTTGATGTGACAATGCGAATCGCTTTTGCGCAGTCAATCGGGCTGCCACCGCCCACGGCAATCAAGCAATCGCAGGCATTTTTTTTGTAAAACTCAGCTCCCTCGTTAACCAGACTAACGGTTGGATTGGGAGTGACATGATCAAACGTGACATAGTCGAAGCCCTTATCATCTAACGCCTGATAAAGCGAGTCCAATAGGCCTAGCTCAATCAGGTTTTTATCGGTCACTATCATGACTTTCTTCACGGACTGGCCAGCTAATACCGCCACAGATTCTGCCACTGCACCCACACCAGATAATGATAATTTGGGTAAATTTAATGCAAACACCATACTCATTCCTTTACGGTAAGAGCCCGACGTATCGGGCTATTCTCAATGACTTGTTAACTACTTCTCAACTCGTAAGCCATACGTTTTGAATTTATCTAACACATGGTTCATTTCTTGGTCTGGAAGAACCGGTACGTTTGCTTGAATCGCCGCGCATTTTAGATAAAGCTCCGCCAAGACCTCCGTTTCATGGGCCAGCCACAATGCTTTTTTCAGGTTTTCGCCGACCGTGATCATACCGTGATGCTGAAGAAGAATTGATTTACTTTGGCGAATACCGCCATCTACATAGTCAGCCAGCTCAGGAGAGCCAAAGGTAGCATAAGGCACACAAGGTATTTCCGTTGTGCCCGATGCTGCAACCATATAGTGGATCGCTTGGATTGGACGATTGAGTATAGAAACGGCTGTCGCGTTAATGGCGTGGTTGTGAACAACGGCATGGCAATCCTCTCTTGCGTTATAACATGTTAGGTGGAATGCCCATTCACTAGACGGAATTTTGCCTTCCTCAAATTCACCTTGATTACTCACAAAAACAATATGATCCGGAGTCAGCTTTTCATATTCGATCCCTGTTGGCGTAATCAACAAGCCATCTTCAAAACGAGCCGAAACATTACCCGCTGTACCCTGGTTCAGCCCCAATTTCGTCATTTCTAAACAGGTATCGATAATCTCTTGTGCTATTTGATTTCTTGTTATTGTCATCGTATTACTTCCTTAAACAGGCGTGACGCCTTTCTTTAAAATGATGTTTCCGTATTTAGCAGTTTCGCCCGTGAGTACAATTGCAAAGCACTTTTCGGCACGCTCGTAAAAATCAAAACGATCCATTTGCTCTAAAGCGGGCTTATTTACCGTGGTCTTGGTAATGGCAGCCATATATTTAGATTCAACGGTCGGGTCAAGCTGGTCCCCTTCTACCGCCTGCATCATAATGAGAGGGCATTCGCAATAAGCATCGAGCTCAAACAGCGGCAAAGTGCCCGCTAAGAGCGTATCGATATTCACCCCATCCGCTCTTAAGACAACATGTGACCCAAACGTCTCTGCGGGAAAATGTGCATCGGCAAATAAGATTTCATCGCCATGCCCCATTCGACTTAATACGGCAAGCAAGTCGGGGCTTATTGCCGGATGTATTCCTTTAAGCATTGTGTGTTCCTTTAAGCATGATGCATTTCCTCCAATAACTGTGCGTATTGCTCACGGTTCTTTGATGGGGTGACCACTTGATAAGATGGCTTCATATTGTCTTGAGCGTGATTGGCATCAATAAAGACCTCTGCTCCAGCAAAAGCGTACATCGCCGCCCCTGTTACCGTTGCTTCTGGTTGTTCAACGACATGGATAGGGATCCCAACAACGTCCGCTCTTATTTGGTTCCACAGCGTATTCTTAGACCCACCACCCACCACCATTAAACACTCGGTGTTTAAGCCGCAAGTCGTGGAAAGCGCATCCAAGCTGCGAGAGAGTTTGACGGCGAGCCCTTCCAGTGCCGCGCGATATATTTCGCCTCTCGTGGTATTAATGGATAAACCGGTAATCGCGCCACTGCCTTGACCCTTTGCATCCAGTAAAAAAGAGGGGTCGAATCTCACGCCATTCGCACCAATAGGCGCAGCTTCCCCTTCAGCGACCATCACGGCGTACTTATTGCCGCTCTCGGCAATATCAGCAAAGTAGGTGTTGGCGACCCACTCCATTACTGCACTAGAGAGCCATTGGATGGCGGGGTTAAACAGGCCGTTTTTCGCGTCCAACTCTGTTGTCATGCCGTCTTTGAGGTAGTCTGGTTTTAACTGAGGGCGTGGCGAACGGGCCATCAAAATCTCCCACGTACCAGAACTTAAGAAAGACTGATTCTCTTTGGCGCCTGAGCCAAATAACGCAAACTGAGTATCATGACCTGCGGAAATCACCGGTACTCTATTCGGAATGCCTAATAAAAAGGCAACGTCGTCTTGTAAGCGACCTACGATGTCGCCCGCTTCAACCATTGGCGGAAAGTGCGATTTCGTCAGTTCTAAATACTGTAATACTCCTTCATTCCAGTCACCGCTATCGAGGTCGGTCATCATCGACGTCCCAGCCATCGTGCGGTCCGTAGTGAACTCACCCGTTAGCTTTTGAGTCAACATTGAGGAAATAAACACCCATTTGTCCATATTGCGATAGACGCTTGGCTCATTATCTTTCAACCACTTAAGTTTGAATAAAGTATTAAATGAGTAGTCCCCAATACCATTAGCCAAATACAATTCATCGCGGTCAATATCTTGCGCGATCTGGCTCATCACTGGCGCGGTGCGAGCGCATTTCCATGAAATAATGGGATAGATCTGTTTTCCATTTTTATCGAAGGGCGCACCATCCACCCCAAATGTAGTGACAGAAACGGCGACAATATCCGTTGAATTGATTTGAGCCGTCACTTGCTTTGAACATTCAACCAATTTTTTCCATATTTGTTGGAAATCCCAAACATGCTTTGTGCCATTTTGCAGCGTCTCGTTAGCGATATAATGTGACGCAACGATGTCACCTTTTTGATTGATTGCAATTGAGCGAACGTTGGTGGCACCGCAATCAAGAATAATAGCAATCGACATAACTCCCCCTTAAGGCCTGCCCCAAAACGGGACAGGCAAATTAGTTACCTACTTAATGACCAATTCATTATTTATAGATAGGGCCGAAGTTTTGACACGCACGGTAATCTTGTCCCTCTACGTCCTGACCAAATGCAGACCAAGTATGTGGGCGGAAAATATCTTGGCTATCAACGTTATGCATAGAAACCGGAATGCGCAGCATGGCGGCAAGCGAAATCAAATCAGCCCCCACATGCCCCGAGGTGATCACACAGTGGTTAGCGCCCCAATTCGCCATGACGTCATAGACGGATTTAAATGTGCCTTCTCCGGTTAAACGTGGCACGAACCAGGTCGTCGGCCAAGTGGCGTTAGTACGTTCGTTTAGAATGTTATGCACGTCTTCAGGCAGTTCAATAGAGTGCCCTTCCGCAATTTGCAGCACAGGCCCCATACCGGCAATAATGTTGACACGATGCATAGTAAACGGCATGCCACCTTCTGTGAGGAACTGAGATGAGAAACCGCCCCCGCGGAAATATTCTTCGATAGCAGGACACCATTTCGTCGCATTAAGAGACGCTTCCACATCTTCTTTCGTTAATTCCCAGTGCGGCTTCATGGCAGGTTTGCCATCTGCATTTTTGGCTTTACCTGCACCATCTAGCGCAGCAGAACCTGAGTTAACAAGATGCAAGAAGCCTGATTCAGGGCGAGTGCCAGTCACACGCTCAACCGCATCTTCAGACCAATAAGTACGAACATCGTGGAAGACCTGTGCTTCACCCGTCAGTAGTTTGCCAAACATCATGTTGACGCCATTCAATGCATCATTTTCTGTTGCCACACAAATAGGCTCACGAATGCCGTTCCAATCGAATGAAGAGTTTAAAATGGCCTCAGAAAAGTCACCATTGGGTAGATGATCGGTCCAATGACGTTGACCTTGGAAGCCAGCCAATATGGCGTTATGCCCTAGCGACTCTTCGCCAAAACCTTGTTCTTTGAGTTTTGGGTTACCTTGCATCAAATCACGCATGATCATGGTCATCTTAATGACCGTATCCCAATCTTCAGCCTTGCGTTCTTCGGTAAATGGGGTGCCGTTGTAATCTTTGCCTTCTTTACACCAATCTCTCACCCAAGCGCGCGCCAATTCAAATTCTTTCTTGTCGTACACTTCGCGATCCAAACGACGTTTGATTTCCGTCATATCGACATACTCATTACGCATGCCCAAGTATTTCTGGAAGAATTCTGGGTTAACGACTGAACCTGCAATTCCCATCGAAACAGACCCCATAGAGAGGTAAGATTTGCCTCTCATCGACGCGACCGCTAACCCTGCTCGGCAGAAACGGAGAATTTTTTCTTGCACGTCACTTGGGATGGATTCATCACCCGCGTCTTGTACTTCTTTGCCGTATATTGAGAAGGCAGGTAAGCCAACTTGGGAGTGGCCTGCCATCGCAGCCGCAAGATAAACCGCACCTGGACGCTCTGTACCATTGAAACCCCAAATCGCTTTTGGTGTATGCGGGTCCATATCAATGGTTTCCGTGCCATAACACCAACAAGGTGTCACCGTGAGCACAAGGCCCACATTTTCACGTTTAAACTTGTCGGCCGTTGCTGCCGATTCAGCCACACCTCCTATACACGAATCAGCAAGAACACACTCCACTTTCTCTCCACTCGCATGACGGATATTCTCTTGAATAAAATGCGCCGCCCGTTGCGCCATCCCCATGGTTTGTTCTTCTAAAGATTCTCGTACCCCCATTTGACGACCGTCGATAGTAGGGCGAATACCGATTTTAACTAACTGTGACATAATTGATGTTCCTTGTTATTTCTTTGAGTCAGGGGCAAATTGAATACTGCCCCTTTGCATAATGTGTTACTTAACTTGGTAACCCTTTGCGCCGTAGTAGACGAGGTAAACAAAGCCAATGAATGGGATGATAAATGCGGCACCAATACCGGCAGCGTCTGAGATTTGGCCCATGATGGCAGTCAGTACTGCACCACCTAGAATTGCCATAATGAGAAAGCTTCCGCCAAACTTAGAATCTGATCCTAAATCCCTTAGAGAGAGCCCGAAAATAGTTGGGAACATCAGTGACATACATGCCGACACACCCACTAAGGCATAGGCGCCGGCTAGTCCACCTGCAAACATAATGACAGCCACTAACATCGCAGCGATCGCGGCCAATGCAGCAAGTAGTTTTTGTGGTTCAATGTGTTTCATCAGTGCAACACACACCCAGCGCATGAGAGAGAAAATTACAATAGAAGTCAGAAGATACGTTGATGCTTCTGCCTCTGTTCCGCCAACTTCTTGCATCACATAACGAATTGTCCAGGACCAACAGCCAATTTGTGCGCCTACATAAAAGAACTGAGCTAATACGCCTTTGGTAAAGTGACTACGCTTAACAATGCGGCGATACGCTTGACCAAATGTTGACTCTCCCGTCGAGCTAGTATCCTTTGCTGACGGCATTTTTGTTTTGAGAATCAATAACCAAATCAGAGCAATAACAACGGCTACGCCGAGATAAGGCATCATCACTGCGTACAATTCGTCGGACTGAATTTGTGCTAGCTCATCCGCCGCCATCACAGCACGTTCACTATCCGTTGCAGGGTTAAGTTGCGATAAGATATAAAACTTGCCGATCAATACCCCTGTGATCGAACCAATAGGGTTGCAAGCTTGGGCAATATTGAGACGCCGTGTTGCGGTTTCTTCAGGACCCATAGTCAAAATATAGGGATTGGCACTGGTTTCTAGAATGGAGAGACCACCTGCTAGAACAAATAACGCTAACAAGAATGGTAAGTATTCCATGGCTTGCGCAGCGGGATAAAATAGCAGCGCACCAGTTGCAAATAACCCTAAGCCTAAAAGCACTCCTGCTTTATAGCTATATCGCTGTATAAAAAGTGCAGCGGGTAAGGCTAAACAAAAATAAGCACCATAAAAAGCTGTTTGAACTAAACCAGATTGCATATCAGTTAACGTAAATACTTTCCGAAATTGTGCAATAAGCACATCCGTCATATTATTTGCCAACCCCCACATTGCAAAACAACTACACAGCAGCCAGAAGGCAAATTTGATTTCCTTTGGTATTACCTCTACTTTATTATTCCTCTGAGATTCAGACGAACTTATATTGAGAGTATCAGTCATAAGATATCCTTATTAATAATCACATTATTGATTTGATTTATATGTTATTGTGTTTCACGTTATTACAAGTCGGTAATTACCACATCCACCGACTCACTATCACATATTTTAAGAAGACTTCTCTTTTTATATTTTGATTTATCAGCAATGAGAATAACTTGCTGAGAAATCTCAATAAAACTTCTTTTTATTTGATAGTTATATTCATTTGAGTCCCAAACCCCTGAGTCATAATCAAACCCTACGCAGGAAAAGAAGCAAACATCTACCGACATATTCGCCAGAGTATCTACGGCGAGCGGACCATAAAAGCTGCTGTACTTCTCGGAATAGCTTCCGCCAGTACAAATGACATTAATGTTATTTTTCCCTTCTAAAGCAATAACATTCTGAAGAGAGTTGGTAATAATTGTACAACTTATGTTGGGAATTTCTCGTGCTAAGCACCAACTTGACGAACTCGCATCTAACCCAATTACCATGCCTTCTTGAATATAATCCAGAGCTTTACTAACCAGTAATTCTTTTTCTTCTAAATAGTCTTTAGCTCGAGCATGAAAAGAACGGCCCTCATCAATTTCTTGAACACTCACTGCCCCACCGTGAACTCTTTTAAGCGCACCGGATTCATCAAGCTTTTTTAAGTCACGACGAATAGTTTCAACAGAAACATTAAATGCTTCGGCTAT
Source organism: Vibrio qingdaonensis (assembly GCF_026191675.1). Taxonomy (GTDB): domain Bacteria; phylum Pseudomonadota; class Gammaproteobacteria; order Enterobacterales; family Vibrionaceae; genus Vibrio; species Vibrio qingdaonensis. The sequence goes on along the minus strand of NZ_JAKRRY010000002.1, from coordinate 16,698 downwards.
TTCCTCAACCGTGGCACTTCTTTGGTCATTAACGAGTTCAACAATCTGCCGGCTTCTCATAATTGCTCCCTTTCTGGCTTGATTATTAATTTACCAACGAAAAAGGTGCAAAACTGTGACCGAATCGTCATCACGCCCGCTATTGACCATTTTATGACTAGTATTGTGGAGTATCAGCCATAAATGCCCGAGAATTTAAAAAACGGTCAAAAAAGATAATGCATTACTCGTTAGCAAGTCAGTACTTAACTACCTGTTTATAAATGAAACCTCTGGTTTTATCACTGAGTAATAAAACTATGGTGTGTAAACTTCTTTTTTGAAAATGGCAGGAATATCATGGGAATTTTATTTAACTAGTGTGACATAACTAAATAACAGAGCCTTTTACCAGCTCAGGTTTACTCTATTGGCTCAGCTTAATCATTCTCAGAACGTCTTATTATCACCACGTATCACGCTTCATCCAAATTTGTAGCATCATCGAAAATGGCGCGCTGAAACGCTTTAGTTCTATCATTGCAGGTTGTTGAGGTTATCAACTCAAGTATCTTCTGCTTTCTCTATATATGGAAACGCCCAAAGTTATTAGCTTTGGGCGCATCTTCTAGCAACATTAAAGACCCTAACACTCAATTAGCTTGCGCCGCAACGTAACAAATTAACTCGACATTCCACCACTAGCACTGAACCCGCTTAACTGTATAACTGCCACATATGACCATTTGCTACCCAGTTATTAAGCCGTGACTATTTCATGGAATGAAGCCCAACCATGTTACCCTCACTATCACAAAAAACACTGATAAAGCCATGTTCACCAATGGCCATTTTCGGTACTTGAACTTCACCACCATGAATCGAAACTCGAGATTCTTCTTCGGCACAATCTTCACATGAGAAATACACAAGAGTGCTATTGCCGCCCGCTTTTACGTGGCTCATATGTGCAAGAGCGCCACTTGCACCATAGCGATCCATCGTATGAGGGAAGCACCACATCTCAATCTCCATTTTGGCCGGACTTTCTAGCTTCTCTAGTTTTATATCAAACACTGATTCATAAAATTTTCTGGCTCTAGCCATATCATCGACATAAATTTCAAACCATCCGACTGGATTCAATAACATAATTTATTCCTTATCTGAAAAAGCAAACCGTGATTATCAGCTTAGCTTAGGAATTAGAATTCGTGTGGATGTGTCTTTTCCTAACACCAAGAAAAGTGGCGCGCCACACCGCCGAATGTGAAACGTCGCCTTAATACCTTAATACCTTAATACCTTAATACCTTAATACCTTAATACCTTCGTTAGACTCGTGCAGATTAAGTACCCGAATCTCGCGAAATAGTGCCGGATTATTTTAATATCTTGTTCATCATAGCCGTGCTCTTTAACAGCTAAACCCAAACGTTTAGCGTTAACTCTTCCATCTTGGGCTAAGTCGATAAACTGCTGCCCTTGATAACCTGGATACAAACTCATTTACATGGCTACTCCAATTGAAAAACGCCTTCAATAGGATAGTGATCGGATAGAGGAGTTGGAACGCCTTTAATATTAATATTCCAATCGGTAATGACGCTCATCGATAAAGGTAGCAACTTCTCTTCTAAAAAGTAGTCCAATCGCGCAGAGGGCTCATCGCCACCAAACCTTCTAGCAAGTGCGTTAGTGGTTGGATCATAGGTGTAGCCGTCTAGCTTAGGATGTAAATCTAACCAAGAATCTGTCGTTTGGTTAAATATGTGCATCATTTCTGAATGTTCCGTGGAGTGGCCGGGGACATTTAGGTCGCCCGTTATTATTAGTGGTAGGCTGCTGTACCATCCATTGATAAACGCTTCAATTTGCTTAAATTGCTCGTTTCGAACATTTCGGTAGTCATGACTTTCAGTATCAGCTTGAGTATGACTAAATATGAAACGTACTCTGCGGCCGTTTTCTATCTCGATAATAGCGAAGATAAAACCCTTATTCGATAATGCATCTTCACCACTCGAGTCTTTAAATGCTACAAAACCATGGTTATTCTCATCTATGGGCTTGGATGACAACAACAGTAGCCCTGACCCCATGGAAAACGGGCCATTTCCATCGCTAATGTGATGGGGGTACTTATCTTTTAATGCTTGGATGATGGCCTTTTGGCTGGTTGTGGACCAAACCTCAGAAAGCATCACCATATCACTCTGACTCGATCGAAGTCGTTCTATTATCCCTTCAAGCCTCGCTTTATCATGAAAGGTTAGACTTCCAATGATTTTAGCAACGGCCGTTTTATAGAAGAGATGGGTATTGTAAGAAATGAGGTTGAAGGTTGCCATTTTTCGTATCCTTTCCGCCTTAAAAATTAGGCCCTCCATAAATGAAGGGCCTAGCCTGCATTAACCAATACAATTAATGTATGGTTTACCGTCTTTACACCCTTTGCTACTCATACCAAAAAAGCAGTATTTGCTCATACAATCATCGCCACAGCATTGTTTATTGTGGCCAGACGGGATTAACCCTTTGCTCTGTGTATTTTGACGAGAGACATGTCTTGCAATTGGACTAGATTGATTTGGAAGTTTCATATTAAGTTCCTTTTATATCGAAGTGTTTGCTTGCTCTTACGAGCACAGGTTTATATAAGTCACATGACTTGTATAATATTTAAAATTAACCATATATCAGGTATGTACAAACTAAAACAAAAGCGTTAATAGCCAGTTCAGTATTGGCACCTCCCTTTAAACTTTACATCACCTTCTATATATTCCGCTTTAATAAAAGCGTTTTTTGTCTTTCTGCTTTGCACTAATTTAAGTATTAATTCTTCGTTATATTTAAACAGCATTTTTTCTTCGTTTACCGACGATGAACGCTCGTAATAAGTAACATAACTAGACGGTGAGCTGCTCACTCTTTCTATAGCGAGCACTGCGGTTCCTAAACCGAGCCCCGTAGGCTTACTCGACTCTATTTTTATATCAATAACACTATTATTATCGGCGCTAACGTGGCAATTTAGTGAAGTATTCGCAGCGACATTAGACGTATTAACTAGAGATATCATTGCTATTAGCAATGTCATATAACACTTCATCGCATTAACCATTTCTGTTGGTTTTAAATTGAATCAGATTATTTAACCTAGCAGCACGTCGGCTGCATGAAGAGCAAGACTTAAACCCCATCTTACTGGTTAATTTCTGTATTGAGTCACCTAGTCCAATATCCTCAGAAATTGGTAAACTAATATTAAGGGATGCTTTATCCCTTTGTACGGGTTGTGTTTGCTTAGGAATAGCCATGAATTCACCTTTTATCATCTCAAATAGGGAATACGAGGCAGCGTCTTATCTTAATAGGGTAACTTGCTGCCTCTAACGCTGTTTTTATGGCAATGTCATACTTAACATGAACCAAAGCACTCTTTCGCTACGCGTTGGCCAAGTACGGTGACTGTGGCACAAGCTCCCGTTGGAATGCCAAATTTAGTACATACATCGATACAGGCTTTAGCCGCAGTACCCGACGGGAATGGCGTTTTTACTGGTATACACTGTTTTCCGACAACAGGAATGTCGATACACACCTGCCCTTGCTTATCGATATCTGCGCTTACACACGTATCGCTTTGTGAAATGGCTCGATTGTCATTAGATGCAATAGAGTAATGTCCTGATCGGATCACTGGTGTATGTTGTTGAGGAAGCATAATTTAATCCTTTCTATTTTTGTGCTTACAAGTAATGGCGGGACTCGTTTATCGCTTAGACCAAGAACGAACTTCACCGATTGTGACCGGAATATCGCCACTCACATCAACGGTAAATCTAAATATTTTATTAGCAATCAATGTATTAGTAGGATTAAAGAAGCTAATTTCCACATCATAACAGTCAGAATCAGGGCGGCTAACTGGGCTCTTTTGAACGGAGATATCGTCAAGTTCAAGCTTTCCTTTGGTTGTGCTTTCGATGACTTGACTCACTTGGAATGCATTGGTCGCGGAGTAATTAAGCGCTCGTTCTTCAGGTGACATGCCCAAATTACGTAAGTCGTAGTAAACGCGGCTAAGAAAATTACTCAACCCTTCATGATGCTCGTCGTATTGAGTTTGATCTGCGCCAGATTTAGTCGGTCTCTTACCAAGTACGTTATCCACTAGCGCTTTCGTCGACCAACTGTATATACCTCGCGGATTCGGTACGATTAAGGGAACAGTTTGTCCAGAAGACAGCGTGATAGAGCCGGATGTAATACCAGGAATTGATACCAGTTCAACACCTTGACTCATTTGCTCTTGTAGCGCTTCTCGAAGTTTTTCATAGCCAATATTCGCAAATGGACCAATCGGTTGAATCGCATAAATTGGGGTTACGTCTAAATTCAGAGTCCAAATGAGTGACTGTGCTTCATACGGATTCTGATCTAAATAGCTGAGTATCGCTTCTGTATCATATGGGTTGTTTTTCCCGAATGGCATATTTTGGATGAAGGCATCCTTGCGGGCTTCTGTTCCAAAATCAAAATCTATAGAACCTAAGGCATACACAAGAGAGTTTCGGTCACTAGACGGCTCTGAAGAACACCCACAGCCAGAGGGCGTGAGTTCCGCTTCTGCCGCTGGTATCAGTTTTTCCTTATCATGAACGGTGGCTGCTTTCACCTCAGAAGTACTTTTCACCTCAGAAGTGCTCTGCTCTTCCTTGGATTCTCGTTCATTTACCGAGCAAGGCTCGATAACAAGTTCTTTTGGCTGATGTGTGTCCATTTCGTTAGTCATCATTTGTATTCCTTTATCAAATAGAAGTTTTAGTGTGTTGGTGAGGTTTAATGTTCCCGCTAAATACTTATCGCAATAGGCAGCCTGCTCGTGCCCTGATGTACAGCTGTCCGTGCCCGATAAAATTGCTTGTCGCACAGCGAGCGGGTTGATGGTTTGGTGTCGTTCAATTTGTAAACTCACAAGAAGCGCGGCGAAACCCGTTGTAATTGCGGTAGCAAAACTGGTTCCGGATAATCGCCCGTACTGGTTATCTGGGAAGGCACCGTTAATATCTTTCCCATAGGTCAAAATGCCATTTTTCTTATATTTGCTTCCCCAGTTACTTGAAGGCAAAGGGATACCTTTCTCGTCCGTAGCGCCAACAGCGAGTGTGGAATCGATAGCCGCGGGGATATTTAAGCACTGACAGCCGTCATTACCGACGGCCGCAATTAGGAGCACCTTATTTTTTTCACAGGCCTCTAGGGCATTTTTTAGAATTGGATGGACGTTCCCAGAGTTTTCCAGTTGACCACCACTTATATTGATAATGTGTGCTTTTGCTTCAATGGCTTTCATGATCGCCCTTGCCAAGTCAATCTGGCTGCAAGGTGAAACGACACCATTGTTAAGTTGCGAGTAAATGGGAATAGAGATGCCACTGCATTTTGGGGCCAGCCCCTTGATAGGAGTACGGTGATCACCAAATATGACACTGCATATATGTGTACCGTGTTGTGATGGTATGGCACTATTTTCAAGCGCAATAGTCGTCAATTGAGAAAGGCGGGCGGCTTTTAGGCATTCATGCTTGGTGTCAACGACACCATCAAGTACTGCAATTCTGACGTCGGGGTGGCCCGTTGTTTGTTCCCACAACGTATTTAAACTATCAATATTATTGTTTTGTTCAGCGTGCAACATAGACTCTCTACCTAATAGTAATCGTATATCTAATGCTTAAAGTTGTTTATCGCTTTAAATATCGTGACTAGAAGTTAGTCTAAGTTGGTAAATAAATTTATTACCTCGCTATTACACGAGAAGGTAAGCCTGAAATGATGACTTAATTAACAAGCACCATAGTAGGCTTAAGAAGGGAGAAAGAATGACGTCTAACGGTAACCATCCTCTAAAACAGCTAACTTCCACTTATACATCGGTAACATGTTCATTTAACGATGTAAAAGTGGAAGTACAGAATTAACACTAATTGAGTCAAACTTCTTGATGTTTAATTCAATATGCTCTGAAATTTGGCGTTAAACATCACTCTTAAGGACTTTGTATGCATTACAGGCCACCAGCTAAGTCTAAAAAATTACCTGTGGAGAATGATGATTTCTCTGAAGCAAGCCAGTAGATGGCTTCAGCGACCTCTTCTGGCTCTCCACCACGCTGGAGGGGGATTATACTTTTCAGCCTTTCAACCCTTCCCGGTTCTCCGCCATCAGCGTGCATTTCAGTATGAATTAGACCAGGGCGCACACAATTCACTCTAATGCCTTCAGAGGCGACCTCTAGTGATAAGCCTTTTGTGAGAGTATCAATAGCGCCTTTTGACGCAGCATAATCGACATATTCATTCGGTGACCCAGAACGAGCGGCACCAGATGAAACATTTATGATCGCACCACCCTTACCACCATGACGTGTAGACATTCGCTTTACGCCTTCCCGACTGCATAAGAAATAGCTCGTTACGTTGTTCGTTAAGATTGTATTAATTCTATCCGCAGTCATATCTTCAAGGCGACATTGCTGACGAAGAATACCTGCGTTGTTTACCACAACAGATACTTGCCCTAGTTCACGATCAATACGTTCAAATAACTGTACGACCTCGTGTTCATCAGAAACATCAGCTTGAGCCGTGATACATTGACCGCCATTAGCGGTAATTTCTAATGCTAAGTTCTCTGCTGCAAGAGCGTTGGACTTGTAATTGATACATACCGCGTAGCCATGAGCAGCAAACAACGTCGAAGTGGCGGCTCCTATTCCTCGACTGCCGCCTGTCACTAAAACAACTTTTGAACGACTCATAAACTATCCCTGTATGATGAATTTGCAGTAACGCCATATTTGTTTATTCTACATTCTGCTCAGCGACTTGCTAGCCAGTGTTTGCATCTCACCCGCCAGCACTAGTGGCAATGATTCCATCACCGAAATATTCATAACCATCTGACAAGACTATTGAATCCGTACTTTCTTTAGCCACGCCAATAAATCACTCGCTTAGCGCCAAAACATCGCAGCGTGAGGCGCAGATGAAATCATTTTTGTGCAAGCCTTTGATAGAGTGGCTCCACCATGTCACGGTGACTTTGCCCCATTCCAATACAATGGAAGGGTGATGAAACTGATCTTCCGCCAACTCTGCCACTTTATTGCTAAATGCCCACGCCTGCTTGAAGTTCTTAAACTTATATACCTTTTCAAGCTGTGGGATGCCGTCTCTTTCCACGATCTGCCAGCCAGACAACTCCAATAGTAAGGATTGTTGATCATCGTTATTAAGCGCAATGGCATCGATACTGCAGGCTTCACATTTTTGTTCATTCAACATGTACAGGTTCCTTGGGTTCAAAAAGTGGGGGGAATAATCCCGCTTCGGCCGCGAGATCAGCTTGCTGTAATAGGTTTATCTGACTGATTTTAAACAGCTCAGAGAGCGCCCCGATCACATAATATTTAGGCTGCATAATATCGATACGGTAAGGGGTTCTTAGGACCGTTTGTAAATCAAACTCATCACGAATCGCCACCTTCCCTTCCAGCGCATACATGGTTTCTGCCGGAGACGAAAGAATACCGCCGCCATAGACTTTTAGCTTTTGCCCTTCTTGGACTAAGCCAAACTCAACCGTAAACCAATACAAACGCGCAAGATAAGCACGTTGCTTGGGGGTTGCCGCCAATCCTAGTTTTCCATAATGCTCTGTAAAAGCGGCAAAATCGGTATTGGTCAACATGGCACAATGGCCAAAAATTTCATGGAAGAAATCTGGTTCTTGTAAATAATCAAACTCGTCTCGCGTCCTCAAAAAGGTCGCAACAGGAAATCGCTTGTTGGCGAGCAACTCAAAGAAACGGTCAAAATCGATCAACGCGGGAACAGGCTGTACCTGCCAACCGGTTGTTTCCTTAAGTACTTTATTTATTTCAGGTAGCTGAGGCACCCTATCTAGTGGTAGGTCAAGCAGGGTCAAACCATGTAAATACGCATCGCAAGCACGGTCATTGATGACGTTCATTTGCCTTGTCACCAAGTCGTGCCAAATGGCGTCTTCTTCGAGGCTCCACTCAACCCATCCCTCTTGGCTCACAGGCTTTGAATGATATTGAGTCATTGCACACCTCCTTACGAATGTCTTCTTTTAAGCCTATCTCCACTCGTGATAAGCGCCAATTTGCGCCACTTTTCGAAACCAGCCTTCATGTAACATTTTGTTTACACAGTTCTGTTAGGCGCTTATTTTGCTGATCTTTTGACTTTGTAAAGCCTAAATACCAGACTGAAAACGTTAACTTTTTGTTAAAGGCAGAGAATGCACCAACCCAATAAGCCAATTTGGCAACCAAGCGACCAACGCATCGCGCAAGCCAACGTCACCCGATTTATGGATAGCCTCAATCAACAAGGCGTACTTGAGCGAGCGTTACAAAACCACACGGCGCTTCATCAATGGTCTGTGGAACAGCCCGAGTCATTTTGGCAGAACGTATGGCAGTTTTGTGGCATGGTTGGTTCGCAAGGCGACCGCTTTGAGGCGCAAGATAATGGTATTAAAGAACCAGGTTACCGAGTTAAAAAGCAAGGCGAGAGCCGCTGGCAGCAGCCAAAATCTCATCGTGATGCCGTTTGGTTCCCAGACGCGCAAATTAACTATGCAGAAAACTTGCTCGATTCAGCAAAGGCGTTGCCAAACGAGCTTGCGATTTGGTTTGAAAATGAGCTTGGCGAGCAACAGAGCTACACGTGGCAAACTCTCTGTGAGGAAGTCTCTAGCGTTCAACAATGGCTCATAGAGTGTGGCGTGCAACCCGGCGATGTGGTTGCAGCCTACACCCCTTATCTGCCGCAAACCGTAATCGCAATGCTTGCCACCACCAGCTTAGGAGCAATTTGGACCTCCACGTCGCCGGACTTTGGCGTAGAGAGTGTGATTGAACGATTTGGCCAAGTAAAACCCAAGGTTCTGTTCACCTGCGATGGCTACACCTTCAATGGCAAGACGTTCGATATGACCAACAAAAACCACGACGTCATTGAGCACCTAAATGGGCTAAAGCGAGTATGCTCGATTCGCTATTTGAAACAAAGCGGCTACTTAAAACAGACCCCGTATTTGAAACCGAGCGACGAGTTGAATCAGCATCGCATTGAGACGGATGTATCAACCCAAAGCTGGCAAGACATCATCAATCATTATCCACCACAACCTTTGTGTTTTACTCGTGTAAATTTCAACAGCCCACTGTTTGTTTTGTACTCTTCTGGCACCACGGGCAAGCCCAAATGCATTGTGCATTCCGTTGGTGGCACCACCATCAACCACCTGAAAGAGCATCAGCTTCATTGCGACATTAAGCCGAAAGATCGCGTGTTCTACTACACCACGTGTGGGTGGATGATGTGGAACTGGCACGTCTCTGCGCTCGCGAGCGGCGCCTGTTTGGTGATTTTTGATGGTAGCCCGGTTTATCCGCAACCTAATGTTCTGTGGGATTTAGCGCAGCGCGCTGAAGTATCGACATTTGGCACCTCAGCCAAGTACTTAGAAGCGATTGAGAAAGCGGAACTTTCTCCCGTCAAGAGTCACTCTCTTCCTCAGTTAAGAACACTCTGCTCGACAGGTTCGGTGCTCTACCCAGAACAGTTTGATTACGTCTACAAGCACATCAAGCAAGATCTGCATTTAGCGTCTATTTCCGGCGGTACGGATATTTGTGGCTGCTTTGTATTGGGTAACCCTATCTCCGCTGTTTATCGAGGAGAATGCCAGCAGGCGGGACTTGGAGTCGATATCAAGGTGTTCAATTCATCGGGTCAAGAAGTCAATCAAGAACGTGGCGAGTTGGTGTGCACCAATTCCCTTCCCAACTTCCCTGCCGGCTTTTGGAATGACACTGGCGAACGTTATCACCGCACTTACTGGGACAAATTCGACAATGTCTGGCACCACGGTGACGAAGTTGAGCAAACTAGCCGTGGTGGCTACCGGTTCTACGGACGAGGTGACACTACCCTAAACCCCGGAGGCGTAAGAATTGGTACCGCCGAGATCTATCAGCAGGTGAATACCATCGAGGGCGTCGTTGATTCCATCGCCGTAGGGAAAGATATCGACCGCAATGAGCAAATATGGCTGTTTGTTCAACTGCAACAAGACATGATTTTGAGTGACGAATTACTGGCAACCATCAAGAATAAACTCAAATCTGCTTGTTCACCGAGGCACGTTCCAAGCCAAATATTTGCTATCAGCGATGTGCCTAAAACACGCTCTGGTAAGCTGGTGGAGTTGGCAGTGAAACAGGTTATCAATGGCAACAACGTAGAAAACCTCGGTGCGATTGCTAACGCCGAGGTCTTAGAAGAAATAAAGCGAGTTATTGCGCCTTGATGCTCCTCGCTTACAGAAATAGCTCGACGTAGGCAGAAGTCACTCTTATCTATCCTTTTGCTTTCGCTTATCCGTTTGCATCCGTTTATCCTTGTGCATCTGCTTGGTTCTCAGGCATAGCGTCAATAAAAGCGGGCAACTGATTACACGCGTCTACAATCGAGTTAATCAATGGATACGGCGACATATCAACAGCAAAGCGCTGCGCGTTATAGACTTGCGGCACCAAGCAGATATCAACAATGCATGGCGAATCCGTCAGGCTATAACGTGAATCACCGTGTGTTTTTCGGTACTTCGCTAACTTCTCCTCTAGCGCACTGAATCCTTGATGAACCCAATAATGAATCCAATCCATTTTCGCCTCTTGTTCGCACGCCAACGCCCTCTCCAAATACTGCTGCACACGCAAGTTGTTGAGAGGGTGAATCTCTATCGCAATATCCTGAGCCATTGCCAAAGCTTGATAGCGCAATGGCGTCTGATCAGGAATAAGTAAGACGTCAGGGTAAGTTTCATCTAGGTATTGAAGAATCACTAACGACTGATTGAGCTGAACCTCACCATCCAGCAGCACGGGCACAAGTTCACTGGCGTTAATCTCACGATATTGTGGATCATGCTGCTCGCCACCATTGCACACCAAGTGCACCGATATAGACTCGTAGTTGAGCTGCTTTAGATTCAACCCAATACGCACCCGATAGGCTGCGGACGAACGCCAATAGCCATAGAGTGTCATGCTATCGTTCATAAAGGCCCTCATTCATAATCCCTCTCTTTGTAGCCTTAGTTCTCTAGCTATCCGATTATCGTTCTTGATATTGGCTCACTTTTTGGTCAATCGCGCCAAAAATCGAGTCCCCCGCCGCATCGAACATTTCTAGGCGAATAGAATCACCAAACGACATGAATTGAGTCGACGGTTTACCATCTCGAATGGTCTCAATCATGCGCACTTCGGCAATGCATGAATAGCCCACGCCACCTTCAGCAATTGAAGTGCCGTGATCCGTGCCTTGTTTATTCGACACCGTGCCTGAGCCTATGATTGCGCCCGCCGACAATGGACGCGTCTTCGCAGCATGCACGACTAGCTCTGCAAAATTGAAGGTCATATCGACGCCCGCATTCGGGCAACCAAAAGGCTTGTCGTTGTAGGTCGATATCAGTGGTAAATGCACCTTGCTGCCTCGCCACTGTTCACCAAGCTCATCAGGTGTCACCGCAACCGGAGAGAACGCCGAAGAAGGCTTGGACTGGAAGAAGCCAAAGCCCTTTGCCAGCTCAGCAGGGATCAACCCGCGCAGCGATACATCATTCACCAACATCAACAAGCGAATTGAATCTTGTGCCTGTTTGGCACTCGCGCCCATCGGCACGTCACCGGTTACTATCGCAACCTCACCCTCGAAATCGATGCCCCATTCGTCGTTGGCAAATTCGATATGGTCACAAGGGCCTATAAACGCATCTGAGCCACCTTGATACATTAATGGATCAACCCAGAAGCTTTTTGGCATTTCAGCACCACGTGCTTTACGCACCAGCTCAACGTGATTTACATAGGCACTGCCGTCTGCCCATTGATAAGCGCGCGGCAAAGGCGACTCACAAGACTGAGAGACAAAGACTTCACTGCCTGTCACTTGCCCGTTGTTTAACGAGGTGTATAACTCTTCCAACTGAGAAGCCACGCGATCCCAGTTATCCAATGCCACCTGCATGGTGGGTGCAAGGTGCATCGCGTGGAAGATGTCGGTGGCCGCCACACACTGTTTGAGATCTTTACTCACGACCATCAATAGACCATCGCGAGTCCCATTTTTCTTGGTTGCTAATTTCATTCTGCTCCCTTACTTCTTATCGCTCTCGGCCTTTTGCAAGCTCGTCTCTTGCCCATTCTTTTCTTGCCAGCTATAGACATATTCTTTGTTCTCAACGCTATCGAGTTCATCAGAGAACTGCAGTGCATGGCGAGTGTCGATCATCACCGCCACTTCATCGGTAAACGTCTTCTTGTGCGCCAGACCCGCCTTGAAGGCTTTTGGGTGAGGCCCATGCGTAAACCCAGCCGGATGGAAGGTCACCATACCCACTTCAATGTTGTCGCGGCTGAAGAAGTCCCCGGCGTGGTAGAACAGCACTTCATCGTAGTCATCATTGTTGTGATAAAACGGTACTTTCAATGCACCAGGATCGCTCTCAATCGGGCGCGGCACAAAGGTGCACACCACAAATCCTGCGCCCACAAACGTGGTATGTGCGGAAGGGGGCAAGTGATAACGATGTGACATCAGCGGCCTGATATCACGCCAGTTCACTTTCACTACCGCTAAGTCGCCATGCCAACCAATCGCGTCCAGTGGGTTGAACGGATACGTGATCACACTGACTTTATCGTGGCGTTTCACCTGAACCTGAGTCTGGCTTTCAGAATACTGAGCGCGGAACTTGTCATTAATCGAAGGGATATCGAGAACGGCCGGATCAAACACCGCGTGATGACCGACCATGCCTTTTTCTGGCAAGGAATACGCCGCATCGGTATTCTCAACCATCAAGATAAACATCGGCTCACTTGGCTCCAAACGCCAATTGGTCGAGCGCGGGATCATCACGTAATCCCCTTCACTCACCTCTAAATGGCCATAATCGCAATAAAGTTCAGCACTGCCTTGGTGAATGAACAGCAGTTCATCCCCATCGGAATTACGCACCAAAAACTCCATCTTCTCATCCATTCGCCACACGCGAATTTTGCAGTCCGCATTGTGCAAAAGGTGAGGCACGGCCCAAGGCGTTATCTGGCTGGCTTTTTCAACTAAGGTAAAATCAAACGCGCGGGGGCGTAAGTCGCCCTCCCACTCAGACCAACCGGTAGGAGCATGTTGGTGATGAAAGTGCGCCGCAGGACCAAAGAAACCACTCCGCCCCGCTTCCCTCTCATACATTGCCTCTTCGGGAAAGTCGGCGTGTGCTTGTTTAGAGCACACCCCTTCCCGATGAGGAAACGAGATCCATTTATGCATCGTCTAATACTCCTCGACGAATCTGGTCCTCTTCAATCGATTCAAACAGCGCCTTGAAGTTACCTTCGCCAAAACCTTCATTGCCTTTACGCTGAATAATTTCAAAGAACACCGGCCCGATTACCGTTTGCGTGAAAATCTGCAGCAAGATACCGTCTTTGGTCGGTGCGCCATCAATCAGAACACGCAGATCACGAAGCAGCTCAGTGTCTTCACCGTGACCTTTCACACGCTGATCCACTTTCTCATAGTAGGTATCTGGGGTTGGCATAAAGTCCATACCGCGATCACGCAAGGTTTTCACCGTTTTGTAGATGTCATCCGTGGCCAACGCGATGTGTTGGATTCCTTCACCGTTGTATTCGCGGATGAACTCTTCGATCTGTGATTTGTCGTCTGAAGACTCATTGATTGGGATGCGGATCTTGCCACAAGGTGACGTCATAGCGCGGCTTACAAGCCCTGTCAGTTTGCCCTCAATGTCAAAGTAGCGAATCTCGCGGAAGTTGCCAAGACGCTCATAGAATCCAGACCACACGTCCATATTGCCCTGCTTAACGTTGTGCGTAAGGTGGTCGATCTCAAACAAACCAACATCGGCTTTCGCCATGCGCGCTTTGGCATCATCGTAAAATCGGAAATCAACATCGTAGATGCTCTGCTTACCATAACGATCAACAAAATAGAGCAGGCTTTCACCGATACCGTAAATGGCAGGAATGCTCAGCTCCATTGGCCCTATTTCTGTTTTGTACTCTTCACCGCCACCCTTGAACGCTTGCGCCATTGCCGCCGTGGCTTCATGAACACGAAAAGCCATACCACAGACCGATGGCCCATGGACCTTGGCGAACGCTGCCGCTTGGCTGTGTGGTTGTTCATTAACAATAAAGTTGATGTCACCTTGTCGATACAGCCAAGCCTCTTTTGAGCGATGCTTGGCGATCTCAGCAAAACCAAGTGACACAAACAGCGCTTTAAGTTGCTCAATTCCCTTGTGGTCAACGGCCGTGTATTCAACAAACTCGAATCCATCCGTACCCAGCGGGTTGTAGGTATCCACCATGAACTTTCTCCCTGTATCTTTTGGTTTTATGTTACGTCGTTTAGTGTTGTGTTTTTTGCCCTTAATTAAATTTGGTCCACAAGCTGAGATAATGGAATGCATGGAAGGAAATGGGCGCTCACGGTGAAGAACCGTTAAGTTGTAAAATAATTGTTACACAAAAATAGTTCTATCAGGAAAGGGAGTACTATCAAGGGATTGAAAGGGGGTGCTTTGATTTACACCGAAGACGTGATGTGAATGAATTGTTACAGACAAGCTTTATTCGTACAAGATAACGCAGAGGAAAGCATGGGATACAAAAAAGCCGCTGTCGTCAGCGGCTTGATGGATTCTGTATGCACGCAACAGGTTTTGGCGCGTTGCTCCGTGTGACAAACAAATTCCGCGAGGAGGACGGCCTCATTGGAACGGCTAAAGAGCAACTATTTAAGGGCCCTAGTCCGTGCTGAAGCTAACGTTTCTACCGCTAACTTTCCTAAAGCATCCGCAGCTAATGGGCTTGCGCCTGTAACTAATAAGCGGTCACGACATACCGTATTGTCAGCTTTGCTATTCACCAACATCACTCCAAGCTCTTTTAACGTCTCACTCAATCCCCAAGGCATCTTGCCAGGCAAGTAGCCAATAATAGGCGTTTGAGCATCAACTGAATCGGGAAAAACCGCCATTTTATAACCCTGATATAAAAACTCAGAACCACTCTCGCGAGTCGATAAAAAAGCAGCTGGACCATGACAGATGGAAATTGTAAATACGTCGTTGTTATGTGCCCAATTTAAAACCATACCAACAAATTGGTCGCTAGGGAGACCCAACATTGCACCATGGCCGCCTGGAATAAACACAGCAGCGTAATCTTCAGCGTTCAACCCATTAGTAACAAGAGTATTTAGATTCGTTGGATTTTCAAAGTGTTCTTTATATTCAGTGTAAATAGCGTTTACATGATGGTCTTTCTGGGGAAATGCCCACATTTCAATGATTGCAGGGTGACCATTAGGCGTCGATATCTCAAATTCGTAGCCTGCATTTCGAAGATGAAGCATGGGTACTAGCGTTTCGACAGGATGATTACCTGTTGAAAACAGCTTACCATTTTTCATTTTCATATTCTTTTGCTCAGTCGCCAAGACTAATATTTTTCGCTTTGAGCCAACTACAGGCGTGTATACCACTTCTTTATAATCGGTCTTTTCCGCCGTCGCAAGCTTCAAAGCAACCCTTGAAGGTGAATATGAACCATCCAATTCCAGCTTTGGAGCAAGCCCCAACAGATTCCTTAACATCGCCGCACCCTTTTATTATATCGATAGCTAAATACTAGCCTAAAGTATTGGTGTTCCCCACAAAAAGTCGATACCAATGGCCTTGCCACTACGTCTCTACGGCATTATCTCTTGCGCCATAAATTCTTACGGTTTAAAACACTTCGATGTACTCAAAATACCGGCCCTTGCTTCATCTAGTGACTGACACTCTTCTGCGCAGAGCGGCTCAGGGCTAACGGCATATCAACGACTTTTAGAGGCAGGAAAACCCCGAACAGTCGCTATCATTACGTAGGTAAGAAACAAGGGGAGTCACTTAACTTCAGTATGCTAAAGTCGGACGGAATGCGACCCGGCTTTAGGAAAACTTATAGGCGCTCAACTTGGCAGAAGAGCGTTTGTTATAAGCGTACTAGCGTTTTCCAATAGTCATAAAGACCATCGATATTAGAAGAACACATTAAGCTCATAGCTCCCTTAATTTGTTCGTCGCTCCATTCCCACCATTTCATTTCTAATAACTGAGATATTTCACTTTCAGCGAACCTGTAACGTATATGTTGAGCTGGATTTGAGCCCACTATGGAATATGGGGCTACATCCTTGGTAACGACAGCACGACTTGCGATAATGGCACCATCTCCAACAGATACACCACTCATGATCATGGCTTCTGTACCAATCCATACATCATTACCGATAACCGTGTCACCCGAGCGCTCAAACCCATCTTTAGCATCAGCAAAATATTCATTCTCCTGGTAGAAAAATGGAAATGTACTCACCCAGTTATTTTGATGCCCTTGATTACCAGCCATCATAAACACAGCACCAGAACCAATTGAGCAATAGCTTCCGATAATTAACTTATCAATATCCGTTCTATCAGGCATTAAGTAACGAGCACAATCATCGAAGCTATGATTATGATAAT
>NZ_JAKRRY010000199.1 GCF_026191675.1 Vibrio qingdaonensis | reverse complement strand
TATTCCTCAGCGGACAGAGGAAGAAGAGCACGGCTTTTCTCTTACGCCGTGTAGCGACATTACCTTAGCTGAACTCAAAATCGCAGGATTTACTTCGCGTGATTCTAAGTCCTACCCATCCACTCTGGCTGAGGTTGAGAAGAGTATCTTACACCACTTTAAAATAGGGGACTTAACTGACAATTTTATTGTGAAGGATGTATCAACCCCTTCGAGAGCCCTCTTTTCGTTCCACCGTTGCCCGTTTTAATTACTGGGATATTTTTGTATTAACGTC
>NZ_JAKRRY010000198.1 GCF_026191675.1 Vibrio qingdaonensis | reverse complement strand
ATGAAGCGGCGTTCAATACTACTGTGACGAGTCTAAACAATGATCAAGGTCAGTCGCCTCTCGGCACGCTGACCATCTTGGCGGACGGCACGTGGACGTACAACGTCGATAACAGCCTCACTGGCGTGCAAGAGCTCGGCGACGGCGATACACGCGTTGAGCGCTTTGAAGTTGCCTCGATTGATGGCAGTAAAACCCAAATCATCGAAGTAACCATTGAAGGTACTGACGACGCACCCGTGATAGCGGGTACTGACATCGGTGGCGTCATTGAAGATACCGAT
>NZ_JAKRRY010000197.1 GCF_026191675.1 Vibrio qingdaonensis | reverse complement strand
GTGAAGCGGCGTTTAACACCACGGTGACAAGCTTAAATAACGATGAAGGTCAGTCGCCATTGGGCACGCTGACCATCTTGGCGGACGGCACGTGGACGTACAACGTCGATAATAGCCTCACTGGCGTGCAAGAGCTCGGCGACGGCGATACACGCGTTGAGCGCTTTGAAGTGGCGTCGATTGACGGCAGTAAAACCCAAATCATCGAAGTGACCATTGAAGGCTCTGACGACGCACCCGTGATAGCGGGTACGGACATCGGTGGCGTCATTGAAGATACCGAC
>NZ_JAKRRY010000196.1 GCF_026191675.1 Vibrio qingdaonensis | reverse complement strand
TGTCGATACAGAAGTAAGAGTGTGATTCTGAACGGCGAAAACTTTCTCCAGTTATGACGGCGCTCTTTCCATTGTCCATGAAGTTAAATATTTGCGCTAAGAAGTAATCATTATCTTTTTCAGTGTTGAAGTGCACTTTGCCTGTTGGCTGAACTATGATTGGCACTACGTCATAGCCGCCTTTACGCTTCTTATTTTCACTATACAGGTAAAGCTCCATCCCTGTTTTACGCTCTAGAAAGCCTAAATTCTCGAATCGACAGGCAGCTAATCTTCCAAAGAACCA
>NZ_JAKRRY010000195.1 GCF_026191675.1 Vibrio qingdaonensis | reverse complement strand
GTGTTCAATACTCAAATGTTTCGTTATTCACATTAGAAGAAAAGGGCATCCTTGACCAGGCCGCAAGTATTCTCAAATCCAAACTGTTTATTTCAGAACAAACACCATTAACCTCGCCTGAATTGGTGAAATCGTTCTGCCAAACGTCCTTGGCCGCTTGTGAGTCTGAAGTGTTTGGGATTATCTTCCTCGATAATCAACATCGAGTGTTGCGCACCAAAGAGATGTTCTACGGTACCGTTAATGCCGCTTCGGTCTATCCGCGTGAAGTCGTGAAAGCGTCGCTGGC
>NZ_JAKRRY010000194.1 GCF_026191675.1 Vibrio qingdaonensis | reverse complement strand
TTGTTCAATACTCAAATGTTTCGTTATTCACATCAGAAGAAAAGGGCATCCTTGACCAAGCCGCAAGCATTCTCAAATCCAAACTGTTTATTTCAGAACAAACGCCATTAACCTCGCCTGAATTGGTGAAATCGTTCTGTCAAACGTCCTTGGCCGCTTGTGAGTCTGAAGTGTTTGGGATTATCTTCCTCGATAATCAACATCGAGTGTTGCGCACCAAAGAGATGTTCTACGGAACCATTAATGCCGCCTCGGTCTACCCGCGCGAGGTTGTTAAAGCGTCGCTGGT
>NZ_JAKRRY010000193.1 GCF_026191675.1 Vibrio qingdaonensis | reverse complement strand
ATATTTTAATCGCTATTATCTTTCTACCAAATCGTATGTATAAGCCTTATCAGCTTAATTATCACCGCAACCTTATTTACGATGTTGGTTGTGGAGAATTCAAATGCACTTTGCCTGCAAATTTATACCCAGCTCGAAGTTGACATCCAACGAGCTATCTTATGTCCTAACACCGGACGAGTGTATAGGTCAGTTTTCGCGTGTGCGAAGCCCCCAAGATATTGTTAGACACTTACCAAAACCGCTGTCGGAACCTATTTCAATCGCGGCTAAAAAATCCTCTCAGAGTCT
>NZ_JAKRRY010000192.1 GCF_026191675.1 Vibrio qingdaonensis | reverse complement strand
AAATAACGTAGCTCTAGCGCTATTTACTTTTCCAAGTCTAGCGGACTACGAGGCGTACCGTAATAAGTCACTAGCTGATAGTGAGTGTATTAAAGCATTTAAGTTTGCAGACGATACACGCTGTGTTTTAAGTGTAGAACGTAGTTTCTTTAGACCAGTGTTTAACTGATAGTACGCACCTAACAATCGCTTCAAGTTGATTCGTAACGCTTGGCGGTTTTGGTGTTAATTTTGGTTTGGGTGATTACGGTTTAAAATTCGGCTTCAGTGGTGCGTAACTCACAACTTAAGC
>NZ_JAKRRY010000191.1 GCF_026191675.1 Vibrio qingdaonensis | reverse complement strand
TGTAAAAAGCGCCGACGGCACGGAGCACACCATTACGGTGACCGTGAATGGTACCGAAGATCCAAGCATCATCAGCAGTTACGAGCCGGGCTCAGTGACAGAAGACACCGCGGGTGTTTTGACTGACAGTGGGGATTTGGACATTGCTGATGCCGACAGTGGCGAAGCACAATTTGATATTACGCGTGTCGAAGGGCAACAAAATGGTAATGGCGAATCTCCATTAGGCAGCTTAACCATTACCGCCGATGGGCAATGGCGTTACCAAGTCGATAACTCGTTAACGGGTGTGCAGGAGCT
>NZ_JAKRRY010000190.1 GCF_026191675.1 Vibrio qingdaonensis | reverse complement strand
CCCCCGTTGTCACAAAGCGCAACGCTGGAAACACAGACCCGTAAGTGGTGTACATAATGATGTGATCCACTCGCTCGTGAAGAAACCATTCACCAAAGCCAGCGCCATTTAATTCGATGAAAAAGTCACGGATTTCATGGAAAGCAAAACGACGCGACACCAATTGCGGAAACTGCTGCTTGATAGCGTCAACGAACCCTTGGTCTTTTAACGCTGCGATATCAGCCAGTTGCTCCGGCGACTGACGACGACTGAACATTTTCAAACGCTGGATTTTGGAAACAAAATCAGACTTTCTTTTCGT
>NZ_JAKRRY010000019.1 GCF_026191675.1 Vibrio qingdaonensis | reverse complement strand
AAACGTTATGTTGCGAGCATTACGGCTGCCCACCATGCTAAAGGGAATACGAACATGGTCATCTAAGCGATTGATATGGCGAATATTATTTATTGCTTTGTTCAGTGCCGTCATCAACGCAACACAGTTTTATTTTTTTTATGCACAAACCCTGGATGTCCTTGCCCAACGGCTTTCTTTCCAGTTATTGCCTGAAGAGTTGAACGCCGTCGCGCAATCTTTACCATCTATGTACGATGCGATGAGTAACTGGCTTGTGCTACTGCTACTCTTACAGCTCGTGTTGGCAACATGGGCGGGGTGCTGGCTGAGCTATCGCCTATATGGACCCGTTGCTCGAATTCGCCATGCCTTAGTCGATATTTCTATGGGTAAACTCGCTACCGTCATTCACGTCCGTGATGGCGATGAGCTCACCGACATTGCTGAAGACATCAACGACAGTTCAGCGAGATTGCAAATTATGGTCATGAGTATGAAAGACAACCTCGACATGATAGACGGCTGCGATCTGCCCACAGAAACCGCGTTACACCTGGAGACGATTAGAGAGAACTTAGCCTATTTTGAGACCATCAACCTGGCCGACACTGCAGCGAATCCAAATGAGCCAACACAATAGTCATCAAAAGCGCCCAAGTTTACCCTTTGCGATTCTCATCTCGATGCTCATCGTAAGCTACGCATCACCGCTTAGCGCCACTGTAAACACCGATCCGATTGGCATCGGTATACAGTTTATTCAACAGGGTCAGCTCTCTCACGCTAAAACTCAGCTCGCCACGCAAACACCACCCTATCAAGGCGAAGCGTTATTTTTGGCGGCACGTATTGCTGAATTTGAGCATCGCTGGAACGACGCAATGTCACTGTATCGACGCTACCTCGCTCAAGATCCCTTTAGCGTTCATCGATTAGAAGCTCGAGCGGCCTTTGCTTTGCTGCGAGCGTATCGAAATGACCCATTACTCGGTGACTACCTTACTCTCATCCAGCTGCGTGATAAAAACCCGCTTTCAGAAATGCAGCAAGCCAGCCTTCGCTTATCCACTCGTTCTCCCCTTGAAGCGCTAGCTATAAAAGGCCAACTGCTTGTTGCTCATAGCCTATTGGAATTTGCCCAGCAACCTCAACAAGCATTGGATCATTACCTCAAGGTTGTTGCTGCAACCAAAAATATGGAAGCAGATTGGTATATTCAAGCTCTATTCGGTGCGGTGTTTTCTGCGCTCAGAGACCAGAAACCTGAACAAGCAAAACAATTTGCCAATCAACTGCAAACGAAACTCGATTCAAGTTGGGGCAGCCGAAATAGCCTGCTTGCCCGAAGTTGGCAGCAACGCTTGGACGCTATGGCGTTTATGTTTAATTTACAGCAACAGACTCGTGCCACGCCAAGCGACCCTTTTCTGTGGGGGGTCGGTGCTCGGTTATTGCTGGATCATCCTGTGGGCAGCGGACAAAACTACGCGCCTGTATGGGAGACCTTATCGGATAACCAACTCGACGTACAAAGTGTCACTTTGTGGATCACACAACACAGTGACTGGCACTGGTTACGTAGTGATCTACTTCGTGGCGCACATCAGCATGGTTATGTTCCCATGATCAATTATTGGTTTTTTGGCGATCAAATCAGCCCTAGCTATGTACAAGCTAACCGACAGCGCTATCTCGATGAGGTCAAAAAAAAACTTATTCCACTATTACGTGATTTACCTCAAGCCTATTTGATCCTTGAGCCCGAGTTTAATAAACAAGGAATTGAAACTTGGGATGGTTGGGATCCGCTGATGTTGGAAGTCATTGCGTTAATTCGAACGCATGCGCCACAAATTAAAGTGGGCCTTGGTCTTGGGGACTGGGATCAACCAGGCAGCACGCCCAGCTATAACAGCGCGAAAAAAAGCATTGAAGCAA
Organism: Vibrio qingdaonensis; assembly: GCF_026191675.1. Lineage (GTDB taxonomy): Bacteria > Pseudomonadota > Gammaproteobacteria > Enterobacterales > Vibrionaceae > Vibrio > Vibrio qingdaonensis. Next base: position 104,915 of record NZ_JAKRRY010000019.1, on the reverse strand, counting down.
GCGATTTTGTCGCCAGTATGTTAATGCTATCAAGTTACACTGAACGCGCGCACTCGGCTCCGGATTGGTCGCCGTGGATTCGAGCGCTTCGCTTAGGCGAGCAATTGCAACAGCGCTTTAATAAACCCTGGATGCTCGCCTATTTATCGATAGCCTCTCAACCTAACTGGCAAGCGCAACAAGCCAATGAGCTGGACAAACTGACCTTTTATTTACCCATGTTACGTCAGCTCGGCTTATTTGCACTCAATTGGTTTTCCCTCACAGACGAGCCCAATCAGACAGGATGGTTTTCTGATGCCGAACAAAGCTTTGGCTTACTTGATGCCAACTACCAGGCGAAAACAGCCTTAACCACTTATCGCTCACTCACCGCTCAGCACACCACGAACGCGTCGACGCCAAAGATCGAAGATTTCAGTGTGGAAAAACAACAAGGCAACCCATTACCTCACTGGCAAGTCAACGCGACAATGAGTCACTGGAGCCGATGGGAGCTGAGTATCTCACAAGACAGTAATACCTGGACAACTCGTGGTGCGGGGGATGCTTTCACCCTTAGCTGGTATGGGCAAATGCTGCCTAACTGGGCAGAAACAGGAACAGTGACCATTCAACTAAAACTTAATAATAAATCCGTCAAACAAGTGACCACATCTTGGATCGCCTCCTCCCTTCCACGTATGGAAATTAACGAACAAGCTAACCTCGCCACTTGGCACACCTGGCAAAAATTGCCTTGGCGCTCCCTTGAGCCCAGCCTGCTAGGGCGCCCCAACAGTGGATCGCTCGAGTTGGTGGTGACGGGGCTCAACACTGATCAACTTAATGGGCTCTATATCGGGTTTATCGACCAACATGGCTTCTATCAAACATTGTCAGCGTCTGGGTACACCTATAGAAACGAGGCCGAGATTGCAATTCATGTGCCCCTTTCTGATTTTAAGCAAAACTGGGGGAAATTTGAAAACGGCGTGCCGATATGGCGTGAAGAAGCGGTTGGAAACCTTGCCATTGTTATACAAAATACTCGTCAGCAACCACTGGCATTTAGAGTGAAAACCATGCAGTTGCTACTCCCTAAAGGTCAACAGTAGTGAGCAAGGCGTAAATAAGAAAGTTTCACACGAACGCCGACAAATCACCTAAGTCGAGAGACAACCGAGTATGAATGCACCATACTCGGCCGACTGATTGTGAGTCAAAGGCTTTTACAAACGTCATATTACAGAGTTAACTCGGATAACCTCAGCCATGCGCGCATTAAGGTTAGTTCATTTTTGATATGGCGTGCTGCTCTACAATGAACGCGATATTTTCATCATTTAAGCAAGATTTACTGACATATTGCCGCTGCTTACCCATATGAAAAATAAACCCTAAATCGCTTTGCTCAAGTTGGTCAATTTCACTCCAAGCGATGCTACGCGTGTTATTACCGTTTTTATACGTCACCCCGTTAGCGTCACCCTGAAATACCACTTTGCTACCAGCGCTCATACTGAGAGTTTGTCGCCATAGCCACCAAGTTCTCTTAAAGTAAACACTGAGCGCTTCAATAACACTCAACACAATAAAGAACCAACCAATGTAACTACTGGGCAATAGCTCAAACATAACTAAAACCGCGCCAAAAAGAAGAAAAAGTACGCCTTTTAAATAGGATTTTGGGAATGTAGTAGGCAGGCTAGTTTGATCGTAGCACTCTGCAAAAAAGGGTTTGTCGAGAGTGTATTCTGTGGTGAAACCAATATCTTTGGGCATATGTGGCAACTTTAAGGTTTTCTGTGAATGAGTATCGAATGCTGCGAGCTCGCAACTCCGGTATTGTATCGCTTCTTAGTGCTTATCTTTAGCTATTTTGCCGCTCTTTTGTAAATCAATGATACCGCTATGAGCGACTCACTCCATAGCCACTTTGCTATTAAATGAAGCATATAAAATAAAAACGAGGCATATAGTAGGGCTACATAAAGCTAATAAGGCACTGAGGGCGGTAAACGCTTAGGTCAGTGCCTTTTCCCCAGTCTGGCCGTCACCTTCCTAAAAACGGCGACCTTCCAACACGCATGACTCAGTTAAAGTAGAAATGAATAAACAAAGCGCCAATATCTTGTGTGTGCGTATTAACACGTTTTTGGGCAGAAGCTCCTCTGTCAGCAACTAAAACAACTAAAACAACTAAAACAGCTCAACAATTCGTCATTCAAACGAAGACAGGTATCTACCGACAACGCCCAACGAATCGCACGCTATACCATAGTTAGCTCTCTCGCGAGGCTAGCTTACTTTTGCCCCAAAATTTGTTAACCCGAGCTACGCCTCATTGTTCAACTTCAGTATTTGCAATAATTTAACTAATGGAAGCAAAAAGCAAGACGCGACCCCACTAACTCGTTAATATACCTTTTAATTGATACAGTCGATTAAATGCATTTGAAAACTATGAACTATATTTTTCAAATGCATGTTTATATCTCAATTTACTTTCCTCTAAGAAGTCGCTGCGCTCACTTATTAAAGAGCTGAATTTTTCATAGATACTGGAATAAATTATTTTATGAGCGCCATTTGCTATAGTCCCTTCCTCAGGAGAGTCCATCTCAAACCCTTCCGACGTTGCTTTGTCGATTAGAGCCAAAACATCTTCTTTACTTATTAGGTCAATGTTTTTCCAAATAGAACCATCAAGTGAGTATTGTGCTAAGTTATTTTCAATCTTGAAGTGCTTCATATTTCTCTCTTCTTTTATCATATGGTGTAAAGCCCGCTTCTAGGCAGTTAAGGGTAACGCTATGGTTTGGAATAGTGTCTCCATCCACACTGACCAGCTCGGTATCCGTTGGATAACCGGAATATAACTTGTATTCGAGATTCCCATCTACTAAGTTTTTGCAGGTATAAACAATGTAATTTGGTTCAATGGAGGCACCAACAGTGTTATTATGGGTGACCACAACGACGGGCATAGTTTTGGATATGTCTCTTAGCAATGCGTTAACTTTTGTTAGAAGGAACACGTTGTCGAAAGAGGATTCAGGCTCATCAATAAGTAATATGTCGAACTTTTGTGCTTCCTTAATCGATTCTAATAACCTAAATTCTGAACGCTCTCCACCGGAGACTCGACTTCCATAGGAGTTTTGTACTTCATAAGATATTTTGGCGAAAAAATTGTAATAATCGGATTGTGAAAGAGCATCTATTTCTTTTAATTCACATAGGTACTGGAAAGGAGAATAGTACTTTGAAAAAGCCCGCTGAAAAGAGCCTTGCCTTTGGTTACTTTCATTCTTAACTTCAGAAGTAGTCTTAAATACACCAACTTTAGCAACGACATTGTAACCATGCAGCGAGTCTAGATCTTTTTCTTTTGGAGTACGAACGAGTTCAACTAGGTCGTTAAATTTTTGAATACAATCTTTTTCTTTAGCTATGTCTTTAAAGTTTATATCTTCTATCTGGTTTGTGGCAGTCTGGACGCCTAGCTTAGATTTAATGTCATTGACGATAGAGTTTGCTTTCTGCTTTTTTCTATTGTGAGCTTCGTCATCACAATGGCGATTAATTAATTCCATGTACATATTAATCAAGTTTTGATGGCTAATATGTTTACTTATGATCGGCTCATACTTACTACTATCCATAAGCTCTTTGGTTGCCTCAATGAGCTTACTTAGAGCTGATAAATTCTGTACCTCAAATTCTGTTTCTGAGAACATAGCTGAGGAAGAATAAACGTCCTCACGATCTCTGTTAAAGGCAAACTGTTTTAGGCTATCTAAATACTTTTCTACTTTCTTTTCGGTGAAAGTGAAGTCGTAGTGGATTACCTCATCAACTACCTCTTTAAATTCTTTAAGGTAGCTCTGTTTATAGAGATCTCTTTTCTTCTTTATATGTTCTTCAAACTTATTTTCATCCTCACCAGAGCGCTCTAGTAACTCGAACTGTCGGATATATTTGATATCGTCAAACTCTGCTGTGGAGCAGATTTTATCAAGAGTATATGACTTACCAGTTGATCGTTGACCTAATATTACGTTCAGACCTGTTGATAGCTTGAGACCATCATCGAGCACTTGGAAAAATTCGTTACCTTCTTCCTTAGTTAACGATAGTCGACCTCTTGTATTGAGAGCATCCTTAAGAGACCCAAAATTAAGTTCCTGTACATCTACAAAAGTAGCTTTAGTAGGTATATTCTTGAGCCCGGATTTTGCTCTCATGTCGCTAAAGAGCACTGGAGGCAGTTTTTCTGGATTTTTATATGCATAAAGGAATTTTTTTATACTACCCACTTCTCCAGCATCAATAAATGGCCGGAGTTTCTCTAAAATAGAATGATGTAAAGAAGGATTTTTGTCGCTATGAGGGATTAAAATATACTTTGATAAATCGCCAAAAATCTCTTTAAATCGGTCTAAATCAATAGAAGAATCCTTATCGGGGATATCAGATTGTACTAGGCGGCATTTCCCTTCAAATGTATTAAGATCTTCACCGTTGGATATAACTAGAATGTGACCAATACCTAGGTCAACTTCTATTCCAGGCAATACTAGGATATCCAGACTACTCTTAATAGTTTCAAACTGCGATTTAATAAAAGTGTTGTGGTTAGTTATTGCTATACAATCCAATTCTGCCCGTTCGACATAATCTTTGAGTACATCAAAGGAATAGGTAAAAGGAGGATCACTTGGCGTCTGATGGGTATGTATGTGAAGGTCGATTTTTTTCATAGGTGGCTATACTCACTCCCTCATTCTGAGTTTTCTATTAGATATATACGACAGTAATAGTCAATCACATTTGTTATGAAATGAGAGGCATTTGATATAAATCTAGTTTATATGCAAATGTACAGATTTAACGAACCGATAGGGTCAAGTCTTGCGTTTTGCCTACCCAACTTTTCAATACCTGAATTAATCCGCTTTTAGCTAACTTTAGGAAAGTCACTGACTCATTCCTGTCCAGAAACATGTCAGCTCAGCTCTCGTCAATGCAGAATAGATTCTGGCATGCTACTGTTCCCAAAAATCAAAACTGTATTTTTAAGTTATAAATGGCAGTGTACGAATACTGCCATTTAGTGTCCTTCTTTATTACTCTCCCACAACAAAAGCCCCTACAACAAAATGGTGACGAATTACGCCACTTTTGTTGCATTAGAACATTCATCAACGGTGTCAAAAAACTCATCATGCAACGCGCAAATTGCGGCGCAGTACTCTTTATTCCCAACCACAAACTGTACATTTACGTTACGCATAGATGAATGCAGAGCCACTGGCGTAATACCGTTGTTCATTAGCGCCAACACACCTTGAGCTAAGGATTTATTGGTATCAATCTGCGATCCAATGACGGATATTAATGCCACCATGCGCCCCTTTATTTCTGCACTTGGATAACGTTTTTCTGCCTTATACAACACTTTATTTAGGCTTTCCGTGCTTCCACCAAGGTAGTAGGTCATCGAGTTAGCATTCATTTCTTTACCAATCAAACTGACATGTGCATCAGCAATAATCTGCATGAGTTCATAACTGACGTTATCAATCTGCCCAACCATGGCTTGATCGAACAAATGCAGTGCAAACACTTCCTCTTTACCGGCAATAATTTCAACTTTGTTCGCCGTTGGGCGGTGACCGCCACTGATCAATGTACCCGGATGATCAGGCTCAAAGGTGTTTTTTATCTGCAGTTCGATGTTGCTCTCTCGCAAGCCAGCCGCTGCATTGGGATGGATCGCTTCCATCCCTAAGCTTGCGAGCTGATCCGCGACATCGTAGTTGGTATGCCCTATAGGAAAGACCTTCTCTGATCCAACCATGCGCGGATCAGCTGAGCTTAAATGGTACTCTTTATGAATGACGGCAAGATCGGCATTGGTTATCGACGCAATTCGGCTGAATGTCATTTCGCTATAACCGCGATCGTAAGTGGACATCAACCCTTCACTGCAAGATGCATAGCCTGTCACTATCGGCAGTTCTTTGCTGACATCAATATCGCGAAATACCTCTCGAATGTGATCATCTAACTTCTGTGGCGTTTCTGAATTCCAACCCGACAAGTCGACAAACTTGGCGTTAAGACCCAAGTTTTTTAATTTTAACGCGGTATTAAACGCACTGTGCGCCTCTCCCATCGACGCTAAAAATTCACGAACTTGCGGCAGATAATGACGTAATGAAAACTGCCCATACTGACAAGTTTCTAGAATGTTTGAAATGCAGTTTTTTGCCTCTGAGAAGCGCGAACGAATAAATTTATCCGCGCGCATGCGGCTCATGGGATCCGCAAACATGTTTTCATTGGTCAGCAACATACGCTGCTCAACATAATTTAGGGCGTCTTGCCAATTCTCATCTCGCTTCGCAACTCGCTGATAGACACCGGGCTTACTGGTTTTTTTACACTCTAGTAATGCGTCTGTCATTCCGCCATACGCCGACACCACAAATACTCGGTTATAACGATGTTCTGGCGCAGGGTGCAAAAAGATATTTTCGAGCACAGCATCAAATGCGGTCATAGATGTACCGCCGATTTTCTCTACGGTATAAGTCATAAGGGGGCCTTAATAAAGTATTGCTTCGGTAAAAAAGAAAGGGAGTGAGGCATATCACCTCACTCTTCATAACAGTGTAAGGAGGCTTAATCGCCTTAATCGACTAGAGGATAGACACCATTTTCGTCGTGGACTTCTTTACCGGTTATTGGCGGGTTGAACACACAAGCCATCACCATTTCTGTACCCTTATAAGCTCTTAAGTAGTGCTCATCATTTTTATCTAAAATGTACAGCGTACCAGGTTTAATTGGGTAGGTTTTTCCATCTACCACTTCAATCTCGCCTTCGCCACTCATGCAGTAAACCGACTCGAGATGATTTTGATAATGAATGTGCGTCTCGGTATTCTCATAGATCGTTGTAATATGAAATGAGAAACCCATTTTGTCATCTTTGAGTAACATGCGGACACTTTCCCACGTTTCCGACGCTACTCTACGCTCGCTATCGCGACACTCATCTAATGTTCTTACTATCATCTTTACTTCCTTGATTAAGATGCTTTTTTAAAGCGTTTCGCGACAACGGATTCCACCGCATTTTCAAAAATAGACAGACCTTGATTTAATTCAGCCTGAGTGATCGTCAGTGGGCAAAAGAACTTCACCACCTCATCATTTGGACCCGCCGTTTCGATGACCATACCGTTTTCAAAACACGCTTTGGCGATGTCACTCGATAATTCACCATTATGGCACTCAACACCTATCATCATTCCACGCCCTTTTTGTTGAACAAACACTTCTGGATGACGTTGAATATTGCGCTGAATAACGTCAGAGACCGCTTCAGAACAGCGTGCGATATGAGTTTCAAGTTGATTATTTGACCAATAGGTCTCAAGCGCTTTTGTTGCTGTCACAAATGCATGATTGTTACCGCGGAAAGTACCGTTGTGTTCACCCGGCTTCCAAATATCCAGCTCAGGGCTCAGTAATACCACCGCCATTGGTAGTCCATAACCACCAATAGATTTGGATAGCGTCACCATGTCCGGTTTAATACCCGCAGGTTCAAAACTAAAGAACGTCCCTGTGCGACCACAACCGGCTTGAATGTCGTCAATAATCAATAAAATGTCATTCTGTTTGCAGATTTTGCTTAAACGCTGTAGCCACGTGTTAGACGCGACGTTCAAGCCACCCTCGCCTTGTACCGTTTCCATTAGCACAGCGGCAGGCTTGTCCATTCCAGCCGAGTTATCATTCAACATGGTTTCAAATAGCTTAAGGCCATCAATATCGGCATAACCTTCAAAAGGAATACGCGTCACATTGTTTAGGCTCATCCCTGCACCCTGACGGTGATGTTGGTTACCCGTTGCGGCTAACGCACCAGCAGTACAACCGTGAAAACCGTTGGTAAATGCCACAATCGAGCTGCGCCCGGTTACTTTACGCGCCAGTTTCAGCGCGGCTTCTACGGCATTTGTGCCCGTTGGACCGGTAAATTGAACCTTATAGTCCAATCCTCTAGGCGCTAAAATATAGCGCTGAAGCGCCGTTAAAAATTCCGCTTTTGCGTCAGAGTGCATATCGAGGCCGTGAGTAATACCGTCTTTCTCAATGTATTCCAGCAAGGCTTGTTTAAATACCGGATTGTTGTGGCCATAATTCAGTGATCCTGCACCAGCAAGAAAGTCTAGATAACGCTCTCCTTTGTCAGTTTCAAGCCAGCACCCTTTTGCTTTGGTGAACATAACTGGAAAACTGTTTGAGTAAGATCGTACTTTCGATTCTTGCTTGTTAAAAATATCCATGATAGACCGTTTAATTTCCTATTTTTTGAGTGTTTTTTAGCGGGATTCGATACAAGAATTCGGTATCGTGCTCCCCCTTAAAATGAATTTGTTCGTCTAGAAATGTACTGACTTCACCTTGTTGGCCCTGTTGCGAATCAAGTTTTTTAAACAATGCCCATGACGCGCTATTTTGTTTGGTGATCGTGGTTTCTACCGCTACGACAGATCGAAGTATGTCTCGATTGAGCAAATGGCTAAGCATGTTAAAAGCAAGCCCCTTACCTCGATAATTCGGAGAAACCGCTACTTGCCAAACAAATAGTGTCTCGGGATCGTCCGGCTTGCGATAAGCAGAAATAAAACCTGCAATGTCATCATCGTAGCGCGCGATAACACAAGTTCGGCTAAAATGCGTAGATTGCAAAAAGTTGCAGTATGAGGAGTTCATATCGAGGGGAGGGCAGACGGCAATAAGGCCAAAAATGTCATTTCCATCATCGCCAGTCGGTTCTAAAAACGTCCATTCTTTACTTGGTTTTTCACTCGTTTCGGGATACATCACCCAAGGTGCTGATGTAATCATGCGCTGATACATTTCCTTTGTACTCTAAGTAAAAATTCGCCTTTATTAGTTCATAATTAGAGAGCCAAATCAAAGTTAGGCGCCAAAAAACCCAAGAAATGTGAGCTATAGCGCATAAAGGAAATATATACATGCACAAAAAATCATTCACATGTGATTAGAGCTCTAATCTTTTTTAATCATTCACTTCTATACGTTTCTCATAAAGATAAACAAAAAGGCGGTAAATAGCTTAAAAACTCACCCTGAAATGAATGCCAGTTTCTCGTCTGTTTATGTGGAATAAAAAACCATTAAACGCGCTGGAACTCACGCTAAAAAATCAGCCACAATCAGCACAATTTTTGGGTGGCGAGAAGCAGTATTTGAGAAGGTTTGCGAAAGGCAGTGAACATTGAGGAAAATAACGACGCTATGACATGACCATGCGCTATCGCATTCGCAGATAGGCATGTACGCGAATAGGCACATCAACAGATGGACACATCATAGCTTGATAAGGGAATGGAGGGTTATAACGCGGCCAGTTGCGCTTTTCTGTCCTTGTTCACTACACAAAAATTACCACGTTTTGTGCGACACTTCGAACAACGCTCACATTCAACTGGTGAGCGATCGCCGGTTTGCCAACGTTTAATCAGGTGCGGTTCAGAAAGAAGCGGCCTAGATAGCGCAAAATATTGAATATTGGTCTTGGTCGCGATCGCATCAATTGCGTTGAACTCCTTTAAGCCACCTACCGTTATGACAGGCACACTCACTTCTTGACTAATTACGTCACCATATTCATGAAAATACCCTTCTTCTTGAATGGTGTAGCCATCATAAGATTGCCCAATCATGGTGTCGGCTTTACCGTGAACATTGCCTGAAATAATAATGCCATCCACACCAACTTGCTCAAGTGCTTGACAGATTTTACGTGTGTCATTAAAGGTTAAACCACCAGCAAAAAACTCCGAAGCCGTTAGCTTTACAAGTATCGGGAAAGCGTCTCCAACCCGTTGTCTTGTTTGTTGATAAATTTCTAGCAGAAATCGCATACGATTATCTAAACTGCCACCATATTCATCGTCTCGCTGGTTGTAATATGGGCTAAGAAATTGATTAATCAGGTATGTGTGCGCAGCATGAATTTCAATCCCATCAAAACCAGATTGTTTCGCCCTCAAAGCGGCTTTAGCAAACGCTTGAACGATATAGTCAATATCTGATTTTGTCATCGCGATGCCCGGAGTTTTCGTTCCCATTTCAGGTACATCACTCGGTGCGAAAATGACGCGTTCGCCAACATTGTAGGTCGTCTTTGTGCCCCCATAAGCCAATTGCATCACAATTTTTGAGCCGTGGGAATGAACACCTTCCGTGAGTGTTTTGTACTCATCAATAAAGGAATCATTGTAGATACCCATCATTCCTGCATTGGGTTTTTCTTCTTCAACAATATTGGCATAACCGGTAACAATAAGCCCTACTTCACCTTGTGCTAACTCTTCATAGATGGCGTATAGCTTGTCGGTCATATGACCGCTTTCCGTTGCCATATTTTCCCATGTTGCACTGCGGATAAAGCGATTTTTCAGCGTCATATTGCCAAGGCGGGTTTCTGTAAATAAGGTGCTCATTTTTTCTCTCACGTTCGATCATACGCCCTTCCTCTCTTTTAGTACTAAAGAGAACAAAAAGGACAAAAAGAACTGCCATTCACATAGGTGGCCGATCTTTTTGTCCTTTCATGTACGAGGTTAAAGGCTCGCGATTATTTTCTAGGGGCGATCATAGCGGCAACAGCCTCAACGAAACTTAATCTAGATTAAGATCACGTAAACTATTACCTAATGCGGATGAAGAAAAATACGCCGTAATGCATGCAGATAAGCATAGGTATACAAAATGGGGAGGAAGTGAAACCCAATCAATCCGACTGGGTTTAGCGGCTAAAATCTGAATCCTAGTAAGAAGCTAACCGTAGTCGCATCAAGACCAGTAGGCTCTTGCTCGCCGTCAATGTTGACCGTCTCGATGCCGGCAAAACTTGCATGAACATTAAAAACAAGACGCTCGTTAATGGGATACCCAAAACCTAAAAACGGCAGATATTTGCGTTCCGTCAGTTGATAAATTTCCGCGCCTACGGTCTCAGAACCTACCGTCCCATACGCGTCAGCACTCATGTCTAAAACCATCTGCGTCACACCCAATTTAAGTGATAACCCTTCCAACATGGTGTCAGAAAATTGATAGCCTACATAAAGGGTACCCAGTTGGCTGGAGCGCTTTTTAGTGTATGTTCCATTGCTGATCACCCCTTCATTGTAAGGGCCCGTTTCGTAATTATCAGTCGTGCTTAAATTAATCTGCGCACCAAGCACGTAGTTGTCGTAAACCAAACCCTCAATACCGGCAGCAAAAGATTTATTAGTATCCACGCCCGCATTAAACTGAAAACTATAAGCGCTAGAAGGTGCACTCATTATTAACAGGGTTAGCGGTAAGCTGAGTTTGTAAAGTTTCACTTTTTAATCCTTTAATCATTAGCTACCTAGCGCTAGATGGCTACAAAAACTAGATGCCTATAGACATTAGCACTTCTGTCGACGAATTATAGCGCACATTCCGCTTTTAAAAGAACCTCAAATATCAATTATCTGTATGAATCTACAACTGATTCTGTTCGCTTTGTTAACCACTCTTTCACTCTCCGCGTTGCTGGAAAGCCGCTAGCAAGTAATCGATAAATACCTTTTTTCGCTTAGGCATCAGTTTTCTCTCAGCATAGACAAGGCTCACCGACACCTCTGGCATGTTATAGTCGGGCAGTAAACGAATGAGGCGCCCGGCTTGAATATGCTCGCGGCAAATAAATTCAGGTAATACCGCAATCCCTAAACCGTCAATGCAAGCCGTCAAACAGGCGCTGATCGTATTGACTCTCAATTGGTAAGGCAGATCGATTTGTACCGATTCACCATCGGTCAATTGTAAATGCCATTTGGGTAAGCGCGCCGCTTTGTTAAAGACTTCAATCATTTTATGCGGTGACGTCAAATCATGATGGGTGTCAACATGACCAAATTGCGCCAAATATCGAGAACTCGCCACCAGCACACGCGACGATGTCGTTAAGTAGCGAGACACTAAACTCGAGTCAACCAACTCACCGATTTGAGCATAAAGGTCAACCCCTTCTCCAATGACATCAACCTCACGGTTCGTCAGTTCCAAATGCATGGTGACATGAGGGTAAGCCTTTAAAAAACCGTGAATATCCGACGCAAGTACCTGGTGACCTAGCTCTACAGGTAACACTACATTCAACTTTCCACGCACTAAGTCTTGGCTCGCTGATACCTGGATCTCGGCTTGATTCATGATCTCCAACATCTGAATACTCGATTGATAAAATTGCTCGCCTTCCGGAGTCAGCACCAAACTTCGCGTCGATCTCGTGATCAATCTCACACCTAGATGCTCTTCTAGTTCAGCCAATTTTCTACTTACTGTTGATTTTGTCATATTCAAAACTTCAGCTGCATGAGTAAAGCTTCCACAATCAACAACTTGAGTAAAAACACTCACCGCATTTAAATCCATAGAACTTCTCCACACCATCAATTAGTAAGAATATTGCAACAGTGTTTCTCTTTTTTCCCATCTTATCAATTAATGGGAATCATTTACAATTCGTTACACCTAATGCCTGACACGATGAGTACACTATGACCGATAACACCTCTACTTCACCAATTACCGCTAAGAAAAAACGCAATAAAGCACCGCTAATTGCCACTGCAGTGATGCTGTCATTGGGTTTGCTGGGAAGTGTCTATTGGTTTGGTTACGGTCAGTACTTTGAATCAACGGATAACGCCTACCTACAAGGCGATATTACCAACATTAGCCCTAAGGTTTCGGGCTACATAGTGAAGTCCTACGTCACCGACAACCAATTAGTGAAAAAAGGCGATCTGCTGGTGCAAATCGATGATCGCGATTATCAGGCGACACTCGATCAAGCCAACGCACATTTGTCCGTCATCCAATCTAGCGTGCACAACCTTATTGCTCAGCAAACGCTACAGCGCAGTCAAATTTCTCAAGCAGAGAGTCGAGTTGATTCTGCACAAGCCGAATACGACCGCGCTCTGCAGCAGTCGGCTCGTTCTCGTAGCCTTCATCAGCGAAATTACGCCTCACAGGATGAAGTAGACAGCATGCTAGCACAACAAAAAGTCGCCCTTGCCGTCCTAGAAGAAGCGAAAGCCAACGTTGTGGCCAGCAATGACCAAATGACCGTCATCGCCAGTGAAATCGCTCAGGCAAAAGCCTCTGTCACCGAAGCGCAAGCACAAGTAGAGCAGGCGCAACTCAACCTTGATTACACCAAAGTATACGCACCAAACGATGGCATTATTGGTAAACGCAGCGTACGAGAAGGCTTGCTTGTGCAATCTGGTGCTCCACTCATGAGCTTAGTGCCGAACAACAACGTTTGGATAGAAGCTAACTTTAAAGAAACGCAACTCAACGGCATTCATAAAGGTCAAAGTGTTGAAGTTGAACTCGATGCGTTTCCAGGTCAGCCTCTTAAAGGGGTAGTCGACAGCTTTTCCCCAGCAACGGGCGCTAAATTTGCGCTACTTCCGCCAGAAAACGCAACCGGGAACTTTACCAAGATCGTGCAACGTGTTCCGGTGAAAATCATCATCACCAATCAACAACAATTACAAGACCGTTTGTTACCAGGGTTGTCTGTTGTCGCTACGATTGACACGAGAGGTTAACCGATGAGCACTACCGCGACCATCACCTCTACCACCCAAAGCGACAACCAAACGAGCGACGTTTCGACCCGCCATTGGATCGCCTTATTTGGCGGGTTAATTGGCGCTTTCATGGCTATTTTAGATATCCAAATCACCAACTCGTCACTCAAAGACATTCAAGGCGCGCTCTCCGCAACACTGGACGAAAGCTCTTGGATATCAACATCCTACTTAGTCGCTGAAATGATCGCGATCCCTCTCAGTGGCTGGCTGTCAAAAGCACTAGGCAAACGCCGATACCTGACGTGGACCACCACTATATTTACCTTGTCGTCATTGCTCTGCTCATTTTCATGGAACATGACCTCAATGATTGTATTTCGTGCCATGCAAGGCTTTAGTGGCGGTGCGTTAATTCCACTGGCCTTCTCGCTCGTCATTCAGCTACTGCCGTTAAACAAACGAGCCGTGGGTATGGCACTGTTTGGCGTCACCGCCACCTTCGCCCCTTCCATTGGGCCAACCTTTGGTGGCTGGCTAACGGAAAATCTGTCGTGGCACTACATTTTTTACATCAATATTCCGCCCGCACTACTCGTGATATCGATGATTCGTTACGGGCTAGACGATGAAAAACTCGACCTAGGCTCGCTTAAAAAAGCCGACTGGTTCGGGATTGCTACGATGGCGCTAGGCTTAGGTTGTTTAGAAGTGGTGTTAGAAGAAGGCAATCGCGAAGAATGGTTTAGCTCCAGCTTCATTATTGGTTTAAGTATTATTTCTACCGTCAGCTTGGTTTATTTTGTCATCAATGAGCTGCAACACAAAAAACCACTGGTCAACCTGAGGCTACTGAAAGACGGTCAGTTTGCTATGTCTTGCTTGGCCTATTTGATTTTGGGGATGGCACTGCTTGGATCAATCTATGTATTACCGATGTACTTAACACAAATTCAGCAATATAACGCGATGGAGATTGGTGAGGTACTCATGTGGATGGGCTTCCCACAATTGCTGATCTTTCCGTTGGTACCCAAGCTCACGCAGATAATTAAACCGAAATACTTGGTGACGTTTGGTTTTGCCATGTTTGGCTTTAGCTGTTACGTCAATACGCACATGACCGTTGATTTTGGCGGCCACCAATTAATTTTTTCAATGCTGCTTCGCGCTATTGGTAGCCCATTTATCATGGTACCGCTGTCTTTGGTCGCGATGAAAAACATCAGCAAAATGGATACCCCCGATGCCTCCACGTTAACCAATGTGATGCGCAACCTGGGGGGAGCATTTAGTATTGCCATCATCGCCACTCTGTTAGATAACAAAACCCGTGAACATTTAGGGCATATTAAAGAGTCTCTAACAAGCGTGAGCCAGCTAGGGTGGCAAACCCTGCACCAGCAGCAAGCCTTTTTTATGCAGTCTGGCAGTGATGCAGCCACAGCCATGCATCAAGCTCAAGCAACCCTATTAGCAACAATGCAGCGCGATGCGGCGATCATGGCTTACAATGACGTGTTCCTAATGATGACAGCATTTCTTGCCTTTGCAGCGCTACTTATTTTGAATATGAAAGATTAACGCCGACAAAAATGAAAAAAGCGTTAGCGACTTCTACGTCGCTAACGCTTAAAACATCATATTATTGATGGCAGCACCCATCTAGCTAAACGAGAACACTTAGTCTGACACTTCATCCGTGTCGCAATCGGTACAACTTTGCAACGCAATCTCATGTTCAAAAATAACAACATCGTTACCTTCTTCCATTAGCTCTGCGACTTCTTTTTCGTCTTCCGCTTCAACTTGATTGACGAGTTCTTCTGCTGAGTAACCAAAAAAGTTCAATAATAAGTATTCACGCGCTTCGTCTTTGGTGCACGTCACATTCACCGAAAGATCTGGCTCAATGCTGTCTTGCGCAATAATCGATGCAATTTGCGCTATAACATCGTCTTTCATCGCAGCCGTTAACCAACCAAGGTCAGTACTTACAATGGTTTTTTTACAGTTAAAACAAGGCAGTTGATGAAAGTAATATTGAAAATCAGTCATAGGTAGTTTCTTCTTTAAGTGTTGTATAGCGAGATTATGCGCGTTTTCTGAAAAAATACTATCTCAATAAACATTGAGACCGCCGAATAACGTCACGTCATTGATTCGGTACTCAGGTTTCTAACCACATTCCGTCGTGCGTAGATTTGTTCCTGCACCGTTCGCTTTAGGCGATGGACTCATTTGAATAAGCTATCTAACGATTTTATACGACATAAGGTCATTCCTTAAACAACGGTGTCGTATGGATAAGGCTAAGGCAACCAAAATTCAACAACACCGCCCAGAAGATTCCCTTCTAGGCGGTGTTTATGTCACCTTAACCAAAGATGAAGCTATATAAGAATCCAGCGCCAATCGCCATTGTTAGTATCACGACTAAGAAGGCAGCGATCATTTGATTACGAAAAATCGCTTTGAGCAAAATAACCTCTGTAAGACTTGCGCCCGCACTACCAATAATCAAAGCCATTACCGATCCAAGCGCCATCCCTTTCTTCACCAGCGCCATACTTAATGGAATGACCGCTTCCGCTCGGATATACAGTGGAATACCAATTATCGCGGCAATCGGGATGGCATACCAAACATTATCACCAGCATACTCTACGATAAGATCGGTTGGAATAAATCCATAAATAAACGAACCGATAGCCACACCAATTAATAGGTATGGAAGAACTTGAATAAAGTCAGCCCATGTCGTGGTCCAAATACGCGCCCAACGACTTGGATCTTTAACCGCCGTGACGTTGGTTTTGTCTGTACTACAACAAGAAGACTCTTCTATAACGCTTGTTTGGGCTTCGCTTCCACAGCAAGATGGTGATGCTGCGACAGGTTCAGATGTACAGCATGACGCAGTTTCTTCCTTCTTAGGTTCAGAAACACAACATGATGCCGCTTTATTGGAAGAATCGTATGCTTCCGGCTTAACGTATTTCTCAAAACCAAGCTTCTCTAAAACATATCCTGCGGTTACGGACACACTCATTGCGATAGCGAAGTAAAACAGCGCGACTTCCCAACCAAATGTCACAACAAATAAACCAATAATAATTGGGTTCAGAAGCGGACTCGCAAACAAGAACACCATCATTGGACCAAACCCGGCTCTCGCCCTTAATAGCCCTTTAAGAAAAGGAATCGTTGAACACGAGCAAAATGGCGTGATAGAACCCAACAACGCCGCGATGACATAACCTTTACCTTGCTTAGAGCTTAATATCGACTGCACTTTCTCAGGCGTCATGAAATCTTGAATAATGCCAACAACATAGCTGATGACTAGAAACAAGATGACTAATTCTGTCGCGAGAAAAGCAAACATGCCCAGTGCTTCTTTTCCCATATCTATAAATGTAGGACTCATCATTTTTTTAACTCTTCATTTCGAATATTCCGGAATTATAGATCTACAGCGAACCATGTCAATATATATTTCGAAAACATTAGAAATATCTGTTTTCACCCTAGGCAATGCACGCTATGACAATGACATTGCGGTATGAGAGACTTTAGCGGTAGGTTACGGTAAGTAGCTTTAACGGCTGTTAGCTTTAACGGCAACTAACTTTATCTTTACTGCGAAGCACTTCGCGGGCGGTTTAGATTATCAAAATGACAGAATGCAAAACGCCGCGTAAAGCGGCGTTTTGCATTAATCTATCTTGTCATAGAACTTGTCTATAGCACTTAGATTGATAAGGCGATCACTGGGGAAGGTTATCCAGCGCATTCGCCATCGTCACTAAACTGTCCAAAATACGTTCACCATCTACCCCAATACCATTATGCTCATACTCATTAGTGATCCAAGCTTTCGATAATGGCAGCGCAGCCAACGTTTCTCGGCTGTAATCAAGCTCTACATACATATCATCGGCGTAAACCGCACAAGCGACGGGGACGGTGTTCTGGCTCAGTATTTCAGCGTTATAGAGCTCGCACCAATCTTCTTTTTTGGCCAGTAGGTGGGCAGCTTCACGCAGTGGCTTTAAGGTTTCTAGCTGATCAAACATCCATGGATAGACCATTTCGCCAGTAAACTTAAATGCTTGTCCTGGTTGATAATTAAATGTCGCGTACTGGTCACGGACTCGATGAGCAGACCAATTAGACGCCGACCCTTGGCAGTAGATTGACTCATGCAGAATCGCATAAATGGGGTTCGTAAGGTACGCTTGCTCTTGTTGCATCTGATTCAAAAAGCTATAGCTCAGCTGCTTCTGTCCGTTTACTTGTATAAAGGCGCTCTCGAGCGTTAAATACAGTGGCATATTCGCACCACCTCGACCAAGATTAATACCAATCAATTGAAACTGTTCAACGGTAAATGGTTGGCCATTTGGCAGTGTTACGTTATTTTCAAGCAAATACTGAGCAATCTCGCAACACATAGCTTGAGCCTGAGGAAACTGAGCAAAAAACGCCGCATTCTTGTCTGTTACTCGTTGATAAGTGGCTTGGTACACATCGTCAGCATGACGTGAAATTGAAGGTATCCCTCCAGTCACATAACAGCGCAGTAAGCTTTGTGGAAACAGCGATAAATACGTTAACGTACAAAATCCGCCAAAACTTTGCCCTAATGTCGCCCATTGTTTTATACCTAATCGCTCACGTATCGCTTCCGCATCTCGGACAATATTGTCGGCGCGAAAATGCGACAAGTAGTGAGCTTGCTGCTCTGCGCTGAGGTGCGCTAATGACTCTTGATTTATGACCGAGCTATTTCCAGTGCCACGTTGATCGAGCAGTAACACTCGGTATTCTTGTAGCGCACGTTTCAACCATCCCGACTCTCCACTTGCGCGCGGAGAAGGAAAGCCCGGTCCGCCTTGAAAATAAACCAACCAAGGAAGATCTTGACCGTCTTTACCCAAATCAACAAGTTCACGAGCAAATACTTGAATCCGCTCACTGCCCTCATCTTGATAATTCAAAGGCAGGGTAAAAGTATGCTGGCGATACAGCGTGGTTCCATCAATAAAGCTCGATTGCACGTCACTTTCCTTTTTATCACGTCGTGTATGAGAGGCTGCCTAGTCACAAAGGCAACGCTTAGCCAAAAATATTACCATTAATTTTGAGGGAAAGCGTAAAGCTAATGTCATGAGGGATTACAGGGATTATTATCACAATAATTAAAGCGTGCTGTACCTCACCGAGAGGTTCACATTTTTTCGACATCGCTAATATTACTCTAGCGGCACTCAGTTTCTCTACCCTACCCAATAAAGAGTACCGCATGAACATAAAACTAATTTCGTTAAACGTATTACTTGGGCTCGTCTCTTTTGGCTCATTAGCCGCCAATATCGATGCTCACGAAAAATTCCGTGGTGAGCAAGCCCTAGAAGCTGACCAATCACAATGGTTTCGTGAGTTGAGAATGGAAAACTGGACAGAAATAGTACCAGAACAAGATATTCGAAATACACTCAGTAAAATCAATTCGGGTCATACGCTCCGTGACTTCATTAATAATAATAATGAACCCGGTCACTGGACCTATGAATTTACCAAAGTAGCGAATGACTACGCGGCCTCAGCCAACGATTATGATTCCTATCGTCAGGCTTCTATGATGTATCTAATTGCCTCGTACCCCAACCATATGACACAGCACGAACATGTCGCGATTGAGCGTTCCGTCGATCTGTATTTACAAGCAGAATCATTGAGTCAGACTATCGATGTTGAACGCATTACGATGCCTTTAGCCAACGGGCTCTCGATCACGGGTTTATTACATCGCCCAAAGGGTGTATCGAAGCCAGCGGTAGTCTTGTATACCGGAGGGGTGGACAAAATTCTAACGGAGCACAGAGCAGCGATTGAAGGGCTATTAAACCAAGGCTTTGCAGTGGTGACATTCGATATTCCCGGTGGGGGGTTGAATAACAACATCACCGTTGAGATAGGAAAAGAAGATCAGGCTCATCAAGCCGCACTTGCTTATGTCAAATCTGATCAGCGACTCAATGGCAACAATGTCGGCGCACTCAGTTCATCTGGCGGAGGAGTGTCATTAATGACATTCATCTTAAATACTCCAGAACTAAAAGCGGGGGTTGCACGTTGCGCTGTCGTAACAGACGTACTTACCGATACTCAAGTTTTCCATCATGCACCGCTCATGTCTTCCATGTCTTACGGTTATCGCATCGGGGTTGAAGACGTCAGCGATCTCGACTCGTACGGTAAATGGACCATCCCGTTAGCACTGAAGACAAAAGGCTTCAAAACCAATGAAACCGACGTGCCTGTGCTCGCAATCAATACTAAAGATGACATGGTTAACCCACCAAAAGAGATGGAATACACCGCTGGGCTATCCACAAAGGGGGAGGTGGCGTATTTTGGAAATTCAGGCCATTGCCCAGATGGGGAAGAAGCCGAAAACGCGGTCGTTAACTTCTTTGATAAGTATATGTAAAGCGCAAAAAACGAACCCTACACCAGCACAAACCATGAATAACGTAAGCTGTTACTCATTAAGTGATAACAAACTGCGCTATGATGAATAGCTGTCTTCTACCTGATCGGCCTTATTGAACGCATCATGAGTAGCAAGTAACTTGGCGTAACGCTCTAGGTTGGTGAAGTGCACAATTGAACCGTTATTGACCAAGTTTTCAATAATAAAAGACATCATAATATCAGCGCCAGTTAAGCGCTCGCCAACCAAGTACGTTTTGCCAGCTAAGCTTTGATCAAAATAGCTCAACACCTTCAACGTTTCTGTGTCTGCATAGTCAGCTAAGAAATTCGTTTTACAGCCATCTTTCGTCACAAACAGCTTTAAGAGTAACGGCAGCATGGCGGAACTTTCGGCAAAATGCAGCCATTGTGAATACTCGGTATATTCACGCGTACCGCGCTTTGGGGCCAATGCTCCCTGACCATACTTATCAATTAAATATTCCGTAATCGCGCCTGATTCGGTGACAATCAACCCATCGTCTTCCAGTACCGGAGACTTACCCAATGGATGAATACTTTTGAGCTCAGGTGGTGCCAAAAATGTCACGCTGTCTCTTTGATATGGCGTAACCTGGTAATCCACTCCCAATTCTTCAAGTAACCAAATAATGCGTTTAGAACGTGATTTATTTAAATGATGTAGCGTAATCATAAATGTCCCTTTGTCTGTTTCGCCGTGTGTAACGGTCGTATTCATTCACGCCTCGCACTAGTGAGTCCTGATACGAGGCGTCTGATATCGGCGTTATTTAGGCTGGTTAACCTGAATAACTAACTTACCAAAGTTTTTACCTTCAAGTAGTCCCATAAAAGCTTCTGGCGCTTGCTCTAGTCCATCGACAAGGTGCTCACGATATTGCATCTTCCCTTCTGCCAGCCACGCCGTCATATCTTGAGCGAATTCATTGTAACGATGCGCGTAGTCATCAAAAATAATAAAGCCCTGCATTTTAATGCGTTTCACGAGCAGTGCACCCATCAATGCTGACATGCGATCTGGGCCCTCTGGCAGTGAGGTAGCGTTGTATTGAGACACTAAACCACACAGCGGGACACGTGCTGCGGTATTCAATAGCGGCAATACCGCATCAAACACTTTACCGCCAACGTTTTCAAAATAAACATCGATGCCTTTATCACACGCCGCCGCCAGTTGTTCAGCAAAATCCTCAGCTTTATGGTCGATACACTCATCAAAGCCAAGGACGTCTTTTGCATAACGGCATTTTTCTTCACCACCAGCCACACCAACAACACGACACCCTTTTAACTTACCGATTTGTCCAACCGTTGCGCCAACAGGCCCCGTCGCCGCGGCAACAACCAAGGTTTCCCCCGCCTTCGGTGCGCCAATATCAAGCAGGCCCATGTAAGCAGTAAAACCCGGCATACCCATGATGCCTAGTGCAAACGAAGGATGCGTTGGATGTTGTCCTAGCTTAATGAGACCTTCTCCATTAGATACTCCGTAATCTTGCCAACCGGTATAAGCAAGTACCCACTCACCCACTGGAAAGTCTGAATTATTTGACTGCTCAACTTGGCATACTGTTGCCCCAACCATCACGTCATCAAGCTCAACAGGATCAGCGTACGATTTCGCGTCGCTCATGCGACCACGCATATAAGGGTCCAGAGACAAATAAATACTACGTAGCAACATTTCATTGTCGCCAATAGCGGGTACATCAGCGTTTTCAATACGAAAATCCGCTTGAGTTGGCGCACCAACAGGACGAGATGCCAGCACGATACGGCGATTGGTAGCTTGGGTCATTGGGTTTTCCTTTTTGTCGTAGTAACACTGATCCATCAATATAATTAGACCAGTCGTCTAGTGTTTGTTTCTAAAAATCCCGCCCTCTACTTGCTGCTAGAAACACATCTACAACAAGTAATCTGGCGGGTCTATTTTTTATTTAGCTAGAAGCTGCTTTGTTGTTGTAAAGGCTTGTTCTAACCCTAGTTGATCTTGAGTAAGTTTGCTCATTAGGCTTGCACCAAGCCAAAGCTGATAAATAACTTGCGCCGTATTTTTGCTATCGGTCACATTAATCGAGCCATCTTCAATCCCACTTTGCAAGCAGTTAGCAATTGCAGCGACCACACTGTTGGCCCCTGATAACAAGGCCTCTCGCATTGGCGTAGACAGATCTGAAACTTCAGCACTGAGCTTAACGACCAAGCATTTATGTGCATTACAACTGCCATTTTCCACGCTTAACCAGCGACTAAAGTATGTTAATACTCGCTCTAGACCAGAGCCTTCTCCACGAACTAAGATAGCGTTAATCCGCTCAAGATAGTGGTAAAAGTAATCTTCAATCAACGCTTCGCCAAATTGCTCTTTGGATTTGAAGTAATGATAAAATGAGCCCTTAGGCACATCAGCGCTTTTCAATAGTTCAGACAAGCCAACACTAGTGAAGCCCTTCGTTACCACTAACTGGTAACCGACATCCAAAATATGCTGACGTGTATCGTTGTTTTTTGTATTCATGTCGTTACCATACATAAAAATAGACCAGTCGTCTAGTTTCATTTTAAACCCTGTTCTCGGGTTTTCTTTCCAAAAGAATTGAGCATGATTTGGCAAGGTCTATCGTCTTTTACAACATAATAAGGGAATGGGGCTTTAGGATAAAAACGGTAACATCTTGTCACCACTGCAATTTAAATAAAAGTCAAAAAAAAGCTGTACAAAAAACAAACAATCTATACTATATCGCTCAGTTGTTCAGAGAGTTATTAAATGCAGCATCGAGTACAAGTAAAACTTCCACTACTAAACCTTGGTTTTGTAGTTAGGCGTTTCCCTTTTATTTAAGCGTAACATGATATAATTCAACCAATTAGCAAGCTACAATAGATTGTTAATATTGAACTTTTCTTAAATCAAATGAATAAGGGGCATCACATGTCTAACACAACAACTGGTACAGTAAAATGGTTCAACGAAACTAAAGGTTTCGGTTTTCTAACTCAAGATAACGGTGGCGATGATGTATTCGTACATTTCCGTGCTATCGCATCTGAAGGTTTCAAAACACTTAACGAAGGCCAAAAAGTGTCTTTCGAAGTTGAGCAAGGTCAAAAAGGCCTACAAGCGAACAACGTTGTTGCTATCTAACTAGCCGCAATGAGTATTCATTTCGGTGAATGCTAAAACGAATAAATGAAAGGTCGCCATTGGCGGCCTTTTTTGTGCTTGCTGTAAAAACCTATGTCGCATTAGAGCTCGCGCTGCTTGGTAAAACTTAACGGCGTCTCCCCTGTATGCTGTTTAAAAAAAGCAATAAATGCGCTGTCAGATGAGAAAGCCAACCTGTGAGCAACATCCCCAACTTGCCCTCCTTCGCATAACCACTCAATCGCTTTAAGTAATCGCCACTGCTGACGCCAATCTTGGTATGGCATGCCCGTTTCTTGTTTAAAAATGCGCGTCACGGTTTTAGTACTTGCGCCGACTTGTGTCGCTAACGTGGTAAGGCTGGGTGCTAAATACGCGCCGGATGAGAGTTGCTGATTAAAGCCTTGCAACCTCTTGTGCTTGGGAAGAGGCAGATAAAAGGCGTGCCGCTTGGCTTGATGGAATTCTTCCCAAAATAACGTTGCCGTTGCATTCATTTTTACAGCAGGCAGATCCCAAGGCCACAGCGCCATTTTATTGATCAGCGCTTTCATCACTTCATTCACTTCTATTGTGGTGATCGTCTTTGGTAGGGTGAACTCGCTCGGTTCAAAATACACCGAACGATAAGCCACCACATTGGTCATAAATGCTCGATGCCGTGTATAAGGCGGAATCCAAACCGCTTTGGTGGGCGGCAGAATGCACAACGAACCTTCAAGTTCGAAACTCATGCAACCCTGCGGGGCATACAATAACTGTCCTTTATTGTGCTGATGTAGGCCAGAATCATGCTGGCCGACGTCTGCAGCAATACCAACAATAGGCACCCGGATACTATCGGCATCAAAGGCTGTACTCTCGGAAATAAATGCCATATGTCCTTATTTTGATGTTATTGGTATTAATATTGTTAATGGGAATAGAGTAGTCCTATTTATACTTCTCGCCAAGTTAAATCAATACGAGAAAACACAATGAAAACCAAACCTTCACTGGGACTCATGGTGACGATGCTGATGTTTCCGCAGATAGTGGAGACGATTTATAGCCCCGTTCTAGGCTCCATCGCACAACATTTTTTTGTGACCGATGCACAAGTCGCACAAACTTTATCCATCTACTTTATCGCTTTTGCTATTGGCGTTGTGGCTTGGGGCGTGTTCGCCGATAAATATGGCAGACGACCTGCAATGCTTTGTGGATTAATTATTTATGCAGGAGCCTGCGCGATCGCTTTATTGGCAGACAACTTTGCCACCATAATGTTGGCGCGATCACTTAGCGCCTTTGGTATTGCAGTAGGCTCCGTGGTCACGCAAACCATGCTTAGAGATGCCTACAGTGGTGAAGAGCTAAGTAAGGTATTCAGCCTTATGGGGATGGGTATTGCTATTAGCCCGGTCGTTGGCATGCTACTAGGAGGGCAGTTAGCGCATCTGGGAGGACATCAAGCGGTGTTCTTTACTTTGTTAGTCATGGCTATGCTGTTATTGCTATTTAACGCGGTGAAACTGCCCGAGACTCAACACGAAAAGCGCCCTCTTAAGCTAACGGCTTTAGCAAAGAAAATGTTAACCGACGTCAAAGTATGGCAATCGGCGATATTGGTCTCGGTCTACAACATTGCCCTATTTTCCTACTACCAATTGGGAGGATTTGCCTTTTCAGACCTAGGGTTAACGGCTGACGAGTTTGGCTATAGTGGCGTTGCCTTAGGTATTGGGACACTGTTAGGAAGCACTCTCAATCGTTATTTACTGTCATCACGCTTGCTTGCCAGTCCATCGTTATCAAACACTAGCGTTCAAACCCGCCTATTAGGGCTATCAGCAATACTACTGATGACTGGAGGGCTTGGCGTCAGTTACACGCTAACGTCTATTTACTTCCTTATTCCAATGATGCTTATTCCCATGATGATGGTTGTAATGGCCTTTGGAATCGCCATCCCAAACATACTGAGCATTGCGTTAGTCGACTATAAAGCACAAGCGGGCAGCGCTGGCGCGTTATTTGGCCTCAGTTATTACTTAATGATTGGCGTTGGGCTTGCGGTAGCAGGGTATATTCAGCACTTAGGGATAGTGTTAATGGGGTGTGGTGTTATCGCGATTGTCATCATGGTCATTGCGTACCAAAAAGAGCGCCGCTCATAATTCTTTCTCTTCTTGCTATTCATGGCGACTTGTCGTTATGTGCAACACAAACTATTGCCAACTCTGTCGTGGTGGAGTTCAGAGTTGGCATCGCTAATTACGCCTATAATAGCCAGTGATCTTATTGCGGACTGGTGTGCTTATGGTGCTCTGTTAGCTGTAGATAAAGTTGGTCTTTTAGCTCCATCCGCTTCACTTTAAGAATATGCATATTCTCATCGTCAATAGGACTGCCGGAAATCTCTAGCTGGCGGATATCATAATCAAGCTGATGGTACTGTTGAAGGTCGGCTTTAAATGTCGGGTCATCGTGGTTAAGTTGAACAATATCGAGTTTAAGTTCTGGAAAATCCAAAATAAAAGCATGATTTTCATTGAGCATCGGCATTCCCTCTTCCGTCTAATTACTTATGAGTATAGAAGTTATCAGCGCGCAGAAATGTGTCTTAAAACGCAAAGCCAAACATTGTTCGACCATTGAATTACTGTTCTGCTTCACTTAAAGCAAATTGAATCTCTTCCGAGGAGTATCCCTTACGACTCAACATTCCATAGGCTTTGCTGCGTTCTTTTCGATTCGTAAGATCATACGCTTTCTTTTCTAGCTGCTCTAAGCATTGCTGAAAGAAATCGACCTGTTCCGACTCAGTCAAACGATTGACTACCGCCTCCAAATCAGAAATATCAATCTTTCTTTGCCTTAGCTCTTGGCGGATCACAATCAGCCCTTTCCCTTTACGTGCCAGCTTTAAAACCTCTTTCTCTATGTCGGCTTTTTGAGCCTTAATCTCCAGCTTAGACTGAAGTTGACCCGCATCGGCGTGTTGGTTAACGGCTTCTTTTACTTGGGAAAAGCTAAAGCCACGGTTTTGTAGAGTAGAGAACAATTTCTCTTTACTCATTGTAAGCTCTTGATAGTAGTGGTTTACCCTATCATTCAAAATGATTTGTTCATCAATGGCTTTCTCTGCTTTTACCCTATCGATGCATTCCAAAATAAGCGCGTCTGTTAACCCTTTGAGCTTCAATTTTTTAATAATATAACCAGAACCATATTCCCCCATAAATGCACGCTCGGTAAATTGCAGTGCAAAGTCTTTATCTGACTTTAAATAACCAAAGTCTTGCAGCTTGGCCATTGTGTCTGCGATCCATTCTTCATTGTCTGTTTTGACTCGCAACTTGCTCAGCAACTCGCTTTGCGTCATGTCTTGGCGGCCAAGATGCCACAAAGCTGAGTTCATCACGCTCTCAATTCGCGTCGCTTTTTTTATTGGGTTTCGATCGTTACTCAAATTTAATCATCCTACTTATCCATTTCACTCAATGAAGATCAATCTAGGTCATGTCGCCACACCCAGTCACTCAACTTAGCGTAAGATGCCCAATAGTCATAACAAAAACGCCTTTCTTTGCCCCAAAATGAAAAAGGCAGCCTGAAGGCTGCCTTTTAAAATCAAATACGCTAATAATTATGCTTTTTGAAGGTCACGTGCTGGGTAAGTCAGCGTCGCGCCATCCACTTTAACGTGAACGTAGTGACCGCCAGCGCTTGTGCCAACAACTACCATTTGACCCAAATCCACACCTTTCGTTGCTACTACTAGATCATCAATCGCGAACATGTATACACCTTGAAATAAACAAATAAAAAATGAACAACATTTATGCGCGCATTAAACCAGACCAGTACCTTAGGTACTAATCGGATTCTTTGTCGTATTGATTAGTTTTTATTGTTTAACACTGGCGGTATTTTAACGCTTTATTTAACTCAGTTGTATGAGGCGTTAGCCTGTCAAATCACAGATTCTTCCGAGTATCGTACAAATGACCTAGTCGATCATAACTATTAAGAAGCTCTATACCAATCGCTTTAGCCACTGACATGATGGCGCCTCTATGTGTTCATCGATGTATGCTACCTATGTAATCACCCGTCTTTAATGCCTATCGACATTAAAGACTCCATACTAAGGTCTTAATCCGGCATCACAACCAACCCAAGTGGTTCTAGCAACTGCTCCTGCTGCCACGAGCAAATTTTCACTCCTGTCAGGTCAACGCGTCGCGGATCAAGCCCTTCTAAATCCGCATGGCACAAGTTAGCATTTTGAAAACGAAACTGAGACCAAGCATCAGGGGAAAACACCCCTCGGCTCAAATCTGAACCAGTAAACGACGCGCCTTGAAGGTTCGCGCCTACCCAACGGTTCTCGAACAAATCACACTTCTCGATGACCGAGCGCTCGAAGTTCGTGTAAGACAAATTGCAGTCGGTAATATACGCCGAGCAAAAATACATCTTGTAACTGACCTGGTTGGCAAATCGAGCCCGTGAAAAATTCGCACCTTTTAAGTCACACTCACGCAGCTCTATCCCAAAGCACTCGGCACCTTCAAAGTTACACATCGCCATTTGACACTGCTTAAAGCTGGCGTCTTTTAAATTTGCATAATCAAAGTGACAGCCTGTTAAATCGGTTGTTTCTACAAACTTACAGTGCATAAAAGCGCTGTCACGTAAATCTGCTCTGGAAAAGTCACAATGGGTAAACTGGCAATGGTCAAACCGATGATCAGATAAGTCTTGGTTAGAAAAATCGTGGTGTTCAAAATGTTTATTTTTAAAAATCATGTTAGTGCTCCTACCTACAGAAGAAGACTAACATCCAGCAATCTTAATTCCTAGAAATAGAAACCCATTAAAAACAGTGATTTACATGGGGCTTAAATCGCCAATTTAAGGCACTAAAAACGCAATCTAAGCAAGGGGTTTTCTTTTATTGGTACGAGCAAGTTTAGAAAATAATTTCTCTTCACTATGGAGCTAAGAGAGCTTTTTTAGTTTCATGCCGAGAAACACAAAGCTGATGCCTTCGATTAACAGCGAAATTCCAATAAACGTTCCCAACAGTGCGGTAGAGAATGCAGGGTCGTCGAGTAACAAAAAGAAATAGCCACCAATCACCGTCGACAGTAAACCACTGGCAATAATAATGCCCCGGCTAGGTAACCCTTGATTGCCAAGACCAAAAAACACGCGAGTTAGACCGTTTAATATCATGACTATCACCATGAGCATTGTGATAGTCACTAGCCCCGCAAGTGGCTTAAAGAGAATAAATAAGCCTCCAACGATATACAACACCGCACTTAATACATACCACAGTTTTTCTTTCCACGAATGGATCGACAATGTGTGGTAGGCCTGCACTAAACCACTGAATAGTAATACCGCTCCAATAAGCGTTGAAATCGTCACACCCGCCAGTATTGGTAAGCTCATCGCCCCTATTCCTGCCAGCGAAATAACCACTCCGACGATGACAAAGTATTTCCAACCTTTAGACAGAAAAGCAGACTGTGGTGACTGATTCGAATTTTCCATTTAAGACCTCTTAAACAATGTACTGAAACAATGCGTTAACTGCACAATGAGTCTAGTTCAAGAAAGTTATATTCGCTTCCAAGGAATCGCTTTGCTCCAAAGCGTAGGTTAGACAGGCGTTCAAAAAACGGTCATTAAGCGATTGGCATCAACTATTAACTATTAACTATTAACTATTAACTATTAACTATTAACACGTTAAGTAACTCACACAGTAAGTAATTCACACACTAAATAATAAAGCGCTCTGTAATTTTCATACTCACGAGCGCTTTAAGGTCTGTCGTATTCAATGAACATAGCAATGATGTCGTCATCAATAACGGGTCATCTTTAACGATCCGTCATTCATTATTCACTATTCACTACAACTGATCTCATCTCTTAAACATGCTGGCACTGCGCGGTGGCAGAGCAAACGCATGGTAACGAGTCGTGATAGTCTCTTTAGCATCACTCAATACATCGTGGTATTCCACATACCAGTTAAACTCAAATTGATACGTATCCACGGTAATCGTTCTGGCCTCACCACACTTGTTAATGCCCACGATGCCCTCTTTGCCTCGCTTAAAGAGCAAACTACATTGATCACTATACAAAACCGTCATTGGTTTTCCTTGCATGGCATTGTGGAAGCTCAACATACTCTTCATCAAGGTACTGTCCCACACCTGCCCCCAGCGACCGTTGTCCTTATCTTCGGAGTCGGGTAAATCGTCACTATAAACAAGCGGTGTTCCCCCATCCTTACCAAGAATATACGCGTAGGCGAGTTGTTCGTCTTGCGGATCCATTATCTGATAACGAAAGCCGTCATTAGTAGGGATGTCATGGGTGATGGTAAAGGTAATCGCTCGAGAATCATCAAGTGCTTGACCATAGGCTTTTGGGTCATGCAGCTGATTTAAGCCACCATTCATGGAAAATGCCGAGCGTATTGTGGCAAATAAAGGAAAATCATAAGCCGCATGATTGGTGTTATTAAGATAAGGAGCAAGAAAAGCTTCATAGCCTCCATCCCCCTTACCACCACTCGTGATCACCTCACCAAATACGTGCATGCCTGAGGTAATATCAGCTGTAAATATCTGATCTATTTGATATTGACTCATGTGTTTAACAGCATCAATACGAAAACCTTTCACGCCCATAGTCTTTAATGCATTAAGGTATAAACGTTGCTGAGAAACCACCCAATCATTGGGGTCGAGATCCGGCAATCCCGTATCTCCGTCACCGCCACATAAGCGCCAATATTGAACATCACCAGGGTTATTCCAATCACTTATGCAGCCCGCCGGGTGAAAGTCATTTTCAGAAAATAAACCGTGTTCAAGATTACCGTATAGGGTCTGACTAGCGTAGTAATCTGAGCGATTAGCATAGTCGCTCAGCACCTCTACTCCAGGGTAATTTAAGTCACTACGCTTCCAACTTTCATTCGCCATGTGATTAAGCACCACATCCGCATACACATCGACACCCACCGCTTTCAAGGCATCAATCATGGTTTGCAAATCTTGTTTGTTGCCTAAGGGAGAATCGATAGTACGAAGATCTTGTGGCTGATAACGCGCCCACCACTCACTACCACTCGATTTCATCGCCGGTGATATCAATACTTTCTTATACCCTGCCTGCGCAATTTCAGTCGCATTGGTTTTAACATCGGCATACTTCCAATTAAAAGCATGCAAAATAGTGTCAGCATGAGTGACGGCACTGTATCCGCTAAAGGCGAATGCCAAAATCATACAAGCCCCTGTCCGTTTCATAATATATCTCTCTTATTATTTATTCACCAAGATGATATAAAACCAAACGCCTAGACAAACTAAAACCTAATCAGATTTTAATTCACGTCGCTTTCTGTAGAGGTCATATTCACGAATCTGTGCGCTATTTATCCTTAGGAGAGACCCCCTCTGTTTAAATAGGACCGAAACGGACTGTCAGGCGCACAGAACGCTCAAACCCATGGCCACAAACACAACTTGCTCATAAACTCACCACCAATTGCTTAAGGCATGGCCTTAACGAACGTAAAAAAATGTAATTCAACTGATATCCATTGCATTACCCCACAATCTCCCTAAAGTAGATGCTGAAAGAGAAACAACAGCGTAGACTGACAGACAGTAGAAATAGATGATATCAGCCACAGGCGGCTCATCTAAAGCAATCAGGAGTGATCCATAGCCCATTGAAACGGATATGGTGAGTGCCAGTAAGAAAAGGAAAATCAACGATGACTCATGAAACAAAAACAATGGAAGTGCCTGTCGCGATCGCCGATAGGGTTCAAGCTTTGATTGATGCCTTTGAAGCCAAAGAGAAATTTAACGCTGAACGCCAGATCGTGGTAAACAACTTTCTATCTATGGACAACCTAAGTTGTGAAATGGCCGTTTATAGCTTGGCTCAAGATGAGTTACTCGACACTCTCCGCTTCGTGTACGAACTATCAGGAACCAACAGTCGATTCGTCAAAAACATTCTGACTCAGTCTAGAGAGAACCCAAAGAAAATGCTCTCCGACGCTCAACGTTCTTCCGCTAAGAGCCTTCTGTTCAATCTTCTGAATGACCCTTCTGTCATCTCTGCGATGAAAGAAATGCAATAACGCTACGTTCTCCCAATAGCAAGAAACCAGCGAAAGAATAGAAAAGCAGGAACAAGGCCTCCCCTGTTCCTGCTTTTTAAGCCTTACGGTTACTCGTTCGCGCAGCGGATCTCCCCCCTGAATCACCGAGCCTACATACGCCAGCTGACACATTAGATGTTGAAGGCTGACCTAAGATCCTTTGCCATACGACGTTTTACTATCAAATAGCGGGATATTCTCACCGATAATGTATTTTTGACGTAGCACACTCGATACTTTATCCATTGCCATCACAATGACAACCAGTATCAAAGTAATAA
Source organism: Vibrio qingdaonensis (assembly GCF_026191675.1). GTDB lineage: Bacteria > Pseudomonadota > Gammaproteobacteria > Enterobacterales > Vibrionaceae > Vibrio > Vibrio qingdaonensis. Next base: position 73,082 of record NZ_JAKRRY010000019.1, on the reverse strand, counting down.
AAGTCACCACATCCCAGTTCCATAAACGCATGTTTTCTGCATAGACCAATCCAATGCCCCCCGCACCAACAAATCCAAGTACCGCGGCTGAACGAGTATTAGATTCTAATTGATATAAAGTGAGCGCTAAAAAAGTGGGGAAGGACTGGGTAAAAATCCCAAAGCGATGCTTTTGTATATGGTTCGCGCCTAGAGAAGTTAGCCCCCTAGTCGGTTTTCGATCGACGGCTTCATGACTCTCGGCAAATAACTTGCCAAACAACCCAAGATCTTGGATAAATACCGCCATCACGCCAGCAAGTGGGCCCAACCCAACCGCACGTACAAAAATCATCCCCCAAATCGCCATATCGACACCACGAAGCACATCAAATATACGGCGAATAAATAGAGCGATTATCGCAAAGGGGCCGGTCATAACGTTACGCGCCGCAAAAAATGACAGGGGAAGCGCCACAACAGAAGCGGTTAACGTGCCACCGAGTACAATCGCGAGCGTGATTCCAATCTGAGAAAAATAATACGCAAACGGCCAATTCCAAAAGTCACGCCAAACAAACATATGCAAAAAATAGCTGCTAATTTTGCTATTTCCCATTTCCCACTGCTGTTGTGTAACACCGAAAAAGGCAAAAAATGTTAGGTAATAAACCACCACAGCTAAGGCGGCAATAATGACCACGCGAAGATAACGCCCTTGGCTTGCAAAAATTTCTTTATTTTCTTGTTTTACTTGTTGCAACGTTAAAGTGCTCATTTTATCTCTCCGCTGATAACTTGCTTGCGCAAAAACCCAGACAACATATCAATCAAGGCCACAACAAGAATGATCAGCAGTAATGTCATGCTGACTTGGTCATTACGACCTAAACTGATATTCGTCATTAATTCTTGCCCAATGCCTCCCGCCCCTACTAACCCAAGAATGGTTGACGAACGAAAGTTAATTTCAAACCGCAAAAAGACATAAGAAAGAACAATCGGCTTGACCTGAGGCCAGAATGCAAACCTCACACGCTGCAACGGACTTGCTCCTGCGGCCGTTAACCCGCGAATCGGTTTATCAGATACCGTTTCAATCGATTCATAAAAGAGTTTGGTCAAGCTCCCAACCGTATGTAAAGCCAATGCCACAAATCCAGGAAACGTACCCACACCATAAGCCATCACAAACATGACCGCCCACGCCAACTCTGGCATCGTGCGCAAAAACGCGACAAAAGCGCGCACACCCATACGAACTGATGGCGGCGCATAACCATTGCCCGCCGCGAGAAACGCCAAAATAATCGCAATAATCGAAGACACAAGCGTCGCAGCCATTGCTACATTCAGCGTCTCCCAAAGCAGCGGAAGCTGAATAGGTAACCGATAACCCCAGTAAATAAGAGAGCCAGGTACTGCGTGTCCTGCTTCATCTCGCCCCGCAAACAAAACGTCCCAAGACAGATTCGGAACCGTATCCAAGATATAGTCAAAAAACGCAGGGGCATTATGAATAATCTGACCAAGACTAAACTCGGCAAAATGCCCGGAAATAAGATATAAAACCATAAACATGGCAGACCACATAAATGCGTCCACTTTCTGCTTACGTCGAATCTGTTGGTAATAGTGTTCAAACAACATGATGAAAACCAAAATGAGATAGCGGGGTCAAAAACCAAGTAGGCATATCTCCCGCTATAGGTGGGAAAAGAAATTATCGCGAAGCAAACGCTTTATTTTTAAGTAAACGTATCATCTTTGAGTAAACCGACTATCTCTGAGCAAACTTCGTCGCCTTCACTAAATCAATGATCGACTGATATTCTGCAACGCTGGTATCCGCAAGATGTAACTGCCCACCCGCGGCCTTGCTAAAGCACTCATTGTCTTCTTTAGCGAGTTTCTTCACTGCCGCAACTAAGTCGTCTTTAAACTGAGGCTCAAGCTTGTTGCTAACAATTGTTGGCCCATTGGCGATAAGTGGTGATTCCCAAATAATACGGATTTTATCCATCAATTTAGGGTCGTGGCTCATATAGCGCAGTAGTGCGCCCGCGGTATACCCTTGCTGAGCATCGCCGAGCATTGAAGACCAGGTTACTGCAGCATCAAACTGCCCATTAAGTACACCAACAATGTCTTGCTCATGACCACCGGAGAAGCTAACGGATGTAAAATAGTTATTGAAGCTATTATCCATATTGCCTCCCAAGCGAGTCTCTAACTGATTATTGGGAATAAGAAACCCTGACGTTGAGTTAGGATCGGCAAATGAAAAAGCCGTACCTTTAAGGTCATCAATGGACTGATACGGACTGTCCTCTTTAACAAGAATCACCGAGTGATAACCACGTGAGTCATCACTGTTATCGACGGTAATACCCACAAGATCGACCGCGTTCGGGTCATTTAGATAAATCTCCGCATAAGATTTTGGCGACATATTGATCACGAGATCAATTTTTTCGCCCAATAGTCCCTGAATGACGGCGTTATAGTCTGTTGAGTTTCGTATGTTGGTTTTTACGCCCAGCTCTTTATGGAAAAACGTTGCCACACATTGATTATCACCGATCTGTGCTGCTGCATTTTGCCCCCCTAAAATACCGAGGTTAATTTCATTTGGTGCAGACGCCTGCGCGTTAAAAGAAAGGGCAGCCGCAATGGCACAACCTACTGAAAAAAGCTTATTCATTTTGTCTTCCTTGTTCATTATGATCACTGGTGGCCGAGGTGCCAGTCAGCAAAATTGTTTGTGATCAGCCAACCTGATCGAGTTCATCACCGTACAGGCGATGTAAAACGTCATCATTTAATCCTGACGGATGTCCGTCGTATATCACTCGTCCTTTTGCCAGACCAATGACGCGCGTGCAGTATTGTTGAACCAGTTCAATAGAATGAAGATTCACCATCACTGCGATGCCGTCAGTACTGACTTTTTGCAATGCTTCCATAATTCTTACGGTGTTTTTGGGATCAAGTGAGGCAACGGGCTCATCTGCTAGCAGAATCTTAGGGTTTTGCATCATGGCTCGACAGATAGCGACCCGTTGCTGCTGACCGCCTGACAGATTTTCCGCTCGTTGAAGGGCATAAGGCAGCATGTTTAGCCACTTGAGTAAATGAATGGCTTCCGCTCGATCCTCATCACTAAATACTTTAAATAACGACTTAAATGTTGAGGTGTGGCTCAGGCGTCCAAGCAATACATTTGAAATCACATCAAGACGCGGTACGAGGCAGAAATCTTGAAAAATCATGCCACAGTGTGTTCGCCAATCGCGAAGTTCCTTGCGAGTCATCGACAAAACGTTGTCCGTAGATTGGTCTGTGTGGACATTTAAGATCTCACCACTTGTTGCTGCAATCGTGCCATTAAGTGTGTGTAATAACGTTGACTTACCCGCACCAGAACGACCAACAATCGCAACAAACTCACCGGCATGCAGCGTAAAATCAATGCCATCTAGCACTACTTTATCGTCTTGATACGACTTGGTAAGTGCTCGAGTCTCCAGCACCTTACGCCCTAATAGGGGTGTGACTACATTACTAGTTTCACTGACAACGGTCAGCTCCGGCGCAATCATCGCCATAACGTTTCTCCGAATCACCTTTCATTTATTTGACTGCTATTTCAACGCAACTAGTTGACGGTTTTTCGATGTTTTTATGACTATGGTATGAACGTTATCAATAGACGAGTTTGATATTGTTGCCGTTCGATATCGGATATAAGGCGCCTTCTTCGGCTTTTTAGTTGACCAAATCAACTAAAAAGCCGACAATCGTTGACTAAATCAACCAAATACCTCAGCAATCAATGACAACATACCGAGACATCAGCCATACCCTGCGTGAAATTCGCATGAAGACTCGTGGGAAAATGGTGGCGGAAGTCACTCGCCAGAAAGTTGAATTCTCTCCGCTTGAACATAAAGCGATGAGTGATATTCGAGACAGCCAAGGGGCGTCACAGCAAATGCTCGTGGAGTCAATGAACCGCGACAAAGCGCAAATTGCCCGTATCGTCGCGCGACTACATAAACAAGATTTGATCATCAAACAGGCAAGCACTACTGACAAACGTTCAGTCGAACTCATGCTAAGTGACAAAGGGTTAAAACTGCTTGAGCGATTAGACGAGGTCGAAATGGGCATGATCAACGATATGCTCACCGGTTTTTCGGACGACGAATCCGAAACCTTACGCGCCCTGCTTAAACGCGTTAACAACAACCTGGCTTATTAGTTAAGTTCGGACCGTACTCATCAACCATTCATCCATTTAAACGTCTCAACAACAAAATATTCACGGACGCATTCAGGAGTTACCATTTGAAAAAACCTCAACCGATACTAGGTCAAAAAGGCATGCTCTTTTTTCTGGTTATTATTAGTGCCTTTCCAGCGCTCACCATCGATTTATATTTACCTGCATTACCACAAATGGTTGAGGTATTTGATACCCAGCAAGCCATGGTCAATTTGACCCTTAGCAGCTATTTTGTGACCTACGCTATCGGTCTGCTATTTTGGGGGCCACTCAGTGAGAAGTTTGGACGCAAACCGATATTATTGACGGGTATTGGTGGTTATATGCTTGCGAGCCTCTTTTGTGCCTTAGCGGGTAGTATTGAGCAACTCATTGCTGCGCGCGTTCTACAAGCCTTTGCTGGCAGTGCCATTACCGTGGTGGCAACGGCCATTGTTAAAGACCTTTATGATGGCAGGGAACGAGAAAAGATAATGGCCACCATTATGTCACTAGTGATCATCGCCCCGATGATTGCACCAGTGCTTGGGGCCTTTTTGCTGCAGATTGCATCATGGCGAATGATGTTTGTCACACTCGCGGTATTTGGGGGCTTTGCCTCTATACTGGCATTTTTCTACAGAGAAACACTCGAAAACAAATACGATGGTTCAATGCTTCGGTCATGGAGCCGACTCGGTGTGGTCATGAAAAACCCACGATTTGTTGCATTGCTCGCCATTTTTTCCGTGACACCGATGGCACTCATGGCGTTCCTTGCTAGCGGATCTTATATCTATATCAATGGGTTTGGCCTAACGGAACAAGAGTTTAGCTACGCCTTTGCCTTTAATGCCATGTGTGCTTCTTTTGGTCCAACAATCTATATGAAGCTGTCTCGCCACATATCAGTACAAAACGTCATTTCGCTTTGCTTTGTACTACTCGCGATTGCTGGCATCCTCACCCTCACCATTGGCGACACTTCTCCTTGGCTTTTTGCCTGCATCGCAGCGCCAGCCACGGTGATGGTTATTGCTATGCGAGTGCCGGGAACAAACTTAATGCTAGACCAACAAGATCACGACACAGGCTCTGCCGTGGCTCTAATTCAGTTTTTCGCCATGATTTGCGGCTCCATTGGCATGGTATTAGTGTCCCTTAATCCTGAATCCCTGATCAATAACTTAGGCACTATTCAGCTGTTTGTTGGTATAACAGGAGGGCTCTTGTGGCTATTAGTGCGCCATCGTTCATTTGTGACCGACAGCTTGGGTAAATACAATAAGAAATAAGAAATAAGAAGTAAGAAGAACACTGGCGGCCCGTCCGTGTTCTTCTTCAAGCCTGGTGTTCTTCTTTACAGTTACAGAGAAAAAAGTCGTCGCTAACGCTTTTTGTATCGGTGCAGAATGTTTTGCGGAATATGGCAGTAATCATTGGGGTGTACTGTTAGCCTGTCTTGATGTTCATCATCACTTTTCACATAATTAGATAACGGCAGTACTTCTATCGCAATCCTATCCACATCTTCTCGCGCTTGTAGATAACGCTTCACCTTAACTAAATGCTCTGAATCAAGGCTATAAACACCCGTTCGATACTTTTCTCCAACATCATCACCCTGTTTATTGATACTGTAAGGATCGATGATTTCAAAAAAGTAACCCATTAACGCCTCTACCGATACCCGTTTCGGGTCGAACTGAGTCCGAACGCACTCCGCATAACCGTCATAGTTGGCTAAAGTCGTCTCTGCAGAACCATTGGCACGGCCTGCTTGCGTTGAAATGACACCGGGTAAATGGCGCATAAATTCCTGCACGCCCCATAGACAACCACCAGCAAAATAAATCTCTTCCACTTGTTACTCCCGTCACTCACCCCTATCGTTCGCGACGAACTGTAGCAAAGATCGCCTCAGACTTTAACTTTTCATACCGTTCTAAGACGACACGCACGGTCGCTTTTTTTATATATCCAAACGTCGCGTTGTCACTGCAGCCCTTTAACTCTCCGTTATAACGTTAAGTAAGCGCAGCTATGTTTATGACCCTATGTGTAAAATCGTAAAAATAACACCAAAATGTTTCATTGTATGTCCTTCCACGAGCTAAACAAAAGGTAACCGCATGATTAAAAGTCATAAATCGTACTCATACTAACCTTTAAGCTATCGTTAACTGTTTCTTAATCCATTCCCATTTATCACTATGTTTGCTGGTTATAGACTCCGCCTCCCTTGTCGCTCAGCACTGTTGAGACCTTATCTACACACGCGATTTGCGAATGAAGTGAGCGACCAAGACTTTAGACTGACAAATAGGAAAATTATGAATACCAAAATCAAACTCGCGCTATTAATTGCTTCTTCTATTACTTTAAGTGGCTGCGTGGGTAGTAACGCCGTGACAGAGAAATTGATGGGATTTAACGTTAAGGTCGTTGACAACCGCTACGCTCGAGCAGGGGTTAACTTTTTATTGTCTCCTGTGTATGGCTTCACATTGTTATCCGATGTATTCGTGGTGAACTCTATTGAGTTTTGGTCTGGTACCAACCCAATCAATGGGAAGACTCACGTTTTTGACTCTAAAACTGAAACTTATATTGAAGTTAACGATAAAGTTGACTCAAGCCTACACGACGCGCCCATTGATCCCCTAACGATGACAGAGCCGGATAACGGAACGATTCGTTATCTAGACGAAAATACCATTGAAATGGAAGTGGTATTAAGTAATGGCGAATCTTCAAAAGTCATTGGTGTTCAAGAAGGCGATACCATCAGCTATTACATTGAAGGTCAATTAGTCTCTAGAACAACATTGGACGCATTAGAGAAAGAATTTTCAGCTTCATAGCAATAAATATCTATAGTTAATAACATAGCCAAGGATGGTTACTCGGCTAATTTACTAAAGATGACCGTATTATGACTCAATATCACAATATCGATTTAAACCTGTTTCGAGTGTTTGTCGCGGTATTCCAACACCGCTCTATCAGTCGCGCATCGGAAGCATTAGGAGTGACACCAGCATCAGTAAGCCAGTCCATTAAAAAACTCTCCTCCGATCTAAATACCCCTCTTTTTGTACGCCAAGGGCGAGGAATTGCCCCCACCGTTCACTCTCAGCAACTCATCGAACAAGTGTCACCGCTCATTTCTCAGTTTGACAACGTCATTGAGGGCTGCATCTATAACGAGCAAAAGCCCAATTCGAGAACGCTCATCGTTCACGCTCCAGAAACCCTGATTTACAAGCATATAAAAGATTCAGAGAAAGTGAATAATGACACCACTCGATATAACATCGAGTGGGTAGACATCTTATATCGAAGCAGTGATAGCTATGAGACACTAAAGTTTCATAATGCTGATGCGATCATCGATATATTCCAGATCACCGAGCCCAATATTTGCAACGATTTTTTATTTGAAGATGAAATGGTTGTGGTTGCTGCCAATAATCACCCTAGAGTAAGTGACAGCATTACTGAAGCCCAGTTCCTGCGTGAATCTCATGTCATCTTGAACTATCAGTTTCGAAATGCTTCTCTGTTTGAAATGTTCTATAACCGACCACCGATAAGACGCAAAATTTTATCAACACAAACATCGATAACCTCCATGCTATCACTGGTGGCTCGCTCAGAAGCCCTGTGTTTGTGTCCTAAACAATTTGCCCTGCAACAAGCACAACTCCTTCCCATTAAAACCCTGCCTTTTCCGGGAGTCATTGAACCTATTAACTACTGGTTAATCTATCCTGCGGAGCAGAGCGAAGCGGAGTCCGTGAAATGGCTCTACCACACCTTAACGGGCGAGCAACAACAAGCTGGCTTGGAATAAGTGCCCACTTGAGAGCGAAATATCACATCCTCCCACACCATAAAACGTTCATCGCGTAGCGTATAGCGCCCACCAAACCACTTATTTTTACGGCGCTTTGTCGATGACAAAGTGTGATCCCGTGATTAACGCCCAACCGTATTTAACATGAGGTACGTTGTACATGTTTAAACCTTTTAAGTTCTCTATATTATCCAGCGTTTGTATTTTCGCGTTGTTTGTAACTCCGGTTTCTTTTTCACTTGAGTTACCCACCTCGACCTTAAATACTTACATAGGTGACTTTGATAGCATGCAAAAAAAGGGCGTGATCCGTATTTTAGTCTCAGCCGACCTCGGTTTTTATCACATGGAAAATGGGCGACCGAAGGGTATTACGGCAGAGCATATCCAGCACTTTGAACGCGCTATTAAAAAAAGTCACCCACTGTTAAGGGTCATTGTCGTTCCGGTCAAACGCTCAGATATCATCGACAATATTGAGCAAGGTCTGGGAGACATTGCTATCGCCAACTTAACCATCACAGAAAAACGGCTGAGGAAGGTAGACTTCAGCCAGCCCATTCGACGAAATGTGACGGAATATTTAGTCACGCATCCATCCATGCCCGCTTTAACGAAAATTGAGCAGTTAGCAGGGAAACAAGTGTGGGTAAAAGCGGGGTCTAGCCATTTAGACAGCGTACAAAATGTCAATCAAATGCTTAAACGCGGTGGCAGAAAACCGATAACGATTCGAATCATTGATGACAATTTGCAAGACTTAGATTTGTTAACGCTACTCGAATCTAGCGCGATCACCGCAACCATCGTCGACAACCATAAACTCAAACTCTGGACCCAATTAAGCAGTCAAATACAAATTCACGACAGTATAGCGCTTCGTAATAAAGGCGAAGTGGCTTGGGCAATGAGGAAAGACAGCCCACTTCTAAGCAAAACCATTAACAGCTATCTCGCATCGTCAAAGCAAGGGACGCTACTGGGAAATGTCATTGATAATCGCTACCTAAAAAAGACCAATTGGATGAACCGAGCATCCAACCCGATAAAAAACCAAGAACGCGCAAAACTAGAAATACTCTTCGGGCAGTATGGTGATAAATACGACATCGATTGGATGATTTTGCTCGCACAAGCCTTTCAAGAGTCCGCCCTAGATCACTCTAAAGTCTCGCATAGAGGGGCTGTCGGCATCATGCAAGTCATGCCAAAGACTGCGCTAGATTGGTATGTAGACATCAATAATGTCAACGACTTAGAAAGTAATATTCATGCAGGAGCAAAGTATCTGCGGTTTATCCATGACCGCTATTTCGATAAACCAGAGATTTCAAAAGAAGACAAAGTTTACTTCAGCTTAGCCGCATACAATGCGGGTCCTGCTAAAATCCGCCGCATGAGAGCACTGGCGAAGAAACAAGGCTACAACCCCAATAAATGGTTCAACAATGTCGAGATTGTCGCCAAAGCAAACATTAGCAAAGAACCGGTCAACTATGTGGCAAATATCAAGCGCTACTTTACTATCTACAAACGACTTGATGCATTCCAAGATGCAAGAGAAGATCAGTACCTTGGCAGCACCATAGCATTAGACATAAAGGCACTCTCACCCTATTTTGCATACTGATTAAGCCATTCTTTGCTCATAACCTTTAGCATCACTCGAATGACTAGACAACTAGACAAAACAGGACTAACTTGGTCTTGACCTGTCTATAGCTTCATAGTTTACAGTCCAGTTAATACATCAATGATGTGGAGTACTAACGTGTATCGAATCTCAGAGTTAGCGAGCAAAGTCGGGCTATCGCGCAGCGCACTGCTCTATTACGAGAAGCAAGACCTTATCCAAGGTCGTCGACTCGATAATGGGTATCGCGTTTATAACGACCATGATGTGCAACGAATTCGTTTGATCCAGCGCCTACAAGCGGGTGGGCTGACGCTTAAAGAGTGTCAATCTTGCTTGCAAGCAAAAGTAGATCGGCACTTGCTACTCGAGCGGTTAAAAGCCTTAGATGAAGAGATTGCGCAAAAGCAACAATCTCGTCAACTGCTGGCGGCAATGTTGGGTGAAGGGGATACCCGAAGCTGGCATGAACAAACCGACAAACTTGCCCCCGATGCACATTTAGATTGGTTAAAGAAGCAAGGCTTTAACGAGAAAGAAGCCCTGCGATTAAAATGGTTATCAAAAAACATGAATGAACATGAACAATACATGGCAGACTTTATGACTGTCTTTGAAACACTCGAACGATGGGGTCCAGGCAGCGAGAGCGAAACTTTACGTGCTCTTAAAGAACTGCCAAGCACGCCCAAGAAAATTCTTGAAATCGGCTGTGGGAAAGGGCTCGCGACGACAATACTCGCAACCCATAGTGGGGCTGAAATTACTGCGGTAGATAATGAGCCAAGCGCTCTAGAGCAGCTTACACAGCGACTAGAAACCTCCGCACTATCATCACAAGTTACCCCAGTTTGCGCCAGCATGACGGAGCTTCCGTTTGAGAGTTCAAGCTTTGAGCTTATCTGGGCGGAAGGCAGCGCCTATATAATGGGCGTCACCAACGCGTTATCGCAATGGAAGCCTTTATTACAGCGCGACGGTCTGCTTATGGTAAGTGACATGGTCTGGTTAACCGATTCACCAAGCCAAAAAGCGCAATCATTCTTCCAAAGTGAATACCCCGACATGCAAACTGTCGAGACTCGCCTTGAGCAAATGACGGCGGCAGGCTACGAAGTGGTAAGCCACTTCACACTCAGCCTTGAGGCATGGCAGAATTACTATGAACCACTGAAGCGTCGCATTGAAACTCTTGCTCCAACTATGGCAGAGTCCACGGCATTGAAAGACATTGCTAGAGAGGTTGACGTGTTTAATCACACAATCGGTGAGTATGGCTATCAAATGTTTACGCTGAAGAAAAAAACATAGAGAAAGAAAAGCCAGAGTAAAAGCTCTGGCCTTTCAATGAGTGGCGACAATCACTAGGGGGAAATATCGGTAATTCACTAACTATTGTCGTCACTATCGAGTTTGATGCCAGTGCAACGCACTTATTACTCACTGTATACTAGAATACGCTTGCCTGACATTACTTATCGAACTTATTCTGCATTAAGTACACACCTTAATATAACGTGAGGCTTGAGCCTCTAATAATAGATTCAAAGATAACAAAACACCCTCTATACAATAGCAAATAGCAAATAGCACATTAAGTTAGATAAACACATTCACCTCTATTCAAAAACCTGCCGCATTAACATTGCGTCACACATTTCCCAGCAAAAGGAACTCTACGTCAAAATTAAAAAATAACGAAAAGTGAGTAAATTACACACTCACGACCAACAACTTACTCACCATTGACAGCATGACCTATATTTACTCTTGCACCTCTTCGCATTATAACCTACACCACTATTTATAGAATACTTAAAATAACGTCTAACAACATGTCAATGAAAGTCATCCCCCATAATCCGCTACGTTTATGAATACGTTTAAGCCCCTACTTAAGGGCCCCCCTATTTCTAGGCGGCCTGTTCGCATCAATAACCAAAATAGAATTAACCAACTGTTTTTATTGCCATTTATTCACTACTGAAAGATTACACATAGCAACAGTAACATCATTAACCTATCAGCGTGGTATAGCAATAAGCCTCACACGTATTCTTAGACAACTCACACGTATGGTCACCAACCGTTTATGAATATTCATAGGCAAACAAAATACAAACTTTATGGAAAACATTATTCTTATATTCACGAACATAAATCCACATGCACATTATGTCGTAATCACTATTATTGACATTAATACAATTAGATTAAACCTTTGGGATTCGTTCCATTTTTCACGAACAGGAAGAACAAAAACTCAATTAAACTAGCATATTTTAATTTTCAGTCTATAAAGTCACTTGCATAAAGACCATACAAATATTAATGCCATTAATATCAATAATGGCATCGTAAAATACCATTATTCCCAATGGTGTTCGTGTTAAACACGCCAGAGAGATATCTGGTCTATTTCACCTAAAATAGGATACCTAAATGTTATGAAGCAGAACGTAATAAGTGCTTTAGTCACTACAGCATTACTTTCCTTCTCTAGTAATGTACTCGCTATAGAAGATTGGCAGCCCCAAAACTATAGTGGTGGCGCCGAAGTTTGCTACCAATCCAATCATTTTCAAGCGAAATGGTGGGCAAATAGTAACGATGTACCTGACGTGAACGGCCCTACAGAGGACACACAACCAAACTGGGGAGTAGCACCTTGGCTTCCCTTGCTGGACTCAGAACAATGCAGTTCGGTAGAGCCTCCCCCAAGTAACACCCCTCCAGTCGCAGACGCAGGCAGTGACGTTTCCATTCAATCTCCAGCCCCGCAAGTCGAACTGAATGCGAGTAAGTCTTTCGATCCAGACGGCAACCCATTATCTTACTACTGGACACAGGAAAGTGGTCCCGATGTCGCTATCAACAATCAAGATCAAGCTATCGCCTACTTTTCTATTCCTCCTCTATCACAAGATACGGAATACCTCTTTCAAGTCATGGTCAGTGATGGCGAAGACGAAACTTCAGCTCAAGTAAAGATAACCGGTAAAGCTGAAAGCTCATCGTCTTCATTGACGATTAAAACGCCAGCTAAACCGACCAATGCTCCTGATAAAGCTGCGCTCTTTTTAACGTCTGATACTGGAACGGTCGAAATTATCTCAGTTGATTGGAGCAAGACAACCAATGCAACGATACCAAACGCCAATTACAACACCGTGCTGCCTTTCACTCAGTCCGCTATCCCTGATCCAATGTCTGCGACATTTGCCATTTCAGAAACAGACCCAGCTTCACTAAGTTGGCGCTATAACGAGCACAGCTCTGATGAATCTTACTTCAAACAAATGGACTCTCAGAGCTGCTCGGCTTGTCATAATGGTGGGTATAAATCAAAGCTAACTGATGGTCCTAGTGAAGGGTTGTTAGCTGAGTACGCGACCAACCCAAACATTATCAGTCAGAAGCTGAACAAAATGGCAATTCGATTTGGTGTCACTTGCGACGTACAGTGTCAGAAAACGATGTCTCGTTACTTAGAGGACGAACTGTGGTCTGAAGCATTAGGAAATATCGCACCACGTGACGATGTTTATGGCAAGCGACATATTCGTATGTTGACGCGTAAAGAGTACATTAACTCCATACAAGATCTGTTAGGGGTTCACGTTCCTCCGAATGTATTGCCATTAGATGAACGTTCCGTGTCTTCTCTCTATGACAACCCTCCATCCCTCGGTTACCTAACAAGTGACAAACTCAATGCGTACCTGAATTCCGCACTCTTTGTGCAGGACAATCTCGATATTGCCGCCGCGAGTGGGTGTGAGATCAATACTGGCTCCGTTGAACCTTGGAACAGCGAAATCAACTATCCAACTTCAGGGACTCGAGTCTCTCATAAAGGTGATATTTATGAATCTATGTACTGGGTCGGCCCTAATATTGAACCGATTAAGAAGGAGTATCGACCCGGTGACCATTGGAAATACATTGGCCCTCACGGCGAAGGTGACTCAGAATGCCTACCTAAATGGCTAACAAATACCGCAGAAAAACTGTTCCATCGACCACTCACTGATAGTGAGATCAAAACGTATATCAGCGAAGATGTGCCTACAATAAAACAAAACCTAAGTGCGATGTTGGTGTCACCACACTTTCTTTATCGTCGAGAGGTGGGCGCCTCTAATGCTAACCACCGCTACAGCTTAAACAGTTATGAACTGGCTACGATTCTTTCCTATACCTTATGGGGAAGCGTGCCCGATGATGTGCTTTGGGCTCTTGCTAAGAACAACGAGTTACTTAAGTCTAACGTTCTCAAAAACGAAATTACTCGCATGCTAAACCATGACAATGCGAAAAGGCAGTTCGCTAACTTTATGATGCAAACGCTCGAATTTAGTGATGACCGAGTCATTGTCGATCGAGAAGGCCTTAGTAAAGAAATCGGTACCGCCATGCTAGAGGAATTTAGGCACTACATTGAGCATGCTGTATTTGACGATAATCAAGGGCGCTTTGAAGATTTAATGTCTTCCACAACAACCTTTGTCGACCATTCCCTTGCACAGCACTATGGCCTATCTGGTTCATTTGGCGCTGATTTCAAGGCCGTCACTATCCCACCAACGCGCGGTAAAGGTTTACTAAGCCTAGGAGCAATTGCCGTGGCATATAGTACCAGTGATAAAACTCGAGTGATTCCTCGTGGCCGCATGGTGCAACACTCTTTACTTGGCTGGAATCAATCTGTCCCCTCAGGGGCCGCACCCGATGATGTAATCGGTGAGGTGTCAACGCGTGACTTCTGGACTCAAGCTACAGGGCCAAGTCAAAGCTGTTGGGGCTGTCATGTAAAAATGAACGATATCGGCTTTGCTTATGACGTACTAGACAAAAATGGTCGTTATCGTACCTACGAAGACTATATCTCTTTATCCGGCGAAGAATATCCAAATGTGTTGTTAGAGACATCGGGGACACTTAGCGGTATTGATAACCAAGATGTCGCAATTAGTGGACTTGGTGATATGGCGACAGCGCTGAGCATCAGTACTGATGCTAAAAAAACCTTTGTGAAAAATTACATGACTTACACATTAGGCTCTAATTCACCTGAATATAGTACTTTATACAACAAGCTTGCATCTTTTGAACAGTTTAAACAGCTAATTATCAATATCTTAAGTTCCGATACAGTGCTAGAGCGCGAGGAGTAACAACATGACAAATCATTTTAATCAATCGCGACGCAACTTATTGAAAACCAGTATAGCGGCTGGTGTCGGATTAGGGTTTTGCACTCTCCCAACCTTTGCAAAAAGTACCGCAACAAACAATTCAGATACCAAGTTTATCTTTGTTAACTTTTCTGATGGTTATCCTAGAGGAAAATGGCATCCCAAACAAAGCTCAAATGGTCTAGAAATGAATGACTGCACCGCTGAGTTGGATCAGTACAAAGACCATATCGTGTTCTTTTCGGGATGTAAAAGTACCGGAGGAACCGGACATGATGGCTATAAAGGGGTTTGGCAGGAAAATGTCGGTCAAGGCTCTATTGATTTTCACTTTGAGAACTACTTTTCCTCAGGAATGCCCAAAAGGGCTTTACGCCTCGGGGTAGATACGAACTATTGGGGCCATGGCGGATTTGTCACAAGCCGTAACTTAAATGGCGCTCTCATGCACAATGATGATCCTCAAGCCATCTTTAACGACTTATTTGGGGGAGACATATCGGAGGGCAACTCGATTGAGAGCAGAAAACTCGCGCTACTGTCCAAATCCATTCCAGATATTGAGCTTTTAGAGCAACAACTTGGCGGCTTAGAAGCAGCAAAAACGAATGCTTTCAGAACGACATCACAAGACGTAAACACCGAATTGAATAATGCTATTGGTAACGCAGGGAAAACCTGCAACACAAGTATATTTTCAAGTACCGCAGAAGGTCGTGACAGGCGAGCAGACCTACAGGTCGCCAATGCTGCCCTAGCGTTATCGTGTGAAAAAACACGCATTGTTTCTTTACAACTCGGCACTTCAAATGACTCAAAGGTCGTCGAGAGCGTCAGTAGGACGGTACCCCATGATGCATCGCACTATAGTTCAGCAACGCTACCGATTTATATTCAACATCGCCGTTGGTACCTTAGCAAAGTGACGCGCTTGATAGAGCTATTAAAAACAATGCCAGATACTGGCGGCAGTACCTTATTTGATAACTCCATTATTATGGTTACATCAGAAATGGACGATGGCCAAGCGCACAGTTCATCCGATCTCCCGTTTGTCCTGATAGGGGGAAACAATACAAAGCTCGCCACGGAAAAAGGAGGACGATTAATGGAAAATGTTGGGCCAATAGGTCAAATTCTCGCCGCTTACAGTAAAGCGTATGGCGTCAGTATTCCCTATAAAAATGCCCCTCTAAGCGGCCTTTTTCATGGTTAGTTCTCCTCAACATAAATCATGAAACCAAGCCTATTAATAATAGTTTACCCCGGCGATTAACTAGCGCATCCTCGGGGTCTGTTATAGGGCTCTCGCCTCAAATAAAAAAACCAGAGTCAAAGCTCTGGTTTTCTTTATCAACGATGTGTACCCCCATTAAAGGGTGAGCAAGTAATTCACGAGCTCATTATATTCATCATAACTTTTGATTCCAGACGGCTGAACAATGTACTTATTGTTTACCAACACGCCCGGTACGCCCGCCAATGTACTGGCCTCAAACTGCTTATCAAACTTCTTCTGCATTGAGTTAACCACAAAGCTGCTGTATGCCGAATCGAAGGCTTTCGCGTCAATACCATTATCTAAGAAGATTTGACGGAGCTGTTGCTCATTGTTCGGTCTTTTGTTCATCTCATGGATTTGGTTAAACATCGCGGGCACCATGGTTTTTTCCGCCTTGAGTGCCACCATCGTCGCGTACGATTTCGCCATTGGCACAGCCATGTCATTACCCATAAAGGCAACGTGCACCTTTTCAAACTTAACGCCTTCTGCAAGTGCGGGCTTTAAATTTTCAACCACAGCTTCAAATTTGTAACAGTGTGGACAATAGAACGAGAAAAACTCCGTCACTTTTGGCATCGTCGATTTATCAACATCCAAAACGGTGTAATGCGTGCCCTCTTCAAAGGTTGACGCTTGCACAGACACGCTCAGCATAAGCGCTGTAAATAAAGTAAATAGTGTTTTCATTGGGCATAATTCCAAAAATATTAATGATGTGCGAAAACTCGCAATAAATTGATATTAATAAGGATTATGCGATTGGAGGGCGGAACAAGGTTTGAATGCGAGCAATGGCCTTTTCGGCTTCGTCCCTTGGCATAAGTGCTCGTGTTACTCGATGTTGATTTAGAAAAGTAATAGACTGACCACACGGGACTTTAAGCAAACAAAATGAGGCGCAGCAATGAGATTGCGTAGCTGTTTCCAGTTTGTGTGAGTTCGTGGCAAATGAGATAGGGGTTTGGCTGAAGTTGAGAACGCCCTGGTGCGACATCGCCTCATTCGCTTCATTGCTAACGGCAAAAAAACTCAATACCAGCAACATCACTGACATTAAGAGATACCCTCGATAATGATAACGACAAGAAAGCATGCACACCACACGATATTTAATACGCAGGCATCATACCTTAACCACATCAGAAAATCTGGTTGGTTTGCAAAGAATATAGGTCATGATGTATCCAACCTCCTCCCGCGTCTTCCCAAGTAACTTGCTCCTTATTCGTAATGATTACCCAACCCCTTATCGCTTTTTACACAATGCTCATACTGCCCTGACTCTTCACCAGACACTGACATAGACTTCATTTACTGCTGATTTATCTATCATTTTTCTCCTTACCATACTGCCTATACAAAAACATAATTAGGAATTTTCAATGAAAATGAAAGCAGTGGTACTAGCAGCAACAGGGATGATTGTCCTTTCAGCCTGTAAAGAAGAAGCACCAACACACGCAACGGTCACGTTAGTTGAAGCGGTAACCAGCTCAGTAAAAACGCCGCGACAAGTATGCAACGATGTCGTCGTAACACGCCAAGCTGACATAAAAGATGAAGATAAACTGCTTGGTACGCTTGGTGGCGCCGCCGCAGGCGCTGCATTAGGTAATCAAGTCGGTGGAGGTTCTGGAAAAACTGTCGCCACTGCGGTTGGCACGGTTGCTGGTGCCATGACAGGTCGAAAGATTCAAGAAAATGCACAGAAAAATAGCACCGTCAGCACGACAGAACGACGTTGCAAGACGGAATATGTCACTTCGACTCAAGTCTCTGGGTACGATGTCACGTATGACGTTGCCGGTACCAAAACCACCGTACACATGGACAAAAAGCCACAAACCAGTCTCTTCCCTATTGTGGCGGGGCAAGTGGTGCTCCCTCAATAAATGACACGTCGTGAATTGTGATGTGAATCAAGCCAGAACATTCGCTCTGGCTTGATTTTTTACGTTATGAATCACCTAATACTGGCTGCGAATCTTGCTCCGGCTTTGTTGTTCTAAAAATATACACTTCACCAAATAATATCGCGATACCGATACCCGTCCCTACTTGCCAGAAGTACGTCCAATCAAATGGCTGACCCGGCACCCAGAAAAACGTAATAATACCGCCAATCAACAAACACATTGGCACAAAACACATGAGTCGAATTAACCACGGTTGACCTGCCACTTTATAAGGACGTGGCAGTACCGCGTCGATTTTACGCAACTTAAGAAATGCAGGAAACATAACAACGTAAGACAATAATAGAATGATAGCGCCAAGTGAAAATACGTTCCAAAATAGATCTTCGTTACCGCCAAATGTGGCAATCAGTGCATAAGCAATCATAGTGATCGTGGCGACAATACCATTCCAAATCGCGGCTCCCTTCGGCGTACCCGACTGAGTTGTGGTAGCAAATACTTTCGGCATATCGTCATTTTTGGCCGCGTAAAGCGCCACATAGTTAACCCCCACTGACCAGTTGGTAATATTCGCGACCAAGGTAAACATAAAACAAATCGCCAAAATATTAATAACCACACCAGTAAAGCCTTCAATACCAAATAAGATGACTAAGCTTTCATACAAACCCGCCGACGCTGAAATTTGATCCAGAGGTAGTGCTGCTTGCACACCAAACGTGGCCAGAAGATAGAAAAAGGCAATCAATATTCCGCCAAGTACCGTCGCTTTCGGAATGTCTTTTTTCGGGTTTTCCATGGAATCCGACGCTGCAGACACCACTTCAAAACCCAGCAAGTTAAACAACATCACGGAAAGAATAGCAAAACCAACCTGAAATGATGGCGCAAAAGCACTGGCACTAAAGTCGTTCGCCACTTCACCATTAAACGCTTGAATCAGACCGCCAATACCCAAAACGGACATAATAAGCACTTTCAAAATAGCGCCAAGGGAAGATATCCAATTCGCGTCGGCAACCGGCTTGGTGCTGATATAAGAGCACAACCAACTCATTGCAATGGAAACACCGGCTATCTGCCATGGTGAAAACTCAGTATTTAATACCTGCGCTAACACAACCGCAAAGAGATAAAATACCGCAGGCACCCACAAGGCATAGTTGACCCAATAGAACCACGCCGTTCTTGCTCCCCAGTTACGACCAAATGCGCGTTTCACCCAATCGTAGATCCCACCTTCGGCTGGATACGTTGTCGCAAGCTCCGCGGTAATTAAGCCATAAGGTAAAAAGAACAAAATCAAAATGACCAACCACCAGAATATTCCCCCCGGCCCAGCCACTGCGGTCGCCGCAACGGTATCGACAACCAGTACGGTACATACCCCAAAAAGAACAATATCGACAAGCCCTAGTTTTTTCTTTGTTTTCTCTTCCATAATAGATTCTCCAATGGAACCAGCAAGGTAAGTAGTATTTATCGGCATTATGTGTAGCCTTGAAACCATTAAACCAAGCCAGTACTACTATTACTGAGCTTGGAATCTGACATCGGTAATAGTGGTGTATTAACCCAGAAAATCGTGACCCTCATACCAGTATTAACAAGCTATGCATTTACTTTGAAAATGATTGATTCTAATCAATCATTGCAACATATATTGACGTAGTGTTTATCTTAATATTTGCCTTACATTGATGGGCTAAATATATTCTATCAGTCAAATTCAACTCCCTTCACCCAACGGCAGTAGGATATTAACAATGAAATCAATAACAAAAAAAGAAAAAATAACAAAAATAAAAGAAGCCACTTTTCAAATAATTGAGCGAAGTGATATTAATAACATTTCCATTTATGATATTGCTAGACATGCAAAAATAGCCACTTCAACGGTATATCACCATTATCCTAATATAGAAGCATTACTTCTATGTATTGCAGATGATGTATTTCGTGATTTCGACCACATGCTTGCTAACATTGAGAAAACACCACGCTTTGATAATTGGCAAGCCATTACGTGGAGTATTGAACGTGCTTATTTCCAGTACTACCAAAACAATCCCGTCGCCACGAAGTTAGTGCTTGGCCAGCACAAATTCTATGACCTAAGAAAAGCCGACTTTGAACACGACCAAGCGCTGGGAGAACGTATTCTCAAGCTCTACCAGCAGCACTTTGTACTGCCAGCTTTACCCAATAACTACAATATTTTTGCGATAGCGCTTCAGGCGGCTGATAAGGTTTACAGCACGTTTTACAATACTACGGGAAGAAACCAGATCAGCTCAGAAGCAGGCAAAGAAGGGTATAGACTAGCACTAGCTTATCTCTCTGTTTACTTACCACAGTATCTACAGCGTATTGAACCAACAAGTGAGCCGCCAGCCGAGCCTCATCACCTTAGTCACCTTAATCAGCTTACTTAGCGGGTAAGTAACCAAGACATTGGCATGGATTTTAAAAGCCGACTGTCAGAGCAAATGGGGCACATGTTAATGCGCCCCATTTGATTATGGCCATTTGGGCCTGCTTACTGAGGTTTCGTCGGTGACGTACCCTCAGCATTAGACACAATGGCATCCATTTGTATAACCGCATCCTTGGGTAGACTTGACACGCCAATCACCGTCACGGCGGGCAATGTATTGGTGAAGTAGCTTGGTAACACATCATTGAATATTGCGAGATCGTCCATGTCTTTGAGCTGAACGTTGAGCTTCACCACGTCATCAATAACATGACCCACACTCTCTACAATGGACGTAATATTGTTCAGGCACTGCATGGCTTGCTCTTTCACTCCAAAGGCCACAATCGCCCCTACCGACGGGTCAATAGGAAGTTGAGCGGAAAGGTTATTGTAGTGAGAAAAAGCCACACTTTGCGACGATAAAGCACTAACAGGCGCTTTGTTAGTATTGTGAGCTCTAATCACAATACCATGGCGATCTTCAACCACTTGCGGCGGAGTCCCATCACCATGAGAAACGGTAGCATCGACTTGCACCAAGGCATTCATGGGCAACCCCTCTGCCACAATCACCGAACGCGCAGGCATATAATTCACCGCTCTTGCGATCGATGAGTCAGGAAAGAACCTGGTATACACCTCATCAAAGGCATCCAAGTCCGCAAGGTTTTTTAGATGAACGTTTATTTTTACCACATCATCAACAGGCACTTCTATGCCTTCCAATATGGCTTTAATGTTTTTTAAACATTGTTGAGTTTGCTCTCGCACTCCTCCAGCAATCACATTACCTGTTGTCGCCTCAATAGGTAGCTGTGCTGACACGTGACTGTAATGAGAGAAAGCAACGCTTTGTGTAGACAGTGACGTCACTGGCGCATTTGGTGTATTTCTTGCCAATTTTACTAAGTCACACGCTTCTTGCGGATAGGTTCCCTCACCATTGGAAATAACAGCGTCCATTTGTACTGACGCCCCTTCTAAAGGCAATGCGGCGACAGCTAGAGAAGTATGAGTAGGAACATACATATTGAAAAATCCGCAATAGACTTCATTCACTTTATCTAAATCGGTAATATTTTTCAGATAGACATTGATTCTCACCACGTCGCTCATGGTGTGGTCGATACTGTTAACAATCGTTTTAATATTACTCAAGCACTGTTTGGCCTGCTCTTCGACACCGCCAAAAACCAGCGTATTAGTGTCTGGATCGATCGGCAATTGGGCAGAAATATTATTATAATGGGAAAAGGCAACGGATTGAGAAGAGTGAACATTCAATGGAGCCTTTTCAGTATTTCTTGAGATCTTAATGATACTAGTTGTCATCGCATTCTATCTCCAAATTAATGCGTGAATATCCAGTTCAATACATGAATATTATGAAGTTGAGTAATCGTAGGCAAAAGAGAGCCAAACCAGCTAAAGGAAGATAAACTGGTTTGGCTTTAGCTAAATATCGCCAATAAATTGATTACAAGGTTTTAAGGAATCCAGTGATTTTATCTTCATGATATTTAATGGTTTGTTGTGTAGGAATAACTTCATCTTTGTGGGTAAAGTACACTAGAATTGCCATTTGAGCCGTGAGGCGGTTTTCTGATTCATCAAACGCCACACAATATTCACTTTCTAATGCGCCACGTGTAATTTCTTCTTTGTCATTAGCGGGCAGACAGTGAAGTAACATTGCTCCCGGACGGGCTTTCGCCATCAACTCTTCTGAAATCACGTAATCAGGCATGAAAGCGGCAAGGCGCTCTTCTTTCTCATCCATTTGCGTAGACCAGTAGAAGCTGTCTCCGTAAACCACGTCACAATCGGCCACGCGTTCTACATCATCGGTAATTTCAATGGTGCCGCCAGACTCTTCACAGAAATTCAGCGCCATTTCCACCCATTCTTGCTGCATCTGATATTTTTTCGGACCAATTTGCTTAAAGCCCATACCATATTTGGCACACGTCAACATTAGGGAGCGACATACGTCAGTCGCATCACCCATAAAGGCCAGCGTTAAGTCAGACAGTTTACGGCCATCGGTAATATGCTCTTTAATGGTAAACAAGTCGGCGAGCATTTGCGTTGGGTGGAAACGAGTATCTAGGCCGTTAATAACCGGTACGGTCGACATTTCAAGTAAACCATCTAATGTTTCCGGGCTATTGGTACGTGCCATAATGATGTCACACATGCGAGAAAGTACACGTGAGGTATCATCAATTGACTCTTTGCCCCCTAAGTGAATATCTTTTGGTGATAGGAATAAGCCATGACCGCCCAATAACGTCGCAGCAACTTCAAACGACACACGCGTCCGTGTTGACCCAGCTTCAAAGATCATCCCAACTGATTTCCCTTTAAATAGCTGTGGTACTGCGTTGTCTTTACGCGCTTGTTTTAGATACGCCATCAGCTCCATCATGTTATCCATCTCTTCGACAGAGAAGTCTTTCATTGACACCATGTGCTGTAAGTTTGCTTTTTTGAGTTCAGTCGCGCTAGAAGTCGGTAATTTCATAACATGTCCCTCATTTCATAATTTAATTCACTTTATATTCATAAAGTTATGGGTAATTAGTTTTAGTCAGTTATCTGGTACGAGATTTATTTAACGGTAAATACACACTTAAAACTGAGATGAGAATTTGGTATCGGTTTTGAAGCAACAAATGATGGTTAAAAATAATATGGACACGACAGATCTGCATTAAATAGGGGGAGAAAACCCTATTTTTGATTTTAATCAAGTTAACTTGTTATTATTTACCCGTTATAAAACCTGCAATTAGAATCACATATCCGCTGCCGGTTTCGATTATTATCCCACTCTGTGATCGGTGCGTAACAAAACTATATAAAATCCAAATAAAAACCGAATTGTGATTTTTATCTCCAACTATAAATAAGCATTTCAATACACTAAATTCACTTTGTTAGCCGTTCGGTTAATTCCGTCACTTGGAGAGTTAAACATGTCAAAACCTATTATTGTTGTCGCGGTTGGTGGCAATGCTTTATTACAACGTGGTGAAGTAATGAGCTGTCAAAACCAACAGAAAAGTATTGCTCAAACGGCACGTTCACTGGCAGAGCTAAGCAAAGATTACCGCTTAGTCATTGTTCATGGTAACGGCCCGCAAGTTGGTCTACTTTCACTGCAAAATGACGCTTATAAAGAGTGCCCTGCATATCCATTTGACGTCTTAGGGGCAGAGACTCAAGGCATGATTGGCTACCTATTCCAACAAGGTCTAAATGCGGCCATTGACGATCGTTATACCACCACAATTCTGACTCGAATTGTGGTGGATGAAAATGACCCAGCCATTGCTAATCCGAGCAAATTTATCGGCCCTATCTATAACGAGGACCAAGCAAAATCCCTAGCCGAACAAAACAATTGGGTAGTCAAGCCCGATGGCGCACATTGGCGTCGCGTGGTCCCGTCCCCTGCACCAAAAGAAGTATTAGAAATCAAAGCGATTAAAGATCTTCTTGATAAAGAACATCTGGTTATTTGTGGCGGCGGCGGCGGTGCACCTGTGATCGAAAAAGATGGTGCTTATGTAGGGTTTGAAGCGGTCATTGATAAAGACATGACAGCGGCATTAATTGCAGAAGAACTTGGCGCAGAACATTTGCTGATCCTCACCGACGGTACTCACGTCTGTTTAGATTGGGGCACACCGCAAGAAGAGAAAATCGAGCGCATTGCCGTTGCTAAGATGAAGCAATACAGCTTCCCAGCAGGCTCTATGGGGCCAAAAGTGGATGCTTGCTGTCAGTTTGTTGAGAATACTGGCCATAAGAGCTACATCGGTGATTTAGCCTATGCCTCTGAGATTATTCAAAGAACGTCCGGTACCGTTATAGAAGCGGTTTAACCCTCCGTAAACCCACATCATTACCTTACCCGCTCCTCCTTTTGCAAAGGCGGAGCGGGCTTGCTTTACTCTCTGAACAACAAAAATACAAACCAAACTCTCATCATAAAATAATACCTTCCCATCCAACCACCATGGTGATATACCTATATATAACACCAAAACAGCCAAGGAAACCTATATGACGCATTGGCATGATCGCCAGCCGATATTTCGGCAGTTGGCTGATCGAATCACTCAGCAAATCCTGCAAGGAATTTGGCAAGAGGGTCAAGCCTTGCCTTCGGTACGAAGCGTCTCTGCGGATATGAAAATCAATCACCTTACCGTCATGAAAGGCTATCAATTACTCGTTGACGATGGACTGGTTGAAAAGAAGCGCGGTCAGGGCATGTTTGTGACTCACGGAGCAAAACTAAAATTGTTGGCCGACGAAAAAGCGCGCTTTCTTCAACAACAAATTCCGCAAATTGCCGCCACGTTACAACATCTGGATATGCCACTGTCAGAGTTTATCCAGCAACTAAAACCACATCTTGAAGGTGACCAATGAACGCACTTGTTAGCGTCAAGCACGTATCTAAGCAATATCATAGAAATGGTGAAGCCTTACATGACATTAGCTTTGAATTACATGCAGGCCAAGTCCTTGGCCTGCTCGGACATAATGGTGCCGGAAAGTCCACGTTGATTAATGCGCTACTCGGCGCGCACCAATACCAAGGCAGTATTCGCATCAATGGCTTGGAACCCGTCACGCAACGCGATCAAATCATGCAAAGCTTGTCTTATATCTCAGATGTCAATGTGCTGCCCGGCTGGATGACTGTCGCCCAGCTTCTCAACTATACAGAAGGCGTTCACCCCAGCTTTAACCGCAGCAAAGCAGACAAAGCCCTTAAGCAAACCGACATTAAACCCCGATCACGGATAAAAACCCTGTCGAAAGGAATGAAGGTTCAATTACACCTAGCGATTGTGATCGCCACCAATACGCAAATCTTAATTTTAGATGAACCTACCCTTGGGCTGGATCTCGTCTACCGAGACACATTCTACCGCCACCTATTAGAGTGGTTTCACGATGGTGAGCGAGCGCTAATCATTGCCAGTCATGAGGTAGCAGAGATCGAGCATCTACTCACGGACGTGCTGATTCTTAAGCATGGTCGCCCAGTACTGCAAACCTCAATGGATAGTATTAGCGACGATTACTTTATTCTTGATGCTAGCGATGAACATAAAGACCACATTGCAACCATGAACCCGCTCTCTTCTCAAAAAGGGCTAGGCACGACTAAGTGGCTGCTTTCGTCTCAATATGCCGCACAAGTAAAAGCGCTTGGGGATGTGTATGGCGTGAAGTTAGCGGATCTGTTTTTAGCGTTACAGAAGGAGAAAGCATAATGCGTTCTACTATTGCTATGTTACGTAAAGAGTGGCAGGAAAACCCACTGGTTACGCGTATTCCTTTATTCATGTTTGCCTGCGGACTGCTTCTTTTTATCTCTCTGATGAGCAGCTCGACCTTGCAGCACAATCTATTTTTCCAGATGAACTTCAGCGGCGATGTCAGTGATATTCACAGAGAAATGGGTGACGACGTCAATATGCTAATCGCTGGCGGTGTAGGGCTGCTGTCCATTTTACTTGGCACCCAGTATTTCCCAAGAACACTTCGTAAAGAACGTGTTGAGGGCAGCCTGATGTTTTGGCGCAGTATGCCCATTAGTGATGTAAAAACACACTTAGTTAAACTTGGATTTGGTTTATTGGTGATTCCTTTGGTGTGTTCTATATTGGTCTTTTTTGCCGATCTGATGCTGTGGATGCTCAATGCCTCAACTGACCACCAGCTGGCGCTGCTCTATCGTCATGCATCTCTCGTGGACGTTGTGTTCAACTGGTTTTCATTTTGTTTAAGAATGGTAATCGCAGGCATTCTTCTATTACCCTTTGCACTGACAGCAATGGCTATTTCTCAGAAAGTGAATTCCCCGCTCTTGGTGTTATTAATTGCCATTTATGCGCTACGCTGGATGCCAATCGCACTATTTGGTTATTACGGTGTCGACCAGTTCTTTTCCGACATATTCTATTTACCGCTGCACGCTATTCTTGCCGCTAACCCGCTGAGTGCCATACCAGAAGCAGGGTGGGCTCACATCGCGATTTATATGGTCATTGGTGTGTTGGCTTGGATGACGAGCCTTAGATTCAGCCGAACCGTGAGTTAGATAGTGGAGTAAAAGCAGAACATCCCCCCGTCGACAATCCGTGTCAACGAGGGGATAGCAGGGATGCTGGTTATTTCATGGGGGAGAAATACATCCCTCAAATTAACTATATGCTTAGAGAGTTTAGTCGTCTGTAGGAAGACGCTCTCTTAATCCAAGATTTTTCCCACGCTGCTACACATTAAGCCTAGCAATCCGTGCTATTTAATGGTGAATCCTCATTTTGTAAATTACGTGTCATCAATTCGACTGCTGTTTCAAGAACGTAGTCCACACCATCAATCAGATGCTGGTACGTCGGCGAAACGAGAATATCAGGTTTAATCCCTGTGCCGACAAAATCTCGTCCATCAGCATAAGTATCTCGCTTTGTGCACACTCTAAAACAACCGCCACCGGGTAAGTTGCGAAATAACGGCTGTCCTGTACTACCATAAGTGTATTCACCAATCGTCGTCATCGTATCTAGCGCCTGAGCGTACACTAAAAAGTCTTCCGCAGCCGAGGCAGTTCCACGACCAATTAACACAAAAATAGGGCACTCTGTCAGAGCATCTGCCTTGGGTTCAATGAGACCATGCTCACCTGTCAGCCAAGCATTATCGTCAGCATACTCTTGGTACTCGCTTAACATTGTCCCCCACGCTTTATATGCTGATATGTGTTGCCTAGTTTTCCAACGAGACCCGACTAACGGTTGATTCGATAGATAAGCGAGTATTGCTCCTCCAATCGAGCTATCCCCACCGCCATTAAACCTCAGATCTAAAATCAGCCCTTTCGCTTTGGCCAAGTGAGGCAAATACGACTCAAATTGAGCAACAACATCTTGGTGACTAAAATCGTTGAGGGCGACATAGCCAATCCCACTCTCTAATGATTTATACTCAATGCGTTTATTTTGTGACGAAGGTAATTTCAGCGACAGCATTTCACCCCCTCCAACTCGTTCATTGCGTATCACCGAACACTGTTTTTGATCACCAGATGGCGTTTGAAGAGTGAGTGAGAGCTCCGTATTTACCCCACCATGTAACATCTTAGCTACGGCTTCAGCCCATCGTACATGCTCTGTTGAGCTAGCGATAATGGGCATGACTTCACTTTTTAAATAGGCTGGTGTTGAAATGCCATCGACCGCTAAGATCCTTGACCCTAGCGGGATCATCTCAGCGAGTTTTTTGTCCACTTGAGTGATGATGGCTTCTTGTCGTAACTCGATGACTCTTATCGCAGGGCTATCAACATACGCAAGCTCCAATCCAGGAGGTAAATAAACATTGGTGTGCCCATCTTGCAGCAACGCACAAAATCGCTGTAGGGTTCGGTAATACTCATAAGTAGAAGCCGTCTCTAGCACTTGGGGAATAAATTGCTGATAAGCCTCATCAAAATTCAGCTGCGGAACTTGGTCAAAAAAAGCAAAATGGTAGCTTACCTCCCTCCAAAATAAGGACAAACCGAGCAACTTTTCCGCTGGCGTTAATACGTCTAACCGATTGATGTTTTCTGTCACCTCGTTTCCCTTCCACTACTCACTTTGCACTGCGGATCCTGCTAGTCATTCCGGAAACCCACACATAGCATGATGCCATGCGCTAGCTCAACCGCTATATTGATCACGGACTTAATCCTAAACAACACTCTACTAGTAAAAGATTGCTACACTTGAACTTCTATTTCATCAAGAGTTGACTATGGCTGACCTACTCTCTTTTAGTTTAATTATTATACTGTTGGTGATGTCTCCAGGCCCCAACGGGGTACTGATTCTAAGATCCACCTCTCTGTTTGGAAAAAGGTCCGCACTCTATAATATTGTTGGCTTTATTCTAGCCATGTTTATTCAGGCCAGTTTAGGGATATTTGGCATTTCAGCGCTATTGCTAGGATCTCCTTATTTCTTCAACATATTAAAATACATTGGTTCAGGCTACTTTTTATACATAGGGATAAAAATGCTCGTCGGCTCCTTTAGTGCGAAGGCGTCAGCGAGTGTACCCGGCTTGAAACACTACGCCGCTCCCAAAGCATATAAATCCGTTCTCGAGGGCTTTCTCACTCAATTTTCAAACCCCAAAGGTATACTGTTTTATTTGGCAGCCTTTCCTCAGTTTGTCGACTTTGATAACTTCCAATATGTCGATGCCTATCGATTAGTGGCGATTCACGGTCTTGTGCTATTAACTTGGTTTTATTTTGTCGCGCTGGTTATCTTGAAAATGAAGGGCAGTACGCAACATTCCTCCGCAGGCTCTTGGGTAAACCGAATCGCCGGTGTGGTGATGATCTACTTTGGTTGCGTGTTGTTTTTTAGCCAATAGCCTTGGTGCTACGCCATCCAATATCTAATAAATAAGCCAGCAATTTAGACATATTTATTGTTTACCAGCATGCTAAGTACCACATCCCCAAAGTGAGAACATGCATTGATTTCATTTTGGCCCATGTCGACTAAAAGCATGGTTCATCGGAGAAAAAAGCACAGTGGCTCTTTTCTCCGATGGTACTCTCAGCGCTCTATGGTTTCGTCGTAAATGACCAAACAGGACCCTCAATAGTTTGTTCGCCTTGTACAGTATCTACACGCCAGTAGTAAGTCGTATTCCCAATTAAACCATTCATTCTATACGCTGCATCAATGACAGATACCGTCGTTAAAGACATGGGTGTCGCGCCAAAAAGTACCCTGACATCCGAGCTTAAAGCTTGCACATTGAATCGTAAATAGGGATTTAATGACACACCTTCAGAGCCATTAAATGGCACGGGATTACTCGGCTTCAACCCTTGATGTCCAGGTAACCAATAACGCGGGTCATTTCGCTCATAAGCGCCAATATCCGGGGCGTTACCGATATACTCTAGTGTCGTAAAGCGAGTATTACTTAAGCCTGTGTCGACGATAGGGCTGTTTTGAATAGGCCTAAAGTCTCCCCATAGCGCGCCTTCAAGGTGAGCTAAAACATCACCCGACGTCGCAGTTAAGTTCGAACCCGTGATGCCAGGGACTGTAAGCTGCTCTGCTGTACCGGACTTTCTCCCCACTAAGCTCCCCACTAAATTATTCATCGTTTCCGAATTGTGGTTGATGCCACCGGCACTTTCTTTATTAAAGATAATCAGGTCAACCGCTTGGTTATTAAACGCTAAGTTATTGTAAGTACCTTGATAGTCACCTTTAATAATTGAGAAATTGGTATCCCAAATAACATTGTGGTGCACAACACCATCCCGCCCTGTTTTCGCAGCACCTTCTACGCCATCAAAACGAATTCCGGCTTTTGGTGTACTATGAACCCAGTTATAGGCAATTTCAGTCCCTGCTTGCTCATCAATACCCACGTTAATCGCCGCACCATCATGTTGTAATAAGCTGGTATTGTAGACATGATTCCCGGTCACCTTCGACTCGGCTCCAACCCTGACACCTTCAGAGTTGCCTGCGGTATGGAAGGTGTTATTGCTAAAGGTAATATCCCGACTCTGCTGAGCCATGTTGATTGAACCTTCCCCACCCGTTCCTAAGTTTGAATAATCAATATCGTGGATTAGGTTATTATCAATCACATCGCCTTGCTCTTTGATCATTTCCATTGCAGGGCCGTCAGTGTAAGCAAAGTAGCTATTCACAATACGGTTGTGGGTGCGAGTAATCGCTGAATTGTTATTGATAAATTTGATGGTGTCTGGACGTGTCAAATTACCCAGCATTCGCTGAGAATAGGCATAATGCGTTGCGTCAATATCATCAAAGGTAATGTTGTGTGAGTTGATCACGGTAAAAGCGGTGGCGAAGAAGTCCATATCCTTAACCACAATATAACTAGAGTTACGAACGGTTAAACCATAGGTTTGGGTTTTCCCTCGAATAACCAGTTGATTTGGATCCTGATTATCAGGCGCCCACAAATATAGGGTTTTGCTGTTACGATCAAAGAACCATTCATTGGGGCTATCGAGCAGCGCTAACTTACCTTCTAAATAGTAATGACCCTCTTCATATTTCACACTTTTGTTTTGCCAAAATGACGCGTTACTTAAAATACTGGCCGCATTTTTCATCGCCGTACCAGAGCCAGAAAAATCGCTACTATAGGTAAATTTGTTGCTACCCGGTGTATGCTCCGACACCACTTGCGCCCAGTTTAACCAAGATCCAATGTTAAGTATGGCAATCGCGCCTGTTGCATCAATCCCTGAGTCTGCAAGTGACTGCTCATTTACTCCTGCGGGTAAATGAACGTATTCGTTACCTGCAGTTTTAACTGCAATACTTTCGTATGGACGTTCATCAATCATCACACCAAGTTGACTTTGCGGCGCTTGATGACGCCACGTTGCTTTCATGTTCCACAAAGAGCCATCATTAATCTGAGCATTCGGCCACCGTGCTGGCATCACAACCTGATCGTCAATAAACAGTTGCCAAATATCTTGAGTCAATTGAGTCTTATAAATCTGCCCACTATGAATCGACCAAGGTTGTTTGATCTCAACACTACCGTCAAATATCGCGCCATTGCCTCTAATAATAATAGGCTGACTTGCCGTGGCATTAATTTTATCGACAACTTGAGCTTGTTGATAACGACCCGCAAGCATCTCGATGGTTTGCCCTGCTGATGCCTGAGTTAACGCCTTTTTAAGACTTAGAAAAGGGGCGATGAAAGAACCGTTATTGCTGTCGTTACCCGTTGGACTCACGTAGAAGTTCGCAGTGACATCTGGACACAACTCAGCACTATCAACCGTAGATCCATCGGGGCACTCCACAACCGGAGGCGAGACAGGGCACTCATTTACACTGTTAACTACTGAACCATCAGGGCAGGTAATCGGCGCTTCAGGCGACGTTGTTGGGCACTCAACCGTTTGCCAAAACCAAGAACTGTTGGAAGGTGTCTCCCAAATTCCCGGACTGTTTTTTGCCTCATAGCAGGTATCGAGATAAAGCACGATATCGCCATCAACAACCGGTGTCTTCCCTTCAATCCAAGGTTGAGCGTTCGTGTCTGTTGTAGGAGGAAGATCCACACACACACCATCAACAAGCCGTTGGTTCTCGGTGCAGATCGGTGGCTCAGGTGGCGCGACACACTCGTTATTAATAAGCTCTGTGCCGTCAGGGCAGATTGGAGGAGTAATGGGTGATGAACAGGCCACTGAGCTCCAAAACCAGGTAGATTGTTTAGAAGGGGTTTCCCAAGGTCCTGGGCTGTTTTGCGCTTGATAGCACTCGCCTTGATAACTGACCACATCGCCATTGTTGACTTGAGTCTCTCCCCCAATCCACTCTATATCAGCCGACACCGCATACCCACTTGCTAGCATCATTAGCAGTGCTGAAAGCCGCATTCCATTCTTCATAATGTTCCCTATTCTGAAGTGTTGATGATTCACGATATTAATGACTTGCCATCACGTTAGCTGACCATTTATTGAGCAATAACCAAAGTCGTAGAGAATGCGACGCACTTCTAAGCAAAACATAAGAGGTTGTGATCTTAACTCCACAACACGTGTCGTGAATACTCGCCAATACGGAAGGTAAGAAGATTCCCACAAGGCACCGTGGCGAAAAATTCGACAATGCAGCCGTTCACCATTATCGCCATGTGCGACTTTTAATAGGAAAATGTACTTTTTTTGCCTTCTTTAAATAGACCCGTCAATACTGGAGCGGCAACCTATTGAAATATTGTATTAATTCATGCCTTTTTTGCTTAGTCCCTCGCAAGCCATCCATTTACAATGGCGTAAGGGATATACTCGTAGTACTTATAATTACTAAAATATTACCTTGTCTATCTAAGGGTAATACCATGAAATTAATAATAAAAACATGTTTGATCACGCTAGGCCTAGTTTCTCTATCAGGTTGCGTTTCTTCCAAAAATGCACAACAAACCGCACCGGATATTAATGCCAATACACAGTACAGTGACATCAGTCTGGCATTCCATGATCAGCGTCCTTACGTCTTAGATAACGACAAAACCGTCGCATTTGAAGGCATAATACGCTCTGGTTTTGGGATTCCTTATTCCTACGAAACCTACACCAAGCAACCGTTAACCGATTATCTCTCAGATAGATTGTCCGCCGGTTTTGAGAAAGCGGGGGTCGAAGTCACACAAGTCATTACGACACCGCTTATGGACACAACTGAAGTAAAAAGTGCCTTAGTCAGCGCCGGTAATAAGTCTATTTTGTTTGAAATGCGCAACTGGAAGTACGATACCCACGCCTTTAGCGATGGCGTGTATATTGATGTGACGATGACCATCTTAGATTCGAAAGGAAAATCACTGCTGACTCGAGTGTATAACGTAGAGGATAATATCCCAGACAATGGAGGAGACTCCATCATTAACAATGTCCAACAAGCGTATCAAACCCGATTTGAAACCATCTTTGCCGAGCAAGATGTCTTGGATGCGTTAAAGAAATAGCCCATTCTTTTCATAAAAAAGTGCTCAACATTATCTGATGTTGAGCACTTTTTGCGGCGCTGAATTTCACGCCTTCAATATAGCCAGTCCACGACTATAGCTAATCCACTACAATCGCCAACTCACTACTATAATCAGTTCACTGTTGAGCCTGAGCCCTCATGTATTTCACCACGTCAAATACCGCTTCATATTCTTTGTTGAAGTGATCGTACGGCGCAGGTAACTCAGACTGAATCATGCTGTTAATCGCCACGATAATGCCTGACTCAGGGTCCGCCCAAATCAATTGACCCGCCCAACCACTATGCCCAAGGCCATACTCATTCATAATCGCCGATTTATAGTAGCGACTTTCGATATGCGTCAACTCTGCAGGTACTGGCTCACCCTCTTTGTTTGCCACTTTCATATCCTGAATAACTTGCTGCTTGTCACTAATCAGTAAGCGCCCATAACGCGCAAAATCAATGGTTGAAGACATCATCGACGCACCAATCACAGGCGTTCCAGCAAAATCGGTACCCATAAAGACGGTATTTTCTCCCCCAACCTCGTGAAACAAGTCACGAATTTGCTGATCAAGCCCTACGCCCGTAGCCGACTCAACCAACCAGCCAAGTACACTGGTATTAATGGTGGCATAGTTTGCCATGTCGCCTTGCCACTGATTGCTTTGCCCCATCTTCTCTATCGACTCAATCCAATCACGCAATTCCAAGCGCTCATCGTTACGCTGCATACCGATCACACGCTCATCTTTGTCAAAGTTCGCGAGCGCTTTGGGGTCACCCTTATACGCTGCCAGCTCAGCCACAGAATGATTCACATTCATCGCCGCCACATCCCCTACGGTTCGGCCTCTAAACCCTGAGCCGATGGAAGGAATGTATTTCTCTACTTTGTCTGTGAGCTTAATTTTTCCGTCAGCAATCGCTTTATTGAGTAGTATGTAACCTATTGACTTAGTCGCGGATTGGTCTGAAAACGTCGTCGAACGATCATGGCCATTACGGTATTGCTCTAGTAACACGTCGCCGTTAGCCGTCATCACAACAATACTGCCTGTCGCAGGGTGATTCAATAAGCGAGCAACCGAAGGAATCTCATGTAAATGATAGTCACGTTTTTGATGATCCACTTTAAACACATCCTGCGCATTAACCGCAATCATATTTGGGTAAAACGTAGGCATCATTGCTTGGCCAACATGACGCTGTTGCTGCCAAGTATCAATGGTCACTGGTACCTGATTCGATGGGGAAGCGCTCGCATGGTCATTATTAGCCAAAGCATTGTCGGCAAAGGCAAGTCCAATCGAGGCGGCTAATGAGGCAACCACAGCGATCGTTTTCATGGATTTTTTCATAATGTACTCCTTCATGTTGCAAGGTACTGGTTGAAAGTCCGTCTATTATCTATATTATTTTCATTAGTAGTTACTAGGCTTCCTATGAATTAATCATAGGGTAGAAATAGCGAGTCGCATCATGATTAAACCGGATTTACTCAAATCTTTTATTGCCTCTGCCGATTGTGGGTCCTTCAGTGCCGCCGCGCGTGTACTGGGCAAGCATCTGACGACGGTCAGCGGTAATGTCGCCAAGCTTGAAGATGATTTAGGCGTGATGCTTTTTGACCGAGAAGGAAAATACCCGCAACTTACTGAAGCGGGCCGAAACCTATACGATGGAGCAAAAGTGGCCGTTGAGAGCATCGAGCGATTCCAGCGTAACGCCCAGCAACTCTCCATTGGTATCCCTGCGACAATGATGATAGCCATTGATGAAGAGTTGGCGCTTCAGCCATTCCTATCATTACTAAAAACTCTGCAAAAAAACTGGCCCCACCTAACGCTAACCATACTATCTCTGACCCCAGAAGAGATTCTTCAACGGGTTCGTGAACAACGTATTGATCTAGCGATTACACCGACCTTAGAAGGCAATAGTCAATTTTACGAATTTCGGGCGATAGGTAACTGCATGATTGACATCGTTTGTGCTCAATCGCACCCTTTAGCGAAGCAGCGCACCATTAGCAACGACGATCTGATGGCGCACACTCAGATAATTAGCCCCTCGACACGCAGCCCTGCCGTATTGCGTGAAAGCGCAAAAATGTCCTCCTCAATACTGGAAAGTAACGGCTACCATAATTTTCTTTCTCTGATTCGCGCTGAATTAGGCTGGGGCTTTTTACATCGATTAAATCAACAACCGATCCATGATATCGTTTCAATCCGTCCAGAGTTTGTACAAACTCAATTACAGGTTCAATACGATGTTATCTGGCAAAAAAACCAACCGATAACCGAAGTACACTCATTTATCATTGAACGCATCAAGCATATTTTTTCAAACCACGCCTTCGAGTAAAGCAGGGCGATGTAAATGAATACCGACCAGTAAGGAAACAATCACGACACCAAAACTATAAAACCAATCTATACGAAAATCGAATGATAACTAACTCGAAGTATTGGAAGATCAAAAATAACATAAGACACTCTCTTCCTTATATCAGAGGTCCTTATGCGCCAATCCAATAAGCTCACAGTCTGCTTACTTCCCTTGGTATTAGCAGCCTGCCAACCCAAAACCGAAACCATCCCAGACGCCACTTTATCGGTAAATGTACTCACGATTACAGAGCAACCTTACTACCATCAAGAACGGTTTATTGGAAAAACCGCAGCCATCCATAAAGTGGACATTGTTCCTCGAGTCTCGGGTTACTTAAAATCACGTCACTTTACCGAAGGAGAACGAGTCAATAAGGGAGACCTACTATATGAAATTGATCCGGCATTGTTTGAAATTGAGATATTACGCCTAGAAGCCGCGCTAAAAGAAACCACCGCTGATTTTAATATCATCGACCAAAAGCACCAAAAAGCCATCGCCCTCGTCAAAAAGCAAGCTCTTTCCTCTTTAGAATTAGATCAGCTCACCGCTGAACGCACCTCTTCTCTTGCTCAAATCGACGCCGCAAAAGCTGCACTCTCACGTGCCAATCTCGAACTCTCCTATACCAAAATAAAAGCGCCATTTGACGGCATCATTGGTGCGAGTAAGTTTAGTTCTGGCGCATTAGTAGGTCCAGACAACCAGGCTCTAACCCAAATTGTAAGCTTTGATTCGGTGTACGTTAATATTCAATTAGATGAGAAACAACACGTCAATAACTTACAAGAACAGCTGATCAATAAAGGGGAGCTTTCCACCCCAAACTTTACCCTTCAGCTCGCCAATGGCGCGCAGTATGACCATCAAGGCGAGTCAAATTTTATCGATAATCATATGGATAGCCTAAATGGTTCGATACGCTTTAGAGTCAAATTTCCCAACCCGGATAATTTGCTGATCCCAGGTCAATTTGTCACAGTAACGAGTATCGATAGTCAGCCAACCTCGGCTATCTTAATTCCTCAATCCGCGATTCAGGAAGACCAACAAGGTCGCTATGTTCTAGTCGTGAATGATCGCAGTATCGTCGAGGCCAAATATGTCCTGGTTAGTGAACGAGTTCGTGACAACTGGCTGGTTGAATCTGGAATATCCGCCGGTGAGCATGTCATTGTAGAGGGACTACAGAGCATCACGTTAGGCATGGAAGTCGATGTGAATCAGAGAGGGTAGCATCATGGCTGAATTTTTTATTAATCGACCAAAATTTGCGATCGTTTTGTCAATTGTCATGACCATCGCTGGCTTGCTCACGCTCATGAAAATGCCGGTTTCCCAATTTCCGAATATCGTTCCTCCTTCTATCGAAGTGTATGCCGTCTATCCCGGTGCGGATCACAATACTATTCGTGATACCGTCGCCAGCGTGGTCGAGCAAGAAATCAATGGCGTAGAGGGGATGATCTACCTTGAGTCTAAATCCAATAACGATAATACCTACTTAGCGTATGTCACATTCGATATCGGAACCGACCCAGATAAAGCTCAGGTTTTAGTTCAAAACCGAGTCAACAAAGCCATGGCAAAGCTGCCTGAAGAAGTAAAACAGCAAGGCGTCACCGTCGAGAAAGTCGCCAACTCTATCTTGATGACAATCAACCCATATTCGCCCGAGGGAAAATTCGATAACCTTTATCTCTCTAACTACGCCTCGCTCAATATCAAAGATGCTCTATTGCGCGTTGAGGGCGTCGGTAAGGTACAAGTCATCGGAGAGCAAAACTACTCGATGCGAGTTTGGCTAAATCCAGAAAAAATGGCTGCTCGCGCTATTACAGCTCCACAAATTGCCGACGCGATTTCAGCGCAAAATACCACCGTTGCTGCAGGTAAACTTGGCGAAAGACCCACCGCTGGAAAGCAAGTTTTTCAATACACTATTCAAACAAAAGGTCGCCTTCTTGATACGAGTGAATTTGAAAACATTATTTTGGCGTCCAATAACGATGGCAGCTTTGTTTATCTAAAAGACGTGGCTCGAGTTGAACTTGGTGCGGAACAATATTCTGCTATCGCCACCTATGCTGGCAACGAGAGTCCAATTTTAGCCATCTACCAAGCGCCTGGCGCGAACGCGGTACAAGTCGCTGAAGATGTCCGAAAAACAATGATTGGGCTCAGTGAGCGCTTTCCGCAAGGCATGGCATACGATGTCTCTTATGACTCGACGACCTTCATAAAAGTGTCAATGGATGAGGTATTCGAAACGCTCTATATTGCGGTACTTCTTGTTGTCG
Source organism: Vibrio qingdaonensis (assembly GCF_026191675.1). Taxonomy (GTDB): domain Bacteria; phylum Pseudomonadota; class Gammaproteobacteria; order Enterobacterales; family Vibrionaceae; genus Vibrio; species Vibrio qingdaonensis. Next base: position 35,176 of record NZ_JAKRRY010000019.1, on the reverse strand, counting down.
CCGTCACCTTTTTATTCTTACAAAGCTGGCGTGCCACCATTATTCCAGCTATCGCAATCCCTGTCTCTTTAATTGGCACATTTGTCGTGATGGCTGCCATGGGCATTGATATCAACACCATTTCTATGTTTGGTTTAATCCTTGCCATTGGTGTGGTGGTCGATGCTGCCATTGTGGTGATTGAAAATGTCGAACGCCTCATGGAAGAAGAGCATCTTGATGCAAAATCGGCGACCTCCAAAGCCATGAAGGAAGTCACAGCGCCGCTCATTGCTTCCGCATTGGTTTTACTTGCTGTATTTGGTCCAGTCTCTATTGCTCCGGGCATGGTCGGCCAGATGTATCAGCAATTTGGTGTGACCATCTCTGTTTCTACCATTATTTCCACTATTGTTGCATTAACCCTCACTCCAGCATTATGTGCCGTCATGCTTAAACACGAGGAAAAGAAACAACGCGGGGTATTGGCCGCTTTTAATACCATCGTTGCCAACATTACCCGCGGGTATGTCAGCTCAGTCAACTTCTTAGGCCGTCGGCTCCTGCTTTCAGCCTGTTTCTTCGCAGCTATTTTAGCTGGCATCGCTACTTTTGCTTCACTAACACCAAGCGATTTCATTCCAGCAGAAGATCAGGGCTCATTCATTATTGATGTCAATCTTCCAGAAGCGGCGGCACTTGATAGAACCGATATTATTGTCGACCAACTGGTCAGCGATATTTCGTCGTTTAGTGGTGTTAAGCATGTGATTGCGGCGAAAGGTTATTCACTATTAAAAGGGGCAGCATCACCAAACTCAGGCATGATGATTGTCGTTCTAGATAACTGGAATGAGCGCACCGAGCCGGAGCAAAGCGAATTTGCTTTGGTCGCTCAAGCACAAAACCTATTAGACAGTAACCATGACATTTCAGGTATGGCATTTTCTATGCCGGCCATCCCAGGGTTAGGCAACGCTGGGGGGTTAACGTTACAGCTAGAAGACCTCAATGGCCGTCCGGTTGAAGAGATGGCACCGGCTCTGAATGGGTATTTACAGGCACTGAATCAGTCTGAAAAGATTGCTATGGCGTTTACTACATACAGCGCCAATGTCCCACAATTGTACCTAGATATTGATAGAGCCAAAGCTCTCGCGCTAGGCGTCGATCTACAAGAGGTTAACCTTACTCTATCTGCCATGATGGGTAACTTATACGTCAATGATTTCACAAAATACGGTAAAAACTACCAAGTGAATTTGTTGGCAGAGCAGGAATTTCGTCGCAATGAGCAAGATTTAAGTCGTCTCTACGTCAGATCGACCAGCGGGAAAATGGTCTCTCTGGCCACCTTCGCTCGCTATCAACCGCTCGTCGGCTCAGACAATACCGCACGATATAATTTGTATAACACCGCACAAGTGCTTGCCATTCCAGCGCCCGGTTACAGCTCAGGGCAAGCCATCGAAGAAATGGAACGCCTCGCGGTAAGTACGCTTCCATCTGGCTATGCTTTTGAATGGACAGGGATGACTTACCAAGAGCTGGCCGCTGGCGATGCCGCACCATACCTCTTCGCGCTGGCATTATTGTTCACCTATTTGTTTTTGGTGGCGCAATATGAAAGCTGGCTTATTCCTTTAGCCATTATTTTATGTGTCCCTACAGGATTAATTGGTGCATTAGGTTTGGTATTTGCCACTGGCGGCTCAATTAATCTCTATACTCAAGTCGGCTTGGTACTACTTATCGGCATGGCGAGTCGCAACGCAATTCTTATCGTAGAATTTGCAAAAACGCTAAGAGAGAAAAATGAACTATCAATTATGGAAGCAGCAAAACAGGCCATCGCTCTGCGTATCCGCGCGGTGATGATGACCGCTTTTTCATTCATTTTAGGGGTTCTCCCTTTAGTCATCGCCAGTGGTGCGGGATCGGCCAGTCGTAATGCGCTAGGCATCGCCAGTTTTGGCGGTATGCTAGCAGCGACAGTGATTGGCTGTGTCCTTGTTCCAGTATTCTTTATTGCATTGCAGCGATTGCGGGAATTCAGCCAGAAAAAATACGCATCCTCGCAGCCAAATGATTACGGTAAATCACAAGAAATGCCATAATTCCGCTCCCAGTTGCTCGACACCCATTGACAACTCACAATACCTAGCCAAGTTTTGCATCACGTAAAGCTTGGCTTTTTTGTGAACCCCCACTTTTCGTCGCACATATTTCCCATTTCATTGCCACGGCACTTGCAAAAAATGCGTCCCTATCATCTATTCATAATACAAATAGTTTGTATTTTCTCACTCTGACAGAACCTAGGTAGAGTAGGCTCTCGCCAAAGGAAGGGCCATTTATCAATTATTTATTATGGTTTTATATAGGTAAATCAAATGCAAAAATCCATCTTACTCACGACTCTATTCGCAGCAAGCGCAAGTGCCTATCATCCATGTGATGGTGGCAATGAAATCACAGATGCAGTAGAAGGCGCTGTTGTAGGCGGTGTTGTTGGGGCTGTCGCAGGAAATGCTAGTGCTGGCGCCGCGATTGGGGCAACCGCAGGTGTCATATCAGGCGCGTATGACGAGATTGATTGTGATAATTATCTTGCCGATGAAATTGTTGCTGATGCGGTTCAAGAAGATATTGAAGATGAGATCGTCGCGGACGCGTTATGGGACTAGTTAAGTAAAACAACGCAGACACCTACCGACCCCATAATCCCATGGCGCACGTCGTTGTCAGCGCTGTTGTATTCTCGCCTTACTGCCTATTTTCAAAATGAGCCAAAAACTCTCCACAATCCTTCTGAAAAATAGGCAATGCTAAGGCGATTTTTTCTTCACTCCAACTCCACCAAGCCAACGCTTCTAAACGTGGAGCGTAACTTGGATCATCAAAACGATCTCGTAGTACTCGCGCCGGATTCCCAACGACAATCGAATAGGCTGGCACATCCTTTGTTACCACACTACCCGCGCCAATAATGGCACCATTACCCACAGTAACACCCGGCAAAACAATCGCACCATGACCAATCCACACGTCATGGCCAATGGTGACTTTGTCCTCTTCGCGCCATGCAAACACTTCGTCATCAAGTGTTGTCGGATTCTCGCCCAACCCATACTTACCTGGACGGTAAGTAAAATGGTGTAAGGTAGGACGCCACCATGGATGATTGCTCGGATTGATTCGCACATTGGCAGCAATGGACGTGAACTTGCCTACCTCAGTAAACATCAGGTTACAGTCGTTTTGAATATAACTGTAGTCGCCCAACACCACGTTATTAAGCACGCAGCGCTCCGACACTTCGGTCCAGTAACCTAACTCTGTTTGATGGTATTTTACGCATGGTGAGACGCTCGGCGCTGCGGACAGTGCCGTTGATTGTGGTTGACTCATAATGTTATCTCCTGACCATCGTTTAGTAGTTGGATGGTATGGGGCAGCGTGTGCTGGTGATGATTAAGCCAATTGATAGTATCGTGACTCACGTGAACCAACCCTAAATGATCTGGTTGGCACTCCTCTACTATCTGCACGACTTGATGTATGTCGTTATGATTTTGAACAAGGCGCGTTTCTTCGCATTCTATCGGCGGGTAATTGCAGTCAGTAATAATCCACCGTACATGCCGAGCTAAGAGCCATGCCTTGGTCTTGGCAGGTAACCCATTGGTATCGGTCAAGTATGCCAAGCACTGTCCATCCCATTCAAACGCATAGCCTACACATAATTTTGAATGCGTCAGAGGTAGGGGCGTCACCGTAATGCCTTTCCACGTAAACGCTTGAAACGGCGTTGCGCGTTGGGAAAAATCCAACAATCCTGAATGCTTGTAAAGATCATCGCACCCGCTCGGATCATCTGGAGAGATAACCGGAATAGGCTCGCCTACTCCCCACCGCAGATCAAACAAACTGTGCACATGATCCATATGGTAGTGTGTCACCAATATGGCGTTGATCGTTCCCGCTGGGAAACGAGTCAGTAAATCAGGGGCGTTCGCGTCCAAGAGTAGAGTGTGTCCGTTATGCTCAATATACGCCGATGTTTTTTCTCGTTTTAATCGCAAGTCTACACTTGCTAATCTACACGCTTCACACGAACAGCCATATACTGGCATCATGGCGCTATTGCCCGTCCCCAACATCGTTAACTTCATTGCGCTAGCGTGGCTAGGTCTAAGTCCACCTCCAATTGTTGACGCTTAACCTGAAACTGCATCACACTGGCACAAACAGACCCGCTATTATCAATCACCCAGCTCCCTTCTATACCCGCCACGCTATACGCGTTAGCGCGTTGCAATCGCTGCTCAATTTGTACATTATTCTCTCTTGCTCTAGCCGTAAGACGCTGCCTTAAAATAGACGCTTCAACCTCAATAACAACGGGTATTAACTGACCAGAGAACACCCTTCTCGCTTGTTCTAACTGGGCCCGAGAACCATTGACCACAACAGAGAGCCCTTGCTCAAGCCAGGTATTGATTTCCACACCAACGCCATAACACAGCCCATGAGCTTGCCAGTGCAATGCAAATAAGCCGTTGGCTTTCCGGCTTGCAAACTCCTCATGACTGAGGGCTACATGATTTTCTCCTCCCGCGTCAGCAGGTCGCGTAATATAACGATGGGCAACGACGATTTCATCAGCAAACTGAGCGCGAATCGCATCTATCAGCGTATCTTTTCCTGATCCAGATGGACCAATGACGTAATACACTTTGGTATTTAAAGAAGAGGAAAGTAAGCGAGCACTCACATCCCCCTTCTCTGGCATCATCTCATATGACATCAATTAGAAGACCTTCTTACCTTGGCGCCAAACACGCGCCACCAAAGGATGGCCGTCAACTTGACGCGCTAAGACCAAGTCAGCACGTTTACCTTCATCAATGATGCCTCGATCATTAAGGTTAAGCGCTTGGGCCGGATTCTTCGTAGCCAATTTCACCGCCTGCGGCAATGTCAGCGCATTACGTTCATCCGCTGCAAGTGTGTAAATCGCTTCAAGGAGACTCATTGGGTAATAGTCTGAAGAGAGAATGTCGAGTACACCTTGGGCAGCGAGTTCATGTGCTGCCACATTGCCCGAGTGCGAGCCGCCACGAACCACATTCGGTGCGCCCATTAACACCTTAAGACCAAGTTCATGAGACTTTCTTGCCGCTTCAACTGACGTAGGGAATTCCGCAATAGCCATACCGAGCGCTTTTGACTCAAGTACGTGCTCGGTCGTGGCATCATCATGACTCGCCATCGGCGTATTATGCTCACGACATTGACGGCAAATCTCATCACGATTTTGTTTTGACCAACGTTGCGACAACTCAATCTGCATTTTTTCGAACGCAGCCATCTCACTATCACTCATGTTGTACTTACCTTGATAGTAAGTCCGGTATTTCTCAACATTCACGAATTGACGCTGTCCAGGAGCATGATCCATTAAAGAAACGAGTTGAACTTCTGGTAAATCAATAAAGCGCTCAAACATCCCAACCGTTGTCTCATGAGGGACTTCACAACGCAGGTGCAAACGATGTTCAGCGCGCGTTAAGCCTCGCTTCTGACTCTCAACAACGGTATTAATGAATAAGTCGAGATTCGCTTGACGTTTCTCTTCACGAAAGTCCCCCAATGCTACCGCATCGAGTACAGTCGTAATTCCCGATCCAATCAATTGTGTGTCGTGTGCGCTCATTGCTGAAAATGGTGGCCAATCTACTTTAGGGCGAGGCGTAAAATATTTTTCTAAGTTGTCAGTATGCAGCTCAATAAAGCCAGGCATCAAATCGCCACCTTCTCCATCGTAAGCGCCAGGAATTTGGCTAGGAGAATCCGACATACTGACAATTTTCCCCTCTCTCATCTCTAGAGAGCCCTTAACCACTTCATTTTCTAATACTAGATTTACATTGGTGATAATCATGCATTGTTCTCCGTTACGCGCACGCTGAAATGGATAGGGAAGATGAATCTGATGACGCTTGCGACGCTCCTTTTTTAACGTCATAAAGCCTATCAGCGACCTCATCACGAGTGAGCTCATCGTGGAATATACCCACCACGGCTGCCCCACGAGCTTTTGCTTCTTTAATCAGGTTAACGACAACAGCGCTGTTCGTCGCATCCAATGAGGCCGTCGGCTCATCCAATAGTAAAATGGGATAATCCACGATAAATCCACGGGCAATATTCACCCGCTGTTGCTCTCCACCAGAGAACGTTGCAGGGGCTAGAGTCCAAAGATGCTCCGGCACATTCAATCGAGTTAAGAGCGATTGAGCTTTGGCCTTCGCTTGTTCACGACAGCCCCCCATTTCAATCATTGGCTGCATCACAACTTCTAATGCACTGATACGTGGAATCACACGTAAGAACTGACTCACCCAACCAATCGTATGTTTACGCACATTGAGTATTTCTCTTGGTTTCGCCGTTGCAAGGTTCACCCAATCGCCCTGATGTTCAACTTCAATGTCACCATTATCCACCAAATAATTGCCGTACAGAGCCCGCAGTAATGTCGATTTACCGGAACCAGAGCGACCATTGAGTACCACACACTCCCCTTCAGTGACGGAGAAACTAGCATGGGAAAGAACGGGGAGCTCAACACTCTCCTGGTTATGTAAAACAAAAGTTTTGCTGACATTCGATACCTGCAATCGAACATTGGCTAATTTAGCATTCATTATGAGGTTCCTTAGTTCTGCAGCACAGATGAGACAAGAAGTTGAGTGTAAGGATGCTGTGGATCATCAAGCACTTGATCTGTGAGTCCACTTTCGACGACTTCACTACGACGCATCACCATCAACCGGTGAGCCAGCAAACGGGCAACCGCAAGATCATGAGTCACAATCACCACCGCAAGATCAAGCTCTGTCACTAATCGACGCAGCAGATCCAATAGCTTCGCTTGTACAGAAACATCCAGCCCTCCAGTGGGCTCATCCATAAAGATCAACTTAGGATGCGTAACTAGATTGCGCGCGATCTGCAATCTTTGCTGCATACCGCCTGAAAACGTGGTTGGCATATCATCAATACGATCAAGCGGGATCTCGACATCCGTTAACCACTTACTCGACGCTTCACGAATATTGCCATAGTGACGATCTCCGACCGCCATAAGGCGCTCGCCAATATTGCCTCCCGCAGAAACGCGAGAACGCAACCCATCCATTGGGTGCTGGTGAACGACTCCCCATTCAGTGCGAAGTAAGTGACGTCGCTGACTTTCGGCCATGGCATACAAGTCCTCAAGTTGAGCCACTTGAGCGTCACCCTTCCCTCGAACGTATAAGACAGAACCACTGTCTGGCGATTGACGACCAGATAATGATTTCAATAACGTACTCTTACCGGACCCAGACTCACCCACGATACCCAGGACTTCTCCCGGATAAATATCAAAAGACACATCACTAAAGCCTTTGCCGGGTGCGTATAATTTCGTTAAGTGTCGTACCGACAACAGCGGCGCTTCGGCGTCGACGGGTTGCGCCTGAGCTAGCGCGCACTCTGACTGGTCATTCCATACGTTATTCATGCCACACCTTCTTGTAATTGTGTCTTGTCATTTTCAGCCACTTGGTCGCGACAGTAATCCGTGTCGGAACAAACGAACATGTGATTACCTTTATCATCCAGCACCACTTCATCGAGGAAGGTGTGCGTTGCACCGCAAATAGCGCAAGGGTCATCCCACTTTTGAATCTCGAAAGGATGATCGTCAAAGTCTAGACTTCGCACCTTAGTAAAAGGCGGAATGGCATAAATGCGCTTCTCACGTCCGGCACCAAATAGTTGCAGTGCTGGCATGTTGTCCATTTTGGGGTTATCAAATTTGGGAATTGGCGACGGATCCATAATGTAGCGATCATTCACTCGGACAGGGTACGCATACGCGGTAGCAATATGACCAAAACGCGCAATATCTTCATACAGCTTGACGTGCATCACGCCATACTCTTGCAGAGCATGCATTTTTCGCGTTTCCGTTTCTCGTGGTTCAATAAATCGCAACGGCTCTGGAATAGGCACTTGATAAACTAATATTTGATCAGCTTGCAACGCCACTTCTGGAATACGGTGTCTGGTTTGGATGATGGATGCTTCACGGGTGCTTTCCGTGGTCTTCGCATCCGCAACCGATTTAAAAAATTCTCGAATAGAAACCGCATTCGTGGTGTCATCGGCACCTTGGTCAATCACTTTTAATGTGTCAGCCTCACCAATGATCGCAGCAGTGATTTGTACACCACCCGTGCCCCATCCATAAGGCATTGGCATTTCTCGACCACCAAATGGCACTTGGTAACCTGGCACCGCGACGGCTTTTAGTAGCGCACGGCGAATCATTCGCTTCGTCTGCTCATCAAGATAGCCATAGTTATACCCCGTCACCCCTTGAGCATGACTCACTGGTGCTGATGACATTGTCTGTGTTTCGCTCATGACTGGTTCTCCTGCATCAGGGCATCATGTTCTTTGTGCATTTTACGAAGCAGCTCTAGCTCCGCTTGGAAGTCAACGTAATGGGGCAATTTAAGATGAGAGACAAAACCCGCTGCCTCTACGTTGTCGGAATGAGACAAAACAAACTCTTCATCTTGTGCAGGACTTGCGACTTCTTCATCGTATTCCGGCGCTTGAAGTGAACGATCCACCAGCGCCATCGACATGGCTTTGCGTTCGGTTGCGCCAAATGTCAGCCCATAACCACGAGTGAGCTTCGCTTTCTCTGTTTTGCTGCCAACAAAGCCATTGATCATCTGACATTCTGTTAATTCAATTTCACCAATATCAACCGTAAACCCAAGCTCTTCTGGGTTAAGTGATAGTGTCGCCATACCGGTGCGAATTTCTCCAGCAAACGGATGGTTACGCCCGTAGCCACGCTGCGTTGAATAACTCAGCGCCAACAAAAAACCTTCATCGCCTCGCACCAAATTCTGCAGTCGTGCAGAGCGATCACAGGGGTAATTCACCGGAATCATGGTGATATCTTCTGGCACCTGTTCGTTGTCACGCTCTACTTTCATCATGTCGAGATGTTCCAGGATTCCCATGACTTGCGGACAAGGTTCACTTGGCGCACACGGCTCCGCGTCTATACGAGGCGTCTCTCCTTCTGCGAGTAAGCTAAAATCCAGTAGTCGGTGCGTGTAGTCATACGTGGGACCCAGGATCTGACCACCAGGTAAGTCTTTATAAGTGGCTGAAATACGTCGCTCTATTCGCATATCACTAGTATTAACTGGCTCTGATACCACAAGACGTGGCAAGGTTGTGCGATACGCTCGGAGCAAGAAGATGGCTTCAACCAAATCACCATTGGCCTGCTTTATTGCTAACGCAGCCAGTTCACGATCGTAAATACCACCCTCGGTCATCACACGGTCTACCGAGCCTGATAATTGTTCACTCACTTGTGCGACACTTAACTCAGGAAGATCTAAGCAACCACGACGCTTTTTCGCTTGAAGTTGATGGGCACGTTGAATCGCTTTTTCGCCGCCCTTTACTGCTACATACATGAAGACACCTCAACGCTAGTCGTGCGTGGCAAGCACAATACATCTTGTTGATGAACCAGTATCAAATCGATACCTAATGGAAAGTCAGTCAACTCTTGACGCGAGGTCAGGAAATTGACGAATTCGCTTGGTACGTCGCCAATATAGGCGTCACATCGCGCCTCGATACCCGGACCCGATAACGAAATACGCTGGCCAGAGGTTAATGAGTCAAGCTCCACAATCACGGTCGTTGCCTGATCAGGGTACTCCTCATTGCCCTGATTAAACGCGAACCACTGACTGCTGCACGATATAAGATCCCTTTCTGCTATTACTGCAAAGTCCGCTTCATTTTGCGTCGCGACAACTGGCGCACCACTATGAAAGCGCACATTATCGAGTACCGCTTTATCGCTCTGAAGCGCAGGAGATAGCCATACAGACGTTGCATTATCCGCTAAGCTCAAGAGAATTTGTGCCGTTGCGGCCTGCATGTCACCAAAGCCTTGGCTCTTATCTAACGTGACGCGTTTCCCTGGTTCGGACATGGCTTTGAGTAGCAGCCTAAAACAGTACTGACTGTCATGAACAGCGTCTTGAAACGCGGGTGTAATTGTTGTCATGAGTGTTACCTATTGGGTTGATGAATTCACCAATGCGTAATGATGGTCTTTGAAAGGTGTTAATCTTCGCCACGAACCAAAGTAAAAAAGTCCACCTTCGTTGCAGCCACTTCTGCTGCCCTAAGCTGCTCCAGCTCTTGCTTAATAGCGGCAAGTGGTTCAATCACTTTGCTGATCAACAGAGCTTGTGATGGCTTAGTTTGTAAAAGCCCATCAAGCACCGCAGCCAATTCAGCGTGCGCTTTGTTTCGACCACGTATATAGCTGTAGCCCAGTTCACCACTGGCAAGCTTTACCACCGCTCTGGTTATTGTGGCGTCCCCCATATTGAACTGACGTCCCGTCCCCCCCATCCTGGCTCGGATTTGTGTCAATCCAATCTCGGGTTGGCGTACTATCTGATATTCAGCCTCCAGCTGTAGTGCTTTCCAATGATGCTGTAAGTCATCAAATCGACTTTGTGCTAATACTGACATCCACTTTGATCTTTCGGTCACCGCAGTCATTTAATGCTCCATTACTATTTCTGTGGCGTCGGCACGGCAATTGGAGCTTGAGAACTCCGCAATAATGCTCGTACCTTTTATGACGTTTTTCGTTTTGATTTTTAAGATTGGCGTGCTTGCTGGTATCTGCAGTAAGCGGCACTCTTCGTTGGTTGGTGCTCTTGCACCTACATTGGTTTCTTTGCGCTCTAATTCGACCGCCAAACCGCGTTTGATAAACTGATGGAGCGATCCACTTTTGAAATTCTTCAAAATCGGCCACCAATCTACATTCGATAAATAATGATCAATGATGGTTCGTGGCATATCCGCGGTTTTACGTAATGTACGTATATGAATAATGCGCTGCCCTTCTTCAATATTGAGGTGGGTAGCGACCGTTAAAGGGGCTGACATCACTCGTGAAGATAGGACTTCGCAACGAGGCTGGGCGCCTTGTTCAATGAAATTCTTGGTGAAGTATGTAGAAGAATGAATGTGATACTGACTTGGCTGGCGAACAACCATACTGCCCTTTCCTTGGTGACGCTGAACCATGCCGATAGTCACTAATTCATCAACCGCACGCCGTAAGGTGTGGCGATTAACGGCAAACCTTTGCGCTAACTGCGATTCGGCTGGAAGGTAATCACCGGGCTGAAAGGACGCTCTCACTTCCTGCTCTAGCACCGAGGCAATATCCAAATAAACTGGCATCATTTTCCTTGTTACTTATCTAGATAAGTTTCAGTACATAGGCCCCTACGTGGCCTAAACGAATGTCATATGAATGCACTAAGCAACCACATCCTCCCTATCGGGTTAGGTATACTCTGACGGCAAAACATGAACATTACGTGTCGTTTATATGTCTGATTCGTAACAAAAGAAGGGCGGCAACAACTTGTATAGACAAGCTTAACCATCTGATATTTTTAATTAATTCAGTATTAACCAGTTGGTTTATTACAGCTTATCTAGTATGAGGATTCACAATAGTTTGATGTTATTTCGCTCAGTAAGATGAGATCACTCTCTAGGTGCATACACGCTCACATCCATATATACTTTGCGACAACTTTTCTAACCTTAAAGATAATATGAATTATTTGACGACCTTTCTAAAAGGAATGGCTATGGGCGCAGCTGACGTTGTCCCTGGCGTTTCGGGCGGTACTGTGGCCTTTATTACCGGTATTTATGACATGCTGCTAGAAAGCATTCGTCGTGTGAACCCAAGCCTATTTGGCATCTGGCGACGCGATGGATTTAAAGCGGCATTCAATCACATCAATGGTTTCTTTTTGATCGCGTTATTTGGCGGGATTCTCACGTCAATTCTTACACTTGCGAAGTTCATCTCTTGGGCATTAGAAACCCACCCAATTCCGGTTTGGTCATTCTTTTTTGGTTTGATTCTGGTATCGGTCTACCACATGCTCAAACAAGTTGAACAAAAAACAATATCACGCTTCGTTTGTCTAGCTCTTGGTGTCGCCTTTGCTTACTGCATTACAGTATTGCAACCGTCGCAAATGGATCCGACTAATATCAACATCTTCTTTGCTGGTGCGATTGCTATCTGTGCCATGATTCTTCCTGGTATTTCTGGCAGCTTTATTCTATTGCTGCTTGGGATGTACACGCCGGTACTTGGTGCCGTGAAGGGTCTACAGCTCGACGTAATGGCAATCTTTGCGACAGGGTGTTTGGTTGGCCTACTAAGCTTCTCACACGTCCTTTCTTGGTTACTAAAACGCTTCCGTGACTTCGCCTTGGTTTTCCTGACAGGCTTAATGTTAGGTACACTGCCTAAGCTTTGGCCGTGGAAAGAAACCATTTCTTGGAGAACCAATTCTTCTGGTGAGCAAGTGCCACTTATCCAAGAGAACCTATCACCATTTAATTTTGAGTCCATCTCTGGTCACCCATCTCAACTGGTGATGGCCGTTGTTATGATGCTGGTGGGTATTGCCTTAGTCTTAGGGCTAGAAAAAATTGCCGAACATGGCGATAAATAATCCAACTCCATGCTAAAACAACAAGGCCCCTACAATGTCGGGGCCTTTTTTTGTCATCCAATCTTTACAGAGCACATCGCTTTTACTCAATGTGTGCTTTAGAAAACAAAGTTAACCATAACGGTGTAGAGGTTGGCGTCAGTATTTACACCAGGATTAGATACAAACGCACCACTCGCATTATTATAAGCATTAAATTTTTGCCACTCGGCATTAACCGATACGTTGTATCGCACGTCATAACGCAACCCTAGCGTTGTACTAGCGCCGGTCTTATCATTGTCCTCGTCGAACTCTTGCCCATAGACTGCATATGGCGTAAAAGCAGACATTCGGTAAGCGGCCATCCCATACCAAGCCATAGCAAGATCATTTTTCTGACCTTCAGCTGTTAACTTAAGGTCTCCAAAGTCATATTCTCCTCCAAGAGAATATAGCTTGATGTTTTGATCCGGCGCTGTTGGAAACTCCGTCCCCATTAATGTCACTGTTTGATCAAAGTTTGAATCCAAATACGCAAAGTTCAATCGATAGTTTTCACCAATTAACTGAGCATTTGCGCCCCACATATTCTTGGTTTCAAATTTGAGCGTGGTAACCGAATTCAAATCCACTTCGTTGGTATCTTTAAAACCAACAAAGGGCGTTAAAGCTAACTGCATTTCATCTGAAATGTCGAAGTTCCACGTGACACTTGCTCCATTAAATGCGGTCACCCCAAGAATACTGTTATAAACCTCCCCAGGCGGGCGGGCAGTCGTATAGGCATGTCCAACATAGTAGTACTCAGAAGCTAAAAATACCGGCAAGCGTAAACGCCCACCTCGAACTTCAAAGTCCCCTATAGAATACCCAAGATACGCCCACTCTAATTGAGGCTCACTCCAATGGTCTTGTGGACGCTTAACCACTTGCACAGAGGCTTTAAATGCTTCGCGATAATAATCGAGCTGTACGCCAAACGTCGTGTCGCAGTCATAGCAGTTTTCGTCATTGATATTTCGATTCACCATCAAAGGTGTTGCATTGTCAGATTTCGCCCAAGAGGTTGAGCCGAATCCACTAATAGAAAAGTTGTCTGAGAGATCGATGGCAGCAAGAGAAGGCGTACTCATGACAGAAATGGCTAAACCGAGCAATTTGTTATTCATGGTTATTTCTCCCCACTAACGACGTATAGAATTTTGGCTTCCTGAGGTAAGGCATCTAATGGTGCATACCCAATTCTATTCGGTTTCTCTTGTAACCAATGAATAAGCGCGGTGACAGAAGCATCACCAATTTCTTTTGGTGGTCTTGCTTTACCAGAAAAAGATAAACTCGCCCAATAAGCATTCATCTGAGCAATATCCTTGCCTAATAAATAGCGGTAGAACTCGGAGCGCTCTGAAGAATCCTCTGGCCAATCCGATATTTCGATGCGCTTTCCTTGAAGGGATTTCGCTTTCCCTCGGTAAACCATCCTCGCTTTACTGCGAGATAATTCTTCGAAATTGCTATTTAATGTGAACACTGCATATTCATTAGCCGCAAATGCTCGGCTATCCGAAGATAAGCTCACAACCAAGGCTAAGCCCACCACGGTTAAACAACTGATTAAACGCCGTTTAACCAATTTCACCTTATTAACGGTTTGTTCCATTTCATTACACTCTCACGGATTCCTATCCTAGACTACTCATAGATTAGTTCAGAAGTTTGTGTGTTCAAGGTTATTCTCAAGGATTGGTGATATGGGTTTGTTAAATAAGATGTCGATCAAAATCCGCATCATTTTGCTCGCTGTTTTACCGCTTCTTGTCATTATTTGCTTTTCCGTTTGGGAGACATCGAGAACCAATGCTAACCAACAACAAATGGTGCTGCTAGCCGATAAAGTCGCATTTCTTGGGGCGTTTTCTCGCGTTCTTAGTGAAATACATTACTTGCGGCTCGATGCATTACATCGTCGATTTTCTCCATCTCACCACCACCTCTTCATTGATGAAGACGATGACAAAAAGATTCAAGCATTCACCGCCAGTATCCAAAGTATGCGCCATGAAATCGAAAAAATTTATGCCAACTCCACCCCAACCAATATAACAAATGCACTGGACGAAGTTTCAGCCTCATCCAATGAACTGGCTTTGGTTGAAAGCTCTGAAGAATTACAAGAATGGAGTGCTTGGAACATTGAGCAACTAAAGGGCATAACCCGTAAACTAGAAGGCATCCCAGTCGATACTAGTTCAAGTACGTTGGAGTCACATTTAAATGCGCTGTTCTTACTTACTTGGATAAAAATGTGGGCAACGGAAGAAAACTGGTTGATTCATTTCGATTTACACGGCGACCATGATGTCAACTTTTACGACCGACACGAGCAACGTCATGCCCTAAATACACTGTTCGAGAGGCAGCAATATCTCATAGACCGCTTCATCTCCATCAACGCTGACCCACAACAAATCAATTTGCTGTTAGATACGTTCGCCGACAACTCCTTTATCGATAGCATTAATTTTAGAGATCTTGTTATGAACTCTGAATTTGACACCCTATCAGAAAACGATAAAGGACCAGGGGCAAGGGCTCTTGACCAAAGACTAGTACTAATAAATCAAGTCACAAATCAAATTAATAAGCAACTATCTAATGACATGATTAAACGCCTGAGTAACCTGCAGCAACAGCTTTGGGTTGGATTAGCCGTCACCCTTATTCTCATCATCACGCTGTTCATTCTCAGTATTAATATTACTCGCCGAATTCTTTTCTTTTTGAACAGCACACTCGACACATTTGAAAAAATCGAGAGCTCCAGTCGCTCTCACATCGTGACCGCCTCTACCACCGGTCACGATGAATTTAGCCGCTTTGGTCAAAAAATAAACACCCTTATTAGAGAGCGGCAAGAAAATGAACATAGAATGATCGCAGCAAAAGAAGAAGCCGAGCGAGCCAACGTAGCAAAAAGCTCTTTCCTCGCCAACATGTCCCACGAGATCCGCACGCCACTTAACGGCATTATTGGTATGTCCGGTATCTTATCTGACTCTAATCTCAACCCAATTCAGAGAGACTATCTCAATACTATCGAAACCTCTTCTCAAACATTGCTCATTTTAATCAATGACATTTTGGATATCTCTAAAATTGAATCTGGAAATTTACTGATCTCTTTGCACCGCTCAAATCTTCGCGAGATCGCTTATGATACGCTCGCGATCGTGCTTGCTAAAGCCAATGAGAAAGATCTTGATCTTCATATTGAATTCTCGGCTAACTTCCCACATACGCTGTTAATTGATGATCATCGCTTACGCCAGATTTTGATGAATCTTATGTCCAACGCCGTCAAATTTACGCAGGCCGGTTTTGTAAAAATGACCATTCACGTCACGCCTATTAAAAATGAAACATGCCGATTAATGATCGCAGTGAGTGATTCTGGCATCGGGATTGACAAAGACAAACAAGAGGCCATTTTTAAGCCTTTTACCCAAGAAGATAGCTCCGTCACTCGACAATTTGGCGGTACGGGTTTAGGACTTGCGATTTCATCTCAACTTGTCGGACTCATGGGCGGAAAAATAGAGATAGAGTCAGAGAAAAATCATGGCAGTACGTTTCATTTTGAGATTGATTCTGCTGTCGTACAACCACTACCTCCAGCCCAAAATAGTCTACTTCTCCAACAGTTTTGCATTATTAACAATGAGCAGGAACTGGCGGATCAATTGACTTTAGAGATGGCGCACTTTTCCTTACCTATTTCACATCAATTTACTTCAATTAAACACATGCCGGCTCAGGGTCTTGATGGGGTGACCATCCTCTATTGTTTATCCAATGATCGAAATGCGATTGATGATCTACAACAAATGACGACCACTTATCCTGCTAATCCGTTAATTCTAGTTCAGCGCCAATCTACCCCAAAAACAGAATACGAAACCGTGCTGTCTGGACTCATTACTTTCCCATTACTTGGTGCACGACTTCTTGATACCCTGACAAATGCTCACACCCAACACGATGCTTTAAATCAGAGACAGCAAGAAGCAAGCATGAACAAGAGTAATCACGTACCTCATATCGATGCTGTCGCCTCCTTATCTCACGACCCAGTTCACTTACCACTTTTTGAAACAGGAGAAAACACAGCATCGTTATCTATTTTGCTTGTTGAAGATAACCAAGTGAATCAAAAAGTCGCCTCATTATTGTTAAAAAAATCTGGGTATGAGGTCGATATAGCAAATAATGGTCAAGAGGCTTTAGACTACCTTTGTGATCCAACTAATCAGTATCACACCGTATTGATGGATTGCATGATGCCGGTTAAAGATGGCTTTACCGCTTCTGCTGAATTTAGAGCGTATGAACGCCAATACAATATGGCAAAGACGCCCATTATCGCCTTGACCGCTAGCGTGCTCGATGAAGACATACGTCGCTGCTCAGAAAGCGGAATGGATGACTATATTTCTAAGCCATTCAATAAATCGGTACTACTTGAAAAGATTAAAAATATTCGTCAATCAGCCAACTTGATATAGCAAGTTTCATTCTAATCTCAATCTAACCGCAAGAAGTTACTGTTTATCGTCGCCGTTTTTTTTTAAAATCCTTGCCATATTTGTTAATCATCCATTTAAGCGAACATCATGAACAAAAGTATGATCACCAACCTCATTGCATTGGGGTTGCTCGGTGCAGGCTACCAACTCGACAATTCAATTCTTCTCTATGCTGGGCTGTTTGCCTTTTCAGGTGCGATAACCAACTGGTTAGCTATTCATATGTTATTTGAAAAAATACCGGGAATTTACGGATCTGGCGTTATTCCTGCGCGCTTTGAAGATTTTAAAGTTGCCATCAAAAACCTCATGATGGAGCAGTTTTTTACTGACAGTAATATTGATAAATTTCTAAAACAAGAAGTGGGGACTGGGCTTTCTCTGGATTTAGAGCCAGTCATTGAAAAAGTGGACTTCAATCCAACGTTTGATTCTCTTGTCGATGTCATTGAGCATTCACAATTCGGGGGAATGCTGGCGATGTTTGGCGGGACGGAAGCACTACAACCATTAAAAGCGCCGTTTGTCGAAAAAATGAAAGCGGCAATGGCAGATATTGCTCAAAGTGATTCGGTAAAACAAGCACTGGTTGAGCAATTTGAGTCACCATCAATGATGGACGAAGTGAAAGACAACATTGATTCCATCATTGAACAAAGACTTAATGAGTTAACCCCACAGTTAGTCAAAGAGATCGTACAAAATCTAATTAAGCAGCATCTTGGATGGCTAGTGGTTTGGGGAGGGATATTTGGTGGTGTGATCGGCGTTATTTCATCACTCGTGATGTAACTGTTTTTTATTGAGTCATCCGCACATTCTAGATAATAAACAATAAAAAAAGCCAATCACAACACATCGTGATTGGCTCATAATACTGTGAACAATAGTCATTCACTAACAACGTCAGTTGGCTAGGTGACCCTCGGCTTAAGAGAGTCGCTTTTATTCTATGCGCATAACGTGACCTACCGCAAGAGTATCAGCACATTTATTCCGGTTATATATTAAACTATTCGAACTGTGTCACATTCCTCGAACTACCTAAAAATCATATAATTACATCGAGTTAGCCGTAACGACCTTGCCCCATAACACGTAGAGTCAATTAACACTAAAGGGGTATCTGTCTGCATTTAAATATCAGAAACTTCCGACAATGATTCATATAAAATTTATTACTTTCCTACATTGAGCGTCGTTTTCCAAGCCGCCATAATAATAAACCAGCTTTCTATTACTTTGAGAGTAACAGCAAATGATGGTAAATATTCACTGAGGAGTCGTAAACGATGTATCTACTTATCTACTTGAATAAATTATCTACTTAAAGCAGATATCTGCCCAACGAGCTAAACCCGCCGTTACCGAACCAAAGTAATTACCAGCCACTAACGGCGTCGTTGGCAAAATATCGTTCACTGCCTGACGCAGTACTGATGATCGCGCAGAACCACCAGTCATAAAAACAACATCAGGCTGTATGCCCGCCTGTTTCACCGCCTCTTCAACCAATGCTTTTATTTTTTGCTTCGGGTTGTCTATCGCACTCTCCATCTCACTTCGCGTAATATCTACATCCACCTGCTCAGAAATTAGCTGAATGAAAACGCGATACTGATCTGCTTCTCCAAGTGCAATCTTCGCCTTTTCTGCTTCTCTAATAACCGCATATCCAAGCGTATCTTGATGCAGCTTCACCAAGCGAGCCACTTTGTCTGACTCTTTCGCTTCTTTCAGCAGCATTTTGAGTTCTTTCATGTTTTCATGGGCATAGAACTTTCTTTGCGCTTGAACATCGTTAATAGCGATTGGGTTCCAGAACTGAGTAACGGGTATATCAAGCCCTGAATGGCGCTTTGTTCCCATACCAAAAGCACTCATCAAGCGGCGAAAGGCGATATAAATATCTAAGTCATTACCACCGACTCGCTGGCCTGTATGAGCGATAAGAGAACCCGTTCTATCTAATTTCCCTGCCCAACTCGGCCCCATTTTAATAAATGAGCAATCCGTTGTTCCACCGCCAATATCAACCACTAAAACATTCTTGTCTTCAGACAGTGTTGATTCATAATCCAATCCAGCCGCTACCGGCTCAAGCTGAAACGCAACATCCTTAAAGCCTGCTCGATTAGCCGCGCGCAATAATATCGCTTCAGCTTGGTCATTGGATGCATCTCCACCGCGCCCCAAAAAGTTAACTGGGCGACCAATAACAGTTTGTGTGAGGTCTTGCTGAAGGCGTGCTTCAGCACGATGCTTTACATTCGCCATCATTGCACAAACCAAATCTTCAAAAAATGACAGCTGCATATCGCGCAATCCAATGGTTCCTAAGAAAGACTTCGGCGATTTAATGTAATAGACATCTTTGGGATCCTCTAAGTAAAGATCCAGTGCTTGCTGCCCAAATAAAACATCTGAAGGGATAACTTCAATTCCTTCATCTCGGTTCATTTGAATTGCACGACGCAGCACAGCATCTCCGACCTCATTTGCGGGGCGTATATTTAAGCAACGAAACAAATACTCTGATACCGTTTCGGCTGTAGGGGCACAGAGGGTCGATGAGATATAACAGTCATCTCCAACTAAAGGTATTTGCTGTACTGAACCATTGATAATATGGGCAACGGAGCAGTTTGCCGTTCCATAATCAAAACCGATAGCCATAAATATATACCTCTAAATTATAAAATGGGGAGAACACAACACGCGTGGCTTTAAACCTAATGCAGGGGGGATATGTTGATAGTGAAAACTAGCCGGCTAGGATACCAACCTCTATGTGAACTTCAACACCATAGCGTGAGATTCGTCTTTCTTTATGCCAGCTGTTTTGAAGCACAAGTGTCGCGTACCGGACAATGAGAAATGTCATGTCGGTACTCAGCACTGCGTACCGTTTTATGGATGCAAAGCCAAGTGACCACATATTTACAGTGTAAAATTAAGGCTGATCACTGGGTTACGAATTCGCACTCACTGAAGTTGTCATTATTGTTCAGTCAAAGACAGCAATACTCTGGCGACTGATCGCAACCAGTTGCCCAACATGATTCCACACGTTCGCTTCTGCATGTGCATATCCTTGCGCCGCTTGACGTGTATGTGACTGATACGCAAACCAATCTTCCACACCCACAGACTGATGAGGATGTATAAATTCTAAATTCCACATCATAGTACTCGCGGGGGCAGGTTTATCCATCATCTGTAGCACACCAGGCGGCCATGCATCCACCAAACAAATCAAATGGGCATCGGTTATTTCTTGCGGAGCTTGCTTAAAACGCATCCAGCCATAGGAATGTGAGTCCTTGCTTGCTGTAAAGGGCAAATGGCCACGAGCCAAAGCTAAGTCGATATGTGCAGTATAGTTTGGCGCACCTTTCGCGACATCAGGAAAGAGCGACAATTCATTAGGTTCAGGCATTATATGGTTGTCTGAATTCTTAACTCTGATCTGAGAGTCACGATCCACGCCAAAGCATGCCTGTTGAAATACCACGACTTGTTCATTTTGAATCAGCCGCGCGCAAATCTGCGAAACGCTTTTTCCTTCTCGTAATACTTCGAATTGAAAGTGAAACGGCACATCAACTAACAAAGGCCCAACAAAATTGGTATTCAGTGATCGAAGAGCACGATCGATATTTAATTTTGATCGCATGGCAACGTATAAGATCGCGGCTGACGCGCCACCAAATACCGTCCTTCCCTGTCCCCAAGATGAGGGGATCGTCATTGATCCATCATTCAGGGAACACTGTGTCGCTTGTTCTAAGAGTTCATCAAAATGCATACTGCCACCAAATGTTAATGCTTTGTTATTAATGACAGTAACTGGTCTGATTAGGTAGTTCAAATACTATCGTGCTGATATGGCAGCTGCGTCAACATTTATGCTCAATCACTTGTCATCGATACTCGATAGGGTGACACAAATATAAGGACACAGCGCCAATCAACAACAAAACCGCTATTAACGCTTACGAGGCGGTAGCATATCCGTCATCGAGCCTTCGACAAGCTCTGCAGCAAATGCGAAGGTTTCCGACAAGGTTGGATGCGCATGGACCGCATGAGCGATATCCTTCGCTCGACCACCTAGCGTCATTGCGATTACGGCTTCATGGATTAATTCTCCTGCATTCTCTCCACAAATGCTCGCACCAAGTAATGCGCCAGTCTTTTTGTCAAACAACGCTTTCGTCATACCATTAGCGGCACCAACGCTTTGTGCTCGACCACTCACTAGCCAAGGAACTTTGCCAAGATCGTATTCAATCGCATGCTCTTTCGCCTCTTTTTCTGTCAAACCAACCCAGGCAATCTCAGGAGATGTGTAAGCCACCGATGGAATTAACGTGGGCTTGGTCGATATTTTAATACCAGCAATCGCTTCCGCTGCGACCTTGCCTTCATGTGTTGCTTTGTGAGCTAGCATTGGACCTGCAACAATATCGCCTATGGCATAGATCCCCGGTCGTGTCGTTTGCATCGCTTCATCGACAGGAATTCGCTGGTTAGCATCAAGAGAAATATCTAACGCGTCTAGATTAATGGCCGCTGTGTTGGGACGTCGCCCTACCGCTACTAACACGGCATCAAACGTCTGAGCTTCTCGTGCCTTTTTACCCTCCATCGTGACCAGTACGCCGTCACTCTCTACAACCATATCAACGACTTTGGTGCGAGTGAGTATGTAGTAACGTTTTTTAATACTTTTTTGTAATGGCTGAATCACATCTTTGTCTGCCGCTGGTACAATTTGTTCCGCCGATTCAACAATGGTAATTTCGGAACCGAGAGACGCATAGACCTGAGCCATTTCTAAACCAATAATTCCCCCACCGATAATCAATAAACGGGTTGGGATTGATGTGAGATCAAGTGCGTCAGTGGAGTTCCATATTCGTGAATGCTTTGGCATTCCCGGTATTTCAACGGGTTGGGAGCCTGTAGCAATAATAACATGCTCATAAGTCACCTCACTCACACCGCCGTCACCAGTCACTTGCAATGAATGTTTAGTTTTAAACACACCAGTGCCTTTCACTCTTTGTATACCCCTTGCTTTCGCTAATTTTGCAATCCCACTGGTCAGTGCGTCAACGGTCGAGACTTTGTGCCTGCGCATCGCATCAATGTCTACCTGTATGTCTCCAAATGATACGCCTATGGCCTGGGCATGCTGCGCCTCTGTAATCATGGACGTAGCATGAAGGAGTGTTTTAGAAGGAATACATCCTTCATTTACACAAACTCCCCCTAAGGTTTCACTGCTCTCGATCAGACACACCGAAAGCCCTAAATCCGCCGCTCGAAAAGCCGCAGTATAACCACCAGGTCCGCCACCTAAAATCGCCACATCCACATGAATAGATTCCGACATCAACTCTCTCCTGCCAATACTTTTAAAATGAACACGAACTAATGTTCTTTACTTTCAGCAGTATAAACACTCTAAATGTCTGAGTAGTGTCAATTTTTCCCGGATAGTGACTTCAGTTTGGTTCAATATTTAATTTCGACTATTCAACTGATAGTATCTGGGCCACCTAGTATTGATTAGACGAGTATCGTTGTGACCACGCGCTTTAAAACCGCCCTTATTTCCTTGGCTGTAATGTCATTAACAGCATGCTCTTCACATCAAATGAATCAGCTTGGCCTGCGATCTTCGTCCGTTAACACTTATCCCAACAACATGGACACGGTCGAGCTTTGCGAAGTAGCTAACGGTTATCGAGCGACAAACCAAACTGCTGTCTCGGTCGACTCAGAAGTATGGCGTAGACAACTTTCTAATGAGCAGTGCGAAAGTATCGTTAGAGAGCTCTATATGAGCCGCTTTATTCGCTCTCTTTCAAATACCACTGTGACACCGGCTAACGAGTCTAATACGCCACACCCAACCCCCTTACCCGCTGAGCCAGTGAAGCCAAAATAACGGCCCCTATTTCATCACCATACGGCACTGATACTGACCATAACCTCGTGCCCCACAAAAAAGTGAGTCTGTTGTTATCAATGCTTCCTTGAGTGGACTTCCTAGCCGTATACTGGGTGCTGTCACTCATATATATGGACATGGGAGCGATAATGGAATTATCAGTAGGTCAAGTTGCGAAGCGTGCAGACATAGCAATTTCTGCAATACATTTTTATGAAAAAAAAGGACTTATAGCCTGCCACAGAAATACCGGTAACCAACGCCGGTATGATGGTTCAGTATTAAGGCGTATTGCTGTCATTAAAACAGGTCAACAACTGGGTATGACATTAGAAGAAATAAAGCTGGCAATGAGCGCTCTCCCAATTCGCCGAGCCCCCTCACAAAGTGAATGGGAAAGAATGGCGAGAGAATGGCAGCACAGTCTCGACGAAAAAATCACGTTAATGTCTAGATTAAGAGATGAATTGGGAGAATGCATCGGGTGTGGGTGCTTGTCGTTGACTAAATGTAAGTTACGTAACCCTGAAGACGAGCTCGCGAGTCAGGGTGCAGGACCCGTCCTTTGGGCGAAACCTAAAACCTCAAACTAGACTGCTAAATCCTCTTCTTTGAGCTTTGGCACAAAATGCATGACATTGTTTTTTAGATGAAAAATGGCTGGTCCGTGAGTATTTTTCGTTGTCACCTTTTCGCCGCCGATGGCAACGGTGACGCGAGTATGAGTTTGCACTAACGACTCTGCGGTATTAATTTCTAACTTTGCAAACAACTCTTCTTCGAGCGCCGCCTTTTTAGCGTTTAGACTATCAATCGCATCAGTATTGGTGCTATTTAAATCGGCAAGCTCTTGATTTTGCTCTTCTGTGCGCGTTGATTTTGGGATTTTCTTTAATTCGATTTCTCGACGAATCGCCGCCATCTTAGTTTCTTGTAGCGCGGTATATTCATCTTGTAACGTTTCTATTTTTTCAACATACACCTTGTGATTAGAGAAGGCTTCAATATATGTTGCCGTGTCACCTTCAACACCGAGGTGATTGCAAACCACCTTCCCACCCACTAGTGCCTGCCCGCCACTCAACGTGCCCTGCTTTTTATTGTTGCCTTGCACCAATAGATCTCCAACACAACTAAGATCATTGTTTAAGCTATGAACGGCCAGTTTGATATCACCTTTTGCGGATAAGTCAGAAAATTGTGCGTAGTTAGCAACAATGTCTCCGCCCGATTGAATTAGACACGTCTTATCGTCACCATCATCGACATTGTGTCCAATAATTCCCTTTGAAACAATAACATCACCTTTCGCCTCCAGCTTCGCTGATTCGACAAAGCCACCAACCGTAATCGAGCCAGAAGCAACCACTTCCATTTGTGCTTCAACATTACCAGAAATCACCACACTGCCTTCAAAGCGGATATGACCGGTGGAAATATCGACCTTTGATAGACAAAGTGCTTCATCAACATCAACGCCATTCACCTTGAGAATCGGCATGCCGGAAATAGTAGAGATGAGTATGTTGGGGTCTTCTTTTGAAATAGCGGTACCTTTACCGACCTTCAGCAAGGTATCTTTCACTGTTCTAGGAGGAATGATACTACCCGTTACGGTATAACCATTTTGTCCAGATATGGCAGGAATGCGCCTCATCAGCTTTTCCCCCTCTCCGACTGTCACCATTTCACCAAGATCGCGCATATCAACCTTATCAGATTCGCCTAGGCGTTGAGGTTTCAATACACGAGATTTAGGATCGAGAATAAGTGGGATGAACTGACTGTCTTTACCTTCAACAGGTCGCTTGCCAACGGCGACGGGTTGAACGTAGGTTTTACCCGCTTCTAATTGACGGCTAAGCAGCAGGACTTTCTTTAGCGCTAGTTTATTAATTCCCTTTAGCACTTTTGCATCAGCAAGCGTTTTTATGACTTCCGCTCCGGTCAGCGGTTCACCACCATAGGCGCCCTCTACTGTCATACTCGCTAACATATCTTGCTCACTTAACGTGACAGATACCGAAGCATCTTTTATATAGGCAAGTTTGACGCCATGAAAAGCCTCTCGTTTTGCTTGTTGTGCAAAGGCAATAAATTGATTAACTGATGCTTCATCAATATAGAACGACTTTACGTCGAGTTCGGACAGCGCATTTTCAAGTAGAAGCTTTTCCAAACTCAGCCCCTGTTCGTATTCTTGCGGCAATACAGCCACGACCTCTTGTTTGTTACTAGACAATTGGAGAACACTTTTCCACATGACAGGTACAACTTCCTTATTAACCGCCTACGCTTTTCAAACAAAGTGTGATCGCGCTTCAACGAATATAGTTTTATCTTAGTTCAGTCTCAATCTTGAGACTATAAAAACTTCCTAAAACTCGATCTGCGGTCACGTTGTATCCGTTGTTTTTTACAAGCTGTCGTTTAGTTAAATCAAGGCCTATGGTCAACACGTTCAACTAAAACTTTAAGGACCGTTATAATTTACAGTGTAAAACTGGATGACGCAGACCAATTTACACTGTAAACATCATAGTTCCGTTTTACAGTGTAAATTGTAGTGATAATGAGAATCTAGGATTTACACTGTAAACATTGAATATAGTGCTGAATATCTTTCCTTAACTCGGCTTCAGCTTGCTTTCTACCTGCGTAGTTAAGATGCAAAGAACACTCTTTCCATGTCCAGTGTAATAGCCCGACACCGATTAACAGCAAGCTATCCACCTGAATGTGACGGCTAGCCAAGGTACGTAAAAATGCAGGTAAAGCCCAGCGACAAGTTTCAAGAGCGTTACCGCCTTTCGCGTACAACTCTAGCAGCTTTGGTACGGATACCTCTGAATGTGAATGACAACTTTCACTAAACAGCGCCCATGCTAATTTCGGCTCAAGTTCTCGATTCGCGCCCGCCAGTTGAGATGGCATCGTCATTCTAAAAGTATCACGAGCCTGCTTTACCCACACATCAGAAATAGGAAGCATTGGGCGCACCAACCCAAGGCTGTATGTGCCGCTAGATTGATCTTTGGAGGCGCCAAGTCTCACAGGCAAATAATCACTGTCGAGCCAGAAATCCAATAAAGGAAGTGTTAGCCCAAACGATGTTGCAAGATAATCTACAGGTCTGGGGATAGTATTTGCGTAACGAGATAACAGTTCTCGACCAATACCTTTAGAGTGAAGCATTGGGTGAACAGCAATTCGCATGATACGTGCGCATCGTTGTGTCCCGGGTTCGGAAAGCCCTAAATGGTTACTTAAATCACACGGTATCAAATGTCCTTTAGGGCGTGACCGCCCAAGCATGATCGAATCTACAGCTTCAATTGATAGTGCGCCTTCGTAATGAACAAGCATACTCGCGACAACACGCTGCTCAATCGTGATGATATGCAGCTCAACATTATCGTCCTGAAGAAGTAACATAAGATCGTTAGGCGACGTTTGATAATGGGCGTTAACTAATAATGCAAATGCCTGTGGTAATAAAGGGCTTTGCCTCAATTGGCCTTTACTCGTAAACGTAGTCATCGATAAGCTCGAATGTTCAATCTGCTTGTCGAGTAACGCTGAATCAACGTCGGCTAGCTCACAGTCAAGCATAAATGTGGACGCACACCACGCTTCTAAAGGGTCATTCATCGCCCATCTTATCGGTTGATCCATTTGGTAAACCTGAGTTCCAGGTCTAGTGTCCAAAAGCCAAGGCACAAATTTAAGGCTAAAACCTCTTCCACAACCTTCATAGCCATGAATCGTGGTCGTCAGTACGACACGATGATAGTTTCCGATAATCGACTTGAGCATAGAAACAGGTATAGCTGCGGCTTCATCAACAAAAAGTAAATCACACTTCGGTCGCTTTTCTAGTAATTCATCTGGCGCTACAAACATAAGTGAAGAGCCTTGATGCCGGTGCGATACGCCAGCATGTTCAAAAATTGGAGCAACCGCCTGTTTGCTTGGTGCGACGACAATAATTTTCAGAGGTGTTTTTTCCAAAAGCCGTTTAGCCGCCAACCCCAACGCGCTGCTTTTCCCACGACCACGGTTAGCCGTCAGAACCAATGGTCTTTTTCTATGTCCTCTTAACACTTTTTCTATCAGCGTAATGGCATGGCATTGCTGGTCATAACACACTTCACCTTCGGTAATACTTAACGCCTGCGTGTTGCTTAGCCACTGATTAGTATTACAAACACTCTCCTGCCCTTCGGGCAAGATAGGAAGACATGAAAGATAGGACTGAAGCCAAGGGTCGAGCCCTGAGATAGTACGACAAACTAAAATTAAACACCCACCACCCACCAAGCTACCAACGGCGGCGTTAAAGCTGTTTGCATCGAACCCATCATCCAATGAGACGACAATAGAACGACTTTCGACACCTAGAAGCTGGCGGCCTTGTTTGGCGGAATAATAGTGAGTACCGAAGAAAGCGTCGCCACCTAATTGGCAAACCGGCGAGTTCTCGGCATCGACCATAAATTCAGAAATAAAGGATTGAACCCAGTCCGAGTTTCCCTCGAGTAAGAATACGCCACGAGTAAAATGTTGTTTTGCGGCGTAAAGGATAGGCTTGATGGATTGATATTGCTTAGAGGTTATATGTGACATAGCGTTGTATATTAAAAAAGGCTACGTCTATATTAGCATAAAAAAATACCCCGCTTCTGCGGGGCATTTCTTATTGAATCTTAGATTTAATGAACGCTAATATCTCGTCCATTGTTTGATCATCGACCTTCTTCAAGTTAACCGCTAAGTTAGGTCCTTTACGGGTATAACTTGCTCGCCCTTTGACTAAATCTGTCTTGGTAACTTTAGTGCGCTTTGGCGGTACAAGCTCGTGCATCCAAGTTTCCAATGTTTCAGATACTTCTTTAGTGATTCGCGCCACACCATGAGCGCTGCTTTGCTGCCAGATAAAACCATCTGTTTCACCACAGCGAGAGATAAGCTTGAGCTGATTATCATCGCCAAGCTCGTTAAACTGCTTATGCAGCTTAACAATGGTGGGGCGACCTAAATCACTAACGTTAGGATAAGCTTGAAGTAACTCTAAAGGCAGGTCCGCAGCCTTTAGTGCACCACTGACTAATGCTTCACTACACTGAAACATTTTTGCCAACGCTTTCTGATCTTCTGCTTCACCACTATCGAGCTTGGCTAACATTTCTTTGCCCTTCTCATACAATGATAGAGGCTTGTGGGCATTCGCGACATCCGACAAAAACTTAGCATGATCGGCATTAATATTGTTAGCGACATAAATCAAGAATTCTTGATTAGCAATAATACAAGACATTCTACGACGACTACCGTCGAGAACTTCGATACTACCGTCTTCTTGACGACGACCTACTGCCGGATATTGTTGTCCTTTGTCACGTAATGTCGCAAGGACATCTGACAGCGCGTGTTCATTTAGGAATGATTGTTCACGTGCGTTTTCTTGGAAAACAAAGGTTGTTTTCTCAATTTGATCGGCTGGGATACGAATTAATTCAAATGACACAAGATCTTCACCCGCAACCGCGAGCTCAATAACTTGTGCTTGTTCTTTCGCAGCGCTTTGCGCCTCTTGAGGCGTAGAAGCGCGTCGTTTATTAGCTTTTCCAAATAATTTTGCATTCAGATCAGAAGTTTTAATTGCCATCTTCTATTACCCTTGGTTCAATGAAGCCCAGTTGCTATGTAACACTCTTTCTAATTCTAGTGCACTTTTCTGCACCGCATCTTGCGCGGTCGCCAATGTTTTTTTACCACCTTCAAAGTCACCGGCAGTAAGGTCAAAAACCGTGCTGTAAGTATCAGCACACGTTTCAAATGCTCGACTACGAGGAATCGTCGCCATCATAACTTGGTCGCCAAGCAAGTAATTCATTTCTGTTAAAACGGATACTTGCTTTTTATTATCATCTTCAAAGATCGTTGGCATCAAGCGTACAAATTCAAGCCCTTTCCAATCGTCCGGGAACATCTCATATACAGTTGGAAGGTGTTGGAAAAAGTTGACCGTCGAGGCCCAATCTAGTCGTTTGGCTGCGCATGGTATAAGTAACGCATTAGAAGCATACATCGCATTCCAAACTAATGGGTCAACGTGGGGACCTGTATCTATCATTATGATGTCAAAGTCTTCAGCTATCTTATCTGTTAACTGCTCTTTTAATAGCTTAACGATATCAAGTGACTGGTTTTGTGACAGGTTTTGCCACGCCTCCGCATTAAACATTGCATCTTCTGGAAACGCAGAAATTGTTTTCAAATTAGGATATTGAGTTGGCAATAAAACGTTGCGGCGCAAGAACTCTAAATCAATTTCAGTCCCTTCTGGAACATTTTCTAGCATAACATCTACTGCAGAATAAATATTATCATGATCTGAAGAACTAATTTGTGGATTCAAGAACAGACGTAATGAACCTTGCGGGTCTAAATCTATCAAACAAATACGGTAACGTTTTTCTAAGTTCAGCGCCAAACAAGCAGCCAAGTGCACAGCACTCATCGATTTTCCAGTTCCGCCCTTCTGGTTTTGTACGTTAATAATCCAAGGTTTATTATCCTGATTATTTTTTCGTTGATGGAATTTTGGCACCGCAGCCGCATCCATTAACATATGGGCTTCTTGCAACGAGATAGAATAATGATTGGCATTATTTTTAGTAAATTGGTGACCATCAGCTTCTAATTTGCTAATCGCATCATCCAATTTTCGACGCGTTAAACCAGAGCGAGTCTCCATCATGGCCTTAGACATGGGAGGAAAATGTTCTTCACTTCGTTCTTCTAATACTATTTCAATACGATCGGCTTGCACCTGCTGAGTAAGCTCTGCGAGGCGACAAAGATTATCGATAGTTTGTTCTCTTTTCATATCTAAGTTCCAGTCAAGTAACCCAATCAAATAATGTACAGCATTATCGTACATTCTCACAAAAAAGCTGTCCATACATTTAATGAGTATAATTGCACTTATTTTGACAATGTATTGTCAATTTGTGATTAATGACGATTAATTGAACAAATATAATCACTAATCTAGTGATGAACCTAGTAAACTTTAAAAGTGTTACAGCGTCACTCATTTACAATGTAAACGACTCAATATCCGGAACGATTATGATTGACCGCTAAATTACGGTAGCTGAGGTTTGAATTAAGATTGCTAAGACAAACTTACTTATTTCAGCAATTTGTCGGCATAGCATATTCTGCCGAGCAAGAAAAACGAAACAAATATCGAATTGATTGATACGAATCGCGAGTAATTAACTCATTTCAATAAAGGAATGGAAACATGATCAAGGAAAGCTCTCTATTTACATCAAATATGACCAAGAGGGCTGAAGCATGATCAAGGGTCAGTGCAGCAATAGTCTATGTTTGACGAAATGCATAATAAGATCGGAAATAAGGAAGAATGATCAAGAACCAAAAGCAGCGGAAGCATGATATTTAGATAATAAACTACGGCTAATGCTAGGTGGAATAAGGGGTTTACGCAATTAACCATGCGTTATTAATAAATTGAAATACAAAAGAGCCATGCTTTGGCACTTGATCATGGTTCCTAAAACACAGTGATACCTCGCCATTTAACGAATTCAGCTCAAGACATTATTCGAAAATCACAAAACTTATATAATTGATGAAAAAACACGCAAAAATAGACGTATCTTCCACATCTTGATCATGCTTCCAATGGTAAACGAGTCAATCCGTGATAGAAATCGAAGAGAATTGACGGTTAAAGAGAATAACCTGTGGGTAAGTTAATTTTATTACTTGATCATTGTTCCTAAATATAGATGATCATCTTTTCAGTGCGTTCATGATCATCGTTTCTTTTACTAATGATCATGCTTTCTATTTTTAATGATCATCGTTTCGGACCCATCATGATCATGCGTCCAAAGACGGTTAAAATTAACACTTCAAAAACAATAACTTGAGAGTAAAAACTCACCCAGATCATTAGATCACTTAATCATATTAGATCAGTATTATCAGATAGATCATAAAAACTGATCGATAAAAATAATCCTTTATTTATGATCTGTTTTTCTTTATTCTTTGGAACAATATCGGAATTACGGATAGTGTGATATAGATCTAATCATGAGTGATAATAATAAAGTACTGATCAAGCTCCCAAGAGATCATAAAGGGGGACACCTCTTTGAAATTACTGAAGCATCCGTAGATTGGATTGAGCAATACCAACACTTCAAGGGCGTAACGAAAAGTATCCTTGAACTGCTTAATCTCATCTCCTTACGAGGATTCAGTTCAAAAGATGGTTACGTATCAACAACCGAACTTATTATCGCGACCGACGGCAAACTCACACGAGCTGCCATACAACAACGGCTTCGCGCGGCAGTTAACATTGGCTTATTTTCTCAACTGCCTGTTAGATTTGAAGAAGGTTTGGCCGGAAAAACGATGCTACATCGGTTCGTTAATCCAAACCAACTCGTCTCAGTATTAGGCGCCACAAGCCTAATCACAGAATCCGTCAAGCAATCGGAAAAGCAAAAGAAATCTAAAGCATTAGCTCAGACTCAAGTTAATAAACGTTTGTTGAATGAACATGGTTTATACACACCACCAGCAATGCGTGATGAGGCGGATCAGTTCATTGTATCGCCGACAAACTGGGCAGGTATCATTGATCAAGCGCTAGCTCCGCCAAGAACTCGGAAAAGCTACCAAAAATCGATGGTATCGATCTCTGGCACTCGAGCGGTAATAGAAACACGATCGTCTAAAAATATTATGACGGTTGATGATCTGATGACACTATTCGCGTTGTTTACGCTTACCGTTCAATACCATGATCATCATCATGAAGAATATCAACTTGATGCTAAACATGTTCCAAATAAGACGCCACTCTACATCACTGACATTTTGTCCTTGAGAGGCAAAAAGGACAGCGGCCCTGCGCGTGATTCTATTCGTGATAGTATCGATCGCATCGAATTTACTGACTTTCAGCTTCACGAACTAACAGGGCGCTGGCTAAGCGAAAATATGCCAGAAGGGTTTAAGAGTGATCGTTTCCGCTTTATCGCCAGAACAATTACCGCTTCTGAAGAAGCGCCTCGTGAAGGCGCTGACGGCGAAATTAAAATCAAACCGAACTTGTACATTTTGGTTTGGGAACCGTCATTTTATGAAGAACTGCTGACTCGAGATTACTTTTTCCTATTTCCACCAGAAATCTTGAAGCAACATACCTTGGTATTCCAACTTTACTCGTACTTCCGTAGCCGTATGGCGCGTCGTCATACGGATTCGTTATTGCTCTCGGAATTGAACCAAAAGCTAGCCCGAAATATCGAGTGGCGACGTTTTTCTATGGATCTTCTACGAGAATTAAGACGATTGGGTGAAGATCCCCAGTCAGATATCGAATTCGATGTGAATTTATGGGGCTATCATCTGACATTAACGTGTTTAGATCCTTCTGCCAAATTACCTGACTTTCAGGTTGATATTCGATGCGATGTGGAAGAGGTGTTGCGTTACTCACGCGCTCGTACGACAAATGCTGGTAAACGTAACATGGCACCAACGCTACCTAACCCACTGCGACATGAATTGGTGAGCCGTAAGCAGCTTGATGAGCTTTCATCCATTATTGATGGTGAGTTTGAACCTATCCAACGTAAAGCACCATCACCGAAAGGGAATTTAGGTCGTCGAGTTAAGCAACGTAAGCATCTTGTCGAGATCAATGCTGATGAGATTACTATTGTATTATCTAAATATACCTCACCAGAGGCTCTAGAACGCAGTATAACGGCATTGTCAGCAATGACTGGACATTCACTGGCTTCAATTAAACAAGAGTGCTATGAGCTCATGGAGAAGCTTGATTGGCTACGTGTCGATGATAATGTGATTCCGTATGAAACTTTGAGCCAAGTGGTAGAGTTATATAATTCTCGGCAAGAGAATAAACATTTGTCGATAGAACGTTTAATCTCGGCATTAGCGGTGCGAAAAAAAGTATGTAAAAGTGTCTACCAAGGCCAAGTTGACGAAGCGGTTTTTCGAGTTTTGGATGAAGTATCAATCTAGGTGTCTGTTGGCGGAGAAAATTGTTGAGATACAGACATAACGCTGACAAAGCATTGACAATGTTAAACGATATGGTGGTTATTATTTATTCCGAATAGACAACCTTTTGTCCTCTCTATCTAAACATGTAGATTGGCTCATATTGTTACATTCATTCTGATATATTTTTGGCGAGTTCTTTTGAACTCGCTTTTTTTTGCTTGTTTGAAAATAAGCAATCAGCTGACTTCTTAGCGCTTAATGCATGTATGAATTGATGGGTAAAAATGGGGATCTGGATCACGTCAGTTTTTGACGGGGTAAGCCTCAGAATGTACTTGGCAATTTCATCAAATTCAAAGCTAATTGTCTTCATTTTTTAACTTCTATTCAGAAGTATTGATTAAGTCACACTCTGAACTTATTTCCCTTAACAACAAAATTATCCTTTGCTACAGATTAGGTGTCCTAGACATGGTTTATCTGGAGGAAATAATGTCCATTAATTCTATCGACCATGAAGATATGACGTCTATCACGACAAAATGGGATCACTCAGAAGAGTACATGGAAGAGCAACGCCCAGCTAAGCAAGTTAAGTCAGCAGAGGCGCGAAGACGCATTGAAGCGTTGAGAGAAATCAAAGAGAGTGGATTGACTCTTGAAGAAGCGAGAGAGCTCGGTTTGATTCATTGATCGCGACAGCGTCAAATTAAGAGGGTGGCATATGCCACCCTTTCGTATTTTTAGCGACTTGATTTGAGTTCTGGGCTTCATCGGTGCTATATTCTGCGATCACTTGAACTAATCAACGAATTGCTATGTCTTACAACTTATCGTTACTGCCTCCAGCAGAGAAAAACAAAGTTGAGCTGGATAAGCAGGCCTCTTATGTCGTTTGGCAGCTTAAAGAGGCAAAAGTGGGTCCTGATGCCATCAGAACTCAGCTTGAAAATATCCGTGATGAAGCTGAAAAAGCGTGGTTTGAGCAATGTGTGGCCAAATACAAGAAGATGATGGGTGTGTTGTGATTGTTTACATGACTCATCACAATTGATTTGCCTCCGTGATTTGATAAAATCCTCGCATTAAATTGAATAAGAGAGAACATCCCGATGGGAAGAAGTTTTGAAGTGCGCAAAGCCTCAATGGCAAAAACTGCAGGCGCAAAAATTAAAGTTTATTCCAAATACGGTAAAGAGATTTACGTTAGTGCTAAAAATGGCGGTAGCGATCCTGATATGAACTTAGCGCTTAAGCACTTGATTGCTAAAGCGAAAAAAGACCAAGTTCCAGCGCACGTTATTGATAAAGCGTTAGACAAAGCTAACGGCGGTGGTGGTGAAGACTACCATGCAGCACGCTATGAAGGATTTGGACCTGGTGGTGTAAGCGTTATTGTTGACTGTTTAACTGACAACGGCAATCGCACGTTCCAAGATGTTCGTCAGTGCTTTGTTAAAACCGGTGCTAAAATTGGCGGCCCTGGTGCTGTAGCTCATATGTTTGAACACCAAGCTGTATTTCAGTTCAAAGGTGAAGACGAAGAAGCAGTACTTGAAGCGCTAATGATGGCTGACGTTGATGTGGCTGACATTGAGCTAGAAGATGGCGTTATCACTGTCTTTGCGCCGAACACTGAGTTTTTTAAAGCCAAAACAGCGCTTACTGCAGAGTACCCTGAGCTGGTACTTGATGTAGAAGAGATCACTTTCGTTCCACAAACGCACACTGCGGTACCGGCGGAAGATGATGAAAAATTCCAGAAGTTCCTTGATATGCTTGATGATTGTGATGACGTTCAACAGGTTTATCATAACGCTGAAGCGTAATGACTTAGGTAAACAGTATAAGCGCTACTCGCTTATACTATGACACTATCTAAGAATACATTTGTAATAGCCCGCACT
>NZ_JAKRRY010000189.1 GCF_026191675.1 Vibrio qingdaonensis | reverse complement strand
GGTTCGAGCGGGTCTTTCATCGGGACGACGATCACTTCTGCTCGAAATTGCGCCCACCATTTTGAAAAAGGTTGCGCTTTGGTTGTGAATATTCCTCTAGAGCCGCGATTCATTTACTTTCCCCAAGGTGTTGAGTTTGGTTTTTCATCAAGCATACCTATTTGACTCGTGCTTATGTGGCCGCTGTTGGTTAAATAGCGTTTTGGCACAATGGTGTTTGGTGTCGGTTCGTAACACCAGATAAGACGCGCTGGATGCGAAAACTCGACATTGACCGTGACATGCAGGCCGTCTTCTTTGGCGATACATAACC
>NZ_JAKRRY010000188.1 GCF_026191675.1 Vibrio qingdaonensis | reverse complement strand
CGCAGTAAAGAGATATCATTTTTTGGTGAGCTTTCGTGCCCAGCGGCGAAACGCTGGTCGCTGAGCGTCAATGTAGAGAGAGTTGGGGTTGAGTTTTGTTGTGCCATGACAAGTTTCCTTTCTGTTTGAGTATCACTTTTATGGAGCCGCTTGGCTGTCCAGATCTCAAACAGGGTTCTTCTCTGCAGGGGCGCGAAGCGTTTATTAACCCTTGCAGAGAAGGTTCTGATTGAGGATGGTGAACAGTCTGCGAGCGCCATCCAGTGATGCGAGTCGAAAGGAAAATCGGCACATAAGAAAACAAGCCCTTACTCGA
>NZ_JAKRRY010000187.1 GCF_026191675.1 Vibrio qingdaonensis | reverse complement strand
AAAGAAGACGGCCTGCATGTCACGGTCAATGTCGAATTTTCACATCCGGCTCGTCTGCTCTGGTGCTACGAACCGACGCCAAACACCATTGTGCCAAAACGCTATTTAACCAACAGCGGCTACATAAGCACGAGTCAAATAGGCATGTTTGATGAAAAACCAAATACTACACCTTGGGGAAAGTAAATGAATCGCGGCTCTAAAGGAATATTCACAACAAAAGCGCAACCTTTTTCAAAATGGTGGGCGCAATTTCGAGCAGAAGTGATTGTTGTCCCAATGAAAGACCCGCTCGAACCGTTTATGACGGTCAATGA
>NZ_JAKRRY010000186.1 GCF_026191675.1 Vibrio qingdaonensis | reverse complement strand
AACTTTTATTTGA
Source organism: Vibrio qingdaonensis (assembly GCF_026191675.1). Lineage (GTDB taxonomy): Bacteria > Pseudomonadota > Gammaproteobacteria > Enterobacterales > Vibrionaceae > Vibrio > Vibrio qingdaonensis. The sequence continues at coordinate 308 of NZ_JAKRRY010000186.1, read as the reverse complement.
ACAACATTAAATCAAATGTTGTTCGTCAGCTTTCCAAATTGTTAAAGAGCTAGTTTCTTTCGAAACGCGTGCTAAAAAGCACTTTCTAACGACTTTCGGAGTCAAAAATGCAAACCAACAACAAGAGTAGTGGTTTGGATTGATACTTCCAAAAATATTTAGAGAGTGGTGGGCGATACCGGGCTCGAACCAGTGACCCCCTCCTTGTAAGGGAGGTGCTCTCCCAACTGAGCTAATCGCCCACATTTAGTTTCTTTTGTCTTCACCTTTCAAAAAAGTGAAAATAAAAGCCATTCTTCGTGAGTAAG
>NZ_JAKRRY010000185.1 GCF_026191675.1 Vibrio qingdaonensis | reverse complement strand
CTTATTTGCACCAAGGTGCTAACTGCTTGCTGTAAACCAAATTACTATCACCAAGCCGTATTTGATAGCTGACAGAACTGACATCTTTCGATTAACGTGAGTTGGCGCGAAAAAGAAACCGCCGAAGTCACTGAAAAACGGGTTAAGGAAGATGTTACTTTCGTTGCTCACGGACGGACACAAAAAGCAGTGCCGCGAAACCTCGAGGGCTAAAGCGAACGACTAATTGGTGCTGCCACCGGAAAGAACGTTAAGCAGTGGGGCTTGTCGCCGCATAGCTAAAGGGACAATGATTTGACCACTAAATTTCTAAGTGCAACTAACGCCC
>NZ_JAKRRY010000184.1 GCF_026191675.1 Vibrio qingdaonensis | reverse complement strand
ACAGCGTTTGATTTCTGCATTAGGTAATGTTTGTTACCTGATATTTTTAACCAATGATCATTAATGCGTAATACGTATTGTCAGCGGTTACTTTTAAGTGGGCATTTGCCCACTTTTTTTTATTATGAGCTACCCATTTGGGGCGGTTTTACTGCGATTATGTGACAATTATTTTCGAATGGATTGCTAGGTAAAATAGCTAGTAATTTGGCCTTATGGTCGCGTTATTTACTTAAGGGGCTAAGTGGTATCTCTGTATAGCTGGTGATAATGGCGGTTTAGGTGGTTGTTTTGATGGTTGTGCTATTTTGTTATGTCGTTGAAATAAA
>NZ_JAKRRY010000183.1 GCF_026191675.1 Vibrio qingdaonensis | reverse complement strand
CACCGTCTTGCTCAAAATAGATACTGAAACCTTTAATGGAATTATCTGCGAGAGCTATCCCGCGCCGATAAATATCTTCTTTTTTCTTATCTCCTTCCTTTTGTGCATCTGAAAGGCGGTTTATGTATCTGGCTTTGTCTTCTTTATAGCTTTCAATCATACGCTCAGCTCGAGCCTTTTGAGACTCAAAGTCATATTTGTGGCTGGAATCGTAGAGAAAATACAGGGTTAATATGGTTAGCATCAGCATCCATGGCACGACAATGGTATTTCGGCGAGTATGATAACCAGTCCTTAACGTCAACAGATGGTCATTGACCGTCATAAAG
>NZ_JAKRRY010000182.1 GCF_026191675.1 Vibrio qingdaonensis | reverse complement strand
ACTCTCACCGACTATGATGCAGAAATCAGTGAGCAATATGCGGGAGAGTTTCATACCAAAACGTTAAAGATCATCATACTGGCATGGTCGAAGCACAACAGGCACTTGTTTTCGGAAATGCGTAAAGCGAGCCTCAATCACCCAGAGACGGCTTTTCTTAATGACAAAGAAAAAAGTGTGGAGCATCGAGAGCGGTTTTCAATGGGAGAGGGCTACTATCTGACCGACACTAAGTATTTACGTTACGGCTGGAAGATAAAGAAAATCAGCTTTTATCGAACAGAAAACAAGGCGCGATACGTGCCATTAGGGGAGGTGGTGATACCAGAAT
>NZ_JAKRRY010000181.1 GCF_026191675.1 Vibrio qingdaonensis | reverse complement strand
AACTTTTATTTGAACAACATTAAATCAAATGTTGTTCGTCAGCTTTCCAAATTGTTAAAGAGCATGTGTTTACTTAGTTAAAACTAATTAAACCATTTTTAAATACACTTCATAAATGTCTTTAAAGATGGTGGGCGATACCGGGCTCGAACCAGTGACCCCCTCCTTGTAAGGGAGGTGCTCTCCCAACTGAGCTAATCGCCCACATTAGTTTTAATTCCTTCGTGGGAAAGAATATTTCAAGAATGGTGGAGCTATGCGGGATCGAACCGCAGACCTCCTGCGTGCAAGGCAGGCGCTCTCCCAGCTGAGCTATAGCCCCGAGATCTTGA
>NZ_JAKRRY010000180.1 GCF_026191675.1 Vibrio qingdaonensis | reverse complement strand
GCCTTTGTCAAAAATAGTGAGTGAATGCTCCGGAACTTGCTCAATGAGCTCTTCCGCCAGACGCATTTCATTGGTTCGATAGTCCGAAAATGTACTATCAATTAGCTGGTGACTCGTCAGTTCCATCAGGCACACCATACGAACTTTAGGATAGATATTTTCGACGCCATTATTACGCTGTGCTTTAAATTCTTGGTGATTTTCGGGGGTATCTGTTGTTCTCCAGACAACACCGTCCACGGCAAGCAAGTTTAAACCACACCATGTTTCAAAATTCGATGTTTGATAACTATGAGCCGCCATTGCTTTAAAGACTTGCTTAACTCCTTCTTCT
>NZ_JAKRRY010000018.1 GCF_026191675.1 Vibrio qingdaonensis | reverse complement strand
TCAATCGAGCCCCTTTAGGTAACTAACATCGCGCAATAACTCGCTATTTACCGCCAATACTCAAGCGAGCAAAGCGAATGTCAGGCGCAAAGAAGGTACGGCTATCGTTGATAAGCTGAATCTCCCCTACCGCTTCTACTTCTTTCAACATTTTATAGAAATTCCCTGCAACCGTGATGCCGCGTACGGGCTGAACACGTTGGCCATCTCTACATAAGAAGCCACTCGCACCAAATGAGAAATCACCACTGACCGCGTCCGCCCCGGAATGCACGCCTTGCAATTCAATAAGCTCCAAATATTCGCCAGCTTTTACCTCTGAGACGCTGCTGTTACCTGATGCTATAAGTTTATGATTAGCGGATACATCTAAGCTCGACTTGGCCCCACGAGACGCACTTGCCGTTGACGTTGCGCCTAAGTAACTTGCTGTTTGGCTGTTATGCAGTAACGTATTCAACCGACCATCGGCGATAAGAATATTATCTTGAGTGGCAAACCCTTCACTATCAAAAGCGGCAATGGCCATACCGTTCGGCATATACGCAGCGTCCGTTAATGTAATCAACTCACTCGCCACAGATTGTCCAAGCTTGTCAGCGAGTGGCGTGATACCTTTCATTGCGCTGACACCGGAAAACGCACTGCCAAAGGCAGCAAATAGGCTGCTTAACGCATTAACGTTAAAAATTGCAGAGTAATTGCCAGTGGCAACGGGAGCGCCTTCAATTAAATCCCGAGCAAGGTTATAACCCTCATCAATGCAGAATGCTGCGTCTAACTCGTCAAAACGACGACCTACCGACACCTTACCTGCCATAGATTGTTTGCCGTCTTTTTCAAACAGCGTATACGCATAGCAACTAAATGAACGCTCAAAGTGCTGACACATTGTCCCTTGAGTATTGGCAATGATCAGTTGCGCTTCACCGTCACTGTAGCCGTTGTAAGGGGAACTGGTCGCATAAGGACGCGAAACAACACCTTGCTCCAGTGCTAAGGACAGCGCGATTTTTTCATCTACTGACGTGGTGTCTTGTTGAGCAATTTCCGCGATATCCGTTGTAATTACGCTCTCTACGCAGCGAATACTTTGATGCCCATCTTGCTTAGAGAAACGCGCACTTTGTAAGGCATTCGTTAGCATTAAATCTAGGCTTGGCTGCTCTAGTGACTCTGAGTAACTGGTTGCTACCCGAGCGTCTTTTACCACTCGCACCCCCAGTACTTGACTTGAGCTCACCTTATACTCATCTAGCTGACCTTGGTTCGCTTTAAGAGAAAAGCTGCTATTGCGATTAACAATGACATCAGCTTCAGCCCCTTGACGTTTCGCTTCAGACAGCACGTGATCAATCGAATTAATAAGTGTTTGTTGCTGGCTCATTTGTTCTTGACTCATCCGTTCTTGACTCATTAGTTACCGCCTCCAACTAAGATATTGTCCACTTTCAGCGAAGGCTGACCGACCGTTGTTGGCACCGCGCCACTCACCGAGCCACACATACCAGGGGCAAGTGCCATGTCTTTGCCGACCATGCTAATTTCTTGCAGTACTTTTGGTCCGGTACTAATCAGTGTTGCCGTTTTTAAAGGCTTGGTAATTTTACCGTTTTCGATCAAATAGGCTTCGCGAACAGCAAAGTTAAATTCGCCCGTTCCCGGTTGCACAGAGCCACCACCCATTTTTTTCGCGTAAATACCGCGCTCTATTCCCGCCAGCATCTCATCGAGCGAATGTTTTCCTTCTTCAATGAAAGTATTACGCATCCGTGATGTCGGGGCGAATTTGTAGTTTTGGCGACGTCCAGATCCGGTCGGCTCATAGCCCGTCTTCAGGCCTCCCATTTTATCGACCATAAAACTGGAGAGCTTACCGTCTTTAATGAGTTGGGTACGCTGCGTTGGCATGCCTTCATCGTCAACATGAATGGATCCCCACTCGTTGGTCATCGTGCCATCATCCACCGCATTAACCGCGCTGTTCGCAATCATTTCACCCATTTTGTCATGAAATACCGAGGCCTTTTTCGCAACCGACGTGGTTTCAAGCAAGTGACCACATGCTTCATGGAAGATAACACCACCAAAACCATTGCCTATCACTACTGGCATTTCGCCTGATGGACACGCATCCGCTCCCAACTTCACCAATGCTTGCTGGGCGATGGTTTGACCAAGCTCCCTCGCATCCAGTTGCTCACTAAATTCCCAACCAGCTAGCGCACCAGGGCCTTCCGAACCTGAAGATTGCTCGTTATCTTTCTGCGCAACCGTATTTCCCGCGACACGAATGTAGTGACGAGTATCATCCACATGCAGACCGTCAGAATTAAAGATAGAAACCTGTTGTTCACGCTGCAGTACGCTGCCAATAAATTGGCTGATGTATTCACTTTCAGAACGCGTTGCCTGATCAACGTTAAGTAGAAATTCAATCTTTGAATCTAGGTTCGCGTCTTTTCCCAAAGGTAGGCGGCAACGATGTTGAAGTGGATAGCGATTTAGGTTCAAGCTACCCGCAGAGGCGATTTGATCGCGTTTATCTTTTGCAGCCAGCAGCGACGTAACGCGTTTTAATTCCGCTTCATTTGTGCTGTTGGTGTAACCGTAAAGTACTTTGTAACCGAAAAAAAGACGGATACCAATACCAAAATCGATACCTGAATTGACTTTGTCCACTTCGCTTGACGCAATCTGGACAGTGCTAGTTTGATGATGTTCAACGAATAATTCGGCGAAATCAGCCCCCAAAAAAAGTGCATGATCGATCACCGCTTTCGCTGTTTCAGAATTAAGCATTAACTCTCCTTGCTCGTTGATTGTCGCCTTCCTTAACCACTAAGATCTTAAAGTATGAAGAAGACGACGGCGCGATTTAATAGAAGTTATTGGTTCAATTAAATGGATAAAAGCCTATAGCGACAATTAGGACTCTATCATTTTTAGCGGCAGAGTTCCCTTCTCAAACACAACTAAAATGCTCGGAATTATTTGAAAGACAAGCATTCCTTACCATACTGCTTCCTAACAGGCTCTACTCACTTTTTTATCAGTATTTCAGATTATAAACGCTAGTAAACGCGGAACTTACCATGACATCAAGCATCAAGAACAATTCAGGCAACAATATAAAAGCGGTAGCCAACGAATACCTCACGTTCTGGCTAGGTCAAGAGTACTACGGCATTGATATTCTCACTGTCCAAGAGATCAGAACTTATGGCCAAGTCACCGCTATCGCCAATATGCCCGCTTATATTAAGGGCGTAATGAATTTACGTGGTGTGGTTATACCCATTGTAGATATGCGTATTAAGTTTAAATTGTCTGATATTACGTACCATGACATGACCGTTGTTATTATCTTAAATATTGATGAACGCATTGTCGGTATTGTCGTAGATAGTGTCGCAGATGTGCTATTGCTCGACACGGTCGATGTGCAGCCTCCCCCTGATTTTGCCAGTGCATTAGACACAAAATACATTAAAGGGCTTGCGTCACAAAATGAGTTGATGCTCATCTTGATTCACATAAATAAATTAATGAGCAGCCAAGATATGGCGCTATTTAACCAAATTGAAACTGACAGCTCGCCAGCTCATGAAACTAAGAAAGGTCATGATCATGAACAATGAAGATAGAGAATACCTCATTCAGGAAAATGAAATACTCGTCTCGACGACTGACATGTCAGGGAACATTACCTATGCTGACGATAATTTCGTTCGAGTCAGTGGGTATTCACGAGACGAGCTATTAGGTAGCCCGCATAACATCGTCCGCCATCCAGATATGCCTAAAGAGGTATTCGAAGATTTTTGGCGAGAAATTAACTTAGGGAATTGCTGGTCAGGTATTATCAAGAACCGACAAAAAAGCGGTGGATATTATTGGGTAAAATCCGATGTGACCCCTTTATACAAAGATGGGGTTCAACTTGGTTTTATGTCCGTTCGCTCAATACCTAATAAGGTTGATCTAGAAAAAATAAAGATTCAATACTCACTATTCAAAGAAGGTGAACAGGGTGATCTCGTCATCAAACGTGGGAAAGTGGTTAAAAAACAAAACGCACACTCACTTAATGCGCTTACCATCAAACAACGTCTATTCGGTTTAGTATTGATCGCTACGATATCTCTTTTCACCGTGCTCGGCATCGGTATACACAGTTCATACACTGAAAAAGAAGCAGTTGAACACCTTTATAACAGCCACATTGAATCTTATTCCCATCTACTCGCCATCGATAAACTGTGGGCTGAAAATCGACTATTGTTGCAACCCCTAACCGTAACTAATGACTTGGAACAATACACTAATATCAGCCAAACGCTTAAAGACAATGCCTTAACACTAAAGCAAATTACTGCTAGCCTGATCGATAAATTTGACTTAGAACATAACTCTAAAATCGAGAAATACCACATCATCGCCGAACAAAGCGATCGGTTAGCTGCCACATCACTAGTAGAGGTTTATTCAACGTTATCTTCTAGTGACGAAAGTCAGCGCAGTAATGCTGACTTTCGCTCACTCATCCTCGCGTTCATATCTGAGATTTCAACTTACGAACAGTCCATTGGCGAGCTTATTTTAGAAAACCGACAGCAATCTCATGAGATTTATGAAGAAAGCAAGTACGTTTTTTGGCTTGAAGTCGCGCTATCGTCGGTTATTACGCTATTTTTCATTGTCGCGTATCTAATCTTTGCCTTTATCTTCAACCGAGATATTAACTCTAGATTAAGTGATATTCGACGTTACTTTACTCGCCTTGTTAAAAAAGACTATCTCTTTGAGATTAACGTTGAAAAAAATGATGAAATTGGACAAGTATTACAATCACTAAAAATAATGAAAGTACAGTTAGCGTATAATATGGAAAGCGTTCGTCAAAAGGCCATCGCAGCGACGCGTATTAAAATTGCCCTTGATAACGTGAGTACTAACATGATGATTGTAGATAACGACAACACCATCATCTATGTTAACCCGTCGATTATTGGTATGTTCACACAAGCCGAAAAAGAATTAAAAAGTTATTCAGCCGATTTTGATGCCAAAGGATTATTGGGCTTAAATATCAACGACCTTAATTTAGTCACTATACATCAGAAAAATCGACATTCAAATAATTACCAACAAAGTGGGCATGATATCCCGCATACTGCTGGGGTTGAACAAACTCAAGAAATCGACATTAATGGCAGAATATTTAACATCGTCAGTAACCCTGTTATTGATGAGTCCGGGAAACAAATTGGCTATGTGACTGAATGGGTAGATCGAACCGCGGAAATAGGCGTCGAAAAGGAAATTGAACATGTCATTCAATCAGCGGTCGAAGGTGACTTTTCTCAGCGCATGGCTCTGGACGGAAAAAATACTTTTTTCACGATGCTTTGCGGCAATATGAATCGCCTATTAGAAATCAGTGAAGTGAGCTTAACCGATATCGTTGCCGTCCTCTCCTCTTTAGCGAAAGGCGATCTTACCTCGCAAATTACTGCAGATTATTCAGGCGCATTTGGTGAACTCAAAACAAGCTCCAATTTAACGGTCACCAAATTGAAAGAAATGATTCTGCATATAAAAATTTCTGCCGACACCATCAACACTGCCACTAAAGAAATAGCGATTGGTAATATAGATCTAGCACAGAGAACTGAAAAACAAGCGCGCAGCCTTGAGGTCACTTCATCCAGTATGGAAGAACTCACTATCACCGTTAAACAAAATTCTGAACACTCCAAGCAAGCGAATCACTTGGCAAAAGAGACATCGGTGAATGCGCTTAAAGGTGGCGAAGTCGTGACGCAAGTGGTGGAAAACATGGCTGACATTCATACCAGCTCACAAGAAGTCATGAACATTATTTCAGTTATCGACAGCATTGCCTTTCAAACCAATATTCTGGCTCTTAATGCCGCCGTTGAGGCGGCACGTGCAGGTGAACAAGGTCGGGGGTTTGCTGTTGTGGCGACCGAAGTTCGTAACTTGGCTCAGCGTTCCGCTGCCGCAGCAAAAGAAGTAGAAAGTCTGATCAACTCCTCTGTACGCAAAATTGAAATAGGTTCTAAACTCGCGACCCAGGCAGGCGAATCAATCTCTAGCGTAGTCGTTTCAATTCAAGAAGTCGCGCAATTGATTGAGGAAATCACCCAAGCCTCAGTTGAACAAAGTGTTGGGATTGATCAAGTTACCCGAGCCATTTTAGAAGTCGATGACGTCACACAGCAGAATTCAGCCTTGGTTGAAGAAGGTTCCGCAGCCGCTAGCTCCCTAGAAGAGCAAGTCGCCAATCTTGCTATTTATGTTGCCGCATTTGATACGGGTGAGCAGAGGCTCTCCAGCCAAAATAGTGGCAGTGAATCAAACCTTGGAGAAAAGAATGCCTATGTAACAACAGCGTCGCATAACCATGATGATGACAACGATTGGTCTGAATTCTGACGTTGATGAATACTCAATTTTATTCTATCAAAGTTGGCGTTAACGCGAGTGTATAAGCGTGCAATTATTGTATTAATAGACCCTCGCATACCATCGTTTAATTAATCGTTGGAGGACGAATATTGGCAATGTTCTCTATACGTGAGTGTGATTACGCCATGTAAAAGGCATGCCGACTAACTCGAATTATGCCTTTGCTCACCCGTGAGCTGGGCGCTTACATGTGACGGTTCATTATATCAAATATAACCTGCTTAAATAGTTGAAAGCCCATCATTCCTTCCCATACTGCTTTCTAACACGCTCTATTTATTATTTTGTCAGTGTCACAAAATAGGTATTTAGAACGCTACCCATTATACGGTTATTGATAGAGAGACACTATGTCCGGTTCTGCCCAACAGTTTGAGAAAATCTTTTTTGAAGAGATGACCGAACATCTTGAAGAGATGGAGTCGCTGCTGCTAGAAATGAATGAAAGTGGCAACGAGTCCGTCTCATCAGAGGTATTAGACGCCATTTTTAGAGCCGTACATTCAATTAAAGGCGGTGCCGGGATTTTTGGTTTTGATGACATATCCCACGTAACGCACATTCTCGAAAACCTATTGGACCAACTTCGAACGGGGCAGATATCATTACAACGAACAATGGTTGATGTATTCTTGCAAGCCAGAGACGTACTTGAGTCGTTGAAAGCTGCCCATCAATTTGATGATGAAGAGGAGGTTTCAAATGAACACATAAAGCAAGTCTGTGAAGCATTAAACCACTTCAGTTCACTCCCTTCTTCCCCGACGTCCAAAGAAGACTGTTCGGCCAAACCGCCGATAGCCGCCGACCCAGCGTATACACCTCCTTCTTCGAACCTGCATGATCTTTCTGATTCAGAAAAATCCGCTCTGAAGATCCTACTGGTCGAAGACAGTAAAGTGATTCAAAAAGTCGCCAGTTTCACTTTGAGTAAACTGGGATATTCCTTTGTGGATATCGCAGAAAATGGCCAACAAGCGTTAGACAGTCTAAATGCCGCACTCAATGAGCCTTATCAATTCATTTTACTTGATTGTCAAATGCCCATAATGGATGGTTACCAAGCAACCCGAGCCATAAGAGAAGGCCTCGCCGGTGACGTGCACCAAGGTATTACAATCATCGCAATGACCGCTATGGTCGGTGAAGAAGAAAAACAAAAATGCCTACAAACAGGAATGAACGATTATTTAGTGAAACCCATCAAAGCCAATCTTGTCGATGACATCATTAAACGATGGCATCACCGCGCACAAGATTCAATACCAAGCCATCAACCAGTGCCGAAAGAACCGAATAACGCTGCTCAACGAAAGAGAAGTTCGAACCCTCGACTTCGAAGCAAGCAACACGAGGCTTCTTCGATTCGAGTCAGTACACAAAAAGTGGATCAGCTTATCAATCAAGTTGGTGAGCTCATCATCACGCAATCTATGTTACAAAAACTGACCTTTGATCTTGGGTTGGACGCTAACGAGTTATTAGCCGCACGACTTAACCAATTAGAAAGCAATACTCGTGACCTGCAAGCTTCCGTCATGTCTGTGCGAATGATGCCGATAGGCACCGTTTTCGGTCGTTTTCCTCGGATCGTGCGCGACTTATCTAATTCGTTAAATAAAGACATCAGGTTGATTATAGAAGGCGAACAAACCCAGCTCGATAAAGGCTTATTGGAAAAACTGGTGGACCCTCTGACCCATTTAATACGAAATAGTATCGATCATGGTATTGAATCCCCCGAAGAAAGAACCAAAGCAAATAAACCGGTGCAAGGCACAATAAAACTCTCAGCGGTCTACCGCGGTGGTGATGTCATTGTGCATGTTGAAGATGACGGGTTGGGCATTGACCCAAAAAAAATCGTAGAAAAAGCTCAGAAAAATGGTATGCACTTGCCTCAAAACATGAATGTTCAAGACATCTTTCAGCTGATCTTTTCTGCCGGTTTCTCAACCGCTGAGCAAGTTACTACCGTATCAGGTCGTGGCGTAGGTATGGATGTGGTGAAACGCAATATCTCCAGTATGGGTGGCACTGTCGAAATTAGTTCAACACTGGGGGTTGGGACAAAAATGTCCATTCAACTCCCCCTAACCTTAGCAATATTAGAAGGGATGTCTATCTGTGTGGGAGAACATGTCTATATTATTCCCCTAACCTATATTGTTGAGTCAATTCAACCCAATATCGATGATCTTAAAAAACTCAACAGCGGCGAAACCATGATCAGAGTTCATGACGAATACGTGCCCATCCTTCGACTGCATAAGTTTTTCAATCTGGATACGGACGTAACAGAACTGCATGAAGGTATTGTCGTACTGTTAGAGCATGGCAACAAAATAATTGCATTGTTTGTCGACAGCTTAATTGGGCAACAGCAAGTCGTTCTTAAAAATCTAGAAAACAACTTTCGTAAGATCCCTTGTATTTCCGGTGCCACCATTATGGGCGACGGGCGTGTTTCGCTCATTTTAGATGTTGCCGATTTAGTCAGGCAGCGCTAATTTTTTCACACTCTAACAAGAACTCACGCCACCATTTCCTACTATGTTATTAATGCTTATTTTTGAACAACCAATGTAGCGCTTGGTATACACAGTTTTAAATGGATAGATGACAATCGACACGGAACATATCATGACATTGAGCATCGAAAACAATTCAGGCAACAGTATCAAGACCGTCGCTAAAGAGTACCTCACTTTTTGGCTCGGTCAAGAGTACTACGGCATTGATATTCTCACTGTCCAAGAGATCAGAACCTATGGTCAAGTCACCGCTATCGCCAATATGCCACCTTATATTAAGGGTGTAATGAATTTACGTGGTGTGGTTATACCCATAGTAGATATGCGTATTAAGTTTAACTTGTCTGATATTACGTACCATGACATGACCGTTGTTATTATCTTAAATATTGATGAACGCATTGTCGGTATTGTCGTGGATAGTGTCGCGGATGTGCTATTACTCGACACGGTCGATGTGCAGCCTCCCCCTGATTTTGCCAGTGCATTAGACACAAAATACATTAAAGGGCTTGCCTCGCAAAATGAGTTAATGCTCATCTTGATTCACATAAACAAATTAATGAGCAGCCAAGATATGGCGCTATTTAACCAGATTGAAACTGACAGCTCGCCAGCTCATGAAACTAAGAAAGGTCATGATCATGAATAATGAAGATAGAGAATACCTCATTCAGGAAAATGAAATACTCGTCTCGACGACTGACATGTCAGGGAAAATTACCTATGCTGACGATAATTTTGTTCGAGTCAGTGGGTATTCGCGAGACGAACTATTAGGTAGCCCGCATAACATCGTCCGCCATCCAGATATGCCTAAAGAAGTATTCAAAGACTTTTGGCGCGAAATCAATTTAGGGAATTGCTGGTCAGGTATTATCAAGAACCGCCAAAAAAACGGTGGATATTATTGGGTGAAATCCGATGTAACCCCATTATACAAAGATGGGGTTCAACTCGGTTTTATGTCCGTTCGCTCAATGCCTAATAAAGTCGACCTAGAAAAAGTAAAGATTCAATATTCACAATTCAACGAAGGAGAACAGGGTGATCTCGTCATCAAACGTGGGAAAGTAGTTAAAAAGCAGCATGTTAACTCAATTAACGCACTCAGCATCAAACAACGTCTATTCGGTTTAGTATTAATCGCAACGATATCTCTTTTCACCGTGCTCGGCATCGGTATACACAGTTCATACACTGAAAAAGAAGCGGTTGAACACCTTTATAACAACCACATTGAATCGTACAGCCGTTTACTCACCATCGATAAACTGTGGATAGAAAATCGACTATTGCTGCAATCCTTGCTGCTAACCGATGACTTCGAAAAACATCTCAATATCAGTAAAACGCTTAAAGACAATGCCTTAACACTTAAGCAAATTACCACTAACCTGATCGATAAATTTGACTTAGAACATACCTCGGAAATCGAGAGATACCGAATCATCGCCGAACAAAGCGATCAGTTAGCTGCCACATCACTATTAGACATTTATTCGACTTTATCTTCTAGTGACGAAAGCAGGCGTAGTAATGCTGACTTCCGCTCTCTCATCCTCGCCTCCGTAACGGAGATTTTGGCTTACGAACAGTCTATTGGTGACCTTATTTTAGAAAACCGACAACAATCCATTGATATTTATGAAGAAAGCAAGTACGTTTTTTGGTTTGAAGTCGCGCTCTCATCCATTATTACCCTACTTTGCATTGTCGCTTATCTAATCTTCGCCTTTATCTTCAACCGAGATATTAACTCTAGATTAAGTGATATTCGACGTTACTTTACTCGCCTTGTTAAAAAAGACTATCTCTTTGAGATTAACATTGAAAAAAATGATGAAATTGGACAAGTACTACAATCGCTAAAAATAATGAAAGTACAGTTAGCGTATAATATGGAAAGCGTCCGTCAAAAGGCCATCGCAGCGACGCGTATTAAAATTGCCCTTGATAACGTGAGTACTAACATGATGATTGTAGATAACGACAACACCATCATCTACGTTAACCCGTCGATCATCGATATGTTCACACAAGCTGAAAAAGAACTAAAAGCCTATTCACCTGATTTTGATGCCAATAGATTATTAGGTGTGAATATCAACGACCTTAATTTAGTCACCATCCATCAGCAAAACCGACTCTCAAACAATTATCAACAAGGTGGACATGACACTCCGCAAACCATTGAAGTTGAACAAACTCAAGAAATCGACATTAATGGCAGAATATTTAACATCGTCAGTAACCCTGTTATTGATGAGTCCGGAAAACAAATTGGCTATGTTACCGAATGGGCCGATCGAACCATCGAGATAGGAAGCGTTCGTCAAAAAGCAAGGGCGGCAATGCGTATCAAGATTGCCCTTGATAACGTAAGTACTAACATGATGATTGTAGATAGTGACAATATCATCATCTATGTTAACCCATCAATCATCAATATGTTCAAACACGCAGAAGCGGAGTTAAAAGCCTACTCACCTGATTTTGATACTAATGAATTATTAGGTGTCAACATCAACGACCTTAATCTAATCAAAATTAACCAACAAGATAAGCACGACACTCAGCAAACGGTTGAAGTGGAAAAAAATCAAGAAATCGATATTAATGGCAGAATATTTAACATCATCAGTAACCCTGTTATCGATGAAGCTGGGAAGCAAATTGGCTATGTGACTGAATGGGTCGATCGAACTGCCGAAATAGGCGTCGAAAAAGAAATAGAACATGTCATTCAATCCGCGGTTGAAGGGGACTTTTCTCAGCGCATGGCTCTAGACGGAAAAAACACCTTTTTCACTATGCTTTGCGGCAATATGAACCGCCTATTAGAAATCAGTGAAGTCAGTCTAACCGATATCGTTACCGTCCTCTCTTCCTTGGCAAAGGGCGATCTGACGTCAAAAATTACAGCCGACTATTCAGGCGCGTTTGGAGAACTCAAAACAAGCTCCAATTTAACGGTCACCAAATTGAAAGAGATGATTCTGCATATAAAGATTTCTGCCGACACCATCAACACTGCCACTAAAGAAATAGCGATTGGTAATATAGATCTAGCACAGAGAACTGAAAAACAAGCGCGTAGCCTTGAGGTCACCTCATCCAGCATGGAAGAGCTCACTATTACCGTTAAGCAAAATTCTGAACACTCCAAACAAGCGAACCGCTTAGCAAAAGACACGTCGGCAAATGCGCTCAAAGGTGGCGAGGTCGTGAAGCAAGTGGTTGAAAATATGTCCGATATTCATACCAGTTCACAAGAAGTGATGAACATTATTTCAGTTATCGACAGCATTGCCTTCCAAACCAATATTCTGGCTCTAAATGCCGCGGTTGAGGCCGCACGTGCAGGTGAACAAGGTCGGGGTTTTGCCGTTGTGGCGACCGAAGTTCGTAACTTGGCTCAGCGTTCTGCCGCTGCGGCAAAAGAAGTAAAAAGTCTGATCAATTCGTCAGTACGCAAGATTGAGGTAGGCTCAAAACTGGCGACCCAGGCTGGTGACTCAATCTCTAGCGTGGTCATTTCAATTCAAGAAGTCGCGCAATTGATTGAGGAAATTACCCAAGCCTCTGTTGAACAAAGTGTTGGGATTGATCAAGTTACCCGATCAATTTTGGAAGTCGATGATGTCACACAACAAAACTCAGCCCTAGTCGAAGAAGGCTCGGCCGCGGCTAGTTCACTAGAAGAACAAGTCGCTAATCTTGCCGTTTACGTGGCAGCATTTGATACGGGTGAACAGCAACTCCCCCCTCAGCATGTAGCCAGTGAATCCCATTTTGGTGAGAGAAGTATGCACGTAGCACTAGGCTCTCATAACCATGCTGATGACAGCGATTGGTCTGAGTTTTGATGTTAATTAACGCTCAACTTGACTATACAGAAGCGGACTTTAACGCTATTGCCTCGTTAGTGTATAACCGGGTGGGCATTTCATTACACAAGAATAAAAAGAATCTTGTATACAATCGCTTAATTGGTCGTGTAAGGGCAAATAAACTCTCAAATTTCGCCCAGTATATTAAGATGTTGGGTGACAATAGCCATACTGAATGGGAATATTTCGTCAATGCTCTTACCACTAACTTGACCTACTTTTTTAGGGAACACTATCACTTTGAGTTATTGAAAGCCTATGTTAATGAGCACTTTGTGCACACAACGATAACGGAACCTGTGAGGATTTGGTGCTCAGCCTGTTCCACCGGTGAAGAGGCCTACAGTATCGCTATGACAATGGTTGAAGTATTTGGGACAAGTAAACCTCCAGTAAAAATATTGGCCACCGATCTCAACACGCATGTTCTATCCATCGCCAGAAAAGGGCATTACACACCAGACCAACTTGAGCGTGTCACGGAAAAGCAAATGCATCAGTTTTTTATTACTCATAAACACAATAATACGTACGAAATCAAGCCGGAAATTAAAGCACTTGTCCACTTTAAGCGTTTGAATTTGATGGATAGACAATGGCCAATGAATAGTCAATTTCAGGCGATTTTTTGCCGAAATGTAATGATTTATTTTGACAAAAATACTCAACGTTCTCTTTTGAATAAATTTGCTCACTATTTACCGGCAGGCTCTCTGCTGTTTCTGGGTCACTCGGAGAATTTTCCTGATCATCAGAACCAGTTTGTATTGCTACGGCAAACGACGTATACGCGAGTGTGATTATGCCATTAAAAGTAATCATCACCGACTCTTGTCATGAAACGTGCGAAGTTCTAAATAGAATCATAAGCAGCCAAGCCAATATGACGGTCGCAGCTATCGCCCATGATGCAAAGCAAGCAAGAGCCCTGATAAAACGTATTGAACCAGATGTTGTTACTCTCGCCATTGAACTTGACGGTATGAATGGACTGGATTTTTTAGATAAAATAATGACACTTCGCCCAATGCCTGTTGTGATTATCTCAAAGCTCATTGACAGAAACCCTTCAATCGCACAACAAGCACTAAAACTTGGCGCCATGTCCTGTCTTGCCAAACCCCACGTGCATCAATCACAAGACCCCAACTTTGAGGCATTCGCAATATCAGTGATTAAACAGCTCAAACACGCCGCGGTACACTTTAAATATGAGCAACAGAAATCCTCTCCATTGACTAACACCATTAAATCAGTTGCTAAATCAGCCGTTAGCCCTCCAAACAATAAACCATCTCTCGGGGATGTCACTCATCACCTGATAGCAATCGGCGCATCAACAGGAGGGACGGAAGCAATTACTCTGCTCTTAAAAGGTCTACCCACTGACTGTCCCGGTATCGTCATTGCTCAACATATGCCCCCGGGGTTTACTCATTCATTTGCTGCCCGTCTACAAGGTTTATGCGCCATTAAGGTTCAAGAAGCGCAACACGACCAAATAATTCGGTCGGGTCATGCGTATATTGCTCCAGGAAATACTCATCTTCTTGTCCAAAAACGTGCAGGAGTGTATTACACCATTTTAAGTGAAGGGCAACCTGTCAACCTGCATAAGCCCTCCATTGATGTATTGTTTGAATCCATTGCTGAAAACATCAAGACGTTAGGTGTCGGAGTGATTCTAACTGGCATGGGCAAAGATGGGGCGGCAGGTTTATTGAAAATGAAACAAGCTGGCGCAAAAACCTTCGCTCAAGATGAGAAAAGTAGTGTTGTCTACGGCATGCCACGTGAGGCAAAAAAAATAGGAGCGGTATTGCAAGAGCTCCCCATAGACGAAATGGCACAGGCAATTCTGAGCGTCATTAAGCAAACCTCAAAACGGTCCAAATAGACCTATCGAGAGTATTTATCGTTAATCGCTTATTCCTTACGCCCTAATGACTGGATGGCTTATTACGCAACAACCATGACTCAAATACCCTCAACATCCGACGTTACCACCCACAAAAAAGGAGACACACTTGCCTCCTTTTGACTTAACTTTCGCGTTATGAATTACGCACCGATGACACCACCATCTTTACGCGTAATCATCATAACCGATGAGCGTGGTACGGTGTTTCCTCCATCTGGGAAATGTGACGGTGCTAAGTCTTCTCCGGGGTGTTGAACTCCGACAAACATAGTTTTGTGATCCGGTGAAAAAGTGAGCCCGGTGATTTCACACGCGATTGGACCCGTTAAGAAACGGCGAATCTCACCCGTTTGTGGATCACTACACAGCATCTGGTTATTTCCCATCCCTGCAAAGTCTCCTTTATTGGAGTATTTGCCATCGGTCTGAATCCATAAGCGCCCTGCCATATCAAAGCCAATGCCATCTGGGCTATTAAACATATTGTCTTTGTTTATATTACTGCTACCCGCCATTAACCCCGATTGATGAACGTCTGGATTGCCTGCCAAGACATAAATATCCCATTCAAATCGCTCTGATGCATGATCACCATTCATTGGGTTCCAACGAACAATGTGTCCGTAAGGGTTTTTCTCACGTGGATTCACCGCATTAATCGGTTGCGACGCTTTAACACCACGATGCTTGTTGTTCGTCAACGTACAGAAGACCGATTTATTACTTGGATGAACAGCGACCCACTCTGGGCGATCCATCGTTGTCGCGCCTACTTGTGTTGCAGCCATGCGCGCAAAAATCATCACTGATGCGGCATCAGGAAATCCATTCTCAGGCGTGAGTCCGTTTTTGCCCCACGTCAGCGCTAACCACTGCCCTTTGCCGTTGAGCTCACCTTCTGTGCCTTCAAATTTAGCCACGTATAGCGTCCCCTCTTCGAGTAGATCTCGATTGGAATCTGCGCCAGGCACATACTTATTCTTTGAGACAAATTTATAAAGGTGCTCGCCACGCTCATCATCGCCAAGATAAACCACAACGTGTCCATCATCATTCACTGTAAGTGCGGCATTTTCGTGTTTAAAGCGTCCAAGTGCACTACGCTTCTTAGGCGTTGAATTAGGGTTCATTGGATCAATTTCAACCACCCAACCATGGCGATGCGGTTCATTGGGCTCTTGTGCCATATCAAAGCGAGTATCGTACTTATACCAGTCGTACCCTCGGTCTTTCTTACCTAGGCCATAACGCTGATTGCTTTCTGACAATGGATTATCGGAGGTATCTGCAAAATAGCCGTTAAAATTCTCTTCACACGTAAGGTACGTGCCCCACGGTGTTTGTCCATTCGCACAGTTGTTGAAGGTACCGAGTATTGCCTTACCTGACTTATCGACATTGGTTTTTAACAGATCGTGTCCTGCGGCTATACCGGTCATTTCCATTTCAGTAAACGCCGTAACTCGTCGGTTTAAGCGCCCTTCAAGATTGACTTGCCACTGGCCATTTGTCTTCTTCAGTTCAATCACAGAGACGCCGTGAGCAGCTTGCCCTTTGCGTACGTCGTCTGCAGAAATATTCTTACCTTGATGTTGATACAAGTACTCATTATTGGTGTACTCGTTGTTTACAGCAAGCACTGCGCGATCATCTGAAATCGGAAAAAAAGTCATGCCGTCATTATTGTCACCAAATTGCATCTCCTGCGCTTTGGCGTCATTGGACTGGCTAAAGGCTGGCGCCCCCTTCTTAATCGCATCACCCCATGAAATCAACACATCCGCTTGGTAGCCCTCTGGCACCTCTATCGTATCAGCCGTAGAAATTGCGATCGCGTCAAAACCCAATAGCGATGACTGGCTGGGTTTCGTATTTGCAATAGCTTGACTAACGGGACTTGCTGCAAAAAAACCAACCGTGCCAGCCGCCCCCGTTGCCTTTAAAAAACGTCGACGAGACATCGCAGCGTCAACCAATTTATTGAATTCGGGTTCAGATTCTAACAAACGCTGATCATGGTTTTGGTCAAATAGCTTCACAGTGACTTCCTTTCTATTGAAGAAAAGGCCATTCAAATGGCCATATTGATATTATGGCCGCTATCATGCCCGGCATTTATGACACGTTAGTTACAAATAATTAACACTTATATTAATTGCTATTCAACCGTCATGGCCCCTTTCGTATTCCCTGTAAACCATGTCATAAGGACGACGCACGTCATCGACGATCCCTTATGAAAATTATTTACTGTTACTGTTTGAAATATCGTGTTTTTTGTCCGAGTCTTAATCTAAATGGATAAGAAATGAGTTAAGTATGGATACGACATTCTCAGCAGGCGTTCATGGCATAAAAAAAGTGTTAGTTCCTTCTGTGCTGATCAATATACTCTCACTTGCCGTCCCTCTTACGGTTTTGCAGATTTACGACCGGATCATACCGAACCAAAGTTACGGCACTGCGACTTTATTGCTCGCAGGCGCAACGCTTGCCGTCTTGCTAGATGCATTGTTGCGATATGTGCGCTCTCGTGTTCTCGCGGCAGAATCCTCAATGATGGAGCAACAACGCTATTCAGACACCGTTCGTGCGCTCGCCACCTCGCCTGTCAATGAGATAAAACAGCTCAAAGTGGGCGGCGTCCAAAATGGCCTCGATTCCATCGCCAAAATCAAAGACCTATATTCAGGGGGGTTATTGTCAGGACTCATTGATATTCCTTTTGCGCTACTATTTTTGTTTTTGGTTTACTACGTGGGGGGGGCATTGGTTGCCGTTCCCATTGTTGTTTGGTCGGTCACTTTTGGGTTTGTGTGGTTATCTGGGGCAAGAGCAAAACAACGAAGCCTGCAACATGCCAAATCAGAAGATGCGCGCGCAGGATTCTTACTCAACCTATACAGAAATATTTTAGGTATTAAACGACAAGCCAATGAATACAAAGCGTTTAGCGCGTACAAAGGAATTAACCAAGCACATCGACTGACAATTGCAGAAGACGAGAGAAAAAACGCGTTGGCACAAGAATGCATCTACCTCGCTTCCTTAGGCACCTCTGTT
Source organism: Vibrio qingdaonensis (assembly GCF_026191675.1). Lineage (GTDB taxonomy): Bacteria > Pseudomonadota > Gammaproteobacteria > Enterobacterales > Vibrionaceae > Vibrio > Vibrio qingdaonensis. The sequence goes on along the minus strand of NZ_JAKRRY010000018.1, from coordinate 89,063 downwards.
ATTCTCGTTATTGCTGGGGCTTCTCATGTACTTTCAGGAGACTTGACCACTGGGGGATTAGCGGCCTGTTCCATATTAGCAGGCCGAGCAGTAGCACCGCTCAGCGCTCTAACCAATCTGAATATCCGCTATGCGAATATGCAAACATCGATTCAAAGCGTCAAAGCCCTTTTATCCCTCTCTCCCTCAAGAGCTGAAGAGTCCACCGCATCAGAGAAACTGGCATCCCTGCACTTCAAAGCTTTAGTCATCTCTCGTTTTTCAAAACACTACCAAGTCGATGCACATTTACCTGCTGGTACAGTCTGCCAAGCGATCTGCGTCGATAAAGAAGCGGCCAGTCAATTTCTGACTATTGCTGCTGGAGTCAGCCCGGGACATTCGGGCAACATCGCGTTTAACGACACAAACGTCGAAGAGTTTTCTCGCTTAAAAAGAACGTCATACATCGGATCACGATCATCTATCTTGCACGGATCGATATTAGACAATTTATGTGGCTTCAAACCCGAATTATCAGAGCAGGCCTTAAGTTATTGTCAATCCCTTGGGCTGTACGACGTGCTGACTCAACTCCCAGACGGACTAGAAACCAAGCTTGGGGAACTACCGACCATTCCACTTAGTCATAGCAGTATTCGCCTTATCAATATTTGTTTTCAACTTGCCCGCCCAACTTCGGTTATATGTATCGACACACCTGAACTTGATTTAGACATCGACACATGGCCGAAACTCGCCAACGTCCTGCAGCAAGAAGCAAACAACGGCAGGCTGGTCTTGTTAGTCAGCTTCAATCCTATATTTACCAACCTATGCACTGAAAGTTTACGACTAGAACGTCCACTGGCAGCACAAGAAGGAGTGACGAATGAATGAGTTAGAAAGTGCATCATTGAAGTCACTAAGGGTGTTAGAGGTCAGCAGTAATATTGATGTTTTCGCCCATCAATGGGTGAAAGAAAATGGGCTCAATAACCTCGAAGACTATTTGAGTATGCTTGATCGCCTTAATGTCCCCTATCGTATCATCAGCACTCATGAGCAACTCAACGCCAATGCATTTAAAGTGGCGGTATTGGTCAACGATGATCAATTCGTTGTTGCTCAACTCAATAATCAAACCTTAGAATGTATAAATACTCGACAGCCGTTTGATTCAAAAACGCTTAAGCGCTTCAAATTAGCTATCTTATTGGAAGACACACCACCAGATAAACCCGATGCCAACTGGATGGGGTCTCGTTTAGACAGTTACAAAGCCGTGATCCCCAAGGTCGCTCTCGCCAGTTTGTTCGCGAATTTATTTGCACTAGCGATTCCGTTCATTACCATGTCAATCTATGATCACGTCATTGGAGGTGACGCTGCCCACGAACTGCAAGGCATCGCAATTGGGGCGGGGATTTTATTTTTCATGTTATGGCTACTCAGAGTACTACGTAGCCAAACTCTTGCCACTGTGGCAAACCGAATAAGCCGTGAAATATCCGATGCGCTAATTAAAAAACTACTCACGGGTAGTTACGATGTCTGTAAATTAACGCCCCAACAAAGCCAAGTCAGTCAGATGGGGGTTGCCGAAAGAATATCCGGAGTCTTAGCCGGACCGCTCGGTAATGCGCTATTCGACATCCCATTTGTGTTAATTTTTTTAATCGCTATTGCGGCGCTCGGTGGATGGCTTGTTATCGTCCCTATTGTATCGCTTATTCTTTACTACCTCGTGGCAACAAGCAGCATTAAAAACTCGGCGCTTAAAGCCAATCAATCCACTATTTCAGGGACAAATAGGCAAACCTTAATTGCCGAATTATCGAGCCAACTTGGTTACATGAGAAGTAGTCATTTAGTCGACGGCTGGCTCACTCGATTTGATCGAGCGAATCATCTCGCCACTAAGAACGGCTTCAAACAAACCGTACATCAAGCGAAATATACCTCGATTTATTATGCCATTGGGGTGATTTCAACCATCGCGGTGGTAGGGTTAGGTATCGAGTTAATTTTCAATCAAGTCATGTCTGCGGGTGGGCTGATTGCGACGATGATGCTTATTTCTCGCGTCACCGGTCCTGCGCAAACACTCGCGAATAGCGCGCTTCGCCTTCAGCAAATCCAACAAACACAATTAACAATCAACCGAACACTGACACTAAACTCTGAGGAAGCTTACCGATATCAGCATCATGATCTTCCTGAATCGGCGCCGCAAATTGAGCTAGACCAAATAACACTCCGCTACGCTAATCAAGCTAAACCCGCCTTAAGTGGCATCAGTGCGATAATTGAACCTGGAGAAATTGTTGCCATTACGGGTCCATCAAACAGCGGTAAAACGAGCCTTATTGATACTATTGCCAGCTTTCAACCCATTCAAAATGGCATTGTAAACATCAATAGCATTAATTTAAGCCAGTACGCACCACTGCTCTATCGACACTGGATGTTTTATAAAGCATCACACCCAGAAGTACTGCTTACTAACATTCGAGATTGGTTTTCCGACAAGCAACTTATCAAAGATTCCGAGATAGTGAACGCCATAAAACAGGCCGGTGGCAAAGATTGGTTTGAATCCTTACCCGCTGGGCTTGATACACAACTGACGGAGTTCTGGCCAGCGACAATGTACGATTTACTCTCACGCTTTGAGGCGCGAATGCTCATTGCCGCAAAGGCACTTGCCATACACTACCCTTTATACCTACTCGATAATCCATTGCATGATTTATCGCCAAAATCTGTTGAATTATTTAAGCTTTTTTTAGACATAAAACGCGGCAAATCAACCATTCTTTATAGTTCACAAGATCCTGAGTTAATTAAACTTGCTGATAAAGTTCTGGTTCTTAACCAAGGCAGCGTCGCCTATTTCGGACCTCTTGCTGAAGAACAAACGGCAGAAGCCACACCACATGACAACACTATGGAGGGCGTTGCTAATGAGTAATCCTCAATACGCTGAAGCAATAGAATCGCAGCAAACTAAAAGACTTCTCTCTATTACTACCTATGCCATCGCATTGTGTGTCATTGCTTTCGTTGCTTGGTCAGCGCTAACGCAAGTGGATGAAATAGCAAAAGCACAAGGTACCGTAATTCCAGAAGGTGAACGCCAGATTATTCAAAGTGATATTGGCGGGAAATTAAAGACCATTTCAGTCCAAGAAGGCGATTTAGTGGAAGCTGGACAAGTCCTCGTAGAGTTCGACGCCACTTTTCAAACCACCGCACTAGAAGAACTCAAAGCCCAATCAGCATCGTTAAACCTAACAATCGAGAGATTGTCGTCGCTTATCGATGAGCGCGAGCCTGATTTCGCACAATATCAAGCACGCTACCCTGAATTAGTGGCAGAACAACGTGCCCAACGCAGCGCTCAAATCGCACTCTATTATCAAAAACGCATTGTCTTAGAAAAAGAAGCGGAGCAAATCGCAGAGCAGCTTCGTACCACCGACAACGCCATTCCAGCCTATGAACGTCAATTAAGCGCGTCTAAGCAAGAATTGGTGATCCTTCAGAAAGGTCTTAAAAGTGGTAACATTTCTCGTTTGAGAGTATTGGAGATGCAGCAAAAGGTGGCGTCTATAGAGCAGCAAATTGAAGAGGCGCGCGGTAAAAATGCCTTACTTCTTAAGCAAGCCGATTCTAATGATGAAAAAATCACTCAACTACTTGCAGAAGCGAAAGTTGAAGTAGCTGACCAACGCTCCAAAGCGGCCTCCCAACTATCAGCTTTGAAAGCAAGGGTCCGCTCAGGTGAAGCAAAACTCACTAACACCGTACTTACCTCCCCTCTTCAAGGGCTCGTACAGAGCATACCAAGTACAAGAGTTGGTACCGTTATTCAGCCCGGGGGCACAGTTGTTGAGATTGTGCCTATCGGTGGTGTCGCAGACTTTAGAGCCAAGCTTTCCCCCAGAGATATCGGCTTTGTCAGTGAAGGGCAACATGCTCGCGTTAAAATAGATGCCTACGATTACAGTCGATTTGGTGCCCTACAAGGCGTTGTAGAATCGATTTCCCCTACCACCAGAAAAGATGAAAAAGGCAATATTTTCTATGAGGTGACGATTGCCGTTGAAAAGCCGTTCTTTCGAGATAACCCTGAGAAATTCGCGATTTTACCGGGCATGACGGGCGAAGTCGACATTACCACTGGTGAAAAAACCGTGTTCCAATATTTATGGAAGCCCATATTCACCAATGTGAGTCGCGCATTTGGTGAGCGCTAGCCATCATGCTCGAGGGAGAAAACTAGTTCTATAAAAACGACGTGCTATCTTAATCAAACCAGACCAATAACCTTGATAAAGACAAACAAAAATGCCCTTATTCATTAAGGGCATTTTCATTATGGCTAATTATTGAAATTCGCGATTTGTTGATATTAGCTATTGAGATCATCCGGTAATGTCGGGTCATCGTGCAGATGATCCGTATCTGCATCATGAAGGTGCTCCACACCAGAGTGGACATCGTGATGAGAATCAGCATGACCAGTGTCGACCTTATTCTGTTCATCATCATTAAGAACCACATCTATATCATCAGGCAACGCCGTCTGAACGCCGGGAGAGGTATTTTGATGATGCTCATTGCTAATACCCAACTTATCCATGTAGTGATGTACAGAATCAGGCTGATGATGTGAGTCATCCTTAACCATGCCCTTATGAATACCCAACTCCGACATGATCGTCATACTATCGAACACCGTGTTCTCTGAATCTTGCATAGGTTCATCCGCCAATACATGGGGAGCGGGTGGTGGCGGTGGCGGATTATGAGAGATGACGGGCGTTACTGTCATGTCTAACACCTCCGATCCTAACGTTAACTTACCACTATGACCGGGTCCATGACTTAAAATACTCACTTGGACATGCAGTAATACGTCATCTTGATGAGAGCCCTGAAGGGCGATTTCAAAATGGTCGGCATGCACGCCAACATTCTGGGCTGAGCCATGGGGGCCAGTGTGAACATTAGCATGTTCCTGATAACTCAAATCCCCTGTTTTCGGGTCTATCGACAAGGTTCCCCATTGACTGGTATAAGTCGTGTGATAATGCCCGTTTACGAGGATCTTCCATCCTTGTTGCGCGGTTGGCACTGGTTGGGAAGTCGGCATTAATACAGGCGCCCCGAGAGAGGCACTAATGTGATGGCTTCCTGATGGGGCTGTCACCACTATCGGCTCTGGTTTCGCTCCAGCGGCAACATTAATCGCTGAGTTTACGTTCCCATGTTCATCGGTCATCACGGCTTTAACGACGCTATTCGGTGCCACTTCTACATTGACACCATGCTGAATAGATTGCGCATCTAATACATGATCCACACCATTAACGTTAAGGTGTTCACCCACTTTTGCATCTGATGCCGCGTGGATAGTGGCGGTAATCGTACCAGCAGCGCCATGCGCGATTTCCGCTTTACTATACAGGTTATCGGCCCCCGGATTTTCAAAGCTGATGGTTGGACTGCCTACACTTGTATCAACATCATAGTGATGTTCCAACGACGTCGTCGCCGTATTACCCGCCGCATCCGTTGTTGAAATGCTCACGTTAAGTTTCGAAACCTTTTCCAACTCCGCGCCAGGTACATCAATACTATAATGTCCCGTTGCGTCTATTTGGCCAGTGTAGCTATGCCTTCCAACCGACAAGGTGACAATGTCACCTTGATGAGCGTCACCAGACGATAAGCCAGTGATGGCAATAACAGACTGTGACTCGGAAGCGCTAATAACGTTGTCACGGGTCACCGTATCCACCGAAATCGTTGGGGCAGGTGCATGAGTATCGATAGTGATGGCAAACCGCGAAGACATCACGGGGACGACACTGCCCGGCGCCAACGCTATCGCACTGATGTTATGCACTCCGTTACTCAGTAAAGAGCTATCAACCTGATAGTGACCATGGGCATCTGAATAACCACTCCCCACCACTTTGGAACCGTCATAAATATTGACTTTGGAGAAAGGAATATCGGTATGGCCCCTGATGGTAGGCGTCTCGTCGTTGGTTAAATTATCACTATGCGAACGGCCGCTATCGCTGGTGGAGGCAAGATCAACCGTGACATGATTCGTGACTTGATGCGCGGCAAGCAACATGTTTGGCATGCTATGCGTGACGGTTGGTTGTGAATTGATATGCGTTGCAACGCTAGGCGCTTGACCCGACACCACTGGGGCCGTTACCGTTCCATCCACATTAAAGGTAACGAATAAAGAAGCGCTCTCCCCAGCCTTATCCGTCACTGTAACTTCAAAGGTATCTTGGCCAGTATAGTGACCCGTCCCTTGGTCATAGCGCATACCCGTAATCTGCCCATTCGGCACATATTGATAGACACCGCTATCTGGATCAACGGTTAGCGTACCAAAATTGCCCGCCGAAAGGCCGACACTAAACTGGTGCGTGTCGCCCACATCCACATCCGTTTGAGTGACCACGCCGGTAAGTGGTGTGACGGGTGCTAAGTGAATAGCCGGAGCATCATTTACGGAAGTAATGGTTAATTGAGCATGCTGTTCTGATGAATCCGAATGACCGTCATTCGCAGTATAACTAAAAGTGGCTGAGCCATTATAGTTAGCCACTGGCCTAAAAATCAGTCTAGCCACATCAGCGGCCAAAATAGCGCTACCATCGGTTATTACGTGACCATCCAAAATGAGATGACCATGCGAAGCGTCCGGTGTATGAGTAATAGTAATAGAATGAAGCGCATCTGAGTCACGGTCCGTATAGCCAAAGTCTGAAGCAGAAATGATAAGATCGGTATCTTCATTAAAGCTTGCCGACAGTGCGGTTACCGTCGGCTGATGATTCGCATCAATCGAAATATGAAGGGTGCGTTGTGTTTGTATATTTTGGCTATCGGTCGTATCGACCACGCGATACCACATAGCCGGAACGCTGCCCGTAAATGTCGGTTCCGGCGTAAATGTGTAATCGCCATTGGCTTCAATACTCAATGTGCCAACATTAACAATGGTATGTGACTGACCAGGAAGAAGTTCATGGTAACGTCCCCCTTCCTTATACTGAATATCATGAAGCGTTAAATGGGCACCATCATCCGCGTCCGTCGCACCCGACAACACATTGCCATTAATTGGCCCAGAGAACTGGTTGGCACGTGGAGAAAAGTTATGAATGATAGGGGCATCGCTCGTACCGATCACTTCCACTAATCCATGTTGGTGAGAAACAGGCGCACCGCTACCCGCGCCTTCCACTAGATCATAGTTAATATAGATCGATTGTTTCACCCCTGTCGCTAGGTGGTCATAGTGGCTACCCGATGCATCAACTTGGAGTGTGTGGCCATCAGCTGCGAGCGAGAAGCCCGCTGGCGGTGTATGAGTGAAATGAACCCCATCTGCTGAGTATTGGATGCCTTGTATTGCCTGAGCTTTAATCCCTGCAAATAAATCTAAACTATGTTGACCGTCGCCTTCATTTACCGTGAGTGTTGGTAAATCATCATGACCATGTACGTTAACGGTAATGGTCTTTGATGCCGTACCGTCAGGGGATTGCACAGTGAAATGGTCAGTAACGGTCTGCCCTACATGCAACGCATTGGTCGCTGTTAGTTGATTGTCCAGTGTGTAAGACCAGTCGCCGTTCCCATCCAGCGTTAAGTGACCATAGGTCCCAGCCAACTGGTGGAGCGGTAAAAACTGATCTTCACCACTATCGACATCCACTAACTGTAAATGCCCCATTAACGTAGACGTTACCGAGTCTTCGGTTAAATCATAACTAAGAGACGACGTCGCATGTCCATCTATGGAGGCACCATCATTGCTGCCATGAACGTCAACAGTGACGATTTGTTGTACCGCTATACCGGAACGATCGGTCGCAGTAACAACAAACGCGTCCTGAACGGTAATGCCATGAGCCAATTGTTGAACGCTTGGGCTAGCATCATTAAGTTGATAGTGCCACCGACCATGTTGATCAATCGTTAAGCTGCCATAGACACTGGTCTGTGAGGCCGTACTCCAAACGATAGTGTCACCCGTATCTGGATCGGTCGATGTTAAAATACCCTGTACCGATGCCGTTCCAATACCAACACCTTGAGCATCTATACCTTGCTCAACTACCGAACCTGAGATGTCCCCTTGAATCACTGGCAAGTCATTCACCGCTTGCAGAAAGACGGAAGCATGGGCGGGCGTACTGCCACCGTGACGCTCCACCACATCATAATCAAAGTTAACAACGCCGTTATAATCCGTCTCTGGGGTGAAGGTGAAAGACCCATCAGGATTGGTTGTGATCTTACCGTGGTCAGTGATTAAATTAGCGACACGTAGCCATCCACGGTCATTAATATCAACATTAGCAGCATGGGCAAGTAGATCCGCAGGCGATAGATGAATTGTTTTATCTTCTGTTCCCGGACTCAAGATGACATCCGTGGTGACCGTTGGGTTATCGTTATGCCCATGCACCACCACAGCCACTTTCTTACTCACATGACTACCATCACTTGATACCGCTTCGACATTAAAATACTCCCACCTCTCATCACCCGCACCGAGTGTTGTCGCTAAGCCTTGATCGACCGAATAGTGCCAATGACCGGAAGCATCAACATGGAACGTCCCATAGCTTCCCGATGTCCCGGCAGCTGGCGTTGCCGTCCAATGTACTTGGTCGTGTATGTCCGCATCATGCGCATTGAGCTGACCACTGACGGACGCGCCCGTTTGAGCATTCTCCGTCACATGCCCCAGCTCACTGGTCGAGTCGATCACCACTCCATCTTCGGTGCCTTTAACTTCAACCTGAATGGGGAATTCTGTGCCGTCTTTTGCAATCAACTTAATGGATTCGTGAATGGACTCACCACCTTTTAGGCCTTGAACATCACTATTGTTGTTGTCACCAATATAACTCCATGCATGCTCACCCTTGTGGGGACCACTTGTGATGGTATGAAACTGGAACGTACCATAAGGCGTCGTCACATCGAGATCGTGGCCAAGATCCCATATGTATTGCTTGCCTGAAAATTCCACCGTCACCTGGTTATTCGTACTATCAACATCGGTTATCTGTAGCGCCTGCCAATCAACCGCATCAAGTATGTTGACATGGGTACTCATTGAGGTCGCGACATCTTCTGTTGCTACACCATGATGTATACCCGTAAATTCGGTTCTATCATCGACAGGCGTTAATGTTAATGAGGCATCGGTGTGAGTCGACGCACCATGGTTATCAGTAACGTCATAAGTAAACTTCACCGCTCCGTTGTAGTTTTTCTTGGGAACAAAGGTAAACGTCCCATCATGATTGTCGGTGACCACACCGTGATCCACCTGTAAACCTGTCACGCTAAGTCTATCGTAATCATCCACATCGGTAGCGTGAGCTAATAAGGCGGCACTGCGTAACACGATTACTTGGTCCTCATGACCAGACGTAAGGGAAATTGAACTGGTGACGGTAGGCGCGTCGTTTTGTGGAATAATGCTTAATCGCAAATTTTGGATAGTGAACAACCCTTCACTATCGGTGACTTTAACGGCAACAATCACGTGTTCATCACGCCCGGATGACAACGAATTGTGTTGATAAGCTTTATCGGATGGGTCGAATGTATAACGCCCATCAGAATGTAACGTAAAGCCAGCCGTCGCCCCCATTGCACTATACGTTAACGTTTGTTGGTCGCCGAGATCTGGGTCGATGCCATACAGCGTACCATGCAGCACTTTTGCATCTTCAAACATATAATGATGCAAACTTGCTTGAGCAATGGTTGGTTTGTCGCTTGTTCCCTGAATCGTAAACTCAACTTGCTTCGTTGTGCCATCAGCACTTTTAATGGTAAATAAGTCTTTAATAACCTCACCATCTCTTAAGTGGTCAACGTTGTAGTTACTCACATTATAGAAATAGTGACCGCCTTTATTGACTTGAAGCGTTCCCCCTAACGTCCCTTTATAAAAAGCATTCATACCAAGATAAGTCGTCGCGAAAAAGGACTCTGACACACCATCCGGATCGGTCACATGAAAATTCCCTTCTGAATGAAGGTTGGTGGAACCAAGCTGGACATTATCTTCTTTGAGTGTATCTCCTACTGCCGTAATCTGAGCGGCATCCGAAACCGCTGCGATTTGGACAGATGCACCCGTTGAAGTCACTCCGCCATGCGCATCTATTACGTCGTAACTAAAATGAACCTGTCCGTTGTAATCTTTGCCGGGTGTAAACGTAAATGTCCCATCGTGATTATCTTGAAGTGAGCCATTGTCGGCATGTAAATGAGTAATAGATAATTTACCCGCATCATTTTCATCAACATCAATGCTATGACTTAGCAAATCCGCGACACTAATAATTTGCGACGTATCTTCAATGCCAGGGGTTAACGTCACTTCTGACGTGCAATATGGTCTATCGTTATCACCATGTATCGTCACAACAATTGTATGCATCGTTCCATCCAGCGCTTTAACGACAATCGAATCAGTAAACTGCTGCCCTTCACCAAGGTGGTCAACTTTTCGACCTACCGCATCTTGCCCTGCTGAAATAAAGTACGACCAACTTCCGTCTTTTTGCAGGATAAGCTGACCATACTGACCGCTATATTGACCAAGATTACGTGTATCGAATTCACTTTGTCCTTGGTCAGCATCCGTAATCGTAAGCTTACCATCAATGTGAATGTCGTCATTCCAGAGCTTCGCAATGTTGCCATGAGCATAGTCAGGTGAGCGATCAGTGTAATCAAACCCTGCATTTTTGTAGCCATGATTTTCGTGTAAATCACCCGTATCAGTGCCAGAAATAACAGCCGCGTCATTGCTGCCGGTAATCTTGATAACTAAATTCTCTGTCGCGGTAGCGCCGTGTTCATCGGTGAGTGTGACGGGAATAGTAAGGGTATCGAGTTCACCTGACTTTAGGTGTTGGTATGCTTGATTCGATGGGTCAAACGTATACGACCCATCTTTATTAAACGTAAGCCCGGCGACAGAGTTCGCAATGGAATAACGGAGTGTCGCATCATGGTCAATATCTGTCCCTTGCATTTGTCCACTTAAAGCCAACCCATCCTCGGTGACAGTCTGAGTTTGGGCTCTCAGAACTGGTGCATCATTGGTACCGTGGATATTGACTTCAATCGTAAAGGTCGTGCCATCTTTCGCTCGAACCACGCACTCATCCGTAATCACTTCACCTTCTTTAAGTGCTTGAACCAAAGGCTGATGATCGCGAATTGTATATGTATATTCGCCATTTCGCAGAAGAAGAACATGCCCACCTAGCTTGGTGTCGTAACCAATCCCTTGATAGGTTTGACTGCCAAGGTTGATGTCAAAATAGCCTTCCCCTGCATCAGGATCAGTGATAGTTAAGCGCCCGTCGAAATGCAAATTATCGTGTGTATCAATATAACTGCGATCCTCTGTCACGCCACTTTGACGGTGATCAATTGCAGCATATCCAATTTGGGCATTATCTGCGACTGGTGCCAATGCCACATTCGCACTCGCCGCCGTGCTTCCGCCATGCACGTCTTGCACATCGTACTTAAACTCAACGTGTCCGTTATAATCTTTTTCTGGCGTAAACGTAAACGTACCATTGCGATTATCAACCACGGTTCCGGCGGATGTCCCATCAGCTTTCAATGCTTGTACATGCGCAGGATGAAGTTGCCCTATGTCGTTGGCATCCGTATCGCTTGCATTGGCAATCAGGCTCGATGCGTGAATAACATAAGGGTTATCTTCATGGCCTTGCGGTAAGGTCACTGCCGATGAAACATCAGGGTTATCATTAGTGCCATGCACGGTAACCGAAATGACCTTATGCGCAGAGCCATCTTTAGATTCAACCGTGATCTGCTCAGTAAAGCTCTCTCCGGCGCCTAATGTTTGAACAACAGCAAGGCTATTGTCTATGTGATATTGCCACATCCCTCCTTCAGTGATGAGGAATGTACCACCCTTTGATGTTGTAATGGTTTGAGGTTTGAGGGCGTTATCGTCATGATCAGGGTCAATAACGCTAAGGTGACCAGTTTGGAATAACTCGGTTGGATACGCTGGAGATGTAAGATGCTCTTCATCAATTGTGTTATTTAAAGTCCCCATGTCGACAATAATACGAGCACTGTCTTCTTCACCATGAATCGTCACCGTGACCGGTTTCGTTTGTCCATCTGCCGTCTTGATTTGGAATGTCTCAGTTATTGATTCGCCCGCTTTAAGGGCCGCGACCGTTTTTTGCGCATTCGTCCCTTTAACGTAGTTACCCTGAAGAAAGTAATCGTAGGTGCCATCCGATTGCAACGCGAACACACCAATTCTTGAACTGGCTTGATAGCCACCATCGATAAACGCAGGATGATCACTCGTATCCACATCAGTGAGTTGTAATTTTCCTGATACATGACTCACAGACCTGAAGGTTTGCTCTGCTGTATGTTCTTGGATATTAATGGCACTAGACGCTAAGTTCGCTTTATCGTCAGTGCCTACTATATCAACAATCGTACTTTGTGGTGTACTTGCCCCGTGACTGTCGGTGACGTGATATAGGAGTTCAAAAGTGGATGTTTCACCCTGCGCTAAATGTTGAAATCGTTGACTGGATGGATCAATTTTCAGATGCCCGTTCACAATGCTAAACCCGGAAGGCAACCCCGAAATCTGACCATCAATTTTAACTTGAAATTGATTCCCTACACTCAACGTATCGCCTTCTATGTCTTGCGATCCGGTCAGTAAGTTAATATCTAGGTGTGTTAATTGATCTTCGGTAAATTGACGGTGTATCTGTTGGACAGTTGGCGCATCGTTGGTACCAGAAACCGTGATGACAAGCTCTTGTTGATCGGTTCCACCTGCCGTATCTGTGACGGTTACCATCGTTCTAACGACTTGGCTGCTCCCTTCTCCAAGATGCTGATACGAGGCGTGGCTTGGATCAAAGGTGTAACTACCATCGGTATTAAACGTTAACCCATCAATTGGATGAGAAGTGGTGAACGTGAGTAAGTCGTGGTCAACATCCGTCGCAACCATTTGGCCGTTAAATACCGCTCCGTCTTCTTTGAGGGTTTGTGACTGGCCAATCATGGTTGGCAAATCGTTCGTACCTTCAATGGTGAATTTCAATTCTTCTCGATGAGAGCCGCCCGCGCTATCAGTGACCGTCACAGTGGTGGTCACGACTTGCGTATCCCCTTTCGCAAGGTGCTGATAGGACGTATGGCTTGGATCGAACGTGTAGCTGCCATCGGCATTAAACGTTAGCCCGTCAATTGGGTGGGAAGTTTTAAAGGTCAGTAAATCATGGTCAACATCCGTCGCAACCATCTGGCCGTTAAACACCGCTCCGTCTTCTTTGAGGGTTTGAGATTGGCCACTCATGGTCGGCAAATCGTTCGTACCTTCAATGGTGAATTTCAATTCTTCTCGATGAGAGCCACCCGCGCTGTCGGTAACCGTCACCGTGGTGGTCACCACTTGCGTATCCCCTTTCGCAAGGTGCTGATAGGACGAATGGCTTGGATCAAAGGTGTAACTACCATCGGTATTAAAGGTTAGCCCGTCAATTGGATGGGAAGTTCTAAAGGTCAGTAAGTCGTGGTCAATATCCGTCGCGACCATCTGGCCGTTAAACACCACTCCGTCTTCTTTGAGGGTTTGAGATTGACCAGTCATGGTCGGCAAATCATTCGTACCTTCAATGGTGAATTTCAATTCTTCATCGTGAATACCGCCCGCGCTGTCAGTGACTGTGACAGTCGTCGTTACGACTTGTGTATCCCCCTTCGATAAGTGCTGATACGAGGCATGGCTTGGGTCGAACGTGTAACTGCCATCGGTATTAAAGGTTAGCCCATCAATGGGATGAGAAGCTTTGAAGGTCAGTAAGTCATGGTCAACATCCGTTGCAACCATTTGGCCGTTAAACACCGCCCCGTCTTCTTTGAGGGTTTGAGACTGACCGGTCATGGTCGGCAAATCGTTACTGCCTTGAATGGTGAACTTCAATTCTTCTCGATGAGTACCACCCGCGCTGTCGGTGACCGTCACCGTGGTGGTCACCACTTGCGTATCCCCTTTCGCAAGGTGCTGATAGGACGAATGGCTTGGATCAAAGGTGTAACTACCATCGGTATTAAAGGTTAGCCCGTCAATTGGATGGGAAGTTCTAAAGGTCAGTAAGTCGTGGTCAATATCCGTCGCGACCATCTGGCCGTTAAACACCACTCCGTCTTCTTTGAGGGTTTGAGATTGGCCACTCATGGTCGGCAGGTCGTTCGTACCTTCAATGGTGAATTTCAATTCTTCATCGTGAGTCCCACCTGCGCTGTCGGTGACCGTCACCGTGGTGGTCACCACTTGCGTATCCCCTTTCGCGAGGTGCTGATAGGACGTATGACTTGGATCAAAGGTGTAGCTGCCATCGACATTAAACGTTAGCCCGTCAATGGGATGAGAAGTGGTGAACGTGAGTAAGTCGTGGTCAACATCGGTGGCAACCATTTGGCCGTTAAACACCGCCCCGTCTTCTTTGACGGTTTGTGACTGGCCAATCATATGAGGCAGGTCGTTGACACCATCGATCTCGACATGTATTTGATGTGTCGTTCCATCTACCGACGAAACCGTAAACGCCTCTCTAAGCTCATCTCCCTTACCCATTTGCTGGATAATCGATTGCTGATTGCTTGCCTCAAAGTACCAATGTCCATTGCTATCTATCGTCAAATTACCATATTGACCGACCAGTAACTGCGGCAAAAAATGAGCCTCTCCTTTATCGGCATCGACAACATGTAGATCGCCAGTCGTCTTCAAACTGCCATTAATAACGTTGAGATCTTCAACCACATTCCCAGAATCGATACCAGAAATAACGGCATTATCATCACGACCACCAATGACGATTTGGATTTGCTGGCTTGTGTGGTCTGCGGTGTGAATCGTGATAACTTCGGTTAACTGTTGTTTCGAGTTTAACTGCTGAACAGCGCCCAAACTATTATCAACTTGATAGCGCCAATGGCCATGCTCATCAATGGTGAGCGCCCCAAATTGTCCATTAACTACTTCTGCAATAGTATGGGACTCCCCATGATCGGCATCCTGCACGAACACTTGGCCATTAACCGTTAGCAAACCCGCAGCATTAACGTTAACGTCTTCCTTTAATTGGCCTGTAATTTGCCCCGTAACCTGAGCAACATCATTGGTGCCGGTGATTTTAATTACAAAATTCGCATGCGATTGAAGACCGGACGAATCCGTGACAGTCACAGGGACCGTTAAATGATCGACTTCCCCCTCTTTTAAGCTTTGATAGGCGTTGTTACTTGGGTCAAACGTAAAAGAACCATCCGGATTGAGAGTAAAACCATCTACCATTACTGCGCTGGTAAAACGGATCGTCTCTCCTACGTTTTTGTCTGTCGCTGATAACTGTCCATGCAGTAAGTGGTCATCTTCTTTTATCGAGATGTTTTGGTTTTGAATGTCTGGTTTAACAAACACAGGTTGATAAGTGGAATTCGAATGTTGTGCATGTGTATTATCGGATGGCGTCATCACCAGAGGTGTGACTTGCGAGTTCGATAATGAAGTAGACGTCGTTCCGGTGCGAGTGAGCAAACTGGCGTGCGTCGACACATGCATTGGATAATGGTGGAGTTCGAGTCTCCGGCTTGGCAGAGCTACGCCCTCCTTGTCCACTGACGCTTGCGTTTCAGAGGTGGCGACTTCTGATGACGATAAGTCAACACTTCGTTCCGTCTGGCTCAACGAAACCTTGTCAGCGTTGTTATCCACTTTTGCATTTGAACGTTCACTGTCTGACTCCAGGTCAACGTTCGCGCTCGCGTGATGACTCGCTAAAGACGGTAAAATAAGGCTCAGTGCTGGAGGAAGACTAACCTGATAACGTAACGTACTAAAAAGGCGACGTTTTTTCTTCCGTTGCGGTAGCTTATCATGGCGAGGGGACGCAGACGAACGTGAGCCCGTTAATTCCGTTTTATCTTGACTATTGGCGAGTTCGTTTCTCTTATCCGTCATTCTTCCAATCCTAACTTCAAAACCTTTCATTAAGTTAAGGATATAGAAAGCAATTTTGCTAATTATTCTCGCTGTTTTATCTTAAACTCCAACATCAATGCTAACGAACGATTAGGCACTCAGATTCTTGGGGGACCACAATCGATTCATTCAATAAACCTGCGTAGATGCCATTAAGAGCCACCAACTCACGATGATTACCTTGCTCAGCAATCTGCCCCTGCTCTAACACCAGAATCTTGTCCGAATGTCTGATAGTACTTAAACGGTGCGCGATGGCGATAACCGTCTTTTCTTTAAACAAACGTTGCATCGCTTTTTGGATGAGATCTTCCGTAATCGAGTCTACCGAGCTGGTCGCTTCATCTAACATCATCACCTGCCCGCCTTGCGCAATCGCGCGTGCGAACGAGACCAACTGAGTTTGTCCTACCGACAGATTTGAACCGTTTTTGTCGAGCATAAAATCATAGCTATTGGGAAGTTGTGCGATAAACTTGTCGGCATAGACATATTGTGCGGCCTGCTCTACTTGCTCACGACAAATACCGGTTTTGCCCAACGCAATGTTAAACTGAATACTCTCTTCAAATAAATGGACATCTTGCATCATCATTGAAAAAAGATGCGCAGTGTCATCTGCAGAAATCTTCGATAATTCAATACCATTTAATAAGATGCTGCCTTCATAATCTTGATAGGTTTTCGATATCAAGCGCATGATCGTTGATTTACCCGAACCCGTTGCCCCCACTAGCGCAATCTGGTGTCCTTTTTCCAACACAAACGATACATTTTTCAACACGTACGGCGAGTCTGGTTTATAGCGAAAACTGACGTTGTTAAATTCTAAACGACGGAACGTTTGCAACGGCTTCTCAACCTTATGACCGGGAAGTAAATTCCGCCCCTCCTCTTCCGTTCGCTCCGTAAAAAGCTCTTCAATATGATCAAATGCCGCGAACGAGCTTTGAATCGACGCAATTTGAGAAGTGAAATCGCGAATTGGCACAAACACTTTCTCTAACGTGTTAATAAACGCAATCAGCACGCCTAATGTCAGCGTACCTTGCAATACTTGCTCAGAACCGTACCAAATCATCAACGCAATGGTAATGGACGTTACTCCAGAGATAAAAGAAAACAAGATGGCGTCATACTTGTTGATTTTCTTTTGAGCCACTAAGAATTCATCAATATGGCCATGATATTTTTTTTCCACCTGCTTTTCCGCACGATACATCTGAACCGTATCCATGCCGAACAGCACTTCTTGCAAAAACCCAATCCCTCTCGCCAGCGCTGAGCGCGTGATTTTATGCATCGCACGTAACTTGTTTCTCACTCGCACCGTCAGATACATCACAGGTGGCATCACCACCAATACAATTAACGTCAGCCTCCAATCAATGAAAAGCATCATCACGAGCAATGCGATGGTATTGATCGAGTCTTTTACCAGCCCGACAACAGACTGAACGAATGTTTCTCCGATGGTCTCTAAGTCACTAGTGAGACGGGAGAGAGTGACACCCGCAGGCGTGGTATCGAAATAGCGGCGTGGAAGCTTAAGTACTCGTTCAAATAATACCGAGCGCATGTCGGTAATCGTATGCTGGCCCGTTTTCCGAAGGTTATACGAATACGTCGTATCCACGACGTAACTCGCAATTAGCACAATGACGAGATAAGCCACATATTGCAATAAGCCACTAAGATCATTTTGACTCAGCTGTACATCAATCACTTGAATAATAAGCCATGGGAACAACAAACTCGTCATGACCGAGAGCGGAAGCATTGCGATTCCAATCATCGCGGTCTTTTTGTATTTCTTAGCAAACTTAAAAAAGTGCTTTAAATACTTTATGTCCACCCCTTTTAACATACTGAGGTCTCCGCTTCATGTTGCTGCAATAGCCAGGTTTCCTTGTAATAGGGACAGGTCGCCAACAGCGTTATGTGGTCACCTTTAGCGATAATTTTTCCTTCATTGAGTACAATAATTTCGTCCATGTATTCCAACGCATTCACTCGATGAGAGACCACTAATACAGATTGATGCGCTAAGCGTTGAAACAATGCGTCCAAAATTTTTCTCTCGGTTTCATAATCCACCGCTGAAAGCACGTTATCCATAATAATAAGATCGGCAGGTTCAAGCAGCGCGCGAGCAATGCTCAGCCTCTGCTTTTGACCACCGGAAAGCATAATTCCCTTCTCACCTACTAACGTTTGATCGCCGTTTTCAAGGCGCGCAACATCTGACGCTAGCTGACTCAACTCCAAAACTTCATCTACTTGCTGCTTTGCCACATCGGCGTGCGGACTGCCAAAACGAATGTTTTCTTCAACAGTTGCTGAAAATAAGTACGGGTCTTGAGTGACCGTTTTAACATAACGCCTTAAATCGCTGCGG
Organism: Vibrio qingdaonensis; assembly: GCF_026191675.1. Lineage (GTDB taxonomy): Bacteria > Pseudomonadota > Gammaproteobacteria > Enterobacterales > Vibrionaceae > Vibrio > Vibrio qingdaonensis. The sequence goes on along the minus strand of NZ_JAKRRY010000018.1, from coordinate 70,533 downwards.
GAGATGCCAGTCACATCTTTGTCGCCGAGAAAAACCGTACTTTTGGGTACATCGAGATGGTGATTCAAGCAATTCACTAATGTTGTTTTCCCTGCGCCAATACCGCCCAAAATCCCCACTTTTTTACCTGCTGGAATATCAAAACTGATGTCATCAAGCACCCTGCGGGTTTCTCCTTGATACTGAAAGCTAAGATTTCGAACAGAAAAGGTTTGTCCTTTCAGTGATTCAACGTCCGTAGCGGAAAGCTCGGATTGATCATTAGCTGGCACTTCCGCATTCAGAATAGTTTGTGCACTTTGAATCCCCACAATCCCCCGCTGATACACTGTTGCGATTCGTCCGAGTTGCATTAATGGCATCGCTAGTAGCACGGAGTAGGTCAAAAATGCGGTTATCTCACCCAGCGTCAATGCTTGATTCATCAGCATGTAGCCACCTAAACCAAGAATGAGGATCTTCATCAAGTCATTCGCGTAATCCAACACTGGCATGAAGAAAACTTGAATACGCGTAATGCGCAAGCGGCAACGCAGTAATTGTTGGTTGAGCTTCTCCATTTCTGCCGATACCCAACCAGACATCTGCTGGCTTTTAATTAAATCAACGCCCGATAAATAGCTCATCAGTTGCGCCGACAAGTTTTGTAGCCGATTCATATGCTCCATATGGAGTGCTTTCATACGGATGAAACCGACACGGAAAATCACAAACGCGATGGAAATAGGAAGAATGGAATACAATGTTAACTCTGGCGAGATCCGCCACATGTAGACAGGAGTGAGTGACAACGCGAACATGGTATTAAAAAATTGCAAGAAACCGATGCCAAATAAGAGTCGAATACCCATCACGTCATTGTTAATGATCGAAATGAGCCGTCCTGACGCAAACTTTTCGTGATAGCTATTCGGTAGGCGATTCAACTTCTCCAACAACGTATTTTTAAGCGCCGCTTCCGTCACCCTCCCTGGGTTTAACGCATACATTCTGGATAAAATACGAACCAACACCATCGCCACCGACATGCCAACCACGACGCCAACATAAGTCTGAAGTTGCTGGTGCCCAACATTACTCGCATCATCAATAAGGTCGATCGCCAACTGAATGTAGCGCGGGATTTCAACTTGAAGCCAATTAACGAGAAAAATGAAAATAATCGCGAGCGTGTACGACTTGCGATTCATACGCACATAGTGCGCGATAAACTGTCTTTTAGTCATGTAAGCTTATTTAATCATGTGCGCTGTTATGAAGAGAAATTGCCTGAGCTTGCTAACCAACACCTAGAGTCATGATGAATCGTTTGGAAAACGAAAACGGCACTTAAGCATCTCGTGTATTATTGACATATTCCATAAAAATAGCGAACCCTATCGACGTATTTTATTAATCAACCATCACTATACAAACAATATTTAGGTTCTATTTATCCACTACACTGTCGTATCCAACCCATTGTAAGAGCTGCTTGATCGCTTTGGACAAAATTTGATTTTGCCGAACAATATACCCCAGACTGGTTGTGGGAAAGTCTGGTAAAGGTGTCACTGTGGTTTGCGTATTACGCTTCGTTGATAAAGCAAATTCTGGGACAATCGCCACACCAAACCCCGCTTCAGCCCAATCAATTTGTGCGTCTACGCTCCCCACCTCCATCACTCGATAGTTTGACAAATTTAATTTTGGCAGCGCTTCATCAATCAGATCTCGCGTTCGTGTATCATGCCCAAGAAGAATAAGCGTGAGCTCGCTCTGGTCTTTAATGTGTTGTTCAAAACCATGACCAAAAGCGACCCATTTTACTTGTTGAAGCTCGACAAAATGTAAGGGTTGAGTTTGCTTCTGAGAGATAACAAATCCTAAGTCTGCCTCCGCGCTTTTAACGCGCGCTGAAGCCTGTGAAGACGTCGTATTAAGGAGAACCAGATCCATTCCAGGATAGGCCTCTTTAAACAGCTTAAACGCTTCTATCAGTAGCATCCTAGAAATAATATCACTCGCTGCAATCGTAATGGTGCCGCGATTTAAGTCATTAAGCGCTGTGAGATCGGCTTGGCAGACCTGCAATTCCTGAAGTGTCTTTTTGCTACTTTCCAACAATCGCTGGCCTGCCTGTGTTAAATGAAAAGGGTTTCTATCCAACAATTTTACGCCCGTCGTCTGTTCAAGCTGCTTCAGGTGCAAGCTTACATTGGGCTGGGTCATGTGCAATGCATTCGCAGCTTTACCGAAATGCTGGTATTCAGCGAGTACCACAAACGTTTTGAGCCAATGAATATCTAACATGTTCCGCTTCCATTGCGTGCCGTTTGGACACAGATTTAGTTTGAGGAAACGAACTCTCCCCATATGAGTTTCTTATCAAGCTAATAATTATAATTAATTTTTCTTATTCACTCTACAAGATTAAGCTGATTCCCTAATCAATTAGGAGAAGTATTATGTCGTCTATTGTTGTTGTGGGTGCTAACTGGGGTGATGAAGGTAAAGGCCGTATCGTTGACTTTTTAGCAGCAAATGCGTCTGCAAGTATTCGCTTTCAAGGCGGTAACAATGCAGGTCATACCGTCGTCAATGATTTTGGTACGTTCAAATTACACCAACTTCCAAGCGGCATTTTTAATCCTAATTGCACCGCTGTACTCGGCCCTGGCATGGTGATCAGCCCAGCCGCGCTTAGCGAAGAAATCGCCGAAGTAGAATCGGCAGGTGTGAACGTTAATCTGTGCATTTCAGATCGCGCGACACTTTGTCTTCCTCTTCACGCGCTTGAAGATACGCTAGAGGAACAACGCTTAGGTGATGCGGCTTACGGATCCACTCGGCAAGGTATTGCGCCAGCCTATGGTGACCGAGTTATGAAAAAAGGCATTCTTGTTGGTTGGTTGAAGCAACCAGACGTCCTTGAACAGCGCCTGCAATTTATGCTCGACTGGAAAATGCCTCAACTTAAAGCGCTTTACCCTAACTGTGACTACTCTCAAAGCGCAAAAGAAATCACGGAATGGTTGCTAGAAGTGACGAAATCTTGGCGTCCATTTATCTGCAACGTAACAGAGCCACTAAAAGCGCTGCAAGCCAAAGACGCAAACTTACTTTTTGAAGCTCAATTAGGGGCTGGTCGCGATTTGGTTTATGGTGAGTACCCTTGGACGACGTCCTCCAATGTGACTGCCGCTTATGCTGGTATTGGCAGTGGATTACCTGCACTACGACCAGAGCGAGTTATTGCGGTAGCCAAAGCCTTTAGCTCTTCAGTCGGCACGGGTACGCTGGTGACTGCAATGGAAGAGCAAGACAACTTCCGCGAATGCGCGAATGAATACGGTGCTACTACTGGTCGCCCTCGCGACATGGGATTCTTTGACGCTGTCGCCACCAAAAATGGCGTGGAACTCCAAGCGGCAACGGAAATTGCACTAACCAAAATCGACTGCTTGACTGGCCTTAAGGATTTAAAAATTTGTGTCGCGTATGACGGTGAACATACGGAGAACCCAATTTGGCCTCAAACTGCTGCGCTTAAACCTGTCTATGAAAATATGCAGGGTTGGGAACAGGACATTACAGGCTGCCGTACTTTCGAGAGCTTACCTAAAGGTGCTCAAGACTATGTCACTCGTATTGAAGAACTGATGGGTGTACCCGTTCGTATGGTATCTGTTGGTCCTGAGCGTGAGCAGATGATCATTCGAGATTAGACTCCACCCGTATAGAAACGAATAAACCCGGCGATATCGCCGGGTTTATTCGTTCAATAAGCATGATTTAAGCGAAATGACGTTTACTCGCCAGTCACCTATTTACCAAACTAGCTACGCTTGTTCTTTTTCTTGCCAGTGCCAGCAGGCTTGGCCATTGGTTTGTTTAACTGAAGGTATTCTTCTTTAAACTCCTCTTCAACTTCAAAGCCAGCGACTTCTTCCCGTTCTAGACGAATTTTGTTCTTTTTCTCAATAATTTTGAAGTGATGGTAATCTTCGTAATCAATCAGTGACAATGCTAGACCCACTTCTCCAGCTCGACCGCTTCGACCAATACGGTGCATGTAGTCTGCCGGGCTTCTTGGCAAATCAAAGTTGATCACTACGGGTAATTTTTCAATATCTAAACCACGCGCGGCGATATCGGTGGCAATGAGTACTTCAATCTCACCTGCTTTAAAGGCTTCAAGTACTCGGCTACGAGCGCCCTGACCTTTGTCACCATGAAATACCTCTGCGGTAATGCCGCGTTTCGATAGCTTTTCAGCAAGGTGATTACAGGCGTTTTTAGCATTGACAAATATGAGGGCTTGTCGCCACTGGTTCTGTTGAATCAAGTGCGCAAGAACCGCTGTTTTCTCACCTCTGTTCACAGAGAATACGCGTTGTACTAAAGTGCTGGCATCGGCACTTTGCAATTGGATTTCAACTGGGTTGTTCAACAAGCCTTGAGTTAAAGTCTGAACTTGTTCAGGGAACGTTGCTGAGAACAATAAGGTTTGCTTACTCTGTGGTACGAGCGCCAACAATTTTGTGAGTTCATCGGTAAAACCAAGGCTTAGCATTCGGTCAGCTTCATCAAGCACTAGCGTTTTGACCTTATCGAGTTTAATCGCGTTGCTTGAAATGAGATCCAGTAGTCGACCTGGGGTTGCGACAAGAATATCTGTGCCACCGCGCAGCGAAAGCATTTGCGTGTTGGCCGACACCCCACCAAACACGGCAACGGTTTTGATCGCGCCATTAAAGTACACGGCATAAGAGCGAATCGTGTCCGCAACTTGTTTAGCCAGTTCACGAGTTGGGACGAGTATAAGGCCCGAGACATAATTGCCTTTCGCAGTTTTGCTCATCGACGGCTTTTCTTCGTGCAATTGCTGCAATAGCGGTAAAGCAAAGGTCGCCGTTTTACCTGAACCGGTATTGGCCCCAGCAATGAGATCACGTCCAGCTAAAACACTTGGTATCGCTTGCGCCTGAATGGGTGTTGGCTGTTGGTATTCCAGCTCAGTTAGTCGGGCTAATAGCGGTGGAATAAGGCCAAGTTCAGTAAAGTTGGCTGGGGTTGTGATAGTGCTCATTGATGTAAAGGGCTCAGGCTAAAATAATAGCCGGGTATATTAGTCTATTTCCGCCCGTAGCCGTTAATAAAATCAGAAAAAATCCCTATTTTGTCGACATACCGTCGCTATATAGCGACGACTTCTATCGTCATTCTCACTGTGATGCTTTAACAACGACTTCGCTTAAGCGATACCATCCATCCGGTTGCTGTCCCACGTTGGCGAGATTCAAAGGCTGACTATCACGGCTTTCGCTCACAGCCATTTCGACAAAATAATGACCTACCTTTATCCCTTTAGGCAACACCATGTTCACTGTGGATTGATATAACCCTGGAAGCCAAGTCTCAGTGCTTGTCGTGTCTTCTACAACAGACACCACCTCATCACTGCTATTAACTAATCGATAATACGCATAATAAGGTTGATAGGTTGGTGCCACACCATCGTTAAAAATATGAGTTTCCAGTGCGAACTCTTGCCCCGCCGACACGGAACTAGAATGACGAATCGTATCAACTCGAAAGCGATAGCCAATTTTTAGCAGTGCCTTATCTAATAAATCGCGGTACTGCTCAGGAATGGGTGTCGATTTCAAATTTAGGCTACTCGCATGCTGGCTAATTGCCCAATCGAGTGACGCTGTCACTTGATTTCGGGTGTATTGTTGCGTAGCCCACCAGCCATGCATGTCCCCACACACTTCAAAACTAACAGGCTTACGCTGCCAAGCGGTATCAAATAACGGCGTCTGCTGTTTTACTTGCTGAATACGATACGGGTAGTCATCGTTCATATGACTCCAAGTCGGGGAAAAATTATGCCAATCGCCCCAACAATCGGCACGCCACCCTGAACCTTTTTCAATCGCGTATGCGAGAGAGGAACCTCCGCTTATCAGCATTAATTTTTCAGTAGTTGGAAACGCTGAAAAATGCAGATCGACGTACTTATTTAACTGCTGATATGAATACTTACTATGCAGTGGCTCCAGTTCAGGAAAGTTGCTGTTATGCCACTCGCCCCAGGAGCCCACGATGCCAATATCAACCTGAGCAAGCCGTGAGTCATTATCGTAACGCTCTCCAAAAGCGCTGAGTAACTTTTCGACGTAGGCGATATATATTGGATCGTCAAGATTAGCCACAAAGGTTTTGCCATTTTCAACCCACTGCCCTGCAACACCTTTTTTGATAAGCCATTGTGGGATTTTTGTACCTGAAAACGGTTCATCTAGAGCCATAAAGCGCAACGCGACTCGCCGTGATTGCTTCGTGTTATTTTCCAGCAAGTCATCAATGAGAGTAAAATTGTATTCACCTTCGCGTGGCTCGAGTTCACTCCAATAATACCGGTAGTATCCCATTCCTGACACAGGGTATTGCTCTAGCGTTAAGACGGTGCCCCACCCATCGTGGAAAGTTTCAACCCCCATACCCGGATTGGTGACGGGCGTGTTAAGTCCCACGATCGATGTGACTTTCTCGAGCTCATCGACAGCGTAAGCTTGGAAAGTAACGGGGTACAATAATGATAATAAACCTAACCACCGCTTAGCGGACCATTGACCTTGTTTATTTCCTGTCATTTAACGCTCCCACTCAATCCTTACAATGATTGAAACCAATCCCAGATTCCTAGTGAAAAGTTCTCGAACAAGTCAATACCCAGCGCAGACTTTAATAAATACAATGCCAGCAACACGAGCACCCCACCCGCAAGAACAAACGTGGTGATCAATGCTGTCGTTGCGTAGACTATCCATTTCGACTCGCCTTGACGGGCCGCCGCACGGCGATCTCGCCCACTCAGCACCACCACATAGTAGCGCTTACCGAACCAAGGAAAGCTTTTGCGAATATCAACCGAATGCTTTGCGACCAAACCAACTTGATTCACCGCTTTTTCAATGGCTTGCTTTTGCTCTTCGCTTAAGCTTTGTTGCGTTTCTTGCTGTAAAACTCGGTAAAATTGAGTCACTGCCCGGCTCTTATCAGGCTCATCCGAGTCACTACTTTTATTAAGATGATTAGTCACGCTCAATTCCCAACGTTTTGTTGTAAACACCCACCGTTTGATGAGCGATTTTATGCCAGTCATATCGCGCTAAAAAGTGTTGGTAATCTTGTCGCGGCATCACACACCTTTGCTGAATTGCCTGCGATAATTCATCGATATTTTTAACGGAAAAGTAGCAATCAGATCCAAGTTCAACCGCACAATTTGGTGCAATATCACTCACCACCACAGGTAAGGAATACGACATCGCCTCCAGCAGTGCAATAGGCAAACCTTCATGATAAGAAGGCATGACGAATAACTTAGCTTGAGAAAAGACCACTTGTAGCGCCTCTCCCTTTAGAAAGCCTGTCAGGATCACACCAGGTGTCTCCTTCGCGGCCTGTTTTAATGCGTGACTGTAATCACTTTCATGATCAGTATCCCCTATCAATACGAGAGGCATATCAAGCTTGGATTTTTTGTATGCCTGTATAAGATCATGAAAGCCTTTTTCTTCTACAAAACGACCTACTGCGACCATATAGCCTCGAGCAGATAACTGATAGCGCTCTAATGTAGATTGTACGACATCCGATGGCAGAGCTTTGGCAGAGTTAACGCCATTATAAATGAGTTTTGCATCATCTCGTTGATAAGATTGCTTAATAAGATCATTAATCACTTCTGATATAACAATGACTTCGTTGGCATATTTAACAGCTAAACGTTCACCAAGCTTCAAAACAATCTTTGCTAACCTCCCCCATTTTTCACGCTGATAATCAGGGCCATGGTGGGTGAATACCACTTTCTTCCCCATTAGACGTAGCAATGGCACGACTAACCCTGGACCTATCGCATGAACATGTACCACATTCGAGCCATCAGTTAAGGTAGAAGCTGCCGCAATAGTGGAATGAACAATAGCCTCCAATGAGGTTTTTTTAGGTGCCCACAATGCTTTGGTCTTAACCCCCTTATAACTCGCGGCTTTGTAAGAGACATAAGGCGAGCGTGCGATAACCTCTACCTCAAATCCTTGTTCAACAATAAGAGGATAAAGGTGCTGGCAATGTGTTTCGACGCCCCCTAATACATCCGGAATGCCACGTGTCCCTAATACGGTTACTTTCATGATTGTTCACCCAATAAACGTTGGTACAAATCGACCAACTGTCGATGATGAGAGCTCAATGAATAATGCGTCTCTAACCGTTGCCTTGCTTGTTCACCGTAGTACTTTGTCAGCTCCGGACGTATCGCAAATTCATCCATCACACAGGCAAGAGCATGGACATTACCTGCTTCAAATAAACGCCCTTCCTTTCCATCTCGAACTTGTTCAGGGATGCCACCGATATTGGCGCCAATAATAGGCTTACCATACGCCATTGCTTCAAGAACCGACATCGAGCAGTTTTCATAACATTCAGAAGGAACAATGACAGCACTGGCTTGTTTAATGAGCAAATGCAACGCCTCACCCGTTTTAAAGCCAAGCCACTCAACCTTGTTCTTCCTACCAGACAAGGCGTCAGCAAGCGGCCCAGTTCCCGCGATTTTTAATGGGATCGATTGGTTAGACTGCTCGTAAGCTGCAACCATTGTTGCGACGCCTTTTTCCTGACTTAATCGCCCTAAATACAAGAAATATCGATGATCAGCGACATCTTGCTGATTAACATTCTCATCAATGCCATTCACAATGACCTCAATTCTACTATTGGGGAGCTTACGGCGAATAATATTGGCTAAAAACTGGCTAGGTGACACGATTACATCTAGGCATTGATAGTTTTTAACGAGCGATTGATACAAGGCTTCTGCAACAAGTAAACCACTTTTAAACCATGACCCTTGCTGGCATCGATACTTTAACGCGTTAAACACACTGCCTTGTAAACACGCTTCACAGGTATGTCCATCTCTATACATGGTATAGCTAGGACAAGCGATTTTAGTATCATGAGCCGTGAGTACCGTTTTACACCCAGCTTGTTTAGCGATCTTAATGATTGAAGGCGTCAGTTGATGATAAATGTTGTGAAAATGGACGATATCGGGCTGTTCAGTGGCAATCAATTCCGAAAGCTTTTCACACGCTTCGGTGTTATGCACAAACCGCACTGCGGTTTTCAACGCGCCGAATAAACTCGCGTTGGCGTGATAATCCACATTATCGACAAAACTAGCGCTGTAGTCAGACGCTAAATTGTCATTGTGAATCATTGAAAAATCGATAACCGAAAACCCTCGCTCTATCAACATGTCTCTTTCTTGAAAAAAGACCGTTTCCGCGCCTCCTTTTAAGAAAAAAAACTTATTCACCACTAACACTTTCATGACGCTTCTCGCTCTAGCACTTTATGTTGCGGCGCTTGGTTCGGATCTTTGATAGGGGATAACAAGCCATTGACCAATCCCGCTGAGAAGACGGTCAAATTAACAACACTCAGCGCCCCATCCTTTATCGAGCGGTTTTTAAATACTTTCATTGCAAAGAACAACATCAGTGGCAAAAGGCTAATAACCAACACTGAACCGTTGCCCACCAATAAAACCAAAATTAACCAAGCAAGATAGCAAGCAAAGATCAGCTCATTGCGAACCACACTCACAGCTTGTCGAAAATACGCTTTTCCAAACGCACTCTTTAGTAATTCGCCTGAGGCAAACAAATAACCACGCTTCCATCGGTAGCGCAATAGCATTAGCGTCGGCATATCATAAGAGGTATGGTGAAAAAACGGCGTATCCAAACGGCGCAATTTATAACCCGCACACTGGAGCCTCATGCCAAGCTCCGCCTCTTCATAGGCATGCAATGTACGATGCGTAAGATAACCGATATCATTCACGGCGCTCGCTCGATACACCCCACCGCCAGCTAGATGACTGCAATCACCAATAGGATAGATTTTGTGGTGCCTTTGCTGACGAGATTTAAATTCGTAACTCGTCGCTTCATCCATTTCAACCGTTCCCGCGACCCCAGCGTAACTCGGCTCTGTTTCCAGAAATGCTATCGCCGCATCGATGAACCCGTCCTGCAAACGCATATCGCCATCCAATAACAGTAAGTAGTCACCCTCGCTATATAAATAACCGAGTTGATGCCCTACACCGCAACAACGATCATTCGCGTTGATTAACGTCACAACTTTAGCACCGTTTTCCAACGCGATTTTTTGCGTGTCATCATTGGATAAGCTATCAGCAACAATGACGTGGTATTGATAATTCTCAAGTTGGCGTTGAACGCTTTTAATCGTTGCGGCAATGCCATCTTGTTCATTGAGTGTTTTGATAATCACGGTAATACTAGGCAAAGAGCTCATAATCTTGCTCCCGATTGAATAACAGACTTGCGGATAACTAGGCTCGCGCCAAGTGAAAAATAGAAGAGGAACTGCAACATAGGCACTAACATTAAAATTTGGCTGTAAGGCAAGCTTAATAAACTGGCAAAACCAAAGGCAATAAACGCCGGTTGCCAGGAAAGTAGCTGGATATCTTGCGTCGATAACTGCTCTCGAATCAGTGTTTCCTTGGGTATCGACACCTTTATTGCTAATAAAATGGGGCATAAAAATAGCACTAGCCCTACGATACCGAACTCCCACAGCATCATACTTAACGATGTAGAATCCAGAAGCACATTAAATATTTGATTTAAGAAACCGGGAGCGACTGAGCTGCCGTGATTGGTAGCATTTAATCCATAGCCAAACCACACGTTGGACCATCCATACAGCTGACTATTTTCCAACCAAAAAAATAGCGTGGTCATCCGCCCTAGTTCTCCCGTTGGTAACACATAATTTGAGTCATATATGTATTCTAACGAGTCCCAAAACACTTTTAGTGCGCTGTGGTCAGGGTCGGTATCAAAAGCTGTCGCATACGAAGCGGCAAGGACAACTATCGCCAACACAACCAACAACCCCATAGCCCCAACCATAAGAAGCACTTTCTTAATATCCTTTTGCTTAACACCATAAACATAACTGGGGCATAGCCAAACAAAGATTAAAAGTATAGGAGCGAGTAAAATGACGAACTTTACTTCGCCAAGGACACACAAAATAAACGCGGCGACAATATGCAGGATCATGTTAAGTCGGCTGATTACACCGTGTCTAAATTCAGATAACTTCAGGAGCATGACAAGTAAGCAGAACAGCCCTAACGCAGCCGTGTTTCCGCCCCCCATAGGATCGCCGCCGAACGTCCCGACGACAGAGTCCCATTTTTCGAATTCACCTTTAACAGCCACACGCTGCGGAACGACAACTAAAATCTGATACAAGATAACCGGAAACTGTAGATAGAAAATCCCATACAACACTTGAACGGCGCGGTAGAGCTGAGATTCACGGATAAATCCCAACAGTAAACACAGAAAAATAAGCGACAGTGCGAGTTCATTTTTCCAACCGACAATGGTCACGGTTAGCCCATTTTGTAGTACTGTCGACGCTAAGATTAACGTATAAGCACCAACCAGCAATACGGCGAGTACCGTTTCTGTATTATCTAACTTAGCCGCCTCATAGTTAGTTTGCATCAATAGCAGCAACAGCATTGCAAAGGCAGCAACGAACGGCAGCCAAAGTACGGCCCCTACCCCTGTTAAATACTGCACAAGCCCACAAACGACTAATGTAACGAAGGTGTAACCCTGTAAGAACCGCCCATTATTGACCTTCAAGTAACCTCCATCGTGTGACGAAGTTTCACTGCCGTTTTATTTACTTTGAAATAAATAAACAGGTATCGCATCGAAGATAGCACTGCAAAAGCAATAACCGAATACGCATAATCACTAACAAAATAAGGAAGCGCACCAAAAGCCAATAACACCACTGCAAGTTGTTCACATTGAATACGAAGGAAATACGTTGGCGACCCATAGACCAATTCAAGTACCGTCAATGGGCATACTGCTAGCGCCATAAACAAGTACGGCAACATATAGCGAGACGTTGGCACTGACGCGACCCACTCAGCACTAAAGCCAAGTTGCATAACCACAGGGTAGAAAATGAAGACACCGAGCACTGCTATCGTCCCCAATGCAAAGAGTAATCGGCGCACCTTGGCAAATTCAGCGTAATTAAATTGATTATGACGAAAGTCGACGGACCAACTGGAAAAAATAGAATTTCTAACTGCATTACCCACAATCACAATAGGTGCCAAGCAAAATCGGCTAACGACAGCGTAATAGCCGGCTACAACAGGGCTAAACCACACGTTAATGAGAATTACTGGTAAATTGTTATTCACCATTGCCAAAACTTCAGCACTCCCAACTTTGGCGATATGATGTTGGTGCTTACGTATAAACAATGACAACGACGACAGCGAGAACTGCTTCCTATTGATCGCATTCTTTGGCAGCAAATAAGCAATACATAGCAGCATGTAGACTAACAATGATGCCCCCCAAGCCCAGTAGAATGTCGTTAAGTCTTCGCTGACAAAAATGAGTAGCAACACTAACATCGAGATCGACGTTCTTTGTAAGGCGAGTGACTTCATTTTCTCTTCTCTAAGCAGTAGGTTCTCAGAGATCAAAACCCATGCGTGCGCCAACGTTAACATCAGTATTTGAAGAATTGGACGGTCGAAAAACCATGCAATGCCAAGGGAGTACACGAACGAAGTACAAACACTAAACAGCAAGCAAAATGATACATTCTGCCCTAGCGCATGAGGTTGTTGTTTTGGTAAGAGTAGCTGCGATGCTAATGTACAAACTTGCGCGCCTATTAAGGCAATACTGTACGTTAGCGCGTATGAGCCCACTTCCGACATCCCATACCAGTGCGATATCAACCATATCGAACCTGCCCCAATTAACTGAGATAGGATCGATGATGTCGCAATAGTTGAAATGCTTTTAAGCAAACTCACTAAGACGCCTCATGCTTAAGTATATCCACACTACCCTGAGCAATAAAACGCAGAGACTCTTCACCAACAACCAAGTCGTCACTCACTTGATTAAGTACACCGAAAGCAGGTTTGTTTAACAACGGCGACAGCTTATTCAGTTGTTGTCTTATATCATTGGCGGTATGTTGCTCAGATTTAACCACGACCACTAGGCTGTCTAAGAAACGTAAGAGAAGCTGTGCATCCTTGCTATCATTCAACGCAGGGAGTTTGATTACGACAGTCTCGAATCGCTGACAAAGTGACAACAATACTGACTCACACTCTAAACGAGCAAAAAAAGTTAATGGCGATTCATCCAGATCACCCGGAGCAAGGTAAGACAGCCCCGGCGATATTGGCATAACAATCTGATCGATATCGAGTGATGAAGAGCGGTTTTTTGCATCTCTTTGCATCGAGTTCGAGTGACTCAACACTAATTGACTAAATCCGGCCACTGGTTCTTTGTCGTTAAACTTAACGGGCGCGTTATGACTGTCCGCTATAAGATCCCTAGCGAACTCTCTTTCTCGACGATAATCCAAATCAAGCAATAAGGTTGGCTTCACTTCACTCACCGCAGAAGCTAACAACAATGCCGTCGTCGTGACCCCTTCTTGACGATACGACGATACGACGCCAATGCATTGACTATTTGGATGAGCTAAAGACAAGGCCGTATACGCACCATTTCCAATCTCCTTCGCATATTGATTAGCACGAATTTGCTTACTTAGCGCCCATGCCGACATCGGCTCACTCGTAAATGTGGGCATATCTGTTAGTGGAACCAAGCCTAGCTTTGCTTTCAATTCTGCCAGTGTTGTTATTGTTTGCTTGGTCGCAGCTCGAATGATGACAATCAGAGCACCAATTATCATTGTCATAATGCTTATCATCACGACCAATAACGGTTTATTGGGCTTGGCTGGACGCTCGCTGATCACCGCTGGGTCATAAATTTGTGCGTCTTGCTCCCTATACGTCGTATTAAGCTCATGCTCAGTCGTACGTAAATACAATTGCTCATACAACGATTGCTTTTGATTAAGATCGGCCATCAAACCATCATATTGCTCACGCTTGTCAGCAAGTGCAAAAAAGTCCTTTTTATGCAGCGCCAGTAAGGCTTTATAGTGATTTTCTTTTATGAGATCAGCTTGATATTTTTGTTGAAGCCCTAGCTTTAACTCATCAAGCAACTGTACGGTTTGTTTCTGAATCACCTCAATTTCAGCGTTAGCTTCAAGAACCTTGATGTATTTCGGTCCGTATCGTCGATTGAGATCAGACAATTTTCTTTTTGCTTGTATCAGTGCAATTCTCAGATCTTGTAGCTGAGGGTGAGAAGAAAAATCCGGCAGCGACGTGAGATCAGCCGTGTTACCTTTCATATATTTATTCACTAACTCGTAATTGGCTTGCGCAGCTAAACGCCTCTCTTTGGCATCTGCCAATTTATTGGTAATAATACCGAGTTCTTCTGTTTCAAAGCCATCGACACCACGGAAAGTTAGTAGGCCTTCGCTTTGTAAGAATGCATCTATTTCTTGCTTTTGCTGACGAATTTGCTGTTTCAATACATTAAGCTGTTGCTGATTCCAAAGCTTAGCTTGCTGGGTCTTTGCTATTTTTTGTTCTACCGTATAGTCAATAAACGCTTGTGCCACCCCATTCGCGAGCATTGAAGCTTGTTGTGCATCCGCCGATTCATAAGACACATAAACCAATTGAGTTAAACGCACTGAAGTAAACGTCAAATGACGCTGCAGCTCTTTCACCGCATGACTAATGCGCTGCTCTCTAGGCAATATCCAATCGCCGTTATTCGCTAGTGTTGACCCATTAAACTGTTCATTTTGTTGCAACTCTAGCGCTTCGACCGCTTTGACCAACACGACTCTGGATTGCATAAGGTTAAACTGCGTTTCATAGTACTGAGAGCGAGCAGAGTCGTAATTTTCGATAGGCTCGATCGGTGAGGCATTATCTACCTGCGCTTTGATCAACACCGTCGCTGTTGATACGTATTTAGCCGTCATCGACCAAATCACTGGCAGACTTAACCCTGTGACTACTGCTGTAATCAGTATTAACTTAAGCCCATGAGTTTTCAGCGCGGTTAGAAACGGCGCAAAGTTAACGTTGCTTTCTAGGGGTTGACCACGTTCTACCATTAATTTACTCACCTTAGAAAAAGCTTTGCTCAACAATAACAACATCACCGGGGTACACCGGATGGGTCATGTCGACTTTCTTAATCATTTCTTTTTGCCCCGACGGGCGAATATTGATATCACCTCTGTCTGCCCTGTCGGTGAAGCCACCAGCCATCGCGATCGCTTGTTCAACCGTGAGTTGCGGCTCATACTCATAGCCATTCGGATTTTCAACTTCCCCAAGAAGGAAAAATTTGCGGAACGCTTCCATGGTGACCGTCACCATTGGCGATCGGACAAACCCTGCTTTCAAACGGGTTTCAATGTCATGCTCAACCACATCTGTCGTTCTTCCAGAAAGCTGTACTAAACCAATGTAAGGGAAATTAATAGCGCCACGCTTACCTATTTTCAAAGACATAGACATTTCTTTCTCCCCATAGACCCAGATACGTATCATGTCTCCAGGCCCTAAAAGATACTCTCGAGTCTCGCTCTGTGTTGACGCAGCATGAGTCTGGTGACTGTTATCTTGTGCCATCGGTGCAGCAATTGGCACGCCTTTCTCAGACACTGTAGTAGCCTCATTTGCAGTTGCAGTTGCAGTTGCAGTTGCAGTTGCAGTTGCAGCGAAACAGATACTACTAATAAACACGCAGCAACCTACAAGCAGTAGTTTTATCTTCTTCATCTCTAAATCTGTACCTTTAGTGTCAATCCAATTGTATTTTTGTCATAACCAAGCTGGCGTATCACGGGGCGTTGAGAACTATCGCCAATAAAAAACAACACTTCGTCGTAATTCGAACGTTTGCGGGCAAATTGGTAGTTCAACTCAAACCGAATCGATGGCCGAAAATCATACCCTAAGGTGAACGACGCAATATCCAAATCATCCTTTCTATCGTTCTGTTGTATCCGATAATTATCCGCTTCTCGCCCATAATCAAACGTAGTACTTAACCGCTTAACCCACCAATGATGTTTCCACGACACACCGACTTTAGTATGAAGAATATAACCACCTTCTTCCGTTGGATCTTTGACTCTTCGCCAACCATAAAGCGACCATTCTGAATGTTTGACTGGTTGCCAGTTAATATTGGCGTCCCAATTTAAACCGCTGAAGGATTGTGCTTCGCTGTTATTCGGAAAGCGTTTATACAACCACGCCACATCGGCCTCGACTATCAGTTTTCCAGTTCTATGAGACTTCAAACCGACAAGGGCATAATGCTCGGTAGAGTTTTTACCCGGATTTGTCTCGTATTTGCGTAAATTGCTAATGAGACTATATCGAAACCGTGTACGCGATGAGTACTGATCAAATAGCTCAGCCGTGATGGTATTTTCTTGCCACTCTTGCTCTTTGACATAATGATAAAAGTCACTATCCGCACCTTGTACATCATCCAGATTATCAAACGTTATGTCTTTAATTTGCCAAGCAACGTCTAATTTCCCTCGCCCCTCAGGCGCCCCATAGCTATATCGTAATTCGCTGTTTAGGAACTGATTTTGTAACGGTGTTGTCACCCCGAAAGCATTAAATTGAGTAGGAGTGAAACCTTCCGTTAGCTCCGTGCCTCTTTCTTCATGGGCCCAGTCTTGTTGGATAAACCAATCAACACCATGCTTAAGGCCAAACCTCAACGAAGATTGAAACATTAAAAAGTGATCGCTGTAATCATCATCGCTTGCAGTGTCATAGCGAGAATAATCACCAGAGTACACCAACATATACCGGTCCTCTCCACGCTCACCTACCGCACGCAAATAAGGCATTACCCTTGTATAAGCGGAGTCAACCTCGTTCATAGGGTTAATTTGGTATGTCACGTTTGAATCTTGACCATACTCAACGCCGACCTGTGACTGCACATCAATACCCGCTACCGTAATATGCGACTTGGGAGTAAGCTCAGCGTGACAAAGGTGACTCACCAAACCGAGTGAAATCACAGTACTGATACTTAATAGGCTAGTACGCCTTTTCACTAACAAACCCTTTAAATACCGTCAGAAATACGATTTTTATGTCTAACCAAAGCGACCAATTCTGCAAATAAACGATGTCATACTGAACCCGCTTACTCATTTTATCGACGGTTTCTGTCTCCCCACGATAGCCATTAATTTGTGCCCAACCTGTTATCCCTGGCTTTATTTTATGCCTAATCATGTAGTTAGAGACGATCTTTCGGTACTGCTCATTATGTGCAACAGCATGAGGTCTCGGTCCGACGATAGACATTGAACCTTGTAACACATTGAAAAACTGCGGAAGCTCATCTAATGATGTGCGACGAATAAACGCACCAAACTTAGTCACTCGTGGGTCCGATTGCGTTGCCTGTTTGAAATCCTCTCCGTTCTCCATCACATTCATAGAACGAAATTTCCATACCTTTATTTTTTTACCGCCCAGACCATAGCGATCTTGTTTAAACAAAATAGGACCTTTAGAACTTAATTTCACGCCGACCGCGACGGACGCAAGCACTGGAGTAATAACGAGTAAAATGAGACTTGCCAAAGCAATATCTTCAACACGCTTAATCACACCACCGATTCCATCAAATGGTGTGCCGAAAATACTTAGCGTTTGAACATTACCAACAGACTTAAATTGCGAGGCAGAGAGGTTATAGCTGTATAAATCAGGCACCATAAAAGTATCAACGGTGGTATCAGAAAGAAGCGTTAGGCAGTTGATTATTCGTGCTTTGGCGACCATAGGTAATGCGATATACACTTCATCGATTTGGTTGTGTTGCGCCTTTTCAACCAGCACATCGACTTTGCCTACGTAGCGAGACTTAATCATGTAGCCAAATCGTTCTTCTCTTCGGTCATCATACAGTTCAATTTCAATGTCCTGACGCCGATAGAAAGTCAGCAGTTGTTTTTCCAAGGCTATCGCTGCTGGCGACAAGCCGACAATCGCGATTCGCTTTACCTTCTTGTATTTTTTAAAACACTGTCGGTAGATCGTAAAGGCAATCACTCGAATTAAAATGGTGGATAATATCGCGCTGGAAAACCAGATATAATACAAACCATCACGAAAATGACTTATTCGACTTCCCGCTAAATCCTCTACGTTATATTTAACAATTTCCATCGCAATCAAAGTGAGAAAAGCCGTCGCGATAAGGCGAATAATTGAAGAATCAAGGCGTCGACGAATGTGAGTACGGTATAAGTGGCAATACTCACCAAACAACAAAAAGAACGTCGCGACAAAAAAACCGGCCGCTACGTCAATGGCTGTCTCACCAACAAACGTCATATTAATAATCATTGCTAAAGATAAGTTTATGAGCAAAAAGTCCGTGGCTTTAAATAATGGTGCATAGCCGTCTTCTGCAATTTTTAGGGCTCGTTTTGTGTTCATAAGCGAAAAAAGCTCTCGTTGCATAGGATGTTAGGCAAAGTATAAGGGTTTCAATCCTCATACCGTAAGGGGATTCGTAACTGAATGATTCTATAGAATAAAGGGCGAACTTTGCTCGTCCCATTGGGTTTCATTGATGTATTTCTAACGGTGAGCCTAACGTATTACTCGCCCGCCCTAAAACCCAGCCTCTATAAAATCACATTCACTGCACACTAGTTATCTAAATTAGTATAAACCACATTTTCAGAAGGTATTGATTTTGTGAATGAATTTTTCACTTACATCTAAAAAGCTCACAAAATGAATACCTGTACGCAATCTTTGGTTACTTAAATGAAACACGCCTTGTGTCAGCTATACCCTACAAATCGCCGTTTTCTCTGACCGATACAGCACAAAAGATGCATGCGCAACCATTGCGTACGCAGCAATTCTTGTGTATGATTAGAGAATATTGAGTAAATCTAGACCACTTCATCTATTCAGCTGTACACCACAACGACAAGGCGACGTTATGACATTCCCTCTACCTATAATCCATCGTATCGCAGCCATTACTGGCTTTAGCATTATTCTGACGTTTTTCCTTAGCACTTTATTCGTCGAATTATTTGCTTCAACTGACAGTATTTTAGCTGTCAAAACCTTTATTTTATACGCGGTTTGGCTACTCATCCCTACTATGGCTATCACCGGAATAACAGGTAATAAGATGGCGTCCAAAGTGGTCTCTAGTCCAATTGGTAATAAGAAAAAGCGCATGCCATTTATCGCTATAAATGGGCTATTTGTGCTGCTACCTTGCGCCGTCTATTTGCATCACCTTGCGCAACTTGGACAATTTGATACCACCTTTTATATTGTGCAAATCACCGAATTGGTTGCGGGGTTTACCAACTTAACTCTAATGACACTCAACATTCGTGATGGACGGAAACTAAAACGCAGATAAACAAGATCTAACGTCTCGCATTGATATCATCACCAAAATATAGGTCGAGTCGGTTTTCTAACCACAACTCATGTTTTGCCATTACTTTAGAAAACATACGACTTTGCAAGTAGCTGTCCAGCCAACGACGTAAATTCGGGTAAGGGCTTTGCAAATACCACTGCCGTTCAATACGAGCAAATTTTCGAACGAAAGGCATAATGGCGATATCGAGTATACTTTCAGACTCTGAAAATAAAAACGAATGCATTGACAGCCTTTGTTCTAGTGTGGATAGCACAATTTCACAGCGCTGACGGCAAGCTTCTAAATTGTCATCATGATATCGCTTTGCGCAGCTGTAGGCCTCTAACGCTGGGACAAATTCTGCTTCAAATTGGCTAATCAGACCGAGCATCTCTGGTAATGATGGAGGTTGTATCACGTTAAGTAAATCATCGGGATCGCCTTGGGCTAACGCCCACAACATGATCTCCAAACTTTCTTCAAGCACGGTTTGCCCTACCACCAAAACAGGGACACTGCCCTTTGGTGATGCTAACAACATCTCTTCAGGTTTATTGTTAAGCTTAATCGCTCTAATTAGTACCCTCTGCTGCGATCTAAATATCGCGATTCGTGCTCGCATTGCATAGGGGCAGTGCTGCAATGAATACAGTATGGGCATCGCACCGGTTTTTACATCCTGCAAGGGCATATCTCATATCCACTTTTATATTAAAGCCACCCATAGTAAGGCCGTTCTGAGCCTCATTCACCCGAAAGAAGTTCATCGCTATAAACATGAGAGTCGTTCATGACGGTTCCTCTTGTTGACACTAGTGTTGCACAATAAGCGTTAGGGTTCAAAATCAACGTTGTATTAGTAACCGTTAATTAGAACTTGCTATTTAAGGCTTTCACCCCAATAACTTATCTAACAAAGACAGTATAAAAGGCGCGCTATGCAATCTTCTGATGCATCTACCAACACCGTTAATGTTGCCAAAAATCCCGCTCAGCCAAAGAGCAAAAATCTGGGAATTTTGTTTGAATTGATGGCATTTATCCGCCCCTATAAATGGAAAGTAATCGCAGCATTAGTAGCGCTGGTCTTTACTGCCTCGTTAACGCTGTCTGTCGGTCATGGTGTCCGAATCTTGATTGACGAAGGGTTTTCTCAACAGTCAATACTAGATCTTGGGTACGCGATCCAGTTCATTCTTATCGTGACTTTACTCATTTCTATCGGCACATTTTTCCGATTTTATTTGGTCTCTTCAGTTGGAGAGCGCGTCAGCGCCGATATCCGTTTGGCGGTGTTTAACCATGTTATCACCCTGCACCCCAGTTACTTCGAGACCAATAGTAGTGGGGATATCATGTCCCGTATCACAACGGATACGACCTTACTGCAAAGTATCATTGGTTCATCATTTTCAATGGCTATGCGCAGTGCGCTCATGTGTATCGGTGCGGTTGTCATGTTGTTTGCCACCAACATTAAATTAACACTGATTGTTTTAGCTTCCGTTCCTTTTATACTAATCCCGATTTTATTATATGGTCGACGAGTGCGTGCATTATCTCGTCAAAGCCAAGACTCCATGGCCGATGTTGGTAGCTATGCAGGAGAAGCCATCGAGCATATTAAGACTGTGCAAAGCTATAGTCATGAAGCACAAGAACGGTCGGCGTTCGCCAAAGAGGTTGAAAAGGCCTACGAAATTGGCCGTCAACGAGTGAAACAGCGAGCAATTTTGATCTCTGGTGTCATCGTCATTGTGTTTAGTGCGATTGCTGGCATGCTTTGGGTCGGCGGAAGTGACGTGATTAATGGCACAATGTCGGCAGGCGATCTTGGCGCGTTTGTTTTCTACGCCATCATGGTGGCCTCTTCACTTGCGACCATCTCCGAAGTATTAGGAGAACTGCAGCGCGCCGCAGGTGCCACTGAAAGGCTAATTGAGATTTTACAAGTGGAAAGCCACATCATAGCGCCAATAAACCACGCTCTAACGAGTCAGGTTCTGTCTTCTGATGTCCATTTTGATGACGTTACGTTCCACTACCCTTCTAGACCCGACGAACCGGCCACGCGCCATTTAACGTTGCATGCCGAAGAAGGCAAGGTATTGGCGTTAGTCGGTCCTTCTGGCGCTGGGAAAACTACCTTGTTTGAACTATTGCAACGCTTTTACGATCCTCAACAAGGTTCCATCACATTAGGAGGCTTGGACGTTCGTGACTTTGACCCCATCGAACTACGCAAACAAATGGCGCTAGTCCCTCAGCAACCTGCCCTATTTAGTCATGATGTCTTCCATAATATACGTTATGGCAACCCAGATGCCACTGACGAACAAGTGATTGAAGCTGCAAAAAAAGCCCATGCGCACGAGTTTATTATCAACCTGCCCGAGGGGTATCATAGTTTTCTGGGAGAACGAGGAGTTAGGCTGTCTGGAGGACAACGACAACGCATTGCCATCGCGCGCGCAATTTTAAAAGATCCAAATATACTGCTACTCGACGAAGCGACCAGCGCATTAGATAGTGAAAGTGAGCACCATGTACAACAAGCTCTTGAAGCCTTAATGCGGGGAAGAACGACCATTATCATAGCCCATCGATTATCAACGATCCAACATGCAGATAATATTGCGGTACTCGAGCACGGACAGTTAGTTGATGTGGGGAATCATCAATCACTGTTTAAAAGTTGCGAGCTATATCAACGACTGGTCGAGTTGCAATTCAAACCGTTAGAGCGTTAATAACAGCTTAACTCACCACAAAAAAGCCCCCAAACAGACAACTCTGATTAGGGGCTCTATAAGACTTCGTCGTTATCGCCATCACTCACGCTAGGAACTAGGACATAAGACAATACCGACAACCCGTCCGTTTTGCTTCTCGAGCCCTTTCTTATAGCCCTTGCACATACTGAGCGTTAGTGCGAACTTCAACTAAACGGTCTAACTGTTGTTGAGAGCCCTCAACACCCGCCAGTAAACCTTCGAAGTGTTTGATCAACTCAACTTTATCTTGTCGCTCTTTTGAACCCGCACCGATATTAGTCAGATCGATAAAGAACTCGTCAAACAATCCAGACAAGTCATTCACAATATCGTAGTTTAAGAATTGTTCATGATTATAGATACTTGGATAGCCGCCCTTCTGCTTATCAACGGCGAACGAGATACCTTTCACATTAGTAATGGTTGTCGCTTTTTCACACTTAAGCATACAGCCATCTTCTATCGCGGCCTTGTTACAACCCACTGTGCGTTGGAAGAAACACTGACGGCTCGTCATCATCAGAATTGGATGATAAATACTGTAGAAAAGCTTAAAGTTTTCAGGACGCGAAATATGACGAATCTGGCCATGATTAATTTCGTTAGAGATAAACGCACCCGCACAGTTCAACTCTTCTTTTAATGTAATAAGCGCGTGGGAGTTTGTGGTGTTCATAAATGGACCTGCCACCCATTCAATACCCATCTCGTAGGCCTTATACGCGATACCCGTGTTATTAGTCACAATACGTGCTGGTTTTACTTCTTCTAACACACGTACCGCTTCATCGTAATCTTTACCAATCAATACAGCAGGGAACCAAGGAATCAATCGTGGGTTAGCGGCAAGAATATCAATATATTTATTGTTACGCTTTTTGAAGCTTTCAGGCAATTTGAAGTAAATATCAGCATCTGTCACATCACATAAATGCAGATCTTTTTCATCGGCAATCAACATTGACAACGTCGGCTTGTCATTCACTTTTGCAAACTTCTCCAACGCTGGCACATCGACATGTTTAACGACGGCTACCGAGCCATTCAAAATAAAGTCAATCTCATCTTTAACTACCGATACTTCTCTAAACGGAATGGAAAGGTTCGCATCAACAGCTGAGAAATCATAAGATTCAATAGTATGAACAGCACTTTTAAGAGATTTAAAACGTTTCTGTAAGAACTCTTGAGTAATCGACTTCTCATCGGCAGCGGATAAAATCGATGTCGATGTCACAGCAAAGCTTTCTGCATCAGAGTTCACCGTCACTGTTAACGGTTGACCCACTTTAGCGCTAAAGACTAACGTAACAGGTGTTTTACGAATGTCTAAGAACTCGATTTTTTCTCGCATTTCTTGGCCGAGCGCGTTCTTATCCGCATGAAGTTCACTGTTCACTTCTTGGATCTGAACAACCGATATCGCCCCTTTCTTTTCAGCTGCATAGTTAGCGCTGTTATCACGAGGGTTGTCGATAAACATGTCTTTCGTTAAATTGCCTTTTAAGAAAGAGTTAGTAAAGTCACGGTTAAATACCTTGTGCAAGTTAGAGTCGTCTTCAATCAATAGCCCCTTTTCGACAAAGCTATCAATCTGTTTACGCCATGTATCAATCACAGTGTAAACGTAGTGCGCGCCTTTAATGCGGCCTTCAACTTTCAATGAATCAACTTTTGCATCAACCAATTCTGGTAAATCGTAATAGGCCGAGTTGTCTTTTAAGTTAAGTGGGAATTTGTTGCCCGCATTGGTAATTTCATACTCATCACGACACGCTTGGCTACAACGACCACGGTTTCCTGAGTTACCCACACTCACTGAACTTGAATAACATTGTCCAGAGAACGCGATACACAGCGCACCATGCACAAACACTTCGGTCAAAACATCATGGTCATGAGCCACTTGCGTCAGCATTTTTATTTCAGGTAAATTTAACTCGCGAGACAGGTTTACGCGGGTTGCACCAATTTTAGAAAGGAACTTAATTTGACCTTCATTGTGCGTTGTTAGCTGCGTAGAAGCATGAACATCTAACGTTGGGAAATGCTTCTTGACCAAATCAAACAAGCCTAAATCTTGAACAATAATGCCATCAACTTTCGTGTTCACTAATTGATTAAGCAGCTTAACAATGCTCTTAATCTCATACTCAAGAAGAACGACATTCAGAGTAAGGAACACCTCACAGCCATATTCATGAGCGAGGCGAATGACACCATTTAACTCATCAAGCGATAAGTTCGACGCTCGGTTACGAGCATTAAAAGTGTCCAACCCACAATAGACGGCATTCGCGCCTGCAACGATTGCTGCTTTGATGGCTTCTACATCGCCGCCCGGTGCCAATAACTCAATTTTTCTGCTCATTCGAAAGTGCTCACTTGCTAGACTTGTCATTTTTTGAGGGCGTATTCTACCTAGATCACACTATTATTACCACTCACGATACTCGCTATGTAACAACTAATTTAAAACCATGTTAATAGCCTTAATATAAACATGGATTAATGGCACAAACCTATGTGATCATGCTCAATGATTCGCGTGTAATTTGGCGAGAAATACTGGTGATTCCACCTGTTGATTACAACAAATGAAATCACCATCAAGACAAAGTAATTACGGCTCTAAGATTGAAAAGGCCATGTTAAGGCCCTTTGTCTGAAGGAAAGAAAGTTAGCTCTGTAGGATCAATAGAGGGAGCCCCAGCATGTCGTCGCCCGAGCCCGCCAAGTACCAAATAATACCGACTAAGCTCGCTACGGTAGTCGCATACCAAACCGCAGAGACAATCTGTCCAGAGCGATCAAGCGGCAATAAATGACTGTAATGTCGAGCTCGCCACTCAAAGCCTATTTCGACACTCCCTATCAGCAGCATCAACCCTAAAAGAGTCAGGTTCAGCGTGTAACTTAGATAGATACCAAAAGCCGCTCCAGCAATACACATGACAAGCCCAATTAGAGAATTCATGGAAAAACTGATGCTTTTTAAAATATGTCCGCCATCAAGCGGCAGAATGGGCAGCAAATTGAACAGATTGAGTAGCGCATTAAACGCAGCAAGTCCGGCAAAGATATCCGCTCCTGTGATCCAGTACGCCACTAAAGACAGTAACGACATAAACAAACCAAACGTTGGGCCCATAATGGAGATCACCACATCTTGCCACCGGGTATTAATCCTTTCATCGCTGAGCGCGAGTCCGCCCATGAATGGAATTAAATATATTCCTTTAGTTTTCATCCCGAAGTACTTCATGGCGCGAATATGCCCATACTCATGGAAAACCAAACACGCAATCAGCGCTAATGCAAACTGCAGAGAAAACAACCAAGAGTAAGCCGCAACGCTCGCTCCCATCAGAACAACTTTGATCACTTTAGCGCTTTTCAGCAACTTAAATCCCAACGATGCCAAACCGATGACGCTCAGCTTGTTCTGTTTTTCAAGCGGTGTGACCGGGACCTGTTGTTCAATATCTTTTGTGTTTCTATCGCCTTCTGTCACTTGTTCGTCATTAACAAACAGTTGGTAACGAATAGTAAAGGGCTGCCAAGTTAAGTCAGTAACTAACTTCACGGTAATAGATTGCGCGACCGAGGTGTCCATATTCGCGTCCAAAGAGGAGACTGGTTGAGCGGGTTGCACTGAGAGTTGAAACTGGTGTTCTTTTATCCCCTGATAATCTGTCGAAGCTGGAATAACCGAGACCACCTCTCCCCCCCAAAAAAGTTGCTGCCAACCTGCCATAGATCCTTCTAAACGAAGAGACTTACCCAAACAATCGATGTTTAATAGTTCCAATGTACACTCTTTATATTTTTATAGTCGAAGACAAACTACGCTTCGTACGCCGATATGGGCAATATACAGTTCAAAGTCGGCATTCTCTACTTTTGTAGAGAGACTTTTGCTTCTTGATGTTGATTAAGGTTTACTCATTCAAATAATTCCACGCTACAACCACTCCGTCGCCATCACCAAAATGACTTCTCCTTATCGAGAGCAGGACCCGTTACTACAGCGCGATTTTCCTGTGAGCCAAAGTGAAATCTGATAACGATTCCTAGCAAAGTAGTAATAAAGCTTGTCTGCAGTAGGCTTGATCAAACGCCAACGTGACGGCGCATACATCCACCCTTTGCCAACTAAATTCCACGCATGGTAAACTGCATCAAGTCCCAACCAAAGGCGCCCACTTTCATCGATAGCATGTAAAATGGTATTCGCTTTTTTTGGATCAATCTGTGGATAGTCATGAAAATCTTCACTGAAAATGTCCACCGTATCAATTCTTTTATAAATATCGTGTTTTCTAAGTGCAGCCATTTCTTTTTTACATAATGGGCATGTTCCATCATAAAATAAGGTAAGTGTTTGCATGTAGCCTCCATCGAATGCTCGCTAAAGTATATACGTGACTTGCCGATGTTCGATCGCTGAGATTAGCACCTAGACCACTTCATGATGAAGCGGTGTAACGAGTGTGGAGTGTAGAGTGTAGAATTTGACACACAGGCTTTCATGAACACAGCCAGATAGTTGAAAGGAATATAGGTTGGAGACATAGCAGTATGGAAGTTCACTCCTCCCTTATATTCCTTAAAGGCGTCAGCACATCAATATATCTAGTCACATAAAAGCCTTCGTAACAGCATAGTTACGCGTTATCTATCTCATATAGCAATAGATTTCCATCGTTGCTTACATGATAAAAACGCCAACGAGTTAACGACAATGACAATGACAATGACAATGACAATGTTACAGATACACCGTACGGTCGACACACAGTAATACTAGAGAGTATTACCTCCCTAGTGCGCGACCAAATTAAAGTGTTAACTCTGGCACCATTCTTGAAATTTCTTTACTTTTTCTAAACTCACTAGGACTAAACCCATAGTATTTTTTAAATACCCTACTATAATAATTTGGACAATCAAAACCACTGTTATACGCACTGGTTTTGATTGAGTTACCACCATAAAGCAATTTGAGAGAGTGCTTCAACCTAATAATATTTAGCAGTTGACTAAAAGTAATACCTTCTTTATATAACACTCTGTTTAACTGCGTAAAGCTCATATCAGCCGATTGACTTAATTCATCTGCAGACCACTTTCTAGTAATGTCCATCCTCATGGCATTGGCTATACGATCTATCTCGTGAGGAAAAGAGATAATATTAACCAGCTCATTATTAGAAGCACGCCGAATATATTGAATCATCGTCATTGAAAATAACGAATACAAGGCATAACTATCATTCATATTAGATGATATGAATAGAGCCGATCTAAAGCCATCTATAATTTCCAATTCATTACTAGATTTATTGCTTCTTATCCCAACAATATCAAAACTATTAATGAGTGGTCGAAAATCATTCTCTTCAATAGAAAACCGATGCATATTAATCGTTAGGTCGGTATCGACAGCACTAAGTGAAATACCAACATTAGAGTACGCTGGAATAAATATAACTGTGGAGCCCATACTCTCATGCATTTTTCCATTGATACAAATGAAACCTTTCGCATTCTCGACCATAACCAAATTATGTTTTGTCACTAGATTAGATGAGGTTAACGTTGCACTCCGAAATCGAATTGAACGAAACAACCCCTCTACGCTATTCAATGGCTAAACCTACTGCGAGTGACATGGATGGACGATTCTTTTTTTGTCGAATATCAGAGTTAGGACTACGATTGTTTTTTTCTTCCAGCAGGGGAATTAAGTTATCAATACTAGTTGGGTAGTAATAGTAATAACCTTGCATGTAGACATGTTCCATTAAGTGCATTTTCCTTTGAATCGCGGTTTCCACACCTTCAATAATAAGCCTAGGTGCATATAAGCTTAACAATTCAGCAAGCATATTAATAATTTCGTCATTATCATGATAGAGCAAATAGGATTTATCGAGTTTAATCACGTCCCATGTAAAATACTGTAATGCATGTGTCTTACTTCTGTCTTTGTGGCAATAATCATCTAACCAAAACTCGACACCATGATGCCTTAATTTTTTGATGTTTTTTGCCAACGCTTGATGGCTCAACGATAACTGTGTACAAGTAATTTCAATCGCGATTGGAAAGTCCAAGACAGCGAGCAAATTGTTGACAAAATGGTCGTTATTCAAACAGGAAAGGGGGAGATTAAATGACATCAACGTATCGTATTTCTTTATATAATCCCTATAGTAATCAAGCTGAGCAAACATGAGTCGTTGAAGAAACTGATCATTGATCTGGGAAAAAAAATCTTCACCACTGATTTGCTCGCCACTACAATCGCTGACTTGAGTAAGCACCTCATAAGCGTACACCGTTGCACTCATAGGGTGGACTATCGGCTGAACTTTAAACTCAAACTCTGCAAATACTGCACAATCAATCGTTGAATATGCCAAAAATCGACTACTTGAATCTGCTTGTTGAATGGCGACTGACATATCATTATTTCCTTAAATTTCCATTGATACTGGAGAAGTAACTCCTAACGAATTGGGATGATAACGAGAAGTAGCTCATAACTTAATGAAAAAAAATCGTTGAACATAAAATAGTGCTTTATTGAAAGAAGAACTCTATTACGTCAAATTTGTGACGCAAATAGTACGACCGCCTATTAATCTATAAATGAAAAGTAATTTTCCATCAAGATCGTAGCTTAATCGTTTAAAACCGTAACGAGCAGGAAATGCAAAAGCGTCAGATTAACCAACATAAATTAGATTTATTACTTTATTGATAAGGTTAATTTTAATATAACAGTAAAGAGGTTTTAGAAATAAGTAAAGCGGCACATTTTATTTTCAAAGCGTTGTCTTTAAAGAGTCGTAGAGGCATCGATTAACTCAACGCTGCTACGCTCTTATTCAATATCTCAACACTTAAACCATTACTATTGTTGATTCAATTGAGCTTTTGCCGCTTCCACTTTAGCAAAGTCTAACCCCAACTCTTCAACCGCTTCTTTAATCAAAGCGGGGTTTTGCATGACTTGTGTCATCAGCTGTTGCAGTTGCTCTTGAGGAAGTCCCAATTGACCGATCGTTGCCATTGCGGCAAGTGGATTTTGAGTTAAGGTTTGAAACAGTTCACTGACCTGCTTATCACTGATATTATTTTCTTTTAAAATTGCTAGAATCGGGTTCATAGTACCACCTCATAGGTTCTATTAAATCAAGTAGACGTGCATTCTACCATCACCCCATGTTCTGTGAAGCGCTTTGCTCACCAATGGAGACAAAACACCATCACTGGCTATGCCTTGCCGCAAATTCAGCACTCTGTCAGAAAGCCCACCGCCACCACCATAACCGAGACGGTGAGTTTACTTTATGCACTCACTGAAGCAGTGAAGTGTTTACCCAATAAAGCATGGTAGAAATCGTTATCCGCCAATACGCCAACCAGTGTTCCATTATCCGCTAGCAGTACTGGCTGCCCAGTCCGATAGCGAATCTCTAGGCCTTCACGCATTGAAATATCTGGGCTCGTGATCACTTGGTCATCCTGTTGTAATGTTTCAAGGCAATTACCATCTTCCCAAACCTGCAATGGTAACGATTTTCCCCGGCGTGTCACGGAGGTCACTTGTCCCTGCTCGTTGGTGCCGACAAATGTTTGCTCATGGTGACTGAGTACCAATTCACCATCTTGCACGTCCATTGTCTCCGCTTGAGTCATTAGTGAGCGTCCACAAAGTACATTGAGTGGATTCGTATGAGCCACAAACTCCGCTACATAGTCCGTATTGGGGTTAAGTACAATCTCTTCCGGTTTACCGTGTTGAATCAGCCGACCTGATTCCATTATGGCAATATTGTTGCCGAGTTTGAGTGCTTCATCTAAATCATGACTAACAAAAACAATCGTTTTGTTTAACTTCCTCTGCAGTTCCAATAGTTCATCTTGGAGCTGGCTACGAATAAGCGGGTCAAGCGCAGAAAAAGGCTCATCCATTAAAAGAATATCGCTGTCCATCGTAAATGCTCGCGCTAAACCAACCCGCTGCTGCATTCCGCCAGACAGTTCATGTGGAAAGCTGTCTTGCCACTCGGCCAAGCCGACCATGTCTAAACATTCTTGCGCGCGACGACGGCGCTCAGATTTACCTACACCTTGCATTTTCAAGCCAAAGGCCGCGTTATCAATGACCGACAACCACGGCATGAGCGCAAATTTCTGAAACACCATTGAAATGCGGTTGGTTCGTAAATGCTTCAGCTCTGCGCTATCACAGTTCGCCAAATCGATCTTCTGCTCCCCGTCATCCACCACTAGAGCGCCTCGACTCACCGTATTCAAACCATTAATGGCACGCAGTAAGCTCGATTTTCCCGAACCCGATAACCCCATTAATACGCAGATCTCGCCTTTTTCTATGTTCAAGCTGACATCATGCACCCCAACAATATCGCCGGTTGCATCAATAATCTCCTGACGGCTTTTACCCCTATCCAACATATCAAAAGAGACTGCGGATTGAGCCCCAAACACCACATCTAAATTTCTAATACTAATGACACTCATCGTTATCCTTCCCGATTATGACTTTTTGGTGTTTTACACAAGCGATCCAAAATTATCGCGACCAAGACAATCGCAAGACCTGCTTCAAAACCTTGTGCGACATTGACGGTGTTAAGTGCTCGTACGACTGGCTTACCAAGGCCATCAGCCCCAACTAACGCCGAAATGACGACCATTGATAGTGACAGCATGATGCATTGGGTGATTCCTGCCATGATGTTTGGCATTGCTGCGGGAAGCTCGACGTTGAATAACAGCTTCATTCGGCTCGCTCCGAACGCTTTACCCGCTTCAACGAGCTCTTCCGGAACTCGGCTGATCCCTAAATAGGTCAAACGGATTGGCGCTGCAATGGCAAAGATGATGGTAGAAATAAGTCCAGGGACTACGCCGAGCCCAAAAAGCACCAACGTTGGAATGAGATAAACGAAAGTGGGTATGGTTTGCATTAAATCTAGGATTGGTCTTAGAACGGTATATAACCATGGTTTATGTGCGGCAATGATCCCAATAGGCACCCCAACGAGCACCGAGATTGCCGTAGCAGTCAGCACAAGAACGAACGTTTCTAGCATTTCTTGCCAATAACCTAAGTTCATGATGAGCAGTAATGCCGCGACCACGAATATGACCAGTGATAAACTACGGTGAAGGAACCACGCGATCAACGCTGTCATGACAATGGGTACGGACGGTGGAAACCACTTAAATAAATCCACCAACATCATGATCATTGATTCCAAACCATAGGATAACGAGTCAAAAAATCCGGCCGCGTTATAAGTTAGCCAATCAACAAAGGTTGCCATCCAATCGCCAAGCGGGATCTTATGCTCTGTAATAAAGTCCACTGTTACTCCTTAATGGTCTTTTATTTAAATAACTAGGCAGAATCAGTCTCCCTAGTTTTGGGCGACTGCGATTATTCATAACCGCAGTCGCGAACGTGATCCGTTCGATTAAATGTCTAAATACGCTTTTACTGCTTGGGTTGCATCAGCACCATCACGCGTCGTGACCTTTTTTAACCATTGATTAAGCACTTCTGGGTTGGCTTTTAACCACGCTTTTGCCGCGGCATCTGGCTTCGCATTGTCGTTAAGTATGCTGCCCATCAGCTCATTTTCCATTTCAAGGCTAAAGCTTAAGTTTTGTAATAGTTGACCCACGTTGCTGCACTCTTGTAAATAGTTTTGGCGGACATTGGTGTACACGCTGGCACCACCATAATTAGGGCCAAAGTAGTCATCGCCACCGTCCAAATACACCATGTCAAAGTTACTGTTCATCGGGTGCGGTGCCCAGCCTAGAAAGGCGATCCACTGCTCGCGCTTCACCGCACGTTTTACTTGTGACATCATGCCTGCTTCGCTGGATTCAACTAGACGAAACGCCTTTAAATCAAAAGCATTCTTATCGATCATGTCCTGAATAAGACGATTGCCGTCATTCCCAGGTTCTATACCGTAAATACGTCCACGAAGCTCGTCTTCAAACTTACTTAAATCGGCAAAACTGCGAACGCCGGCTTCGTAGACATATTTAGGTACGGCAAGGGTGTATTTCGCTCCTTCCAAATTAGCTCTCACCGTTTCAACTGACCCGTCTTGATGGTATTTCGCAATGTCGGCTTCCATCGTTGGCATCCAGTTGCCCAAAAACACATCAATGTCTTGGTTCGCCATGGAAGAATACGTCACTGGTACCGACAGCAATTGGGTAGACGTTTGATACCCCAGGCCTTTAAGCACCTGAGTCGTGACGGCGGTCGTCGCCGTAATGTCTGTCCAGCCCACATCCGAGAAACGCACGGTCTCACATTGATTGGCGTACACAGAAGAAGCCGCGAGCGTCAGTAACAATGTACTGCTTCGTAGTGCGCTATTTTTAACGCATGTCTTTTTTCTTACGTTTGACTTGTGATTGTTCGTCTTCATGACTTTTATTTTCCCTTTTTATTTGCGACGGTTTCAGTATTAAGCATGGCTGTTATTGAGCATTTGCATGCGTTCGGCCGTAGTAAACGGCCATTTTTTAGGTTGTCGCAACCCTTAGGACACGCACAAACGCGCCCTATTACATGATTTAGAGTGATAATATTGGTGTTAACTCAGTAGAGGTGGTTCGCTGGATTATGTCAGGGGAACATTGGACGTTTAGCAACGCCAAGACGCTGCGTCGTTTGCCAATTGGGCGCAATCCATGTCGGTGCTTGAGACTTATTGAGCGGCGTTTGATTTAAGATTACGTCCGCAATTTTTTCTGCCACCATGATCGTTGGCGCATTCAAATTTCCGTTCGGAATGGTGGGAAACACCGATGAGTCGACCACGCGTAAGGCCCCAACGTGGCGAACTTGGCACTCGGGATTAAGTACCGCCATCGCGTCGTTATCTGCGCCCATTTTACATGAGCATGACGGATGATAGGCGCTTTCAACATTTTGACGAACCCAAGCATCAATCGCGTCATCACTCGTCACATCACTACCAGGTTGAATTTCTTCGCCACGGTACGCGTCCATCGCTGGTTGAGCTAAAATTTCTCGAGTGAGACGAATGCAGTCTCGCCAATCCTGTTTATCTTGTTCTGTACTGATATAGTTAAATTCAATGTGTGGTTTTTGATGAGGATCATTTGATGTGACAAAAATCCGACCACGACTTTGCGGCTTATTCGGCCCTACATGTACTTGAAAACCATGCCCAGAGAACGCCGCTTGGCCATCGTATCGCATTGCTGCAGGTAGAAAGTGATATTGCAGATTTGGCCACTTTAGCCCTGCGCGTGAACGAATAAACGCGCACGACTCGAAGTGGTTCGTCGCGCCTAATCCATCCCTTCGCAATACCCAGCGAGTGCCAATCAAGCCTTTGCTAATTAAACCAAGTTTACTGTTTAAGGTAATTGGCTGATGGCACGCGTATTGAAAGTAGATTTCTAAATGATCTTGTAGGTTTTCGCCCACGCCAGGTAAATCAACCTCAACGTCAATACCAGCATGCTCTAGCACCTGTTTGGGTCCAATTCCCGATAATTGTAACAGCTGTACTGAACCAACAGAGCCTGCGCAAAGCAACACTTCCTTATTAACAAATAGTGATTCAACACGACCGTTTTTTTCTATCTCAACACCAACAGCTTGCTTATCTTGCAATAGGACTCGTCGAGTGACGACACCTGTTTTGAGCGTCACATTAGGACGTTTCATTGCCCGGCGTAAGTAAGCGTTGGATGTGGATGCTCGCACACCTTTGTCTACCGTCATGTGCATTGGGCCAAAACCTTCTTGCTGATAACCATTGTAGTCGTCGGTCTTTGGATACCCCGCTTGCTGCCCCGCATCAATAAATGCGTCATACAGCGGATTCAGTGTCATATTATTACCATTGCAGGTTCCAACAGGGCCATCCACGCCACGGTAGGCATCTTCTCCACCCATCCACGATTCAGCACGACGAAAATAGGGCAAACACTCTTGATAACTCCAACCTGTTGCGCCTTGCTCATGCCACTCATCAAAGTCACAAGCATGACCTCTTACATACACCATGCCGTTGATGGATGAACTGCCACCCAACACTCGTCCACGAGGGCAATGTAAACGGCGAGCCTCTAAGCCAGCTTCTGGCTGCGTTTCAAATTGCCATGCGTATTTGTCACTGTTCATTGGATAGGACAGTGCCGTAGGCATTTGAATAAAAATACTCTTATCACTGCCTCCTGCCTCAAGCAACAGCACGCGATGCTCACCCGACGCACTAAGCCTATCGGCTAACACACAGCCAGCCGAGCCTGCTCCGACAATGATGTAGTCATACTTGGTATTCATTTCCCTTCCCTTTGAATTCAATTGTAAGAATGCGCATTACGACTCAGCGGACCTTCTTAGTGAAGATGCAGATTTTCTATTCATAAGGACATTCCAGATCGCCGAGTTCGATCATAACGCTCTTATTCTGGGTATAGTGATTAAGCGTTTCGATACCATTTTCACGGCCAATTCCAGACTGCTTGTATCCACCCACAGGCATTTCGGCCGGAGAACCTCCCCACGTATTCACCCAGCAAATCCCGGCTTCTATTTGCGCAATCACGCGATGTGCTCGCGACAGGTTTTGCGTAAACAGACCCGCGGCTAACCCATACTGAGTATCATTGGCACGGCGAATCACTTCATCTTCATCTGAAAAACGCAGCACAGACATCACAGGACCAAATATTTCCTCTTGGACTTGGGGCATGTCATCGGTGCAATCAGCAAAGATTGTCGGTTGAACAAAATAGCCTTTATCTAAGCCATGGCTTGTTTCACGCGCCCCCCCGCAAACCAATCTCGCTCCCGACACTTTACCCGCTTCAATAAATCCCAATACTTTTTCCAAATGCTCAGCGGAAATTAACGCACCTATTTGAGTCGTCATATCCGCTGGATTCCCAATGACCAGCTTCCGCGTTCTTTGAGTCAGCTGCTCAAGAAACTCATCGTAGAGTGAATCATGAACAAACACGCGTGTGCCATTGGTACAAACTTCACCTTGGGTATAAAAATTGGCTAGCATGGCGGCGGACACTGCGTTATCTAACTTGGCATCACCAAACACAATTAGTGGTGATTTACCGCCTAATTCCATGGTCACATCTTTCAACGTCCCCGCTGCGTCTGCCATGACTTTTTTCCCAGTACCTGACTCCCCAGTAAAGGAAACTTTCGCGATATCAGGATGACGAGAAAGACACTGCCCAACGCGATAGTCCCCTTGAACCACATTAAATACGCCATCAGGCACGCCCGCTTCGGTATAAATTTCGGCCAATTTCAGCACCGATAAAGGCGTTTCTTCTGAAGGCTTGAAGACCATTGCATTACCCGCAGCAAGAGCGGGTGCGGATTTCCACATGGCGATTTGAATAGGATAATTCCATGCGCCGATACCCGCACACACACCCAGAGGCTCTCGGCGAGTGTAGAAAAACTGACCATGACCTAGATCTTGTTGTTGGCCCTGAATACTCGATGCCAGCCCAGCGTAATATTCAATAACGTCTGCGCCCGTCGCGATATCTACTTCCATCGCTTCTTGAATAGGCTTACCTGTATCTTGTACTTCCAGTGCGGCAAGTTCATCGTTGCGTTCGCGGAGTAACATGACAGCGCGCATCAAAATTCGCCCTCGCTCCATGCCACTCATTGACGACCATATTTTGAAACCTTGTTTCGCTGAATCTACTGCGCGATCAACGTCTTGGACACTCGCTTGTTCTAATTCCGCTAATGGTTCGCCCGTTGCTGGGTTACGCGTTAGAAAGGTTTCGTTTGATGAGGCTTGTGCGTTCTTACCGTGAATATAGAGAGACTTCATTGATGTCCATGTTCCTTGATAATTCATCTAATGTGACGTAAACCGTCCAATTACACTTGATGCAGTGGCGTTGGGGGTAGCTGCTTTTCGAGATAATCTGAAATAATCAGCTGTGCGTTTTGGGCACAAATACCTTGTGGATTAAGTGCGCCGCGCAGCCAAATACCATCGATCAATGCCGCAATACCTTGCGCGACAAACTTTGCCTGTTGATCAGGCAACGCATGCTTTAACTCTCGACGCAGGTGTGACAATAAGCGACGTTCATTGACACGTTGAAGTCGATAAAGATCCTTGTCATGCATTGACTGCGCCCAAAAAGCGAGCCAGGTTTTTGTCACCTTACTTTCGACTTGGTAGCCATCGAAGTTAGCCGCCACAATGGCTTTCACTCTGGCACTCACATCTTGGCCATCAACCGCGCTTAAATGTTTGATTGACGTAGCAGAGAGCTGACGCAATACCGAGCGCATGGTTTCTTCTAATAAACCATGTTTACCACCAAAATAATGATTGATAATACCGGCTGACACGCCTGCTTTTCGGCTGATTAATGCGACACTCGCACCGGACAACCCTACCTCATCAATCACGGCCATTGTTGCCTCTACAAGTTGTGGGCGACGGATCTCTGGCATTCCTATTTTTGGCATAAATGTTACCTGAATGTTTTTTAATTGAACGTTCAATTAAAAATAAAATTACATTTAACACATAAGAAGTCAAAGGAACATTGAAGCAACCAATCGATCGCACATCAACAAACAGCCGCTAATGACTTATAACATCATGAAAATAATTACATTTATTTTATTTTATCGTTTTTGTAAAAATTCAACTCATTCGCAACGCTAGCACGCGATTTTCGTGTCAAGTAAAAACGCTGCATTCATAATTAATGTGAACATTTAGCCTATGGCGGGGAGTCAATGCATATTATTTAGTCCATAAAAAAGAGCAGACCAATCGCGATCTACTCCCTCTTTTTATGCCGTCGATAATTATCGCACCATGGCTAGTGCTCGTCAGGGGCGCTTATACGATAAGAGGCATTATTACTGAGCAAAGCTATACTCCATAACTGCGCCATAAACAGTCACGTCATTAAGGCGAATAAAATATCGAGTCGCCTGAACACCGACCGAAAACTGGCTCGTTACCTTGCCGTTAAATGAAACGCCTAGATAAGGGTCAATGCCTGTCTCACTCGATGTGATGGTCTTATTCTGATACTCACTGGTAAAATCGGTTTTCCACGCATAAGCACCAGCAGCAGCATTGACACTCACCCATTCATTAGACCAAAACGCATAATCCACACCGAGGCTTACTCCATTCCCCAGTGCAGGTGTCGCTTGAGACACTTTCGAATGATACTCTTCAGGCGTTGTATTCGCATCCGCGCTTAATGTCGCACTGGATTGCCCCAAATTAACGTAACTCATTTGCAACGCCCAGTCAGAATCAAATCGATACCCAACCCCAAATGACCAAGCAACATCCGTATCCTCTAGGCTTACCACTTGAATATCTTCCGATAATCGGTCTTCAGCTCTGCTTTGTCCTAATTCACCTTTTACATACCAATCCGCTACCGCATGCGGTGAACACACGATGTAAAACGAGAGCACTAACAACCCTGCTTGCTTCCTTCGTAGCAGAGCCACAAACGAAACAAGACCCAGCAATAATCCCCCAAATGAACCACCACTAGCGGAGTTATAAGCGTTTCCGGTTGCCGGCAGATTTACGCTCACGGCAACTTTCGCATACGCGGTACCGCCGTTACCATCACTCACGCTATATTTAATTTCATCCTCACCATAAAAAGTTGCAGGCGCTTGGTACGATATTGCATCATTTATAATCGACACCTCGCCGAAATTAGCGCTCACCCCGGTGAGTGTTAAGTTGTCTTGATCAACGTCGCTGTCATTTCTAAGAACATCCACTCGAACGGTACCGCCCATGACAACACTCGCTTCATCATTACTGGCGACAGGTAGATTATTTTTTGACAGTGTCGCAACGCCTCCCGGATCAACAATAGTTCCGTTGGCGGTGGCGTCGTCGTCATTTGGTCCACCGTCTTGAATAGTAAGCTGAACACACCAATGACCTTCCGTTAATCCTACCTGCCAAGCATCATCTCCAGGTGGCGGACAATAACCTTCATAACCATGCGTAGAAGCGACAACATTGTTGTCATCAAGATAATAATCCTTCCAGCCATCCACGTCATTGTATTTCCGATAAACGGCATCACTAGGCACAGGTAAGCGCTGAGGGATCACTATTTGATAACTCTGACCCGCTTCTGGTAATCCATAAGCGATGTAATCAAACACACCGCCAACGTTATTCGCACCACTATCTTGAGGTAGCTCCGAGTTCATTAGTAGTGCGCCTCCTGATTGACTTTCTGCAATGGTTGAACCTTTGCGTAAGCACACTCCGGAATCGCCTTCCACTAAGTAGTTTTCAGATTCTAAAGCGTATTGTTGGATAACATTGCACTCACCGATGGCATCTTGAAAATCTGGAATACCGTCATTGTCTAAATCTGAATATCCTTCCTGCACGTCGGGAATTAAATCACCATCACTATCTTCCATACCTAGTGATGTCAGCACTTCAACCACTTCAACATAAGCAGGAACCGTTACACTACCATTTGCACTATCTGTCACTTGCAAGCTAATTTGGTATATCCCTGCTGCCATTTCGCTCGGGTCAAATTCGAACTGGCTGTCTAGCACGCTAACATTCGCAATCTCTGCCCTATCATTGATCCAGTGATAACTATGAGTATCTTCCGAGTTGGGATCTGAGACTGTCGCGGCAATAATAATATTGCCATCAGACTTTGACTGTACT
Source organism: Vibrio qingdaonensis (assembly GCF_026191675.1). Classification (GTDB taxonomy): domain Bacteria; phylum Pseudomonadota; class Gammaproteobacteria; order Enterobacterales; family Vibrionaceae; genus Vibrio; species Vibrio qingdaonensis. The sequence continues at coordinate 31,449 of NZ_JAKRRY010000018.1, read as the reverse complement.
GAGCGAATTTGATTGTCTTGTTTGATAGATAACGTCACTTCTGGTGAGACATTCGACTCATACACGGTCAATGTATAGGTCGATTTACTGCCCAAGTTAAATGAGTCATCCAACGTTACTGTCACCGTCTCATCGCCTTCCGTTTGTCCATCATCAAAAATATTGATCGTTACCTCGCCTTCAGTCCCTTCATTAATGATAAATTCACTCGCCACCAGATCATGGTCTTCTTGATTTGCCGAGCCTCCAACCGTAAACGGAACGGTGACGGGATAATGTGCAGCGATTCCGTTCAAGTATATTTTGATCGTTTGACGGCTACCTTCAGCGACACCATCATTCTTTCCTATCGATACCAATGGATGAACTATGACGATCTGATGATCCTGCGCTTGTTCGCCATATGCATCGGTGGCTTTCCAGAACACTTTATGTACGCCTGGCTCAAAAAACGTATCGCTATTAACAAGTGTAACAGCAAGTTGCTCACCGCTCGCGTTCTCGGCCATCGCCACCCCTAAGTCGACCTTAGTAAAGAGGCCCGTCGCATTAACCTCCACATCATTCGGCGCCGTGATTTCAGGCCCTCCGTTGGTGATAATTTCGAGCTGAACCTGACCAATAACTTGCGCCCCATTCCCATCGGTCACACCATATTTGATCGCCACCAATCCATTATGATCGAGCTCTAATACAATTTGATTATTATTGATGCTGACTAACCCTTCATCCGACATTACCCAAGCGATAGACAAGCTATCCGCATCTGGATCTACATCGTTATCAAGAACACTGAACTGATAAATACCTTCAGAGGTTTGCCCCATACTCAGCACTTCATTTTCAACGATAGGCTCGTCATTTACCGTATTGACGGTCACTTCAACGATATGGTCATACTGATAACCACTATCGTCAGTCAATGTGATCGTAAAGCTATCGTTGCCGTTGTAATTATTGGTCGGTGTATAGACAATACTTGCCCCGTTAATAGATATCGAACCATATTCCGGCGCTCGCTTTTCAGTAGCACTGACCACGTCACCATCAATATCTTCAAAGGTATAAGTTAACGTTCCATCAATATCTTCATTTGTCACCAGCGTAGAACTAATGGTGATGGTTGGCTCATCATTGACGCTATCAACGGTAACGTTAACGGTTTTGTCAGTGGTAAAGCCATTACCATCGGTGAGCGTAATGGTGAAGCTATCGCTACCGTTAAAGTTCGCGTCTGGCGTATAGACAATGTCCTCGCCTGTGATGGCTATCGCGCCGTGACTTGGCGCGGTTTTCTCGCTCGCTGTCACCGTGTCGCCATCCACATCACTGAAGCTAAAGCTCAAGGTTTGGTTGTTGTCTTCGTCGGTGGTGAGTGTGGAGCTAATGGTGATCGTCGGCTCATCATTGATGCTATCGACGGTGACATTCACCGTTTTATCCGTGGTGAATCCATTACCATCGGTCAGCGTAATCGTGAAACTGTCACTGCCGTTGAAGTTAGCCTCTGGCGTATAGACAATGTCCTCGCCTGTGATGGCTATCGCCCCGTGGCTTGGCGCGGTTTTCTCTCTCGCCGTCACCGTGTCGCCATCTACATCACTGAAGCTAAAGCTCAAGGTTTGGTTGTTGTCTTCGTCGGTGGTGAGCGTGGAGCTAATAGTAATAGTTGGATCATCATTCACGCCAACCACTGTCACTGTTGCAGATAAATTCAGCTGCGTATTGCTATCGTCTCCTCCATTCTGTTTTTGCCCGTTATCCGTTAATCCGTATACCGCAACCGTTCGAGAGCCCGATGTAATGTCCTCTGCCTCATATTTATATTGCACAGAATCAACAAGGGTTTGATAGGCGGCCTCAGAGTCTTCTTTTTGAACGGTTACAAGCAGTAACTCTCCCACTTGCAGCACTAGATATTGGAAGCTATTGCTTTGAGTAATGCCTACCGTACCATCTACCAGTGCGATATCCTCACCATCAACAACTAGGTATTCACGGCTTCCGTTCACTACATTCGCAACACTCAATGCCAACGCTTTAACTGATTGCCCTGTTTCTACAGTGCTCAACGTAGAAGATGCGTACAGTGAAACCGATGTGCTATTTTCTGTGAACGTTGGGTTTTGTGGTGTTAACACTAATGTTGGCTCGTCATTAACCGCTTTCACTGCTGCTGTTGAAGCCAACGTCAAGGTGTCGTTCACATTATCATTATCACCGGTTAGAGAGCCGCTATCCGTAATCTGCGTAAGTGTAATAACACGGTCACCTTCCGTCGGGTCATCCGATGTATTGATGTATGCCAAATTATCAAGTAATAACTGCGCTTGCGTCACGGTTCCATTAACGTTCGATAGAATAACGGTTGCTACACTTCCCGATAATGACACGGAATAATTGACGCTGTTGTACGCCGTTGTCCCTGTTTGTCCATCACTTAATAACACCTCCGTAGCATCGACAACCATCGCTTCACTACCAATATCAACGACCCCTGACACTGTAAACGTTGCACCTGTCAGTGACTGATCACTCTCGATCGTATCAATAACTGACGAAGAATAGAGTAAACTCGCAGATGCCCCTTCGTTATAGGTAGGATTTTGCGCGTTAGCGGTAATTGTCGGCTCATCATCAACGGCGGTTATCGTTACCGCTGAAGCAATAGCTAAGTTAGACTTAGTGTTCTCACTCCCTGATTCCGAAATATTAGTGAGGGATACAGTACGATTACTACTTGTATTCGGATCATGACTGTCATTTTGATAAGTAATTGAATCGACGAGCGATTGAGATTCAGCTTCGGTCAGTGACCCACCAGTTAACGTTAACGTCGCAATTTGCGACTCAACTGATACCGTATAGCTTAAGCCACTTGATGTCGTGCCAGACTGTCCCGAATCAAGAATGATACTGACCCCATCGACCGACAATTTTTCTGCGCCACTATCGGACACATTGCTGACGGTCATCGTCAATCCATTAATGTTTTGATTCGCCTCAACGGTGCTGACACTACTGCCACTAAATACTTGCGCGGCACTGCCTCCCTCTATAAATTCGGGATTAAGACCAAGCGCAGTAAGTGTGGGAGCATCGTTGATTTCAGTGATCGACGCAACAACGAGATTCGATCCCGAAGTGGTTTCTAACCCATCATTAAATACAAATTTCAGAGAAACAGAACTGGCAGGTTCGTTCGCGTTGTTCTCATAAGTAATACTTTGCAGCACGCCATCAACAATGGCCGAGCTGGCACTGCTATTAAAGGTCAACGTTAGCGAGCCATTACTATTGACCGTCACCGTACCCACAACGACACTATTGTAGGTGAGATTTCCTCCCTCGGTTAATGCCCCCACTAGACCCGAATGACCAAACACATCGTTACTGCTAGCACCACTACTGCGTGAAATGGTAAGAGAAGCGCCATCATAATTGCCGCTTCCCGAGTTAAGTGCATCTAATTCCGCGTCCGAGATAGTTACATCATTGTCAATCACTACCGCCGAACCATTTTCGGTATACGCAGGTGTCGAATCGAGCCCTGCAAATACAGGTACCGAGTTTTGATTAATCGTGACCGTGGCACTACTACCACTGCCTATGTTTGCAACGCCTGACGATACTGAATCAAGGCTTGCAATAATCGTTTCTCCATTATCATCCACCGCATCGTCATACACAGCGGTAACGCTGAAGGTGGCCGATGAATTACCTTGATCAACCGTAATTTGGTTAGAGCCATTCAAGCCAGTAACGGTATAATCGTCCACCAGCGTCGCGACACCGGTAAACTGAATATCAATGATCAACGCTTCAGTGGCAGTAAATGGATTACCTTTGCCATCCAGCAATGCAACCGTATAGGTCGTTACGCCCGCGTTTTCAATAATATTACTTTGAGCAACGCTAATGGAAAGCTCTGGAAGCGTCACAAAATTGTAGACGGCATAATCCGAGATCCCAGCAAAAGCATTACCGACACCATCAATAATAGCCTCTGAATCCACCACCAGCGCATACTCAGTACCAACCAAAAAATCACTGCTAGGGTTGATGGTCAACGTGTCACCGGAGCGTGTTAGCGTCCCCCCTAATGATCCTGTCGCAGAAGCGGTATCATCAACGGTGTAGGTTTCGAAAATCGCGGAATTGGTCACGTCATAAAGTTGGATGGTTTTAGTCGCAACAAGCGCCACCGCTTCACTAAAGTCTAGCTCGAGATTATTGGCAACCGCGATCCCGTTTGCATTATCTAACGGAGTAGAGCCCGAAGCATTAAAAGTTGGGGCTGTCTTATCTAGCCATAAGGATAAAGAACTGTCCGTCGATTGATTGCCTAGCGCGTCACTTGCGGTAATGGTCACCGTGATACCGCTGCCTTCTTGCATATTACTTTGAAGGTTTAGCGCTGGCGTGGTGACCGAGTACGTATTATTGCCAAGGTTACTAAGCGCGACATCAGTAGCAAAGTCACTATCAAGGACTGATAAATTAGCGGTGACCGTTAAGCCTGCTTCGCCCAACCCAGCACTAATAGTGACAACGTCACCTGCTTTGTATTTCCCGTTGCTGCTATCAGATACAGGACTGAAACTCGGCGCAGAATTATCCAGACTGTAACTTTCATTAACGCCTGTTGGAGTGCGCACGGAGATAGCGTTTCCACCAGCATCAATAACATCATTACTGTCAGAAAGTGCTAGCGCAACGGTTCCATCCACAGTGGATAAATTGCCACCCGACACGGTCACATCCACACTGGCACCAGAGCTTACTGACACGTTATTAATGGTTGCAGTGGTACCGGAAACAACGAAGTCACTGGTATCAATGTTACTCACCGCTTCAGAAAAACTGATGGTCCACAGTAAGCTATCGACGTTCGTGGACTCAGTGTTTGGCGTTTTACGGGCAATAGAGGTTACCGTAGGAACTGTAGCATCGGTTGTATGAGTCGCTCCTGCGCTATAAGCCGCAGGAGTATTGCTGCTCTCATCAGCTATGTTGGTATTGCCGTTTAAATCAAGTCGGACGTCTCCTGCAACATTATTCACTGCCACCGTCACCGTCACCGTATTACCGGAACTTGCAGACACAGAAGAGACCGACAGCCCTGCACTGATTGCACCGCCTAGTTTCGCTGTGAAATCATCTGTCGAAATATTCTCCACGGAGTCGGAAAAATTGACGATAAAGTCTATGCTCGTCGCGTTTGATGCAGGCGACCCTGAAACCGTAATGGAGGAAACATTAGGAGCAGTATCGAGTGTTGCCAGATCAAGTGTAGTCGGTGATGTTTGTAGGTTATTCGCATTATCTTGGGCAACAACGTACACATCGTACTTGTCACCATCATTTAAGCCATTAATCGTCGCCAAGCCGACGGTACTCGTTGTGATCATTGAGCCAGACGTGAGTGCGCTGTTTCCCGATGCATCCTGCCCCGCTTTTACTTGACTGCTTGTAGGCGCAGTGGAAGCATCAGCGACGACAACGTAGTACGCGGTACCATCTTCATCAAGATCGATGGATAGCGAAGCACCTGAATTTGAGACTGAACTTAAGCTGGGAGTCACATTTTCGAATAAAGGAGGCGTAATGTCTGCCGCCACAGCGATGGTAAATTCTATATTGTTGATACCAACACGATGGTTATCAATAGTATCGACACTCATAGTAATAGAACTTACCGATGTCCAATCGTCCACGATTAAAATCGCAAGACCGTCATTTAAGTCCTCATGATTACTACTAATACTGACCGCTCTTCCGTTATCAGGAGTAAAAATATAACTCCCATTGCTATCTGCTGCCGCGAATTGACCTATCTGAAACTGGCTAATACTCAATGGTGAGTCAAACGCTATTGTCCACGTATCACTTACTTGTAATGAAACCATTGGGTGTAAAAAACCCGTGTTAACATTGATGTCGTTTCCATTTGACTGCGTCGCCGTTAATGTCACACCATCAGCCGTCGTAGTTAGGGTTGGTGTCCCCTGGCCACTGCTCGAGTCAAATGTAAACGTGCTAGATAACGCACTGCTTGAGCAAGTCATACCCAATAAAAACAGCACAAAAACTCGTGCTACCCTACGCGGGTATTCTGCTTGCTTTCGAATCATCCTTAACTCCATTGTCTTCCTGTCCATACTCCAATAGATACATCTTTTCATTCGAGTGCTTCAACGTTCACTTTGACCTCTTGCCATCAGAACGTTTCAACACTCTCTACATTCAACATCAATTCCGAGTAGGAAATGCACCATTTATGGCCATAAGCCAATTCACTGCCAATTGAGGGTTTAGAACATTAATTCTGGCTGTGGCTGCCCCTGTATGCGCAACGTCAACAGTCCCACCATTGCTGCCTCCACCAGATACTTCAAGCCCCTTAATTTCAGTTAATGTCGGGTCACCAAAGCTTGGTGTATAGTACATAGAGGCTCCACTATTCGCGCCAAGGTAGCTATCACTTGTGGGTTCATTGGTGCCACTTCCGCTCGCAACAACACTAAAACTCGCGGTTACTGGTACATTGCCACTTGGACTAAATGTCGCGTCGTGGGTATGCCGAGGTAAATCACGCTCCGCTAACGTTATTTCTTCTCTTCCTTGAGCAGTACCCAGTAAGTAGCGATACCCTCCTGGACGAACACCAAAACCAACTGGGCTCCGACCTTGCAAATCGGGCAGCCCCATATTGACTCGACCATCTCCGCCGTAGTACGTTCCGAGTACGGCATAAAGTGCTTGGTTTTGATTTATATCCAGTAATGCGCCTCTACACATCGCCCAACCACGAATGGTAAAGTCGCCGCCAAAAGGCATCATTGTTCCTAAAAATGGTTCCGTTGCCATCGTTATATCCTTATCACTGTGTTTGAAGCACTCATCGCGAATTCAATCCGCAAGACCATTACATTTTTCTGCTAATCTCATTATCGGCAAGCCGAAGCACCCAGCTCACTACCCGCATTAATCTGCCAAAGCTGCGCAAACCGATATCCACTCATTACTCCCTGAGGCGTAGACACAATATCTATCCGTACTTGCCCATCAATAGTCTGTACAACCAGCCCTGCCGTTAAACTCACCTCAACCACCGTTCCGGCTTTAATCCCAACAAAAACACCGTCAACTGCGGTTGACTGCAGTAATTGAAATTGCCCGTAAGCAGACTCAGTCAACGCTCCCCCATAAAGAGGGTTACCCGCCCGTGCCATATCTACCACCATCTTGCTGCTATGCTGGAGCCAATCAATAACCAAGTCGTCACTCTCTACCCGTTTACCCTGCCATGAACTCGATACCTCTTGTTGGCTTTGAGCACACCACTCAATCCTCCCCTCTCGCCAAGCATCAATAAAATCACACAGTAAATAAGGGGCAGATTGCGCGACTTTTTGGCTCACGCTAAGTAGGGTGTCAAAGGGATGAATATTGACCATTGATTGCGCACCAATAGCGCCCGCATCGTAATCGCGCTCTATTCGATGTAGGGTCAGAAGCAGTTCTTGCTCACCATTTCGTATTTGCCAATAGATCGGTGATGGACCTCTGTAGCCGGGCAAATGGCCAGGGTGTAAGTTGAAAAACTTGTCGCCAAAATAGTGAATAGCAGTATCAGTAAATTTATGCCTGAAAAAGAAAGCCAGCCCAGCGTTGGCGCGCACACCGTCGAGCTGCGCAACCAAGTCGGCTTCATTACCGTTTTGATATTGAATTACTTGTATATCACTCTGAGCAAGCACTTGAGTGAGTTGCAATAAATCTGGGTTGTTCTCACCGTCAGGCAACACCACACAAGCGAGTTGTTGTCTGTGGTGCAAAGCTGCAATCATCGGTATCGCCATGCTACTGCCAGTAAATATTGCAAATTTGGGTTCCATAACCACGCCTCCTAATCCGCTTGTAATGCAACAAAACCGGGCAAACCAGTCAGTTGATAATAAAACTGAACGTCACCGCCACTAAACGTCAAAAAATGTTCAGGTTGCGGTGTTCTAGGGGGGGTATCTACGTAGAACGTCATATCGGGTTTGGGGTGAGTAATTCCTGAATCATACTCGCGAATGAATTCGTTTGAATAAACATTCAACGTGGCATAAATAGCCAAAACCCTGTCTTTCATATCTTCAATACCCGTTGGCAACGAGATACGATTTGCTCTAACCATTTTGATTTTCGAAGGAAGTATCACCTCTTCCAACGCCAGCAAGCTCGATTTACTAATTTGGAAAATTTCGCCTAGCTCGACACGATCTTGAACCACTTCTCTATCAAGGTTTGTCGAATGAGAAAATGCGGATTCCTTCCACTGCTGGTTAAACTCATTCTCTCCATGCACCATCATGGCTTGCACTGAGATTTGCTGGGGAATCAACACACCATCAACGCTCAAAAACTGAATTAAGTGCTTGGCTATGCTCAATTGCCCCTCTTTGGTAAAGCCATGCTGCATCGCTTCCAAAATTAAAAGGTCAAAGGTCTGTTCAGGCTCATAAAGCGTTGCATCAGCTTCAACAATATTTTCAATAAAACCTTGAATAGAAAGATCAGAAACCAGTTGGGTCACCGCTTGAATGGCACCGGGCTGGACGTCGACAAGGGTGATTTGAATCTGCTGTTCGGTGGCTAGGTTATGGCTTCGATAATACTGAATTAATGGTAAGAGCAACGGAGCAAACGGGCCACACGCCGGATAAAGAATACGGATAACAGTATCGTTTTTTAGTCGAGCCGTAATCGCCTTATCTATTCCTCTGATAAAACGATGCAGGCGATAAATATCTTTGATTGTTGTGCGACCGTTTAAAGGCGACATTACATACCCTGTAGGACTCAGGTATTCATGGGTTAGGTTCTGCTGCGAGATGTCCGCCTTAGCCATGGATTGCAACGCGTGTTCATACAGTTCTTGGAAAATTTTCGTGAGAACTTCGTGCTTCGCTGTCTCTTGCTGTAGCAATGTAGCAACAACTAAGTTCATGCTTTCGCATAGGTTGGCTCGTCGCTGACAATCCGTCAATTTTTCAGTCGTCAACGCTTTTAGCTGCTCGCGAATGGAGTGCTGTAATAACGGATCCACTTTGGGCTCAGCGAAGCCCAATAATGATTGGCGTTGATCTGTGAGTGTCAATTTCTGAGATAATATGCCTACTTCCTTCACTTACCCTATCCTTATCTTTCTATTCCACTTCCAATAATGTGATGGCTAAGTGCCTTTAAAGAGCACTTGGGCTCGTGTGTATTCCTTTAAACATTTGCCAGCCTGATCAGCTGATATAGCGATACCACCAATTGACCCGAAACTCCCCGCTAAAGTATCGACTTGCGGCTGGCTAGACACCACACTCACTGACATAATGTCATCTGGCTCATTTCATGGCTTTCGGCTATCTGTTTTCTCAACCACGGTGAGACTTTACAGTCGATCACGAGATTAATTCTTGGATGCTCACTTTGATTCACGACTTGGTGCTCTTGGTCTGCATTGATATACCAAACCTCTCCTTTCGCCATCGGCACTCTTTGATCACTAACGAAGAAATCCACCCCTTCATCACCTGTAATGGGAATATGCAAACGTACCTCTCCATGCTCTAACGACAGGCTCTTATCACGGTGAGGCAAAACATGAGAACGGGGATGAAGGCGCATTAAGCGAACCGATTGAATAGGCGCGTGAATTCGCGCGAGCAAAGCAGAAATGTTCGGACAGCGCTCCATGACACTACCATTTTCCCACCGACCATCCCCCTCAATGGAAAAGCTCTGTAGAATGGGATGCGCTGACACATATTTCTGCAATACGCGCATAGGTAACACATCCCAACCACCCAAATAAGCAGCTTGATTGACATGACTGACCCAATCATCATTACTTAATTGGCGACACTCAGCGACTAGCCCTGATACGTTAAATTTAATTGGGAGTTTTGCAAATATGACGATAACGGCACACCCTCACTATTGACAGTAAAAACAATAATCAAATGGTTTAATTGCGCTCGCATGCATATAAACTATTTGCTTATATTGTTATAGATCAAGTATTGATAACTTCAAGTGATGAATGGCGTTTAAAAAGAACTACTGTGGTTCATTTTTTGATTTTGGTGTCGCGCTACTCGCAGAAATACAGGATTAATAGAAAAGTTAAAATTTATTAAAATCAATGCGTTGTTAAAACTAGCTTTACGAACGCCAAGTGTTGGGGACCAGCAGTGCTCGCTTTATCGACATAAATAGCACTGCCTTGGTGTTTCGATTTAATACTAAAAATCGGCGGTGACTTCGAACTCCATCGTATTTCCAGTACTTGGGTGTTGAAATTTCAAATACCCAGCGTGGAGATGCAAACGCGAATCCTTAAACCCATACAAGTCATCGCCAACAATTGGCGTATTTAGACCAGCTTGATGAGCACAATGCACCCGTAATTGATGGGTTCGCCCTGTCTTTGGAAATAAGTGAATTTTGGTTCGGTTGTCGATGACATCGATCACCCGATACGTGGTTTCCGCCACTCGACCTTGTTCATGGCACACCATTTGTCTTGGCCTATCCGACAAGTCACCCCGAAGTGGTAACGTGATCACCCCCGTATCCTGTTGGATCTTGCCTTCAAGTAATGCGGTATAACGCTTTTCTACTCGGCGTTCAATAAATTGCTTCTGTACATGCTTATTGGCTTCAGTGGAAAGAGTGAGCACCAGCAAGCCAGACGTCGACATATCTAAACGATGAACAATCAAAGGCCCTGTGGCATGTGGGTACCTTGCTTGCATTCGAGCTTGTACCGAATCACTAATATACTTGCCAGAAACGGATAAAAATTCGGCGGGCTTATTGACGACCACCAGCACATCATCTTCATAGACAATCTCTAATGATTTATCGTATGACGGGGTCTGCTCGAGCGGGCTAGGATCTATCACTAGACCTTCCAACATGTGCTGCAACACTTCAAAACACTTACTTTGACAAACCGGGTATACGTTTTTGTGTTGCCGAATCTGCTCATAAGGCGCTGCGCCCCACCAAAACTCACCTAACGCGAGCGGTGTAAGGTTTTGCAAAAAGGCCGCTTGCAGTAATTTAGGCAAATTTTGTTCAGACGAATGTGAAAGAGGCTGCTGAGCATCACTTTGATTCGGTTGTTCAAACAGCTCGTACAGGCTTTTTTTGACCCCTGCTCGATTTAAAAACTGGCAAGATTTCTGCTGTTGAATATTAAACGATCTCTGCAACCTTGCATATTCGGTTTCCATTCTTACTATCTTGCATTGCTCTTGCTCTAATTGTTCATCAAGAGCGGCAATTTGACTCTGCCATTGTTGCTTTAGCGCCTTAAACGCTCTTTTCTCTCGGCTACTTTGCGCACCTAGTTCATGAATAAAGCTCTGCAAACTGGCTTCATCGATAGATTGCCCAAGGTGGCCTTCCATGTCCCGCCTTTGCTGCTTCCGCTCTGCTTTCGCCTCGATGTTACGCTGCTGATGTTCTGCGATCTGCCGCTCGGACTCTAGTCGTTGTTCCTGTAAAGATTGCTTTAGCTGTATGTAATTCTTCGAATTTTTTAGCTTACGAATATCGAGTTTAAGTGACATAAGCTGACGCTCAAAGCGTTGTATTTTCGACATATCGACATTAGCAATCGCATCAACAAAAAACTCTGGGGAAAAATGATTACCGTTCGACTCCGTGACTTCGTCACAAAATGATGACAAGTAACCGATGTCACCCACATCATTTTTCACCACTAACACACCAAACATCATTCCCCGTTGCGTAAAGTCATGTGACCACTCGGTTTGTGTTTCAAGGTAGTCTTGCAGCTCAGTCATTGCAATGTCAGCTAAAGGGTGTGGCGTATAATAATATGGAAAAGTAAAGGCGATCGGCAGCGTGTAGTCACTGATATCCGTTATGAATGGGAGAAGATGTTTGACGTTAGAATTATTGGGCTTCATCTAAATTAGTATCGTCTGCGACTATCGCTCGCCATAGACTAAAAATGCCTATCACTTACGTGTCTCATGGAGTGGAAGTAACGGCGATGATAGCATAAAGCCGGAACCAAAAGCGTCAGCAACTTTATTTCCACACTCATTGCCTCATATAGTCAGATACTGCGTAGAAGTCATGTCGTCGGGATTCGACATAGATAAACTAGGAGGCAAAAATGAACATACTCATTGTTGGAGGCTCCGGCGGAATAGGATTGGCTTTAGTAAAGCACTTTCTTTCTGCAAGTCACACAACCATGGTTTACGCGACTTTCTGTCAACACTTACCCAAGTTTGTATCGACCAAACTCATCTGGCATCAAGTCGATGTTACTTCGGAACGGCACATCCAGGCTTTAGCGAAAGCCGTTTCAAACATCGATGTGGTGATCAATGCAGTGGGGTTTTTGCACCAACGTGATCCACAGCATCAGCATCAAAAATACCTACCAGAAAAATCCGTGTGCCAATTTGACCCTAGTTTCTTCAATAAGAATATACAACTCAACACCACGTCTACCCTGCTTCTGGCAAAACACTTTGCTCAATCTCTACGTTCAAAAAAGCCAACTTACTTTATCGCGCTTTCAGCGCGCATTGGCAGTATTGAGGATAATCAACTTGGCGGATGGATCAGCTATCGTTGCTCTAAGGCTGCGTTAAATATGGCGATTAAAACGATTAGCATTGAGTGGCAGTACAAAAACCCGAGCTGTTGTGTGTTCTCTTTTCATCCTGGGACCACGGATACCGCTCTGTCCATGCCATTCCAAAATAAGGTTCCGAGACACAAACTCTTTGCTCCAAGCTTTGTGGCCAAGAAGTTGGTGGCGTTAATCAATACGGTCACACCAAGTGATACCGGAAAATTCTTTAGCTTTGATGGCAGTGAAATCCCTTGGTAACCACATTCGATGGTTTTATAAACGCATCAAACCCTGTTGGCGTTCTAAATATTTAGCCCGGGTAATTTGGTATAAGCAGTGAGGAGCAAGAAGATGTGTCTTTGCAAGACTAGGATGAAGGAAGGGAGTAAGATCGGAGCAAGGCGCTAGACGCACTACACAACGAATTAATTCACTCGCATTAGGTTACCAGAATCGTAATCAGGTGCTTTCCCTGCTACCTGAAACGTTTTGGCTTTCACCGAATCGACCGATTAACGACCCCGATGGCGACCACCTGACGTACGTGCTTTATACGTTGATGCAGCTTTAGCTTGTGACGCATGAATAGATTCAACCGTCAACTGCATTGGCTCCTTGGGCTCAATACCAATCGCAAAGGTACGCTTACGAGGTGGGATGTCATATTCATCCTCTCTTGGTTTAGGCATACGCTTGAAACGAGAAAGATAGAAGATTTCCACCTTTTCTCGTGCCCATTCTGTTTTTTTCAAGTACTTCACGCTACTAGCGATAGACGGGTTGGTGTGAAAACAGTTCATACGCATCGCTGCGTCCAAAATGTCCCACCCATAATAATCAACAAGTTCAGTCACCATCTCCTCAAGTTTTAGACCATGGAGAGGGTTATTTTGTTGTTCTTCTAATGACATGGGAGTCCTACAGTACAGTGGTAATATCAAGCGTAGTATACGATGTTAATTCGCTCCTTGATAAAAAAACTTCAATCCCGATTCAAAAATCTTTTTTTCGGACGCATAAACGACAAAACCGCACGGTAGCCGTGCGGTTTTCATTCACTGCATTATGCAATGCTCATTATCTGAAGTTACTTTCCATACTCTGGGTAATCATTCAGACCTTCTTCATTGCCACCAAACAACGTATTGTGGTCATGCTCTGCTAGCGGATATTGATGCTGAATTCGCGCGGGTAAATCCGGGTTCGCAACAAAAGGACGACCAAAACCAACCAGATCGGTCATGCCTTCCTCTATCGCTTGCTCCGCGCTTTCTGCGTTATAACGCCCTGCATAAATGAGAACACCTTTAAACGTATCACGTACCGCTTGCTTAAAAGCAACTGGCGTGCCCGGTGCATCGTCCCAATCCACTTCAGCAATGTGTAAGTACACAACATTCAGCTCATTCAACAACGCTGCTGCCGCGGTATACGTTTCCACTGGATTCGCATCCACCGTACCATTTAGCGATGTAAATGGTGCAAGGCGAACACCTACTCGCTCAGCCCCAATCGCATCAATCATGGCTTCGACGACTTCACGCATAAAGCGCAAACGATTTTTTACAGAACCACCATACTCATCCGTACGGTTATTGGCTTCTGAGTCAATGAATTGATTAATTAAGTATCCGTTAGCAGCGTGAAGTTCAATACCATCAAACCCCGATTCTAATGCATTGACGGCAGCTTGACGATACTGGCCAATGACATTCAAAATATCAGATTTGGTCATGACTCGCGGTTCGACAACGTCCACAAACCCCGGCGCTTGCGTTCCATTGTCAATAAATACTTTTACGTTCTCAGCTTTAATCGCTGAAGAAGAAATAGGTTGTTCACCACCGATATTATCTGGGTGAGTCACACGGCCGACATGCCAGAGTTGAGCAAAAATAACGCCGCCGTTGTCATGTACCGCACTCGTTACCTTTTTCCAGCCTGCAATTTGTTCAGGCGAGTAAATCCCCGGAGTCCAAGCATAACCTTGACCTTGAGGGTGAATTTGAGTGCCTTCTGCAACTATCAACCCTGCACTGGCGCGCTGTGCATAATATGTCGCCATCATATCATTGGCGACGTTGCCCGGTTGTGTGGCACGTGAACGCGTCATCGGAGGCATGACGATACGATTCTTTAGTGTAAGAGAACCAAGTTGTAACGGTTGAAATAACGTGTCTTTCATTATGATTTCCTTTAGTTAACTTGGATCAGTTCAATTTGGTAGCCGTCTGGATCAACGACAAAAGCGATGTGGGTACTGCCACCTTTTACCGGACCGGGCTCACGAGTAACTTGACCGCCTTGCTGCTTAATCGCGTCGCACATGGCATAGATATCATCCGTTCCAAGCGCGATGTGACCAAAGGCATTGCCCATTTCGTATTGGTTAGTATCCCAATTAAACGTCAATTCAATCGTCGAACTGCTTGGTTGTCCTGGATACCCGACAAATACCAATGTGTAGCGGTAATCTTTATTGTCGGTTCTATCTAATACCGACATCCCCAACACTTGGGTATAAAACTCGATGGACTTTTCAAGGTTGGCTACTCGTAACATAGTGTGCAGGATTTTCATTTTCGTCATTCTCTATCAAGACGTTCAAGTGGTGAAAGCACCAACCGTAAAACGTTACCAAATTCATACACCCTATTTTAACGGCACTACGACAAGTGTATAATTATCATTAATTTTGAAAATCATAATATTTTGTTATCTAACTGTTGAAGCTTGAAAAGCTAACCGCTAGTGAGGGAGCATTGTTAACAACGCGTCGTACAGCATGGAAAGCCATCATTTAAAACCCAGACACTAACTCGCTAAATAATAATGTTATTTAGCACCCTGCTCTTAACTCTGCTGATATGACGAAAATAAACCATTGACCTCTCTTATTATTCCGCCTACCATTAATCGTCTTTTAACGATTAGAGATACCTGATGACCTCTACTTGCCAACCCACTCTGCAAACCGACTTTACTCCAACGGCGGAAAGAGAGCAGGATGAACACCAGTTTGCTGCGATGTGCAAAGCACTCTCACACCCGGCAAGAATTCGAATCATCAGTATTCTGTCCATATTGGATAAATCCGGTGGTTGCTTAAACAGCGATTTGGTATCTCAGCTTGGTCTTGCCCAATCAACGGTTTCCGAGCATCTGCGCATATTGCGACTCGCGGGTTTTATTAGTGCAGAATCCATTCCACCTAAAATGTGTTACCGCATAAATAGAGATGCCTTTGCAAGCTATGATGCAATGAGCAAGAACATCCTAAATTAATCCTCAAGCATGCTGGCTCTAAGCCATAAACGCGACGTCATGACAGTTACACCGACATGTCGCCTACTGTATAACTTAACCATTCAAATCGTTATTCGACGATGAACGATAATGGAGAGAACCATGAAACCAACCATGAGCTTTTTAGACAGATACCTAACCGTGTGGATTTTTTCTGCTATGGCGATCGGTGTTTTTCTAGGGATTCAGTTCCCACAAATTGAACAATGGAACGAAGCTGTCACCGTCGGAAGCACGAACATCCCCCTAGCGATTGGGCTTATTGTCATGATGTATCCTCCTCTGGCTAAAGTCGATTACCGCTTGCTCGGGGCGACCATGAAAGACAAGCGAGCCATTACACTGTCACTGATCATGAACTGGATTGTCGGTCCTATATTAATGTTTGTACTGGCTTTAGTGTTCTTGGGGGATCATCCTGGCTATATGGTTGGTATTATTTTAATCGGTCTGGCTCGTTGCGTTGCCATGGTATTAGTTTGGAATGATATTGGCGGTGGTAACAAAGAATATGGGGCTGCGCTCGTTGCATTAAACAGTGCATTCCAAATTCTCAGCTACAGCTTTATGGCATGGCTTTTTATCAGTGTCCTTCCTCCTGTCTTTGGCTATGAAGGCATGGTCGTCGATATTTCCATGATTGACATCGCGCACAGTGTACTAATTTACCTTGGCATTCCGTTTATCGCTGGGTTCTTAAGCCGTAAAATCCTTGTATCTATGAAAGGTGAGCACTGGTACAACACCGTATTCATCCCGAAAATTTCGCCCTTAACACTCATCGCGTTACTGGCAACCATTGTCTTGATGTTCAGTCTTAAAGGAGAAATGATTGTTGAATTGCCGATGGATGTGGTGCGAATTGCCATCCCACTGACCATCTATTTTATCTCGATGTTTTTCATTAGTTTCTTCATCGGTAAAAGATTGGGCATCCCTTACGACAAAAATGCCTCCATTGCGTTTACGGCGACAGGCAACAATTTTGAGTTAGCGATTGCTGTATCAATCGCAGTCTTCGGGATTAGCTCAGATCAAGCCTTTGCGGGCGTCATTGGTCCACTGATTGAAGTTCCAGTGCTAATCTACTTGGTGAATGTTGCACTAAAAATGAAGACTCGCTACGATCAAAAGAAATCTGCCGCTCTCGACCATAAGTAGACGGTTTATCCATTCAAAAAAGGGCAGCCTCCTTAGTTAGCTGCCCTTTTCACACTCTCTTGCTGCGCTATGCAGCCGACGTTTTAATAATGGATTAGGTGAAATCGTTATTGGGTCACTTGCTGATACGCCCAGTCAAGCCAAGGCAGTAATGCTTCTAGATCTCGGCTCTCAACCGTTGCACCCGCCCAAATTCGCAATCCTGATGGCGCATCTTTGTATGCACCAATATCGTACCCCGCCATTTCCTTATCTAATAAAGCGACCATCGCTTTGATTTGGGCTTCACTCGCATCTAATGTAAAACAAACACTAGTGTTTGAACGCTGAGTTTCTTCCTTAGCCAAAAAGTGAATCCAAGGCCGAGAGGCGACATAGTTGGTCAATACCGCTAAATTTGCGTGCGACTTTTCAATAGCAGCACTCACACCACCAATATCGGATACCCAGCTTAGTGCATCAAGATAATCTGCGACACACAACATGGATGGTGTATTAATCGTCGCCCCACTAAATAAACCTTCTATGACTTTGCCAGATTGCGTCATTCTAAAGATTTTAGGTAACGGCCAAGGTGGCTGATAAGACTCGAGTCGCTTAATCGCCTTTGGACTCAGCACAACCACACCATGAGCCCCTTCACCACCGAGCACCTTCTGCCAACTAAACGTGGTGACGTCCAGTTTTTCCCATGGCATCTCCATCGCAAAAACGGCAGACGTCGCATCACAAATCGTCAACCCTGTTCTTGATTCACTAATCCAATCTCCATTAGGAACCTTTACGCCCGACGTTGTACCATTCCACGTAAACAGTACGTCATTTTCAGGGTTAGCTTGCGATAAATCAGGCAGTTGACCATACTCCGCCGAATACGCATTCACATCGCTAAGTTTAAGCTGTTTTACAATATCATTGAGCCAACCTGCGCCAAATGACTCCCAATAGAAGACATCAATCGCACGTTGCCCCAACATCGACCACATCACCATTTCCATCGCGCCGGTATCAGAAGCTGGGACGATACCCACTCGATAATCATCCGGAATGCCGAGGATCAATTTGGTTTGTTGAATTGCTTCTGAAAGCGCAGCCTTACCGACAGAAGATCGGTGAGAACGACCTAATGTTGCAAGATTAAGACGGTTAATATCGTAACCAGGGCGTTTCGCGCATGGTCCAGAAGAAAAATTGGGATTGTGGGGTAACACTTGAGGTTTCATAAGCCTCCCTGCTTGTGAACGCATAAATTAGGCTAGCATTCTCTCTCAATTGAATAATTAATCAACCTTGAAACAGCGACTCAGACAAAAAAGGGTAACACCAAACGGTATTACCCTTAATCAATCTTAGCTTGCTCCGACTCTAACCGATATTAGAGAACGGGGAAATCTAACCAACAACGCTCACCGCTGCCTGCATAATAATGCCGCAGATATACGCACCATATGTACCCAGTGCATAACCGAGTACCGCCATCAAAATGCCTACTGGCGCTAGTGCAGGATGGAACGCAGCAGCAACGACTGGCGCAGACGCCGCACCACCAACGTTGGCTTGGCTGCCCACTGCCATAAAGAACAACGGAGCACGAATTAGCTTAGCAACACCAATCATCAACACAGCATGAATAGTTAACCAAGTAATACCAATAAAGAAGTAACCTGGGTTATCCAGTATGGCAGTGACATCCATTTGCATACCAATAGTAGCGACTAGGATATAAATAAATGCAGAACCAATTTTTGATGCACCGGCGTGCTCTAAGGTGCGCGCGCTTTTAAAGGTTGAGGCAATAAGTGCAAACGTAGTCACCAACACAATTAACCAAAAGAAACCAGACGTTAAGCTGTATTTCGCTAGCTCCGGTGCATTAGTCTCAATCCACGGCGCAATTAAGTCGGCGAAGAAGTGTGCTAGACCAGTTAGACCAAAGGCAATCGCCACGACTTTCATCATGTCGGTAGTCGTAATGGGTCTTGCGTTCTCTTTTTCATAATGTGCGACGGTTTCTTTAAGCTCATCAATAGAAGACGTGTCCGCTTTTAACCAAGCGTCAACTTTCTTTTGACGACCCGCCATTATCAGTAAAATTGCCATCCAAATATTAGCGCAGATAACGTCAACGGTAATCATCGCAGAAAACAGCTTGTCATCGACCTCAAAGACCTCTTTCATCGCTGCTTGGTTTGCACCGCCGCCAATCCAAGATCCCGCAACGGTCGTTAGACCACGCCATACATCACCCGCGACTAAGTCTGGATTCACCGCATTGATAATCAGCAATGCAATAGGACCGCCGATGATGATACCAAGTGTCCCAGTTAAAAACATAATGATTGCTTTTGATCCCAAACCAAAGATCTTTCTTAAGTCCGCAGAGACAATCAATAATACGAGCGCGCCAGGAAGAAGGTAGCGACTCGCGACAAAATATAAGTTTGAACTTGAACCGTCAATGACACCGGTCGTGTTCAACAATGATGGGACGAAGTAGCAAAGCAATAAGCCAGGAACAAAAGTATAGAATTTTTTCCAAAACGGATTCTGGCTGCTTTCCGTAATGAATACCCCACCCAAGATTAAGGCAAGCATACCCATTATTACTGCATCATTTGTGACCATTGTTATAGATCTCCATCTGTTCTGTTCTTACGAACATCGTTTATCAACTGGCCGGAGACTATACATGCAAGGTGAATGTGCTACAAATTGTAACAAATAGCTTGAAAAAAAATGCTTGCCAGATACCACATAACACCCGCAAATGGGATCAAACCGTGTTTCTCGTTACCTAATCAACCATTCGATAGTGAGTAAAGCCCAAATAAAACAGCAGAGAATCAGTATGTTAACTGAATAGAACAACAAACATATTTGCATTAATATTCGTGAGTACGGGCTATGATACGATTGTCAGCTTTGCTGACTAATTGGTATGAAACCGCCCACAACGGTTATTTGTTAATCATCTTTTGGATGACATTAATTTGATGTTCATCACATAAAAATAAGTGTTTACGTACAAAAATTGACAGACATGTCTAAAAAGCAGCGATTCCACCAACAATTCAACACAAATTGAGCACCTTTTTGACGATGAAATGACGGACTTGGAAACGGCGTTCTTACATTAGTGACTGTTTTTTCTGATTCTGACAAATCGCTACTGAGTAAACCCGCCAATAACCGCACCCATACGCTATGCATAATAATGAGCGTAGTCTTCAGCGCTTACTCTGCTGCCCATTCCCTATCATCCGTTTTTGCTCTGTCATCTTTATCATTTCGGTATACAACGCTAATCAACGAGCCTTTCTCGAAACGTAGTCTCACTAAATTCACCGAGTACTGGATATTTATACAGCCATGAAATATACTGATTGTACATACAGTATTTAGCGAGGTGTTGTTATGTTGCAAGAAAGACTAGATCGAATCAATGAGCTGCGTAAACAAGCAATGGCTGATCCGAGTTTTGTTCAGTCGGCTGAAGCGCATAGACAGGCTATCCTCTCAGAATATCAAGGTCATCACAGCCAATCATCGCGCAAGCCCAAAACGCTATCAGAACTGTACAGCCGTTATAGCGATAACATTTAATCCGCTAAGATTGACTTGCTCTAATTAGAAACGTTGCATGGATATAGAGGTCATCGGGTATTTAGAGGTAATCGGGTATATGAACACATTTGGTATGATGGAAAGAACCGTATGTTGCAAAAGCTTAGATAGAACAGCGTATGGGAATAGACAGGGTGTGCAGCACTAAGTACCACTTGATCATAGAATCGGGTGTCGAATGGCGAGATTATCATCGTATACGACCAACCCACTTACCTGGCATCGCTTGTGTAAGTGGGATCATTAAGCCTGTAATTTGAATGATGCTGGAATGGGTTCAGACGGGGTCTTAACCAACATATGTTAGGGCATCTGTTCTTTACGCTCCACCTTGCATTCATATGAACCCATTTCAAACTCACGACATATCCAAGGTCGATTTTCATAGATCGTGCACATGTAAGTCTCACGATCAAGCGCCGAACACCAACCGTCATCCAACCGTAACATCGTTTCCGCTCCCCATTGATCATAAGCAATATGTTCTTCGGGAACACCGGTATCAGTAATGATCATCACTTCCAAGCGGCAACAGCAAGCGTGACAGTTTGAACAAGTCACTTCCGATTCTTCTGTGATGTTCTGTATTTGAATGGTCATAAAATTCTGCGATCAATAATTCTGCAATCTATAGTGATGCGCATAATACCTTAAACTTTGTCTTATCGGTATTACTCAATAATTTGGTAGTGCCTTATCACATTAACGGTCACCTTACCCCATTCAGAGGCTTTAACACGAGCTTGATGACGTTCAAATGCAAAGCGATCACGGAACTCTTCATAAACATGAAAGCGAGCTTGGTCGTGCTCATCTGGCTCTACCTCAAAAACTAAACACCCTTCTTCTTTAAGTGTCAGTTTTTTATGAATCACTAACGCCTCTACCACCTCTTTTCTCGTTTCAATTGGCACGACAATGTGGCCTTTCAATATTACTTTTGACACGTCTATCCTCATTATTGTCTTAATTAAATTACAGATGCGGTCATCCTAATCCAATCGGCAATGACGCTTATACATTTCTTATAATACCAACGCTTTCATGATCGATAACATCGCTTCACTCGCATTGTTACTTTATCAATGGCTAGATATCGGTATAATCGCCGCCCTAGTGATATCACTCCCCCATTTGTAAGCGAGTCTCCAATGTCAAAGTTGTTTTTTAAAGGTCGAATCGATACCAGACACAATCATGTTATGTCTGGCTATAACGTCAATCGTGACGTAAAAGCAGGCACGGACGAAGCGCCAATCTCAATCGTGGTGAATACTGCAGAACGCCAAACGGAAGTGGAACTGCAGTTGGCAGAAGCTGAGATTGTCGCCAACATTACCCTTGATGCATCAGCTGAAGAAAATATCGTTGAGCTTGAAACGCTACTTAATAAGCCAAAAACCACGACATTTGAGAAAACACCGAACCGTAACGATCCATGTTTGTGCGGCAGTGGCAAAAAATATAAAAAGTGTTGTGCGTAACACCCTGAACATTCCCATCATAGAATAGAGTCTATTGATGATTTGTCTTTCGCTTAAATATACTAGAATCATGGTTATCTAAGCGAAAGTACCTTCATGTATCACGCTAAGTACCCCCATAACAACACGGTTAACTCGTAATCCGTCTTTATGATCATTAGTTAAGCTCAATGAGCAAGCTGTAATAAGTCCCACTTATTTCCGTATAAGTCTTCAAAAACCACAACAATACCATACTCTTCTTCACGAGGAGCTTCATGAAACATCACGCCGTTATGCTTCATTAATTCATAATCTCGCCAAAAATCATTCGTTTGTAAAAATAGAAACACACGGCCACCACTTTGATTGCCTACAGCCTGGCGCTGATGCTCACCACTTGCTTGCGCAAGTAACAGATTGGTTCCGTCTGAATTAGGTGGCGAAATTTGCACCCAACGCTTGCCCCCTCCTAAATCGGTGTCTTCAACAACTGTGAATTGCAGTTTTTTTGTATAGAACTCGATAGCATCGTCGTAACTCTCAACAACTAATGCCACATTACCAATCTGCTGTTTAATAGATGCTGTCATTTTCGTTCCCATATTAAAGTTATCTTATTTTACCCATCAACTAATTATGAGTTAACACTTCTGTCACTCTCTGTCGAAGCCGTGGAATCACCGTATCTTTAAACCACGGGTTGCGCTTTAACCATCGATTATTTCTAGGGCTTGGATGAGGTAATGGCAGCACATCAGGCCAATAGTCTTGCCAGTGACTGACGACTTCTGTCAAAGTCTTACGCGACGAAGGGAGGTGATAAGCCATCGCATACTGACCAATCACAAGGGTTAGCTCGACATTAGGTAATGACGCCAACACTAACGCTCGCCACGTCGCGGCGCAAATTGGTTTAGGCGGTAAATCCCCTGTTTTTCCTGTCCCTGGGTAGCAAAACCCCATGGGTACAATGGCAAAGCAGTCAGGGTTATAAAACGTCTCCTTAGAGACACCCAGCCACTCCCTTAATCGTTCACCACTTGGGTCATTAAATGGCAATCCGGTTTCATGCACGCGCTTTCCTGGCGCTTGACCAGCAATAAGAATTCGCGACGTCTCACTCATTTGAATAATAGGGTTAGGGCCTAAAGGCAACGAATCAATGCAAACTGAACATTGCTGGATATCTCGAATCAGTATTTCGTTTGACTTCATGATGTCGCCTCCCCCTACAAATCATCAAATTATCCCGCTACAACTGCAGGCGACATGGGCTCAATGTCTATGTAAAGCCCATGCTGTTCGGCTTAGACCATAAACCGCATGATCAATAATTCTACCGTTCAAGTTCTCACTACGGGTAATAGTTCCTTCATGTACGAAACCTAAACGTTCAGCGACACCTCGACTAGCCTCATTCTCTATCGCAGCCGATATTTCCACTTTTTCCATCGCTAACTCTAAAAAAGCGATCTCTATCAGTTTAGCCACTGATTTTGTGACAATACCGTTGCCTTGATACTCCGCACTAAGCCAATACCCAATCTCAACCTTTTTTAAACTCCGATTAATGGTGTTAAAGCTAGTATTGCCAACCACTTTACCTTGCCAAATCATCGCGCAAGTCATAGATTTCCCTTCAGCATAATCGTGCAACGAACGTTGAATAAAACCTAAGAAAAAAGCCTCATCATGGGCGAGTATCGGCCAAGCTAACCACTGAGATAAGTAATCACGTTCACAAACGACAATATCCAAATACAACTGAGCAAACTTGGGCTCCACTAACGCCAGATCTAAGTTGTCATCCACTTCCATCACAAACATACTTTTTCCCTCGATGGTTTTTCTTTTCCGTTCATTCTAATGAAACCTGCCACCGCTAACAACGCAACCAAAATCACCCCATACCACGTAAACTCATACCCAAACTTATCAATAGAATAACCGACTAGAATGAAGCTTGGCATCAGTAACACACTGCGCATTGTCATTAGTACGCCTTGAATCCGTCCCCTATGGCTAACAGGGGATTGATTCGCCAAATACACCCCTTCCTTTGTCAATAACAGCACTTCACCAGCCGACAAGAAAAACCAAGCGACAAAAATTACTGGGATGTTCGAGGCTCCCATAATTAACGCGTAACCCAACGCAAACATAAACCCGGCATAGACTAAACTCATCGTTTCTGTTTTCGACGACGTTAGTGTGATCAACCAAGGTGTCAAAATCACAACCACGACACAAGCGAATGTCATAAGCTGGCCAAATATAACCGGGCCATCAGCACCGTAAAGAGCGCTGAGGTAGAGCGGACTCGCCATCGTCATTTGATTTAGCGCAAACCACAACAATCCACATAACAACGTAAAAACAATCAATCTTGGGCGCTCTCTGAGCACAGACCAAACCGTCCCTTCAACGGGTTTTTCAAGATCACTATTCCCAATTGCATGCTCTATTTGAGGGACTTTAACCAACATAGCTACAACGGCTATACCGACCAAGGTCGCTATCCCATTACCCCAATAAATCCAGCGAGTATGTGCCCAAAAAAGATACCCGGCGATGATCGGCCCAACTGCAGAGCCTAAATTGTAAGTCAGGTAACTCAATGATATGACAGCGTCTCGATTAGTAGGCGAAGAGAGATCGGCCACTAGCGCATTACTCGCGGGAAGGGCTATACCAAGACAGAAATACGCCATCAATAACAAGGTGGGCACTAAAGTGACAGATTCAGGATAGAAACCACATATCATCAGAAATAGTGACCCAACACCTTCACCGACAACCATAACCCTCTTATGACCAAAATGATCAGAGAGCTTTCCACCAATAAATCCGCCCATTAAGAATGCGGCGGTCACCAGCATAGCCAAAGAGCCGGCGACGGTTGCGCTATAACCCAGCTTTTCGGTAAGCAATAGCACCAAAAATGGGATAATAAAATTGCCCATTCCTAAAATAGCTCGCGCTATTGCAATATAATAAACAGAGTGAGGAAGCCCTGCATACATTGAAATGGATTTTGTTAATTTACGATACATCCTAATTGTCTCTAATCATCTATATTACTTCTAATAGTCACATTCTCCCAAACCTACTCAACCGTCACGGGGCCGAACAAAGCCATTCGTACTTTACCATTAGGATTTACGGCAAAACGAAACAGCGATTTAGCACAGAAAAGCTAATATAAAACACAAAATACCAACGGAAATACACCGGCAAGAAAAAACTTCGTACTTAGCGTTGTACGTACTAATTTGGTGACAATATAAGACTTAGGATCTGTATTTTCTATTAATTGACTAGCCGCGACGCCGGCAACATTATTGGGGTCACTGTATCCAACTTTATGACCAGAAAAAGAAAAAAACGCGCCAAGCCCAAACAAAATTAACATAGTATAGAAAGCATAATCACTAGCAAAGTTGAGCCTAACCAATCCCGTTGTCAGCTGAAATAGAAACACCAATAGTAATGAGGCAGCATTGGAGAGCGTTATAAAAATGAAAATCTTGGACATTGTCATCTCACTGTGATTCATCGGTATGTACGTCGTTACTCGCCTCACGCCAAACAGGACAGGCACGAAGAAATCTGCAAATATATAAACCTATAACGCCGCGAGCACCGTTTCCTTTATCTGGCCGATTACAACACTGGCATTACGAAAATTTATCGATATCAATATGGTATTTATCCAAGACTTCTTGCATCTGTAGCTTCTTCTGACCAGCAGCAACCGCCATCACTTTTGCCGTCACATCTGATATTTCGCCTTTCGTTATTCCCGCCTTTTTGGCTTCAAGTAAATAATAACGAGTACAAGGCAAGCAATTCATTGCCATTGCGGCAGATAAACCCACTAATAACTCGGTTTTGGTATCTAAATGATCGTTATTATGAGTCGAACGATAAAATGCGCCATAAGCGTCTTGGTGCTTTCCTAGCATATAATCTCCATATTCAATCCTGAAAATCAGGACCATTAATTACTATCATACTGAATGCTTCACTCGCACTCTGTGAGAAAACGAAGGTTTTGACAAACTGTTACCAAAGCCTTGTTAATTGGGCTCATCACTTAGTTATCTCATGCATAGTGCATAGTGCATAGTGAATAGTGAATAGTGAATAGTGAATAGTGAATAGTGAATAGTGAATGCTATTATCTGCCTCCAGCAATATCAATAAATGTACCCGTGCCATAAAGCGCTTGTCTGAGTAATGATACGCGCCGTGACCACCTTACTTTTTCCGCACCTTACATTTGGTTAAACTTATGTTTCACATTTAACAGATGCGCAACCATCACAAACCCACTACTGTTAGTAGCACGTTAATCACATGAAGTGGAAAAAATGAAAGTACTTATTCAATATACTCAAGCTGGCAAATATAGAGATCAGGCTTGGGAAGCGTTAACTCTAAGAACCGAAGGAAAAATCCAAGCTGTTACACCTTCATATGCCGCGCAATTAATTGAGCAGAATAAAGCCAGCTTAGTCATTTCTGAAGACGAACAACTCGTCGTTCACGTGTAGTGTCTATTCAAAAGAGCTCAATAATTAGAGCTCTTTCCCCTTCCAAACCGTGCATCCACCACACCTAATCCCTTAAGCTATGTGTTGAGAGTTTTAATGAATTTTGCTGGTGTACCACCAAATAAAGAGTCTGGTTCAACGTCTTTAGTGACGACTGAACCTGCGGCGATAACCGAACGGGCTCCAATCGTCACACCTTGGCAGATCACAACATTGCCACCAATCCAGACATCATCTTCAACAGTAATCGGTAGAGATTGCACCTCCCATTTTCGACGATCACGATAATCAAGAGAATGCGTTGGCGTGTAAAACTGAGTACTTGGACCGACGAGTACGTTATTACCAATACTTATGGGAGCGTTATCCAACATCGTCACACCCATATTTATATAGGTATTTTCACCAATTGAAATAGTTTTGCCGTATTCACATAAAAATGGTGGGCAAACAACACTATTCTCACCCAATTGTTTCAACAACTGTTCGACATATGGCCTTGCAGGCTCAAACTGTCGTTGATTGATACTTTGCAATAGGTCGAATGCTCGTTTTCTTAAAATATCGAACTCTGGGCTGTAGGCGTCATACTCAATACCAAGGCACATCTTTTCAAATTCATTCATATCGTTACTACCAGGTCGGTTATTACAACGTCAATATAACGAATTGGTCATTATGTACATTGCGATGGGTCACTCATCACCACTAATTGACGTAAGAGTGACACTTACTTAAGGCACTCTGCGTGTTGAGCCATTAAGTTATCACATTAGAACACCATGACATGATCGACCAAAAACCGACCATCTTGATAGACTAAAACCATCTCTGCGACATACTCACCTTCAGCCTTCGAGCATGCTCAGCCCATTTTATCTTGCTCTGAAAATCGACTAAATCTGGCTCTAATGCAACAGTCTTGTCGTAACCATCATTTAAACTGAGCTCGAAGTTTAAATCTCGGATGTCAATTTGTTGCACTTCATGCTTGCCTGTTGCAGCAGCAACATATTCTTCAGCCAATGATTTACATAGACTTGCACGCTTTGGATTCGCGTTGATCACTAGTACCTTTTTCATACACTTTACTATCCATACTGATTAAGAAAGTTCAGTGTAAACTCTAACCTATAGGTCAGAGTCAAGGCCGTAAATACATCTCTCAATGGAATTCCGATAATTCTTAATACGCGCTTTTTTAAATTTTAACTCGTCGATTTCTCTCTCAATCATTGCGTGTTTTTTTGTTGGCAGACTTTATATCCCTTAAATTTAAAGCCAGCTTTATCGTTCAACACTTGGGAAAAAATACATATATTTTCTTATAAAGCTCAATTTGACGACATAAGCGTGGCAAAGTGGTTTGAAAATATCTGAAAATTGGTTACATAGTATCCATCGCCATTTGGAATAGTCGATACCTTTACTACCCCTTTTCCATTTTCAAAAGTAGCTTGAACTTCATAGTTAGAGAACTCATACTGACCTTTAGCCGTCGAAGCGGCTGATTTCGAAGATACCCACTTTGATTCTTCGATCGTTTTAAGCGACCCCATATTACTTAGTAACGATATTGCTTGAGCCCCTTCTTTAGTCTCCAAATATTCGACAAGCTCCGGGTGAAGGTGCAGTTTAAATTCGCTTAGGTCCTCTGTATTAAAGCTCCAAACCACATCTTTAATGTAAGTTTGAGCAATAGCATCTTGCTCGGCCCCTTTAAACCGCACATAAACTTGCAAAAACGCCATTCCAATGGCACCAATCACTGCAATTACAAACAGCACCACCATTACTCTAGCCATAATTTTTATCATAAATTTCCCTTTACGCGCCCATTCCCGACTTAATACCTAGCGCTGACGACTGATACTACCAATCTCACGCAGATTCCAACCAAATCCGCCAAGCTTTACGGTTCCACTTAAATAATTGGTTATGTCTTAACTATTAACGCTGTACCACACGCTGCCAATACACTGCCTGAAATCCTATTTAACCATACCTTTGAGTGGTTACCCTTCAGTAGCCCTCCCGCTTTAGACGCCACGATGGCATAACCGCTTAATACGCCACCAACGGATAATGTCGATATTATAATGATTGAGAGCACGTCAATCACACTAATGGATTGCAAATCTACGAATGCAGGGAAAAAGCCCATATAAAATAGAATGGCCTTAGGATTAGAAAGAGTCATCAATAAACCAGCGACGACACTTGAACCATTGTTATTGGTTTCTCTAAAATTTGAATCGCCGCTGTCAGACCAAGTTTTATAAGCAAGCCAAAAAAGATACGCAGCACCAATGTATTTCAACACGTTCGCAAACTCACCGAGCAAAGTTGAAACTACGGATAGCCCCATAAGCGCAAGAAAAATAAACACATAATCTGCGAAAAGCACGCCAAGTACCACGAGAAGCCCCTGCTTCCAGCCATAAGATACCGAACGAGATGCCACGGCGAGTACACTAGGCCCCGGTATTGCAGCTGATAGGATCATTGCAATAGATAAAGTCATTACTGCTGTAATAGTCACAGGGCCCTCCATAGACCTAACACTAAAATATTGCGCTTTAAACACAAATCCAATATGGAACTGAAAATACCCGCTCGTCTCGGATCAACTACAGAGTCGCCGTTAACTTACTTGTTATACACACTTTCACCCAACAATATATTGGTAATATACGGCTCATGGATTTTGACATATTGAATGTCTGCTCGGTAAGCCAAGTGATGCCCATCTTCGATATTTTCAATAAAAGCTTGGTTACCATTACTCGCTTCATTGTGCATATGGTCTACCAAAGCTTGAATTCTGTCAGTCATTGCTTTCACTAAAACCCGACGATCGACGTCAAGCAAACCATAAGCATCGCAAAACTGTTTGGCTCGTATAGACTGAGACTCTATGTTCCCCATCGCATCATATTCATGCGTTTTGAATGGAGCCCAGCAATACACAGCATAAGCAATATCCCAAACTCTCGGCGCGGGATGCGCAGTATCAAAGTCGATAATACCCACCGTTTCTGAGCCGGACAGTGAAACATTATATGGCGCATAGTCTCCGTGACAGACCACTTCCATTGGCTCTCTACTAGGGAGCGGCCACGCTAATGTTTCATTCGAATACTTTGATAAAAACGAGCTAGATGCATCATGGTATAAACGAAGAAGTTTAGCCGCAGAAGTCAGTGCTTGAGTCGTAGCAATGCGACCTTTCAGCGGATAATTGAAAACATCACCGTCGATATAAGACAGCATTTCATTGCCTTTACCATCGAAACCATAAGGCTGAGGCGCTGCATGAAAGCCACGTTTAGCGATATGCGATAATAAGCAATGTATGGTTTCAGACCACTTGCCACGTGGTCGATAAATCATAGTATTTGAACGAAAGATCTGACCTTTGCGTCCGCCTTGAAGCTCTTCCATCGGTATCCTTGTGTCATGTATCTTGCACTTACAAACACTAAGCGCCTTATTATGCCTGTGTGATCGCTATATTAAGCAAACACTATTTATTGTTTTCCTTGCCCTGTAAATACGCTTCATACTTTCTAGAAACCCATTGATGAATATGAAACCCCGTTTTACGAACAAGATACCAATCTACAACAGCTAAAATTACGAAACCAATTATAGTCCCCATCAGAAACCCTCCATAAACATCAATGCGTAACTCTATAAAATAGTTAACAAAAGCTGTGAACCTAAACAGACTATTTATGTTAGTTCTGGCTCCTTTCCCTAACTACGCAAAGTACTGAGGTCTAGCGAATGATATGACTCCCTCTACCCGACACTCTGCGTGCCATATTTACTCAATACACGCAAAAGAACTGTAGGCTACTATGTCCAGCATTCAAACTATTGGCATTGACTTCGCCAAGAATGTGTTCAGTATTCACGGCGCTGATGCATATGGCAAGTACGTCCTACGCAAAACTCTTAAAAAGAACAAACTCTTAGACACATTCACCAATTTACATCTCTTCCTTATCGGTATGGGGACTTGCTCTAGTGCTCACCATTGGGCAAGCGAGTAGTACAGAGTGGATAGGACCGTCATGTACATGGCAAGATGTCAGCGAGACAATGCAGCCCTATTTACAAAGTAGCTTCTGGACGATTACTTGCCGTCGGTAAACCTAGAAAAGGAGCAATAGTTGCCGGTATGAGAAAGATGGTTGTGACTCTCAATTCTATGCTGAGAGATGGGGTTATGTGAGACGAGAGCAGCGCCAATAATTAACGATTGACGCCATAGTCTCTTGTTAGTTGCCTACGCCCCTACTCTCTTATTTGCACCAAAGATGCTCATTGCTTGCCGCAAACTAAATTACTATCACCACGCAGTACTTGATAGCTGACAGAACTGACATCTTTCGATTAATGCGAGTTGGCGCGAAAAAGAAACCACCAAAGTCACTGAAAAACGGGTTGAGGAAGATGTTACTTTCGTTGCTCACGGACGGACACAAAAAGCAGTTCCGCGAAACCTCGAGGGCTAAAGCGAATGACGCTTTCGCGCTGCCACCGGAAAGAAAGTTAAGCAGTGGGGCTTGTCGCTGCATAGCTAAAGGGACAATGATTTGACCACTAAATTTCTAAGTGCAACTAACGCCCTGCTAAGTGGCGCTAACGATTAACTTGC
>NZ_JAKRRY010000179.1 GCF_026191675.1 Vibrio qingdaonensis | reverse complement strand
GGAAGAAGGAGTTAAGCAAGTCTTTAAAGCAATGGCGGCTCATAGTTATCAAACATCGAATTTTGAAACATGGTGTGGTTTAAACTTGCTTGCCGTGGACGGTGTTGTCTGGAGAACGACAGATACCCCCGAAAATCACCAAGAATTTAAAGCACAGTGTAATAATGGCGTCGAAAATATCTATCCTAAAGTTCGTATGGTGTGCCTGATGGAACTGACGAGTCACCAACTAATTGATAGTACATTTTCGGACTATCGAACCAATGAAATGCGTCTGGCGGAAGAGCTCATTGAGCAAGTTCCGGAGCATTCTCTCACTATTTTTGACAAAGGT
>NZ_JAKRRY010000178.1 GCF_026191675.1 Vibrio qingdaonensis | reverse complement strand
CTGCCTTTCCAAATGCGGACGTGGGGTATGACATGACGCCACGCTCTTGGGGAATGGCTATTATGCTGTTTCTTTTTGAGAAGTTCTACCGCAGTGCAAGGAAACACGGTTTAAAAGCCGAAACCAAGCACTTTGAGACTCTGTTAAATCAATTATCAAATTATGTGTATCAACTTCCCAATATGGACGAGATTTTTCGTGTTCATTGGGCGTTGAGTTGGGAAGACCGACTGAAACACGCATAACAACAATCATCTGTAGCGGAACTACTCCGCAAGGCAATGCCAGTTCGTCTGGCATTGGCCAGCCGAATTAGCCCTTTTTAAATGACTAATTCAA
>NZ_JAKRRY010000177.1 GCF_026191675.1 Vibrio qingdaonensis | reverse complement strand
CGTGAAAAGCGCCGACGGCACGGAGCACACCATTACGGTGACCGTGAATGGTACCGAAGATCCAAGCATCATCAGCAGTTACGAGCCCGGCTCAGTGACGGAAGACACCGCGGGTATTTTGACTGACAGTGGGGATTTGGACATTGCTGATGCCGACAGTGGCGAAGCACAATTTGATATTACGCGTGTCGAAGGCCAACAAAATGGTAATGGCGAATCTCCATTAGGCAGCTTAACCATTACCGCCGATGGGCAATGGCGTTACCAAGTCGATAACTCGTTAACGGGTGTGCAGGGGCTGGGTGACGGCGATAGCCGTGACGAAGTGTTCCGCGTGTACTCC
>NZ_JAKRRY010000176.1 GCF_026191675.1 Vibrio qingdaonensis | reverse complement strand
AGAATGTGGTGTGTGTAAGTTCTGTACTTCTGGCAAAACAAACTTATGCCAAGCGGTGCGTGAAACGCAAGGTCAAGGCCTAATGCCAGACGGCACAAGCCGCTTCTCTATTAATGGCGAAACAATTTTCCATTACATGGGTTGTTCTACATTCTCTGAATACACAGTACTTCCAGAAATTTCATTAGCGAAAGTCGCTAAAGAAGCGCCACTTGAAGAAGTCTGTCTGCTTGGTTGTGGTGTCACAACGGGGATGGGTGCTGTGCTAAACACGGCTAAAGTACAACAAGGCGATACGGTTGCGGTATTTGGTCTTGGTGGTATTGGCCTTTCTGCCATTATCGGTGCACGTATGGCGGGC
>NZ_JAKRRY010000175.1 GCF_026191675.1 Vibrio qingdaonensis | reverse complement strand
TGAATGTGGCGAATGCAAGTTCTGTACTTCTGGCAAAACAAACTTATGCCAAGCGGTGCGTGAAACGCAAGGTCAAGGCCTAATGCCAGACGGCACAAGCCGCTTCTCTATTAATGGCGAAACAATCTTCCATTACATGGGTTGTTCTACATTCTCTGAATACACAGTACTTCCAGAAATTTCATTAGCGAAAGTCGCTAAAGAAGCACCTCTTGAAGAAGTCTGTCTACTTGGCTGTGGTGTCACAACGGGTATGGGTGCTGTGCTAAACACGGCTAAAGTACAGCAAGGCGATACGGTTGCGGTATTTGGTCTTGGTGGTATCGGCCTTTCTGCCATTATCGGTGCACGTATGGCGGGG
>NZ_JAKRRY010000174.1 GCF_026191675.1 Vibrio qingdaonensis | reverse complement strand
AGTAGGAAGTTGGGCTAATAATAGAAAGACGGATTCAATATTGGAGGCTCTGGACATAATCGGCTCCTGTAAAATGAAAAAGCCACAACCAGGATGGCTGTGGCTGGTTGGGTTCAATCGTAGATCATCGCTCTTCGTCGTAGTGCTCGTGTGTAATTAATGGGGGGTGTGGCGTTGGATAGTCCGGTACATCTGGACGGTCTTCCTCTAACGCTTTATCAATCAATGCCGCTGACGTGCCAATGGCGGTTGACACCGCAAACCCTGCGGCCGTAATAGTGCCAATGGCCCCAAAGACCGGGGCGGCAGTAATAATACCGGCGACGCTTGCCGTTCCTGCGACAGCTTTACCTACTGTGTGATACCAAGACATGTGTGTCTCCT
>NZ_JAKRRY010000173.1 GCF_026191675.1 Vibrio qingdaonensis | reverse complement strand
AAAAAAAGAGGGCGTGAAATATGCGTCGTTAGGTATGGGTTTAATTTGCCCTGTTGATAATGCGAAGCAATTAATGACCCGTTTAGATTCTATTGCTCAAGAAGGGATCGCCGAAGACATCGAAGAGAATGGTAAAAAAGCGATCATTCGCCGTGAGCTATTCAATCACGAGTGTTTCTATACCAATGACATTTGTGATTGTGTCGAAAAGCTCGAAGGGTATGGCATTTCTTACGATGAAGTGTATGAGGTGTTTAATCACATTCGTAAAACGGAAGACGTTTATTAAACGCTAAAAGTAAAGCGCCTTGATATTTGCTGTATCAAATATCAAGGCAAATTCAATTTAAATACAGGGGTAAATAAAATGAACATTAAAAATGTTACATCAGGTAACGAAGAAA
>NZ_JAKRRY010000172.1 GCF_026191675.1 Vibrio qingdaonensis | reverse complement strand
AATGATCTTCACCCGATAAAATGGACACCCTATTATCTTTAACCCGTCGCTACTTCATATTCATGCGGGGTTCGATATCCAAGACTTGAGTGCAGTCTATAACGGTTATAAAAATGCTGGATATAACCGGCAAGTTTATCTCTAAGCTGCTTCTCACTTTTAAAGCTATTTTTCCTAATTATGTCGCCTTTGAGTGTATGGAAGAACGACTCTACCTCCGCATTATCAGTGCAATAACCTGGACGATTCATACTTGGGACAATTCCATTTTTTGATAATAAAGCTTGAACTTCATGGGCTCGATATTCAGAGCCTCTGTCGGTATGAAACAATAAGCGCTCTTGTGGCTTTCGATTTCTAATTGCCATTCTCAACGAACTCATCGTTAGCTGTGTACTCTTCTTACTACC
>NZ_JAKRRY010000171.1 GCF_026191675.1 Vibrio qingdaonensis | reverse complement strand
CACCAATCGCTTGGTGCGTGGGGTTAAACGTCGCCCCCGTTAACGTGGGTTTGAGTCGTGACATCGACACGCTGCTGTCTGTCACCGTGGTTGCAACCGCGCCGAGGTTGTTGGTGCCGCTCACGCTCAAAGTGATGGCGCCGTCTTGCAAGCCACTCATGTCTAAGCTCAAGCTCCAACTGCCATCCGCCGTGACCGCCACCGCCACCTCACTGGTCTTGCCCCCCACGCTATCACTCGCGACGACGCTCAACGTTTCCCCGTCCTCAAACCGGGTGCTGCTGCCGCTAATGGCAACGGCGCTCGCGTCCGTGGTGTTGATGGTCTTGCCCCCATTGATGGCACCAATACTCAAGGTCGGGGTAATGGCCAGCGCCTGTGTGCTGTTGTCATCCCCCACATTACCGACCGCG
>NZ_JAKRRY010000170.1 GCF_026191675.1 Vibrio qingdaonensis | reverse complement strand
GTTACTCAAACGGACGCCATACGTGCGCCACTTTTGGCTTGAAGTTCTGGGCGCTTGGCTGGCTAGTCGTAAGCGCCGCTTAGTAAAGCGTTAGTTGCACTTAGAAATTTAGTGATCTAATCATTGTTCTTTTGGCTATGCAGCGACAAGCCCCACTGCTTAACGTTCTTTCCGGTGGCAGCGGCAAAGCGTCGTTCGCTTTAGCCCTCGAGGTTTCGCGGCACTGCTTTTTGTGTTCGTCCGTGGGCAACGAAAGTAACATCTTCCTCAACCCGTTTTTCAGTGACTTCGGTGGGGTCTTTTTCGCGCCAACTCGCATTAATCGAAAGATGTCAGTTCTGTCAGCTATCAAGCACGGCGTGGTGGTAGTAATTTAGTTTGTGGCAAACAATGAGCACCTTGGTGCAAATAAA
>NZ_JAKRRY010000017.1 GCF_026191675.1 Vibrio qingdaonensis | reverse complement strand
AACCGGCTTTGGCCAGTAGTTACCGAAAGCGTTCTTAACACGACGTAGGTTGTTACGCAGTGTGTCTTCGCTTAGTACGAATAGCGGGCTACCGTATTGCTCGATAAGATCAGAGGCTTTGCAACCGCCGATGAATAAGTCGTCGCCTTGAGTGCTTAGCTCGTCAGTAGGAGTAAGAATATTTTCGAGGCGTTCAGCATAGTTTTGGTTCGCTTTATGCTCGTCCAACAGTTGTTGCTGAGTCTCTAAAATAGTGCTCAGTTGCTTTACAGATTCTTCTAAAAGCGCATGATTTTTCATATTCGTTCCTCACGAGATCGTTTCAATTGGTAGGCATGCTGTTTGTAAGCATTGCTTGATGACCACTAGTTTATCTGGCGGCTAAAAACTCAACACGTCACTCAGGGTCAATTAATCTTACGCTTGGTGTTAACGCTATGAATAATCGCTGTTTTATTGTTCTGGACACCAAAATGATTGAGTAGCGGCACCCTAGGTGACAGCAAAGCGCTAGGGTTATTTACGTAACTTACATCGCCCTTCAAATAGACGCTACCGGGCAGGTCAGTGAGGTAAGGTGCTGATCTTTAGATACACATTGAATTTGCGAAGGGGGGAGTCAAGTAACATGCTTGATAAAGTTCGGGTTCTTGGTCAAATAAGCTGACGCCCAGTGACAGTGTTCTGGTGAATAATCAGGTTAGATTATAGCCGTTTGAGAAGACGCTGTGAGTCCGACGACGCTTTCCCCTGTAGGCCGAGTCCGACTAAATAAAATCTCAGCGAATAAGTTGAAGAGAGATAAAACTATTTCTGGCTCTTCGAAGTACCCAATTTTACGAGGTCATCATCATGTCTTTTGATATCAATAACGCTAAAGGTGTATTCGCGACAGTGGACGCTGCGATTGAAGCAACCCACAAAGCTCAACAAGAGTTTTATGTGAACTCTACTAAAGAAGATCGCGAAGCCATTATTGTTGCTATTCGTGGCGCAGTGTTAGCGCGTGCAGAAGACTTCGCGAAGATGGTACGTGAAGAGACGAAATTAGGCCGCGTTGAAGACAAAATCGCTAAGCATCACCTAACGGCGATGAAAACGCCTGGTACTGAAATTTTAGATACAGAAGTATGGTCGGGCGACAACGGCATCTCTTTGGGTGAGCGCGCACCATACGGTGTGATTGGCGCAGTAACGCCAGTGACTAACCCAACAGAAACCATTGTGAATAACGCTATCTCTATGTTAGCGGGTGGTAACGCAGTGACGTTTAACGTTCACCCTTCTTCTAAAGTGGTGTCTGCGGTCATGATTGACATGCTAAACACGGCGATCGTTGAAGCGGGCGGCCCAGAAAACCTTATCACTATGGTGAAAGAGCCAACGCTAGAAACACTAAACGAAATCGCTAAATCACCGCTTATCAACATGTTGGTTGGCACGGGTGGTCCGGGTCTTGTTAAGGCGATTCTACAGTCTGGTAAGAAAGGTATTGGCGCTGGCGCAGGTAACCCACCTGTCATCGTCGACGCTTCTGCTAACCTAGACCTTGCTGCTGCTGGCGTATACGGTGGCGCATCGTTTGATAACAACTTATTGTGTATCGGTGAGAAAGAAGTCTTTGTTGAAGAGTCTGTGGCGGATGCATTCTTAGACAAGCTAGAAGAAGTTGGCGCTTACGTTCTATCAGCAGAAGAAGCAGAGAAGCTAACCGAGCAAATTCTAACGCTTGATGAATTTGAAGGCGCTAAACCTTGTACTGCACATGAAATTGCACGCGTGTGGCACCCGGTGAAGCAGCATGTTGGTCAAGACGCTGGCGACATCCTGAAGTCTATTGGTGTTGAATCGGATACTCGTCTTGCGGTTATGCTTGTTGAGAATGATCACCCACTTGTACACGTTGAGCAAATGATGCCAGTACTGCCAGTGGTTATCTGTAAAGATATCGATGAAGCGGTTGAGCGCGCTGTCGCTGCAGAGCGTGGTAACAAGCATTCTTCTTGCATCTACTCAGGTAACATTGACAACGTGACTAAGTTTGGTCGCGCGGTTAACACCACTATCTTTGCGCACAATGGCCCAACACTCTCTGGTGTGGGTTACAACGCAGAAGGCACGTCAACGTTCACGATAGCAGGCCCAACAGGTGAAGGCATCACCAATGCGCTGTCTTACACGCGTGCTCGTCGTTTTGCTATCGCTCAAGGCGGTCTACGTATCGTTTAATGGTTCGATTTACCGTTTTAAAAAAGACGCCTTTTGGCGTCTTTTTTTGTGCCTAAAAGTGGTCTGTTTGGAAGAGCAATCTGCGCAGAGGCTGTCATATCAGAGTCTGATTATGCCGTATCCAACAGTGATGACATGCTGACCTTAGATAGCAATGCATAAGGCAATAAGGTGAATATCATGCAAAATAAACTTAACGAAACAACGGCAACCGATATTTGGGTTGGCTCTGAGTGGGGCGTGCTCAAGGAAGTGATCATTGGTCGGGTTGATCAGCTCGCATACCCGACAATTAGTAAAGCGTTGGCTGCCCGTATGGGGATATTCAATAAGCCAGATCGCGATAAGATTCTGGCTAACGCAGGAAAGCCGTACGCCGAAGCCGATCCCGTGCGCTTTAAGAAAATTCTAAAAGAAGTCGAAGACTGGGTTAATCTGCTTGAAGGTCGCGGTATTAAGGTGCATCGACCAAGGCTACTAACAGCAGAAGAATTACAATATAAAGAGCCCGGTGTTGGGGCGCTGTTTGTCAAAGACCCTCTCTCTGTTGTCGGCAAGGTGGTGATAGAAGGGGCTAATCGTTTTCCTATGCGCCATAAAGATGTGTTTACTTATCGTCATATTCTTAACGAGCGTATTAGCGGCACTGACGCCAAATGGGTAACCATACCAACCCCTCAAACGGACACCCATTGCGTAGAAGGTGGCAAAGGCCCATTTTTGACAGGTGGTGATGTGTTTGTCATGGGGAACAACAACGTGTTGCTTGGTTATAATGGTGTCGATTCGAATATGCTAGGGCTGCAATGGGCGGCTGATCTATTGAGTTCAGAAGGGTGGACGGTACATTTTGTTGAATACAGCCCGGAAGTGATGCACTTAGATTGCTGTCTCTCTTTACCTAGAGAAGGGTTAGCGTTGGTGTGTCGTGATGCTTTTCCAAATGGTCTACCGGAACTGATTAAAGATTGGGATATCGTGGACTGCACGTTAGAAGAAGCACGCATAGATGCCTGTAATGGTTTGCCGCTTGGCGAAGGTGTTTACGCGATGTCACCAGAGTTTGCCCATATTGGTAAGCAGTTAGAAGCCAAAGGTATTGAAGTCCTTTACTCGGATATGACGGAAACCAACCACGCGACTGGTGGTGGTATGCGTTGCAGCCACGCTGCGTTGGTGAGAGAGGACTAGCCAACGGAATCTCATGGTTAATGGTGTCGCTACTGGTCATAGTGAGCTGATATATCATGAGCCATATTTTGATAAAAATATGATAAGTACATAGAGTTAGACAGGGTATAGAAAAAAAGGTTAGCCTATTGATAGGCTAACCTTTTTTGTTTTTAGCTCGCTTGATAACAGTGAAGACATAGCCATGATATTTATCTTCGCGCTTACATATCATGGGGCGATAGTCTGGTTAGGCTTCGTTTCGCTTGCGGCTCACCAAATGGTTAGAGGCCGCCGCCGCAAGCAAAGCGCCACCAATAACGAGTGTTTGGTAATAGGCAGGTACCAGCGTTAGCATACCGACAGTCAGCGTCATGATGATCAGCGCGCCTACAAACGAACGTAATACCTTTCCTTCGCCGCCACTAAAAGCGGTGCCACCAATGAGAACCACCAAAATGGCCGTCAGCTCCATGCCATCGCCAGACAGTGGATCACCTAAAGACATGAAACTAGAACGTGCAATCCCAGCAAGTGCGGCCGTTGCCCCTACTATGGCGTATAAGCTAAACACCACAAGCCCGGTTTTAATGCCAGAAAGCTTAGCCGCGGTTGGGTTACCACCTGTTGCCGCCGCGTACTTGCCAAGTAATGAGCGGTTTTGCAGGATGATTAATAACGCGGTGACGCCCACGGCAACCCAAAATGCCATCGGCAGACCAAGTAATACAGCATCACGACCATAGTCGTTGAACCATGCTGGCATTTTTAAGTCGCCTATTGATTTGATGGCGGACACCCCATCTTGTACTAACAGTAACGCTATGCCTTTGTACAAACTGAGCGTAATCAGTGTGGCAATCACCGGTGTGATATTAAACTTCACCACCAATAAGCCATTAAATGCCCCCAGTAATACGCCACAAAAAACAGTAATGGAAAATGCCGCCCAAAAAGGCACGCCATTAATGGCCAGTAGCGCGTAGATAACCGCAGTGAGGCCCATGGTGCTGCCAACCGATAAATCGATATAACCCGAGACCATAAGTAACGTAAATGCGCCAGCCAAGACTAAAATGGGCGCAGACACACGCAGAATATTGATGACATTTTTCTTATAGAGAAAGTTGCCACGTTCAAACAACGCATATTGTTCTAGGTTGATGCTACTTAAGAAAATAACGATCGCCGCCAGTACAAAATAGATATAGTAATTGGCAATAAATTTAACCAGTTGTCCACTAAACGTGGGCGCCATACTCAGTGATTTAGTTGAATCAGACATAACCCTCACCTTCCTTATTTATTTCTGAGGGACAGCGCCCATGTTTGCGCGGTGATCGCTAGAAATACCGCGACCGCTTTAAGAATGAATTGCCAATCTGGCGAGAGTGTTAACCCGGTCGCTGCCGAGGTCACCACGGCTAAAATAATAGCGCCGAAGAACATGCCAATAACCGAGCCGAATCCACCTGCTATCGCTATTCCGCCAAGTAGTGCAATCACTAATGCATCAAATTCCATTAAAAGCCCTCGATTAGAAAAGCCAGATTTGAATTCTGAAGACAATAAAACGCCTACAATGCCTGCGATCAACGCGCTAAACAGATACAAGTAAGTGATGTGTTTAGCGTTATCGATGCCAGACAGCTTTGCCGCTTCTGGGTTGGCGCCAATCCAGTAGGTGATGCGACCAAAGACGGTCTTGCGCTCAATAAAGATTGCGACGAAGAAGAGTATTAACATGAATAACACAGGGAACTGCATAGAGGTATCGAACACTTTTAGATTGCCCAGCACACCAAATTCTTCAGGAAGGTTAGTATTACGTTGCGAGCCTTGGGTGATGACTTGTGCGATACCGCGTGCGACCATCATTGTGCCTAAGGTGACAATGATTGACGGGATGCGGAACTTCACCACAAACAGCGCATTGAGTCCGCCGATGGCGAGTGCCCCTAGCAGTGCCCCGACAATGGCCATCCAATAGGGTAAGCCAAGCCCGGTTGATAGCGCAGAGCCGCCACCAATGGCTTGTGCAAACCAAACCGATAGTACCCCTGAAAGTGCCACAATACCGCCAACGGAGAGGTCAAAGTTGCCCGAAACAAGCAAGAAAGAAACGCCAACCCCAAGCGATATGACCGCCCAGTTATTGGTGATTAAATTCAACATGTTTTGAACTTGGAAGAAGTTAGGTACAAAAGCAGAGGCCACTAAAAAGAGTCCGATAGCGACAAAGGCAACCAGTAAGGTAATGTACATTTGGTCGCTTGTCCGTCGATATTCGACGGGAGAGGGATTACGCTTAACCGACGTGTTCATTATACTGCCTCCTCAAGGCCACCCGTGGCGGCATTCAAAATATAGTTTGTGTCTACATTGGGTCCGTTTTGAATCTCTGAAACCAGCGCGCCATCGTAGAGCAAGAAAATCCGGTCACACACGCCAAGGATCTCTTCAAGCTCTGTGGAAAATACTGCGACCGAATTGCCTTCGTCGGCTAAGTTTTTGACTAAATCATAAATTTCTTTCTTGGCACCAACGTCAACACCGCGTGTAGGCTCGTCGAGCAGTAGTAACTTGGCTTGAGAAAAAAGACATTTGGCGATCACGACTTTTTGTTGGTTGCCGCCGGACAGTTTTTCAGTATGTTTTTCGATAGAGCTGGTCGCGATAGACAGCTTCTCAACATAGTCCATGGCGGCGTTGAGCTCATCGTTTTCTCTAAATACGCCAAAATCGGACATTCGCGGTAAGTTCATCACCGGAATATTTTCGCGAATGGTTAAGTTGGTGAATAGACCTTGCGTTCGGCGTTCTTCGGGTACTAACGCAATACCTGCAGCAATGGCTTCTTTTGGTGAGTTGCCGACGTCTTTTCCGTTGAGACGAATGGTGCCAGATACTTTATCGGCACCAAAAATTGCGCGGGCAATTTCTGTTTTGCCAGCGCCAACTAGCCCATAAAATCCGACGATTTCCCCTTTTTTAATATCAAACGACACATTTTTCAGTCGATGATTATTGAGGCGTTGCGCCGCTAAAAATACGTCATTGGTAATGGCGTCACGAGGAGAGTAATCATGCATGATGCTACGACCGATCATCATATCAATCAGCTCGGCTCGTCCTTTGACTTCAGGCATCGGCTTTGTCGCGATGTGTTTGCCATCGCGCATCACCGTTACTTGATCACCCAAGGCGAGAATCTCATCGAGTTTGTGAGAAATGTAAATCACTGTCACGCTTTGCTCTTGCAGGCGTCGAATAACAGTAAATAGCCTTTCGACTTCTCTTTCAGAAAGAGCAGCGGTGGGCTCATCCATAATAATAACGTTGGCACCCGATGACGCGGCGCGTGCGATTTCGATGATCTGTTTTTGCGCCACACCCAAGGTTGATACGCGCGCGTAGGGATCAATGGAAGGTTCGATAGTGGCAAGTGTATCGATGACTCGGTGCTCAAGATCGGATTTAATGAGGAAACCAAATCGACTTTGTTCCATGCCTAACGTTAGATTCTCAAGCACCGTTAGTTCGTCTACCACATGCAGCTCTTGAAATAGGGTCGCAATGCCAGATTCACGTGCAGATTGAGTACCCGTTGGCTTGTAATCTCGGCCATTGACTTTCATCGTACCCTGAGTGGGTTGTATGGCACCTGTTATCATTTTGACTAACGTTGATTTACCGGCACCATTTTCGCCAATTAAACAATGAACGGTACTTCGCTCAATGGAAAAGCTAACGTCATTCACCGCCCTCACACCGGGGTAGTCTTTAATAAGCCCTTCAATAGACAGAGCGGGTGTTGAATTGTGACTATTCAAGATGATCTCTCCTTCAGTTGCTTCCCGTTCTTACTGCTTGCTTAAAGACAAGGCAGATGAAGTCGGTCTTTCCTTAACACTGAGATTTTGAATATATGAAAAGAACCAAGGCCGACCGTTCTACGACCGACCTTGGGTGAAGTTTAGTTGCTAAATTGAGCATCAAGCCATTGTTCTGCATCAGGTTTTGGCATTGACCAATATGAGATGGTATACGCCTTGTAGAAGAACTCTTGCGCTTCAGCTTGAGTGGGTTTAACTTTCTTATTGATGACGTCCATCACCAAGTCGATACGACCGCGAGCGGTTTCAATGGGTGGTAGCCCCATAGACACTTTTAGGCTCGATTCTGGGTCGTAGATTTGACCAAACTCAACCGAGTCAAAATCCACACTCGCCACAATCTCAGTAACCGGCTTACCATCTTTAAACTTACCGCGACCGAGTTGTGATAAGCCAGCCATTGTGCCTACTGTTAAGTTAGACGCTTCGGAGTAAATGAGGTTAACTTCTGGTTGTTGAGTTAGAAGGTCAACTACGATTTGTTTGGCCGCTTCTTGACCGCCACTGGCATCTAGAGCCCCTAAGTTTTTCGCGGTAGGATCCACCGATAACACACCTTCGGCAAATGGATTTGTTCGACCTGAGCTGACTTCTGTGTGGTTAGGCCAACCGAGTTGAACCATGACAATAGGCTTATCCGGGTTAGCTTGTTTCCACGCTTTTGCCATTTGCGCGCCCATATCAAACGACACCGTTGCTTCATCACTACGTGCCGTTGGAATGCCTGTCGCGGTAATTGGGCTAAAGAAAGAGGTCATTGCGATGTTCTCTTCTAGAGCTTCTTCCACGCCTGGCGTTGCGGCTTCGCCATCCCAAATATGTAAAGAGGCGCCATCAAACGCACCCGCTGCGACTTGGTCGACGTTTTGCGTCATCACGGCAGAATCGGCTTTACCATCGAAGATGACCACTTCTGCACCATACTTCTCTTTTGCATAACGTTTGGCTTCCGTCGCTTGAGATTGGTGAAAAACATTCGACAAGTCGGAAACGAAAAATGCGATTCGTTCATTCGCTTGTGTTGTGGCAGCTAGGCTTGAAGCGACAATAATACTCGTAGTAATAAGTCCCTTATTAAATATCTTTTTCAAAGTCACTGACTTCATAATTTTCTCCATTTTTTATTGGGTATTCACTCGTCGTCTTAGGAGCAACTGCTGCTTTGCTTTGGAAAAACACCTTTGGCTTTAGCAAGCTATGTTTTGTCTTTTATCAGCAGTAAGCAGCACAACACGTTGTTCTTGATGATGTGAATTATCTTTCAGACTGTTGAAATATATTTCACGTGTTAAAAGGTAGTGAACAAAATGTAACCGGTCAATCCCATATCGATACAATACGTATCATTTTGGTTATTATTTGTGATCTGTCGCACTTAAATCATCAAAACGATACGTTTGGTATCATTTTAACTTGTAAAAGTTGTTTTCTATGATTACTTTTTACTCAGATGAAATAAATTTCACATTCTGTTAACTAAGATTCTCTAGATATTAAGGTTCTCCAGATACTAAGAATCTCTAGATAAAGAGCCGTCAAAGTTAGGGTGTGAGGTGTTACTCAAGATGAGATGAAGTTATTAAAGACGCGATAGAGTTAATGATGAAGTCAATAAAGATAGGGATATGACGATGAACGAACGTGACGACATATTAAGACAAACTGCAAAGGTTCTGACACTGCGTTATATGGAAAATCGCAGTCAATCAGATATTGCAAAGCAGCTTGGGTTGTCCACGGCAAAAGTGAATCGAGTCATAAAACAGGCCCATGATGACGGCTTGGTTGAAATTACCTTAAAACTTCCTCAGGAACGAACGCACACCCTTGAGCAGCGTTTAATTGAACATTTCCGTATTAAGACGGCGGTGATTCAACCGAGTCTTAGCCAAGATGATGAAGTCGTGACACGCCAAGTGGCGCAGGCGGCGGGGGAATTACTGATCGAAACCATTAAACCAGATAGCGTTATTTGCATTAGTGCAGGCAAAACCATGGCGCAGATTGTCGATCAAATAAAACCGATGAGTTTCCCAAAAGTTCGCGTTGTACCGGCAACGGGGGGAATTCAGGGTCATCACTTCACCGATGTGAATTATCTTGCGAGCAAACTTGCAGAAAAGCTGGGAGGAACCAGTACTCAGTTACACGCTCCACT
Source organism: Vibrio qingdaonensis (assembly GCF_026191675.1). Taxonomy (GTDB): domain Bacteria; phylum Pseudomonadota; class Gammaproteobacteria; order Enterobacterales; family Vibrionaceae; genus Vibrio; species Vibrio qingdaonensis. Next base: position 99,361 of record NZ_JAKRRY010000017.1, on the reverse strand, counting down.
GTTTGTTGATACCGACGAGCAGCGAACCATCTTAATGGAGATGCGTAGCGTAAAGGAAGTACTCGATTTAGCACGTAGCGCTGATATTGCTTTAGTCGGCATAGGGTCGGTGGCCAGTGAAAGTGACAGTTATTATGATTTACGATCGCTCAGTGGCCATGAAACAGAGCTAATGATCAGTGCGCAATGTAAAGGTGAAGTGTTAGCGCATCTTTATGATGTGCACGGAGATAAATGCGCAGAGCATATTAATCAAAAATTGATTGGTCTTAATTTACAAGAGCTTAGCAATATTGAGCACAGTTTTGGTGTGGCGGCTACGCGATCTAAAGTGTCGGCTGTGTTGGCGGCCTTAAGAGGCGGGCTGATTAATGGACTGGTCTCAGATGAAGACACGGTCGCCAGTGTTTTAGAACAAGCAGAATAGGGAATGAACATGCAAACAAGAGAAATTGGTCAGTCAGGAATTGAAGCCTCCGTCATCGGTTTAGGAACGTGGGCAATGGGCGGTTGGATGTGGGGAGGGACGGATGAAAAAGCCTCTATCGATGCCATTCACGCTTCATTAGATAATGGGGTTTCCCTGATTGATACGGCGCCGGCTTATGGGTTAGGGGTGTCTGAAGAATTGGTGGGTAAAGCCATTAAAGGGCGACGAGACCAAGTGGTCCTAGCGACAAAGTGTGGGCTGGTATGGCACACCAATAAGGGGAATCATTTCTTTGATGAAAATGGCAAGCCTGTCCATCGCTACCTCGGCGCGGATGCCATTCAACATGAAGTTGAACAGAGCCTAAAACGTCTTCAAACCGACTATCTCGATTTGTACATTACGCATTGGCAGGATCCAACGACGCCAGTTGAAGAAACCATGGAGGCATTACTCGCGCTAAAAAAAGCCGGCAAAATCCGCGCGATTGGCATCAGTAACGCCAATCAAATCGATCTAGAGCAATATCAACACAGTGGTGTGGTGGATGCGGTTCAGGAAAAATACAACTTGATTGAGCGTCAGTTGGAAAAAACGCTATTGCCGAGCACTATTCAGAGCAACGTCTCTTGCCTGAGTTATTCTTCTCTCGCCATGGGCTTACTGAGCGGAAAGGTCACACCAGAGCGTCTATTTACCGGTGATGACCAACGTATTACTGACCCTATGTTTACCGTCGAAAATCGTCGTTGGGTACAAAAATTTTGTCAGTCTATCGAGCCGATCGCCCGCCAAAAAAATGTCAGTGTCGCACAGCTCGTGATTGCAGCAACATTGCAGCAACCTGGCATTACTTATGCGTTGTGTGGCGCGCGTAACGCTGCACAAGCGATTGAAAATGCGGCAGCAGGCAGCGTGGTGTTATCCCAAGAGGAAATAAAATTCATTGATGCCAAATCTCATGAGTTTTTTGGTGAGTTGGAATTGGCGTAGTAAGGCTATGTTATAGCGCTGGTGTTATAGCGTAGGTTCTATGTAGCGCAGGTTCTATATGGTGCTGATGTTAAAACGCGGGCTTTATTGAGTGGATGTCACAGAGCAAGGTTCAAGGTATAGGGACAAGGAAGCATGGACGCAAAAACCGTTGGCAGGGAGCAACAATGAAGAGTAGCGCAGAAGCCTTTAGGCAATTAACCGATAACGATGAGTTTGAAGTCGTCGTGATTGGCGGTGGAATTAATGGTATCAGTGTATTTCGTGAGCTTGCGCTGCAGGGCGTAAAAGTTTTATTGGTAGAAAAGGATGACTTTTGCTCCAAGGCCAGTGCGGCACCGTCGCGGATGATTCACGGGGGATTACGCTATTTAGAAAATGGTGAGTTTGGTTTGGTCAAAGAAGCGCTATATGAACGAAATCGACTGCTCGACAATGCGCCACACTTTGTTGCCCCTTTGCAAACCACCATTCCTATCTATTCGACATGGTCAGGGTTGTTTGATGGGTTGTTCAAGTTTCTTGGTTTAAAAGACAAGCCGTCTCAGCGTGGCTCCGTGGTGATTAAATTAGGGCTGAGTTTGTATGACTGGTTCACCAAACGTGACCAATTGATGCCCAATCACAAAATGCACTCTGCGAGATCAACGGATCAGCGCTGGCCAATGATGGCTGCTAGGGCGAAAAGCAGTGCTACGTACTTTGATGCATGGATTCGTTCACCTGAACGGTTAGCCATAGAGCTGATTCAGGAGGGGGTAGAGGCTGGTGGAATCGCGTTGAACTACTGCAAGGTTGCACAGTTTGAAAACGGTGAGTTATCCGTTGAAAGCGAGAAGTTGGCGGAGTCCGTTACCATCACTACAGGGCACATCGTTAATGCCACTGGGGCTTGGGTAGATTTCACCAACGGGTTATTGGCGGCACCAAGCCAATATATGCAAGGGACGAAAGGTTCTCATATTATTGTTGATAACCCTGAACTGCTGGCAGAGCTCGATGACAATATGCTGTTTTATGAAAACAGCGAAGGTCGTGTTTGCATTTTATTCCCGTATTTTGACAAGGTCTTAGTGGGGTCGACAGATATCCCCGTCAGTGACCCAGAGTCAGTGCGCTGTACGGATGAAGAAATAGATTACATCTTAGATTCCCTAAGAGGGGTTCTACCTAAGCTAACGATTAGCAAAGAGCAAATCGTCTATCAGTTTTGTGGCGTAAGACCGTTGCCGTCAGTTAACACATCCACGACAGGGCAAATTCCCCGTAGCCACTCGGTTAAAAAAGATAAGGTGGACGGCGTCCACATTCTTTCGCTGATTGGCGGGAAGTGGACAACGTTTCGAGCTTTCGGTGAAGAAGTCGCAGACGACTTACTCACATCGTTAGCAAAGCAAAGACAATGCAGCACCAAGCAAAAAGCCATTGGTGGTGGTATTGGTTACCCTGTCACCAAGGCGGCTCAGCAAGACTACATTGATGAGTTGGTCGCAAAACACCCTCAGTATTCTCGTCAACAAATTAAGACTTGGTTTCAGCGTTATGGCACTCACAGTGCGACATTACTGGCTTGGCTTGAAGGCTTCAATGATGCCGCTTTTATTTCGTTGCCATCGTATACAAAAGGCGAGATGAGTTACATCTTGGCACATGAGTCTGTCTCGACCTCGTTAGATGTATTGCTACGTCGCACCTCTATTGCTATCGAAGGCCAGCTATCCCAACACAGCTTTGATGAAGTATCAGACTTTGTTGCTGACTATTTTTCTTGGCAGCAAAGTGAGCGCGATTTAGATCGAACTCGAAGTAAACAAGTGCTATTGCAGTTCCATGGTGTGACGTTAGATGTTGTCGCGCGCCCCCAGAAAACACAATTGCCACCTACCGTTACGGAAAATGAACAATTACTAGATGGAGAAGAGTATGTATTTAACCAGTAAAGTCAGGATGAATCGCCTGTTTAAACAAGGACGTTGCCTAGACGTTGCTATTGATCACGGTGTCTGCAATGAGCCATCGTTTTTAGATGGACTTGAAGATATGTCATCTGTGGTTAACCAGCTCGTTGAGGCAAGACCTGATGCGATTCAGATGAATGCTGGCCAAGCCGATCTGTTGCAAAACGTAGACGGTAAAGACAAGCCTGCGTTAGTGATGCGCATTGATTTAGGTAATCCATACAATGCCGAGCGCCATCGCCATATGTGGGCGCTGTTACAAAATTCAGAGCAGCCTTTGATTCAGGCGCTTCAAATGGATGCCGCGTGCGTGGTCGTGAATCTCTTTATGCTGCCTGATGAGCCAGACTTATTTAAACAATGTGTGGCGAACATTAGCCGAGTTAAAGCGGAATGTGAGAAGTATGGGATGCCGCTTATGGTTGAGCCTTTGGTGATGCAACCCAATAGGCAAGGTCAGGCTTATATGGTGGATGGCGATTGCGAAAAAATTGTAACGCTCGTGCGTATGGCTCGCGAGTTAGGTGCCGATATTATCAAAGCGGATCCTACTGCGCAGGCGGATGATTTCCATAAAGTGGTGGAAGCGGCGCGTTGTCCGGTACTCGTTCGCGGGGGAGGTCGTGAAGATATAGAGTCTGTGTTTAGTAAAGCACGAGCACTGCTCGACCAAGGCGCTCTGGGTATGGTGTATGGACGTAATATTTATCAACACCCGAACCCAAGCCGCGTGGTTGATGCGTTGATGGCAATGATTCACAACGACGCATCCACGACAGATGCAATGAATATCTATATTGGTGATAAATAGTCAGTTTAGGAGGGGGATAAGATGTCATACGCAATAGGAATAGATTGTGGTAACACCGCGATAAAGGCGGCGCTATTTGATGAAAATGGTCATGAAATAGCGACGGTCGCGAGCAATTATCCGACTCATATCCCCAGCCCCGATTATACCGAAGCAGACATGAATGAATGTTGGCAGATCTGTGCCAACGTTATCGCCAATCTCATTGAGAAAACTGGCATTGATAACGAACAGATTGCTGCAATAGGCACGAGTGGGCATGGCAATGGATTGTATCTACTCGATCATGAAGACTCACCATTGCTTGCGATCAAATCGTTGGATAATCGCGCAGAGAAATTGGTACAAGCGCTGCAACAATCGACGTCTTTCCACGCAATTAAAACCAGAAACCGTCAAGGTGTATGGTCATCGCAAACGGCGACACTGTTACTTTGGTTAAAGCAGCATCAACCCAGCGTATATCAGCAAATTGGCCAGGTGTTATTTTGCAAAGACTTCGTTAACTATAACCTTACGGGTGAGTGTGCAACCGAATGGGGGGACATTACCGCGTCGGGCTTGTTTGATTTCGAGCGTGATGAAATTTCAGATGAATTGCTCGATTACTATGACCTTATGGATATTCGCAGCAAACTGCCGGCAATCTATGAAAGCCATCAGGTGATAGGTCAGGTCACAGATAGCGCAGCCAGTGTCACGGCACTCAAAGCGGGTACGCCTGTCATTGCCGGATTGTTTGATGTTGTCGCTTGTGCTTACGGTTGCGAGGCCAGTCAAATTGGTGCGACGTCTGTAGTGGCGGGAACGTGGAATATTAATCAGGTTGTGACGGCTTCGTTGCCTCCTGCGAATATCTTCATGGCGTGCAAGTTTTCTAAAGACCGTTATTTGGCGATTGAGTCCAGTACCTGTTCGGCCTCAAATCTAGAATGGCTGGTTGAGCGTTTCTTCTCTGATAAAAGAGCCCGTGAAGCGGAGTTGGGCACTACTATTTTCGAACAGTTTAATCGTCAGCTCGAAGACGTTGAACTGACCCATTCTCTGCCAATCTTTCATCCCTATCTATATGGGTCAACCCATCAAGATAACCAATCCGCCAATTTGTTTGGACTTAAAGGCTGGCATCAAGACATACACATCGTTTACGCCTTTTATGAGGGGATCGTTTTTGCTCATCTTGAACATATTGAGCGCTTACGAGAGACCGGGTATCAAGTAGATCGTATTGCAATAAGTGGCGGGGCATCGAGAAGTCAGTATTGGTGTCAGCTATTTGCCGATGTGCTAGGCGTTACCGTCATCCCTGGTGGCTGCGATGAAGTGGGCGCAAAAGGGGTCGCGATGTTAGCGCTTGCGAGCGTAGCGAATACCGATAAAAGTGATAAGCGCGCTCAAGCAGATCAAGTGACTCAACGACGATTTGAGCCAAACCACAAGCGTGGCGAATTTTTTGCGGCGCGATACCGAAAATATGGCTTGCTAAGAGACGCGCTGACCTTGTTAAGCTAATCACGAGCGAATAAATAACGCTAATTCTAGTTCAACCACGATATTACGGTGGCGGGGTTATTACGCCCAGAATATGGATTTTCAAATAATGATACATATTGTATCGATATAAATTATGAGGTGAGTTATGAGTCAATCTATTGTTTTACCGAAGTTTTTGGAAGTGGGTGAGGGCGCCACGAAGCGAACAGGAGAGATTGCGCTTCAGCTTGGTTGCCAGCGAGTCATGATTGTGTCCGATCCCGTGATGAAAACGCTTGGGCAAGTCGAGCAACTTAAGTCGATAGTCAATCAAGCTGGCGTGGAGGCTGATGTGTTTACCGATACGATTCCTGAGCCGACGGAAGCGTCGATATTGCCCGCAGTCAGTAAGGTCATCGATGGTCGTTATGATGGGGTGATTGCGTTGGGTGGAGGGAGTGTTATCGACAGCGCCAAAGCCATTGCTTTGTTGGCCCAATACCAAGGGCGAATTCGTGATTACTGCGTACCTAATATCGTTACGTCTCCCATCATGCCGCTTATTGCTATTCCAACTACGGCTGGAACCGGCTCTGAAGTAACCAAAGTGACCATTATTACCGATGAGTCTAATGATGAAAAATTGCTGTGTATGGGACCTGGCCTAATTCCTTCCGCTGCCATTATCGATTTCACTCTAACCATGACAGCCCCAGAACGAATCACGGCAGATACGGGAATTGATGCACTGACGCATGCCATTGAAGCCTATGTCAGCGGAAAATCGGGTTTGTTTACCGACCAGCAAGCGTTGTTGGCGATGAAGCTCATCGCGCCAAACTTACGTGAAGCGGTAAATAACCCAGATAACAAAAACGCAAAAGAGCAGATGATGCTCGGTGCGACATTAGCGGGTATTGCCTTCTCTAATGCCTCTGTTGCGCTGGTGCATGGTATGAGTCGTCCGATTGGCGCGCATTTTCATGTGCCTCATGGCATGAGTAACGCCATGTTATTGCCAACGGTGACCGAATATTCCATCCCTGCTGCGAAAACTCGATACGCCGAGTGTGCTCGCGCGATGGGAGTGGTTGATGCCTCAACCAATGAAGATGATGCGGTGAAGGCATTATTGAAAGAACTGAAACAAATCAACCAAGACCTGTCTGTCCCTTCGATGCGTGACTTTGGTATCGATAAACAGGAGTTTTGGTCAAATCTCGACATCATGTCCGAACAAGCATTGGCGTCCGGTTCGCCCAATAACAACCCAAGAATTCCAGATAAAGAGGCCGTTATCGAGCTATATAAGGCGGCGTGGTAACTGTTTCTATGTCCAGGTAACTGTGTCTATGTCCAGGTAATTGTGTCTATGTCCAATAGTCCAATCCCAAATGAGCCCATTTCAAGTTAAGCCTAAAAATACAGACAAGGAAGACAAAATGATCAGCAATTTCATAAACAACCAACGTGTTGAAAGTCAGTCAGAAAGGCAGCAGCCAGTGTTTGACCCCGCCACAGGGCAAGTACAAGACCACGTTGTGCTCAGTTCCCGTAATGAGGTCACGCAAGCTATCTCAGACGCAGAGGCGGCTCTGCATTCTTGGTCGACAACAACGCCACTTAACCGATCTCGAGTGATGTTTAAATTCAAAGCGTTACTTGAGGAAAATCGTGAGGAACTGGCCAATATCATCAGCCGTGAACACGGTAAAGTGTTTAGTGATGCGTTAGGAGAAATTACCCGCGGTTTAGAAGTCGTTGAGTTTGCATGCGGCATTCCCCATCTACAAAAAGGGGAGCACAGCTTAAATGTCGGCACTGGTGTGGACTCGCACTCTCAAATGATGCCATTGGGTGTGGTGGCTGGTATTTCTCCTTTCAATTTTCCAGTGATGGTACCGATGTGGATGTTTCCTATCGCCATTGCGACGGGCAATACCTTTATTCTTAAACCGTCAGAGAAAAACCCTTCTGCGCCATTGTTTCTTGCTGAATTACTTAAACAAGCGGGTTTACCTGACGGGGTGTTTAATGTGGTGCAAGGCGATAAAGAAGCCGTAGATACACTACTTCAAGATGCGCGAGTACAAGCCGTGAGCTTTGTTGGCTCAACCCCAATTGCTGAATATATCTATTCGGAAGGCGCAAAATATGGCAAGCGAGTGCAAGCCTTAGGTGGTGCAAAAAACCATATGGTGGTGATGCCTGACGCGGATATTGATGGCGCAGTCAATGCATTAATGGGGGCAGCGTATGGCGCCGCGGGGGAGCGTTGCATGGCGATTTCGGTTGCCGTTGCCGTAGGCAAAGAAACAGGGGATGCCTTAGGTCGCCATCTGCAGGATAAACTCGCCACGCTCAAGGTTGGACCTGGTTACGGCCAGTCGGTTGAAAACGACATGGGGCCGCTTATCACCAAAGAACATAAACAAAAAGTCTGTGGTTACATCCAAAAAGGGGTCGAGCAAGGCGCGAGTGTATTGGTGGATGGTCGAGACTTGGAGCTGGCGAAATCCAGTGACGGTTTTTTCGTTGGTGGGACGTTATTCGACAATGTCACCACGGACATGACGGTGTACCAAGAAGAGATATTTGGTCCGGTATTGTGCATTGTTCGAGTCGACAGTTATCAAGAGGCGTTGAAGATCATCAATGACCACGAGTATGGCAATGGGACGGCCATTTTCACTGCCGACGGTGATACCGCGCGTGATTTTAGCACCAATGTTCAAATCGGTATGGTGGGGGTTAATGTCCCAATTCCTGTGCCTATGGCCTTCCATAGCTTTGGCGGCTGGAAACGTTCATTATTTGGCCCTCTTCACATGCATGGCCCAGATGGCGTTCGATTCTTTACTCGAATGAAAACCATCACCACTCGCTGGCCTGAGTCTGATGTCAAAGTTGGCTCTAAAGAGACGACCCCATCACAAGCCGAATTCGTCATGCCGACTATGAAATAGCGAGATAACGCATTGACGTGATGAGGGGTGCGGTAGGTTTGCTTAAATTGAGTTAGCGGTCACTAGATTGGCTAATTGAGTTTGGATTGAATCGGTTGGCGATCCTGTCCTCTTCATGTTTTTAAGTGCTCACTTTTCGTAGAAAAGTGAGCTTTTTTTAGTGACCATAAAAACAAGGAGAAGGCGATGAAAGCCATTAGCTTGATCAAGTCCCTTAGCTTAATAAAGTCCCTTAGCTTAAAACCAGCCATTAGTCTGGATAAGTCTAAAGAGACGTGGCGTCGCCCTGTTGTAAGCAGTGTTTTAGCGGGGTTATGCAGTACCTCGTTTATCGCCGCAGCGTATGCTGCACAAGGACCCGGCTTAGGTAATCTAAGTTATGGTTCATCTGAAGCATTTACTCATGTATCGAGTCCGCTTGTCGATGATACCACCAACTTTTTGCCACCTGATTACCCTGGACGAAAACATTACGGTGTCAACGTTATGACCATGCTTAATGGTTATATGGTTGGTGTATTTGCCCCCGACAGTGGCGGTGGCCCCGGTGGGTGGATTGCGCTGGATGTCTCTAACCCAAAATCCATGCAGTTAGTGAAAACGGTGTATGAGCCAGATTTAGCTAATTTGAACCGCACTGGAGATGGATTAAGAACGGCTGAGTTTAGAGAGCCACATTCGTTTGGTTTAGGTGAAAACAATACGATTGCTATTCAGACGGGTAAGGGTATTGAAATCTGGGATTGGTCTGATGTTGCAAACCCAATTCGCTTATCAAAGCTCGCGATATCAGGGGTGAACTTTGGTGATTATAACAATGTGTCGTGGCAACTTTTCTGGCAAGCACCTTACCTTTATATCGCTCGTGGTAATGCTGGGCTCAGTATCGTTAACACCAGCGACATGAGCAATCCCACATTAGTGAAAACGGTCGCAAACTCTGAACTGGGTGGCTTTAATATTGGACCATTGTTTGCGTTGGGTAACCGTATGTTTATCTCAAGCATGGAAGGGACGGCAGGTTTCTCTATGCTGAATATCGATGATCCAGTCAATCCCACGTTAGTGAAGACGGTGAATCGACTTCCTGAAAAATACTATGCGTCCTGTTGGGATGGCAAATACGCCTATTTTGGTGCTCGAAGTACCAATGATGCATTGCGCGTTTATGATACGACCACCAACCCAATGAGTTTGGTTAACGAAAAGCTTACTGGCTTTGAAAACCTTTACTGCAACGTGCAAGACAATAAATTGTTTCTGGGTAATCAAGACGACATCGCGGTGTTAGATGTGAGTGATATCAATAACATTCGCGAGCTAGGGCGAAGTTCTCTTAATGCGACGAGCAGTAACACCGATCATGGGCAAGTGTTTCCATTTGGTAACCTAGTCTGGGTGGGGAATGACCATGGGTCGGGAAGTGGGCTGATTGCTCATCAAAGTACCGCCGACCAGGTGCCGCCTTATATTTCTGCGGCCAATCCAGCGATTGATTCGACCTTGCAACCACTATCAACCCGGATTGGTGTTGCACTGTCAGACAGTGTGCTAATGGAATCAGTCAATAGTAGTTCATTTACCGTAACAAAAATTGGCAGTGTGACACCCCTTCAAGGCCAATACAGCACCAACTTAGGTTTTGTTCACTTCACTCCATCGCAAAGCCTAGAGGCGGATAGCATTTATGAAGTTGTGCTTGAAGGGATCGAAGACTTTGCTGGCAATCCAATGGCGCGCACTGAGTATCGATTTGCTACAGGCTCTCAAGTCGGGCATGACGTTTCGGTGTCGGCGAACGATAAAGTGACGTTAGGCAGTAGCGTGAGTGTTTCTGCCTCAACCGTCCCTTTGCTAGGTGGCACTATAGAGTATTCGTGGAACTTTGGTGATGGAGGGAATTCGACGCCGTTCTCTGCGAGTGGGAATGCCGATTATGTGTATGGTCAGCCGAATCATTGGTCGGCAGTTGTGACGGTCAAAGAAACCACGGTTGACGGGGTATTTGAAAGTAGCCAATCGGTACCGATTACGGTGTACCGAGAGCCAACCGCTACCTCACCCACTGCCTCCTCTACTATTGTTGAGTCGGCAGGCCAAGTGGTGGTGGTCAATGAAGATAATGACACGATAAGTGCGATCAGTAATGTGGCGCCTTATGCTAAGTTGTGGGAAACCGCAGTCGGTGATCAGCCAAGAACCTTGGCGGTAGCACCTAATGGCAATCTCTGGGTGGTGAATCAAGTAGACGCTACGATTTCTATCGTGACTAACGCCGGACTATTTGTTGAAAATATTGCTCTGCCACGAGGCTCACAACCCTATGGTATTGCATTCTCCCCAGATGGAAGCAACGCTTTTGTTTCTCTTCAAGCGAGTGGCCAACTGGTTAAAATTGACCCAAGTTCGAAAAGTATCGTGGCGACGGCTGATGTGGGGCATAGCGCTCGTGGATTAGCGATAGACAGTGCTTCTTCTCGGGTTTTAGTGACCCGCTTTATTTCTCCGCAATCTAACGCTGAAGTGGTTGCTGTTGATGCCTCAACAATGACCGTTGACCAGAGTTACCTCATTAGCAAAGATACCACCACGGTTGATGGACCAGACAGAAGCCGAGGCATTGCGAATTACCTAGGTTCGGTAGCGATTTCTCCTGATGGCTACAGTGCTTGGTTACCATCCAACAAAGCTAACGTCGATCGCGGTGCGTATCTTGAGGGGGATGACGCGAAAGCGTTAACCTTTGAGACGACGGTAAGGGCGGTCGTGAATAGACTCGATCTTAATACCAATACAGTGATGGCGAATGCGCTTGATATCGATGACCGAGCGCAACCCAAAGCCGCCGTATTTAGTGATATTGGCGACTTGGTTTTTATTGCTGTTGAAGGTCAAAATAGTATTGAAATTCGTAATACCTTTAATCTAAATCGAGCGGGGGAGATCTTCGATACCGGGCTTGCACCACGTGGATTATTGCTATCTGGCTCAACACTATTTGTCCATAACTTTATGTCAAGAACGGTGTCTGTCCACGATGTCACCACCTTTCTTTCTGACCGAGGTGATATTTCAACACTCGCTCAGGTTTCGGTTGTGGCTAATGAAGCGTTACATCCAAGAGTATTGCGAGGGAAACAAATATTCTATAACGCCGCCGATGCCAGAATGACGCAAGATGGCTATATTTCTTGCGCAAGTTGTCACGCTGATGGCGATAGTGATCATCGAGTATGGGATTTCACAGATCGAGGTGAGGGGCTAAGAAATACTATCTCACTTCTAGGTAAAACAGGGACTGGTAACGGTCGAGTGCATTGGACTGCCAATTTCGATGAGATTCAAGATTTTGAAAACGATATCCGTTATGCGTTTGGTGGACGCGGCTTTATGGTGGATGCCTTGTTTACTCTGGCAGAAAACCCTCTAGGCGTATCTAAATCGGGCAAAAGTGAAGACTTAGATAACTTGGCGTTCTATGTGAGCAGCTTAAACCAATTTCCGAAAAGTCCGCATCGAGAGCCTTCGGGTTTATTGACGGCTGATGCATTGACTGGCGAAGCATTGTTTAGTTCGAAAAGTTGCGATAGCTGTCACTCTGGCGTGTATTTTACCGACATGCAGCGACATGATGTTGGCACCATTGAAGCGTCATCAGGGCAAGGTATCAATGCTCCGTTAGCTGGAGTTGGCTTTGATACTCCAAGTCTTATTGGGGTTTGGAGTAGTGCGCCGTACTTCCATAACGGACAGGCTGCGACACTTGATGATGTATTGCAAATCGGGACACAGCATACGGTGTCCAATAGTACCGAAAGAGCAGCACTTGTCGCATATCTTGAGCAGATTGAATATGAAGGGCCAGACATTGTCGTCCCAGAGCCGCCACAAGCGACAGCTTATACCTACTTAAGTGACTTAAATGAATCAGCGGCAACGAATGGTTGGGGGCCGATCGAGAAAGATACCAGCGTAGGGGAAAATGCCGCAGGAGATGGGCAAGTAATCTCTATTGGGGGGAGTGAATTTAAAAAAGGCCTTGGTGTTCATGCCCATTCTGAAATTACCTATAGTCTGACCGGAGGCAATTACGACCAGTTCACGGCTTTTATTGGCGTGGATGATGAAACGGGCAGTTCAGGTTCGGTGGTCTTTGAAGTGTGGCTTGACGGCGTCATGGCCTACCAAAGTAGTATTCTACGTGGTAGCGATGTCGCTGAGTATGTGGCAGTGAATATAAGTAGTAGCGCGCAAGAGTTAAAGCTGGTGGTAAGCGATGCGGGTGATGGCGTTGGCAGTGATCATGGTTCTTGGGGAGATGCAAAGCTGCGTACCCCTAGTGATGGTACTAGCTCCGCAGTTCCTGGTCTGTTTTATGGCACGCTTTCTGGCAATATCAATGATACGGATCCCAATCCTAAATCCGCCATTACAACCAACTTGAGTGAAACCGAAGATGCCATTGCAGGCAATACTACAGAGGTGTATACCGGTTATATCTACGATGCTGATGGGCAAATTTCGTTTAGTGAGAACAACGATGACAAGACGCGCCTTTGGATAGATGGCCAATTGGTATTAAGTAGCGATTTATGGAGTGACAGAGTATCCACCGCTAACCTGAACCTTGCTCCTGGATGGCATCAGTTCGAACTCAGATTGAGTAACGGAAGTGGAGGGAATGGACCTCATAATGGGTTTGCCTTTGCGTATGATCCCGATGGTGGAACCAATTGGATTCATCCATCGGATAATGGCACTGGTCACTTATTTATGACCGAAGACCCGGGTAGCAACCCAACGCCGTCAACGTTGATTTATTTGAGTGACCTACAAGAGGACTCGTCGACTAACGGTTGGGGGACGTTTGAAAAAGATATGAGTAATGGAGAGCAAGCCACGCAGGACGGAACGACAATCTCGATTGGTGGGCAAAGCTTTGCTAAAGGGCTTGGTGTTCATGCCAATGCTATCATTAGTTATCCCCTGCCTGCGGGTCAGTACAGTCGTTTCTCAGCCAATATTGGCATTGATGATGAAGTGGGTAATAAAGGCTCGGTCGTGTTCCAAGTGGAATTGGATGGTGTGTTGTATTATCAAAGCGCAACCCTCACGGGAACGGATGGTGTCGAGGTCGTGTCAGTTGATATCCCAGCCGATGCGACGTCTCTGACTCTCAAAGTAAACGATGCCGGTGATGGTAACGGGCACGACCATGCGAGCTGGGGGAACGCTGCACTTCTTCAAAACTAAACTCACGAGGGCTTGCTTAGGTAAGCCCTCGTTTTTATTTTATCTACATACGACGGTTGTTGATTAGAGCGAGTATTGATTAGATCAAGAGCGGATTAGAGCAAGTGTTAAGTTGCACTTACTGAACAAAAGCAATAGGCTATCTAGAGCATATTGAATACCGTTCAAGGAAGAATTCAGTTTTATGGCAACCTCTAACTCGGCAACCTCTCATTCGTCAAAATCCAGCTCAGAAAAAGCGCACTCAGTAAATGCAACCAAAGGGTCGACTTTAGAGCGAGTGCTGCAAGTGGTAGCGGTTGTTGCCAAAAGTCGTGGTCAGCTCAATAGAGAATCAATAGCAGAGCAGCTTTCTATGCCGATTGCCTCTGCCAATAAACTAATCAATCAGCTTATTTCATTAGGCCACCTGCAAGAAAACATCATCGGTCGAGTGATTGCAGGCCCCAACCTCCAATCGTTATCGCATGATATTTTAAAGAATCAGCGTTTTTCTGAGCAGCGCACATCGGTGCTGCAAGATTTATCTGACCGTATCGGTGAAACGTGTGGAATCTCAGTGCCGAATGGCATCGAGATGGTTTATTTCGAACGCGTGAATTGCAACTGGCCGTTGCAAATTAACTTGGCAGAAGGCAGCTTAGCACCGATTGCGGCTTCAGCCTCTGGCAAACTGTATCTTTCATCGCTTGATAGTACAATTCGCGAAAACGTTGTACAGCATATGGGACTAACGGAATACACGCCGAAAACCATCACTCACGAAGGTCTTTTTCTTGAAGAGCTAGCACGTATTTCTGAACAGGGATTTGGTGAAGACAACGAAGAATTTGTCGATGGCATGGTTGCTATATCGGTACCTATTGGTTCTGATGAGCTCAGCTTTGGTTACTTGTTTTGCCACGCCCCGAGCTTTCGTACTTCGTTAGAGAAGTTAAAAACGTATCGACCAGAATTGCAGTCTGCGGCGAAAGAGATATTGGATTTTACTTTAGAGGAACTAAAGCGAGGTCAAGCGTAGCATCTTTGATGTGTATGGTCTTACTGCTTGCTTTATAGTGCCTAGTGCCTAGTGCCTAGTGCCTAAAGCCTAAAGCCTAAAGCCTAGTAGGTATTGAATCAACTACAGCAGCGCTTTTCAATCCTGCCAATTTAGTC
This sequence comes from Vibrio qingdaonensis, assembly GCF_026191675.1. GTDB lineage: Bacteria > Pseudomonadota > Gammaproteobacteria > Enterobacterales > Vibrionaceae > Vibrio > Vibrio qingdaonensis. The sequence goes on along the minus strand of NZ_JAKRRY010000017.1, from coordinate 84,319 downwards.
ATCTTTGCGATCCGCAGACAACTTCATATCTTGATATACGGCTTCTAAACTTTGTTGCGCGATACGTAAAATAGGTAAGTAGTTTTCAAGCTCAGTGACGCTCTTACGGCTTTTCGGACAATGACAGAATAATGCGGCCATAAAGTGGCCGAATTGATCGTAAAGCGGCAGTGCAATGGCCACCATGCCATCAATAAATTCTTCATCATCAACACTGTAACCACGTCGTTGAATGGTATTGAGCTCTTTTTTAAGGCTCTGGTTATCGACGATGGTGTTTTTCGCGCATTGAGAGAGCTCTAACTTACTTAAAACACGGCGAAGCTGCGGCGGTGTCAGCGTACTCAAAAATAACTTACCACTTGCTGATGCCCATAGCGGGGTTGGAAAACCAACAGGGATAACGATTTGCAGTGGCCAATTGGTTTGGATGCGATCGTAATACACCATATGTGGGCTCGGATCGTCGTTGGCAAGCGCCAGACCACAGGTTTCTTCAAGTTTACGTGATAGACCATGCAGTATTGCTTGGCGTTGTAATTTGTGCTGATTGGTCAATCTTACGTCCAACGCAATCGACAGCATTTGGGAACCGGGATAGAAATGACCACGTTCATCCAGTTGAACGTAGTTGGCTTCTTCAAGCTGTTGAAGTAAACGATGGCAAGTGGGCTTTGGAATACCAGACTCAAAGATGATATCGGAGGCTGCAATAGGGCTCTTTGCTTCACCAATACGCTCAATAACGTTGATAAGACGATCAACTGAATTTACTTTTTCTGACACCTTTATTTCCTTTTAATGGCGAGCCCTAAAATAACATCTGACAATAATGTGTCACAGTGTGCCATGTGGGCAGAAGCGCTTTATAGTCCCAGAGTCTTCACTGACTTTCAACTGGTTAGCGGTTCGATCGTGTGGTTCAAATGAGGTAATGCGATCGAATTAATCAAATATTCTTCTCGTCCTGTGGTTGGTGAGTCCATCATTAACAATTGTCCAGATAAAGGATATTGGCTTCTTTCTTGAACGGTGAGTTCAAAACTCGCGGTGGTGATGAATAAAGTGTCGAAGTTGTCACCTCCAAACGTACAACGAGTCGCGTGTTTTACTGGAAGGTTGATTTCGCCAATCCGTGTGGCAACGCCAATCTGTTGAGAGTCCGCGGTATAATAAGAGACCATGCCACCATCCCAATGACAGATATATAGGTTACCTTGACGATCGACGCTCAGTCCGTCTGGATACCCTTGGTTTTCGTTAAACTCGATAAAAACAGCTTTGCTGAGAATTCGACTCATGCTTTCATCTAATTGGTATTCATATACTTTCCGCTGAAACATGTTGGAACAGTAAGCGCGTTTTAGTATGGGGTTGAATGCAATACCGTTAGCCACACTAAATCCCGTGTCCATTTCTTTCGTCACGCCATCAGTTAATTGATAGAGCTTCCCATCAGGTGCGTCAAGCTGGGTATGATTCATAGATCCAAACCATAAAGTGCCAGTTGGTGAGGTTACGGCATCGTTAAGGTGGAGGTGAGCGGTCGAAAAACAGGGATTGGCAATAGGCGTCAATTTTTCAAAGTTCATTGAGCAGTAAAACAGCCCCTGCTTACTTGCGCAGACCCATCCATTGTCATCGCAACGGGCAATAGCAGTAATATCGAATGGAACATTAATTGTCGTGATTGCGCTGGTGTGGAGCACGTATTCGTAGATTACCCGACCTGCGGCTTCTATCCAAACGACGCTCTTGGTGTCGGATTTCCATATGGGGGATTCACCAATGGTTGTCATAATTCCTTTTAGCGGCCGCATTATAAATCTCCATATATTGATACTTATCGTATCAATATAGCTGATTTTATGTTTATGGCAAGCTTGATTGGAGAATGTGCGAAGCCGCGCAGAGCGAAAATATGGGATGCCAAGTAATGCGCCAAGTGAATGCGTGATAACAACGAAATAACGCGAATGACCATAGCGATATGAGTTGTCTACATGGCGGGTAAGCGATCTCTCACAAAGTTGTAATCCTAAATGAATTTTGGGGGGAGTGAAATCGCCCTGACGATATGTATTATTCTGTTTTATAAGGATTAATTTCAAAGTGATACGATATAACTGTTTTTTTTACAATCTACTAACAAGCAAAAAGAGGGGGTTGTCGTTATTATATCTCTTGTCGACAGGATGACGACCATGGTGGAACAGGAATTGCTTAAGGATTGAGCCTCTTCAGGATGAAGAGATGGCTTTAAAAGGAAAAAAGCCAAGAACGGAATTCGTAAAGGATATTGAAAGGAAGCTGTTTTACAAGGATGAGTAGCGCTCTAAGGAAGGCAGTGGAAAACTTCTGGATGAAGTGATGGGATCGCATTGAAATGATGCAAAGGACACCACTTAAGGATTGAGTGAGGCAGGCTAACGAGGACTGTTAGTCGGTTAGGACAACCAAAGTTGGACACCGCTAGGATGGCGATGAATGGAATAAGCTAACGGAGTTTAGCACTACTATCATGGACTGATGCAGGGAGCACCATTAAGTAGCTGGACTGCTGCGAGTAAACGTTATGACCCCGATGACCACAAGGTCTCGGGGTTTTTCTTTGTCTGTTATTTTTAACAGAGTGGTTTGGATGTTTCAATGCGGTTGGGTTTGTTATTCTAGCAATAAAAAGTACGATAGATGTCATTCAACGCAGTGACTCAAAGAGACCGACTTTATGCTCAACTATATTGAACCTGTATTTCGACCGCCTTCCGAGTGGAAATCGCTAATACTGCAAGTGACGAATGGCTGCAGTCATAATCGATGTACGTTTTGTGATATGTACACTCAGCCACAGAAGAAATTCCGACCTAAAAAGCTAGAAGAAATTGAGCAAGAGTTACAAGCGATCGCTCAATCTGGCGCTCGAGTGCATCGGGTCTTCCTAGCTGATGGTGATGCCATGACATTACCGTTCCATCGTTTGCAAGCAATCTGTCAACTTATCAATCAAACCCTGCCTCAGGTGCAACGCATTTCCAGTTATTGTTTGCCGCGCAACTTAACGAATAAGACGGTAGAGCAATTAACTGAATTGCGGGCGTTAGGATTGAGCTTAATGTATATCGGTTGTGAAAGTGGTGATGATGAAGTCTTACAAAAAGTACAAAAAGGAGAGACTTTTGATTCATCATTAGCCGCGCTTAACAAAATCAAAGCGGCGGGAATGAAAAGTTCGGTGATGATTTTGAATGGTCTTGGCGGTGCTAATTTAAGTAAGCAGCATGCGTTGAACTCCGCCAAATTGATGAATGCTGCTCAACCAGACTATCTGTCAACCTTGGTGGTCTCATTTCCATTAGGGGACAAGCGTGTTGCTGCAGGTTTTGATGGTGAGTTTCGCCAATTGACCCAACCCGAGCTGTTTAGTGAAATTCAGCTATTACTCACAAATCTAACCTTAGAAAAGACGATTTTTCGCTCTGATCACGCGTCCAATTACTTGGTGTTGAAAGGTATTCTGGGGCGGGATAAGCAAGCTTTGTTGCAAAAAGTTGAGTTAGCCATTAATCACCCCGATCAGATTCCACTGCGTCAGGAATGGCAGCGAGGTTTGTAGGTGAGAGAGTTTTACTTACTGTTATGTCGGTTTTTACACCGCCCTTTTTTAAGGGCTGTGTTGCGTTAATTGCCCTGTATTTCCTGTTAAGTCATTGATCTTTTAAGTTGATGTGTTTTCTTTCTGATTGTTATTTCGTTAATTTTACAATCTGTTTTTTGTAAAATTGACAGTGTGAAAATTTCGTTGTGAAATTGTTACTTAAAAAGCGCTATGCTGTTTAACAAGCAATAACGTAGACGAGAGACAAGCGTTGAGGGTACTTGCTTAAGGTGTTATCCATTAGCTTTGAAGGAATAGACTATGAATATGCAGACATTCGATAAAACAGAACAAAACAACCCACATAATTTTATCGCTGAAGCCGTGTTTGCCGTGGAAATGGTCAAATCCAACGAGCAGACACAAAAACAAATAAAAGCGAAACAGCTTCTTGATACGTTGTTTCCACTGGAAAATGGATCTCATGAAGATGTAGTCAGTTATGAAATCGACTACCGCCATGTACAGGCTTACTTTAAAAATGGTCAGCACAGTGGTCTAAAGCACGCTAGACGCTTTGTTGCTTATGCCGGTGATAAATGCTCACCAGATTCCATTTTACTTCGAGACGAAAGCGGTACTCATGTTGAAGTGACGATGGGTCGCCGTACAGGAACTGGGCGCCTTGAATTAGTTGCTATTGATGATGTTCAACTTGAAACTTGTACCACGTTTGGACAAGCGGAAGGGCATAATGGCACAGGACTTCGTCATTGGGTAAGTTTGGTTAAAGGGGATGAAAAGTGTCGCCCGAAAGCCAGCAATGAAGACAAAGAATACACCGCGAAAAACGGTGAAGATTACAGCTTAGGGTTTGCGTTCTCCTTCTAATATTTATTCAATCTATTGCTATGTTGTTTCATAAGGAGCCAAAGAATCTTTTTCTGGCTCCTTTCTTTGGTTTGTTTTCTTTGTTTATTACCAACGCTTTTGCCAGAGGATTAGTGTTGAAGAGCAATAACAAAGCAAAGACGTTGATTAATCAGTTGCATGTTGGACTTTTGTTGTGAAACCATTAAATGTGAAGGTTGATGTATAAAAAGTAATCTTAGTGTCTCGGTTGAAATGTTTTATTTATCTAAGGATGGCTATTAACAGTTTGATCTTTAATTCATTTTTATTGTTTTTGCTCATTCGTATCCAGATGCGGAAGGAGGTTGATTTTTGTTCAGGTTTCAAACTAAGTATCAGCTGGGTCCCCTGAAGTTTACGCATTGTTAAATCTCCTAATCACATCGACATGTCCGGCCATCTTCCTGTATTCTCGCACTTATTAAAAAACGCCGTGTTTCGTCCGTCATTTTCACAGTTTCAGGAACCCATATCGTGACCGATTATGTAACCATTGATATACCTTTTGAATCACGATATCAGTGTTGGTTTTGTGGCGAACCTAGCAATGGGACGTTGCGGTGTCCTCAGTCTGGTGGTCATGCTCAGCTAAATGGCCTTGAGCTGCCAGTGTGTACCGAATGCGTATCTTTTGTAGACAAACGTTCCGATATGACGATTTGGCCACTTCGTCTACATATTAAAGACCGTCTTCTTAATAAATATGCGAAACACCTTGGTATCGGTGTAATTTGGACTAAAGAAGAGCTAGAGCAGTCGCAATTAGAAGGGGCGATTTTTGAAGGTTTTCGAGCCAGCGCGTGGAAAATGTATGAAATAGCTCGTGAAAGAATTGATTTCCAAGGCTGGGCATTGACAGTGGATGGTAACGCCGTTGAGTCATTGGATGACACCTTCTTTTTTGAGTTTCAAGGCACTCGGTTTCTAAGTGTCGAGTCAGCGGCGGCTTACTATGTTAAATCTGAAGGGCTAGATGAATCGTTGTTGTTAGGGTTGCTCGATATTCTTGGTAAGGAGCAGTTTGAATACGGTTTACGAATTACACGGTTAAATCCAAGGCCGACAAAAAAACGAAGAAACCAATTGCTACGTGAGGTGGAGCAACAACGCAGAGAAACAGACAGAGTCGCAACGCTATCAAACTCGCGGGTGAATGATGTGGATATTGGTGCGATTCGACCGGTTGTATTGAACAGTGCAGTGATTGAAGTTGAAGCTATCACATGGGTGATGGGACGGGCAATCACGACACTTAATGAACTGTCGCGCTTTGAAGATTGCTTTTTCGAAGAGCATGAGCACTTAGGTGGCCCGAGAGCGTTTCAATTGTTTGATAGTATTCAATTATATTTGCAGGCCCGTGAGGATCAAACGTGGGCTGAAAAGTTAGACCCAAACCGGTCTTTTTGGTCTCAATTATGCCGCTAGTGTCGTGTTTTTTAGCCTCAATATTTACCCTCTCCTAATGGTGACACGACCATGGTTTTGCCGTGTGGGTTAGATGATCATAATCAACCCGAGTGTGCTTAAAGGAGCAGAATTGGTACATTGAGTGTAAATGATCGATTGAACAAGAACTTAACCGCTGATGACAGCCTGCCACAACATCCCATACATGCCCCCTCTATGACAAACCCATACACGTAAAGACCTGCCTTTTATTTGTGTTTTTTATAATATTTACGTCTATATTTTAAAGGCTTATATATCGTATTGATATTTACAGAGAATTGACGTACTGCCGTTTAGTCTCGAGTTTATTTTGCGTAAAGTTCACAGCCAAAAACATAACAGCGATATGAAAGATATCCGGGAGTCAGTTCAGCCAATGCTAACAACAATCTTAAGTTTTGATCGAGAAGGGGTAAGCGCCTCGGAGGTAGAGCGTTCACACCGAATGGCGGGTATCTGGTGCTTCGTGTATGCGGTTGCATGGGCTTTAGTTTCTTATCAACTCGATCCTGCCGTACCTTATGATGCGGTTGAAGCCTTAAACTGGGCTAGCAACGGTGAGTGGGGGAGCCCAAACAACCCGTGGTTTGTTGGGTTTTTTGCTCGTGTTCTTCTCGTGTCTCCTTCAACCGAGTTTGCCTCTGCGTTTTGGTATGTCGGTCATTTCAGTGTGATTGCTTTAGGTATGCTAGGTTGTTACCGATTGGCGTACAAACTAACCGATTCCGTCGCTCTAGCATGGTTGGGGCTATTAACGCTGAATCTTTCTGGTGTCATTAACTTTGAGGCAATCCCATATAACGACAATTACTTGTTGTTTGGCTCTTGGTCATGGTTATTGTTGATGTTTACCAAAGCGGTATACGAGAATCCAAAGTGGTGGCTTCCTTTTGGTATTTTGGCTGGTTGCTCTGCAATGGCGAAATACACCACTTTCGCGCCAGTCGCGATGGTATTTATTGTGAGCCTAGCAGTACCAAGTGTACGTAAGGCGTGGAAGCAACCGATGTTTTATGCAGGTATTGCGGCGTTTATTGCTCTAGTACTGCCAAACTTCTTCTGGTTATTTGCTAATAACTTCTCTTCACTTAAATGGGTCAGCGGGCAGGTGTCGGCCCAGTTAAGCCCTGGTAGTTGGTTGGCACTGCTTTCTGTGTTTTATCCATTTATTCTGCTAGCTGGCCTGTTGGGGAAGAACGCGTTTCGCTTGCGATCTTCCATTCCGGAGAAAGTGTGGTTAAACACATTTGTATTACTTGCGCCGTTAATTGTCATCATGGGTTGGTTCACCTTCCATAAAGGTGGACGTTTGGTGGAATGGTTACACCCATTCTTCATGCCTGCACCTGCTGTGTTAGTGGCTTATTTATCAACGCAAATTCACGGTCAACTGCGCGGGGCTTTTAAAGTCCTGTCTGTTATGGCGCTAGTGATTATTACCGGTTATGCGTCGGTGATGATCTTTAACGTGAAGAATGCTGGCCAAGACTTTATTGGTATTAAGACACTGAGCAATCAAGCAAAGCAGTATTGGGATGAAAATAGCGACTCAGAGCTTACGTTAGTGGGCGGCAGTGAGCTTTCTGAATGGCTGACGTTTTATATCGCGCCACATCCAAAAATGAGTAATCAATGGAATAACGACACGTTACCCAACGTTTATAACCGCCACATCACTGCAGATAAAATTCGTGAGCAAGGTGTGCTGCTACTCGGTTATGCCGGACAAGGTTGTCATGATGGGGCGTTTTCTCGATTCACTAATGAATGGCCTCAGTTTGCCGTTGATGTTCAAAAAGAAGTGATATTTCAAGACTCACCACAAGAGCCAGAAGAGCCGATCTGTATTGGTGTGGTAAAGCCGCAGTAAATCGATGCAATAGCGGCATGAATACTGACAGAGAATAGATACGGAAAGTAAAAATGGCTCGTTTAAATAACGAGCCATTTTTGTATCTATGGATTCTTCAGTTCCTTGCTAACGGTATTGAGCGCGTGTCTTCGTGCAGTTTTTAAGGATGAAGCTTTAAAGGAGGAAACCGTCTGTTTAGGTGTCTGTTTACGCGACGCGGATCCCTTCTAAGTGTTGCTGGCATTGCTGTCTAGCGGTGGAAAAAAACGCTTGCAGGTAATGCTTGTCTTTTTCGCTGTGTCTAACCGCCGCATACAACCTTCGCCAGAGTCCTTCGCCAAGTGGTTTACTGGTAATTAACCCTTGTCTTGAGAATTCGCTCACCGCCCAATTTGGTAGCGCTGCCACCCCAAGGCCTGCAGAGACCATTTGAATCAGCATTAAGGTATTGTCTGCTTGTTTCCATCGTTGTGGTTCTACCCCTGCGGGGGTAAGGAAGTGCTTCACAATGTCGAGACGCTGCTTCTGCACAGGGTAAGTGAGCAACGTTTGGTCGGCAATGTCATTGGGTTCAATGCGATCTTTCTCGGCTAGAGGGTGTGAAATTGATGTCACCAAGCGCATTTCAAAATCGAATAAGGCTTCGTAGTGCACTTCTGATCGTGGTTGGATATCGGAGGTAATAACAAGGTCGAGTTCGCCTGCGACTAATGCAGGTAGAGGCTCAAAGCCAAAACCAGACGAAAAATCTAACTCCACGTGTGGCCAAGCAAGCTGATATTCTTTGAGTGCTGGCATGAGCCATTGAAAGCAAGAGTGGCAGTCAATAGCCATGTGTAGACGACCATGTATATCTTCTCTTAATCCCGCTAATTCGCCTTCTGCTTGCGCGAATCTCGGTAATATTTCATTGGCGAGCTTTAACAAAATCTCGCCCTCTGAAGTAAATTTCACCGGGCGAGTTTTTCGAATAAACAGCGGGGCACTGATCCTTGTTTCTAGATCTTTAAGTTGATGGGAGAGTGCGGACTGAGTCAGGTGTAGTGAGGTTGCTGTCGCAGTAAGCGACCCTGTATCCCGCAATGTTGCTAATGTTTTTAGATGCTTAAGCTCTATCATGACTGTCCCTAATCTTTATCCCTGTGGACTAACTTAACGCGATTTCTTCTATAAGTAAACGTCTAGACGGCTATAACTCATTCCTAATGGTGTTGAAAATAATTCATAATCAAGGTGAATTAATTGGAGTTGTTTCATATTGGGTGGTGCGGGATAGTTTAGACATCTGGACTGCTTAATAAGGACTACCATCATGACAACCACACATATTTTGGGTTACCCACGAGTTGGTGAAAAACGCGAGCTGAAATTTGCACTTGAACAATATTGGAAAGGTGCGACTGACGTGAAAGAACTGCAACAAGTGGCGGCTGGGATTCGTAAAAAGAACTGGTCACTTCAGAAAAATAACGAGCTGTCGTTTGCTACGGTGGGTGATTTCGCTTGGTATGACCATGTATTAGGAACAAGCTTGTTGTTGGGTCATGTCCCTAAGCGCCATCAACGGGGCTTCCCTGATCTTGATACGCTATTTCGCGTTGGTAGAGGCCAGTCGCAAGCCAGTTGTGGGTGCTCAGGTGAAGCCGCATCAGACATGACCAAATGGTTTAACACTAACTATCATTACATCGTGCCGGAATTCACTGCCGATGATAAGTTTGAATTGAGCTGGACTCAGTTATTTGATGAGATTAGTGAAGCGAAGCAGCAAGGCCATAATGTTAAGCCAGTATTGCTTGGGCCGTTGAGTTATTTGTACCTTGGTAAAGAAGTAGAAGAGGGCTTTGACCGATTAGCGCTGCTGCCAAGACTGCTTACCGCTTACCAAGCTATTTTCACCAAATTTGAAAAGTTGGGTGTGGAATGGGTACAGATTGATGAACCTATATTGGCGCTTGAGCTTGAGCCCAAGTGGTTAGATAGTTTTAAACTGGCCTATCAAGTCATTAGAAGCGATGTAAAGGTGCTACTCACTACGTATTTTGATTCTATTGTTGATGTACTACCAACCATTACCAAGTTGGATGTTGATGGCCTACATATTGATTTAGCGGCCGCGCCTGAGCAACTTAATGACGTCGTGAAAGCATTGCCAAGCCAATGGGTGCTATCTGCCGGTGTGATCAATGGTCGCAATGTTTGGCGAGCGAATCTTCATGGTAAGCTGAATGGTTTACGTGATGCGAAACAGCAACTGGGTGAGCGACTCTGGATAGCAACGTCGTGTTCTTTGTTACACAGCCCGGTAGATTTAGACCTTGAGACTAAATTATCGGAAGAAACGAAAAACTGGTTTGCTTTTGCTAAACAAAAAGTGGCGGAGGTCAGTTGGCTCTCTAGGGCGCTTGAAGGCGATGAAAAAGCGGTTGAATATTGTGCTCAGTACAGTCAGCCAATTATTGACCGTGAGCTCTCTACTTGGGTCAATAAGGCAAGTGTTCAGCAGAGACTCGCTGGGTTGAACGCGAACGATGCCAAACGTAGTGCGGTGTACGCAGAGCGTGCTCATCACCAAAAAGAAGTACTTCAACTGCCATTGCTGCCAACGACCACGATTGGCTCATTCCCACAAACCAGTGAAGTTAGGCAAACTCGGGCCGCGTTTAAGCGAGGTGACATTACGTCAGCACAATATAAAACGGCGATTCAAGGGTGCATCCAAGACACCGTGAAGCGTCAAGAGGAGATAGGCTTGGACGTGCTGGTTCATGGTGAAGCTGAACGTAACGATATGGTGGAATATTTTGCAGAAAATTTGTCTGGTTTTCAAACCACGCAATTTGGTTGGGTACAGAGCTATGGCTCACGTTGTGTAAAGCCGGCCATTGTCGTTGCTGATATCGAGCGTGAAGCCCCAATGACGGTGGATTGGACTTGCTATGCGCAGTCGTTAACGGAAAAACCGATGAAAGGGATGTTAACTGGACCGGTCACCATCTTATGCTGGACGTTCCCGCGTGAAGATGTGACGAGAGAAACCATTACCAATCAGTTGGCGTTTGCTTTGCAAGATGAAGTGTCCGATCTTCAAGCCGCGGGCATCAATATCATTCAGATTGATGAACCCGCTATTCGCGAGGGGTTACCGTTAAAAACCAGAGATCATGCAGAGTACTTAGACTGGGCGGTAAATGCTTTTAAAGTTTCAGCGGCCAGTGCGAAGCCTGAAACTCAAATACACACACACATGTGCTACAGCGAATTCAACGAAATCATTGATTCGGTCGCCGCTTTGGATGCTGACGTAATTACTATTGAAACGTCTCGTTCCAATATGGAACTGCTAAATGCGTTTGAAGCCTTTAATTACCCCAATGAAATTGGTCCAGGTGTCTATGATATTCATTCACCTAACGTGCCTAACGTGCCTGACGTGGAATGGATTGAGCAGTTAATTGAAAAAGCGGCGACACGTATTCCGGTCGAACGTTTATGGGTAAACCCAGATTGCGGGCTGAAAACGCGTAACTGGCAAGAGACGGAAACGTCGTTGAAGCATCTAGTGGAAGCCGCGAAGCGTTTACGTACGACACTGGTATAGCGAGGTTTCGGTCATGCTTATATCGTAAAATTAAAAACGGCTTGCATCTGCAAGCCGTTTTTATTGGTATTTCAAACACGCCATTAAGCAAGCTTATTAGCTATTAGTCATTAGCTCGTTAAGCATTTCGCCAACCGTCTTATTTTGTTGCGGGTTGAGCAGCAGACTTGGACGGTTGGTTACAATATTGCTTAGTCACGACTTGGTCGACCATCATTTGTCCGCGAGTATTCCGCATCATAATGCGATAAGTCAGCCCTAAGTCGAGATTGGCTTTCACTTCCCTGTCGGTACAGTAAAAGTTCATGCTGTTATGCAAGACTTCATCAATAGGCTTAGCACCACGAGCATCCGTGTTATAGAGCATCATAATCTCAACCATGCCTTTATTCGCGGAAGCTTTCATGATGGAAAGAGGACCATGCTCGATCGGTAAACCAGAAGATAAAATACTGGCTCGGCTTTGCGCGAGCATTTCTAACTGACGTTGCTCATCGTCACCTTTGCTTGAACAGCCAGCAAGTGAGGTAAGGGCAGCAAGTGATAACCAGATGACGCGACTTTTTAAAAGAGATTTCATGATATTAGAATACTTTTTTAAAAGGTTTTACGATGACGTTTTGGTACACGCCAGCATCGATATACGGGTCACTGTCGGCCCACGCTTGTGCATCTGCTAAAGAGTTAAACTCTGCGATGACGGTGGAACCAGTAAAACCTGCATCGCCTGGGTTATCGCTGTCAATAGCCGGCATTGGCCCCGCAGTTAACAGGCGTCCTTCATCTTGAAGTTGTTGCAGCCTAGCGAGGTGTTGAGGACGAACACTCATACGCTTCTCAAGTGAGTTCTCTACGTCTTGAGAAAAAATGACATACCACATATTTGGTTCCTTCAAATCATTAAGTCGTGACAAATGGTGCGGTTATATTGTTAGCGATGGGTCGTTCCGCTCTTTGACGACGGAAACGTAACTTGGCTTTTGCTAACGTACAGAGAAAAATAACGCGCACGATACCTATGGCTATACGATGTCACTTTTTAGCGTAAAAGTCATCGTCCACTGATGCTTAATTTGGATTAATTGGACGTGGTCTCCCATTTCCGTCAATGGCGACGTAATGAAATGTTCCTTCGCAGACTTGATAACGCTCGCCAACACCTTCTACCGTCACTGGTTTAACCCAAACCTCAAGGTTAATAGACATTGAGGTGTTGCCGATTTTTGTGCACTCGCCATAGCAGCAAACCACATCACCTACTTTTACTGGATGTTTAAATGTGATGCCTGATACGGACACCGTGGCGATTCGACCGTGAGAAATTTCTTTTGCAAGAATACCGCCAGCTAAGTCGAGTTGAGACATGATCCAGCCGCCAAAGATGTCACCGTTAGCGTTGGTGTTTTCCGGCATTGCCAGCGTTCGGATGATTAACTGACCTTTAGGAGTGGTCGTAATTGTATTTGTCATGATGATAAGCTTCCAAAAAGCAAAACAGCGACCCTAAGGTCGCTGCAATTCAGATATGGTGCGGAGTATACAAAATCCGCACAGCGAATCAAGACATGTGATCTTCATTCTCATTTTTGGTTGGTTTTCCGTCTTCGTCTTTTGGCATGTATTTGTAGATGTAGACACCGGTTACAACCGTAAAGCCGAGCGTGGCAGCTAATAGACCAAAGACTTTAAAGTTCACCCATACATCGAGTGGAAACTCATAAGCGACATATACGTTTAGGCCTGCACAAAACGAGAAGAACGCTACCCAAGCCCAAGTCACCTTCGCCCAGACGTGATCAGGTAAGGTAATTTCTTTGCCAAGCATGCCTTTAATAGCGCTACGGCCAATGGCATGGCTGACTGCTAGACCAATTGCAAAAATAGTGTACACGATGGTGACTTTCCACTTAATGAAATTGTCATCGTGTAAGAAGATAGTCATGCCACCAAATACCGCGACCATTAGGAAGGTGATGACCTGCATCTTTTCTACTTTTTTATAAAGGAAGTAGGTTAAGACAATTTGTACTGCTGTCGCAGCAATGAGTGCGCCTGTTGCGACATAGATGTCCTGCATTTTATACAGCACAAAGAAAATAATCAGGGGAATAAAATCAATAAGTTGCTTCATGTTTCTTGCAAACCTTGCAGTAATAATTGACGACAGTGTAACCAAAACTTAAAGAATACAAAACCATTTGAGACAATTAGAAACAATAACGTTCCGCCATTAGCCCTTTACCACGATAAAGTAAATGGCACGTCGTTAAAATAAAGAGAGGGGCCGCTTATACCTAGCGAACCAGTATCACGCCTAAATGAAGAGAAATTAACTAGAACGAATGGTAATCAAAGGCAATGCGCCATCACCTTTGATTGTTTTGATTGTTTTGATTAGTGCGCGATTGTTTTGATTAGTGCGCGATAGGTTTGATTATTGCGCGATAGGTTTTTTAAGCCCCGAAATGGAAGCGTATTGCGGCGGGTGTAAGTCTTGTGGTTTGATTTGCACTCGTGCATCACTGGCCCGGCAAACGCCATCAGTATCGCCGCCGTTGGCTCGAACGTATTTGTGAAGCCCGGCAAGTCCTTCTTTGTAATAGGAATCCAATTTGCCGCGATAACCATAGTACGTGCACTTGTCATAGCCCCAGCCATACATATAGTCAGCCAATGCTTGTGCAAAACTCCGATTACCATCAAACCATGATGCACTGTTACAGTTATAGCACTTAATTTTACCTGTAAAGGTTTTAGGTAGTCCATTCTCCTTTAGACGATCCACGACAAACCGATGGCCAACTTTTGTTCCCCAACTTTTTGCCATAGAAATACTTTCTGTACCGGGGAAACCATGACCCCGAATATAAATTTGGTCGTCATTGGCGATATTCACCAGATCGGGCACTTTCACTCCAGGTTGATACCACACTTGAATCGCTTCTTTTTGTTTTTCTGTCCATAAATGTTGAATCCATCGATGGTTTTTTCGTCTTGTTAGGCTGGTGGCGTAAGTGCCATGTTCGTCTTGATAGTCACCGTATTCTAGCCATGCTCTAGCATCCGTTGTGGGCGTGGGCATGTAAAAAATGATTTTTCCCATAGTGTCCTCGAGTTCCTTTCCTAAACATTCTGTTATCGACCGATGAAATACCTTTGAACCTTAATGACGCATTTCAAGGTGCTGTAAAGCTGTAGTTCGATAACAGTGGTTTGTTAACCATAGTAGAAGACGAGCTGGTTATACGAATTGGGCAGATAATGAAAATCTAGAGTTGATCGTAAGTCTTTGATTAATCGTTGTTTAATGATCTTCTTGTAAAGATTGGATGAGCGATTTTTTTGCGTTTCATTGTAATCTGCGACTTATGCCACGCAATAAGCGCAACCGTATCTCTATTGAAAGGCTGATATTACCCGCAACATGAGGGCGAAAAGAGTGGTGTTCGAGCTGACGTTAAACTTAATTGTGTGTACGATGTTTTAAATTATTGTGTACAATTTGGCTTTTGGGTATCTACAATATAGTGGTGTTTTTTATAGGAGAGCGTAAATGGATGTGGTCAAGATAGGGATTGTCGACAGAGTACTAATGAATGTGAGTATGAATTGGAAGCTTATGATACCGAGTGTGGTTGCCTGTTTAGTGATAGGCATCGCTGCACTATATATCGTAATGACAGCGGAGGCGTTGACGTATAACGATCAGATGTTAGTTACCGTGTTGTTGTTGTCTATGTTGATGAATTTTGCGTTGTCATGGCTGATAAAAAACAGCATCTTACCATTATTGCAACATGTGAAAATCGTAATGAATGCGGTTAACGGCGGCGACATAGAGGCTCGAATTGGTTTTTCAGGTTCTGATGAGTTTGGTCAAATAGGTGAAGCGACGGATGCAACATTGGATAAATTAGTCACGTTGTTAAAAGACATGTCTGAGGCGGTCAGTGAACTTAGAAAACTGTCTTACAACCTCGATGGTTTATCTGCTGACACCTTGAGGAATGTTAAAAATCAAAGTGAGTATGTGGATCAAACCGCGGCAGAAATCAGGAAAATGGCTCAGGCAGCTGAGTGTAATACTCACAGCGCCTCAACGGCGCTTGTCTCAATTGAGTCGCTTTCGAGTAGTCTTCAAGTGGTGCGCAAGAATATTTCGAGCATCGCTAACGGTGTACAAGGTCTTACTGCTGATTCTAAGGTCGTATCTAATGCTAGTCAGCAGATGATGATAGCGGTTGAAAAGGCGAGTCGATCCGTCGCATTAATAGAGAAGATTTCAGATCAAACCAATCTGCTAGCATTGAATGCAGCAATAGAGGCGGCGAGGGCAGGTGAATTGGGGCGTGGCTTTTCCGTGGTTGCAGAGCAGGTTCGTGAATTGTCGGAAACCTCGCGTTGCTCGGTGTTAGACATTAAAGACATCAATCAAGAGTTGATGCACGTCTCTGACGCTCTTAAATCGAGAATTGAGCAGAGTAATCACAAGATTACGGCACTGATGTCGCGTTGCAGTGAGTCGGAAGTGAAGTTTGTTGAGATTTCCGATGATATTGGTCAACTTGTTCATTTTGGCCGCGCAGTCAAAGCCCAATCCGAACAGCTCTCTGAGTTAACGAATAATAATGCTCAGCGCCTAAGTTTATCTAAAACTAAACTGAAGGATTGCGTGAACAATATTGAGCAAAGCGTGGACTACAAAAATACCTTACTTACCTTATCGACAAACATGGACAATATGATTGCGCGGGTATGAATGTGAGACTGCTCTAGTGCGAAATTGGATAGGGTAGGTATTAAAAAGCCGATCGAATTTCGACCGGCTTTGGGTTCTATCGTGACTACTTTTTGGTTTAATAAAGCAGTACGTTTGTTTTAGATGTTTACGCTTCTTGTTGCTTCAGTTCTGTCGCATTCGCTTCTTCTTCAACAAGCGCATCAACGATAACAGCACAAGCGGCGTCGCCAGTGATGTTAAGCGCAGTACGGATCATATCGAAGATACGGTCAAGAGCGAACAGAAGTGGTAGCCCTTCAATTGGAATGCCTGCTGCAAGCAATACGGCAACCACTAGGAACGAAGGACCTGGAACACCCGCTTGCCCTACGGCACCAAGTGTTGATGTCACGATGATTGCGACGTACGCGCCCATTGATAAATCAATGTTGAACAGCTGAGCAAAGAAAATAGCAACCAAGCCGTAGTAAATCGCATTACCAGACATGTTAATCGTTGCACCTAGCGGCAGAACAAAAGAGGCTGTTGAGTTACGTACACCTAGCTCTTTCTCACATGCTTCCATTGTGACAGGAAGTGTTGCCATAGAAGAGGCTGTCGATAGGGCAACCGCTTGTGGCTTCTTCATTACGCTAAGGAATTTTTTAGCTGACGTTTTGGTGAACACTTGGATAAGTAATGGGTAAACCACAAAACCAAATATCAAAATCGCTGCGGTGTAAACCACGAACAGTTTGAACACAACCATTAGGGCACCAAAACCAAATGTACCCACAGCTTCAGCCATTAGACCAAATACGCCAATTGGAGCAATGATCATGACTTTGTTGATCATCCAAACCATGACATCAACAATTGAATTTACGCCGTTAAGAAGAGGGTCGCGCTTTGATACTTCAAGCTTTGATAAACCAATACCAAAGAATAAGCAGAAAACGAGAATTTGCAGGATGTTTGCTTCATTCAGTGATTGGAAAACGTTGGTCGGGATCATACCGGTTAGGGTCGCCCAGAAAGAAGGTAGATCACCTTTTGAAGCGTATTCAGTAGAGAACATGCCTTCGATACCAGCGGTGTCGATGTTGACGCCTGGTTCGAAAATTTCACCCATGAATAGAGCCAGTGCAACAGCAAGTGCTGAAGTCAGGCCAAAAAACGCCAGCGTAGTAGCGCCAACTTTGCCTGCGTTACTACTGTTACCTAGTCCAGCCGCACCAGAAATAAGTGCTACTGCAACCAGTGGAATAACGAGCATTTTAATTAAATTGATGAAAATGGTACCGAGCGGTGCAAACATCGCCGCTGACTGACCCATTATTGCCCCTATTACGGTGCCGAGAATCATCGCGATAACGACTTGGACACCGATATTTTTTATCATTGACTTGTCTTTTAACACTTCCTTAACCTCTGTGCTGTAAAATTTTAATATCCCAGTATAGTCTTCCATTAGAACGGAAAATGTCAGACTATTATTTCGAGTGATTTTTTACACTTTATTAGCACTCTTAGCAACTGTTAGAAAACGAATAATGCAGAATAATGCACAAAGTGAGTACCAAGTGGCGAATTTACCATCGATAGCAAACGTTTGCGTTGAGCTCTTATCATGGGAGCGTGAGAAAAGATACAAAGCTTGAATGGGTTGATAAGTTGGAATGTAAAAAAAAGGTTGCACGCAAGTGCAACCTTTATGAACTGATAACAATTAACTTAGTGTTGAGTAGCTGCTTTCATTGATGCAACAAATTCACTGAGTTCAGTAAGCATTTTTGTTGGGCTCTCGAGGTTACGCTCGATAGTTTTGACTACCGCCGAACCTGAAATGGCACCCGCTGCGCCTGCGGCAAGCGCATCTTTAACTTGCTGCGGTTCAGAGATACCAAAGCCTAGTAATGACGGTGGAGCGTCATGTTTGATCAATTTGTCTAATTGCGTGGTCATTGGCATATTGGCTTTGGTTTCAGTACCTGTCACGCCAGCGCGAGACAGTAAGTAGGTGTAACCTCCACCGAGCTCAGCGACTTGCTTGATCGTGTCTTCTGTCGCTGTTGGAGGTGCAATAAAGATAGGGTGTACACCATGTTTATGCGCTGCTGCAACAAACTCTTTACTTTCATTAGTTGGTACATCGGCAATGAGTACGGAGTCTACGCCAACGGCAGCGCACTGTTGGTAAAACGCATCAACACCTTTTGAGTACACTAAGTTGGCGTACATAAGCAGACCAATAGGCAGTTCCGGGTACTTGCTGCGGATTTTCGCAATCAAATCAAAGCAGATAGGTGGCGTGGTTTTCGCCTCAAGCGCGCGGATGTTCGCCCCTTGAATGGTTGGACCATCGGCTTGAGGATCGGAAAATGGCATACCTAGTTCAAGTGCATCGGCACCTGCATCGACAAGGGTTTCCATGATCTGTAAAGACAGCTCAGGATTGGGATCACCAATGGTCACGAATGGGACAAAAGCGCCTTGTTTTTTTTCTGCTAGGCGACGAAACATGTCTTGATAACGGTCCATTATAGCGCTCCTTTTTCTTTCAAAATGTCATGTACCGTAAAGATATCTTTGTCTCCACGACCTGAGAGGTTTACCACTAACAACTGTTCTTTTTCTGGTTCATCGTGCGCCATTTTCAACGCGTATGCGAGTGCGTGAGACGACTCTAGAGCCGGAATGATACCTTCCTGACGAGCAAGAATTTGGAAGGCCTCTAGTGCTTCATCATCGGTAATTGCGCCATACTCAGCACGACCAATGGCGTTTAGGTGAGCGTGTTGCGGACCAACAGATGGGAAATCAAGTCCCGCAGATACCGAATAAGACTCTTCAATCTGACCATGAGGGTCCTGCATTAATGGCGCTTTCATGCCAAAGAATATGCCAGTCGTGCCGTGCTTAAGTGGTGCACCATGTTGGTCGGTATCAATACCAAGCCCTGCAGGCTCAACACCGATCAGACGAACTGACTCTTCTTCGATGAAGTCAGCAAACATACCAATAGCATTTGAGCCACCACCAACACAGGCGATGACGGCGTCTGGCAAGCGGCCTTCACGTGCTAAAATTTGATGTTTGGTTTCTTCACCAATCATGCGTTGAAATTCACGCACTATGGTTGGGAATGGGTGCGGCCCCGCTGCCGTACCGAGTAGGTAATGCGCGTCTTCGTAGCTGGCAGACCAATCACGTAGAGCTTCGTTACAGGCGTCTTTTAGTGTGGCGGAGCCGGAGTGCACAGGAATCACTTCCGCGCCCATTAAACGCATACGGAAAACGTTCGGGTTTTGACGCTCAACGTCTTTAGCCCCCATATAAACGCGGCACTTAAGACCGAGCAAGGCACAGGCTAGAGCGGTGGCGACGCCATGTTGACCTGCACCGGTTTCTGCGATGATTTCTTTTTTCCCCATGCGCTTTGCGAGTAACGCTTGACCAAGCACTTGGTTGGTTTTATGCGCGCCACCGTGCAACAGATCTTCACGTTTTAGGTACAATTTTGTTTTTGTCCCTTTCGTTAAGTTGCGCGTAAGCGTTAATGCGGTTGGGCGTCCAGCGTATTCTTGCAGCAGTCCCATGAATTCCGCCTGAAATTCATCGTCCTCCTGTGCATCAATGAAAGCTTGTTCAAGTTGATCAAGCGCAGGTACAAGAATTTGTGGTACGAACTGCCCACCATATTCGCCAAAATAGGCATCCAATTTCGCCATGGTTGTTTCCTCTCTTTAATTCTGGTGACTCGCTGGTGAGCAAGTATTAGTAATCTCTTAATAGTGCGAAGGCTTTGTTCAGTTTATCGATGTCTTTTTTACCCGGTGCAGATTCCACACCAGAGTTTAGATCCAGTCCGATACAGCCCAATTTACTTGCTTGCTTGATGTTGTCTGGAGACAAACCTCCGGCAAGCATAATGTCGTTAGTATTGTTAAGGAGTTGCCAATCAAAGCGTTGACCCGTTCCACCTGTTTGCTCACCGACTTGTGCATCAAGCAAATGTCGGTCGGCATGGATTGCGGTTAGATCAGGCAGTACATCTTTGACGCCATGCGCTTTCCAAATAGCAATGCCAGCTTGCAATTGAGGTTTTAGCGCATCAATGTAAGCTTGGTCTTCATCACCATGCAACTGAACTGCAGATAGACTCAAATCATTAGCAGTACGAGCTACGCTGTCGACGTCATGATTTTGGAACACGCCCACATATTCTAGTGGCGCGCCACTCATGACCATTCGAGCCGCTTCAAAATCTACATAACGAGGTGACTTTTCAACAAAAATCAATCCACCTTTAACAGCGCCAGCTTGATACGCTTTTGCTGCATCATCGGCGTGGGTTAACCCGCAGACTTTATTCTCACCAAGTAGTACTTTGCGTACAGCCAACTCAAGGTTGTCTTCGGCCATTAACGAACTGCCAATTAAAAAGCCTGTTGCGTAGTGTGAAAGGTCACGAACTTGCTGGTTATTATAGATGCCTGATTCAGAGATAATGATGGTCCCAGCGGGTAGCTTGGGAGCGAGCTCTTTGGTTCTATCTAAATTAACCGATAAATCACGTAAGTTGCGATTGTTAATGCCAACCACTTTGGCTTGCAACTTGATGGCACGCTCGAGCTCTTGTTCATTACTCACTTCGGTAAGAATACCTAGGTCGAGTGAGTCGGCAACCGCGGCTAATTGACGATACTCGTCATCATTGAGCACCGATAGCATTAAGAGAATAGCATCGGCTTGATAATGGCGAGCAAGATAGACTTGGTACGTATCCACCATAAAATCTTTGCAGATGACTGGCTGCTTAACTTGACCACGAACTTGTGGCAAGAAGTCAAAGTTGCCTTGGAAATATTTTTCGTCGGTTAACACAGAGATCGCGCTAGCGTGATTGTTATAAACCGAGGCGATATAGTCTAAATCAAAATCGTCCCTAATCAGCCCTTTTGAAGGCGATGCTTTTTTACATTCTAGAATGAACGCGGTTTTTCCCGTTGAAAGGGCGTCATAAAAAGATCGATCAGAGGGCGTTAATTGTGCCTTAAAGCTCTCAAGCGGCTGTGACTGTTTGCGGGCTTCTACCCAAACTCGTTTGTCGTCGACGATTTTTGCTAGTACCGTTTCCATTGCTAGTTCCTATTTCTTAACCGCGCGCTGCGAGTTGTTTTACAAGCTCGTAAGCCTTACCAGAATTCATGGCGTCGATCGCTTGTTGTGCGTTTGCTTTTAAATCTTCAAAGCCAAAAAGCTTCATGAGTAGTGCGACGTTAACGGCAACCGCGCCTAGCTGAGCCTCTGTTCCCTTACCGGTCAGCATATTGGTAATGATGGCGCGATTTTCTTCTGGCTCGCCACCT
Source organism: Vibrio qingdaonensis (assembly GCF_026191675.1). Lineage (GTDB taxonomy): Bacteria > Pseudomonadota > Gammaproteobacteria > Enterobacterales > Vibrionaceae > Vibrio > Vibrio qingdaonensis. The sequence continues at coordinate 62,815 of NZ_JAKRRY010000017.1, read as the reverse complement.
TTGATTGCTTCGAGAGGGTGTCGGTTCACGCCAAAATCTTCAGGCGTTAATGTGTATTCGGTGATGACGCCATCTTTTATTTCCGCGACTAATGTATCGCCATGAATGGCCACTTCGTCAAGACCGCTACCATGGACTACAGCCGCACGTTTCATTCCCATTTGTAGCATGGTCTCAGCGATGGGGCGAACCAGTTTCGCGTCGTAAACGCCCATCAGCTCGATGTTGGGACGGGCTGGGTTGATAAGTGGACCCAAAATATTAAACAGTGTTCGCGTTTTCATGGTTTGGCGAACCGGCATCGCGTGTTTCACGCCACCGTGATATTGCGGAGCAAACAGGAATGCCACGCCTAAGTCGTCTACGGCTTGGCGAGTATCTTCTGGGCTCATGGCGAGGTTGATGCCAAACGAGTCAAGTAAGTCAGATGACCCTGACTTGCTTGAGACGCCGCGGTTACCGTGTTTCGCTACCTTTAAGCCACAGGCTGCAGCAACAAATGCGGCTGTCGTGGAGATATTAATCGTATTCGAGCCGTCTCCGCCTGTGCCGACAATGTCGGCAAAGTCGTAGTCTGGTCGAGGAAAAGCTTTGGCATTAGCCAGTAACGCTTTCGCTGCTCCTGCAATTTCGTCAGGTGTCTCACCTTTGATTTTAAGCGCCGTTAGAGCCGCTGCCATAAGAATAGGGTCAAGTTCACCTTTAATAATGGTGTCAAACAACTCTTGGCTCTCTTGCTGGCTAAGCGAGAGCTGGTCGTAAAGTTTGTTGATGATATTTTCCATAATTACGATTCCTTAAATTTATGAGTTATTTGAGTTAACGAAGTGAACCCGCTCTTGCCCAATCGATGGCATTGGCCAGTAATGCCGCTCCATGTGTGGTCATGATGGACTCAGGGTGAAATTGAAAACCACAAACTCGATCTTGCTCATTGGCAATCGACATCACTAGTCCATCCACTTCTGCGGTAATAGCAAGGCTATCAGGCACGTGAGTCGCCACGAGCGAGTGATAGCGTGCGATGGCGAGAGGAGAGGGCAGTCCGCTGTAAATAGCGTGGTTATCATGCGCCATCATTGAGGTTTTACCGTGAATGATTTCACCCGCGCCTGCCACGGTGCCACCGTAAGCCTCTACCAACGCCTGATGTCCTAGGCAAATGCCGATCATAGGCACTTTGCCTTTGAGTTGCTGAATTAAAGCGGGCATACAGCCAGCTTCTGATGGTGCGCCAGGTCCAGGCGATAATACGACAACTGCGTCTGTTAACTTTAGTACTGCGTCGGCAATGGTTTGCGCCGCGATGTGGTTACGATAAATGATTACGTTGTGGCCTAAACTGCGAAATTGATCCACTAGGTTGTATGTGAACGAATCGAAGTTATCGACAAAGACGATGTTTGCTTTATCTGTCGAGCAAACATTGGTCAGATTTGAAGTGTTAGATTGGTCGCTCATACGTGTCTACCCCTGATGCGCGGTTTTGATAGCGGAAATCACGGCTTGTGCTTTGCCACGGGTTTCATCGGCTTCTGCTTGTGGATCAGAATCAAATACGACGCCAGCTCCAGCTTGTACTTGTGCGATGCCGTCTTCTACGTAGGCTGCACGAATAACGATACAGGTATCCATATCACCGACGCCATTCATGTAGCCGACAGCGCCGCCATAACTGCCTCGAGTCTGACCTTCCACCTGGCGAATGAGTTGCATCGCACGAATTTTTGGTGCGCCCGTTAGCGTGCCCATGTTCATGCAGGCTTGATAGCCATGCAGCGCGTCAAGATCGAGACGCAGTTGACCGACGACACGAGAGACCAAGTGCATCACATGGCTATAACGGTCGGTTTGTAGCAAGCTTGCAACGTGGCGAGTGCCCGGTTCGGAAATACGAGCTACGTCATTTCTTGCCAAATCGACGAGCATCATATGCTCGGCATTTTCTTTCATATCACAACGAAGCTCTAACTCCATGCGGCTATCGAGATCTTGGTTGATCGAGCCATCAGGGTTTTTGCCGCGGCGACGTGTTCCGGCGATTGGGTAGATTTCGATCTGATTGCTTTGCGAACAATATTTCAAGGCACTTTCCGGTGAAGCACCAAAAAGCGTAAACAACTCGTCTTGCATGTAAAACATGTAAGGACTTGGGTTACTTCTTTTGAGCTCTTTATAAGCCACTAGAGGTGAGGGGCAAGGAAGTGTGAAACGTCGCGAAGGCACGACTTGGAAAATATCGCCGCGTACGACGTATTCTTTTAGATCTCGTACCGTTTGGCAAAAGTCTTCATCTGAGACACTGGCGACTTCTTGATTGTCTTTGACAACTTGTGCGGTAGGCAGTGCTTTAAGGTTGTTGCATTGTTGGCTGATGTCTTGAATACGCGCACGAATACGAGCAAGTTCGTTGTCGTCATGATTGAAGAGGGTGGTCTGTAGGTCGCATGATTCTTTTTGGTGATCGACAACAAGCAGGCTCTCAGCAACATAAAAGACGTAGTCAGGGCAGCGATTGGACTGCTTGGCGTTACCTAAAGGTTCAAATTGAGCAACGAGGTCGTACGCGAATAAACCACCCATGAAAATCGCATTTTTGTTTAATCCGCTAACGTCAAAGCTGTGTTGAACTAATCTCAATGCATCGAATGAAGACGCTTCACGCAGTCGGGAGTCTTCATCAAGTTGGTCATCGGGCATCTCAAAATGCACGGTCAGCGTTGTTTTGCTCAGTGTGTAATGAATACCAGAGGATAAGTTACCAGCTAAAATGACCAGTAAATTTTCACCATTTGTCGTTAAGGCTTCATAACGGACAATGTGTTCTTCACAAATAATACGAACGGCGGAGTCGACGATCAATAAACTTTGTAGATCTTGTTTTGAGTCAATTTCGGCGGACTCAAGCAGTAGGCTGTCGGTTTTGTTTTCACAAAGCGTGTGAAAAAGTGCTGTCGGGTCTTTTGAATAAGGGACTTGTAGTGAAAGTACCTCTAAACGACCTTGTTTTTGAATAGTAATGGCTTTGTTCACAAAACCTCCTCTCTTCATCAATCTGCTTTAGCAGTATCTACCCTGAAAACTATGTGTTCCATACTCGCACAATTAAAACGTTTGCCCAACGTTGAATCTGCCCAAATTGCCGCATAGTTAATCAGTTAAACCAAAAAATAAAAAAGCCCACTCATTTGAGTGGGCTAGTATTAAATCTACTTATCTTTTACGCACGTAAAAAAGCCCACTTGGAATCATTCCATGTGCGCCACCAATTTCCCGCAGAGCGTTTAACTGCGATTTGGGGTTTTTGGATTGGGTCAATTTCTTGTACCATACGTGCATTACTCTAATTCTGTACCTGCGTACTAGTTAACTAGTTCGGGGTGTGAAAGTCAACCGATATTAAAAATAAAATGAAGATAGATCTACACAGTCACACAACGGCATCAGATGGTCGTCTCTCTGTTGAAGAGCTTTTAGAGCGAGCGATTGAATTTAGTGTGAAAATTATCGCCATCACCGATCACGATACGTTGGATGCATTGCCAGAAGCTAAGCGTCTAATTGAGGAGCGTGAATGGCCGATTGAGCTGGTGAATGGCATTGAAGTTTCAACCGTTTGGCAAAATAAAGACATTCACATTGTTGGCTTAGGTGTGGCGCTCGATAACGAGGCGCTTTTAACGCTTATCGCCGCGCAAAAAGCAAGACGGGCAGAGCGCGCTGAGTTAATGGCACAGCGGTTGGAAAAAGCGACGCGTCCGGGTGTACTGGAAGAGGTGCAGGTGATGGCGGGTGGTGCACCAATTACACGCTCTCATTTTGCTAAGTGGATTGTTGAAAACGGGTACGCCAAGAATATGCAGCAGGTATTTAAGAAGTACCTCACTCGAAACAATACCGGGTATGTGCCGCCTAACTGGTGCACGATGAGTGAAGCTGTCGATGCCATTCACGCTGCAGGTGGTGTGGCTGTGCTTGCGCATCCAGGCCGCTATCAGCTTACGGCCAAGTGGTTAAAACGGCTACTTGCTGCATTTTCAGAAGCGGGTGGAGACGCTATGGAAGTGGCGTTACCACAACAAAGTATGCAAGAAAGACGCAACCTTGCAGATTATGCGATACAATACAATCTATTAGCTTCTCAAGGTTCCGACTTTCATTATCAATCGCCTTGGACGGAACTGGGTCGAAACTTATGGCTGCCATCGGGCGTAGAGCCAGTATGGGATCGTCTATCATTACAAACGGCAACAAGGCTCGAAAGTCAGAGTGCCGACAATTAGTATTATTTAAGCTCTTGATGTGGAACAACAAGGAAAGTTGTGCCGAGAGTATTTAGCTGAAGGAATAACAATGAGCCAATTTTTTTATGTACACCCAGATAACCCTCAAGCGCGCTTGATCAGTCAAGCCGTTGCGATTGTTCGTAATGGGGGAGTGATCATTTACCCAACAGATTCAGGGTATGCACTGGGTTGCCAGCTTGAAAACAAACAAGCACTTGAGCGGATCTGTCAGATTCGTCGTCTTGATGACAAACATAATTTTACACTTTTGTGCCGTGACTTGTCGGAAATTTCGCTTTATGCACGCGTCGATAATACGGCGTTTCGTTTGCTAAAAAACAACACGCCAGGTCCGTTTACTTTTATCTTCAAAGGCACAAAAGAAGTACCGCGTCGCTTAATGAACCCCAAGCGAAAGACGATTGGTATTCGCGTGCCGGATAATAGAATTGCCCTTGATCTGCTTGAAGCCTTGGGCGAGCCACTGATGTCGACGTCATTGATTCTTCCGGGTAATGACATAACCGAGTCGGATCCAGAAGACATCCGTGACAAACTCGAGCATGCCGTTGATGTTATTTTGAACGGCGGTTACTTGGGTGAGCAACCGACCACGGTTATTGATTTTAGCGACGATGAACCAAAAGTTCTCCGTGTCGGTGCTGGCGATCCTGCACCATTCGAATAAACATCGAACCAGATGGTGCGATGAAATAACCTGAGAAACTTGGTGATTCTAGCCAGTTTCTCTGCGATAATACGCGACCGCGATTTTGACGATCGCAATATCTGGTTTCGACGTCTGTGAAGACGACATTATAGGTAGGTAGATGAGCGAAAAATTACAAAAAGTGCTTGCCCGCGCAGGCCACGGCTCACGTCGTGAACTTGAAACATTGATCAAGTCAGGACGAGTGAGTGTCAACGGTCAGGTTGCAAATTTGGGTGAGCGCCTTGAAGACGACAGTGCGATCATTCGTATTGACGGGCATACTGTATCGGCTAAAGCACAAGAAGAAGTGGTTTGTCGAGTATTGGCGTATTACAAGCCCGAAGGTGAGCTTTGTACACGTCACGATCCTGAAGGTCGTCGTACGGTATTTGATCGCCTGCCAAAAATCCGCGGTTCACGTTGGATTTCAGTTGGTCGTCTTGATGCAAACACATCTGGTCTTTTGTTGTTTACTACCGATGGTGAACTAGCAAACCGCTTGATGCACCCAAGTCGCCAAGTTGAACGTGAATACCTCGTTCGTGTGTTTGGTGATGTGACTGAAAGCAAAATTCGTAACCTAGTTCACGGCGTAAAACTTGAAGACGGCATGGCACGTTTTGAAGATGTTGTGTATGCGGGTGGCGAAGGTATGAACCACACCTTCTACGTTGCGATTAACGAAGGTAGAAACCGTGAAGTACGTCGCTTGTGGGAATCACAAGAGACGACTGTAAGCCGTTTGAAACGTGTTCGTTACGGTGATATCTACCTAGATAAAAAACTGCCTCGTGGTGGTTGGACTGAACTGACGCTAAAAGACGTGAACTACTTACGTGAATTGGTAGAGCTAAAACCTGAAAAAGAAACGCTTCTTGATCAGAACAGCGCGAACACTTCTCGCCAGCGTGAGCGCTCTCGCAGTCAAAAAATCCGTCGTGCGGTTCGCCGTCACGAAGAGCGCGTTAGTACTCCGTCAAAAGGTCGCAGCAACCAACAACGTCGCAACAAAAAGAGTGCTGGTGAAGCGGGTTCTCGTGCGAAAACCGGACGTCGCTAATTGCTAACGCTATCACTTCTTACGTCGTTAAGAGAGTGAAACAAATTATAAAAGGCCCGTTAGTGAAACTAACGGGCCTTTTTTGTTGATATCTTGATAGCGTTTACCTTAGGCCTACTTAGTTGGACACGCGTATTTTAAGCGATGACCTAAAAATACGCCTCCATCAGCATTAGCGATAAACAGGCTTCTTATTGAAATGGCTCTCGACCATTCGCTGCGTCACAATATGCTGAGGCTTAGTGAGAATGTCTTGTGTGTCGCCGTATTCAACCACGTCACCTTCATGCATCACCATCACTTTGTCCGTAATGTGTTTTACGATGCCTAAATGCTGTGATACATAGACAAAAGCTACGCCCATTTCTTCTTGTAGTTCTAGAAATAGGTTAATAATTTGCGATCGCATCGCCATATCCAAGCCATTGAGTGCTTCGTCAGCGACGATGATAGAAGGCTGCAAGATGAGTGCCCGTGCCAAACAAATACGTTGCTTTTGGCCTGTGGCAAGCATCTGTGGATAAAAGTAAGCGTGCTCTGGTAGCAAGCCAACTCGTACTAGGGTGTCTTTGACACGTCGCATTCTCGCTTCTGGTGGCATGTTAGTATTTCGTTTCAGTGGCCCTTCCAGAATGCGACCAATTTGTATTCTTGGATTCAAAGAGGTATTAGGATCTTGGAAAATCATGCGGATAAGCTTACAGCGCGTGGAGTAGTCCTTATGCTCTAGCAAGTCACCATTGACGCGTATTTCTCCGGCTGTTGGTTCGACAACGCCTGCTAGCATACGAGCAAGCGTAGATTTACCTGAGCCATTCTTGCCAATAAAACCAATGGTTTGACCCGCTTCTAGGCTAAAGCTGACGGGCTTAACCGCATGCTGAATTTTCTTCTGAAAAAGCTTTGAACGAGTCACAAAGTCCTTTTTAAGTCCTGTGACTTCTAACAATGCACTCATGCTTTTTTCTCCGTATTCAGCGGGAAGTGACAGCTGTATTTATGGTTCTTGACTCGTTTGACGGGTGGAATTTCAACACACTGCCTTTGCGCGTAAGGACAGCGAGGGCCGAGTCGGCAGCCTATCGGCAAATGCTGAAGTGGTGGAATGGAACCTGGCAAAGATTGTAGCTTCTCTTTATGCGGGATCCAGTCACCGAAGTCAGGCATCGCTTTCAATAAGGCGACGGTATAAGGGTGCTTGGGCATGTCCAAGATCTTTTTGGTATCAGCAGACTCAACGGACTGGCCGCAATACATGACGGTAATACGCGTTGCCCATTGGGTAATGGTGGTGAGGTCATGGCCAATGAGGATCAGTGTGGTGTTATGGAGCTGATTCATACGGCTTAATAAACGCAAAATCTGCGACTGAGTGATAGGGTCTAAGTCGTTAGTCGGTTCATCGGCAATCAATAACTTGGGCTTAGCGGCGATCGCCATAGCAATCATGATTTTTTGACATTCACCATCGGTGAGCTCATACGGATAGCTGTGCATGACTCGAGTATGCTCTTTAATGCCGACCTTATGTAACAGGGCAATAGCTTGCTTTTTACGCCATTTAAATCGCTCCCACCACTTTCCATCGAAGGAGCGTGAAGGAATCGATTCAATAAGCTGGCGACCCACTTCTTCTGATGGGTCTAGGCAGGTAGACGGTTCTTGGAAAATCATCGCCACATCACGGGCGATGACGCGACGTCTTTCCCGTGGCGTGAGTTGCAATAGGTCGATGTTACCAAGACGCATACGATCGGCAGACACCCGCCAGTTGTCTTTGCATACGCCAACGATCGCTTTGGCAACTAAGCTTTTTCCGGATCCAGACTCGCCAACGAGACCGCGAATTTCCCCATCATTAATGGTAAAACTCATTCTGTCGACGGCTTTAACTAATCCTTGTGGGGTTTCAATTTCGATAGTCAAATGACGAATATCTAATACAGGCATTATTCCACTCCCGCGTTTAACGCGCTGCGCACGCCTTCGCCAACGATGTTGATGACGACAACCACACATAAAATGGCTAGGCCGGGTAAGACCACAGTCCAAGGTGCGAGATAAAGAAGCTCGGCGGCATCACCTAATACCGCTCCCCATTCACTGCTAGGGGCTTGAGCACCTAGCCCCAAAAAGCCAAGGGCGGTAATGTCTAAAATTGCGATGGATAGCGCGAAGGTGAATTCGGCGGCAATAATGGACAGAATATTAGGCAAAATCGAGTTCCACAATAAGTAGAAGTCATTGGCCCCGTCGAGACGAGCCGCCATGATGTAGTCTTTTTCTACTTCGGTGTGCACCGCTACATAAACGGTACGAACAAAGCGCGGGATTAGGGCTAGGCAGATAGCAAGCAGGATGTTGTATTCGCCAGGACCTAAAAATGCCACAAAAATGATGGCGAGTAACAGCGATGGAATTGACATCACGGTATCAAGAAGGTGGTTCAAGATACTGGATAGTAAGCCCTTTGTCATACCCGCTAAAATACCAATAAAGCAGCCCACTAACGCTGAAATAACGGTAATAATGACCGCTGCACCGAAGGATAGGCGAGAGCCATCGATAATTCGAGAAAGGATGTCACGACCTAAATCATCGGTACCAAAAAAGAACTCGACCGTCCCCGCAGGATCCCAAGATGGCGGAATAAGCAGAAAAGAGCTTTGCTCCATTGGGTCATATGGGGCAAGCCATGGCGAGGCGAGCGTGATGAGAATGATTAGCCCAAAACACCATAGCCCAAACATGGATAGGCTATTACTTCGATAGCTTCGCCAAAAGCGTTCGAGTTGGGTTGGAATGCGTTCTTCCTGATAGATGTTATCTGACAGCATACCATTCCTTCCTAACTAACGGGTTGATCATCGCGCCGATAATATCGGACAAGATACTTGCCGCAAGCACAATGGTCGCAACCACCATTACGCCAGCTTGTATTGATGCATAATCCTGACTTGATAGCGCATCTAAGAGCCAACGACCGATACCCGGCCAGTTAAAAATGGATTCCGTCATAATCGCGAGGGTAATCATGCTCGACAGCTGAACACCTAATTTCGGTATTATTGGCGGTATGGCGTTACGAAGAACGTGCTCTATCACGATCTCGTAATTGGATAAACCTTTGATCCGCGCGGCTCGGATGTAGTTTTGTGCCATCACTTCTGTCACGGAGGTGCGCATCATTCGTATCACTTGCATCGTAGGAGATAGCGCCAGTACGAAACAAGGCAGAATCATATGCTCGATAACGCTTTGCAGCGCTTCGCGTCGGTATGGTCCATCCGAGAGCAAGGCATCGATCAACGCAAAACCAGTCACATGGTCGATTTCATAGAGTAAGTCATAGCGACCAGCGACCGGGAACCATTGAAAATTAAGTGAAAAATACATAATCATCAATAGTGCAATCCAAAATAGCGGGGCAGCGTAGCCCACCATCGATGAAAAAGAGATGATGTTATCGAGCCACTTGCCTTTTTTCATACCTGCGATGGTGCCTGCAGGAATGCCGATAAATACGGAGATGGTAAAAGCGGCAAAGCACAGTTCTAACGTGGCAGGCAGGACGGCGGTCAACTCATCAATGATTGGGACACCGGCTTTCGTTAATCCAAAATCTAGCTTTGTGAGTTGCCCAACATAGTGGATCCAGCCTTGGAAAAACGTTTGGTTTGCCCAAAAGGAGTCGGGCTCTAAGCGCAGCAAGTTATAGCCGACCAGCGTTAGGATAAGCAAAGTGATGACAAACAAATTGAGGCGGCGAATCGCATACCAGAACATCTATTTTAACCTCACTACTTGGTCAAACGGCTGGGCGTTAAATGGGCTTGTGCGAAAGCCGGTCAGATCATCATTGTGCGCTTGATATTTTTGTCCATGCGCAATAGGAATGACCGGAACTTGTTCGAACAGAATGTTCTGAGCTTGTCGATATAAGTTAACACGGTAGCGTGGTTCGCTTACTTCAAGAGCGAGATCGAGTAAAAAATCAAAGTCGTCATTACACCACATTGAAAGGTTCAGTCCTTCCCGTTTCGATGAGCAAGACAGCAGGGGTCTTAAGTAGTTATCGGGATCACCAGTATTGCCGACCCAACCCGTAAGTAATAAATCGACTTCTTGGATGTTAGCTAACTCAATTCGGTCTACACGTTCATCGGTTAACAGATTCAATGTGACGCCGACATCGGCAAGATTTGCTTGGATAAGCTCCGCCGTTTTTCTCGGACTTGGGTTATATACTCGAGGCTCAAGTGGCACCGCCATTGTGAGCTCTAAGCCTTTGTCATAGCCTGCGTCGCGAAGTAGCGCCATGGCATAATTGCGGTCATAGCGAACTTGAGTTTGATCTTTTTGATAGGCCCAAGAGCTTGGTGGTAAGAGCGTATAGGCTTTTTCACCGCTGTCGTAGTAGACCGCTTCGAGAATATTGTCACGGTTGATTGCTAAATTAAGGGCCTTTCTCACGCGTTGGTCACTGAGCGCTGGATGCTGGGTATTGAGTGCGATAAATGACACGTTCATCGCAGGCTTTGCTTGCAGTACGACAGAATCTTCTTTAAGAATAATGGGTATTTGACTCGATACTGGTGAATTGAGAACATCACACTCACCACGTAATAACTTAGCCAACGCACCAGCCCCTCGGTGGGAGATGTCGAAAACAACTTGGTCCATTTCAACGGGACCGCGCCAGTATTTGTTATGACGCTTTAAGCGCACTAAATCGGCGACTTGGTACTCATCGAGATAGAATGGACCTGTCCCTACAGGGTGTGTGTCGAGATTGAGCTTGTTCTCTTCCTGCTGCAATATTTTACCGTATTCTGCGGAGAATATGGGAGCGTGGGCGGTCGAAATATTAGATAAGAAGGAGTTGTCTGGTTTCGAAAGCGTGAATTGAACCGTGTGATCATCAATAGCAATAACACGGGTGACCAGCGAAGCAAAGTTGATGCCAGCAAACCATGGATACACGCTGCCACCCACTTGGTGATAAGGGTGGTCAGTATCTAAAATACGCTCAAAACTGAACACCACATCGTCAGCATTGAGCGTTCGAGTTGGGGTAAACCAATCTGTGGTATGAAATTCAACATTATCACGCAGATTAAAGGTGTAGACGGTACCGCTTTCATCGACCGTCCAGCTTTTTGCCAAATTGGGTACTGGCTGATGAGTCCCTGAATTTAGCGTGAGTAGCGTGTCATATAATTGAGGCGCGATCGCTTCGACAGTAATGCCACCGTCGACTAATTGAGGGTTAAATGTACTCGGGCGACCTTGGTCGCAGTACACGAAACCGTCCTGTCGAACTTTTGTATGGTCGATCGTATCCTCACAGCCAGCGACTAGCGCAATGCTGCAAAGTGTAATGGATAGTTTTAGTAATGCCTTCATAAACACGCTACATTCATTTTAGTGAACGTAATATCTGTATTGAGAACAGAGTAATTTACCACTAATTTGATTGTTAAACCAATAACGACAAGTAGTTATCGACGATTTTATTTATTTTAATGGTGACTCTTTGAGCGCTTTCATATGAGTTTGTGCTTTCTAACCAGCCCTCTTAGCTGATCATAGCTTAAGCTCAGCATTTTAGCGGCGGTTCTTTGGTTGTATTGTGCTTGCTCTAATGCTGCGCGAATAACAATGATGGCTTGTTCTTCTTTCCAAGATTTAAAATCAATCGGAAAGGTCAGGTTATCAATGAGCGGTGCTGAGGATGCCTGCTGGGGGGCATTAACGGATGTCACTGCTTGGGTGAGTTTCTCCAATGCGGTGTGTTCTGACGTTTCGTCCGCATCTGTAGCAGGCTCTTTTGCTGAGTTTAATGTCGGAAACTCGTTGCTAAACGGATTAAAAGTGAGCGAATGGATAGGGTGTGAGTTCGTACCGTGCTGATAGACAGCACGTTCGATGACATTCTTGAGTTCACGAACATTTCCTGGCCATGGGTATTCATGAATGCTGCGCCAAGCTTGGGAACTGAAACCGACAAATAGAGGTAAACTTAGTTCACGGCACATTTTTATTGCAAAGTGCTCGGCCAGCAGCGCAATGTCTTCTTGGCGGGCTCTTAGCGGTGGAAGCTGAATAACATCAAAGGCCAGCCTATCCAATAAGTCCGCTCTGAATTTCCCTTTTTGCGCCAAGGTTGGCAGATCTTCATTGGTGGCGCACACTAACCTTACGTTGGCTTCTAATGCTTTTGCTCCGCCGACACGCTCATATTGACCATATTCAATGACGCGCAATAGCTTCTCTTGAACCGATAGCGGCGTCGTGGCCAATTCATCTAAGAACAGTGTGCCATTTTCGGCACGTTCGAATCGCCCAAGGTGGCGCCCTTTTGCGCCTGTAAATGCACCAGACTCGTGGCCAAATAACTCAGAGTCGATTAACCCATCGCTCAATGTCGAGCAGTTAAGTGAAATCAGAGGGTGATCCCAGCGTGTGGATAGGTAATGAAGACGCTGGGCAATGAGCTCCTTCCCTGTTCCTCTTTCACCAATGACCAGCACGGGGCGATTAATGGGAGCCAGCCTTGAAACTTTATCGAGAACGGCTAAAAAGCTTGGAGACTCGCCAATGAGGTTTTGCGCCATGTTACAGTCCTTAGATGTGGTTTTTTTTACCAACTATTGGTGAATCATATTAGCAGTCTACTAATAAAATGCGAATGATTGAGCTAACATATTGTTAATGTAGGCTTTGTAAAACTGGCATGAAACTTGGATTGTCTTAGGTGGCACATGATTGAATGATGACACCACGTGATTTTTTTAGGAGATGTATTATGGGTATTTTTTCTCGTTTCGCTGATATCGTAAATTCTAACGTTAGCGCTCTTTTAGACAAGGCAGAGGATCCGGAGAAAATGATTCGCCTGATCATCCAAGAAATGGAAGACACCTTGGTGGAAGTTCGCACTAACTCGGCAAAGGCCATAGCGGATAAAAAAGAATTGGCTCGCAAGGTCAAAGCATTAGAAGAGCAAGTGCTTGAATGGCAACATAAAGCGACGTTAGCACTGACTAAGCAAAGAGAAGAACTGGCTCGTGCGGCGTTGATTGAAAAGCAAAAAGTAGAGAAAATCGTTAAAGGTTTGCATGATGAACAAACATTGGTCGAAGAAACGATTGATAAGCTGACTAATGAAATCAGTAAACTTGAATCAAAAATTATGGAAACACGCTCTAAGCAGCAAGCACTTATGATTCGTTCACAGACCGCTAATAACCGTCGTGATGTGCAAAAACACCTGCATACGAGTCGCACTCATGAATCGATGGCGAAATTTGAACAGTACTCACGTAAAGTAGATGAACTGGAAGCCGAGGCGGATCTGTATGCCAATAGCGGCAATGCTAAGTCATTAGATCAAGAGTTTGCTGAGCTACAAGCGCAAGACGAAATAGACCAAGAACTGGCTAAGCTCAAAGAGCAGATGAATAAAAATAAATAGGAGACGAATATGTCGACATTTCTCATTGCTGGACCCGTTATTGTATTTCTAATATTCGTGGCGCCGCTATGGTTGTTCCTTCATTACCGAAGCAAGCGTAAGTCCGAATCTGGGTTGTCTTCAAAAGAGTTCGAGAAGCTACAAGCGTTGTCAGCGAGAGCGGAAAATATGCAGCGCCGTGTTGAGAGTCTAGAGCGAATCTTAGATGCGGAGTCACCTAAGTGGAGGCAAAATTATGATGCATAAAGACCTATATAAGGACCCGATCAACGGCAAGCTCACAGGGGTCTGTGCCGGGATTGCGAATTATTTTGGTGTCGAGGTATGGTTAGTTCGGATTTTGGTTATTTCCGCCGCTTTGCTAGGAGGAAGCTTCTTAGTGTTATTGGCTTATGTCGCAATGAGTTTGATGTTAGAGAAGCAGCCAGATAATTTTGTTGAAGAGCTTAGGTCGAAACAAGAGCACTCGCTCAAAAGTAAGCCTTGGAAGCAGGGGCAAAATGCCAAAGACTTACTCAATACTATTGAAAACGACATGGATAAAATGGAAGGGTCGCTTCGTAGTATGGAGGCCTACGTTACCTCGGATGCGTATGCCGTGAATCGAGAGTTTAGTAAGTTGTAGGCGATGTTGAAATAATGCTAAAGCCCAGTTGTCTTCGGTTACTGGGTTTTTTGTTGCCTGTTAAGAATAATATTGAGCAATAAATCACCAGTTAATTGATAAAATTTATTAATAATTAGTCACTTGCTGGCAGAGCGGTGTGCTCTAGACTATCTTTTTAACTACGAGTTAAACAGGGTAGTTAGAAATGAACATGAAGTGGTCAGCATTATTTTTAGTGGTAGCAGTGCTTAGTGCATGTGGCAAAGCTCCCCCTCCCATTCCCGAGCCGGAATCTCGCCCGGCAAAATTATTTTCGGTATCGGTTGGAAATAGTCAATTCGAGCGTTCATTTCCTGCAACGTCTGAAGCGGGCGATAAAGCGGTGCTGGCGTTTAGAGTGCCCGGGCAATTAGAACAAATAGCGGTGCGCTCGGGCCAGACAGTAAACAAGGGCGACTTACTTGCCAGCCTTAATCCCGACGAATATCTCCTATTAGAAAAACAAGCAAAAGCAAATTTTAGGCTTGCAGATGTGCAGTATCAGCGAGCGCTAAAGTTACGTAAAGAAAAAGTGGTATCTGAGCAAGATTATGATCAAGCCAATGCCAATATGAAGTCTGCCCGAGCGAGCTGGTCGCAAGCCAAAGCGAACCTAAGTTACGCTCAATTAGTCGCACCGTACGATGGCACCATCTCGATTATTCCTGCCGATAACTTTGAATATATTCAAGCTAAAGAAGGGGTTATGAATATTCAGTCTAATCAGCTGCTCAAGGTCATATTCCAATTGCCGGATTACCTACTTAATCGCTTTCAAGGTAAAAATCAGATTGATGCATCTATGGCGTTTGATGCGTTTCCAAGTAACCAATATGAGCTGACTTTTCAAGAGATTGATACGGAAGCAGATCCTAAAACGGGCAGTTATAAAGTAACGATGGTCATGGAGAGACCGACTGATATCGGTATTTTGCCTGGTATGGCAGGGCAAGTTAGCGTGATTGCCAAGAGTGAAGCGGCGACGGTGATTCCGGTGTCTGCCTTGTTTGTCGAAAATGATAAGCAATGCGTGTGGAAGGTGGGTGACGATGGGATTGTTGAGAAGGTGGCGGTGGAGCTCAATGAAAAAAGACAAGTAATCACCGGGCTTGAAGATGGTGACAAGATCGTCATTTCAGGTGTTCAAGGAATAGAAGCGGGCATTAAGGTTCGTGAGTGGATTAAGGAAAGAGGGCTATGATGATGAATGTTCGCCTCGTTAGTCTACTTACTATCGCTGTGCTGCTAGCTGGTTGCGATAAAGCGCCGGTAGAAGCAAGAAATGAAATTCCGAAGGTGAGAACGACAACGATCAGTAAAGCTGAGCTAAAAGATAAGTTGTACTTTCCAGCATTAGCAACCGCGGCAGATCGCTCGCATTTGAGTTTTCGAGTACCGGGAGAGATCAATAGCATCACGCTTAAAGAAGGGGATTTTGTAAAAAAAGGCGATATTCTCGCCACCCTCGACCCAACGGATTACAAGCTAGATGTTGATAATGCCCAGGCTCGCTTCTCGGTTATTGACAGCCAGTATCGCCGGTCGAGTCCATTGGTGAAAAAAGGACTGTTGGCGAAGTCACAATTTGATGAAATAGCGGCGCAGCGTGCTTATGCAAGAGCAGAGCTAGAGTTGGCTCAGTTAAGGTTGTCGTTTACTCAGTTGCTTGCACCTGTGGATGGCGTTATTTCAAGGGTGTCCGCGGAGCAATTTGAAAATGTCCAAATTGGCCAGCAAGTCGTGAATATTCATAGCGTTGAGGAGGTGGAAATTATTATGCAGATGCCTGATAGTTTCTCGCTAAATCAGCCTAAAAGTAACGATATAAGCCACATTGGGGCGCTTGTGCGAGTACCTTCTGGCAACGAATATGAAGCGCAGCTAAAAGAGTTTACTACTGAACCGGATCCTGCGCTTGGTACGTTTACCGCCACCTTAGTGATGCCAATGCCTGCGACGGAATTTGTTTTGGATGGCATGGCTGTGGATGTCACCTCCAAGGCGAAAGATGTCGGACTCAAGTTGGACTTGGGGGTGAGTGTTCCGATTGAGTCGGTGTTTAACCAAGATGGCGATGGATTGGGCGATCTTGAAAAATATGTCTGGGTTGTCTCTGATGATGGAAACAGGGCAACGGTAAGCAAGCAAAAGGTACTCACAGGTAAAGTCTCTCGTTCTACCATTCAAATATTAGATGGAATAGAGAGTAATGATCAGATAGTCATTGCAGGTATTGCCCGATTACGTGACGGCATGGAAGTGGAAGTTCTCGCGCAGGAGGCGAACTAATGAGCCAAGAAGAAAAGAAGTCTTTGCCTCAAAGTGATGATGATATCACGGGTGTAGCCGCCTATTTTATTCGTAACAAAGTGGTCAGTTGGATGGTTTCGCTGATTTTCCTTATTGGAGGTGTATCCGCCTTTTTTGGCTTAGGACGCTTGGAAGATCCTGCCTTTACCATTAAAGATGCCATGGTGGTCACCTCTTATCCGGGGGCGACACCGCAACAAGTTGAAGAAGAAGTGACTTATCCCATAGAAAAAGCGATTCAACAGCTGACCTATGTCGATGAAATCAATTCAATCTCCAGCCGTGGTTTGTCTCAAATAACCGTCACCATGAAAAATAACTATGGGCCTGATGATTTACCGCAAATTTGGGATGAGTTACGCCGAAAAGTGAATGACTTAAAGGGGTCATTACCACCAGGCGTCAACGACCCAACGGTAATAGACGACTTTGGTGATGTCTATGGCGTATTACTGGCGTTAACAGGCGAGGGGTACAGCTATAAAGAAATTTCTGATTATGTGGATTACTTGCGGCGGGAGCTCGAACTTATTGATGGTGTCAGTAAAGTGTCGGTGACGGGGCAGCAGCAAGAACAAGTCTTTATTGAAATTTCGATTAAACGAATTAGTGCTTTAGGCATTGCGCCCAGTACGATTTTTAATTTGCTGCAAACGCAGAATGTGGTGTCTAACGCAGGCGCGACTCGCATTGGTAGTGAGTATATTCGTATTCAGCCAACGGGTGAATTTACCGATGTCAGTGAACTCGGCGATTTAATTTTAACAGAAGGTGGAGCTGATGGGCTCATCTATCTAAAAGATGTGGCTGACATTAAACGCGGCTTTATCGAAGTGCCGACGAATATCATCAACTTTAATGGCCAAGTGGCGTTGAATGTGGGGGTATCATTTGCGACAGGGGTGAATGTAGTAGAGGTTGGAGAGCGGTTTGACCGACGACTAGCAGAGCTTAAGTTTCAGCAACCTGTTGGCATCGAGATCGCAGAGGTGTATAGCCAACCAAAGGAAGTGGACAAGTCCGTTCGTGGTTTTGTCGTGAGTTTGGGGCAGGCCGTTGCGATTGTTATTATCGTTCTGCTGTTTTTTATGGGGTTGCGATCGGGCTTATTGATCGGTTTGATCTTGTTACTGACGGTACTTGGCACCTTTATTTTCATGCAATACATGGCGATTGATTTGCAGCGAATCTCATTGGGTGCCTTGGTGATCGCGTTAGGGATGCTGGTAGATAATGCCATAGTGGTGGTTGAAGGGATATTAATCGGTACACAGCGAGGGAAGACGCGGCTTCAAGCCGCGACAGACATTGTCACTCAAACTAAGTGGCCATTATTAGGCGCGACGGTGATTGCAGTCACCGCATTTGCGCCGATTGGTTTGTCGCAAGATTCCACCGGTGAGTACTGTGGCACCTTGTTCACAGTATTGCTTATTTCTCTGATGTTAAGTTGGTTTACGGCAATTTCGCTTACGCCATTTTTTGCAGACATGTTCTTTAAGGGTCAGAAAATCAAAGGGGGCGAAGACGGTGGAGAGGGCAGTGACCCCTATAATGGCATTGTCTTTGTGATGTATCGAAAGTTTCTGGAATTTTGTATGCACCGCGCTTGGTTAACCGTCGCTTTTCTCATTGTGTGTCTTGGTGGAAGTTTATACGGGTTTACTTTAGTGAAGCAGTCCTTCTTCCCTGCATCGACAACACCGATGTTTCAAGTGGATGTTTGGCTACCGGAAGGTACGGACATTCGAGCGACCAATACTAAGTTAAAAGTATTGGAAAATTGGATAGCGGAACAACCGGAAACGGACCACATCACGACGACAGCAGGTAAAGGCTTACAGCGCTTCATGCTGACTTACGCGCCCGAAAAGAGTTATGCCGCCTATGGTGAAATCACCACAAGAGCGAAAAGTTACGAGCAACTCCAACCTTTAATGAATCGTTTTAGAGATTATGTCGATAGCACTTTCCCTGAGATCAATTATAAGCTTAAACAGATTGAACTTGGTCCTGGTGGAGGGGCGAAGATTGAGGCGCGCATTATCGGTTCGGACCCAACGGTATTACGTGGTATTGCGACTCAAGTCATGGATATTATGTACGCCGATCCTGGCGCATTTAATATTCGTCATGATTGGCGAGAGAGAACCAAAGTACTTGAACCAGTATTTAATGAAAGCCAAGCAAGACGCTACGGTATTACTAAGTCTGATGTTGATGATGTGTTGATGATGTCCTTTTCTGGGAAATCGGTTGGGCTATATCGCGACGGAACAACGCTTATGCCTATCGTCGCCCGTCTCCCTGATGACGAGCGGGTGGATATCCGTAATATTGAGGGTATGATGATATGGAGCCCAGCTCTGTCCGAGTTTATTCCATTCCAGCAAGTGACTCAGGGTTATGATGTTCGCTGGGAGGACCCAATCATTGTGCGCAAGAACCGCAAGCGCATGTTGACGGTGATGGCGGATCCTGATCTTCTTGGTGAAGAAACCGCAGCAACATTACAAAAACGTATTCAACCTCAGATTGAGGCCATAGCGCTTCCACCTGGCTATTTCTTGGAGTGGGGGGGGGAATATGAGTCATCAGGAGACGCGCAGGCGTCACTGTTCCAAACGATGCCAATGGGCTACTTGTTTATGTTCCTGATCACTATATTTCTGTTCAATGCCGTGAAAGAGGCGTTGATTGTGTGGCTGACGGTACCGCTTGCCATTATTGGTGTTACGACAGGGTTACTGGCGTTGAATACTCCGTTTGGCTTTATGGCATTACTGGGTTTTCTCAGCTTATCAGGAATGGTTTTGAAAAATGGTATCGTACTACTCGATCAGATAGAAATTGAGATTAAATCGGGTAAAGAAGCGTATTACGCGGTCGTTGATGCGGCATTGAGTCGTGTTCGTCCGGTGTGTATGGCGGCCATCACAACGATATTGGGTATGATTCCATTATTGCCAGATATCTTTTTTAAACCGATGGCGGTCACCATTATGTTCGGGCTTGGGTTTGCGACGGTACTGACGTTGATTGTTGTCCCAGTGCTGTATCGATTATTTCATCGAGTTATTGTTCCACCGCGTTAACGTCATGTAATGACAGATATGCTGTGATAGGAAGTCTCAATCTCGGTATTTATCGGAAATTAACACTCTAAATGGCATGCTGTCACCCGCTGCGGTGACAGCATTTTTGTAATACTGATAACAATAAGGATGTGAGTATGTGCAAGCGTTGTCCGTGGTTAGATGAAACAAAGAGTGACTATGTCGAATATCACGATAACGAATGGGGTGTGCCGGTATTTGATGATAAAACGTTATTTGAGTTTTTGGTTCTTGAATCGGCTCAAGCTGGCCTAAGCTGGTACACGATATTGAAACGACGTGAAGGCTATCAACGCGCTTTTGCCGATTTTGATGTTGAGAAAGTAGCGCAGTTTTCCCCACAAGAGGAAGAGCAGCTCATGCAAGATACGGGCATTATTCGTAATAGGTTAAAAATCAAATCGACCGTCACGAATGCCCAACGCTTTATTCAGATTCAACAAGAGTTTGGTTCGTTTAGTCAATACCTATGGTCATATGTTGAACATGCGGTCATCGTCAATAACTGGCAGTGTTTAGAAGACTATCCTGCCACGTCACCTGTATCGGACGCTTTGAGTAAGGATTTGAAAAAGCGTGGCTTTAAATTTGTCGGCTCTACCATTATTTATGCCTACCTTCAGGCCGCGGGCTTGATCAACGACCATAGCCAACAATGCTACCGCCGCCAACAAATCATCGATAGCTACTCATCACTAGGGGTGAAATACGTTATGTCTAATCAATAACGATTGGCGAGTGGTTAGCCATATTAATCCGAGTGATCGCTATTCGTGGTAGCAGTATCAGCAGTATCAGCAGTAACGCGAATAGCGATAGTTATTGAGTGACGCTGTCACCTGCATGCGGAGTAGATAGAAGCGGTTTAATCAAGCGTGTTATAGTGTTGAAAATAGTGTGGAAAAAATGTCGGACAAGACGAAGGATAATATGGAAAAATTTTCCTCTATTTACGCTCGTGCTTCAGAGCGTAAAGGCGGTGACGATGCGTTGGAGTCTCTGCTTACCAAGCCCCTTACGCGAGCAGAATTATTGGCGATATCGGATGATAGATGGCTCGCTGCGTTTACAATGAAGGTGTTCCAATGCGGTATCTCATGGCAAGTGGTGCGTAATAAATGGGATAACTTTGAAGACGTATTTTTCCAGTTCCGAGTCGAGCCGTTATTGATGTTGTCAGATGAACACTGGGAGCAAAAAGCCCAAGACCCGCGCATTATTCGACATCTGACTAAGGTGATGTCGATTCCTAGCAACGCGAGAATGATTCAATCTGCTCGTTTTGAGCATGCTTCTTTCGCCGAGATGGTGGCTAACTGGCCTGCGGATTCTGTGACGGAGCTGTGGCTGCATTTGAAAAAACATGGCGCCCGATTAGGGGGAAATACCGGACCTTATGCATTGCGTCAGCTTGGTGTTGACACGTTTATTTTGTCCTCGGATGTAGAAGGTTATCTGAGAAACACAAAAGTGCTGGATTCAGGAAGAGGAACAAAACGGGCGCTTAAGGCGGCCAATGTGGCTTTTGCAGAGTGGCAGCAAGAGTCAGGGCGATCGCTGTCAGAAATTAGCCAAATCATAGCCTATGGTTTTGGAGAAAACAGGGTCTAACTTGTTCATCTATAGGGCGTAAGTTCTGCAATTTCAAGCCGCTGTTCTATTAGCTGTTTATACGGATAAAGAAAACCATCGCAGAGGCGATGGTTTTGAAGAGTCAGCATACTGCGGAGACGGTTAAGACTCCAAAATAACACGAGTGTCTTCACTGAGCGCTTCTAATTCATTGGCTATATCGGCAATTTTCATTGCTTGCGGGATTTTAAGGGCGATATTTGCGGTGAATAAGCTCGAGCTAATGCCGCCGCCGCCAGCTAGGAAGACTCGCTGGCAGTCCATGTCTAAAATGCGAATATCTTGTGCGTCGAGGTATTGAGTAATTTCATTCACAATACCGGCTCGATCGTTAGCATCCAATCTTAGGTGATAAATAGTTTCTTGATCGTGGATATGTCTTTCGGTATCGGTGATCTGAACCGTGAGATTAGTATGATCTTCAAAAGCTCGTTTGACGATGGCTTGATTTTCGCTAGGAAGCTCGACTTTGATGACGGCCGCAACATGATCTTCGAGGAAGTTCACTTTACTCACCAACCATTTTCCACCATTTTCATGAGTAATCGCGGCTAAGTTTTTGATGGTGGCTGGGGTGGCTTGACCGACAAAGCTGACGATGAAAGTAGTACTGCTCATAAGATTCCCTCCACGGGTTTAAAACCGATAACTAATTGAATAGTTAATTCCAGTTTAGATGTAAAACAGTTCCGCCGCATGATGAACGTCAAGTATTCACTCTAAAACTAAAACAAGATCATTGAACTGTAATTAGGCGCACAATTTACATGGTTTTTATTTGGTCAACAAAGAGTTAGCTATAATACCCTTCTTGTCGCAGATCTAATTTACCGTTCTCTAACATTTAACAACTAGACCGACCGGTTTGTTTTGGTTATTGTGTGATTACTTTCTTAGGAGGATAACCATATCGTAACGATGAGTTGGATTGGCAAATCCGCGGAATAATACCATCTTAGGGTACCGGATATGGTCTACTGGATGTCACGAAGTGCTCACTAAATACGGGGATCCAGAACTCAATTATGTGTACCAACACGGGCAACAAATATTTCATCATATTGAGCCAATTATCGGACATATACTTAAGCCAAATAGTGTGGTGAAAACCGCATGTACATTGAATGGGTGGCAATATGGATAGTTATTTACTACTGGGCTTGGCCATGGCTTTGCTTAGTATTTGGAAAACATACTCTGGTCCGGCATTAGCAGGCTTTGTTGGTTTTAGTTATCCTGAAATGTTGTTGTTTAATGTGCTTCCAGCATTGATGGCAGGCTGTTTTGGATGGTTTATTGGGCGATATTCCTTTTATCTTTATGCAAGAAAGAACTTTCATCCTCATAGGCCTAAGCTGAGGCGCTTTGTTGCGGCATGGAAAAGATACGGCAATAAAACAATGGCGACACTTGCTCCTGTTCTAGTTGGCATTCCATTGTATACCTTGGTCGCAAGGCGGCTTAGACAAGATCGAGTGACAACCTTCATTTTATTGTCATCGTCTATTTTGTGTTGGAGTGGCTTGAGCTATAGCCTCGTCAATGCATTAGATCTCAGTACACACTTCAATCTACAAGGCTTGCTCACACAGATAGGGCTTTGAGTTAACTTACTTTATTAAATCTGAAAGTTTGCTTTATGGATACCAACAACTAGTCTGTAAGAGCAAGCAGGAGTCGCAACATGACACATACACAAAAGTTCTTGTTAATGGCGGTACTTGGGCTAATCCCAATTGCTTTAATGTATGGGTTGGTACCTAGTATCACCTTACCTTTCCTGTTTGATATTGATGCATCACCGACGAATGTGAGTCATATCTTTCGTGCTGTAATGGGGCTTTATCTTGCATTGGCGGTCTATTGGCTGATGGGGGCTTTCGGGACACCAAAAATGGCGCGCTCTGCACTACAAAGTCTGATTGTCTTTATGTGGGGGCTGGGTTTAGGTCGTGTTATAAGCATGGTCGTTGATGGGATACCAAATGGGCTGTTAGTCGTATATCTTCTCCTCGAAATAGGATTTGGAGTGGTAGGGATTGTGCTTCTCCAAAAAGATGATTTTAAAACCAAACGTGTCGCATGAATAGTGTCGTATGAATAATGTCGCGTGAATATATTAGGAGGCAGGATGCACCGTATATTAATGAAATGGTTAGTGGTGAGTTTATTGGGTTGGAGTGCACTTGCGAATGCGAATGAAAAGCCACCCAATATCTTTGTTATTTTTACTGATGATATTGGTATCTCTAACCTTAGTGCTTACCATAGGGGATTAATGAGTAGTGAGACGCCCAATATTGATAGTATTGCCGAGAAAGGGATGTTGCTGACGGACTATTATGCTCAGCCTTCTTGCACCGCAGGGCGCTCAGCATTTATTACCGGACAGTTTCCCGTTCGTACCGGCATGCATACTGTTGGCCTTCCAGGTAGTCCGGTAGGGCTTAATGCTGATACACCGACACTGCCTGAAATATTGAAAACTTTAGGCTATACAACGGGTCAATTTGGTAAGAACCATTTAGGTGATCGAGATGAAGTGCTGCCGACAATGAATGGTTTCGATGAATATTGGGGCTGGCTATACCATCTTAATGCGATGGAATACACTGAAGACCCTGATTGGCCAAAAGACGAAGCGTTCCAGAAATTTGCACCACGGAATGTGATTCATTCCAAGTCAGATGGCAAGGGTGGACAAACCATCAAAGATGATGGACCTTTGACCATCGAACGCATGCGTACTTTAGACGATGAGGTTAATAAACATACGATCAACTTCATTGAAAATGCGGTGAAACAAGACAAACCTTTTTTCACTTGGTATTGCCCGTCAAGAGGCCATGTTTGGACCCACTTGTCCCCAGAATACGAAGCCATGCTTGGACAAAACGGTTGGGGCTTGCAAGAAGTTGTGATGAAAGACCTTGATGATCATGTCGGTGAGATGCTTGCCAAATTAGAAGAGTTGGGCGTGGCCGATAACACGATTGTGATCTTTACGGCGGATAATGGGCCAGAAATCATGACTTGGCCTGATGGTGGTATGACGCCATTTCACGGTGAAAAAGGCTCGACATGGGAAGGGGGGGTTCGTGCGCCTCTGATCGTGAGCTGGCCAGGTAAGATTCCAGCCGGACAAATACACAACGGCATGTTTGACGGTATGGATTGGTTACCTACGCTTGTTGAAGCGGCGGGGGGACCAAGCGATCTTAAACAACAAATGCTGACTGGTTATGAAGGCTTTAAAGCGCATTTGGATGGTTACAATCAAACAGCAATGCTAACCGAGTTAGCTCCGTCAAACCGTAAAGAGATCATATACTACGAGCGTGATCGACTCCAAGCGGTTCGGGTTGGTGATTGGAAAGCTCACTTTGTGGTGCAAAACCACGGTTGGAGTGGACCGAAAGAAGAACTCAACGCACCGCTGCTGTTTAATCTACGTCGTGACCCTTACGAGCGTGCTGCCGAGGAGTCTGGTATGTATATCAACTGGATGGGTAAGAAAATGTGGGCGTTTGGTCCCGCTCAGGCGACGGTACAGCAACACTTAGAGAGCTTTAAAGAGTGGCCTCCTGTCACTTTTGAGCCGGATGCGGTGGATGTATCCGGAATAGGGCGCTAAATGGTTGTTAATTAGCTTAGTTATTAAAGGGCTGCTTGCAGCCCTTATTTTATCAGTAACTTAGTTTCGGTCATGGCTTGCTCTAAGTGCGTTCGGTCTTTTTGCATGGCGCACAGTAGTGTGGCACCTAGCCACTTAGCATAAAGTGTTCGCGAAGCCATGTAAGGGTTTTCAATGGTCAGCAGACCTTGCTCGTTGCCAGATGTGAAGTAACCCGCCATACGATTGATGACCTTCTCTGCGCCATTATCTAACTCGGCTTGCATGCTCGATGATGTTCCAGATATTTCTCCGGACAATTTCACCACCAAACATTTGATCTGAAAGTCCTCAGTCACTTTTGATTCTGACCAGAACTCGAAATAACGTATCGCTCGCTGTTCAAAGGTGATGGCGCTGTCTTCAAGATATTGACTGAGCGTGTTTAGATGGTCCTTAAAATAGTCCTCTAATAACTGACGACCGAAATCTTCCTTCGATTTGAAATGGTGGTAGAAAGAGCCTTTCGTCGCGTTCGCTTGTTGAATGATCTTCATAATACCAATACCAGCAAATCCGTGTTCGCTAATGAGCTCAAACCCAGCGTTGAGAAGTGTTTGTTTTAAATCAGCCATAAGTCCACCATTTGTTGCAATCGGTGACTATTGTAACCCTGAACAAACAGACCGTACAGTCTAGTAGCGTTAGCATCGTTAATCGGGTGATTTGCCACGAAATCGCTATTGCTATTTCAACAACTCATGTCATCCTTATGGAAAAACCTACAAGGAGAGATCATGCTTAAAATTGCAATGTTGAGTACTGGTGAAGAAGTATTGTATGGCGATATTGTTGATACCAATGCTGCATGGCTCAGCCGTCTATTTTATGAGCATGGGTTTTCCATGTCGAAGCGCTCAACGGTAGGAGATCAGCGAACTGCATTGCTACAAGAGATGGTCATGCTGAGTTTGAATTTGGATGTGGTGATTGTCAATGGTGGCTTGGGCCCTACGTCTGACGATCTCACGGCTGAAGTGGCTGCCGAAGCCGCGGATCAACCTTTGGTGTTGAACCAAGATTGGTTGGAGACGCTGACAGCTTTTTATGCTCAACGTGGTAAATCCATGCCTGACAGCAATATCAAACAAGCGATGTTGCCTGAGGGAGCAGTGGTAGTCGATAACCCAATTGGCACCGCGTGTGGCTTTAAAATGATGATCAATGATTGCCTGTTTTACTTTACCCCTGGTGTGCCAAGCGAATTTAAAAAGATGGCAACAGAGCAAATATTACCAGATTTGAAGCGACAGTTTGGACAGTCAGCGGGCCGAGATTGTCGCCGTTTGTACACGTTTGGCCTTTCCGAGTCAGGTATCGCAGATACCTTGTCTGTAATTGCTTTGCCAGACGGCTATGAGCTTGGTTATCGTTCGTACCTACCTTTTATTGAAGTAAAGCTCTTTGGTCCTTCTCAAGATGTAGAGAAAGGCGTGCGCCTCCTCGCGATGATAGAGAAATTACTGCATCAAAATGTGGTCAGTGTTGATGAACCAATGTTGTCTCGTATTAGCCACCTAGTGGACACTCATAAGCCGACGCTCGCCATATCTGAACATGCGACTAAAGGGTACTTGTCGGCATGGCTACAAGATGATGAGTCATTAGCTCGTTATTGCGGTGCAACATGGATACTAGGCGACAAGACGTCTTCACCTTTGACGAAAGAAGGTGAACCTCTAGGTGCGGTCCTTGCATTGGCTGCTGCGACAAAAAGCAATTGCGAGGCGGATATTGCTTTGGCGACGGGAAAGTTTGAGTCGGGTGTATTTTCAGTTGCGATTGCGACACCAAAAGGAGAGTGGGGACAGATTCTCCAATTACAGCGCAAGTATAGCTCGAAGGATGTAAAAACGATCATTGCCACGGTCGCTGGGGACATGTTACGACGTTACTTAGATGGCAAGCCAATGTTTCCCGATTATGGCTACGTGAATCGTAAAGAGGAGATCTACGTGCCTTCTAGTGTGCTGTAAGGGCCGGGTAAGTTAGACTTTTTCTGGTTCGTATAGCCCTCATGAAAGCTATTCAATTAAGTGCGTATATGCCAATTGGTTATCACTATATAAATATAAGATCTATGTCACAGTATATTGATCTTAAAGCAAAAGTTTAGATTCTCATTTTTGAGAGTAGCTCTTCTTAAAAAATTGATTAGAATCAATGTTCACTCTGGAAACAGTGGTGTCTAGGGAGGAAGCAATGATTCAACAATCAAAGATTCGTGTGGTATACCAAGTCGCAAATGAGAAGATCATGTTAGGCGAAGCCTTTAGTAAAACATGCGGTGATATTGCGGCGATGTGGTTGAAAGCACCGATGGAAGACCTTTTGTCTGATGAAGAAGGATTTAAGATTTCACTTTATGATGATGGTGGTCGTCACGTAGCGGATAAAGCCGTCTCGATGGGTACCGCCGATAGCATTCTAGCGACGGTTGATTAGCCGTCTACATCGTATTTTCTCTTTTAAGCCGGTTTATTAAACCGGCTTTTCTTTTTGTAGTGGCATGCTCAGCCATTTATTTCTGCCCTTTTCTTATTACCTCTGCTGTCTGACACCTATCGTAGGTTCGTGATCTATAGCGAATGATAAGCCAGTAGTTATTAACTAATGCATTCATCAAATGTGATCTATTTTGTGCTTTTGCTCTAATTTTAATCACAATTATAAATCATGGCTCATACTCGATGTAACACGTCTATTACGGTTAGAGTATGAAGTTATTATGAGTGCATCATCGCTGGTGGAAATCGAAAGCCTATTTAACGATAACGGGGAACCAGAATTTGGTCACCTTACTGCTATCCCTAAATACCTTGGTTTAGAACGTTTTGTGTATCGCACCACAATGGACAAAACGGCAAATCGCTTGGCGAAGTATTTTCATTATAAGCAGTTTCAATTTGTCAGTATTAGTACGCCAGATTACATCATAGGGGTGGCGATGGCTGACATACGTTACCTTGGCAACAGTTTCTATTATGTCTATGACATTGCCACCAATGAGCTTATAGAAGCGAAAACAATCCAACCCTTGGGCTATCGCTATCAGTTAATGCCTTCGCCATGGCAAAGCATCAGCTATTTTAATGCCTTGGGAACACGGATTGAAATCGAGGCGGGGTTATGGCGGGTCACCGTTGATTCTGAGTTACTTGATATGGATATCATATTGAACCCTCCTAGTGTGGGAGGCCCGCTTATGCTGTGTACGCCTACGGGTTATTCAGGCTGGACGTATACGCAAAAACACAATGCTTTGGCAGTAACAGGCCGTATAAAGGTGCAAGGTAAAGCGCTTGATGTGTCGACTTGTCTTGCTGGTTATGATTTTTCTGCAGGCTATATGCGGCAAGAGACCAGTTGGCGCTGGGCCAGTCTTAATGCGATAGTCAATGAGCGTCGAATCGGTGTAAATCTAGCGGCTGGTGTCAACGAAACAGGGGCGACGGAAAACACGTTATGGATCGATGGACAACGTTATCTACTTAATGGTGTGCATTTTGATTTTGACCGGTTGGACTCGAATAAACCATGGCGGATCTATGGGGATGACGGTGCCATCGATCTGACCTTTCGACCCCTTCAATTAAGGTCAGAAAAGCTCAACTTTGGGCTATTGAAGAGCAATTTTCGCCAGTATGTCGGTTACTTTTCCGGTGTATTAACGGATCTGGAAGGTAATCACTATCCATTAGACCGTGTGCTCGGTTTGACGGAAGATCATTATGCAAAATGGTAAGGAGAACTTAGCGTGACTGATATCGTTGATAACCCAGAGTGGCTATTACTGCTGCTTGCCCCTGTTTTTATTGCAATGATGGCACTTGAATATGCATTTGGGCAGCGTGCAGGGCGGTTACCTAAGTCGGGTCATTATTCGTTAAAAGAGCTCATGTGCAATTTTAGCTTGGCCGGGTTGCATCAGTTGTCTGATCTGCTTGCGGGTCTACTTATTTCCTATTTATATTTGAGTGTATTTGGCTGGCGCTTGTTTGATATAGAAATGTCGCTATCAACGTTTTTATTACTGATGATTTTGCAGGATTTTTTCTATTATTGGTTCCATAGAGCGAGTCATCGAGTTCGTTGGATGTGGGCGGCACATGTTGTTCATCATAGCTCGGAGGGCATGAATTTTAGTACTGCCTTTAGACAGAGCCTAATGTACCCATTAGCCGGGATGTGGTTATTCTGGTTACCACTGATTGTCATAGGATTTGACCCTAAGTGGGTAGTGTTCGTTGTGCTGTTGAATTTGGGGTTACAGTTTTTCGTGCATACTCAATGGATCAAGCGTCTCGGTTGGTTGGAATGGGTGTTTAATACGCCTTCGCATCATCGTGTTCATCATGGCCGGAATTCGCAATACATCGATAAAAATTATGCCGGAGTGCTGATAGTCTGGGACCGGATATTTGGCACGTTTGAGCCTGAAGTGGAGACGGTAAGATATGGCATCAGCAAGCCAGTCGAGAGCTTTAATCCCATTACAGTGACATTTGCCGAGTGGAAAGACATGTGGCGGGATGTTATTGCACCAGACAAAACGTTAAAGCAACGGCTTACTACCATGCTATCGCCGCCGAATGATAACAAATAAGGCAATTAGGGTCGCTGGTATAGAACAAAATTAACGACAGATTTAAATGAGCGGCAATAAAAAACGGCTCCTGAAGAGCCGTTTAAAGAGGAGGGAGCTTGTTTATGCTCGCTTCTTTACTTGATGCGCAATATCGCCGAGTTCAATATTCGTTTTCGCCCGACAGATACAAGGTAATATTTCATTACTTTTTGTGTAAGCCATTGCAAACCCTACGTATTCCACTTCTCCAGAAACCAACGTACAGCGGCAAGCGCCACAATGACCGTCTCGGCAGTTGTACTCTGGTTCTAACCCCGCTTGTTCTAGGGTCTCTAAGACCGTATTAGAAGGGTTAGATTCAATGGTCGTGATAGCGTTTATCTTAATGGTTGGCATTAAAGTTCGAAGTCCTCGAAGTCGTTCGCACTTACTTCATTATCAATTTGACCAACAAGATAAGAACTAATTTCGGCTTCTTGAGGGGCAACTTGAACATTATCTGAAGATAACCAAGCGTTAATCCAAGGGATCGGGTTCGATGTCGCTTCCGGATATGCCACACCCAAGCCAACAGCTTGCATACGCACGTTAGTGATGTACTCTACGTATTGGCATAGGATATCTTTGTTCAAGCCAATCATTGAACCATCTTTGAATAGGTATTCAGCCCATTCTTTTTCTTGTTCTGCTGCGTCTTTAAACAGGTCGAAACAGTCTTGCTTGCACTCTTCTGCAATTTGCATGAATGAGAAATCATCCTGGCCATTACGAAGAATGTTAACCATGTGCTGCGTGCCAGTAAGGTGCAATGCTTCATCACGTGCAATCAGCTTAATGATTTTTGCGTTACCTTCCATCAGCTCGCGCTCCGCAAAAGCAAATGAACAAGCAAAACTTACGTAGAAACGAATCGCTTCCAACGCGTTCACTGACATCAAGCAAAGGTAGAGTTTTTTCTTAAGCTCATACAGGCTAACGTTAACTTCGTCACCATTCAGAACGTGCGTACCTTCGCCGTAGCGGTGGTAGTCATTTGTTGCTTGAATGAGGTCGTCGTAGTAGTGCGCAATGTCTTTAGCACGCTTTAAAATGTGCTCATTTTCCACGATGTCGTCAAAGACGACACTTGGATCATTGACAATATTGCGAATGATGTGTGTATAGGAGCGAGAGTGGATCGTTTCAGAGAACGACCATGTCTCAATCCAAGTTTCAAGCTCTGGAAGTGACACCAATGGTAAAAGCGCAACGTTAGGGCTACGACCTTGAATTGAATCCAGTAACGTTTGATATTTCAAGTTACTGATGAAAATGTGCTTTTCATGTTCTGGTAGCTTGTTGTAGTCGATACGATCGCTGGATACGTCAACTTCTTCTGGTCGCCAGAAAAAGGAAAGCTGTTTCTCGATCAACTTTTCGAAAATCTCGAATTTTTGTTGGTCATAACGCGCTACGTTGACCGGTTGGCCTAAGAACATTGGTTCTTTTAGGGCGTTATTTTTTGTTTGAGTAAAAGTACTGTAAGCCATGGTGCTGCAATCCTTTTTAGCCCCTTCGCTAAGGAAAGGGCTGTGTTACTAATTTGTCGTATGAACGGTTAAATCTTACAACCGCCGCCTGCACAATCATCTTCTTGTTCAACCACCACGCCTTTATCGCCTTGGTCATCTTTTGCACCGTCTCGGGTGTTATGATAGTACAGAGTTTTTACACCGAACTTATAGGCAGTCAGAAGGTCTTGAAGTAATTTCTTCATCGGAACCTTACCGCTGTCATAGACGCTTGGGTCGTAGTTTGTGTTAGCTGAGATAGCTTGGTCAACAAACTTTTGCATGATGCCCACAAGGTGCAGATAACCGTCGTTGTTGCCAATCTCCCAAAGTAACTCGTAGTTCTCTTTAAGATTGACAAAATCAGGCACAACTTGCTTCAAAATACCATCTTTAGAGGCTTTTACTGAAACGTAGCCACGAGGCGGCTCAATGCCATTGGTCGCATTTGAAATTTGAGATGACGTCTCTGACGGCATAAGTGCAGTCAATGTTGAGTTTCTAAGGCCAAACTCCATGATTTCTTCGCGCAGTTTATCCCAATCGTAATGCAGTGGCTCGTCACATAAAGAGTTGATATCACTCTTGTAAGTGTCGATAGGCAACAAACCTTTCGCGTAGTTGGTTTCGTTAAATAGAGGGCAACGACCTTGCTCTTTCGATAACTCAACAGACGCCTTCAATAGGTGATATTGAATCGCTTCAAACGTGCGGTGTGTCAGATTATTCGCTGACCCGTCTGAGTACTTGACACCATTTTTCGCTAAGTAGTAAGCGTAGTTAATCACACCAACCCCTAACGTACGGCGGTTCATAGTGGACTTGTACGCTGCTGGTAGCGGGTAATCTTGGTAGTCGAGCAGTGCGTCTAACGCACGAACCACAAGGTTAGAAAGCTCAGCAAGATCATCAAGTTCATTGATGGCGCCAAGGTTAAATGCAGACAGAGTACAAAGTGCGATTTCGCCTTCGTCATCTTCTACATTTTTGAGCGGTTTCGTTGGTAGTGCGATTTCTAAACAAAGATTAGATTGACGCACTGGTGCAACTTTTGAGTCAAATGGGCTGTGTGTATTACAGTGATCGACATTCTGAATGTAGATACGACCCGTTGAAGCACGCTCTTGCATCAGCAAGGAGAAAAGTTCTACCGCTTTAACCGTTTCTTTTTTGATTGAAGGGTCGTTTTCGTATTGAACATATAAGCGCTCAAATTCGTCTTGATCTTCAAAGAATGCGTCGTATAAACCCGGTACGTCAGACGGCGAGAACAAGGTGATATTGCCACCTTTTACAAGACGTGAGTACATCAGCTTGTTGAGCTGAACACCGTAGTCCATATGACGTACACGGTTTTCTTCAACACCACGGTTGTTCTTTAGTACAAGTAGTGATTGAACTTCACCATGCCACATTGGATAGAACACCGTTGCTGCACCGCCACGAACACCACCTTGAGAGCAACATTTTACTGCTGTTTGGAAGTATTTGTAGAAAGGAATACAGCCAGTGTGGAAGGCTTCGCCGCCACGGATTTCCGAACCTAGAGCACGAATACGGCCTGCATTGATACCAATGCCAGCTCGCTGTGAAACGTAACGAACAATAGAGCTTGCTGTCGCGTTAATAGAATCTAGGCTGTCACCACACTCAATCAGTACGCAAGAGCTGAACTGACGGGTAGGAGTACGTACACCAGACATAATCGGTGTAGGTAGAGAAATTTTGAAGGTCGAAGTTGCATCGTAGAATCGCTTGATATAATCCAAACGCGTTTCTTTTGGATATTTTGCGAACAAACAAGCGGCAACCAAAATGTACAAGAACTGTGCACTTTCAAAGATTTGACCCGTTACGCGGTTTTGCACGAAGTACTTACCTTCCAGCTGTTTAACAGCGGCGTAGGAGAAATCGTGATCGCGCGTGTGGTCAATATAGCTATCGAGCTCATCAAATTCAGCTTTGGTATAGTCAACAAGAAGGTGCTTGTCGTATTTACCTGCTTCAACCATCTTAGACACTTGGTCAAATAGCGTTGGTGGCTCGTACTGGCCATACGCTTTTTTACGAAGGTGGAAGATAGCTAAGCGAGCAGATAAGTATTGATAATCTGGTGTCTCTTCTGAAATAAGATCTGCCGCTGACTTAATGATGGTCTCGTGAATATCAGACGTTGTTATCCCGTCATAAAACTGGATATGAGCTTTTAACTCTACTTGTGAGACTGATACGTTTTGAAGACCTTCTGCAGCCCATGCGATAACACGGTGAATCTTCTCAAGATCGATAGTTTCTTTGCGGCCATTACGTTTGGTAACGGTTAGTTGCTGGTTCATTCTGAGGTGTTCCCTAACAAAACAATATGAAGTCTTGCTTTTATGAAATTTTGTTGAGTCTTAGCGATGACTTCGTGATCCAAGTCGCCCTATGGCTTTTTGTTGTTAACACAAGATATAGGGGTAATTTGCATTCCGGCTTACAAGATAGTGCTATAAGCCAAAATTTTCAAGTTCACATATTTGTTTGAACTGTGGATAAGCAGGGGACAGGAAAAAACAGTTAGTAGACACTAACCATTGAAGATAGAGCAGACTTAGCGGTGAAATTTGCGTGCTAGCAAAACGGTTTTCTTTTAACCATTTCAAAAAAAAATTCCTTGATCTTTGATAATTTCTGGACGGTATTGAGTAGATAATTAAAAGTGCGATATTAGGCTGCAAAACGCACAGGTTTGTCTTGTTTTTGTAGCGTATTTGTGTCGAAAAATTAACGTGGTTAACCTTGTGCAATGCAAGGGTTTGGTCGTGAGATTTTTGTAGTAGGTCGGGATAGGGAGATGCTACTAGATGTAGTGTCAACTATTGAAAAGTATGCTTAGTGTCGCCCTTAGAAAACGACAGGGCGTCAAGCTGGCATCGTGTAGGGAAACGAGCGCAAGACTATCATGATTGGGCATCACGATTGGAGCGCTCATTAGCCAAAGAGTAGAAGGTGAACTCTACCCTTTGTGCTTATGACAATCGACTACTTGGCTTTTTCTGTGTAGACAATGTAGTTGACGTCGACACGCTTACCGAGCTTATAGCTGTCTGTTAGTGGATTGTACTGAAGGCCAGTGATTCCTTTTTCAACCAACTCTGTCCTGTCGACCATTTTTATCAACTCCGATGGCTTGATAAATTTTTCGTGGTCGTGAGTCCCATCCGGCACAATCTTAAGAAGTTTTTCTGCGCCTACAATGGCGAATAGATAAGACTGTAGATTACGATTCAGCGTTGAGAAAAAGACTTGTCCGCCGGGCTTTACAAGTTTTGCGCATGAAGCAATGACAGATGCGGGGTCTGGGACATGTTCTAGCATTTCCATGCAGGTTACCACGTCGTATTCACCGGCATGCTCACTCGCATGTTGCTCGACAGTACTTTGAACATAAGTGAGTTTGGCGCCAGTCTCCAACGCGTGCAATCTTGCAACTTCTAGGGGCTCCTTGCCCATATCTAGGCCGGTAACTGTTGCGCCTTGGACCGCCATACTTTCGGCGAGTATGCCGCCGCCACAGCCCACATCGAGGACTTTTTTGCCAAACAGCCCATTGGCATTTTCAAGAACATAATTAAGTCGTAATGGGTTAATTTGATGAAGAGGTTTGAATTCACCCTCCAGATCCCACCAGCGGCTTGCCATGTCTTC
This sequence comes from Vibrio qingdaonensis, assembly GCF_026191675.1. Lineage (GTDB taxonomy): Bacteria > Pseudomonadota > Gammaproteobacteria > Enterobacterales > Vibrionaceae > Vibrio > Vibrio qingdaonensis. Next base: position 28,075 of record NZ_JAKRRY010000017.1, on the reverse strand, counting down.
AAACTTTTTGATTTCGTCTAAATCGACGTTTTGGTGCTTATCCATACTGAGCAATGCCTATTTCCAATTTTCCGTCGAGTATACCGCAAATCTTTTTTACTACGAATACCATGAAGTGGGTTTATGTGTTTTTGGCTACCTTGGCAAATTTCAGCCAAATAGTGGCGGTTTTTGCACCACTTCTCAATGTGATGGTTTGGAAATGTGCAAATAGTGGACAGTTGAATCGTAACAAAGGTCACAACATGATAAAAGCCGCGTGAAAGTGATGCCGAACCACGTATTATTGTGTTATATTTTCTGACCTTATACGTATCGAATATACGATCAATATATAGAGGAATGTTAGCTCTATGAGCGATCTAGCTAAAGAGATCACGCCCGTAAATATAGAAGATGAGCTGAGAGGCTCTTACCTCGACTACGCGATGTCCGTCATCGTTGGTCGTGCTCTTCCTGACGTGCGTGATGGCCTAAAACCAGTGCACCGTCGTGTTTTATTCGCGATGAACGTGCTAGGCAATGATTGGAACAAAGCATACAAAAAATCTGCTCGTGTAGTAGGCGATGTTATTGGTAAATATCACCCACATGGTGATAGTGCAGTTTACGAATCGATTGTTCGTATGGCACAGCCATTCTCGCTTCGTTACATGCTGGTCGATGGCCAAGGTAACTTTGGCTCGGTCGATGGTGATTCAGCAGCGGCCATGCGTTACACCGAAGTACGTATGTCGAAAATTGCTGGCGAACTGTTGGCAGACCTTGATAAAGAGACGGTTGATTACGTTCCCAACTATGACGGGACCGAGCAAATCCCTGCAGTATTACCAACAAAGATCCCTAACCTATTGGTTAACGGTGCGTCTGGTATCGCGGTAGGTATGGCAACAAATATTCCACCACATAACTTAAATGAAGTGATTGATGGATGTTTGGCCTTTATTGCTAATGAAGAGATTACGATTGACGAGCTCATGGATTACATCCCTGGGCCTGACTTCCCGACAGCGGCGTTAATCAGTGGCCGTAAAGGCATCATTGATGCGTACAAAACGGGTCGTGGTAAAGTGTATATGCGCTCGAAAGCGGATATTGAAGTAGAGAAAAATGGTAAAGAAACCATTATCGTTACTGAAATCCCGTATCAAGTGAACAAAGCGCGTCTGATTGAAAAAATTGCTGAACTTGTTAAAGACAAGAAAGTAGAAGGCATTAGCGCACTGCGTGATGAGTCGGATAAAGACGGCATGCGCATTGTTATCGAATGTAAGCGTGATGCTGTGGGTGAGGTTGTTCTTAATAACCTTTATTCGCAAACTCAATTGCAAACGACATTTGGTATCAACATGGTTGCGCTTAACAACGGCCAACCACAGCTTTTCAACCTGAAAGAAATGTTGAAGTGCTTCGTTGATCACCGTCGTGAAGTCGTAACGCGTCGTACTATCTTCGAACTGAAGAAAGCACGTGACCGTGCTCATATCCTTGAAGCTTTATCTCTTGCATTAGCGAACATCGATGAAATCATTGAACTGATTCGTAACGCACCAACGCCAGCGGAAGCGAAAGTTGGTCTTGTGGCACGTGGTTGGGAGTTGGGTAATGTTGCTTCTATGCTTGAAAGAGCGGGAACTGACGCTGCTCGTCCTGATTGGCTGGAAGATGAATACGGCATCCGTGATGGTCTTTACTACCTAACAGAGCAACAAGCACAAGCGATTCTGGAACTTCGTCTACACCGTCTAACCGGTCTAGAGCATGAGAAGATTCTTGATGAATATAAAGCGCTTCTAGAAGAAATTGCTGAATTGCTGCACATTTTGGGTAGCACAGAGCGCTTGATGGAAGTGATTCGTGAAGAGCTTGAATTAGTTCAAGCGACTTACGGCGATGCGCGTCGTAGTGAAATTACTGCCGCTGTGCACGATATTGATATGGAAGAGCTAATTGCTCGTGAAGATGTGGTCGTGACCCTATCTCACGAAGGCTATGTGAAATATCAAATCCTAAGCGACTACGAAGCTCAACGTCGTGGTGGTAAAGGTAAGAGCGCCACTAAGATGAAGGAAGAGGATTACATCGAGCGTCTGCTTGTTGCGAATACTCATGACAACATCTTGTGCTTCTCTACTCGCGGTAAAACGTACCGTCTGAAAGTGTATCAACTGCCTCTAGCGAGCCGTGCTGCACGTGGTAAGCCTATTGTTAACCTACTTCCATTGGAAGAAGGCGAGCGTATTACTGCTATTCTGCCAGTCAGCGAATTTAGTCCAGAGAAGTTCATCTTCATGGCGACGGGCGACGGTACGGTTAAGAAGACGTCGTTGGATCAATTCTCTAACGTGCGCTCGAATGGCTTAATTGCTGTTAACTTGCGTGATGATGATTCATTGATTGGCGTTGATATTACCAATGGCGATAGCGACATCATGTTGTTCTCTAAAGCGGGTAAAGTGGTTCGCTTTAGTGAAGATAAAGTTCGTGCTATGGGACGTACTGCAGCAGGTGTTCGTGGTATGAAGCTCGCTGATGATGACCAAGTCGTGTCGTTGATTGTTCCTTCAAACGAAGGTGATATTTTAACGGTAACGAAAAATGGTTACGGTAAGCGAACTGAGCTTGCAGAATACCCTACTAAGGGTCGAGCAACTCAAGGCGTTGTGTCTATCAAAGTTTCAGAGCGAAATGGCCCTGTAGTTGGTGCGGTTCAAGTTGAACTTGGCGACGAAATGATGATGATCACTGATGCAGGTACGTTAGTTCGTACACGCGTTGCGGAAGTAAGCCAAGTTGGCCGAAATACGCAAGGTGTGACACTGATTAGAACGGCGGATGATGAATCAGTGGTTGGTCTTCAACGCATTGATGAAGTAGAAGAAGCTGACTTACCTGAAGGAGAAGTTCTTGAAGGTGAAGCAGCAGCGACTACTGCACCTGTAGAGGAAGCGCCACAAGTGGATGCGGAACCTAAAGACGAAGCAGGCGATGAAGAGTAATCTTCTAAGCTAAGATCTTCTGAAGTAAGATAAGAAAAAGCCGAGCTATGCTCGGCTTTTTTGTGTCTATCTTATTTCGGAGCCTAGATGCAGTTATCTAGTTAAGACAGCCGTTCTAGATTAATCGTAGATGACAATTAATCTAGAGGCTGGGATCGCGTTACAGGATACGAGCTCTAAAACTGCGGCCTTTCATTTTGCCGTTCTCAATCTTACCGTGTGCTTTTTTAGCAATCTTTTTCTCAACCGCAACAAATGACGCCATAGGGAACATGTTGATTTTACCAATCTGTGCACCTTGAATGGTTTTGTCGCCCGTTAGCGCACCAAGAATATCACCTGGACGTAGCTTTTGCTTTTTACCACCAGATACTTGGATCGTGACCATTTTTGCCTGATAAGGTTGATTTGATGATTGTGCTGGTAATTGACTAGGCTCAATCGGCATATCAAGATATTCATCGATGAGTGCCACACGATGCATTTCATTGCTGCTAAAGAAGCTAAACGCAAGCCCTTTGTTACCAGCTCGGCCAGTACGGCCAATACGGTGAACATGGACTTCTGGGTCTCGTGACAATTCATAGTTAAACACGGCATCGAGGTTATCGACATCGAGTCCACGCGCAGCAACATCCGTTGCTACTAGGACGGTAACACTTTTGTTCGCAAACTGAACCAATGCGCGGTCGCGTTCTTTTTGCTCTAAGTCGCCATGAAGGTCAATGACGCTAAAGCCGCGGTGATGAAGCTCATCGGCAACATTTTGAACTTCTTTCTTAGTGTTACAGAATACAACAGCGGACTCAGGTTGGTGAGTCAGTAGCAAGTTCTCTAATGCATTATCTCGGTCTTCATGCGAATCTAATTTGTAGAAGAACTGTTGGATACTGCTGTGATCATGCTTACTTTCAACTTTAACCACTTCTGGTTTATTCATGATGCGAGAAGCAATCGCTTCAATTTGCTTAGGGAACGTTGCGCTAAAGAGCAAGGTTTGACGCTCTTTTGGTACTTCGCTAATAATCGCGTCTAATGCGTCCTGGAAGCCCATATCCAGCATGCGATCGGCTTCATCTAGTACTAGAGTGTTTAATTCGCTTAGGTCAATTCGGCCTCTTTCTAAGTGGTCAAGAATACGACCAGGTGTGCCTACTAGGATGTGCGCGCCGTGCTCCAGTGAACCGATTTGAGGGCCCATAGGCGTACCACCACATAAGGTCAGTACCTTAATGTTGTGAATAGAACGAGCAAGGTTACGTATTTCTTTTGCAACTTGGTCTGCAAGCTCACGAGTAGGGCACAGCACGAGTGATTGCACTCGAAAGCGTTTAACGCGCAGGTTAGAGAGTAATCCAAGACCAAATGCAGCTGTTTTACCTGAACCGGTTTTTCCCTGACCGATAACGTCTTTACCATCAAGAATCAGAGGCAGCGATTGTGCTTGAATTTCCGTCATGTTAGTAAAGCCAAGTCCTTCCAAATTGCTTAATAAAGAAGGGGATAGATTTAAGGTAGAGAAAGTGGAACTGTTCAAGAGCGATCCTTAGTGGTCATAGGGCAAGGGGGTATTATCAACATATCTGTCTGGGATACCAGCAGAAAGTGAATTTGATATCACTGAGAGATGTCTTTTTATGCGAGCTGAATCAATCGTTGGCTATAGAAAAAGTGGTATAGCAGGCAACAAGACATGGCTACAATAGGGAGATATGCTATGACTCTTTAGAGAGAATCATAGCATTGATGCTTAACAAGCTGAATATATTGGCCACGTTATTGAGGCTTAAATGAATACTACTCTGAAATAGGTTGAGCGGTTCTCATCCAGTCACGATACGCGTCTGCCCCATCTTCGCCTTCTGCTGGTGACCAAGAAGCAAAGTCTTGCGGTTGTGTTGGAAGGTAAGCCCCTTCCTTGATTTCTAACCCAACCGTGCCTTCACTCATACAAGCATAGCCATGCCATGTACCTGGCGGAATTTCAATCGCACGGTTAGTATCAGGAGAAAGGCTATGACGCTGAGTTAACTGGCCTTCGTCGTTAAAAATCAACAAATCAAGCTGACCTTTTAGCACCAAGAACAATTCCCATTTATGGGATTCACTATGGCGATGTGGTCGCATATAGGTATCGGGTTCTGTTGATATGAATAAACGCTGTACGTTCGCGTCTAGTTGCTCGTGTAAATTATGGTGGCTGCGCTGGCGAGGTGCTAATTTTGCGTTGTTTGAAAACGTATCAAAGTCTTGATTACTGATTATTTTTAACATTGCGAGGCTCTGTAAAGTGAACTATACCGCGTATTCTAAAGCTTTGAACAAAATGTGCAGCAACAAAATTTACATTGTCATGTTTCTATTTAAATCGATTCTAACCTAGTGGCACCAAAGTGTGATTATGATTCCAGTTTGATCGAATTAAAGTGTACGAAAACGTCATGATGCTATTATCATTTTATGATTACAGATTAACCAGTTACGATGGTGGATAACGCAGTGGAAGCAGCAATTAACCAGTTAAAAAAGGACTTTTACGCTCACCTAAAGTCGTATCAGGAACCGAAAGCAGCAAATGGCTTTAAAACCCTTTCTATTTTAACTCAAGACGAACTAGCCGAGCTTGAAAATGTTTGGATTCAATTGGCAGTTTGGAAACAGACGCAGGCATAAAGCTCACCGCTTTCGCTCAATTTAATGACTGCGATTTCATTGTTAAAGCGATAATTCAACCATTAGACGACACGATCAAACAGGTCACATTGTTATAACCCTAGGTGGAAGCACTTAGGGTTTTTTAGTGTCTTCACACTACGGATTGTTATATTATAACAACTGTTATAATAAAGTTATCATTGAAAACTCAGTGACCAACCCCCATAGTCAAGGGTAGAGTGTAGTGTGAACTGGCTAAGACGACATTGATATTGGCCTAAAAAATCAAGTGAGAGAAGTTATGGCGGAAGTACGAGCCAGAATAGAATTAAAAGTTGGACTTAATAGTGATATCCAAGCTGAGATGCTTTCCTTTCGTGGACTTAGCACAGACAAAGAGCACGTTGCGCTAATCTTTAAGCGCGTTGATCAGCAACAAGATATCCCTTTGGTGAGAATGCACTCGGAATGTTTAACTGGCGATGTCTTCCACTCATCTCGTTGCGATTGTGGAGAGCAGTTGGAAGAAACCATACAAAAAATGGGTGCTGAAGGCGGCATTATTCTATATCTACGCCAAGAAGGGCGAGGTATTGGTTTATATAATAAGCTTGATGCCTATAAGCTGCAGTCGGAAGGTATGAATACCTATGAAGCCAATAATCATCTAGGTTTTGGCGATGATCTTCGAGACTTTTCTGAAGCAGCGCAAATGCTACAAGCGCTGGGTATGGATGCGATTAAATTGGTCACGAATAATCCGAAGAAAGTCCGTGAGCTTCAAGAGCATGGCATCACTATTAAAGAGGTCGTGAACACAAACGCTCATGTAAAAGACGGTAACGAAAGTTACTTAAAAGCGAAAGTGTCTCATGGTAAGCACAATCTGAAATTCTGACCATGCGTTTTTAATTTGTTAAGAAACCTCACGAAAGTGGGGTTTTTTTGTATTAGTCATTGAAAATAAATTGTAACTGAGTATTATTGCCCATTGATAGTGTTAATGATAATAATTCGCACTACACAATAATAATTATGCTCAACAAGGATGCTTCAATGAATGTAACCACTTTTGTGAAGAGTGCAGTGGCTGCCTCTCTAGTACTGACTTCAACGACTGCGTTATCGGCAGTTTCGCAACAACAAGTCGTCGAACATTACGCCGATTTAGCCCACGCCGTTTTCTCCGATGCCGTCATTACGGCTAAATCGTTAGACACCTCTATTAACACTTTTCTAGCCAACCCTTCAGAAAAAGGCTTGTCTGACGTAAAACAAGCATGGATCGCCTCTCGCGTACCTTATCAACAAACGGAAGTATTTCGATTTGGTAATGCCGTCGTTGATGACTGGGAAGGGCAACTTAACGCTTGGCCGCTGGATGAAGGTCTGATTGATTATGTTAGCTCAGACTACCAATACGAATTAGGTAATGATGGTGCGCAAGCCAATATTGTGGCGAATGAAAGCCTAACAATCGGTGCAAACACGCTCGATACTAAAGCGATTACACCGGCATTGATTGCCGATTTGAACGAAGTCGGTGGCTCAGAAGCGAATGTTGCTTCGGGTTATCATGCCATTGAGTTTTTGTTGTGGGGACAAGATCTTAACGGCACAAATGCGGGTGCTGGCGAGCGTCCTTACACGGATTATGTAGTGGGTGAAGGCTGTAGCAACGGCAATTGTGCGCGACGTGCTGAGTATTTACAGGCGGCGTCTAGCTTGTTAATTCAAGATTTGGCATGGATGGAAAAACAGTGGTCGGATTCAGAGAAAAATAATTACCGCGCGACGCTGTTGGCAGATAAACCAGTTAACGGCGTGAGAAAAATGTTGTTCGGTATGGGCTCGTTATCGCTGGGTGAACTGGCAGGAGAGCGTATGAAAGTGGCATTAGAAGCAAACTCGACTGAAGATGAGCACGATTGCTTCTCGGATAATACTCACAACTCACATTACTACAATGAGCAAGGTATCTACAACGTGTATACCGGAACGTATGTACGTACCAATGGGACTTTAGTTGTCGGTCCAAGCATCGCGGATCTTGTTGCACAAAAAGATAAGATGGCCGCGAAAGAAATTCAAAAGCAGTTCGACGTGACTCGTGCTCAAGTTGGTCAACTGGTTTCTTCTGCTGAAAACGATAACCAACATTTTGATCAGCTTATCGCATCAAACAACCCTCAAGGTAATAAATTGGTCAACGATACGATCGTCGCGCTAGTCGCGCAGACCGGTTCTATTGAGCGTGCAGCTGGAATTATTGGCATCACAAGCTTAAATCCTGATACGGCAGATCATGACTTTTAGTCTCTCTAAGTTCTCGTTAGTGTTTCACAGATAATAATAAAAAAGGGGGGATGAACCCCCTTTGTTGATCAGATATGAGTGAGTGTTGAATGTTGAAAATATTATTGCCCACCACCTTTGCCATGATGTCTTTATTGAGCTATGCCGAGCAGCCAATTAGCAAGTATTCTGGTGGTAAAACGACCGTTAATAAGCAAGGTGCTAACGCGTTTTCTCTTCCCGCGGCAAACCTACCGATGAGTAAGCGGTTGGATTTTAGCGTGGGAAACAGTTTCTTCCGGAACCCTTGGGTTCAAGCGCCCGCATCAACCGATGCAAGAGATGGCCTTGGTCCACTATTTAATACCAATGGTTGTCAAAACTGCCACATTAAAGATGGAAGAGGGCATCCACCTGAGGCAAATGATCGGCATGCAGTTTCAATGTTGGTACGGTTAAGTATACCCGCCAAAACAGAAGCACAGAAAAGTCAAATTAAGCGCTCAGGGGTAATCCCAGAGCCCACATATGGTGGTCAGCTGCAAGATTTCGCTTTGCCTAACATGACGCCAGAAGGCCAGATAAACATTACGTACAGCGAGTTCCCTGTTCAATTTAACGATGGAACGACGGTTCTTCTCCGTAAACCAAACTTAAAGATTGTCGAGTTAGCTTATGGCGATATGCATCCAGACGTGATGATGTCTGCAAGAGTGGCACCACCTATGATTGGCCTTGGGTTGTTGGAATCCATACCTGAATCAACAATTCTAGAAATGGCAAAACAACAAGCTAAAGATGGTTCGACGGTTTCAGGTAAACCTAATTATGTCCTTGATGTGCGGACACAAAAAATGGCACTAGGTCGTTTTGGTTGGAAGGCTGGGCAACCAAATTTGATGCAGCAGAATGCCGCTGCATTTCAAGGAGACCTTGGTCTTACAAGTACGCTATTTACCTCCGAAAACTGTTCGTCACAGCAAGATGTTTGCCATGATGGAGTGAGTGGCGGAACACCAGAAGTGAGCGACAAAATTCTAAACTTTGTTGAATTTTATAGTCAACATTTAGCCGTACCAAGCCGCAGAAATACTCAAGATCCACAAGTGATTGAAGGGCAAACTCTCTTTACTCAAGTTGGTTGTGAGAGTTGTCATCGAACCAATATTCAAACTGGTACTCGAAATAACTTACCCGCATTATCGGCGCAAAGGATTCATCCTTATACCGATATGTTGTTGCATGATATGGGGGAAGGGTTAGCGGATAATCGTCCTGAATATGCCGCGACAGGTCAAGAGTGGCGAACGCCGCCGTTATGGGGTATTGGTTATACCGAAGAAGTAAATGGGCACACGTATTTTCTTCATGACGGGCGAGCAAGAAACTTAACCGAAGCCATTGTGTGGCATGGTGGTGAAGCAAAAGCAACACAGCAGAATTTCTTGGCACTAAGTGGTAAAGAGCGTCAGGCGTTGATTGCGTTTTTGAACTCATTATAAGGAAATGTGATGAAATACCATGTATCGATTATGGGTCTATTAACGATGATGTCGTCAGCTCTTTTAGTAGGCTGCGGCGCGACAAGCGAGGTGCACCAGAGTGCATCTTCTCCGTTCGAACCTCTTCAGCCCGAACAGACACAGCATGTTAGCCAACATGTTTATGAACTTGAGCACCAATCTGCTGTTAATTTTTACCTCGCAATGGGCAATTTGCATCAGCAGTCTCAAGCATATTGCCAGCAAAATGAGGCGATCGATTCTGTTGAGCGAGCATGGCAGAAAGGGATGGAGCAATGGATGTGGTTGCAGGGGCAAGAAAGAGGTCCCACCCAAGCGTTAGAACAAAATTGGAATATTCAGTTTTGGCCAGATAAAAAAAACACGACGGGACGAAAAATGACGCACGCGAGTCTACGTGACCACTGGTCTGTTGCTGCGATAAAAGATGAGAGTGTCACAGTACAGGGATTAGGTGCCGTAGAATGGCTACTATTTGATCCAAAATCCAATTTGAAAACCAACCTATCATCAAGCTGCTCACTACTTATTGCCATAACGGGGGCATTAACGGAGCGTTCGGCAACCATCGTGCAGGCATGGTCGGTAAACCCGTGGAGCACATTAGATGACAAAGCTTGGACGACTGAATATTTGGCCCTGCTGACCAATCAGTTAGATTACAGCATGAAAAAGTTGTCGAGACCTTTAGCAAAAATAGGCGCAGCAAAGCCGTATTTTTCTGAATCTTGGCGCTCTCAGACATCAATGATGCACTTACGAGCCAATATAGAAGCGTTGCAGTCGCTTTATTTGGCCAATGGGCAGGGACTTGACTTGATACTCCGTGAATCGGGGTCATCTGAACTGGCAATGAGTATTGAACGTCAGTTTAGGTTCATCTTGGACACTTGGCCCGAGTCCACCAGCCTTTTTGAGTTACTGCAAAGCAAAAATGGCTACCGAATTGTGCTCAGCCAATATAACAAACTTGAGCAGCTTAGATATTTAATGAGTGAAGAAGCGGCGATAAAATTAGGCGTAGTGATAGGGTTTAATGCAACGGATGGCGATTGATTTAACTAAGAGAAATCTAATACGGTTAGGTGCGATGGGGGTCATTGCCCCCAGTTGGTTAGCGGGTTGCAGTACGGCCAATTCTTGCGTGCAAGATAAGCAGCGTACTCCCCAACTTATTGGTGGTTCAATTCGTCACAATGGGGAGTTTGACGTCGTCATCGCTGCAAGTGGAACCCAACCTATTCATCAATTACCACTGCCAGGTCGCGGACACGGTGTGGCGATTCATCCTCATCAACCGCTGGCAGTCATGTTTGGTCGACGGCCTGGCACTTATGCCATGGTATTTAACTACCAATCAGGTCAAATGGAGTCTTTGCTCTTAGCGCCCAAGCAGCGCCACTTTTATGGTCACGGTGTTTTTTCTTCTTGTGGTCAGTGGCTGTATGCAACGGAGGGAGAACGCTCATCTAGCCGCGGTATTATTGGCGTATACGACACACAGCGCGGCTATAACAAAATCGACGAATTCACCGGTTTTGGTGTAGGCCCACATGAAGTCATTGTGATGGCGGATGGAACTTTAGCGGTTGGGGTGGGGGGCGTGCATACTGATGGACGTACGCCGCTAAACTTAACCACGATGCGGCCGAGTTTGGTGTACCTAAGTGCTACGGGTGAACTGTTAGAGCAGGTGAGTCTAACCGATCATCGAAAAAGTATTCGTCACCTGGCTCACGATGGTGATGAGGTAGTGCTGACCGGGCAGCAATATCGCGGCGAAGCCGATTTTTATGTCCCGCTTGTCGCATTGCACAAGCGAGGGCAACCGATGCAAGAGTTAGGCGGAGAGCCGGAAGACTGGGCCAGATTTAACCATTATATTGCCAGCATAGCGGCTAATAAACACCATATTGTCGCCACTTCACCTAGAGGTAATTGCTATGGAATTTGGGATAAAGAGAGTATGAATTTGTTACAAATCAATGTGCTGCCAGATGCGTCAGGTGTTGTGGTTAAAGATGGTCAATTTTTTATTAGTTCAGGTGCGGGAAAAGTTGTGAAAATAGCCCCTGATTTGACAGTGAAAATGATGGGCTCCCCAACACAGTGGGATAACCACTGGCAGATGATCACATAAATGAGACGGACGGGAGTTGCCGGTAAATTAGTCATGTTGAGACGGTGAGATCTGCCATACTTAAACTCTAGAGAGAGGGAGTGGCTAGATGTCAAAGCAGTTATTTACCGTAGTGACGGCAGGAGTTGTGTGCGCAATAGCAGCACAGGTGTGGGCTGCGCCCGATCAAGATATCAATGAAAGGGATGCGGTCTCCGCGATTGCGTCTAACGTTCAGCCTGCCTATTACGACCAGCGTAGTACACCCTTAACGCCCACCTTATCTTCATCCATATCCACAAAACCAGCGACTGAAGTGTTGTTGTATGCTTCGTTAGTTGATTACATTTATAACGAAACGAGTCGTCAAAATATTTGGTCCAACAATGAGCTCAACGCACAGTTAACCCTGCAATTAGAAATGGTTAATTTGGCAGGTTTCAGTCCTTTATTTGAGCTTCGAGTAAAACACATGCAGTCTTTGTATCAGTCGGGGGCATCTAACGAATACGATCGTGCCGCGACAGATACTTTATTGCTTTACATCAGCTATATTGCTGCTGTGCCAGATCTCGGTAAACAGTGGTACTTTTCCGAAAGTTTAATTGAGGCATTGCCAAGACCGTCGGCAACCGAAGTCCATCAATTGTTGCTTGCTATTGAGAACAACACGTTGGCCAATTATTTGCTGTCGTTGTCGCCGCCAATGCTGCAACAGTCAGGTTTTGAAAATGTCTATATTGATCTATTGGCTAAGTCCCAAGTAGAGCTGACTGCTTACGAGCAGGTAGGGCTAACCCGAAAAGGGGATAGAATTGAGCCTGATCCCTATATTCATTTGTTAGACCGGCTCGCAGATTCTGATATTTATGTTGAAGTAAGAGAAGATGGGAAGTTTGACCACTCTTTAGAGTCCGCTATCAAGGAGTTTCAGAGACTCTATGGTCTTGAAGACGATGGTATTATTGGACCTAATACATTGCATTGGTTAAATAAACCCGCACAAGAAAAATTAAGAGTGTTAGCACTAAATGCAGAACGTTCACGCCTTTGGCCTCAGCAGCGCGAGCATATCATCTTGGTTAATGTGCCTAGCTTTGAGCTCAAGTATTGGGGCAAAGGTGAACCCCGTTTTGAATCGAGAGTCATTGTCGGGCGGTTAACTCGTCAAACCCCGATATTTGCAACGAAGATGGATTCGTTGATCGTGAACCCGACATGGAATGTACCGTGGAAGATCATGGTAAAAGACATCATCCCTAAAGTTAAAAATGATCCTACGTATCTGTTTTCACAGCGCATCGAAATTCTAGAGGGTTGGCATAACCGAGTCACTGTCGACCCAACAATGATCGATTGGAAAGAAGTTCAGCCTAAACAGTTTCCTTATAGAATGAGGCAACAAGCCGGTGAGTCGAATGCACTCGGGCAGTATAAGTTTAATACGCCCAATGAGCGGGCTATTTTTCTTCACGATACGCCCGGGAAGCAGTTGTTCAACGAAAGTAGCCGAGCTTACAGTTCAGGCTGTATCCGAGTTGAGCATGCCGATAAGTTTGCACAGGTATTGCTAGAACATCAGGGTAAACTACTTGATGATTTATCAACATATCGAGCCAATAAAGCCATTTCGTTTAGAACCAGAATTCCTGTCCATATCATCTATCAAACGGCGTGGCTTGAAGATGGCAAGGCGCATTTCCGGGCCGACGTGTATCAGTATGACAATAGAAGAGGGGGCGTCACTGAAACGGCGTTGATTAAAAACGAGAGAGGGCAGTAACTGACTTGTCATCGCTTATAGACAATGTCATAGTCTCGCTACTTTTTTTTGAATAGTAGGATTTCCGATGAGTCTTAAGTATCAAGTCGTGCCCGTGACGTCTTTTGCACAGAATTGTTCCATTGTTTGGTGTGATGAAACCATGAAAGGTGTGTTGATTGATCCAGGCGGAGACATTGAACAACTGCAAGTGCTTATCGAAGAGCTTGGTGTTCAAGTAGAACAATTGGTGCTTACCCATGGGCATCTTGATCACGTGGGTGGGACCGAGCCGCTTTCAAAGGCACTTGGCGTAGAGATTGTTGGTCCACATAAAGCCGATAATTTTTGGCTGCAAGGTTTAGAGAATCAGAGCCAAATGTTTGGGTTCCCGTTGACGAAAGCTTTTGAACCTAATCAATGGCTTGATGATGGAGACGTTATTACATTTGGCAATCAGTCCCTAAACGTCATTCATACGCCAGGTCATACTCCAGGCCACGTTGTACTGTTTAACAATGATGCGAAACAAGCGTTTGTTGGCGATGTGCTGTTCAAAGGTGGTATCGGTCGAACGGATTTCCCACAGGGTAACTACGAAACGTTGATCCAGTCGATCAAAGGTAAGTTATGGCCTTTAGGTAATGACGTAGCTTTTGTTCCTGGGCATGGACCAGAGTCGACCTTTGGTCATGAAAGAGTATCAAACCCATTTGTTGCTGATGAGATGCCGCTTTACTGAGCACTAAGCTAATTTTCGCTTATAAAATGGCATGATTACGATTCGAACATGTCACGATCCGCTGCTGCTAAGTAGCGGCGGGTCAATCCTACAAATTTCTCCCCACTTCTGTCCAAATCTGCTTCCGAAATAAAAATATCGTAACCAAAGAACTCGCGTTGATACGTCATACGATTGGCGAGCATTGCCATAAGACCGTGATACTCACAACCATCGGTATCGATAAATGGTGTGGAATCTAGCACGATGTCCTCAAAGGTCGTCTGTGGCGATGTTTGCTGTAGTCCAAGATAAAGCAACGCGCGCTGGCTAAGCAGCAAGTCAGTCGCGATGCGTGGACAAATAGCGTTGAGGTAAGCTTGGTAATTGTTGATTCGTAAACCAATCCAGGGAAGTGGGGTATGCCAACCATCGTGATGGTGACTGCAAATCCCAATACGTTCGATGTCCGACCAACGAAGTGCCCAGCCACCTTTAAACATATGTTGCTGAAAATGGGTTGCGGTTAACGTAAAAGTGACTCGACTCTTTACTAAGGTGTAATAGGTGAAGCTTAGGGCGATGACGAGTAAAATAACCACAAGAAGCGACAGTTGCCAATTCGGTGAAAAAAGTACGATGGCAAACCCTACGAGCGCCGCGATAGCGGCACTTTTACGCAGTATGGGTGAATGCCAAGAGTAATGGTGATTACTAATGTGGATAGTGTCCATATATTATAAGTCGTGACCTTAATTACAAAAAGAAGTCATGCGCATGAGGTTATAGGATGCCCTCAAAATGTCATTGTTATTGTTTAAATAATAGCCATAAACGTTGAAAGTCGGCATTTTTCGTGACGCTTTGTGTCATGCCTCTACAAAAGTGGTCAAAATTTTGGTATAAAACGCGCTTCAAATTTTGACCACTGCTTACAGCGCAGTGAAATGGAGAGAAAACTCAATGAAACTTGCTCATAAGCGCAAAGTGCAATCAAAATTGCAAAAGCGCATTAAAGCGGTAGTTGCGAATACAGCAGCTGCAACAAAAACAGAAAAGCCTGTTGTAGCAAAAGCATCTGTAGCAAAAGAAGCTGTAGTGAAACAAGCGCCGGTAGCTAAAAAAGCACCTGTCGCTGAAAAAGCAACTGCGACAAAAAAAGTGGAAGTAGCATTAACTCCTAAGCAGCAACAAGTATTGGATATTGTTGTAAAGCACGCCGACGGTATTAATCCTAAAGGGATTGGTCAAGAAGCAGGCCAAGAAGACGCTAAAGCAGCATCTTGGGCAACGGGTGCTCTTAAGAAGTTACTAGAAGAAGGCTTAGTTGCGAAAGAGCAGCTTGCTGGTAATAAAGTGATCTACAAAGCGCAGTAATGCCTCACTTTATTACGATCAAAAAAGCCCCGAATTAGGGGCTTTTTTGATCTTGTTGTGCCAGTAGCTGACCCCATTTACATCTATTGCTCGAACGCCGTATCTAAACGGACCGTTATTCCCCAGACCTATACCTGCCATTTTTTCTGACCCTATAATTGTTATCAATATTGTTGCTTATCCTATTGTCTATGCCGCCTCGTTTTGGGGGGACTTGTTAGTGTTTGTTGTGAGTTACGTAGCATTTCTGTAATTTTCAGCGAGGGTAAATACGTACGTAATCACTCGTTATAGAAATTGTCGTGATTTTTTAAAGTACTGAAATATAGTTATAAATATAATTAAACATTCAATCTCCTACGTATTATTACGTAATACCAAGGTCGAACTTGCGAGTGAGTAGGGATGAGGATGCGTGGTCGCACGAATACAAGATATTGATAATTAGATTCATAGTTACCTTGAACGTGAAACTTGGGGTGTTCGGATGTCACTCCATATAAGAAACTACTCAAGGAACTGAAAATGAGTTTAATCAAGAAATCAGTCACTCGTGCATTAAAAAGTACCGCTATTGTAGCGGCAACGTGTTTAGCCTTTGTTGCCACAACGGCAAGCGCGGCAGATAAAGTATACCGCCTTAAACTTGCAGAGACGTGGGGGCCTAATTTCCCTATTTTTGGCGATGCGACAAAAAATATGGCTAAGATGGCTGAAGAAATGTCGAATGGTCGACTGCAAATTCGTATCGACTCGTCAAACAAACATAAAGCGCCTTTCGGCGTTTTTGATATGGTGAAGTCTGGCCAATACGATATGGGTCACTCGGCGTCTTACTACTGGAAAGGTAAAGTACCCAACACACTGTATTTCACGACGATGCCCTTTGGTATGACTGCACCAGAGCAGTATGCGTGGTTTTACCATGGCGGTGGTATGGAGTTGATGGAAAAAGTCTACTCGCCACATAATATGATGTCATTCCCAGGTGGCAATACCGACGTACAGATGGGCGGCTGGTTTCAAAAAGAAATCAATAGTGTTGAAGACCTACAAGGTTTGAAGATGCGTATTCCGGGTTTCGCTGGTGAAATTCTGGCAGAAGTTGGAGCAAAACCAACGAATATCGCATCGGGCGAGCTTTATACGTCTCTAGAACGACGTACAATCGATGCGCTTGAATGGGTTGGACCTTCGTTGGATCTTCGCATGGGTTTCCACAAAATCGCGCCATACTACTATACAGGGTGGCATGAGCCTGCAACGGAACTTCAATTCCTTGTGAATAAACGCACATGGAATAAGTTACCCGATGACCTGAAAGCTATCCTACAAATCGCTATGAAAACAGCCGCGTACGATATGTATATCCAGTCTACTCATGAAAGTGGTAAAAACTGGGCGACAATCCAATCGGATTACCCTGATATTAAAGTGAAGGATTTCCCACGCGAAGTTATCGATGCACTGCGTGATGCGAATGATAAGTTGCTCAAAGAGCATGCTGAAAAAGATGCAACAGCGAAAGAGATTCAAATGTCTCAAGCTGCTTATCTCGAGCAGGTTCGTTCATGGACTGATATTGCTACGAAAGCTTACCTCAATAAATTTGATGATTAATCATTCTGAAGTGGCGCTTAGCGCCACTTCTTTTATCGATGATTACTGAATTCAAATTACACCTAATTAATTTTTATAAAGATAGATGACGAGATGGCCAATGAACGAAGCGTTCGTCATCAAACTTTATTTTACGATGTCTATTTTTGAATACTTACGCACTCTACACATAAATAAAACTATATGAGTGCGGGATGGAGTCTGGTATGCGAAGCCTAATTTATATAGAGAGACTGTTTAACAAAGTCAGCGATGTGCTGGGAGTTGTGTCGAGTCTTTTATTTTTATTACTACTTGCAAATGTCGTGTACGACGTGGTGATGCGTTATGTATTTAATGACGTGTCGATTGCATTTCAAGAGATGGAATGGCATCTATTTTCAGCGGTATTTTTACTTGGCGTTCCCTACGCAATTAAAGCTGGAGGCCATGTGAGAGTTGACGTATTTTACGAGCGATTATCGGTAAAAGCACGCGCGATCATTGATTTGATCGGTACGTTTGTGTTTCTTTTCCCATTCTGTTTATTGGTGGCATGGTTCGGTATTGATTTTGCCAAAGAAAGCTTTGCACTGGGCGAGACGTCAGGTGATCCTGGAGGCTTACCATACCGTTGGGTCATTAAAGCCATGATCCCTCTTTCCTTCTTCTTTATGGCGATCAGTGGAGTCGGGCTAGTGCTCCATTCTCTAAATAAGCTGGTTAACCCTCATTTGATATACGCCAATTCAACCGACTCTAAAGAATAAGGATTGTTTCTATGATCGGCATAGTCATGTTTTTTGTAGCGCTGTTTGCGCTACTGTTAGGATTTCCTGTGGCCTTCACGTTTGGAGGCATCGCGCTAATATTTGGCGTGTGGGCAGAAGGCATCGAAATGTTCGCGTTCATGCCATATCGAATCCAGTCCATTATGGAAAATACCGTTTTAATGGCGGTACCGCTATTTGTTTTTATGGGCTTAGTTTTACAAAAAACTAAGCTGGCAGAGCAACTGCTAGAGTCCATGGGGCGTTTATTTGGTGGTGTGCGTGGTGGTATTGCGATTTCAACGGTATTAGTTGGGGCGCTACTCGCAGCGTCGACAGGAGTCGTTGGCGCTTCGGTTGTGGCGATGGGGCTTATCTCTCTACCAGTTATGTTGAAGTACAATTACGATAAAGGGTTAGCGTGCGGTACTATTTGTGCGTCAGGAACATTGGGGCAAATCATTCCGCCTTCGATAGTATTAATCCTTCTTGGCGATGTACTTGGTGTGCCAGTTGGTGACTTGTTTCAGGCGGCAATTTGGCCAGGGTTAGTGTTAGTGGGAGCTTATGTTTTATATATCCTGATATACGCAAAACTTAACCCAGAAGCGGCGCAGCCCATTCCTAGAGATGAGTCCATTTCACGCAGTCAAGAAGTAAGAACGGCGCTAAAAGCCATTATCCCGCCTCTAGCCTTGATTGTGATTGTTCTGGGTTCAATATTCGCTGGTGTGGCAACCCCAACAGAATCTGCGGCGCTGGGTGGCGCAGGGGCGATTTTATTGTCGTTGGCTTATGGTCAGTTTAATTTTCGTATGCTTTACGAAGCATCAAAAGAGACCGTCAAGGTTACGGCGATGGTGTTCGCCATTCTATTGGGCGCAACTGCGTTTTCGATGGCGTTTACCTATACTGGTGGCGACATGCTGGTGGAAGAATGGATGTTGTCCATTCCAGGAGAGAAGTGGGGTTTCCTCATTATCACCATGCTGGTGATTTTGATTCTAGGTTTCTTCATCGACTTTGTGGAAATCTGTTTCATTATTGTTCCGATGATTGCACCCGTTGCTGAGATCATGGGCATCAATATGACGTGGTTTGCCATACTCGTCGCGATGAATTTACAGACATCGTTCTTAACGCCGCCATTTGGTTTTAGCTTGTTCTATTTGAAAGGGGTGGCGCCGAATGGCGTGACGACAAGAGATATATACCGTGGGGTTATGCCGTTTATTGCTATTCAAATCCTAGTGTTAGCGTCACTGTTAGTGTTCCCATCCTTCTATGGAATGTGATCTAATTACCGTTGTGGCGTAAGGAAGTTCATTTATTTGGCCGCCGTGGTAATGTGTCTTACGGGATGCATTGCCTTTATCGGCGGCTGCAGTTAGAAGGGACTTCTATGCCACTCAAAGCAAAACTGATCTTATTGACGTTACTGCCGTTAGTGATATTGACGGCTAGCGTGAGTTGGATTGCCCTCCATCAAGCCAAATCCTTTGGCGAAAAAGAAATCGAGATCTTCCGAGAGAGTCTAATTCGTTCGAAAGAGTCAGCGTTGAAGGACAGCGTAGAGCTTGCATTTGATGCTATCGAATACGCTTATAACGATCCGGATCTTTCTGAATCAGAAGCGAAGGCCCAAGTTAGAGAAATTCTAGACCGCTTACGTTACGGCACGGACGGCTACTTTTTTGCCTACGATAAGACAGGCACCAATCTTGTTCACCCCATACAGCCAGAGCTGGTGGGACGAAACCTTCTTAAGCTACAAGACCAAGACGGCAATTACCTAATAGAAACATTGCTGTTCCAAGCTCAAGCGGGCGGAGGATTCCATCAATATTTATGGCAGAAACCGTCGACTGGCGAAACGGTAACTAAGTTGAGCTACGCAGCGTGGTTAGACAAGTGGGAATGGATGATTGGCACCGGACTTTATATTGAGGATGTGGCTAGGGAGGTCGCGCTACTTCGAGCCGCCATCGATAAAAATATTGAAACCACGATGTTTTCTATTGTGACGATTTTTGCGGTGACGGTGGCGGTTATTATTGTGCTTACCTTAGCAGTGAATTGGCATGAGCATAAATTAGCCGATAAGAACTTAAAAGAGCTGGCACATAAAACAGTGATGTTTCAAGAAGACGAAAGAAAGCACTTGGCTAGAGAATTACATGATGGGGTCAACCAACTGCTGGTTTCGAGTAAGTGTCACTTAGAGTTAATGGATACCAAGGATATTGATGTACGTTCCATTGGACACTTGAGTAAGTCTCTATCGTCATTATCAGAAGCGATTATTGAAGTGAGACGAATCTCACATCATCTTAGACCGAGCGCCTTGGACGATATCGGGCTGGAAGCTGCCATTTCAAGTTTGCTCCAAGACTTCAAAACCTACTCTCACGCGAATACAGAACTGGTGCTTGATACACAAGCATCTAAACTTAAATCAGAGGTGGCAACGACCTTATATCGTGTTGTACAAGAATCACTGAATAATATAGAAAAGCATGCAGATGCGACGCAAGTTACGGTGTTTCTAAAGCAGTTTGGTAGTGTGTTGCAATTAATGATTCGTGATAATGGCATTGGTTTTGATGTGACCAATGCACTGGCAGCACGCGGAATCGGTTTGCGTAATATGAGAGAGCGTGTTGAGTTTATTGGTGGTGAGTTTGAATTACTGAGTGATTATGGAAGCGGAACAGAAATCACAGTCTTGCTGAAGTTAGAAGGAACGGAATAATGGATGAACCGATCAAAGTGGTGATAGTGGATGATCATCAAGTGGTTTTGGAAGGTTTCATCGCTCGGCTAGAGCGAGAACCCGATATTGAGGTGATTGCAACGGCAAGTAATGGGCTTGAGGCGGTAGACGTGGTCAAATCGTACCAGCCTGACGTGGTACTAATGGACGTGAGTATGCCTATTATGAATGGCATAGAAGCGACACAGCTATTGAAAGAAGAACGTCCTGAAACCAAAGTGCTTATGCTCACGATGCATGATAATCGTGAATATATTATGAAAGTGATGCAGGCAGGGGCTGTGGGCTATATGTTAAAGGAAATATCGGCAGAAAAAATGGTTCAAGCCATCAAAACGGTGAAGCAAGGGTCTACGTATTTTTGTGAGTCTGTTACGCAAACGTTATTTTCACAAGAGGTGTCACCAGCACAGAGCAAGACTAATCCATTGAGTCGTAGAGAAGAGTCGGTGTTGAAATTAGTCGCACAAGGAAGTAGCAGCAAGAAAATAGCGCAGATGCTCGATATATCTTATCGTACAGTAGAAACTCATAGGCAGAACATTAAACACAAGTTGGACTTGCACTCGACGGCTGAATTGGCAAAGTACGCACTGGAACATGGTTTGGGATAGGGCAGAGTGTGGACACTATTGATATTAATGGTGGCGCTTGATAAAAAAGACCCGCAAAAGCGGGTCTTAACGTATTTAAATCGTGATAGCGTTACGCGTAGCTGTGTTGGTGCACTTGAAGTTCAGTACGCATACCTTTTAATAGGCTCACACACATTACTAGCAGAATAATTGTAAATGGTAACGCCGTAGAGATTGCACCAGCTTGCAGTGCTTGAATCGCCTCTGTACCACCTACCCATAACAGTACCGCTGCAATAGCACCTTCAATTGTCGCCCAGAAGACTCGCTGTGGTACTGGTGCATCCACTTTACCACCTGCGGTGATGCTGTCGATAACCAGTGAGGCTGAGTCTGATGAAGTAATGAAAAACACCATAATCAAGATGATAGAGATAACCGATAAAACGGTGCTCATTGGCAAAGCTTCGTATGCATAGAACAGTGATAGCGTTAAATCTGTCAGCCCATTTTGACCGAGCTCTCCGACTTGGTTAATCACTTGATCAATGGCCATACCACCAAACGCTGCCATCCAAAATAATGTGATGGTGGTCGGGATAATAATAACGGCTGTCAGGAATTCACGTACAGTGCGCCCTTTAGAAACGCGCGCAATGAACATGCCAACACAAGGGGACCATGAAATCCACCACGCCCAGTAGAATACTGTCCAACCGTGCATCCATGCTTCGTCTTCACGACCATGAGGGTTACTTAGCGGGATAATATTCTCAACGTAGCCGACAATCGTAGTTCCTAATGAGCCAAAGAATGTGGCAATCGAGGCAACAATGACGACAATCAAAAGGACAAAAGCAATAAGGATGTTGGTATTACTTAGTAGCTTTACACCACCATCAATACCACGAACTACAGAAAAGATCGCCAATGCGGTGACAAACGCGATAACGACAAGTTGTAATGTTGTACCTGCTTCGACACCAAATACGTGGCCAATGCCGCTTGCGGCTTGCTGCGCACCTAAACCTAATGAGGTTGCAAGGCCAAACAGAGTCGCGAGAACGGCCAGAATATCAATGATGTGGCCAAACCAACCCCATGTTCTATCCCCTAACAGTGGGTAGAATACCGAGCGCATTGAAAGAGGAAGGCCTTTATTAAAGGCAAAGAATGCCATTGAAAGCGCAACAACGGCGTACATGGACCATGGATGAATACCCCAATGGAACATAGTCGCGCCCAGCGCTACTTTACGCGCTTCCTCAGTATAAGCTTCAACGCCAAGAGGCGTCTCATACCAACCAGTGAAGTAGGCAACAGGTTCTGCTACCCCCCAAAACATCAGGCCAATACCCATGCCGCCGGCAAATAGCATTGCAATCCAGGATAGGGTTGAATGGTCAGGTTTTGCACTTGCACCACCAATACGGATTTTTCCGTAAGGAGACAAGACAAGGCCAAGGCAGAAAATCACAAAGATATTGCCCGCCCACATAAATAAGTTGTCGAATGCGCCAATGATTTGCCATTTAGCGCCATCAAGTGTGGCTTTGGCGGTGGCAGGGTCTACGACGAGAAGGGCGACGAGAAACAGTACGATGAGTGCTGCGCTGGTGCCGAAGACAGGGTTATGAACATCAAACCCCCATTTTTGGACATTATCTTGCCCAACAGTATAGTCAGTATTTTCAATACTATACTTGTCCTTAGTATTATTCATCATTCCTCTGATACTACTTAGAGCTCTAACTAAAATTCGGGCGAATACTAACAAAAGTAATTATAAATGGGAAGATATTCATTGTTTTGCTCGCATTTTGGACTATTTTTAATGGACAAACTGTATAGAGTACTAACGGTTTTAACTCTAATGAAATGGGCTGTTTTTTCTGTGTTTTTATCGGTAAAATAACGCCCGTAAACTTAAGTGCGACCGAGGGTTGCAGTCCATTATTAAGGGAGTGTGCAAGCGCACCTTTTTAAACACTAATAATGAGTCAATGGTGGTCGCGATCGGTTTATAGGTGTGATTGAGATGCATCATCGGTATGAATGTGTTAAAACGCAGGGATTAACAGATAATCGCTAATTTGGAATAAAGAATTGGAAAAACACGAAGAAGTGCTCGTGGCGATACGTCAAGTAATAAGAGCCATCGACTTGCATTCGAAAAAATTAAAAAAAGAGTGCGGACTCACTGGACCGCAACTGGTGCTGATGAAGGCAATCAGGGAAAAAGGGAATGTAACCATTCGTGAGTTATCGAATTATACCAATGTTAGTCAGGCGACAGCGACGACTATTATCGACCGACTAGAGCTGAACGATTATGTAAGACGTGAACGAAGTCATCAAGACAAGCGAAAAGTTCATGCAGTTTTAACAGAAAAAGGCACTGAAGTGCTTGATAGCGCCCCTTTGCCACTCCAAGACAGCTTCGTACAGAAATTTCAAAGTCTTGAGGCGTGGGAACAAACCTTGTTGTTATCTTCTATCCAAAGAATATCATCGATGATGAATGCGGAAGGCATCGATGCTGCGCCAGTATTACAAATCGATGCGATAGCAAAAAACTAGCGTCGTTTAATCGCGAAAATAATACATTGAGCCCATATTACTGGAAAAGTACGATGGGCTTTTTTTGTGCTCGCAAATCAGGCATGCACGGGTCCGGTTTTCGTATCAATAATTTGACATCTAAATAGTCTATACTTTGGTTTAGCCAACGATGAGTAACAGGCTAATGGTAAAGACTGTATGATATTTCAGACATTTTTTGCTAAACTGAATCTTTCGTAGCACTAAAAGTTGAGTGATAACGCAGTCTGTGTCATACGGATATTTGGTATTACTTAGTACACAAAATATTTTGATGGATAGCAGTTCGTCAGGGTGAGGAACGATGACAAAAGGTATTGATAAGTACAGTATTGACAGTACTGACTATACAATTGGACAAGATAATGTTCAAAAATGGGGATTCGACGTGCATAACCCAGTATTTGGGTGGAGTGCAGGTTTTATTGCGTTATTACTAGTACTGGCAGTGGTGGTTGATGCTGAGACAGCAAAAAGTGCGTTAGACGGTATTAAATGGCAGATCATTAATAAGTTTGACTGGCTATTTATGTGGGCGGGCAATATTTTTGTCATCTTCTGTTTGGGTCTGATTGTTTCTCCATTTGGTAAAATACGCTTAGGCGGCAAAGATGCCACGGCGGATTATTCATTTATGTCTTGGCTGGCGATGTTATTCGCTGCTGGTATGGGCATTGGCCTTATGTTCTGGAGTGTTGCCGAACCAGTGGCTTACTTTACGGGGTGGTATGAAACCCCGCTAGGCGTAGCAGCAAACACAGAGCAGGCTCGCGAGCTTGCGATGGGCGCCACTATGTTCCACTGGGGGTTACACCCATGGGCGATCTACGGTGTTGTTGCCTTATCTCTAGCGTTCTTTACCTACAATAAAGGTTTACCTCTATCGATGCGCTCTGTGTTCTATCCTATTTTAGGTGATAGAGCTTGGGGCTGGGCTGGGCATATCATTGATATTCTAGCCGTTCTTGCGACTTTGTTTGGTTTAGCTACGTCACTTGGTTTAGGCGCACAGCAGGCAGCAAGTGGTATTCACCATGTCTTCGGTGTTGAATCTGGCATGACGTTGCAGGTGATCGTGATTGCCGTTGTCACTTTGCTCGCCGTTGTTTCGGTATTACGTGGCATTGATGGCGGTGTTAAGGTCATCAGTAACATCAATATGATCGTTGCGTTTATTTTATTGGCGTTAGTGGCTTTAATTGGCTATGCGGTAACGTTCGCCTCGATCCCTGATACGTTGTTCGCTTATTTGAAAAACATCGTACCACTAAGTAATCCTCATGGTCGTGATGATGAAGCGTGGATGCACGGTTGGACGGTATTCTATTGGGCTTGGTGGATTTCATGGTCCCCATTCGTTGGTATGTTTATTGCTCGCGTTTCTAAGGGACGTACAGTAAGGCAGTTCATTACTGCGGTACTTATTGTTCCGACATCCGTGACGATTATTTGGATGTCTGTATTTGGCGGCCTTGCCATTGACCAAGTGGTTAATCAAGTGGGTACGCTGGGTGCAAATGGCTTGCGTGATGTACCATTGGCCATGTTTGAAATGTTTGATGCGCTACCAATGGGCACGTTACTGTCTGTCATTGCGGTGATCCTTGTTTTGGTGTTCTTTATTACGTCTTCGGATTCCGGTTCTTTGGTGATCGACAGCATTACCGCGGGTGGTAAAATTGATGCGCCTGTTATTCAGCGTGTATTTTGGGCCTTTATGGAAGGGGCTATTGCGGTTGCGTTATTGTGGATTGGTGGTAGCGAAGCTATCCAAGCATTGCAAGCGGGTGCTATTTCATCAGCGTTGCCATTTACCTTTATATTACTGGCAATGTGTGTGAGTCTACTTATGGGTATGAAAACAGAACGCACATAGTGAACAGCATCTATAGGTATGTTGATGTGTGTAAATTCTAAATAACGTAAAAAGGGCAGCTAAGGCTGCTCTTTTTTTGATCTAATCGATGTTCTTCTACGTTAAATTTTCCTATTTATTCTTATAAACTGATATTTAATTTGTTATGTTCCGCTTCTGAAATCTTATATTACACGCCCCCAGTGCTCTTACTTGCTCAGCCTGTTCTCTATATCGAGGTGATAAAAAGTTACCGATAAAAATCATCATAAAATCATATGGTTAATGTGAAGTTTTAGCGTGGGTGTTAAAAGTGGGGTAATGAGAGAATGCTTGGCTTACTGAGGTCAAAAATGTGACTCGATTGGTTGCGGTTCGCATCGGCATAATTTTGGCGGAAATGAAAAGCTAGACAAAATATTGACGGTCGATTTTGCATCGGAATTTGGATATTATCTGCCCGCAGTACTTTTCATGACTAACATGATTAATTAACTATTAAGTTACTAAAAGAATAATAACCGATGAAATTATCTCTAAAGCAAAAACTCATTACAGCAATGTTGTCTGCTGTACTATTGATGGCCGTGGTATTAACCATCTTGTCTGCGCAACAACTTTCAACACAGACGCATGATGCAATCTCAAGTCGTGCGAATAACGTATCGCTTGCGGCAGTGGAAGGAATAGAAAATTGGATCGGAGTGAGAAAGGACATTGCGACCGCTTTTAATCCATTCTCCGAAGTAGAAGATAAAGTACCCTACCTAAAACAAGCACGTGTCGCTGGTGGCTTTGACGACATCTTTTTGGGGACTCCAGATGGTGGAATGTATCGTTCTCACCCAGAGCGTAACAGAGCCGATTACGATCCTAGAACGCGCCCTTGGTATCAGGATGCAGCGTCTGCCAATAAACAGATTATTACTGAGGCATATCAAGATGCCATTACCAATGCTTTGCTGGTGACCATCGCTGAACCTGTAAAGAAAAATGGTCGCTTAGTTGGCATCGTTGGTGCCGATGTATTAATTGATCAGTTAGTGCAAGACGTCATTAGTTTGAACGTGGGACATAATGCCAGCGCGATGTTGATTGACTTGTCGAATAATACCTTCCTTGCCCACCAAAATACCTCGTTGTTATTAAAGTCAATGACGGAGCTAAGTCCCGAATTGACGACGTCTGCTATCAGTGAGCTCGCGTCTCGTGGTGAGATGACGGAAGTCGCGATTCAAGGCGTGGAGAAAATGTTGTACTTCACTAAGGTTCCTGAGACTAATTGGGTACTGGCGGTAGAGTTAGATAAACAAACCGAACTGGCGAAACTGAACAGCGCGCTTACGCAGCTAATACTTACCTCAGTTGTCATCGTTATTTTCGTTGCCGCCATCGCCTCTTGGATGGTGAGCTTCCTTATTAATGATTTAGCGCGAGTGTCTAAAGCACTGGCAGAAATCGCGTCTGGTGAAGGGGATTTAACCAGCCGCCTAGAACCAAGAAGCCACGATGAGGTGGGACAATTAGCTCGCAACTTCAACACGTTTGTTAGTTACATGCACGAAACGATTATGAAGCTTACCGATGTGTCGGTCGCCTTGTCAGAACAAGCGAAAGATACCGCGACTCATGCGCGAGTTCGTAGTCAACGTATTCAAACGCAACAAGACGAAATCAATATGGTTGCTACAGCAATCAATGAGATGGCAGCGGCGACGCAAGAAATTGCCAATAATGCTGATATGACTGCGAATAACTCTTCTGAGGCGGTAGAGGCAAGCAACCACGGTGCGGGTCAAGTATCAGCGACCCAACATTCAATTCAGAATCTGGCTCAAGAAGTGGATGTCGCAACCGCAGTGATTCGCGAGCTTGAAGTTCATGGTAGTAGCATCAACACCATCTTGTCGACGATTCAAGGTATTGCCGAGCAAACGAATTTGCTTGCTCTTAACGCAGCAATTGAAGCCGCGCGAGCGGGTGAGCAAGGTCGGGGTTTTGCTGTGGTTGCTGATGAAGTACGTGTGTTGAGCCAACGCACTCATGCGTCTACGCAAGAGATTCAGCAAACTATTGAGACACTGCAAGCCACAACGGGTAAAGCGGTCGGTATTATGAATGATAGCCGCGGCTTAGCCGAAACCAGCGTGGATGATGCCAACAGTGCAGCAGCAAGCTTGACTCAAATCTTATCGGCGGTGGGGCAAATCAGTGATATGGCAACGCAAATCGCGACGGCGGCAGAAGAGCAAGCCTCTGTGACCTCAGAGATCACTCGCAATACTCAGGGCATCCGCGATGTTTCCGATGAGTTAGCCGAAGAAGCGCATGAAGCAGCTCAACAAGCGGTAGAGTTGTCAGAGCTGTCGCAGAAGCTAGGTCGCGAGATTGGTCGATTCAAAATTTAGTAAGTTAACGGGCTAATTTAGAACCTCAAAAAGGCTCATCAGA
>NZ_JAKRRY010000169.1 GCF_026191675.1 Vibrio qingdaonensis | reverse complement strand
GGGCGTTAGTTGCACTTAGAAATTTAGTGGTCAAATCATTGTCCCTTTAGCTATTCAGCGACAAGCCCCACTGCTTAACTTTCTTTCCGGTGGCAGCACCAATTAGTCGTTCGCTTTAGCCATCGAGGTTTCGCGGCACTGCTTTTTGTGTCCGTCCGGGAGCAACGAAAGTAACATCTTCCTCAACCCGTTTTTCAGTGACTTCGGTGGGGTCTTTTTCGCGCCAACTCGCATTTATCGAAATATGTCAGTTCTGTCAGCTATCAAGCACGGCGTGGTGGTAGTAATTTAGTTTGCGGCAAGCAATGAGCACCTTGGTGCAAATAAGAGAATAGGGCGTAGGCAACTAACAAACTACTCAAGTGGACGCCATAAGCTTGGCGGTTTTGGTTTGAAGTTAAGTGCGCTTGGTAAGTTAAT
>NZ_JAKRRY010000168.1 GCF_026191675.1 Vibrio qingdaonensis | reverse complement strand
GTAAATAACCTTCGTATAGGAGAAGCAATTTTTTTAGGCTGTGAGCCTTTAGAGCACGAAAATATCAAAGGCTTACATACGAATGCGGTTTCTTTGACCGCTGAAGTGATTGAATCCAAGGCTAAACCGACTTTGCCTTGGGGGAGTCGGGGGTTAAATGCTTTTGGTGAAAAAGAAAGCCTTCAAGATAGAGGGGAGGTCTCACAAGCTATTCTAGCATTAGGCCGCCAAGATGTTTGTGTCAGCGGGCTTAAGGCTCCGAATGGGATTAAGATCATGTCTTCAACCAGTGATCATCTTGTCCTTGAATCCTCACAAAAACCACTATTTGTAGGGGAAAAAGTCACATTCGGTTTAGATTACAGTGCGCTCTTATCTTCTATGTCTTCACGTTATATCCATAAATATTTTAAGGCACCTAAAGGGAGAAGA
>NZ_JAKRRY010000167.1 GCF_026191675.1 Vibrio qingdaonensis | reverse complement strand
CCTTCTTGCTTTCTTCTCCCTTTAGGTGCCTTAAAATATTTATTGATATAACGTGAAGACATAGAAGATAAGAGCGCACTGTAATCTAAACCGAATGTGACTTTTTCCCCTACAAATAGTGGTTTTCGTGAGGATTCAAGGACAAGATGATCACTGGTTGAAGACATGATCTTAATCCCATTCGGAGCCTTAAGCCCGCTGACACAAACATCTTGGCGGCCTAATGCTACAATAGCTTGTGAGACCTCCCCTCTATCTTGAAGGCTTTCTTTTTCACCAAAAGCATTTAACCCCCGACTCCCCCAAGGCAAAGTCGGTTTAGTCTTGGATTCAATCACTTCAGCGGTCAAAGAAACCGCATCCGTATGTAAGCCTTTGATATTTTCGTGCTCTAAAGGCTCACAGCCTAAAAAAATTGCTTCTCCTATACGAAGGTTATTTAT
>NZ_JAKRRY010000166.1 GCF_026191675.1 Vibrio qingdaonensis | reverse complement strand
GTCTACGATTCCAGCTACAAATATAACTTTGAGTCTCAAAAGGCTCGAGCTGAGCGTATGATTGAATTTCATCAAGGTAGAAATTCCGATTACAAACGATGGATTCAAGATGCCAAAAATGAAGGCGACGTAGAAGAAGAGGTATATTATCGCCGAAGGCTAGCTGAGAATGAAAAGCAAATTCAAGGCTACCGCATCTATTTTGAGCAAGACGGTGATGTGACACTGTCTACTCATATGAGAGCACTTAAGCAACTAGGGAAATTAGATAGTTTTCTATCAACGACAGGCTTCCTTGCCCTGATGTGCACTTTATCTTTAGGAGCGTGGTTGCTTTTTTTACTCAAACCTCAAGACGCGGAAGTTTACTTTGATCGAAACCGGCAAATTGTCTACTCGTGGCGACATGGAAGGGTTGGAGCGGCGTCATTTGATAAAATGGGGATATTAGAAAAT
>NZ_JAKRRY010000165.1 GCF_026191675.1 Vibrio qingdaonensis | reverse complement strand
AAGTTGGATCGGACAAGGCAGTTGACGCACTATAGCGCACCGCCAACACAACCTACGCTAAAGATCAGTAATACATCGATGATAAATATGCAACTGTATAAAATGCTCAGGTGCGTTTATGGAGTGCATTGAATTATCATGAGTAGGCATTCAGTTGAATTTTTTATTGGGTGCTCTGGGGCCGGTTTCTCCGGCCGATAAACTGGCCCCTTTCTGTTGTCACTTTACGTAGCTATGAGGTAAGGTTTTCCTGATCTACGGGCGTAGAACTTTGAATGTTTTCTTCGGCTGGCACTGTTGGAGCTAATAATTGAACACGCAGTAAATCTTCAATTTCTTGACTCACCGCTGGGTGTTCGACGAGGTACTGACAAGCTTTCTGTCTTCCTTGTCCTATCTTGTCTCCCTGATAGCTATACCAAACACCGGACTTTTCTATGATTTTCTGTTTTACTCCAAGC
>NZ_JAKRRY010000164.1 GCF_026191675.1 Vibrio qingdaonensis | reverse complement strand
AACGTTATGTTTGCTATCAAATCAAACACTAACTTCGCGGTTCGTGCTATTTGTAACGAAGAAGGCGTAGGCGGTGACTGTTTTGGTCCTGGTGAAGTGGAAGCGACTCACTACGCAGGTGCCGATCCAAAAACGATCGCACTTAACGGTACGGTTAAGCCTGAGCTTGCTATCCGTAAAGCCATTGAATACGGCTACGCGGTTCACCTAGATTCTTATGAAGAAATTGAAATCGTTGAGCGCATCGCTCGCGAAGTGAAGCCAACTGAAAAAGTTCGCATCGCGGTTCGTCTAAAAGTGATCCCTGAAGATTTCTTCAACGACTTCGAACCAGACGCATACCCGTTCCCTAACTTCATCGGCGCGATGAAATGGATCAAATTCGGCCTTCTTAAAGAAGAAGCGAAGAAGATTGTTAACCGCGTGAAAGAAATCGATGTATTTGAATTCTACGGTTTCCACACTCACCTAGGTCG
>NZ_JAKRRY010000163.1 GCF_026191675.1 Vibrio qingdaonensis | reverse complement strand
TTATCCATATGTAGAACGGTACGGATTGACTCACCTTTGTGCATCAATTCAAACGCTTCGTTTACATCTTGTAGACCCATGGTATGAGTGATGAACTCTTGAAGACCAAACTCACCTGCCATGTAGCGGTTAACGATTTCAGGTAGCTCTGAGCGGCCTTTCACGCCACCGAAAGCAGAACCACGCCATACACGACCGGTAACCAGTTGGAATGGACGCGTGGAGATCTCTTGACCCGCGCCAGCCACACCGATGATGACAGACTCGCCCCACCCTTTGTGACAGCATTCAAGCGCTTGACGCATCACGTTAACGTTACCAATACACTCGAACGAGTAGTCAACACCGCCATCCGTCATGTCAACAATCACTTCTTGGATTGGCTTATCAAACTTCATTGGGTTAATGCAGTCAGTCGCGCCAAGCTGTTTCGCTAGCTCAAACTTGCTTTCATTAATGTCTACACCGATGATTGTTTTTGC
>NZ_JAKRRY010000162.1 GCF_026191675.1 Vibrio qingdaonensis | reverse complement strand
GGTTTTCGTTATAAGCATTAGGATCAAGACTGCTTTCAACTTGTGCTATCGCTCGCAGCAAATCTGGATCAACATTATAATGTTGTCCTGCTTCATCAAAACAAAACGAATACCCGACACTTGGAAATACCGACAATAATAAGATTAGTTTTTTCATAAACTAAAAAATGGAGTCCAAAGGAACTCCATTATATCGCGTGAATTGACGTCATCAATATTCATTAGGGAGTAAATCGTAGTGCAACTACGATCACGCTCGGTAATTATCCAGACTTGTTCATTACAAATGGTGTAACTGGATAAAACCCGCTCGCATGTCTTGGTGGCTTCGTCATTGGTAAGTTTATCTTCAACACAGACATTTCCCCAATCACCATTTTGGTGACGATGTAAGTAAATCGATAAATTCACACCAATATTGTTGTTTAGCAGTTCAGCAATGCCTTGTGTACAAACAACTTTGCCAAGATCAAACGGCACAGCCGTACAAACATAATTTTTTCCTTTTT
>NZ_JAKRRY010000161.1 GCF_026191675.1 Vibrio qingdaonensis | reverse complement strand
CAAAAGAAAAAAATTATGTTTGTACGGCTGTGCCGTTTGATCTTGGCAAAGTTGTTTGTACACAAGGCATTACTGAACTGCTAAATAACAATATTGGTGTGAATTTACCGATTTACTTACATCGTCACCAAAATGGTGATTGGGGAAATGTCTGTGTTGAAGATAAACTTACCAATGACGAAGCCACCAAGACAGGCGAGCGGGTTTTATCCAGTTACACCATTTGTAATGAACAAGTCTGGATAATTACCGAGCGTGATCGTAGTTGCACTACGATTTTACTCCCTAATGAATATTGATGACGTCAATTCACGCGATATAATGGAGTTCCTTTGGACTCCATTTTTTAGCTTATGAAAAAACTAATCTTATTATTGTCGGTATTTCCAAGTGTCGGGTATTCGTTTTGTTTTGATGAAGCAGGACAATATTATAATGTTGATCCAGATCTGCTGCGATCGATAGCTCAAGTTGAAAGCAGTCTTGATCCTAATGCTTATAACGAAAACA
>NZ_JAKRRY010000160.1 GCF_026191675.1 Vibrio qingdaonensis | reverse complement strand
GTAGATACCCCCGTGCATGCACGGGGTACTTACTGTTACAACTCCATGCGGAGTTGACCAGAATCCTTTTCGCCCTGGTGTCTAACGTAATTCGCTATAATTTGTTCATTCACGCCTACGCTACTGACAAAGTAACCTGGCGACCAAACAATGTTCTCTTTCCAGTAAACCTTACTTAGCCAACTGAACGTTTTTCGCATGTGGTGCGACGATAGGCTTTTTAGTTTACCCATGACGTCTGAAATACTGTATTTCGGTGGGATAAGCATCATCATATGCAGATGATCTTCATCAAAGCCTATCGTCTCGATCTCAACGCCAGGTAAACTTCGCAGTAACTTTGGCATAACCTTCCGTAGGTAGCTGCACATACCAGGATTCAGGATTTTCCGACGGTACTTAGTTACCCAAACTACGTGATACTTCGTGTAATAGACACTATGGGACGAGGTGTAATATTGCATTTATCCATCGTACCGTCTCCAAAGGCATTCATCCACGGGTAAACCCGTGGTTTTCTGTATCCACAGA
>NZ_JAKRRY010000016.1 GCF_026191675.1 Vibrio qingdaonensis | reverse complement strand
GGTAATCATTGCATATAATGTATAAAATGCATACTGGACGATGGCAAGAAAATTGAATGTATGTAGAAAAATGAGAAACACCGCCTAGTTTACAGACAGCCAATAGATTCGATGCTTTGCGCTATGTAACGTACCAACAATACTTCCATCCGCTGGGATGGTTGTAAAAATAGGGATTAGAACTAGGCTAAGGCGGCCCATCTGTCTACCACTGAGTCACAACTTGAAACCATCAACTTAAATATTTCCCGACAAGTATACCTATTAAAAATGGCGACAGACTTTCGTGATACTGGTCATTATTGAATGATACTGACAAAACAGGCAAACAGTAAAGCATTGAAATAACTACGGAACCCTTGGTTTTACTGGCATCTAAAAATGACTACGCATTACACTAAGTAAGCAACACAGATAAATAAAAAACACCCGCTATATGCGGGTGTTTTTTTTCCTTTTAAAATGGAGCGAATAGTAAACGTAAACTTGCTAGCGTTTCATACTAACAATCCTTATAACTATTCAAGCGCTTCCATCGGTGGCACAACTTCAACGGGAACACCATTTTGCGCCAACACGGCGGCTTTAGCGATTCGATCTGAGATACCATACTCATCTAACCACCACTCAAGCTCTTGCGGGATAGACATGGCTTTTTTAGTCCCGTCACTGCGCGTCAACGGCTCGTGCGCTTCAATAAACACACTTCGGTCTGGTTCAAGAGCGACTTTAATTGGTTCATCGATAACGCGAACTTGTAGTCCAACTTTCGCTTCATTAAACAGCCAATCAATATCTTTGGGATCCATACGGATACACCCCGCGCTAACACGTAAGCCGATGCCAAAGTCTTTATTGGTGCCATGAATCAAATATGACCCTGTCCCATACGCTAGGCGCATAGCGTAGTCCCCTAGCGGGTTTTCTGGCCCTGCCGGAACCACGTCAGGAAGTTCTATCCCTTTCTCTAAATAATCCTTACGTATTGATGCAGGTGGGGTCCACGTCGGGTTCTTCCGTAATTGGCTGATTTTGGTCGTCATTTCAGGCGTATCTTGACCGATTCGACCAATACCGACAGGGAAAATGTGGACGATATCTTTATCCGGCTCAAAATAATACAGTCTTAGTTCAGCAAGATTGATGACAATTCCTTTGTATTCAACCTCTGGCAATATCGTCTGACTAGGGATCGTCAAGACATAGTCTTCGGGAGGAAGAAAAGGATCGACGCCTTTGTTCGCTGCCATCAAAGACAAAAACCCTACATCATATTGCTTCGCTATGTCAGACATAGTTTCGCCAGCCACAATGCTATGATAATGGATAGTACCAACAAGATTACTGCCATCTTCGGGAAGCGCATAGGTGGCAGCACTTATCCATTGTGAGAAGCTCAGACAAGCCGCTAAAATCGTCCTACGATACATCAATGTTGATCCTTTGCTTCTTTATATACGCTTAAGGTTATCTCTCTTTGTGTCTTGTGATCAACCATCGGTTCAGGATATTGCAACTTTTGAAACGCTTCCCACTTCCATGGTTGATGAATATAACGCTTTGGTACCTCGGCTAATTCAGGGATCCACTGACGTATAAATTCTCCCTGTGCGTCAAAGCGCTCTCCCTGGCGAATGGGATTAAAAATACGAAAATAGGGCTGTCCATCACACCCTGTCGACGCGCACCACTGCCAACCACCATTATTTGCAGCGAAATCCCCATCCACCAGTTTGGACATAAAATAGGCTTCACCCCAACGCCAATCCACGTGAAGATCCTTAATTAAGAAACTTGCCACAATCATACGTAATCGATTATGCATCCAGCCCGTAGCATTGAGTTGTCGCATTGCCGCATCAACAATGGGGTAGCCAGTCTCGCCATTAGACCATCGTTTAAAGGCGTCTTCACTCCCCTGCCAAATCACATTTCTCTCCCAACTGAGGTAACCGTGACGACGGCTTAATTTAGGCTCGAAATAGACTAAATGCTGATAGAACTCTCGCCAAATAAGCTCACTTAACCATACTTCTGCACCTTCTGATAACAGTGACTCTGACCCATCAGATCTCATCGAGTCGAGATAGAGGCGAGCCACACACTGTCTGGCTGAAAGTGCCCCTATCGCTAAATAAGCACTAAGTTGGCTCGTCCCATCCACCGCAGGATAGTCTCGTTCCTGATGATAATGAGCGACCCTATCGCGACTAAATACTCGCAACCTATCGATAATACTGTTGGTGTCCACAGGCCAAGGTGAGCTCGACACTTGTGGGTAGCTAAAGGCAACATTCGACGCGTACCGATAGTGTGCCGGAACATCGGTAGGGACAGACACCATCGGCTTTTGAATGGTGGCCAACGCAAACTGTGCTTTCCAAGCATTTTTGAAAGGGGTAAACACTTTAAAGTTTTTACCCTGTTTATTTAATACACTGCCCGGTCGAAGTATGCATTTGTCATCAAATGACAATACCTTTTTACCGTGCTGTTTAAACTGTGCTGATAGTGCGGCAGTCCTGTCTCTTTCATTGACTTCATAGTCTAGATTCGTAAATAACTCGGTGACTCCTAGCTCCATAGACAACGCTAACAACCACTCATTAGCCAGTTCGAAATCATCACACTGTCGATAAAGCAAAGGTACATTCAACGCCTCAAGCTCCGCATTCAGCGCTTCTAAGCGTCGGCGAATCAGATCAGCTTGAATCGGCGCTAAGTCATGCTGCGTCCACTGCTGTGGTGTAGTGATAAATACAGCGATCACTGGTGTCTCACCATCAATAGCTTGAATTAGAGCCGTATTGTCGATGGTTCTTAAGTCACGATTAAATAACACTAATCGTTTCATTATTCTCTCCTAATGCGTGCTCACTGCGATTTTCGGTCATATTCGACATCAATTAAATGCTCTATAACAGGTGAAACGTAAACCGGAACAAGATCATTGGATCGCTGCTCTCTGATCACTGAAAGGTGCTTTTCCGATAGCGATTTTTCTGCGAACAAGTGTATTCCGTGATACCCAGCAATCACCTCTTTATTGAATAAAGCCCCAATATCATCGACACCGTCCAAAAATATCACTCGCCCTCCTTGCTCTACAAGACGGGCATAAAAAAGCCAAGCAAAAAGGTTCCCTACCGTGTCCAAATTGACCAGAAGATATTTACGTTTCCCGCTTTTTTTCGATTCTGCTTGAATCATGAGTAATAACTGGTGAATGAGTAAAGTGCGAAATAACGCATATTGCAGGGACCGTTGACCCATTTTGACAAAATCTATTGCCGTCAACACAGGCATGACAAATCGCGTTTCTACGATATCCAAAGGGTACTCTTTCAGAACAAAACGGATGCTCTTTCCCACCGCATCACCATCGAGGACACTTAATGCTTCAAGTAGCTGCTCCGCTTCATCAAGGCGCTGAGACGAGTCATGCTCCGTAGGTAAAGTATTCGACTCCAACAAAGCTTTGACTTTGCCTATGGACACGCCTTTGGCAAGCCAACCTTGAACGCGCTGAATCGTCTCCACATCTCTTTGAGTGTACAAACGATGACCTTTCTCAGTACGCTCAGGTTGAACGAGATTATAACGCCTCTGCCAAGCTCTTAGAGTGACAGGTTTTATCCCTGTCATCTCTGCAACGTCTCGAATAGCGTAGCGAACAGTATTACAACCCATAACGCAGGCGCATCTCTTCTGGATGAGGTTGCAAGAATCGTTGCGATGCAAGGTAGTCATCTGGGTATGCACGAAGATAGTGCTTTAACAACGTGAGCGGTGAAAGCAAAGGCAGTAACCCAGTGCGATAATCGTCTATCACTTGTGCCAGTTCACGCTTTTCATCGGCATCCAATACGCGCTTAAAATAACCTTGAATGTGCATGAGTACATTCGTGACATTCTTACGAGACGCACGGTGCTTCAACCCTTCCATCAATCCAAGTCGATAAGCATGATAAAACTCATCAGGCCCATACTCATTTTGGTGAGCCACCAACCTACCGAGTGTTTTATAAGACGTCGGGTTATGTGCCATCAGTGTCAGTTTATAGCGAGAGTGAAAATCAACAATTTTTCCCGGAGTGGGCTCACCTTCCATCGACTGATAGAAATCATTTAACCCAAACACGCGAGAAATAAAATTCTCTTTAAGCACAGGATCATTAAGCCTGCCGTCTTCCTCTACAGGTAACCATGGCATTTTTTTCATCAAATGCTCGGTATACAAACCAACACCATTCGCCTTAGCATGACCGACTGTATAGACCTTTACTCTCTCCATCCCACAACTTGGAGATTTCGCACACACGATATACCCACACATTTCCGTGTTTTCCAACTCAGCGACTTTTTTGTGGGTAAAGGACAGCATTCCATCGGTATAATCCTTGGTCGCATCCTTCGTTTCCACTAGGCTAATTCGCTCTTCATTCGACATTAAGCGTATTGTTGGTCGAGGCACTGGTAGCCCCATCCCAACCTCGGGACAAACAGAGACAAACGAAAAATAATCCCGCAGCTCTTTGTTCACATAGCTGCTTTGCTTGTGGCCAGAGTCAAATCGAACCTTTTCGCCCAATAAGCAAGAACTGATTCCAATGCTGATAGTTTTTTCATCCATGACATACTCCTTGTGTAAAAAATGCGCTCGCGAACTTACCAAGGCACTTTAAAATAAGTGATACAAAAAATTGTTATGTACAATAGTACGTAGCCTTTGTGTAACAGTTCACTCATGTGGCATTTTTTCTTCAATATCTAGGATTCACCCAATCAATCGATTGCGCCTTCGATTTCAACAGATTTAGTTATCATCACCAGTAACCTTGGAACATTAAAAGAAAAGTGTGATTAAAATCTCATAGAAGCCTTATCATTGGCGCTAAGATTCATTTCAACAAAGAATGATGACATTCAACAGAATTCGTTAAAATATTAGGAGCAATACCATGGCTACCCCTCATATCAATGCAAACCCGGGTGATTTTGCTGAAACAGTCCTGATGCCAGGCGATCCGCTTCGTGCTCAATACATTGCTGATACGTTTTTAGAAGACGTAGAGAAAGTTTGTGATGTACGTAACATGTTTGGTTATACCGGTACCTATAAAGGTCAACGCGTTTCAGTTATGGGTCATGGCATGGGTATCCCATCTTGCTGTATCTACGTTCACGAACTGATCAAAGATTTTGGTGTTAAAAACGTTATTCGTGTAGGCAGCTGTGGGGCAGTACGTGACGATGTTAACCTAATGGACGTGGTTATTGGCATGGGCGCATCAACAGATTCAAAAGTGAACCGTATTCGCTTCAATGACCATGACTTTGCTGCCATTGCTGATTTCGGTCTTCTAGAGGAAGCCGTAAAACAAGCGCGTAGCCAAAACGTTCCTGTTAAAGTCGGCAATATTTTCTCAGCCGACCTTTTCTATACACCAGAAGCCGACATCTTCGACAAAATGAAGCACTTAGGTATTTTAGGTGTTGATATGGAAGCGGCGGGTATCTACGGCGTGGCAGCAGACTTAGGCGCGAAAGCATTGACTATTCTTACGGTTTCCGACCATATTATCCGCGGCGAGAAATTAAGTTCTGAAGACCGTCAAAAATCGTTTAACGAAATGATGACCGTCGCACTAGAAACAGCCATCAACCTATAAGTTTTAAAGCCAGTGTAACGCCTGAAATTACACTGGCTTTTTTTTTCGAAGCTATTTATATCAAGCCAATTTAAGAAACCCGTTTCTATAAACCTATTTATATAAACCTTAGGGGGTGAACGTGTCCGAAGGCAAATTGCCGCTGGCCGCAAATGGATTACAGCTCAATTTTTGTAAAACATTGGCGTGTGACAATTTTGGAAGAAGTGATGCAAATCTTTATATTTTGCAGCACAGTAATCCTAAGCGACCTGCGATGGTATGCCGAGAATGTGGTGCGTTTCCCCCCCTACTTAACAACCAAGAAGTCCTGAGCGAGCTAAAGCGGTTGCGACTTACTCATGATGATGGACTACCTGCATGTAAAGACAGCCAATGTGAAAACTTTGGTCTATCGGTTGATACCCATAAAGAGCGTTATCACGCTTTTGGATTTAGCGGTGATCGCCAACGCTATCGATGTAAATCATGCCAAGGCACATTTGTCGATAAGTGGTCCGGTGCCAATAAAAAGATTGAGTTTCAAGAAGCATTACTGGCTTTCTTATTTACGGGTTATTCAGTCAGAGAAATCTGCCGTAAGCTTGATATCAACCCTAAAACCTTTTACGACAATATCGACCAAATCGCGAGTCGCTGTCGTAGGAAGCTTGCCCATATTGACGCGCGGTGGTTAAACCATGCTCGCCAATATACCCTTGCTTCAAACTACCAAAGCCTGCAACCCAACAGTCACAACGGCGTTTTTTGGTTCGCAACCTGCGACGCTGACTCCGGCTATGTGCTTTGCCAACACACTAATTACACGTTAGAAAATTGTGCGAACAGCGATCTTGACCATGACGCCTATCAAAACCATGCACAATTTTTGTCTAAGCAGTATGTCGCAGAAAACTATGGCAGCACCAATAAGCGTACCGAAAGCGAAAGAAGACCCCAAAGCCACCGAGATAACATATCTTTTGGGACGCCTCCTCCTAACATCAAAGAACGTATTGACATCAATTATCAGAATATTCTGGCGAGAAGTAATGTCGAAGACCCATTAGGTAATTTTTCTAAGTTCCACTATCCGAATACAGGGACACTGATAAGAGCGCCCTACACCTCTTATGCCCATTACCTCCATATCTCTCAGATGATTGGTGAGAAAAAGCCACTCGCTATCTTTATGCCTCAAGATCCGGTTCTACGGTCTGCGGCATTAACCGTATATCTTGAACGTATCAAGAGCAACAACGTCGACCTCCTGTACGTCATGCAAGATCCTAAGTGGGATAATAGTGGACTATCAAAAAC
The DNA here is from genome assembly GCF_026191675.1 of Vibrio qingdaonensis. GTDB lineage: Bacteria > Pseudomonadota > Gammaproteobacteria > Enterobacterales > Vibrionaceae > Vibrio > Vibrio qingdaonensis. The sequence continues at coordinate 109,245 of NZ_JAKRRY010000016.1, read as the reverse complement.
GACGGATATAGCTCTTATGGGTTGGTGGCGTGATCGCTGGGCCATTGCGCACCAAGCCAGTGGGGCCAGCAAAGGGTTATGTTACCTATCATCAGCCAATGACACCTTGTCAGGCAGTAACGCTTCCTCAGACAATGTTGACGATACCAACTATTGGTTACAAGTTGCGTCTATTGAGAGCGTTGAATTTTACCAAGCCCGTTTCCAATTGTTGTTTGAAAGCTTTATTAATGAGCCAAGAAGAAAGTTAAGACCGGGCGGTATTATGCCGTTGCTCGACATCTTTCGGGCTTGGCATAATCTTTGTTATCAAGATAAGCAAGGACTCACCGCTGCCCAAAGACTCAACGTTTGTGAAGCCCCTATGACCTTAAAACAGTTATTGGAATGAGTGGATTCCCTCTAGAAGCAAGCACTCTTTAAAGAAAGAATAACGATACCCCCAACACTGCGAACAAAGTACCAACAACACTACGGCGGCTAATTTTCTCACCACGAATAGCGTAAATAATTAAGATAAACAACGGGCTAGTTGCAATCAGAGTCTGCGCGATAGCTGGGTTGGCGTATTTTAGCGCCACCTGCTGTAACCATAATGCCAAAAATGTGCCGACAAAAATGGCCGCCAATAACCACATCCAATTATTATTTGTCATAGACAAGCACTGTTTTTTTATCGCATTAAACGGCTTTTTCTCCGCAAACACGACAAACATAGCGACCGCAGCAACCCCAATAGTCAGGCGAATTAGCGCGCCAAGTAATGGCGGTAAATCCCCTTGCACCAGTGCAAAATGGGAAATCACCACGCCTGACGCCTGACAGGTGCTTGCCAACAGGCCAAACGCAATGCCCTTCATATCATAACCGGTTCCGTTGCCATCATTTGGCTGAAACACTACAGAGGTCACCGCAATGGTGGTAATCACAACGCCCAGCCAGCTTTGAAGCTGCAACGCACTGCCTAAAAATACCAATGCTAAAATGCCTGAAAGTGGAGGAGCCAAAGATTCTAGAAGTAAGGTTTTATTCGCACCGATACGTTTAAGAGCCGCGAAATAAGCGCTGTCGCCAATAGCGATGCCGATCACACCGGAAATGCCAAGAATCCATAAATACCTAGGCTCTACACTGACATCAGGCATCTGAGTAAAAGGCAGCACCATCAGCATCATGACCGACGCAATAGACCCTTTTATGATATTCAACTGCATAGAACTAAAATGATGACTGAACTGGCTATAAATCCATGTTGCTATCGCCCAAACCATGGCTGCACCAATTGCAGCCCCCTCACCAATAAATGTCATCAAATTCCTCTTTAAATATCATTTATCTGTTGCGTAATACATAAATATAACAAATACTTAACCAGTTGAACTATTTCAATTCGCTATTTTAACTCTCGCAAGGATGAACTATGTTTCTTGATTACTTTGCTCTTGGACTGCTTGTTTTCGTCGCCCTCGTCATATTTTACGGCATTATTGTTATTCACGATATTCCTTTTGAAATTGCAAAAGAACGTGATCACCCTCATCAAGACGCCATACATGTCGCTGGATGGGTCAGTTTATTCACGCTGCATGCCATTTGGCCATTTCTATGGATTTGGGCAACCCTTTGGCGCAAAGAGCGTGGTTGGGGCTTTCATAAACTGGAAGAAGAGCAACATGATTTGCATCACCGCCTAGAAAAGTTAGTTGATCAAGTCTCTAACATGGAACAAGAGATTAGGTATTTAAAAAGTAAACAAGTGGTACAGCAAGCTCAAGCTGTGGAAGAGGAGAAGTAATTCATGGATCTATTACTCGTACTAACTTACGCCGCGTTGTGTATTGCCATCTTTAAAATTTTCAAGATTCCACTCAATAAATGGACCGTCCCAACCGCGGTGCTTGGTGGCGTAGTACTCATAGGTACACTTATCTTGTTAATGAACTACAACCATCCGTTTACGCAAGTCGGTGGGCAGTTCTACAGCACAACGCCTATTGTTTCGAGTGTTCGGGGCAAAGTCGTTGAAGTCAACGTAGAAGCTAACCAACAGATGAAAAAAGGCGATGTCATGCTAAGAATTGACCCGATTCCTTATGAAGCGGAAGTCATTAAAGCCAGAGCCGCACTCGCCGATGCCAATCAAGATGTGTTACAACTCGAGAGTGATTATAAAGCGGCGCAATCCGATACAATTAAAGCCGCTGCCGAGCGTGACAAAGCAGAGCGCGAATTTGCTCGATATCAAAAAGGCTTCAAACGAGGTGCATTTACTGAGCAACAAGTCGACACACGCCGTCAGTCATTCAAAGCAAGCCAAGCTGCATTTGAAGCCTCTGAAGCGAAAGAAGAAAGCGCGAGACTGGCTTTTGAGTCACAAATATTCGGCGAGAATACTACTGTAGCTCAGTTAAAAGCCGCATTGATTCAAGCCGAATTTAACCTAAGAGAAACGGTTGTCCGTGCCCCTACCGACGGCTATGTCACTCAATTAGCGCTGAGACCTGGCATGATGGCAGTACCGCTTCCTTTGGTGCCGCTAATGACCTTTGTCCATAAAGAAGAAGAGTTCTTTGTCGGTGCATTCAGACAGAACTCATTACAACGACTTAAGCCCGGCTTTGAAGCTGAATTCTTATTCCGCGCGCTACCGGGTAAGGTATTCAAAGGTAAAATAGTGGAAGTCTTACCGACGATTGCTGAAGGTCAGATCAGCGCGAGTGGCACACTAAGAAGTACACAAACCTTCAATACTTCAGGTCGTGCTATGGTGAAGCTGGTACTCGATGATGATATGAGTGAATACGTGCTTCCTACGGGTTCTAACGCCGAAATTGCCATCTACTCAGATAGCTTCAAACATGTGTCGATTATGCGAAAAGTTTTAATCCGCATGAAAAGTTGGCAAAACTACCTCTACTTAGATCATTAAGCAGAGGTAACCAACCGTTGGTAACGTCGCCGTTCTTAACCATAGTAATGACGAGCACACCCAATGGTTAAACAATGTGCAATAAAAATGGCAACCCAAGGTTGCCATTTTTCTATCTATTATTGGTGTTATAGCCACGAATATCATAGCGACTAATGTTATAGCCACTAGTCTTATAGCTACTAGCTTGATATCTACGCGTATTATCGCTAGATAACAATTAATCCAATAGTGAGCGTACGTATTGCTCGATTTCTGGTACTTGGCAGTGCTCGAAGAAACATTGCTGGAATCGTTCACCTGTCACGGCTGTTTTCACCAATTCAACATCAATGGCTTTTAGCGTGTCTAAGTAGTTTTCTTTAACCACTGCCGCTTTAACTTCATTTAAAATACCAGCATTGCGTTGTTGTGGCTCAGCACGCTCAAGTGGGTAACCTTGACCACGTTCACCCGTGGTGAAGGCTTTTTCAAAAATATAGCGAACATTCAGTTCCGCACCCCAACCGTAGCCTTTTGCAAAGGCTAATGACAACGCATTACCGTTGTTAATTTGGTTAAACAAGAACGCGTCTGACGGCTCTAGACAGTAACCACAAACAATGCCAGGGTGGATATTCAGTGACATCATCGCACCTTGACCTGTACCACAACCCGTCACAACAAAATCAACGGCTTTCGAGTTTACTAGAATGCTCGCCATGATACCTAGATGGATGTACGTAAGGTGATGATCATTTTCATCACTCATACCCACGTTAAACACGGCATGGTCTAGTGGTGCAACCACGTTAGTCAGCTCGTTGTAAACCACTGCGTTTTTACCCGCTTGGCTGTTTTCCATCATCAATGCAATTTTCATTTGTTTCTCCCGCTATATTGCGAATCAAAAATTATAACTAAAATATTTCTTTATCACTTGATATGAAACTATCAACAATCATACCCGCTTCAATACATGTCACTGTGTGTGGTGTATATGCCCTATGGATGATGACTTCACCTGCACGAAGTCTTTGGGTCTCTTCTCTTGATACAAATTCAAAGCAACCCGTTAGCACTAATGTGAGCTTCTCATATGAATGGCAGTACTTCTCTACCATCCCTTTCTGATCTGCGACACCAAAAGTTACGTCGTCACATTTATTAATATCTAAACATGACTCCTTGCGGTATCGCCTTTCAGACGGTCATACGCCATGATATTGATAAACTAACCTTGAGAGACCGTATCTGAGCTACGTTTATCGCGATACAAACGAGCAATCGTCAACATATTCATCATAATGACCGATGCTTCAAGCAAACTTCCGCCAATTGAGCCAATCGAAAGATTATTGATAAGCCAACACGTCGCGCCAAGTAGGCATCCTAAGCGTAAAGGAATACCCTTTAATAAAAATATCGAAATGGTTCCGATGACAGTGCCAGCGATGGGCCATAATTGCCACGCATCTTGGGCTAAAGCTAATCCAACGACGACACTGATTATGACAAAGAAGGCAGCAACCCATAAAGAACGGGTGTAGATCGCCATTCCTGTCCTAAACGTAGACAGCAACGCGCTCGCCGCAGACACCATCGAACCCATTAAAATGAAATGAACAAGATGGTTGAGATTAAGTAACAGCATCAGAATTTTGAGTTTCTTATCGTCTTTTTGATAAAACGTCGACATACCCAGTACAAAACTGATTAAGCCAAAAAATTGTGCTGTTACCTCTGTCCCCATCTCACTCATTCTCTTTAGGTATTAACGCGCTAACCAACCACCGTCAACAGCAATAGTGTAGCCATTGATGTAATCAGAAGCTGAAGATGCTAGGAACACACATGGTCCAGCAACATCTCGCGGTGTACCCCAACGGTTCGCAGGAATACGCTCTAGGATCGCTTTGTTACGGTCTGCATCTTCACGCAATGCTTGTGTGTTATTCGTTGCCATGTACCCAGGTGCAATAGCATTCACATTAATGTTGTGACTTGCCCATTCATTCGCCATCGCACGTGTGATACCCATAACGGCACTTTTTGATGCTGTGTAAGATGGCACACGAACACCACCTTGGTAAGACAACATGGACGCGATGTTAATGATCTTACCGCCATCGCCTTGAGCAATAAATTGCTTAGACGCCGCTTGAGACATAAAGAAAACCGTCTTCGAGTTAATGTTCATCACATCATCCCAATCCTGCTCTGAGAAATTAATCGCATCTTCACGACGAATAATACCAGCGTTGTTTACTAGCACATCGATTCGGCCAAATTCAGTTACCGCTTTGTCAATAATGGTTGGAATGTCATCTTGCTTAAGCAAGTTTGCACGGACATCTAAGAAAGTATGGCCAGCGGCCTGCATTTTCTCGATCGTTTCCGTTGGCTCAACGTAGTTAACGCCCACAATTTTACAGCCAGCTTCTGCTAAACCAAGTGCCATACCTTGACCTAAGCCTGTATCACAACCAGTAACAATCGCGACCTTACCGCTTAAATTAAATGAATCTAACATCATGTTCCTTTTCCTCAACTTATGATTGTCATCGTCGCGATGGGTATCGCTGACTGAATATGGAATTACAATAAAGCAATAAAACACCTTTAGCAATATTTTTAAAACGCAATTTCAAAAATATTATTTCAAACTAAAAATAAATGTGAGACAGATCGTGATTAAATCATTTTTTCTAAAAAGGCTTTTTAAAAATAGTGAACAGTGTTAGCTTGCGCATGTAGGACATAATGAGAAAGGAATGATCATGGAGAAATCCACGCAACCTGAAGCCGTTTCTTCGGTATTAAAAGTATTCAATATTTTGGAGTCATTGGGTGACCAAAAAGAGATCGGCGTTTCCGATCTGTCACAGCGTCTAATGATGTCTAAAGCCACCACTTATCGATTTCTACAAACGATGAAAGGGCTTGGCTATGTCTCCCAGCAAGGTGAGGCTGACAAATATTCATTAACATTGAAGATGTTTGAACTGGGTTCAAAATCGCTAGAATGGGTGGATCTCGTTGAGCTAGCGGAAAAAGAAATGCGTGTGATTTCAGAAGAAACCAATGAAACCATCCACCTTGGCGCGCTGGATCATGGTTCGATCATCTATATCCATAAAATAGACTCGAGTCATGCATTGAGAATGCATTCTAGAGTCGGTCGCCGTAACCCTTTACACACAACCGCAATTGGCAAGGTATTACTGGCAGAGCGTGATGAAGCCTCTATTCGTCATGCATTAGTTGATGCTGAGTTTGTCAAAAGCACACCGAATACACTCGAGAGTATTGAACAACTTCTTCAAGAGCTGAGCCTCGTCAAGCAACAACACTTTGGTGAAGATAACGAAGAGCAAGAACCTGGCCTACGTTGTATTGCAGCGCCGGTCTACGACCGCTTCGGCACCGTCATCGCTGGCGTATCAATCTCCTTCCCAACCATTCGCTTCGACGAAGATAGGAAAGATCACTACGTGCACCTATTGCATCAAGCCGGCCGAAATATCTCGGAGCATTTAGGGTTTACCAATTATCCAGTGTAACTAACGCGCATTGTCTCGTTTCCGTTACATCGTCGGTTCATAGCCAGGCACTAAAGTTCATTACACAAAACATAACTTCCACCAACATCACTTACCAACAACAAAAAAGCAGCCTGCGTCGATATGACGCGGCTGCGTTTCTTTTTCTATCACCTGGAACCGTTATCAAAAACCGCCCCGTCGGTGCAGCGGATTTGAATTAGTTTACATGAGCTACCGCATCTTTAACTAACGCGCCTAATTCATCCCATCGGCCTTCGTCAATGAGCGCCGTCGGTACCATCCAAGTCCCACCACATGCCAATACGGAAGGAATAGAGAGATAATCATCCACATTGTTAAGGCTAACACCACCTGTCGGCATGAATTTAACAGGGTACACCGCCGTTAGCGCTTTAAGCATTCCCACACCGCCAGATGGCTCTGCAGGGAAGAATTTCAATGTACGCAATCCCATCTCCATTGCTTGCTCAACCAAGCTCGGGTTGTTAACACCCGGAACAATTGGGATATTCTTATCGATACAATATTGAACCGTTCTTGGGTTGAAGCCAGGGCTAACAATGAAGTCAACGCCAGCATTGATAGCCTGATCAACTTGCTCATTGGTTAGCACCGTACCCGCGCCGATTAGCATATCTGGGAACGCTTTACGCATAGCGGCAATCGCGTCCACGGCACAAGCGGTGCGGAAGGTAATTTCCGCACAAGGCATGCCATTTTCAACCAGCGCCTTACCTAGTGGAACGGCATCTTCAACCTTGTTGATAGCAATAACTGGGATGACTTTTAAGTCCGCTAGTTTTTCATTCAATGTTGTCATTTGTTTGTCCTACTAATCGAGTTCTGGTGTTTTATTCTTTGGAATTACTGCGCCTTGGTGCTGGATAACTGCACCCGCGACCTTGTGACCCATAGCAGCAGACGCTACAGCGCTACCACCAGTGAGTCGCTTGGCAAGGTAACCAGCGCTAAACGAATCCCCTGCTGCCGTTGTATCTACAACATGGCTAATCGGTTTTGGTGCCACACTTGTCGTGTCACTATCGCAATATATTAAGCAATCTTCCGCACCACGTTTGATAGCAATTTCTGTAACGCCCGCTTGATAAGTTCGTTCGATACACTGCTCAACAACCTTGTCACCAAATAGGGCTTGATCATCATCAAATGTTAATAACGCCGTGTCTGTGTAACTTAGCATTGTTTTATAAGTGTCAGCTGCGAGCGCTTGATCACGCCACAGTTTCGGGCGGTAATTATTATCGAAAAATACTTTGCCACCGCGCGCTTTGAATGTACTCAAGAATTCAAACAACTTACCACGGCCATGATCCGTTAAAATTGCCAACGTGATTCCGCTTAGATACACAGCATCATAACTTAGCAAGGTCTCTAACAGACTGGCTGACTCAGGTTGGTCAAAAACGTATTTCGCTGCGGCGTCACTACGCCAATAAAAGAAAGTCCGCTCACCGGTGTGATCCGTTTCAATATGATAAAGACCAGGCATTTTGTCCTTCAGCTTTAAGATTAAATGCGTATCCACCCCTTCTTGCTGCCATGCATTCATCATTTCAGTAGAAAAAGGGTCATCACCCAAAGCCGTCACATAGCTAACGGTAAGATCATGTTGCTGAGTAAGACGCGAAAGATAGAGTGCCGTATTCAAAGTATCGCCACCAAAACTCTGTTTTAGTAGCTCACCTTTACGTTGCAGTTCCACCATGCATTCGCCAATGATGGCAATTTTGTATTGGGTCATAGTTGACTGTCCAGTTGCGTTCCATTCAATAGTAATGTGTTGTTTGTGTGGATGAGCAAGGTAATTCAAGCGCGAAATGTCGCAGAATCTTCATGGGCAAGAACCTTTACCAGTCCTTGTGTTCTTCTCCACTCCCTACCATTCATCATAAATTCGAAAAAATAAATCTATTTTTATGAAATGGCGGTTCATTTTTAATAATCATACCAGTAATCAGAGTGCGGTTGTAGCGTTTATTTCCCTATTGCTTGTGATAGTGAACATCAAAAAAGGCAGCCCAAAGGCTGCCTATGCATAAGAATTAATGAACCCTATCTAAGCTCAATCACACATCGAGTATGATTCAACCCAACCATTCAATCCAACATCAAACAAATAAAAACCAAAACGCATTAGTTCCACTTAAGAACTCGAACTTCGTTTCCTTCTTCTGGGTTTCTTGGAATATTCAGAGACAACACAAGCGATATCATTGCCATCGCCGCACCGATATAGAACACACTCGCTGGCGAGACAAGCCAAATAACGCCAAATGTTACCGGAATCACCACGGCTGCTATATGATTAATAGTAAATGACACCCCTGCGGTCGATGCCATGTCGGCAGGATCGGCAATCTTTTGGAAATAGGTTTTTATTGCCAACGCCAACGCAAAAAACAGGTGATCAACCACATACAGAGCAGCGGCCCACTCCGCGGTTTGTACAAGACCATAACCGACAAAAACAAAAATCAGACCGATATATTCGAAAATAAGGGCTTTACGCTCTCCAACAATACCAATGAAACGACCGATTTTTTTCGCAAACAAAAAGTTGAACAAGTAGTTAATTAAGAAAAGTAGCGTGATATCCGCCACGCTGTAACCAAACTTCTCTACCATTAAAAAACCGGCAAAAACGGTGAATATTTGTCGTCTTGCACCACTCATAAAGGTCAAGGCGTAGTACAACCAATAACGCTTTCGCAATACCAATTTCTTGTTTTGTGGGGTCTCAGTCTTAAACTGGGGGAACGCAAAGGCAATCACCAAAACCAACACAAAACCAATGCCACCTGAAATGCCATAAACCCAAATGTAATCCAACGCAAATATTTCTAACATTACCCATAACGAGCCATAAGTCAGCAACGACGCCAGAGCACCAATAGAGATGAGTTTACCCAGCATTTCTGGCGCTTCTTCTTTACTCAACCATTGAAGGGATAAAGACTGTTTTAACGTTTCAAAATAATGGAAACCAGTAGACATAATAAATGTCGTGATCAACAGCCCCGTAACAGAGGGGAAGAAACCAGTAATGGCGGTCCCTAACGTTAACATTAGTAGAGAAAGCACCATAAATTTTTGCTCTTTAATGAACAGCAGCACAAACACCACCGTAAAGGCCAAAAATCCCGGAATTTCTCGGACACTTTGTAGCAAACCAATATCAGCACCATCAAAATTCGCCCTTTCAATAACAAAATTATTCAATAACGCCATCCAACTGGAAAATGCGATAGGAACAATAATAGAAATGATAATGAGAAAGTTTTGCGGTGTGCGCCAATCTGATGATTTGTGGCTAGATAGCATGATTATTTTCCTGAAGTACTGATACTATTGATCTGATGGATGCTCGTTCTATTATTCGAGTGATTTTACGAGCCAATGTGGAGTCTAAACCGTTGCAAAATATAAATACAATAAAACTCGCGACTTTTAACTTATGTAACTTCGCCGCTCCTCCATTTGCCTTCTATGAAATGGACAATATCTACACGGCCCAACAATGGACTCAAAAGACTCGCTGGTTAGAACAAACGCTTCGCTTGCTAGATGCCGACATCATCGCATTTCAAGAAGTCTTCTCTGCAGATACGCTACGCATGCACTTAAACAAGCTTGGCTATCACTACTTTTACCTTAACCAAGAGAGCCATATTGAGGCGGATTATATCTATTCAGAGCCTTCACTTGCCTTTGCATCACGCTTTCCATTAACTCAACAAGCTCATCTACCGTTTCTAGCGGCGGCCGTTGGAGAGTTTAGCCGCCCTCCTTTGCATGTCACTCTCGACATTGGTAATGGGCACAATATCGATCTCTATAATGTTCACCTGAAATCTCAGCGTCCTGCATCCGACATTCTTGATCCCTCGCTTGAATCCACTGTTGATCAGTGGCTAAACGAGCTGCATGCTTCCTGCGCCTCGACGCAGTTACGACAAACCGAAGTATTGTCACTTCACAACGCCATTGTCACGCGTAAAAAAGCCACACATAACCCAGCCGTCCTTTTAGGAGACTTCAATAATAATCTTGATGCTATTGAGTTTAGTCCTCTACGATCCAGTCACTTAAGGCGCCACCCCCTATCGGCTAGTGCTATTTTTCCCTATACATTATTAGATAGCTGGGCTGTATTTCAGCAGCAACAAGCTTCACCTGACGCGGCCAGCCCCATCACTCATTACTATGGTGCAAAAGGGAATCGACTCGACCATATTCTACTTTCCCCTGAGTTTGATATTGGTCATGCTCACTCTCTATTTGAGCTTCAAAACTATCAACTGATCGACAAACACATTATCGACCCAAGATTTGGTGATGATGATGTAAGTACCGATCACGCTATTGTCAGTATAACGCTTAAACGTAGGGGCGAGCGTGAATAATGCACAAATCTATTGCATAAACAATTAAAATCAATTAGTTATATCATTACCACCCAATACTAGGACGCGAGCATGAATATCCTTATCCGGCCAACAGAATATAAAGATGCCGAAGGGCTAACGCACCTTTACTCTCAACCTAAAGCACAGCGCGAAACGCTTCAGCTCCCTTTCCCATCTATCACAATGTGGCAAGAGCGGCTAAAAAACATGCCCGTTGGTGTCTACAGTTTTGTCGCCGAACTGGATGGAAAAATTGTTGGTAACATTGGTCTTGAGCATTCACAACGACCAAGAACCGCGCACTGCGCCACTTTTGGCCTAGGTGTTCATGATGACTTTCACGGTATGGGCATCGGCAGCCGATTAATAGAAACCGTCTTAGAGCTTACCGACAATTGGTTAAATGTGCAGCGCGTTCAAATTGAAGTCAATGCCGATAATAAAGCAGCAATAGCCCTGTATACCAAGTACGGTTTTGAAATTGAAGGGGAAGCACTCTGCTCCGTGTTACGTGATGGTGAGTTCATTTCTACTTACTACATGGCACGCCTAAAAGACCAGCTTTAATCGCGACACTGCGTCTAATAATCACAACCAACCTTGTCCCCTTCCTTAATGGGGACTGATCACCCGAACATACATTCTTGTCACCATGACAAGAATGACCTCAGCCTAGTCAAACAACTCAGTTGCATAAAGTTGGACTAGCCTCACAAACCCATAGTCACTTGGTGGCATACATCAATAAATCCCTTAGTCTTTCTCCCTTTGAAAAGGGCAGCATGTCGTGAAGTCATGCTCACGCTTGTTGCTCCAAAAGGACTGGGCTTACTTGCTCATCACCTTCAGCAAAGATAAGGAGACCGTATGAAAACACGAACAACACACTATCGAGCCCATTTATTGGCTTGCATCACCGTAGGGGCGCTGCTATCCCCACCCCTCGTAATGGCATCAGAATGGGGTTATCAAGGCGAACATGGCGTGGATAACTGGGGGGCAATAAGTGCAACCTGTTCTGACGGCAAAAACCAGAGCCCCATAGACATCAATAGCGACGTCACCATAGACGCCTCGCTAGGCAATCTAGTAATGAATTATTCCGGACAAGTTTCTAATATCGTGAACAACGGACATACCGTGCAAGTGAATGTTACCGGAGACAATACGCTCAGTATCGATGGGGATACCTTTGCGCTAAAGCAATTCCACTTCCATACCCCATCAGAAAATACGCTAAATGGCGAACATTCTCCGTTAGAGGCGCATTTTGTTCATGCCAATAGCAATAACGCCTTAGCCGTCATCAGTGTTTTTTACCAAGCAGGGTTAAGAGAAGACAGTGCCTTAAAACAAGTATTGTCTAGTATCCCAAACAATAATCAAACCATACAGCCGTCAACGTCTATTGCACTCGATTCACTCCTTCCTAGAGTACGTAGCTATTATCGCTTTAGTGGCTCCCTGACCACGCCACCGTGCAGCGAAGGCGTTCGTTGGTTTGTGCTCAAAGATAAACAAACTGCAAATCAACAAGAAATCAAACAGCTGAAGACCATCATGGGTAATAACGCAAGGCCTGTGCAACCTATCCACGCGAGAAAAGTACTTCAGTAGCGAGTTACATATGATTTGCCATTTATGGTAAATCATATCTCCTCATGCTTTTCAGCAACGCCACTTGCCGAATTCATCCTACATGCTCATCTGACTTCTTCGCGAATATTCACACCGAGTAATACCGCTACATTCACACGTGCTAGTACACAAATATTGAAATCTCCCTAGCCAATGCATCACAAGACTTATAAATTTCAATCTAATTGGTTAAATCTTGTCAATCAACCTCATTTGCGCGCCTTTTTTTAAGAGGTCTATTCCAAAATTGTCAATTCCAACGGGTGAGGTTAAAGCATTTAGAAGTAATTCAAAGTTTACCGTACGGATTACGCGTAACCTGAACGTTAACGAATATGAGAGCATGTTGCAGTATTGAGAAGCTGACGACGGAAACACAAAACCGCATTCTTCTATTACTTGTTTTGATTTAACGTTAGTGAGTTCACGAAACAAAGTGAGTCCACTAAATAAAGAGGTGGTCCATGAGGCAATGCGAGATTAACGTCTATGACGTAAGAGATGAGCAAGACACCATTGTGCTAAATATCCAATTCTCAGACACCACAAAGGCGGATTTCTTGTGGAGTAATATGCCGTCATCACCTAGGCATGACTATATCTCCCACTTAGTTGTGTCTGGAAACGTGGTAGCCAAAAAATACATCACGGAAGAAGATTTAAGTGAGATGAACAGAACGGAAAAACAAAGGCTATTAATGACGTCTTAAACAGCGATACCCTTGATATCGCTGTTTAAGTCAATCAAACCCACTTAGATCGCGATAGTAACCAGTGACTCTTTCAAGCCTTCTACCACCCCTTTTGCAATCAGCAGCTGACCCTTTTCGTCCTTACCCGCAGCAGACGTTACCATCAGATCACTCATCGTTTCACCACCAAAGCCCACCATGGTAGGATTCTCAGATTCTACGCTAATGACCTGCATAACCTCGCCTTGCGGTGAAATCTGTACTACTGATTGTCCAGCATACATGGCAACCCAATAGTGACCATTTACGTCTACGCTTGCGCCATCTGGACGGCCCGCATAACCTTCAAGATCACAATGCAATTCTTGCTCGCCGTATTCACCCGTTTGTGGATTATAGCTATGTTTATAGACTTTACTTGACCCTGTGTCTGCCCAATATAACCACTGACCATCAGGAGAGAACGCTAGGCCATTACACGTCCACGCAAACATGGGTAATGCTTCAATGCTACCATCAAGATTCAATTGGTGAAACTGACCTTGGTCGCCAACTTTCGCACCATTACGTGTACCCGCAACAAAACGTCCACCGGGTGCACCACGTCCATCGTTGTAACGCATTCTTGGATACTCGGAAACCAGCGGCGCTAGCGAAGTTTTTTCACTGCTCCAACCATCAACAAGGTACATACCTGACTTTAACGCCACGATGAAGCCCTGCTCACCATACAAAGCAAAACAGCCAATCGGCTCACCGAATTCGAGCTTTTCATTTTCACCGTTTTTATTGCGCCATAACTCACCATCGCAGATGTTTACCCACATCCAAGAGTCATTACGCCAATCCCATCGAGGGCATTCGGCAAGGTCAAAATCTAGGTCTACAAATTTTTCGAACTGAATATTGGGTTGCACGCCTATGTCCTTTTGCTATTTTTCAATTGGGAGTTATTGAGTACACGCCAGCTATGCAGATTCGTACGCTAACTATACTAATTAGTACGTTAGCTATGCTGGTTAGCACACAAACGATGCTGCGAAGATAATTTGACGCTGCACTCTCATTTTATCTGCTCTTTTTAACAAAAAGTTAAGACTGGAGCTAGCAGCATTTTCGGTTTCGCTTCAGAAAGCGAGTAATTAACAGGTACAACGCACGCTGTTATATCGTCTTACTTCGTATATCACTGGCTCATATCATTTACGACCTTGCGTGGTATTGTCATTTGAGCCACATCATCATCCATGGTTTCATACGTATTCCTCCAACCCACTCGGCTTGATTGCAAACGAGTAGAAATCCCTATACTTTCTGCCTATTTGCCACGGCATCTTCATTAACTGTGACATCGTACTGATTCAATACAATGCTTATGCGGTACAAACAACATACTGGCAAACGTTCTATGTGATAACTAGGCGTTTTAGATGATAACGAAAAGGAGCCAACGCAGTGTCCATCAAAACCCTAAGTTCAAAAGTCGTCTATCAAAACTCGTGGATGACGGTCAGAGAAGATCAAATTGAAAGAGAAAGTGGCACAAAAGGGATTTACGGTGTGGTAGAAAAGCCAGATTGCGCGGTAATCATCGCGGTAGATGATGGTCAGATACACTTAGTACAGCAATACCGCTACTCCGTTGGATCCCGATACTGGGAACTTCCACAAGGCGCTTGGGAGTCGAGCCCTAAGGTTGATCCATTAACACTTGCAAAAGGTGAACTCCAAGAAGAAACAGGATTAATCGCTGGCAACATGGTGGCGGTCGGGCAACAGCTCATCGCCTACGGTTTTCTAAAACAGACTTGTCATATCTATCTCGCGACGGAATTAACCCAAACACAACGTAAACTTGATATCGAAGAAGAAGATTTAATCACACAATCATTTTCCATCGAAGAGTTTGAGGCAATGATTATCGCTGGTGACATTCAAGACATCGTCACAACTGGCGCTTGGGGGCTGGCAAAGCTTAAAGGGCTCATCGTTTCATAAGCTCAATGAATTCTTCACTTTGCAAGTTACGCGCTATAGATCCATTAACTCCAGCGCACAATATGAAACAAGAGACATTTAATGGGATGTAGATCGCGTAACTTAATTGTTTCCTGCGTGTCAATATTTTATGAACGACACTAGTGTTTATCATTGATAGTTAAACACCTTTTCGTTTCTAACTAGGATAAGTAAAAACATGGATCAGTTGACACTACAAGAACACCTAGTCATCACATTAAAATTACTAGACAAGTACCAACAATATATTTGCCGCACTGAAGACGCTTATGATTTAGAAGTGACGGTAAGAAAACTCGCCGACCAATTAATGAGTTTGCAATTATTAGACTCTATAAAAGGGTCCAATGACGACGTATCGTTTTGCATTCAATTATTAAACAAGGTCGATGAACGCACGAAAGAATCCTTAGAATTAGGGTTTGAACTCGAAGGTGCCGCACAGATTGTTCACTACTCGAATATGGCTTACAACGCGATATCAAAGGTCACATTAGGTGATCTGAGTCTCAGTTAACCATCCGATTCCCTTATACTTGATCGAGCCAACTACCCGACCAACATGACAGCTCGGCTGCAGCCCATTTTAAACTATTGATTTTATTCAATTAATAGAAACCGCTCACTAAATGTTCTGCATTACTCTCATTGACGTAAGTCATAAAATTCAAAAAAACTCCGTGTTAGCTTACGCCATATATTCATCATGACGAATAGCAAGGAGCATTCAAATGAGCAGTACTATTATCCTCCCATCTACAAACTTGTTAGGTAACGGGTGTTTAACACAAGCCATCGATATTATTGAGCAGCAAGGATTTAAGAAAACATTGATCGTCACTGACGCAGTGCTAAACAAAATCGGCGTTGTGGCTCAAATTACCGACCTATTGGCAGCGCGTGATATCTCATTTGCAGTCTATGATGGCACTCAACCAAACCCGACTATCGACAATGTTGAGCAAGGTTTAAGCCACTTAGTCGATAACGACTGTGACCTCATTATTTCTGTCGGCGGTGGTTCTCCTCACGACTGTGCAAAAGGCATTGCATTAGTGGCGACCAACGGCGGTAAAATTCAGGATTACGAAGGCATCAACCAAGCGACTCAAGCGCCATTTCCACTTATCTCAATCAATACGACCGCTGGCACAGCCTCTGAAATGACGATGTTCAGCGTGATCACTGACGAAGCCCGCCAAATCAAAATGGCGATTGTCGATCAAAAAGTCACACCGCTTATCTCAGTCAATGATCCGCAATTGATGCTTGCGATGCCGAAATCTCTGACCGCGGCCACTGGTATGGACGCACTGACTCACGCCATTGAAGCGTATGTTTCTACCGCTGCAAACCCCATCACTAACACCGTCGCATTAAAAGCGATAGAAATGATCCACACCAATTTACCGCTGTGCATCGAAAATGGTGACAACCTAGCAGCTCGTGAACAAATGGCTTACGCACAATTTATGGCGGGTATGGCATTCAATAATGCGTTGTTAGGTTATGTCCATGCGATGGCACACCAACTTGGCGCAACATACCACTTGCCGCACGGCGTTTGTAATGCGGTATTACTGCCGCACGTGCAGCGCTTTAACTATACCGCTTGCCCAGAAAAATTCCGTGATATTGCTGTCGCGATGGGAAGAGACGTATCAGGAATGGCTGTGGAAGAAGCCGCACTCTGTGCTATAGATGCAATGGCTGATTTAGCGACTACCGTCGGTATCCCTGCCAATTTAACGGAAATTGGCGTTAAAGCATCCGATATTTCCGCGTTGGCAGAAAGTGCACTGACCGATGTTTGCTGTATGACGAATCCAAAACAAGCGTCAAAAGAAGAAATCATGGCGATATTCGAAACGGCAATGTAACACTTACTCCAAACCCAGAGATGCATTCTCTAATGCGGAATCATCTTTAGGTTAATTAAGATTTACAATGTAAAATCCAGATATAGCGAACACTGAGAGCATTCTCACCTACGAAGAAAATAAGGGTCGTAACTGTGTTATCCCCTTATTTTCTTACTCTATTCGCACTTACCACAACCTTTCTTCCTTGGCTGAAAGTCCATCAAATTACCATTAACATCAAAAGATAGCTGACAACATTGCTCCAGAGTATGGCGTAAATCACGGCGTCCTTTTTGAATGCGCGACTTCAACGTTGAATAGCTAATGCCCATTTCTTGCGCCAATTGTTTCTGAGATTGTCCATTTAAATCCACGGCGGTAAGCAATACGGCAGAAGCCTCTGGCAATGAGTCGACCAACGGCTGCATACACTGAGCCAGTTGCGCTTTGGCATCTTCTTCATCTTGTTCAAACCAAAGCGAATTATCCTCTAATACTGCACTTCGCCCTTTGCGACGATATAAGTCAATCACCGCTCGATTCGCAATCTGAAATAGCCATGCCTTAACGCTGCTCGGACTTTCAAGCTTTTCCAAATTTTGATAGGTTTTAATCATTACTTCTTGCAACACATCGTCTACATCATCGGAATTCGATAACTTAGTCCACAAGAAGCGTTTCAGGCTAGCTTGATACTCGGCCCATATTTTTTCAATCATAGTTTCGCTTCAGTCATTGTTTCTTTCCAATCATGGTTTCTTCCCAAGAATGGTTTCTTCCCAAGAATAGTTTCTTTCCAAGAATCGTGCAGTTCAGTCTCTGACTTGCAAAATGACAGAGGGCTTAACCACGATATCATGGTTAAACCCTCTGTATTAAAACGTCTGAAAATTAAGTATAAATCAAGTTAGCGTATAAACATCACGCCACTGCCAGATGTTATCTCACTCACGAAACCCACTATCGCTTGGCTTTCACCATGCCGTGAGAGCGAGCCCGACGCACACCATCTATAGCCAGTATCATTAACGCCGCCATCACCAATAGATAAGTAGGCAAATCTGCCGTTGCCACTCGCTCACCCAATAGCAACCCTACGACAAAAACTAATACCGGTTCAACATAGCCCAGCAGGCCAAATAGCGACATAGATAATGACTGCGAGGCGAAGAGGAACAGCAGCATTGGCACGGAGCCTGTAATCGCCAAACCAATGTAATAGCCCATCACAGATAGGTCTAAGTTACGAATAACATCCAACGGTTGCAAATAGAACACGGCACTAAGTGCAAATGGCAACAAAAATACATTGTCTAAAGTAAAACCCACATCACTTTGAATGTTGAGTGAACGACGGTGAACAAAGTAAACGGGATAGCCTAAAGCAATCAACAGGACAATCCAGGATAAACCATCTGCCATCATATAGGCGTACGCTACACCAACCGCTGCAACAATACAGGCTACGGTTTGCAGAGGAGACAGTTGATCTCCATAAACAAACCGCCCCACTAATACCAATACCAGCGGAAGAGAAAAGTATCCCAGCGCAACAGAAAGTGTCTCACCGTACAAAGGAGCCCATACAAATATCCAATATTGAGGACCTACCAGCAAGGCTGAGAACAGATATCGATGCCAACGGTGAGTTTGACGAAACGCGCGCCAAAAAAGGAGAAAGCGCCCACTAATACTGAGCACAATCATCATGAAGAGTGCACTCCATATTACCCTTTGACTGGCAATCCAATGCCCTTCTCCCCCCTCCACAGACCAGTGACTAAACTCCGGCTGAAACTGAACATAGATTGGCATCAGTGCAAACAAGCACGAGGCAATGATAGAAGCAACAACGCCCTTTGTTGATTCGGATGAGCTTAAAAAACGGGTTAACATGGCGATTCTTACTATAAGATGTCAATAATCTCGGACATTATCGTATTTCATACTGCTTGGACATGCCTTTGTCGACATTTTTATATTTTTTTTGAATTAATTTCTCTGGATAAAAACGCGATAACTTTAGCCTTGGCGCTTTCGCCACGAGATAGACCGAAGCAGAGGCTAGAGCAAAGCCTAACATACCAAATTGGTCAAAAGATTCGCCAAATAATAGCCATGCTTGGACAGCGGCAACCGGAGGAACTAAATAGAATACTGAGGCAACTTTAGAAGACTCGCCATGCTTTACCATATAAAGCAGTAATAACACCGCGACACCCGATAACACGACCACCAGCCACAGCATGGTCAATGAAAACGCCCACGTCCAATTCACGTCTCGAGTCTCAGTCATCACCGCCACGGGAATAAATAACAGCGCAGCAGCAATATATTGCGTCATCGCTCCACCAATCATATCGACGCCCTGACAAAATCGCTTTTGATAAAGCGTCCCAAAAGTAATGCCCAACAACGCCGCAAAGACAAAAATAAAGGCGGCAAGCTTGTCACTCCCCTCTTGCCAGTGGATGTTACCCACCAATACGCACCCAATGCCGATAAAACCAATAACTAAACCCAACCACTGAGAAGGCTTTAAAACCTGCTTAGCAAAACTGGTCACAATCATGGCCGTCAACAAAGGCTGAATGCCAACTAATAGCGCACTCAACCCTGCTGGCATCCCATATTTAATGGCTTCATAGGTACCACCTAAATAGAAACCATGAATTAGCATACCAACGACACAAGAATGCAGTAGCGCTTTTCCTGTAGGTATCGAGCGTCTGAGCAAGATGATAAGCACTGAAAACAACACGACGTTACCCAACATACGGATGGTTAATAACGTTGCTGGTTCGGCATACACCAACCCAATTTTTGCGCCCACAAAACCCGATGCCCAAAGTACAACAAAAATAAAAGGAATAGCTTGTTTTAACATGATTTTGCCTAGTCATCCGCTCCATGATGGTGCTAAATTAACAGGGTACAAAATTGACAGTAAGATACAGTTTACTTTTATTTTGTGGGTACAGATTAGCGCCGCACAACTCAGAGAGTCCGCGGCCATGTTTTCGCCGCTATGTTAAGGAATGATGATGCCTGCGACTCAAGCCAAAGCCGTCTCTCGCTATAAAGCGGTGGAGGACTATATCGAAAAACTCATACAAAGCGGCGGTTTAAATGTGGGCGATAAGCTTCCGTCACTTCGTGCCACCAGCACTAGATTAGGAGTCGCGAAAAACACCGTCATTCGGGCATACCAAGAGTTAGAAGCCGTTGGTAAAATAACTGCCCGTGACCGTTCGGGATTTGTCGTACACCGCTCATTTTTAAACAGCTCGGCGCCGCTTTCTATTTCAATACCGGTTGAAACAATCCCCACTACGGTCGACTTACTATCAATGACCAAGCAAATCCTTGGTCAATCTCGAGACACATTATTAATGCCAGCAGGTTCAGCTCACCCAAACACGGAAGGCCCCGCAATTAGTAGCCTGTACGCAGAAATTGGTCGCCACAGCCGGGCGCAATCCCATATCCCTAGTCACTATCAACTCCCCCCAGGAAACGAAAAGCTACTCAAGCAAATAGCAAAACTATCCATTGACCAAGGTATTGATCTTCAGGGAGAGTCAGTGTTTGTCACTAACGGCTCGCAACAAGCCATCAGCCAAGCATTACGAGCAGTGACCAAATGTGGAGATACCGTCGCAGTCGAATCACCTTGCTATTTTGGCATCTTATTAATGCTTGAATCACTAGGTCTTAAAGCATTGGAAATCCCAAGTTCACCGGAATTGGGTCTGCATGTTCCTTCGTTGCAATCCGCTCTTGCGCAATGGCCTGTGGCGGCTATCGTCGTGACACCAAACTATACCAATCCAACAGGCGCATTAATGCCGCTAGAGGCTCGTCGACAATTACTCGAAAATAGCGGCAATATTCCTATTATTGAAGACGATGTCTTCGGCGCGCTAGGCAACAATGCTGCCATTCCATCGCTCAAGCAACTCGATACACAAAAGCGAGTGATTTACTGCACCTCACTCTCTAAAACCTTGGACTCTCGCCTTAGGGTCGGCTGGCTTATCGCTGGTCAGTACCACCATCATATAGAGCGCTCACTTATCAGTGACAACATGGGCAGTCAAAACCTTATTCAATCCGCTGTAGGGGAATTTCTCGCCACTGGAAAATATAAGCAACATGTTCGCCGTATGACACGCCACTACCAAAATAATCTGACGCATTTTATCGCCTTGCTCCGCCAGCACTTAGACAGCCACTTTCTCGATCAGTACACGCTCACGAGTCCCGCAGGTTCCTTTCTATGCTGGTTGACTCTTCCCACTCATTACGACAGTCAGCGAATCTATGAACAATGCTTAACAAAAGGGGTATCGGTACTGCCCGGAACATTATTTGGAAGTAAGGGACAATACTCGCACTGTCTACGTTTTAATGTCGCCAATTTTCATGATAATCAAGCGTGGAGAAGCGGTATTCATCGCTTTGTGGCCATTCTTGAGCAACAGCGAACTCAGAATACAGTCTGAATAATATCGTGACCATGGGCAAGAAAGTCACCATGACAGCGTAGTAAAAAGACGACAAAGTACGATTTGAATGCAACGAATAAATATCAAGTCAGAAACTATTCGTTATGATAATACCCGATACTTGAAGTTGGCGAATAATGAGTGATAATACACGCCACGCTGACTTTAGGATTAAAAGTTACTGTTTATAATAACATTAAATGCAAGGAGCACTTTTCGCCTCACAATTAAGAACATACTTCCTATGAACAAAACCCATACATCATCAATCACCTCTCTGCTCGCTACCGCTCTTTTTTCCGCTCCTTATGTACACGCAGGTCTAATGGATTCATTCATTGATCCCGACGATGGACGCATAGATGGTAGTCAGTTCATCCTAGATAACGCCGTAGGGTTCTTACCAATCCCACTCACCGTCACCGATCCAGCCGTTGGTTTTGGCGGCGGTGCAGCATTGCTCTTTTTTCATGAATCAGAAGAGCGTAAAGCGAAGCGTCTCGCCGGTGAACATGTGGGTGATATTCCTGCTAGTGTATCGGGTGTTATGGCCTTAGGAACCAGCAATGGCAGTAACATGGTTGGGGGCTTTCATTCTGGAAACTGGCTTAATGATCGCGTGAGGTACTTAGGCGGAATATTTAGTGCAACTTTCAACCTAAAGTTCTATCCCATCCCGGAACTAGGAGCAACGGATCTAAGCCTCAAGGGGAGCTACTTTTTTCAAGATTTAGATGTACGCTTAGGCGACAGTAACTTCTTTGTTGGGGGGTCTTACAGCTATATGTCATCTGAGTCGACTATTGCTGGGCAAAAAGATCTAAACATAGACTCTCAAGATGGGCGATTAGGGTGGCGAGTCTCCTACGACAGTCGAAATAATCAGTTTGCTCCGCGTGAAGGCACCAAAGCACAATTTCAAGTTGATCACCATCGAAAAGCGTTTGGTGGGCAATTCAATTATCAAAAATATCATGCCTACGTTCATAATTATCGACGTTTGTCAGAAGATTGGGGGCTAGGTTTACGCGCTGATGCCAAATCCATCTCAGATAATGTCGACTTTTCTGCGTCTATCTACGCCAAGCCGTTTGTGGAAATGCGAGGCATCGCAGCCATGCGCTACCAAGCAGACAACACTGCGCTTGGTGAAGTGGAACTAAGCTATGATATTGATGACCGTTGGACGGTGCTGGCATTTGCCGGGGCAGGGGCGGCATTCGATCACGATCAGAGTCTCGCTCAAACCAAGTTACACTATACCCGTGGTGGTGGCTTCCGTTACTTGTTAGCCAGACAGTTAGGGTTAAAGATGGGTGTGGATGTCGCGAAGGGTCCAGAAGAATGGACGACTTATATTCAATTCGGCGGGGCATGGTAGCCAACAGAATTAACTAAGCCTATGTTATAGGCTTAGTTATCTCTAACACTGGGCTGGTGCGCTGCACATCATACGGTTTTAGGCTTTGTCATCCAATACACTGAGGTGATCACCAGAACCATACCTAAAGCATGGAAAGCCGTAAAAGCCTCTCCTAATATGGTCACGGCTGCGATAGCGGTAATGACAGGACCAATGTTCGCAGTTAGACTAAACTCTGTTGCTGTTAATCTTGCCATCGCAGCTGCCATTAAATATGACGGAATAACTGTACATAACACCCCAAGCACGATACCAAGTGACACAAGTTCAACGCTCCATTGCATGATTTCAGTTTCCGACCATTGCAAATGCAACAAAATAGCCAGACCTGCACTGCCCATACCTATACTGGTAAACGCGGTACTCCCTAACTGCGTAATAACGGGTTTACTTAACACTAAGTAACAGGCAAAGATCAACGCCGAACTCACCGCCAATGCACTCCCTCGCCAAACATCACTGCCTAATGAAGACACATCATGTACCACAATAAGTGTAATGCCGGTATACCCAATCACCACAGCTTTTAACACGTTAGCACTGGGTTTCTTCTTTAAGAAAACCCATGAAATAAGCACCACAAAACTTGGAAATAGAAACAATAATAAGCGATCCAATTGAGCTGAAATATAACTTAGTGCCTCAATATCCAAATAGCTGGCACAGTAATATCCGAGAATACCCAGTGCTGCCGCCATCAAACCGTGATTTTTGACTTTTGTTCGTTGCTGTTTATCACGACATAGCATCACCAACACGACCAAATAGAAAGGCAACGAACTAAATGCACGAAGCGACATTATCGCCGTTGTGTCACCGCCATACTGATAGGCAATTTTTATCAAAATAGGTTTGATTGAAAATAATGCTGCGCCGAGCAAAGCTAGCAGTATTCCCGTTAACAGATTTTTTGAAAGCAACGAATCGCGAGTCGCGTCAGCCATGCAGACTCCCGCGCCTAGCTTAGACACTTCGTCATTTTCTGTATTGCTAACGTTTACTTGGCGAATGTCTGAGTTGCTCTCATTCGCTATGTCGTGGTTGGTCATTCTCATCTCCCTTATGTTTTGGGGCTACGAGAAATTGAGAAGGGCTAACCTAACTACGTCACTCGTAGCCAGGCACAACGTTACCTACCGGACTACAGGTATAAGCAGCAGAAGCCAGAGGTAAGTCATTGTGTGTGTCATTCGATTCTCCATAAATCAACACTAACTACACTACGGACAAATCAGTGATTATGCAACCTCATCAATAACATACTAAAAATGACATTATTCCTAGAGATGATCGGATTGATTCACTATCAACCCTATCCCCGAACAACCTTTTATCGGTCTACCTTCCTTATGATCTACCTACGTTATTATCTATCAGCCCGCGAAGATAATTACATAGCCATTGGATAGAATGGTCATTAATACTGGCTTTGTTCCAAACCAGACTATAACCCAGGCGGCCATAATCAAACGGCGCAGGTTTTGCCACCAGCCCTTTTGCTTGCATTGCAACATCGGCCCACTTTTTGGAGCAAGTAAACAGTAAATCAGACTGATGACACAAAATCGCCGCCGAACCAAAATCCGGTAGCATCACTTTTACATCGCGCGCACGATGGGTTTGACGTAACGTTTGTTCGAAATAAGGACGATTTAACTCAGAATCCGTGATACCGACATGCTGACTGTCTAGGTAGGCTTCAATAGTGAGTTCTTGATTGGCTAGCGGATGCGTTGGCGACATCAAACAGACAAACTCATCTTCTAAAATAGGCTCCCAAATCAGATCCTTCATATTGGTGGGTGACTGGCTCACATCATGAGGCAAAATAATAAAGTCGACCTGTCCGCTCATTAGCGCATCAAACCCATACTTTGCCTTAGTCAGAATATTAAGCTTGCCGTTTGGGATACAGTCATTGGTCAAATGAGCTAATGGTTTCGCGAATAATTCAAAGGTACTTTCACGCATCGACAAAGAAAACCGCCCTTCAAATCGATTAGGAATAAAGTTAGTTTGGTTCAATAACCCGTTCATACTCGCTAGCATTGAGTGCACTAATGGTGCAATTTTTAATGCGTAGCGCGTGGGAGTAAGTTGTGTTCCATCGCGGTAAAACAGCTCATCTCGTAAAATTTCCCGCAGTTGAGCGATCGTCTTACTGACACTTGAGGGTGTCACGGATAAAATTTCTGCTGATTTCGTGACACTATTGGTATCCAACATCACATGCAAAGCGGTTAAGTGTTTAAAGCTGACACGAGACAGTCCGTCAAAGTCCATTATCTATTCCATTAGATTTATCGTTAATTGATCACAAAGGCGCTTGAGTTCAATGGCATCCTTTGTAGAGAGTTTTGCTTTACACGCAATTGCCGATGGTACAGCCTCTGCTTTCTCTTTTAACGCCCAACCGGCATCGGTTAAAGAGATCAGTCTTGCACGTTCATCCATTTCACAACGCCGACGTAGCACAAGGCCTTTTTGCTCTAATCGTTTCAACAATGGGGTCAAGGTGCCAGAATCAATATTCAAATCCTGACTAATATTTTTGACATTCATTGGCGACTTTTTCCACAGCACTAACATCGACATATATTGTAAATACGTCAAGTCTAACGCATCCAAAATAGGACGGTATGCGCGTATTAACGTGTTGCTTGCCCTATACAATGCAAAGCAAACCTGCTTATCCAGATCTAAGTTATCGGGGCTATTTACATCCATCATTATGAACCATAAAAAATTAAGTTGTGCACAATATACTTGCAAATGTCATAAACAATCAATATAGTTTGCACACAACTTAATTGATCACAATTAAAATACACTACCATAATGAAAGGAATTGACGATGAGCGCTCTATATACAACTTCTGCAACAGCACTAGCTGGCCGAAATGGACAAGTTAAAACCGATGACGGCATGCTCGATCTTGCACTGTCCTATCCAAAACAACTTGGTGGAACAGGCAATGCAACCAATCCTGAACAACTGTTTGCTGCGGGATATTCCGCTTGCTTTTCTAATGCCATACTGCATGTCGCACAACAGCAAAAAATCCCGCTGAAACAAGCACCGACAACGGCAGTCGTGGCGCTAAAAGCGAGCGAAAATGGTGGGTTTGTTTTGGACGTAGCGTTAGATGTAACACTTGAATTAGACATCTCTGCAGCCGTTGAACTTGTCAAGGTTGCTCACCAGGTTTGTCCGTATTCAAATGCCTTGCGTGGTAATGTTGACGTTAAAGTCACGGCTAATGGCCAAACTCTATAATCGTTTACAGATAACATTCGTCATTGCGTATAAAAAAGAGCGCACTCAATCTTTGTTGGTGCACTCTTTTTTTGCAAATGTGAGGCGGGACAAAACCACACTCAAATCAACAATCTCTACTTAATTGACGTCTTATTTGGGCATCAAAACGGCATCAATGACGTGAATCACACCATTACTAGCCGCAACGTCCGTCGCCACAATATTGGCATCGTTGACCATCACATTTCCGCCATCGACGTTAAAAACGACCGACTGCCCCTCTACTGTCACGGCGCTGTCCAATTTAACAACCTCTGCCGCCATCACTTTACCGGGTACAACATGGTACGTCAGAATGGCGATGAGCTTATCTTTGTTTTCCGGCATTAAGAGCATATCAACCGTACCAGCTGGCAGTTTCGAAAATGCATCATCTGTCGGTGCGAACACAGTGAAGGGCCCTTCCCCCTTCAATGTTTCAACCAGGCCTGCCGCTTTCACTGCCGCAACTAATGTGTTAAATGAACCATTTTCTGAAGCGACATCAACAACGTCTTTTTTCATACCATGGTCGTCGGCTTGTGCTCCACTCATCAAGAGAAAGCTTGCAGCTACAACCGATAAAAGTGTGATCATTTTGTTCAACATGCTGTCTTCCTTTTCCGTCGTTTTGTTAGGTTTCACCGCCTGCTTACGTCACAATCTCACTCAGCGATCATTTTTTATACCCCCCCCCTACTTAAAATTAAGTCCCGTAACAATCCATTCGATTTAGCCCGTCACTTTATTCACTTGCAAAAATTAGCGCCCCAATCGACACCCAGCCAATGCCACACAATGAGAATTTCGCCACATTAGCGATCTCGATCAAGAAAAAACATAAAATTCATAGAAAAGTAATAGCCGACTCGAAAAACTTATTTTATAATGCGAATTAATGTTTCAGCACACACAAATTTTTCTATTAGGGGAAGAACATGAGACTTATTCCATTACAAAAAGCAGAGCAAGTAGGTAAGTGGGCAGCGCGTCATATTGCAGAGCGCATCAACGCTTTCCAACCAACGGCTGACAAGCCATTTGTACTTGGTTTGCCGACTGGTGGTACACCGCTATCTACTTATAAAGCACTGATTGCGCTTTATAATGCTGGAGAAGTGAGTTTCAAACACGTTGTGACGTTTAACATGGATGAGTACGTAGGCATCGACCCTAACCACCCTGAGTCATACCGTTCTTTCATGTACAACAACTTCTTCAACCACGTTGACATCCAAGAAGAAAACATCAACCTTCTTGACGGTCAAGCTGAAGATATCGACGCTCACTGTGCAGCATACGAAGAAAAAATGCGCTCATACGGCAAAATCAATCTATTCATGGGTGGCGTTGGCATTGACGGTCACATCGCATTCAATGAGCCTGGTTCTTCTTTAGCGTCTCGCACTCGTATCAAAACTCTGACTGAAGATACTCGTATTGCGAACTCTCGTTTCTTTGATGGCGACATCAACCAAGTTCCTAAATACGCACTAACCATTGGTGTTGCTACACTACTTGATGCTGAAGAAGTCATGATCCTAACACTAGGTCACAACAAAGCACTTGCACTACAGATGGCCGTTGAAGGCTCTGTTAACCATATGTGGACCGTGACAGCGCTGCAAATGCACCGCAAAGCTATCATCGTTGCTGATGAAGCAGCACAACAAGAGCTAAAAGTGAAGACCGTTAAATACTTCAACGAACTTGAAGTAGAAAACATCAAAGGTCTATAACAAGACTTTTTGACAATAGGTAGCGGAACTTTTCTGTTACCTTTTGTTCTAAAAAGAGGTCACTTGATACAAAAAGTGACTAGCAATGGAGTGCTAGCGTATTCCAAAGCTCCGTAAATGTCGGGCTTACATGCCAAGCTAGGCCCGACACCTCCTCTCTGATAACCTTTTTAAACACCTGCAATTCTATATTCGTTAACTCCATACTTTTACCATGAGCTCCTTGATATTATCAAAGGGTCTCAACATGCTAAAACAACGAACAAAAATCCTTACTCTACTGCTAGCAGGAATCATGGCTATCGGTTGTGCTCAAACCACTGAAGGGCAGCAAATACAAAAAGAAACGGCAAAAATGGGCGCCACTCACGGAGCTGTGTTTGGTGGTGTAGCGGGGGCCATTCGTGGCGTATTTAACGGGGACATCATCGGTGGAGCTGCAGAAGGAGCCCTCATTCATGGTGCAGCTGGCGCGGCGGCGGGTTCTGTAGTTGGAGGCATATATGCCGATGAGATTGCAGAAGAAGAAAAACAGCAAAAAATCCAATCACAAAAGCAACAACAAAAAATAAAAGAGCTCGAAAGAAAAGTAGAAGCATTAAGTAATTCGAATACTGATGTATAGCAAAATGACACGAAACCTATTGAGTCGTGCTAATCAGGATAGTCATCGCGACTCTTACAATCTAAAACTTCTCTTTCATTTTTACATAAACGTATCGCGATCAAAATCAAGCCTGTGTGAAGAGGGCTTGAAAAGCACAAGCTAGGTTGAGAAACTACCCTTATCAATCTTTTCTCTCTGACAATAATGACACCAAAACAACTGCTCAAATCTCTTTTTGGTTACGATGACTTTCGTCATCAACAAGCTACGATTATTGACACCTTAATTTCGGGTCAAGATGCATTGACATTAATGCCGACCGGTGGAGGTAAATCCATTTGTTATCAAATCCCCGCCATTCTTCGTGAGGGGGTTGGTATTGTGGTGTCACCACTGATCGCATTGATGCAAGATCAAGTGGATGCGTTGCATCAAATTGGAGTAAAAGCGGCTTATCTCAATTCGTCTCTGAGTCCTTATGATCAGCAAGCGGTCGAACAGCAGCTATTGACGGGAGAGATTCAGATTCTATATGTCGCTCCAGAGCGGCTGTTAATGGAGCGAACATTATCGCTATTAGAGCAAACTCATTTGTCGCTATTCGCTATCGATGAGGCGCACTGTGTAAGCCAATGGGGTCATGATTTCAGGCCAGAATACCAAAAACTCAGCATCCTAAAAGCACGTTTTCCTTCTGTGCCAAGAATTGCACTCACCGCGACGGCAGACAGTCGAACAAAAGATGAGATCATTGAGCAACTTGGGCTGCAAAATGCCCAAATCTTTGTGCATAGTTTTGATAGACCGAATATCCACTATCATGTCTCCGATCTCAGTAACGCTAAGCAAGAGCTGTGGTCTTTTATTGAAACGAACCATGCCTCGGATGCCGGTATCGTCTATTGTTTATCGCGTAAAAAAGTAGAAGAGACCACAAAGTGGCTATGTGACCAAGGAAAACAAGCGCTCGCCTATCATGCGGGCATGTCCAACGAGCAACGCGCCCAAAACCAACAGCGCTTTTTACGTGAAGATGGCATCATCATTGTGGCCACAATCGCATTTGGAATGGGCATCGATAAACCAGATGTTCGTTTTGTTGCCCACCTAAGCTTGCCGAAAAGTATTGAAGCGTACTATCAAGAAACCGGGCGCGCGGGTCGTGATGGCGAACCAGCTAACGCTTGGATGGCGTATGGCATGCAAGACATGGTACTGCAAAGACAGATGGTGCAAAATTCTGAAGCAAATGAGCAATTTAAGTTCACCTCTTTGCAAAAGCTCAATGCTTTATTAGGCTACTGCGATCTGGCTAGCTGTCGCAGACAATCTTTACTTGCCTACTTTGGTGAGACCTTAGAGATGCCATGTGGAAATTGTGACAACTGTGTCTCACCACCAGAAACGTGGGACGGTCTTGAAGCGACGCAAAAAGCCCTGTCTACCGTATTCAGGACCGAACAGCGTTTTGGCGCAAGTTACCTCATCAATATCTTACTTGGCAAATCTGATCAAAGAATAGAACAAAACCAGCACCACACGTTGTCTACTTTTGGTATTGGCACCGATCTGTCGGCGAAACAATGGCAAGGTGTCTTTAGACAGTTACTGGCGATGAATCTACTCGAAGTGCATGGCAGTCATGGCAGCCTAAGACTCACTGAGCTTTGTCGTCCCTTCTTAAAAGGTCAACGCCCTATACAGCTAAGAACATTACGAAATAGCTCGACGAGTAAGAAAACAACAAAGAAACAGAAGCATCTTGGTTTAACATCAGCTGACAGCAAGCAATTCGAGACATTAAGGGAAGTTCGCGCCGCTTTAGCGTCAGAGCAGCAGGTCCCGGCGTATATGATTTGTCACGACGCAACCCTTCAAGCGTTAGCAGTAGAGCGTCCAGAATCTAAAGAAGCATTGAGCCAAATATCTGGATTCGGTGACACCAAAATTGAAAAGTATGGTGACCGCTTTTTGGCCGCTATCGTCGCTAAAACACAAGAAGAAAATACGCTCACGGATACCGAACTTGAATCCTTGTCGATGCTAAAGCGTGGATTAACTACTGAGGACATCGCTGCGCAACGCCAAATAAAAACAGCGACGGTGCTCGCACATTTAGCGATTGCAATCGAGAATGGTGTGTGCGACCTAGAGCAAGTACTTGATCTGTCTTCATCAGAGATCGACACCATCATCGTACAAGCCACCACGCTCAATATACTATCAGAAGGAAAACTCAAGCCCTTGTATGAACACTTTGAGCAGCGTTATGATTACGGACAGTTAAAATGCGTACTGGCGAAAATGGTTGCTACATCGCAGAAAACCATTTCGTAACGCACTGTTTCGTTACAAACTATTCCGTTACAAACTGCTCCGTTACAACTAACCGCACCACAATAAGAACATTAACAGCTCCGACAGCGCCATGGTCTTGAAGAAAGGTAATGCTCTCTTCAAGACCATGCCCGCGTACCAGCGCTCATAAAACCATCCACCCATCTACCTATCTACCTACCCAACCAATTACTCAAACTGATTAATCAGATTTGTAGTATTCTTTCTCTCGATATCGGCGTATGATCTCGCCACACTCAAAATGTAAGAGGATATTAATCACCGTGTTAATTACGCCGCCTTAAACGCTCCATCCCCCCTCTATAGCACTCATTGCTAACTTAAGCACTGTACTACCTTTAGTACCATGCTCACCTTTGCGCTTACTCATAATCCGCCAATTTAGGCTAATTTGTCGCGCCAAAAATTCGATCAGCAGCACTCACCCCAGATATTATCTGGTGCGTTTTGCCGTGCAAAAATTGAGAACTCAATGTATACAAACTTCAAACTTGACTGGATGTCTAACATCCGTGGCGACCTGCTCGCAGGTATCGTCGTCGCCCTCGCTCTCATCCCTGAAGCCATCGCTTTTTCAATTATTGCGGGAGTCGACCCAAAAGTAGGGTTATACGCCTCCTTCAGTATTTCCGTCGTCATCGCGTTCACCGGTGCACGATCTGGCATGATCTCCGCCGCCACAGGAGCAATGGCGCTCTTAATGGTGACCCTCGTTAAAGAGCACGGCCTAGAGTACCTACTCGCGGTGACCGTTCTAACGGGCCTGCTACAAATTTTAGCTGGCTATCTAAAGCTCGGTAATCTAATGCGTTTTGTCTCTAGTTCCGTCGTCACTGGCTTTGTTAACGCGTTAGCCATTCTCATTTTTATGGCTCAACTCCCTGAACTCACTAACGTCACTTGGCATGTCTACGCTATGACAGGTGCTGGGTTAGCGATTATCTACCTCTTTCCCTACCTTCCTGTTGTCGGAAAATTGCTTCCCTCTCCTTTAGTCTGCATTGTCGCCCTCACCCTATTCTCCATGATGTTTAATATTGATGTTCGAACGGTCGGAGACATGGGCGATTTACCTGACACTTTACCCATTTTCCTTTGGCCAAATGTTCCACTCAACTTGGAGACTCTACTGATCACCTTCCCATATGCCGTGGGACTTGCTGTTGTAGGCCTCTTAGAGTCAATGATGACGGCCACTATTGTGGATGACTTGACGGATACCAACAGTGACAAAAACCAAGAATGCAAAGGCCAAGGAATCGCCAATGTTTGTACCGGATTCTTAGGAGGGATGGCGGGATGCGCCATGATTGGTCAATCGATGATCAATATAAAATCGGGCGGACGAGGCCGTCTATCCACCCTATCAGCCGGAGTATTCCTACTCATTATGGTGGTCTTTCTTGGGCCTTGGCTAAAGCAAATACCCATGGCAGCATTGGTCGCAGTCATGATCATGGTATCAATCGGCACCTTCTCTTGGCGCTCGATTGCCGACCTTAAAAAACACCCTATTTCCACTAATATCGTTATGCTTGCGACCGTCAGCATTGTCGTCGCTACCCATAACTTAGCCATTGGTGTATTGGTTGGTGTCTTACTCGCATCCTTGTTCTTTGCTAATAAGATTAGCCGCATGATGATCATAAAAAATCAGCCTACAGAGGATCATGTTCGCAACTATACCGTGGCAGGACAGATATTTTTCGCATCTTCAGATACATTCATCGAATCCTTTGATTTTAAAGAAGTGATTGAGACCGTCACCATCGACTTATCCTCAGCGCACTTTTGGGATGTCACGTCCGTTTCGGCGTTAGATAAAGTCGTTGTCAAATTTCGCCGCGAAGGGACCCACGTCAATTTAATCGGCATGAACCAAGCAACACGTACCATCGTGGATAAATTTGGCGTGCACGATAAACCAGAAGAAGTAGAAAAATTATTGGCCGGACATTAAGGAGAGAAAAATGAATAACATAATTGCTTGTATTGATGGGTCTCGCTCAACCATTTCGACTTGTGAAGCTGCTGCTTGGGTCGCAAAGAAACTTGCTGCCCCTCTCGTTCTCTTCCATGCGCTGGACAAAACAACGCGTCCTGTTGCAAGTGAGTTTTCTGGTCAAATAGGGCTAGGAAGCCAAGAGGAGCTGCTAGAAGAATTGGCGGAGCTTGACGAAACGCGCAGTAAAATCATGCTACAACATAGCCACAAGATGCTCGAATCTGCCCATGAGTGGGCATGCCGAGACGGGGTCAATGACGTCAGTAAGTTACAACGGCATGGCAGCCTAATCGAAAGTCTGTCCGACCTCACCAGCGAATTACGAGTGTTAGTCATTGGCAAGTCGGGAAAACAGCGCAACACTGACAATACCATCGGGTCCCAACTAGAGAGCGTGATTCGAGCGGTCCACGAGCATATTCTTGTGGTCAATGACCACTTCACCGCCCCTACCTCTTATATGATTGCTTTTGACGGTAGCCCTATTAGCCAGAAGCTCATTGAAAAAGCCACCCAGACGCCATTGCTAAAGGGACTGCCCTGTCATCTCACAACTATCGATGAATCAGGAAACAAAAGTCAGGCCTTTGCGCAGGCGAAACAACAGCTACAAAGCGCAGGCGTGAAAGTGACTGCAACTCGGCTTAATGGACCCGTTGATGAAGCACTGCTCAACTACCAGCTGCAACATCAGGTTGGTATGATTGTTATGGGAGCCTATGGACATTCCAAGCTAAGACAGGTATTTGTTGGTAGTAATACAACTCAAGTACTGGCAAATAGTAAGGTTCCTTTGCTGCTCATTCGTTAACGAGCGCTAAACCGGCAACAATGAATTGGGAACAACAATGAATTGGGAAAGGATACGTTGCAAAGTAACTGTGTTTTCTAAGTAACTGTGCTTTCTAAGTAACTGTATTTGCTAAGTAACTGTGTTTGCAAAGGGGAGCGAGTAAGGGTAACCGCTCCCCAACAACGCTTAGCCGTTTGAATTCATGACACAAGCATAAGCCACAAGGAAGGCTTGCTCTTGATATTGCTTAAGGCCCGTTTCTTTAAACGGAACCGCAAGTGGGTTTCGTTTCAACTGCTCTTTGATTTCTGTTGCAGGTACAACATCAACGGAAATCCCTTCAATAAGTTGAATCGCCGCTTCCAGTTTAAAACCAACCGCACCACCAGCAAACTTGCCTTTAGTCTGACGTTGGCGAATGACCACCTTTTCAATCTGATAGTCTTGCATTAATTTACCGAACGAAAACTGAAAATCTTTCATTTTTTGAGTGTCGTTTGCATCGCCTATCGATACTTTTGCCACTCGGCAATCAAGAATGGTAAACACCCCATCAGAAAGTGACAACAGACTTACAATCGCGTCATTACCACTAATTTCAACACCACAAATTTTCATTTCATTACCTTGTTTTTGATGAACCTGCCATTATACGGTGGGTTGCCGTTCTGTACCAGCACGAGATTTAACTATGGCTATTTGGAGATTAAGCCCACCCATCCCGACAAGGATCACTCAGTTGTCATTTCCCCCAGTCTGTTGATCGTGAATTCGTTCTAATGCTTCAATTCGACGCAATTGATTACTATCAAATAGAGGCTTTCTCAATGCTTGAATTTCTAATTGTCGCTCGTTTTCATCAAACGATTCATTGTTCAATATATCCGCTCGGGCAACCAAATAAGATTGAACTTGTCGATCAAATGCCGCACGCTTTTCATCGAGTATCACTAATCTTTGTGTCGCCTCACTGCCGACAAGCGCCTCTCTAGCGATAAATTGGTTTTGTTCTTCCATCGAGTTAGTATCATTTAACGCTGTCAGCACGCTCGCATTGTAAAAGCTCTTTTGCAGCTTTGGAGATAACTGTTCAAGTTCACTTTGCCATCGCTGTTGAAACTCCTCACCACTTTGCGCCGACGCTTGTATTACTTTTTTGGTCAGCGCAAGTTGCCGCAGTAAGTTTTCTTCGCCAAACAAACGCTCTTGCTCTGTATCCGTGAAGAACTGCTTCTGAATCAATAGCATCTGCTCATGCAACGCGTGTAAGTCCGTGGTCGATTCCCCAGATCGTTCAAGATTGGCCAATGCCGCTTTGTAGCGCATATATTTTTCAAACAGCTCAAACTCTAACTGCTCCGAATTTGGCAACTGCTGGTTATAGCGTTCAAACCTTTGCGTAATGATCGTCTTATTTTCTTGATCTAACGCTGAAATAAAATACTCAAACGTATCTCGCTCTGATGCATGGTCAATAACGGTACCGCGCTGTGATGGTGCCTGTAGCAAACTTGCTGGCGCATCCGTCAACGTAGACCATGCTGCTATAGCCATGGTCACAACGCTTATGACGGCAATCAACACCTTAACTTCTAACAGCCGTCTCATCACTTACAATCCTTGTCTCTGGAGGCGATTGGCATGTTGTCGATAAACGGTTTTTGGATCAGTTTCAAACAGGTGATGGATACCAAGCAACCCGTTGATTTCATCTAAATGATTCATCTTATAGTCATCACGAATGACTCGGCCTAAATGACTACTGCACTGTCCAACCAATCCGTCATTTGGCTCATCAAAAGTTAAACCCAGAATCAACAGCGCAGGATCGATGGGATCAAGAAGATTGGTATACGTTGAGATACCCGTCCACGAATAATAAAATACGCCATTATCCGCCTGCCATTCACCGTCGCCACATGTAGAAGTGGGCACCCCCTCTGGATAATGCGCATTAAATGCCAACGAACCTTCCGTCGTTAACGCTTGCAATGAACTTAGCCCATCCTGCGGCAAATCGCTTCCTCCTGACAATAGACCAATTAACGTTGTTAATGCATTGGCCAGTTGCACGGCTATTGCTTCGGGGGTTGACCCTTCTGGTATCGTTTTACGAACAAGATCCGCCACCTGAGATCCTTTATTCACCCCACCAACACTGGTCACTGACGCGACCATTTCTGGTGCAACCGACGCCACATATCGCGCAGTTGGGGCACCATGGCTATGCCCAATGAGGTTCACTTTTTTTGCACCAGTCAGTGCCAGCACATTCTCGACTTGTGCCAGTAATTGTTCACCTCTTACTTCTGAGCTATTCGTCGCCGATATTTGTGCAACGTAAACCTCGGCACCACTTTTCCC
Source organism: Vibrio qingdaonensis (assembly GCF_026191675.1). Lineage (GTDB taxonomy): Bacteria > Pseudomonadota > Gammaproteobacteria > Enterobacterales > Vibrionaceae > Vibrio > Vibrio qingdaonensis. Next base: position 73,038 of record NZ_JAKRRY010000016.1, on the reverse strand, counting down.
TAGCGATTGCGGAATGCCATAAAAATAATCAAAACCGGCCAATGTATCAAAACCAAATAAACCGTGAACAAGTACAATTGGGTACTTCGTTTCCGTGTAACCTTTGCTCGCCCCAAAACTGATGGCTTGAACATTAAATGCCACCACACTACATAAAATAAGTGAATATAACGCTTTCATTTAACCCCTCCTTGTCAGACCTCTGATGAGTAAGTGAGCGTAGTTTGCTCGCTTTTCAATCGCCAAAGAATGTTAAATAAATGTGATACCGAGCCAAAATATCGTCTTCCCAATACCTCCCATACATAGTGGAGGGTCGAAGAACGGACCCTCACACTCGGTTTTATGGCTTATTTAATTATTAGACATATCAATACCAATGAATAATTTGAACTCAGATCACATCGATTCAACAAAATTCACTATTTAAGTTTGCGTAATTAAAATTTAACGCTTGAGTAACATTTGTAAATCAGACTTATTGCTCTAATACAAACCATGTCGCTAATACCAACTATGTCGCTAATACAAACTATGGCTCTAATACCAACTATGGATAACAAGATGAAATTTTCGCAGTGGTGTCTTTTGTTAAGTGGTTTCGTTGCCATGCCAACTTTGGCAGACACCGATGTTTACTTAACGAACAATTCAGACCAGCCTTTAACAATACAAGTCACACATGAAGGCAGTGACTTACTTCAGTACGGAAATGAGTGGCAACAGCATGTGCAAGAGCTTGGGCCTTGGCAAACCAAATCAGTACTGAGTTTTAATCGCTGGGAAGGCGTGAAATCCAATCAAACGTACCGATTTGAAACCGTCGTTTCCAACCCTCAAGGAGAGAGCGTTTCGTTAAATCAACTGATGGAGGGCCACTGGTACAACTCAACCATTGAGTACGGTATGTCAGCCGTCGATGTTGCCTTAGATTTAAAAGATGACCGAAATATTCACCGTGCTAGTACCGACTCATTTGGTTCGCGACGCGCAGAGTTGGCGTTTAAATCTACGAGCACAGCACGCTACGACGATCTGCATTACACCATCACACCAACGAAAATCATTGAAAAGGTCGACGACAACGAACAAAATCTTAAGTTGATGACCTACAATATCTGGGCACTGCCAGCCATTGCCTCGCATATTGGCGATCGTTACCAACTGATTCCGGAATACGTCAAAGGTTATGACGTATTAGCACTGCAAGAAGTGTTTGCAAGCGGCCGTGAAGCGTTTTTGCGAGAACTGGCCAAGGAGTATCCATACCAAACAAAAATGCTCGATAAAGACGGCTTCAACATCTATGACGGAGGCGTGATCATCGTCAGTCGCTACCCTATCGTAAACGAAGCACAATACGTCTTCCCAGACTGCACAGGCACCGACTGTTTCGCAGACAAAGGCGTGAATTACGCTGAGGTAATCAAAGGAGGTCAGGCTTACCACGTGTTTGCCACTCACACTGCATCCTTTGATACGGACACGGCGCGTGAGTACCGTCAGCGCCAATTCCAGCAAATAAGAGCACTGGCAACATCACTCAAGATTCCAATCAATGAAGCCGTTATCTACAGTGGTGATTTTAACGTCAATAAACTCAAATTCCCCGGTGATTACCAACAGATGATCGCGAATCTGAGCGCCGTAGAACCTAGCTATTCCGGTTACACCGCTTCCACCTTCGACCCACGTATTAATAACTTTGCTGGTGAAGCCTTATCCGGAGGTGAGAACGTCGAATACTTAGATTACGTCATGGTCAGCAACGAATATGGTAAAAAGTCGTTTAATGATAACCGCGTTGATGTACCGCGTTCGACCGCTGATAGTTTGTGGACACACTACAACCTATCCGATCACTTTCCTGTCACTGCCTTGATTAAACCATGAAACGATTTTCTCTCATCATTGTGTCCGTCGTATTGGCGGGCACAGCTTTGCTGTCGATGAGTTTGTTCTCGACTAAAAAGCAACAAAGTGAAAACCAAATCGTCACTGCCATCATAGCGGATGAGCCGCCCCGTCCAGACTATGACGCCCCAGCTTTTTCTACGATAGGGGGCGCGAAGGGGATGAAACAGCCAGTGCACAAGACATCGGCTACGATGCCAACCCTCGCTGAGCAATTGAATACGCTCAAAGGACGAGCATTCGTCAGAGAAATCGACGGTTTTTGGCGTACCTGCATATCTGAGCAAAACTGCGACAACCTGTTATCCGAATTGGAAACATATTTGTCCCACGATCGCTATGAACTGGTTAAGAACTTCCAGCAATTAAACAACCAATGGCAACAGAGCATTGGTAACCTCTTGTTCGATGAACAGCAGACTTTAGCGTCTAGAATTGCGCAATTGAAGGCCGACGCTCACAGGATTTGGGGTCCATTAGCTAGCGTGATTTTAGACGATGAATTTGCACTCTATGATTTTAGTTTACAAGCCGAACAGCTTAACAATGAACCTATCCAAAATTACCTAGCATCATTTGAAGAACTATTGCAAACATGGCAGGGTAAAGAACAGGCGCTTGGACTAGACAGCAATCAAGCTAAGTTTGAGCGTGCTGTTGCTTTGATTCCAAACGCCATAGACGAAGCAGAACGACAAGCAATAGTAAACAAGCTCAAGCAGACTTATCTAACCCCAGCTGAAAGTGATGCTATCGACACTCGGCAACATCAAGTCACACAACAACAGTCACTTGTTCGGGATTATCAGAGCGAATTACAGCAACTCGAATCAGAATTATCGCAACAACGAGCGACTATCTACGCGAATTTGTCGGCATTGCAATGGCAGCAGCACCACCAACAGCAGATAGCCAATTTTCGACGAGAGTTCTTTGCCGACTAACTGGCTAACTGGCTAACTGGCTAACTGGCTAAACACAATAAAGCGCTGCCCGACGATACGGACAGCGCTTTGTTTATCAATGATTAGAGTTACGCGATTTCAGCTTGCTTCACTGGTGCAGGGTTACGAATCAAGAAATCAAACGCCCCTAAACTTGCTTTCGCACCCTCGCCCATCGCAATAATAATTTGTTTGTATGGCACTGTAGTAACATCACCCGCCGCAAATACACCTTTCATACTCGTCGCGCCATGCGCATCAATTTCGATTTCGCCACGAGGTGACAGCTCTACTTTTGATCCTTTTAGCCATTCACTGTTTGGAACCAAACCGATTTGAACGAAGATACCTGACAGCTCAACACGCTTAATTTCATCCGTATTACGGTCTTTATATTCAAGACCAGTAACCCGCGTGCCATCACCCAGTACTTCCGTGGTTTGAGCCATCGTAATGATCTCAATGTTAGCTGTGCTGTTTGCTTTGTCGATCAAGACTTGGTCAGCGCGAAGCGTGTCGGCAAATTCAAGCACGGTAACATGCTCAACGATGCCAGCTAGGTCAATAGCGGCTTCAATACCTGAGTTACCACCACCGATAACCGCAGTACGCTTGCCTTTGAATAGTGGGCCATCACAGTGAGGACAGTAAGCCACACCTTTATTACGATACTCTTGCTCACCCGGAACGTTCATTTCACGCCAGCGTGCACCAGTACTGGTAATAACAGAGCGAGCTTTGAGTACTGCGCCACTTTCCAATACCACATGCGTGTAACCGTCTTCGGTATCTTCTGCATCAATAATGGTTGCTGCGCGTTGCTCTGTAATCACTTCAACCCCGTACTCTTTTACATGCTCTTCTAAGCTCGCGACTAAACTCGGGCCGGTAGTGGATTTCATTGAGATAAAGTTTTCAATTGCCATGGTATCCATGACTTGACCACCAAAGCGATCGGCAACCACACCGGTGCGAATGCCTTTACGCGCCGCATAGATAGCGGCAGATGAACCCGCAGGACCACCACCAACAACCAGAACATCAAAAGGTGCGGTTTCATTAAGTTGGTTGGCTTTCTTTTCAGCGGCACCAGTATCCACTTTATTCAAGATTTCGTTTAGCGACATGCGGCCCTGACCAAATAACTCACCATTAATGAAGACACTTGGCACCGCCATAATATCGCGCTGCTTCACTTCATCTTGGAATGCGGCACCGTCAATCATAGTGACATTAATCAGTGGGTTAATGGCAGCCATCATATTGAAAGATTGCACCACTTCTGGGCAGTTTTGGCATGATAGCGAGATAAAAATCTCCACATCAAGTGGCGAGTTGAGCTGCGCTATTTGCTCAATCGTTTCTGCTTCGAGTTTGATTGGGTGACCACCTGTATGCAGCAGCGCAAGCACAAGTGAGGTAAATTCATGACCCATTGGCAAGCCAGCAAAGCCAATTGCCGTGCCTTTTTCTGGGTTAACAACGCGCATCACAGGCTGTCGCGGACTTGCAGCGTCGTCACGAACGACGTCAATTTTGCTGCTTAGTGATGCGATGTCATCGGCAAGAGACTGGATCTTGCTTGCTGTATCACTGTCATCAAGGCTGAGAACCAATTGAACTTGGGTTTTTACGTTTTCTAAATACGCTTTTAGCTGCTGCTTCATTGCTTGATCTAACATAACGATACCTACTCTATAAGACTGCTTAACATCAGAAGGAATGTAAAAAGGGATGAATAAAAAAAGAGACCCTTTTGATGTTGGGTTAATAACTATAGTTTGGTTAATAACTATATTTACTGTTTAAGGGCTGCACGCCCCCACTTTTATCTGCCAATGGTAGAGACAATAAAAGCGACAGCGGGGCGTGCAACACGGACTCGAATTTCTGCTAACGCTCATTGTGGTTAGCGAGTTCTTGGTGGGCTTAAGACGCCTGCTTAGATTTTGCCAACTAGGTCTAAAGACGGAGCAAGTGTCGCTTCACCTTCTTTCCATTTTGCTGGGCAAACTTCACCTGGGTTAGCCGCTACGTATTGCGCTGCTTTTACTTTACGCATTAGGTCTTCAGCATCACGGCCAATACCTTCTGCTGTGATTTCCATGGCTTGAATCACGCCTTCTGGGTCAACTAGGAACGTTGCGCGGTCTGCAAGGCCTTGGCCTTCACGCATCACACCGAAGTTATTGGTGATGTTGCCTGTTTGGTCGCCAACCATGTAGTAATTGATTTTGCCGATTGTGTCTGAGCTGTCGTGCCATGCTTTGTGAGTAAAATGCGTATCTGTTGATACTGAGTACACTTCTACACCACGCGATTGTAGCTCTGCGTAATGGTCTGCCAGGTCACCAAGCTCTGTTGGACATACAAATGTGAAATCGGCTGGGTAGAAGAAGAAGACTGCCCACTTACCTTTCACGTCTTGCTCGGTGATTTCTACGAAGTCGCCTTGTTTAAATGCCGTTGCTGAAAATGGCTTGATAGTCGTGTTAATCATAATATCGCTCTCTCTTAACGTGTTCTTTTTTAGAAGGTTAAGCGCTGTTTTGCGCCGATGGAGGTATATTGCAACATCGGAGAGTTTTAAGAAATTCGTCTGTTCCTATCTATTTGATAGGAGTTTCCTATTAAAGGAGTGCGGCTAGAGAGAAGCCCTTACGAAATGGAAAGGCGTAAAGGAATAAAAGAGATAGTCAGATAACTTTGGCATATAAAAGATATGAGTAGCAACAAGCAAAACTTGCTCCCGGTCTTCCGCGTTAGAACAAAAGTCGCGTGCTATTTTTGGGCCTAATTGTGACAAGGTTGATATAACTGTTAGCGAGATCTGACTGAGTGATGAGTCATTTGCTATCTTTATAAAAAACCAAGACACAAGGACAGTGCTATGGAATTTGATTGGGTTGAATGGTTTGGTTATCTGGCATCGCTCGTGGTGCTTATCTCGCTAACGATGACATCAATAGTCAAGCTAAGAGTGATTAACTTCATCGGTTGCTTACTGTTTGCAGCATTTGCTTATTTTATTAACTCTTATCCAACTATGTTGATGAATCTTGGTATTGCTTGCATCAATGTCTACTACCTTTACCAGCTTGCGGGGTCGAAAGATAAATTCAAACTAGTAGCGGCCACCATCGATTCTGAATACTTCGAGCATTTTGTTTCAACCAATGCTAAAGATATCGAAAAACAGACCACCGTAAAGGAATTGAGAGCAGGAAACTCAGCATTTTATCTGCTAAGAAATAACGCCATTGCCGGTCTTCTAGTCGGGACTAAGCAAGATAATGGAGTATTCAACGTGTCACTAGATTACGTGACTCCTGAATATCGAGACTTAAAGCTGGCTTACTATTTTTATCAAACCAACCCTGAACTAATAAAAAGTCGAGGAATAAGTGTGCTTAAAGCAACGGCAAGCACCTCTGAGCATAGCGATTATTTAATACAAGTTGGCTTTAATAAATCGGAAGGCAGTGACCATAGCTATGAAAAAAGATTGTAGCTCCATTGTGAGTCACATGCCCAAAGAAAGTCCGTCGCCATTCCCTAGAGAAATGGCATTATATCCAAGCGCGTTGAGTGGCTAAATCTGCATGTAGCGCTAACTCATCTCTGTCCAAAAGTGAGTTTCAATGGGCTTGTTTCCACAGTAAAACCTATGCCCCACCCCCAAAAGACACATGCCGTAACATTTACCACCACTTACACACATAGTTTTACATCTTTCCTCTACCAATATGCACCTGCACACCTATACTTTATCTGCCCAACAAAGGGCAAATACCTTTAGGAGTAATTGGTCATGAAAATTAATATAACGCTATTAGCAACCCTTGCTTCACTATCTACGTCAGCTGCTTTCGCTGACACTATATGGATTGAAGATTATTTAGGTGAAGACATAAAGATATATGATGGCACAAATCATATTAAACCATACACTAATGCAAACGGGCGTATTGGCTACTCATTCAGGCCGACAGCATCAAATGTTAAAATGATTATAGGTCAAGAAGAGTACCAAATGCTTACGTCTCGTGGTACTTACGCACCCTATGGTTGTAATTACACGTTTATGTTTAGTGAGGATGGAAAATATCAATCAAACGGTGGGAATTGCACCTCACTTTTTGACAGCCCACCAGAGAGAATCGTCTTACAGAACGATTCTCTGAATGATATTTACCCAGCTTTTGATGCGGGATGGGGTTATGCTGCCGATTCAATCTTTGGCTTCCTAAAGAAAGAGCAAAGTCAGCTATATACTCCTAATAATAAATTTCTGTCATCAATTGGTATTTTATATGGCAATACAATTAAACAAGTAGGTTTCTACGATCAAACTACTACAGAATACGTGACATGTTCAGAGAATCTTGTATTTTCGGGTGTAACTCAGTTCAAGTATATTTTTGATGAAAAAACACGCCAAGGTCAATGTGAGCAGTTCTAGATAATAATAGGACTTACGCATTGATAGCTCTGACCTATTTTGGTAGTTGGTTATCTTTTTCTTCTTAATAAATTCACAAAAGTACCAACTACCTCTTTAAATAGCTCACGTTGATGCCGTTACGTATTATTAATACTGGACACCAAGTTACGCAACTTTCCATACTAATAGTTATTCATGAATTGCTAATCTAGGAAACTCACGGGTAAATAATAGTCCAAAGGTGTGGTGTGCTAACTCGATCTTAGCTAACGCATTTTTGTACCATTATGAACTACGACCGATTAGCCACTCAGTTCACGGAGGTATAATTTGACCTACATTTAGTCATTCCAAAAATACGGAATTAAAGTCAGATTATACCTCTATCTAAGTGACCAAGTTCAGTCTGTCATTACATAATAGCATCTCGCTCAACTTAACCTCTAAGGTGAGCAAGATAGTATTGTTTACTGATGGTTTGATGGTTGTGTATATGAGCCTGTATTTTGACATAAATCATGTCAACGGCTTACTTAGCTGTTAACGCAACACCATCGAAGCGAATGCCTGCCCAACCGTGTTGGATAAAGTTGCGAATGTTGGCATGGTCGCTGCCGTTTGGATTCTTTAAAACGTCATCACGATAGAATTGACCAAAACAGGCCAGCGTAGATGACTCATCTAATCCCTGTCTCTGAGCAAAAGCAAAAATCTTGCAAGACCCATTATTTTGGCCTGCTTGGTTTTCGGTGTCTCAGTTTACAAAGCTGACTGGGTTAAAATCAAAATGTTCGTCAATCACTTGCATCGTCTGCTCAAACATGACTTCATTCGGCTTTGTCGCCAGCAACTCTAGAAATTTATCCATATTATCTCGTCCCTCTCTATTGATAAGAGACCGCACTATATCATCAGATAAATATAAGGTGGCGATACAAAAGCAGAAAAACTTGTGACGGACAGTTACGAGCTCGCCGCTAGCTTATCACCTGGAACAGCCCCTTTGCTTTGCCACAAAAGCACACGCCCCAATTCGCTAGGCGATATTGGGGCGTGTAACACGGACTCAAACTTCCGTTTAAACTCATTCGTAGTTAGTTGGTATTCGCTAACTTAAGATGCTCGCTTAGATTTTGCCAACTAGATCTAAAGACGGAGCCAATGTCGCTTCACCTTCTTTCCATTTTGCTGGGCAAACTTCACCTGGGTTAGCCGCTACGTATTGCGCTGCTTTGACTTTACGCATTAGGTCTTCTGCGTCGCGGCCAATGCCTTCTGCTGTGATTTCCATGGCTTGAATCACGCCTTCTGGGTCAACTAGGAACGTTGCGCGGTCTGCAAGACCTTGGCCTTCACGCATCACACCGAAGTTATTGGTGATGTTGCCCGTTTGGTCGCCAACCATGTAGTAATTGATTTTGCCGATTGTGTCTGAGCTGTCGTGCCATGCTTTGTGAGTAAAGTGAGTATCTGTGGATACTGAGTACACTTCTACGCCACGCGATTGTAGCTCTGCGTAATGGTCTGCAAGGTCACCAAGCTCTGTTGGACATACAAATGTGAAATCGGCTGGGTAGAAGAAGAACACTGCCCACTTACCTTTCACGTCTTGCTCGGTGATTTCTACGAAGTCGCCTTGTTTAAATGCCGTTGCTGAAAATGGCTTGATAGTCGTGTTAATCATAATATCGCTCTCTCTTAACGTGTTCTTTTTTAGAAGGTTAAGCGCTGTTTTGCGCCGATGGAGGTATATTGCAACATTGGAGAGTTTTAGGAAATTCGTCTGTTCCTATCTATTTGATTGGCAAATCCTATCAAAACATTACCATGCTGTTGTTTGAAATACGTCGACGCCATTCTTTATGGTTTCAAACTCTGACAAACCTGTACAGACGACTAAACAAACCTGTACAGACGGCAACACGAACCTTTGCTAACTTGATTAAAAAAGCAACGGAATGTCAAAATGAAAGCACTCAGCCAATTAATATTGATCACTCTCTCTTTTCCTCTCTTTGCAGGGGCTACAGAACTTCATCTCAATGCAATACCGGAATCCCAACTCAATCGCTATATCCATACCTTCCAACAGAAACAGCAAGAGTTGTGGATTAAATACGACGGACAGCGTTATCCGCTTACTCTCGCAACAATTACCGAAGACGCATTAGTCGCTCGTTACTCAAAAGGATTGGTGTACATATCGTTTAATTTTGAAAGTGGTCCCGGAAAAAACGTAACCTTACTGAAAGGGGCGTTTGATGACGAACACAGTAATGTCGATCCAATGGATAACGCAGACAGTGTGTGGGTGTCTTCTCACGTCAGCTTTGATGAATCTGACGATGGTTATCGATACCGCGGCACATTAAGCCATGCTGGCGACCCTAGCACTGAGTTTACACTCAACTTTAATGACTCCCTCATTGATGCAGGCACCAGCCAATTCAAGTTCGATGCTAACGAAGCATTACTGACAGGCGAGCTAGGGACGAAAACCTACTTACAGCTGAAAGATATTGTTCAAAACCACCAACAAGTCGACACTATTGTCATCAAAGCCGTTCGAGGCTCATTGAATGACGATATCAACTTACATACTGGAAACTTACTACGAAATGCAGGCCTGAATACGACGATCCCCGAGAATGGGTTTGCTTATTCAGGAGGCGTCGATCTGTTCAGCGCTGGTGTGATCAGAACGATAGAACCCGGCGCGCGCGTTGGGGTGCACTCTTGGTGTTGTTCGGATGATGGTAAAACAGCCAGTGAATTAAAAACAAGCGATCCTGCGCACCATGACCAACTTACCTATTTCAGTAAGATGTTGGGCAAGGAAACAGGCCCTAAATTCTATTTTTATACCCTTTCTGCGGCGCCATTTGACGGTATACATACAATGAGCCAAAGTGAATTGAAGCAATACGGCTTATTAACCGACCAATAGCGACACCTTCACCACCGTGATCAGATATCAGTCTTAGAGCAAGATCAACGTTGCGTTCTAGGAGAAATAACCCTAAGGACCTAAGCGACTACCTATCAATAATCGTCACATACTTGTTTACACTAAAAGCACACGACAAAGATGCAATCTAAGTTTGTAAGTATCATACTATTTATACCTCTTTAGTCTAATTCTTCAAACTGATGGATCCCGATAAGATCCAAGTACTACTACACAAAGTAGCCGATCATCCTATAGAGAATTCAACCGGAAACTCAGCCCTCTGGTTTTGATTACTATCTTTATATTCCGCAGCGCTAACCCGCTGCGTTTTTTTTTGCTATTGAAAAGTGCTCAAGTGATAAGCTTTACGGAGTGACCCGTATGATTTTGAACGTATCACACGCATTAAAGCGAGCAAATTGCTGTAGTTCCTGCTCAATCGCCTCCATAAAGGCCGCTTTTTCTACTAACTTTGGCTCTAAGGCTAAATGCAGTACTTCAAGCGTTGCGGTTGCTTTATTGACCTTACAATCCGCTCTTGCCACCAGCTCTCCCGCCCACAATATTGGTAAACAAAAATAGCCAAACTGGCGCTTTTCTTTTGGCACATAGCACTCAAGAAGATAATCAAAATTAAATAACATTTTTAGACGCTGACGTTGAATAAGGCAATTGTCGAAGGGGGATAAAATAACGGCCTTCGTTCGTGATATTGGACGCTTCAATTGGTCAATAGCACCGAGGCACGCGACATAATGATGTCCTTCTACCTCAATGGTGACCAGCGTTTGCTCTTCGAGCATGTCATCAATCACGCCGCAGACCGCCGTTTTTAATCCTTTGAGTAAATAGGTCATTTCAGAAACGCGTCCAAGACCGTTAGCCCGCAAATATTGAGTGACCAAAAAGCGCGCATACTCTTGCTCCGATGGGACGCTCACGTCAGTATCTATGGGGATCACTCGTTCCGTCAAATCGTAGACTTTATGAAAATTACGCCGTTCGCTAACCATCAAATCGCCTTGCATAAACAAGCACTCGAGCGCTTGCTTAGTAGGCTTACTCCCCCAACCTTTGCTGTTATTGCTGGCCCCCGAAAAATCCTTTGCCATTAAGGGACCTTCTTCTCTAATTCTCTCCAGTACCTGTTCCATTAACGCTCGGTCGTGGTTATACCAATGGCGCAAACGCCCTTCTTTAAATGCTTGTTTGCGAAATAAGCTGAAACGATAATCACGCATTGGCAGATACGCGGCGGCGTGAGCCCAGTATTCAAAAATCGCGCGTTGTTGGGTGAGTTGGTCAATATGCTCTGGCAAATAGCGGCGATTTCTGTTCCACAAGGTATGGTGATGGGCACGTTGAACTACCGATATGGTATCAATCTGAACATAACCTAGATGTTCAATCGCTGACAGAGTCGCGTCATGCGCTTTACCCTTTTGATATTTAGCAGGCAGCCACTGTGACAGTAGCACCAACTTTTGTGCCTCTGATATCGATAATTTCTCAGAATAAACCACATGTGCTCCTTTCATTGTGGCCGCAAAGTCCAAGGACTCGACGTTAACGTAAATATAATGCGAGTGAGCCCTCCCTCACTCCTGACGACGCCCTGTTGTCAGAAAGTGAACCCAGTCCATACGCCCTTGTTCACGAGCAGCGGCGACGGCTTTCGATACGTCATAAACCACTTTATTCAATGACACATTCCAGCCCCCATCTTCAGCTTGGGTAAGCATTGCGTAAGACGCCATAGAGGAATACGTTTCCATCGCATGAGAAAAGGGCTCATCATCTTCATAAGCAGGCAAACCGACACTTCCCGGATTCACAACGCATTGCCCTGTCGATAATTGAACACATCGTGGCAAATGAGTATGCCCACAAAGAACGATAGGCGCGGTCACACCAGCCAATAGCTCAATGATGTCACCATCAGCGCGAACGACGGCACGTCCAGAAGAAGCGTCCTCTAACAAGTAGGTAAGATCATCGCTAGGCGTGCCATGACAGGCATAAATGCCACTGGGCAGGGAGAAGGTATTGGGAGGAGTTGATGTGTCAGGAAAAGCATGTGTATCAAAAGGGAGCTGCTGCATCCACGCTAATGGCTCTGCCCCTAAGTCATCCAAGATAAACTGCATGGTTGGATTGGCTTGCACTTCACTGTCTGTCGCTTGAAAGATCTGACGATCTTGGTTACCGCAAATTGTCAGTGCGTTCAATGTCCGTAAATATTCATACGTTTCACGAGGTGCGATAGGCCCATAAAGTATATCGCCCAAGTTAATAAACTCGCTTATTCCTTTAGCGCGAGCATCGGCGACTACTGCTTTTAAGGCATACACATTACTGTGTATATCTGATATCACTGCAAATTTTTTCAACAACACACTCCTTGTGTTTCTGCGCCTACCTTAGCACGGACTATTCAACTTGATCAGAACTCAGCATACGACTGACTTTATGTCCGCAAGCAAAGCTCACGACAGCAATGGTGACAAAACTCATCACAGCATAAGCACTGCCTACCCACTTCGACACGCCAAATCCCCAAACAAAACTAAATACCAAGCCATTAAACGCCTCTGGGATCCATTGGTAAATAGGAAACTGAGAGCCCTCTACAATAAAAAAGACACTCAAAAACAGGGCAATCAGTGCAAAAAGCCCACCCACGATATTATGACGATGAATACTCACCTGTTCCCCTTTCGAATCTGTCGTTTTATCAAAAATCTCATAGGAGACAGTCTACTCTGAGATAAGCCATTGCTCAAAAATAACCGTCCGCTTTCGAGAGTCAGAATAATAAAACGGGGCGGGTATGAATAATCCCTTGGTTTGCACCGGCTAACCTGAGACAATCGCTCGTGTAATCCTTATATCAAACGGTTCATTATGAAACTTTTAGTTCGCAATCTTGCGCGCACCACGACAGAGCATGAAATCCGTGTTCTTTTTTCAACTCATGGCTCAGTGGGCGAATGCACACTCGTTCTAGACCAAGAAACGGGTCAATCGAAGGGCTTTGCTTTTGTTGAAATGCCAAACGACGATGAAGCGAAAGCAGCTATCGCGGCACTGAATCTTAGCGACGTAGCCAAAAGCAAAATCCGAGTAAAACGCGCCGAAGGTTAACGTTAAGGTCACCTTGTGCCAGCAAGACAGTTGGCAAGATACCAAACAAAAAAATGCCACGTGTAGAACGTGGCATTTTTTATCAACGTATTGCGGTTACTTTCTTAGAGCATTAAGACGTGCTTGGGCAATTCCAAATACCGTATCGATGGGATAGCTTCCTTCCAGCGATGGCGTGCCCGCTTGCTTACCAGTAAATAGCTCAACGGCTTCTGTCACATGGTCAATGGCCCAAATATGGAACTCACCTTTTTCGACAGCTTTAACAATATCAGCGCGTAACATGAGATTATGGACATTAGAGCGAGGAATGATGACGCCCTGCTCGGAGTGTCGCCCCTTAATCTCACAAACGTCAAAAAAGCCCTCTATTTTCTCATTTACTCCACCTATGGGCTGAGACTCGCCAAACTGATTCATAGAGCCAGTAATGGCAATGTCTTGTCGGTTAGCTTGGCCGGAAAACGCCGACACCACGGCACAAAACTCTGCCATGCTGGCACTATCCCCGTCTACACCGCCGTATGATTGTTCAAACGTAATCGTTGTGGTCAGCGGTACTTTCGCTGTTTTGCCGAATACGGAAGACAAATACGCGGTAAGGATCATCACCCCTTTAGAGTGAATACTGCCGCCAAGATCGACGCTACGTTCTATATCGATCACATCACCTTCACCATAAGATGTCGTTGCAGTAATGCGATTAGGCGCGCCGAACATATGGTCGCTGGTACTCAATACCGATAAAGCATTGACTTGTCCAACCGCTTCGCCTTGGGTATGAATCAACGTTGTACCGTTAGTAAACCCTTCCATTACGCTATCTTGGAGGCGATTGACTCGCATTTGCTGATAACTCAAGGCTTGCTCAACATGCCCGACACGAATCAGGTTAGACTTGGCATTTCGAGCCACGTAATTTGACTCTCGCAATAGATTGGCGATGTGGGCTGAATGCAACGACAGTTTCTTTTGATCCCCCGATAGGCGAGAGCTGTGCTCAATAATCCGCGCGATGGCTTTCCTATCGCAATGCAGCATGTTGTTGTCGTGAATAATACTGGAAATAAAACGCGCATAATGCAGCTCGGAATCAGCGGTTCGCTTCATCTCATCTTCAAAATCCGCGGTCACTTTAAATAGCTCACTGAACTCTGGATCATAGTGTTGCAATAGTTGGTAAGTTCGGTAATCACCAAATAATATGATCTTCACATCAAGAGGGATTGGTTGAGGATCTAATGACACCGCGCCCGTCAACGTGACCTCTTTTTCTAATGAAGTAAAGCTCAGTTGCCTTGAGCGCAATGCTCGCTTCAAACCATCCCAAACATAGGGCTGTTCTAACACTTTTACTGCGTCCATCAACAATACACCACCATTCGCTTTATGTAGGCTACCTGCGCGAATTAGCGAGAAATCGGTGAATACCGTCCCTTTGTACGTTGCGGTTTCAATATACCCAAACAGCGAATGGTAGTTAGGGTTTTCTTCAACGATGATGGGCAGTTCTTCGCTGGTCTGCTTCACTAACACATTCACTTTATAGCGACGAGGGAAGTTTTTATCCAGTGACGCAGTAGCAATTTCACCCTGCTCATTGCCTTCCTCAAGAAAGATATCGACGTTTTCACAAATATCCTTTTGAAGCTCTGTCAGGTACTGCTTGATTTCAGTGTAACCATTGTAGCCTTTTTTCAACTTTTTAATGAGATGAGCAATCACGCCTAGCGTCACCTCGTCATTCAATTTCTGAATGTTATCGGTGTACGTCTCTTCAAGCGCTGTTAATTCACGCGCCATACCACGTAAACTAATTTCTAGCTCGTCGATGTTAGCGCCAAAACGAGTCTGCTCCTCTTCAGGCAGTTCATCGAATGACTCTTCACTATGCAGATCTTCACCATTCAGAGCGACAAATTGGTAATCACCTTGCGGAGTAATGGTTAAGCTAATCCCTTTCGCTTTAGCTTCTTCACTCAACTTCGCGAGTTCGGCTTGTTGCACGCTAGCCAAATCATTCTTTAACTTGTCCGCCCGACCATAATAAAGTTCATTATCAAACGCCATTGGGATCGCTTTCATCAGCTTAGCGATGAGCTTCTCGACGTCTTGCTTAAGGCGCGTCCCGGTACCACTGGGAAGCTTCAATACTTGCGGAATACGAGTATCCGAGAAATTGGCAACATAGCACCAATCAAATAACGCCTCACTGTCATGCTGATGACGGCTGAGATACCGCAGTATCATGGTTCTTTTCCCTAAACCATTTTGCCCAATCGCATAAATGTTGTATCCCTTCTCTTTGATCGACATAGCGAACTCGACCGCTTTTTGCGCCCGCTCTTGACCAACAATTTCATCAATAGGAGAGAGTTCTTTCGTTGATTTACAAGGCAACTTTTCCAACTCTGCCGCATAGTATAGCGATGTGGATTCTAATCTTTGAATAGCCATAACCCGCTCCTGAACATTCTTGTTATGATTTCAGTTTAGCTGAATTACTTTTAAAATTTAGTGACTTACTCTAAAAACCAGTTTAAGTGTTCATTTTTTACACAATCAAGTAGTTTCCGATTTCGTGCCCAATGCGAGCGCGGTGCTTAAATACACCATCACAATCCGTAGCAGCCAATGCATATGAGCAATGCAACAGTCAACAAAAACAGACAACTTAACTTTTCAATAATGCTCGCACTAATGACAATAATTCGTATTGCATACCGCTAAAATAGGTCTAACATCAGAGATGTGTATTCCTATTGTTTACTGACTACCATGAAAAAAATACTGTTTGCTTTACTGCTCTCTTCCAACGCTCTAATGCCTGCGAGCGCTTGTACTGGGATATCACTCTCCGCTCTTGATAATAGCCACATTCAGGCAAGAACCATTGAGTGGGGGGAAAGTAACCTCAATAGTCGACTGATTGTTTCTCCTCGAGATTATGCCTTTACCTCAACCATGCCCGACCAACAAGCTGGGTTAACATGGCGCAGCCGGTATGGGTTTGTTGGTATCTCGGTCAGCGATGATCGCTTTATCGGCGAGGGGGTAAATGAAGCAGGCCTAAATGCTGGATTGTTTTACTTTAAAGGCTACGGTTCACTCACACCTTTTGACCCTAACCACGTAAAAAATAGTATTACCGACATGGACTTTGTCCGTTGGATGCTGTCTAACTTCAAGACCGTTGAAGAAGTCAAAGCGGCGCTAAATACCATTAATATCGTCACAGTGTATCTTGATAAAGATGGCCAACCATCGCCGACGGCTCACTGGCGCGTCACAGATAAGAGTGGTAAAAGCATTGTCATTGAGATCATGAACCAAGGTGAAATTAACATCTACGATAACAACGTTGGCGTTCTGACCAACTCACCCACCTTCCCTTGGCACGTCACCAATTTAAATAACTACGTTAATTTGCAGCCAGGCAGCAGTGCGCCTCGTCAATTTGGTGATGCCAAAGCCACTTCCTTTGGTATTGGTACTGGGTTTTTAGGATTACCTGGCGACATCACTCCGCCTTCTCGCTTTGTACGTGCCGCATTCTATGTCAGCACGGCGCCCGACGCTAAAACAGCAGAACAAGCTATCTCGCAAGCATTCCATATTCTAAATAACTTTGATATTCCTATTGGCAGTGAATTTAATAATGAGCATCGAGCGCATATCCCAGACTTACCAAGTGCGACACAATGGACATCTGTGATTGACCAAAACAACGGTTTTCTCTACTACAAAACGATGTATGACAGCCAAATAAAACAAGTCGACGTCAACAACATCGACTTTAATATCGAAAAAGAAAAAGCCTACCCACTAGATAATGGCAAATTTAGCGTTAAAGCTATCAAACTTTAGCCTAACACCAAACTCAACATCCGATCTTTCGGCGCTCTAGATTTACGCTAGTGCGCCGATATGTAATCAATTTCTCCCCCCCCCCCCAAAAAAGTGCCGAGTTTTGCTACTAAGTTGTCGAGCATACTCACAAGGTATACGGTTGTCTTTTACTCTCTGCTCAACATTCGTTATGTTGTAACCTCTATGGATGCTTTATGGACAAACTCACACATGGATAAACTCATCGCGCTATCTCGCTTGTTATTTGCGCTTGCCTTAATCGCACTTGCAGCATCAATCTATTCCTTTACTCAAGAAGCAAGACAATTACGCACCGAGCTACCTGCACTGTTGGCGCAAGTAGATACGACAGCACAACGTATCACCCCTGTCATAGAAGAAATCAATAACCTGCAATCCATTGTGCCGTCCATTTTGGCGCAAAGCGCAGAGTACCAAAGATTAGTGCCCGAAGTACTACAACGTATTGACGACATTAACCAACAACTGCCAATTGTTGTCGGCGAAGTTGCACGAGTACGTGATGCGATCCCACCTATTCTCGCCCAGAGTGAGGCGTGGCATGGTTCATTACCCAGCGTCCTAAAACAAGTCGACTATACCAATCAAACGGTTCGTCAAACGAATCAACAAATTAACAAAGTGAACAAGCAAATACCTGATGTTTTGGCAGAAAGCGCAGCTCTTCGAAAAGAGGTACCTGAAATCATTGTTCAAGCAGAAGGGTTGGTCGCTCAAGCTGAGCAAGCGGGTCGAGAAGCAAGCAAGGGTGCTGTTTCTGGTGTCATTGGCGGCATTCTCAACTCTCCTTTTCAATTAGTCGACAAAATTACCGACGTGTCTTCAGATACCTTTGGGTTAAAGCAAGATAAGAGCTATACCGACGGAGATAGAGATAAACACAAAGCCGCACTAACTAAATTAATGAAAACCCCAAAAAAAGGCCACTCTACACGTTGGTCTAATTCTCGTTCAGGCAATAGTGGTGAAGTCATCATCCAGTCGGTGAGCAATGAGAGTGACGCAATCTGTTACAGCATTTTAAGCCGCCTTAACATTGCGAGAGGCCCAGATAAAGGCACACATAACGTCATTACAGACAAGTGTGTTGAAGACTAATACGTTCACAACCTGAGGTAAGAAATGACCATAGAGTACATCAAAGATAGCGCTGTTGAGGAAACATTAAATCAGCAATTAATTACCTTGCTGAGCGCTTGTTTCACAAAACCTAGTGACGAGCGATTTAAAACACAACGCTATTACAATGAGATGCCCGCTCATCGCTGGTATATAAAAGACTCTACATCCAACCGGTTAGTGGCTCACCTTGCTGTCCACGAGAAGCATGTTTATCACAATGCCAAACCGATTGTCATTGGCGGCATTGCGGAAGTTTGTGTTCATCCCGAACACAGGGGGCAAGGTTATGTGAAACAACTACTTGAGCACGCGCATATAAAGATGGCGCAACTGGGAATGCAGTATTCGATTCTATTTGGTCGTGATGAAGTCTATTCATCCAGCGGCTACAAACGGGTCACCAATTTTTTCCTAATGGATAAGTCGATGTTAATGCCCGGTACCAATATCTCAGCAATGGTACGCCCCATTCCGCTACAAGGTCGCGCATGGCCAACCAGCCGAGTAGAGCTTAGAGGATTGACATTCTGAGCGGTAAATACAACCGTGCCCTACTCGTTGGCAGGGCACGGTTATATTTACCAGCTATCGGATTCTTCGCGTTCTCAGCTATGGTTTAGCGGGGACATTTTTCATCATTGAACCTATAATTTGCGCCATCTCTGCTCGCTGATCCGGATCTTCTATACGGCGCTCAGTTGGGCCTTGCGCTAAGACTCGCCAACGGGGAAAGTCGCCTAACGGCGCAAAGGCTGCGATATATAAGCTGCCTTTTTCCCCACTTTCGCCCGGTTCGGCCGCGACTTGAATACCTGTCGAAATTTGCGTGCTGGCAAAAATATCATCATCCGTCATCTTCGATTCTGTCGCGATACCAAATTCCATCCACATCTGCGGGGATTGCGAAGGCGCCACTTTAACAAACCCTTTATTAACCAGTTCTTGGTCAATAAGGCTTTGAATCACCGAAATGTATTCTTTAGCATCTATTTCTTCAGAAACATGCGCGACTGCTGCATCTGATTTCCACGAATAGGTATTTGGCTTGCTTGCTGGCAAAAACGAAAAGTCACCTGTGGTGGCGATACCATAAGAAAAATTGGCTTGAGGCGGAGTAACCGTGGTGCAACCCATTATGAATAAGCTACTCATAACGAATACTAATAATGATGACTTCATACTCGTGCTCTTTTTTTACTCAGTTATCGTCTAATACTAATTCACGTTTTTACCAGTGCCTAGTAAAAACAACCACTTTGCTAGTACGCTAATGGCTTATTGTACCTCTAGCACCCACTCTAAGACGTCTCACGCTCTGTAGTAATTACGCTAATTGTAGTAATCACGCTAATGGTGGTAATTACGCTAATCTACGACGCGGTTCGCGTGACTGTTGCTATTACTGATACGGTTGCACACGTTTCTAGCCGTATACGTAAGCTCTATTGATACACCGCACGGTAAGCAATCCCTTCTAATCGTTTACGCAGCGTTTGAGCATACCCTTGGTCACTATCATAGCGCTCCAGAATCTGTAAGATATCAACATCATCGCCATAGAGCGCTTGATTAAGAGCTTGGTTTAACTTGATTTGAAAGGTATCGATACTGCCACCGAAATACAGCCCTGTATTCTCAGACACCATCATGGCTGAAATGCCACTGGTACCACCCACCACTTTACCACTGACACCTGACCCAAGAGTTAAGTCCGCTGTCCCACCCATTTTGATCGGCTGTTGTACTAGGTCGTCCACAACATCGTCTGACAAAATGACACCGATTCCACCAATTTTTTGCGCCCCAGCCAGTAGACCAAACATAAAGCTCGTAAACTCGACAAAAACTGGCTCACTCCATTGATGTTCATGTCTAGTTAGCAGTATTCCCTCTCCCCACTGTGCGCCCACAAGAAATCCGGCTTGCCCGCCTATAGGAAAAATAACCACTGCTTGGGCGACCCCTGTCAAACGCTTCACCGATTGCCAGTGAGCAGTAGAATCAAACTTATCTATTTCCTCAGCCGCTAGCGCGATAACCTTGGAAGCTCGCTTGGCTTCTTCACTTTGAGAAGGTGCGGCAGGAGTATGAATGCTGGAAGTATTCGCTTGCAACGATTGCGTCTTCAATGCCATTACATCGTCTGAAGCCAACGTTGAAACACTAAGAAGAGAAAGACCGAACACGAGCGCACGGCTTAAAAGAAGAGGTAGGTCGCGCATAACTGACTCCAAAGAGGGATTGGAGCATATAGTATCAAGAAAAAGTGGCGCTGATTACGCCACCTATTAACAATGTTGCCACTTTAACCCAAGTCTGACATTAATCCAGACTAAGAATTCGCGACAACAGTGCAATGACCATAAGCATTGAGTCATGAACATGAACAGTGAGTAATGCGTTACTTACGCCCCACTCCCATCAGTACTGGACGTGTACCTGAGTCAGTTTCAACCTCAAATGGCACCGATACGGTTACACTGTCAAAGCCCGCATTAAGCAATATCGTCTCTGCTCGTTGTGTTGTCATACCGTAATCAAGGTCATCACTATCCACCGCCCAGTCCCAGTGAACAAATAAACCGTATTCGTCGAGCAAGGTATAGATAATATTCGCGGTTTCCTGAGGATTGCCAAGAAAGCCGCATACAGAAGACGCCACCACTAAATCAAATTGATTACGAAATGCTGGATGCTGAGCGACTAAACCGCGTGTCAGGAAGTCAACCACAGGTTCAACATTCACTAACGCTTTTTTGTCCAACTCTTCAATCATTGATTCAGAGCCATCTAATGCGATGATTTGTTTCGTACATGGCGACATTAACTGGCTTAGCAACCCAGTACCACAACCAAAATCTAGCACCGTCTTGCGGGTCAGAGAGGTGATTGCCGTTAACTCTTCAAAACAAGATTGAGCAAAAACTGCCGTCGCTTGATTGTTTTCCCATGTCGCTGCGTACTCATCCCAATCGTTTGACATCGTTCACTCCATTTATTTCATCAGTATTGGTTACAGATCCCACACTGATTTTAATTCCTTAATCTCTGGCCCTAGATTAAACCAGAATACCCGCCAATTCCTAGTGTTATCTTCGTAATCTTTGCGATACATGCTATGATTTTACCCTGCATTTATTGCCGAAATTTTATCATTGGATGACTATGAACTTTACTCAAATTGAAGCGTTTTGTGCCGTCGCCGAAACAGGTTCGGTATCTGCTGCTGCTCGCCAGATCGACTGCAATAGAACCAAACTCAGCATGGCAATTAAAGCGTTAGAGAAAGATCTCGGGACAGAACTCTTTGTTCGCACCGGCAACAATGTCACCTTGTCTGAAACTGGAAAAGCCATTTATAAAGACTGTGAGAATTTACTGATCACCTCCGATAGAATTCGCAAAACATGCGCGCAGATCTCCGGAGAATTTGCGACAGAAGTGTGGATCGCTCACGACGACTCGCTTCCAGACACACTATGGCAAGATCTCACCGTACAAATTAACCAAAACTTTCCTGCCATTTCATTTAACGTTGTCTTAGCCTCTTCTGGTGATTTATCCGCTTTGGTCGAAAAAGGTCAAGTGGACTTCGCGTTTGGTGTCGACTACGAACGTATCGATGATCCTAGAATTGTCTATCAACCGCTAGGGAAAATCCGCATGATGTCGGTATGTCGTTCTGACCATAAACTGTCGAAATTACCCCGTGTCTCCGACGACGTTCTCCGCAACTCTATGCAAGTCTCGTTAGCCTATCTCAACGAAAAAGCGAATCCTGAATTGCTGCCTTTTTCCTTGAAATACATTGGGTTTTCAAGCTTTGAATACATGCTCAAAACCATTATCTCTGAAGGCGCATGGGGAGTGCTGCCTGAGCCTCTCATTCGTCAGTATCTTCGCGAGCAGAAACTCTCGGTTATCAAGCACACTTACGGACTCAACCAAGAAGACTTTTGCATGTTTACTGCGGCCGGTATGTCCGAGCACCCTGCGATGACGTGGACAGCGGATCAAATCAGTGATTATCTGTTTGCCTTTTAAGTATCTATACCTTTATCTCTTTTCAACGAACAACCTCAGCTAAATCATAGCTCACCATCTCTGACGGCTGACGTTCCTCGTTATTTCTCTCCCTTATTTCTACCTTCCATCAGTGACCGTCAGTTTTTATGACACCAAGATATATATCACATACCATTGAATTAAAAGAAAAAATTTAAATTCGCTCATATCCACTCTTACTACCGCCTCAACTATTGTTTGAAATAACACCACATAGAGCAAACAATAGACTTAGAAATTAAATAAGGTATATGGTATGCGCCCGAACAATGGAAATAGTGAAACAAGAACGCTAACAGTCTCAGCCTTTATTGCTACAGTCTTTGCTGTTGGTGGTTTAGTGGTAGGATTGGTCATGGGGTCTCTTGTCATTGCTTTTGACGGAGTGTATTCATTAGTCAGCTTGCTGTTAACATTATTGTCACTGGCAGCGGCAAACCAATTAAAAAATAATCATAGCATGCTATCACTGCTTGGTCGTAACCGTGTTGAAGCCATCGTTATTGCCATTAAAGCGTCAGTAATTCTACTGATAGTCAGTGTCTCTTTGTACTCTGCGGTCTCTGCCATGTTTACCGGTGGGCGCCCGATTGACACGTCTGTGGCAACCATATTTGGCGTGTTAAACGTACTCGGCTGTGGTTACGCATGGTGGTACATTGAAAACAAAAATAAAGCGCTGGCTTCAAATTTAATTAACGCCGAATCAAAACAGTGGCAAATGGACACCATGCTTAGTGTTGCGGTAACTGCAGGCTTTATTGTGGCTTGGTTTGTCGAGCAAACACCATGGGCAAGTTATAGCATCTACGCAGACCCGATGATGATGATTCTAATGTCGGCCTACTTCATTAAAGTACCCGCTGTAATGTTAAAAGAAGCCTTTACTCAGCTTGCGATTGAAAAAATAAAGCGCGAACGCCAATCACGAACCACACGCACTGCGGCAAGTAAACGAGTAGCGACAACAAGCGCGTAATTAAGTGTTAAAAGCCTGTCTTTAGTCAACAATATTAGGGTGAGAGAGATGCTGGTAATGCCGTATCTCTCTTTTTAATCCCTTGAACGTTTCAATCGCCCCATCAATGGCTAACTGATTCACCAACCAGTCGGGGAGTGCTCCCCCTGGATCGGCAAAAGCGGTATACATGATAAATACCTGCCCATCACCTAACTTAGTTAACTCCCAACGAGACTTCACTTGAGTAATACGAATAAACCCAGCTTGCTTGGCAAGATATTCGGATGCGTCTCGTATTTCCAATACAAAACGTTTACCTTGCTGGTAGTAGCGAGAATAGGTCACCATATCACGATCTAACGCGGGCCACGGTGCGGCGAACGTCGTGTAAACAATATTTTCATTGACCGATAGTTGCGACAACACCTTAGTTTGATCGACGTTATGCAGCCACGTCGGTACATGCTCAGTATCTTCGAAAAGGAGCAAGAAACCACTAAAGGTCGTCTCCACATCGGCATGGACTCGAATTTCAACCAGCCCATCCTTATGTTCTCTTTTATACAACGTAATCGCATCTTGGTTGTAGCTCACAAGCCAAGGCTTACGCACCACTTGAGCAGAGTCTGATGTGGTTTCTGATAGCCCAGAGATCGGCAACATAGCCAGCGCCACCAGCGCCGCGCGCATGAGTGGTTGTCGTATATAACGGTGCACTATTCCATCCTTGTCAAAGCTAACTTGTTCTAACTATTACGTTAGTATCTATTACGTTAGTATCTATTACGTTAGTGTATCAAAGGGCATTTCGCGAACCTGCGACAAACGACAAAGTCTTACTCATGACTGAACGTTTGGGTCTTCTCCCGCGTAGCCCAATAGCATGACAATGACCCTACCGTCACCATAACCACGCCTTGCCAAAATGACGCCCCCAAAGCAACGGATAAGTAAAATGAAGAAAAGACACTGGATAACACAGGGGTAAAATAAGAAAACGTTGCTAGCAACATCATATTGCCGCCAATAATAGCGACATTCCAGAGGGCATACCCAGCTCCCATCACCACCCCAGCAAGCAGTAATATCAGCACAGACGGCAACGAAAATGTCATGCCTTGCTCATCACTGAATGCATACTGAATCCAGAGCACGGTCGCGGTCGCAATAAAAAATAGCACTATCGCATTTTTTCCATTACTCATCACTGGCGTAATATTACAATACACAGCCCAAATAAACGCCGCGGATAACGCCATAAAGTAACAAATAGGATTCGAGGCTATATTCTTCATAATAAGTTCCAGTGACAAACCTTCATCACCGGTAATGCACCAAACCACGCCCAAAAATGCCAGTAGTACACTCGGATATACCATAAGACTAATACGATGCTTACTCATAATAACCGCAAAAAGTACTGTTAATGCAGGCCATAAATAGTTGATGACCGCCATTTCTATTGCCTGATGTCGATCGTTAGCCATTCCCAGGGCAAGGGCGAGAAAAATCTCATAGCATACAAATAACCCTCCACCTATTAACAAATACTTAAGCGAGAAATCTGTTAACTTTGGCCTCCCCATCACAAGCACTAAAGCCAGTGCGCTGACGCTGTACAGTAACGCAGCTCCGCCTATTGGCCCAAAAAGCTCAGCAATATTACGAGTTAATGCCAACAAACAGCTCCAAAGTAATATTGCCCCAATACCAAACAATGTGTATTTATTCGCGCCCAATCCAGCCATCACCTTTCCTAATATCTAAACTCAGCAACCACGCTAAAAGAGTTATAAACAACTCCTATGCAACTTATGTCGTTTCTATTAACCTTTACCAAGCAAGTGTGACAAATATCCGTCAAATCCTTGAAGATAAAGTGCATTTGCATATGGATGTGGCTAAACTCGCCGTGCATTTTTACTAATCTCGTGACCAACACTTTAACTATGCCCAACTTTTTGTCTATAAAAAACCTATTCCCCCTCATGCTAATCGTGATACTGAGTGGCTGTGTTTCCTCAAGCATTGACCCGTCACGGTATGAGAAAACCACCTCCTATACGCTTATTAATGCTGAGCCTACTCGACTGGACCAATATTTTGAACGTGAAGTCGCCTCGCATTCATTAACCAAGGAGACCGGGTTTTATCCACTCGACAAAGGGCATGACGCGTTGCTTGCCCGACTCGCTATCATTGAAACGGCTCAGTCTAGTATTGATGTGCAGTACTATATTTTTCGAGATGACACCGCAGGCAACCTCATCGCCTGGCGTTTATTTGAAGCGGCTGAACGTGGTGTACGTGTGAGGGTACTGCTCGATGACATGCAGAATTATGATGACAAGGACTTACTGCGATTTAGCAGTCATCCCAATATCGATGTTCGCATGTTCAATCCCCATCACCTTCGCACCGCTCGTGGACTTGCCATGTTAAGTGACTTCGAGCGTTTAAATCATCGTATGCACAATAAATCTCTGACGGTAGATGGTGTGGTCTCCATCATAGGCGGGAGAAACGTTGGTAACGAATACTACTCCATCGAATCTAACGTGGAGTTTGCCGACTTAGATCTTCTTATGGTCGGCAAATCCGTCAGACAGGTGAACCGGCAATACGATCTTTATTGGAATAGCGACTATTCAATCCCTATTGAGTGGCTAACCAACGACCAACTGCAATATACCGATGCTGATGTGGATGCTTGGGTACAAGCGCTTGGCTTGAAAGAGAAATTTTCCGGTGGCGCGCATGATTTTTCCAAGTTGCCTTTATACAGTGACTTACTCAATGGCACCATTGAGCTGTACTGGGGTGAAGGGGATTTACTTTACGATCTACCCGATAAACCCGACAGCAAGCAAAGTACACTGATCGATAGCCTAGGCGCCGTCATTAACGCAGGTAAAACATCTCTGGTCCTTATCTCACCCTATTTTGTCCCCACAGAATCCGGTGTGAAAGAGTTTGTCAAAGCAGTAGAAGACGGGCGCGAGGTTATTATTATTACTAACTCGCTAGCCTCAAACGATGTTTTTGCGGTACACGGTTGGTATGCCAAATACCGAAAAGATCTTGTCAAGGGTGGGGTGCAACTGTGGGAAGTCAAATCCAACGCCGAAATTAAGAAGAACTGGAGCTTAACCGGCAGCAGCCGATCAAGCTTACATACTAAGGCCATCGTCATTGATAAACGAAAAATCTTCGTTGGTTCTATGAATTGGGATCCACGCTCTGCTGACCTTAACACAGAGATGGGTGTCGTCATTGAGCAACCCGAGTACGCAAATAAAGTCTACCTAGAAATTATGAAGGAAATACCTTCCACCGCCTATCAAATTGAAGTCGTTGACGGTGATATCATCTGGGTTGACCATTCCACCGGAGAAAGACTCACCACTGAACCTGATGCCAGTATATGGCGAAGATTTGGAGCTTGGTTCAGCGGGATCCTACCGATTGAAGAGCAACTCTAAGACCATAGGTATCAGCTTATAATGCACAACCTTCAACGCCAACCCAAACGGCGGTTATGCGTTGGAGGTCAATTGCAGCCTGTCATAGCAACAGGGGATAATGCGTGTAAATACAACGATATCGAACCGTCATAAATCGCCTTTTTTTCCTCGTGTTCAATAGTGGTAAACTGCATTGAAAATGCAAAACCATGTAAGTAGTCCGCAAATAAATTCACCGCGTGTCTCTGTGTCTCATCCACTAGGCCAATATCAGAAATCACTTGCTCAAATCTTGTCGTGAATACCTCAGCAGGTCCATTACTGCGCATTTTTAATAGCGTTTCAAGTAAACCGGGATAATCACTAAGCAATGTCAGGTAGCTCCAACCTAATTCGGTCAGTTCTTCTTGCCAGGGTGCTAACCCTGCAGGCTGATAAATGCCTTCAACAAGCGAAATGGCCACCGCCTCCAACAATTCCTCTTTATTGCTAAAGTAGTAATAGATAGCCATAGCATCAACGCCAAGCTCCGCCGCTAGCTTTCGAATACTTGGCACAGACCCTTGTTGCTGCATCAGTGCCTTCGCGGCGTCTACAATCATTTTCTGACTTAGACCGGATCCGGATTTAGAAGGGCGACCACGTTTCTTTGGCTTGACAGTCATATGAGTTCCTAGCTAAACTTATTTTCTACACTGTAGAATTATATATTAAACCACACCTTTTTCAAACTACGGAGTCTACAATAATGGCTAACATCGTTTATATTGCTACCAGCCTAGACGGCTTTATAGCTGATAAAAACAATAACTTAGAGTGGCTTCACGACGTTCCAAATCCCGAAGGGTCTGATTTTGGATTTGCCGACTTTATGGATCGTATTGATGCTCTAGTCATGGGACGTAATACTCTGGACGTCGTGCTCAGTTTTGATTGCGAGTGGCCCTACTCTAAGCCTGTTTTTGTACTCAGTAATACAATGAAAGAAGTGCCAAAAGGGTACGAAGGCAAAGTGTTTTTAATAAACGGTGATCTTAACGACATCGTCAAAGACTTAAACACGCGAGGTTACCACGACCTTTATATTGATGGCGGCGTAACGATTCAAAACTTCTTACAAGAAGACCTGATTGATGAAATGATTATTACCACCATCCCAATTTTGCTTGGGGGAGGGATTTCTCTGTTCGGTTCATTGGATAAACCAATAAAATTTAAGCATCTCTCAGCGCAACGTTACGCCGACTGCATTGTTAAGAATCGATATATTAAGGCGTAGCAACCGCACGGTTTTTCCGTAAGGGCGCTTACCATCGCAAGCGCCTTTTTCTAAATCATACATTCGCAAACACCGTTTATACTAACGCTATCAGTAGCCCTACCAAAACCAAGCTCACGCCAACGCCACGAGTATAAAACCACTTCTCGTTTAAAAACCAAATACCCATTAGCACACCAAATATGATGCTTACTTGTCTCAATGCCACCACATAACTCACGTTATCCACCATGGTCATGGCAAACAACACCATACCGTAAGTCAACGCCATCATAATACCCGCGGTCGCGGAGCGATAACGGTACTGCCACGTTAAGGCTAACTCATGACGCTTGCCAGTGAGTAACAGCCAAGTAATGAGGACAATGGCGATAGCAGCAAACTGCATCCCTAAAAAAAATATCGCAACCTGATGAGACGATAAACCATCGGTTTCGTATTGTAGCCAGCTTAATGCTTGCTTATCCACAACAGAGTAAATAGTGGTGCCAACCGCCGCGATAAACGCCCAGAAAACACTAAGGTTCACGTATGAGCGTAGCCTAAAGTCTTTAAAGTGCCGCATAGGCACTAGCAAACACCCTAACGTGAGTATGGAAAACCCTAGCCATGCGTTAAACGTGAGTGCTTGGCCTATTGCAACAGTGATAACCCCGACCATCAACACTGGAAGGGCTCGAGCGATGGGATATATCACGCCAATATCCCCAAGATTATAGGCTCTTAACAAACCAACTAAATAAACCACCTGCCCCACAGCGCTAAAGAATAACAAGCTCCAAAAAGACAGCGTTAAATTATTGAATCCGATAACAGATAAGCACCATACTAAATAAGGAAGCAATAGGATAAAAGGAGCAAGCGACGCTCCCAAGGTAAAGGAATAACCAGACCCATTATTCGACTTACCTAATACGTTCCAGCCTGCATGGAGCAAAGCTGAGAACACCACTAATAGCACGGCATAGAACGTCAAGGTGAGTTCCTTAAAAAGATGATGGATTGGGATAAAAGACTCAAGCGTGGCATGAAACCACGCTCTATGACACGACGCTAATTAACGCTGGTTTGCCTGCAACTGAGCCACAGACTCAATGCTGATCGCATCGTGGCGCCAATATTCGATATCACAATCAATAAGCTCACCATGTTGATTGTAGTTGATGCGTTCGACCATCATTGCCGGCGTGCCGGACGTTGCTCGTAGAGCCTGCGCCATTTCGCCCAATAAAGAAGTGGTGCTCACTCGATACTTAACCTTGCTGTACACCACGCCATATTGCTCTCGATAAATATCCGTCAAGGATAAAGACAAATCATGGCTAAGTAAGTTAGGAAACTGCTCAGTGCGAATATAATTCGTCACAAAGACAACCGGTCTATCTTCCAAATACCGGACACGATCAACACGAAAAATATCAGAAAATGGCGGCAGATTAAGTAACTCTGCGGCTTTTTTCGTCGCCATCATCGCTTTTGCTGCGACCAGCGTAGTGTGTGGCTGACGGTTCTGGCTCAACGCCATATTAGTAAAGTTAAGGGTTTCTGTGGGATCGTACTTCAGCGGTTCCGGTGAAATAAACCAACCTCGACGATCTTCTCTAAAAATACGACCTTCAGCTTCTAACAGCGACAGCGCTTCTCGTAACGTTACTCGTGTGGTATCAAACGACTCCGCCAATTTGCGTTCTGCGGGCAATTTCTGTCTTGGCATTAGGGTACCCGACTCTATTTGCTCTACAAGCGCATCTTTTATTTTTACGTATTGCACTTCGTATCCTTATTCTATTCTTTTGCACTGGGTAGGATGAACATGATCAAACCCCACTCTATCGTACACGCCATGCTTGCGTCTTACCTTCAAGCCACTTACCGAGCGCCATGTGCAACAACTTAGCGGCCGCCGCAGAGATCATAATCATCACCGCCATCGCGGCCGCCGATCCCGTCTGCCCAGCATCATCCATATTCAGTACCGATACCGACGCTGGAATTGTTTGGGTTGAATATAAGAATACTACTGCCGATGTCGTTGTTAAAGCGTTGATAAATAAATATATCGCTATATCTAATACCGCAGGCAAACAACAAGGTAATGTGACTTTAAAAAACAACTTATATTGCGGCAATTTCACCGATGCCGCGGTCGATTCAATCTCCGCAGGTAGCTGCTTTAACGCCGTCAATGCTGTCATATGCCCGACGGTATAGTAGTGCACTACCGTATTGATCACTAAAAACGCCATCGTGCCATACAGTACGCCCAGCGGGTTATTGGCATCATTAAAGTAAAAAATATAGCCTAAACCAAGTACCAAACCCGGCACTGCCATTGGGATCACGCTCATCATTTGCATCCACTGTCTCAGTGGAGCAAATGCCCGTCCTTTTTCAATACCATAAGCACCAAGAAAGATGACAATAGAACCCACGATAGCCGTCCACATACCAAGTTTTAAGGAGTTAAAATAAGGATCCCAACCATAGGTACTCATTTCCGCGAAGTTATAGTTGTTTAGTGTCAGTGCTTTATTCCATGGCCAGAACGTAACCAGCGAACCATAAATAGCCATACCTAGTACTACTACAACCGCAAAAGAAATGAACATGCAATACAGCAAGCTGAGGCTATCGCGCAATTTGTTTGGCTCTGGTTGATACGGCACAGAACGTGAATCTAACATGCTCTTTTGTTTCTTTTGCACCCAGCGATCAACGGTAAACGCCAGTATGGCAGGCAGTAACAATAAGATACTGGTGACCGCACCCATTGAAAAATTTTGCTGGCCGACCACCTGCTTAAAAATATCAGTGGCTAACACGTTGTAGCTACCACCAATCACTTTCGGTACACCAAAGTCACAGACAACGAGCGTAAATACCACAATTAACGTACTAATTAGACCGTATTTAGCGGCAGGCAATGTCACCATAAAAAATGTTTTGATCGGAGAGGTATTGAGCGCTCTGGCGGCTTCATACAGACGGGCATCCGAGGTGCGCAGTGACGTCGTTAGAATCATGAGTGCATGCGGAAAGGTCCAGAAAATCAGTCCCAGCGAGATACCAATCACACCGTATACCGAGTTGCCCTGCAGCAACGCTTTAGCGACGCCTTGATTTCCAAACAAGAAGATTAAGCTAATCGCAGGAAGTAACGATGGCGCTAGAATGGGAGCAGCCCCCATAAAGCGAAACAAACCTTTATAGGGCATACACGTTCGTGTTAACGCATAAGCATACCCAAACGCCAATATCCCCACGACGACAGTCACAATCAAACCAACTGTGAAGGTATTGCTCAAAGACACCCAAAGGCTATCCGTTGCGAAATAGGCCAAGAAATTATCCAAGCCAACAAAATCACCATCACTATTTTGAACACTCTTTTTCATCATTGCCCATAGCGGCATGATGATAAACAGCATCATAAAAATAAAGATCAGCGTTAATAAACCCAAGAGAATACAGTTATCTTGGCTCATCTTGGCGCTAGCCATTACCGCGCGTCTTTTCATTGTCTCGCCAAAAGAAAGCGTTGAAGTTGCGTCCATATTGCCTCCTACGCCGCCTGCTCTGAAACATGGCTTGCAGTACTACCTAGCGGAGACGCGAACACTTGTTTTTCTAATGGGTAACCACGTAACCCCGTGTGACCAAATTCGATGTAACGGATATCATTGCGACGTAAATTGAAACGCTTAACGTCTTTCACGGGCACATCCATATATAAAGAGGTCGCTAGCGGCGCGTTTTGCATCGCTACCTCAACGCGGTAATAAGCGCCTTGAAACTCTTTCGCGATAATTCGCACCGGAATCGCCTCACTGGCCCGCTCCACAAACTGAATA
The DNA here is from genome assembly GCF_026191675.1 of Vibrio qingdaonensis. Taxonomy (GTDB): domain Bacteria; phylum Pseudomonadota; class Gammaproteobacteria; order Enterobacterales; family Vibrionaceae; genus Vibrio; species Vibrio qingdaonensis. The sequence goes on along the minus strand of NZ_JAKRRY010000016.1, from coordinate 41,009 downwards.
TTTTCTGGTCGAACAGCCAGCTGGAAGATATCCCCCTGCTTTAGCTGCATATTATCTAAGGTCGGTAACGCAAGCATAGACTCAGCAACCCTTAACGATTGACTCGAAGCGACGGACGCCTCTATGAAGTTCATGCTACCGACAAAATCCGCAACAAAACGCGTCGCTGGCGCTTCGTAGATCTCCTGCGGCGTACCAACCTGCTCAATCACACCATGATTCATGACCACAATACGATCGGCCATCGACAGCGCTTCTTCTTGATCGTGGGTCACCATGATAGTAGTGATGCCCAAACGACGCTGCATCTGGCATATTTCATCACGAAGGTGAGTACGCACTTTCGCGTCCAATGCCGACAGAGGTTCATCTAACAACAATAAGCCTGGTGATAATGCCAACGCTCGTGCAAGTGCGACTCGCTGCTGCTGCCCACCGGACAGTTGATTGGGAAACTTGTTGGCTGATGTCGGCAAGCCAATCATGTCTAACCAATGTTCGACTTTCTCCAATGCTTCTTTGTTGGACAGCCCCTGATTCTTTAGTCCTACGGCAATATTTTCTTGCACGGTAAGATTGGGAAACAACGCATAGGATTGAAAGACAATGCCAAAGTCACGCTTTTCTGGTGGGAGGAAGGTGGTGTCTTTATCGTCTTGGAAAATACGTCCTGAAGTAGGAAGATCCAAGCCCGCAATCGCACGCAGCAACGTGGTTTTACCGCACCCAGAAGGCCCAAGAAAACACACGAACTCACCGCGCTCAATGGATAATGAAATCTCTTTCAATGCCGTGAACTGGCCAAATTTTTTCACTACATTATGAATGTCTAGATAAGGATTGGATACTGTCATCACTTTCTCTCCAAATGGTATATACCAATACTAAGATTGCTATATTTCATTGCAATGACAGCTTTGTTTCAGGTTGATTTCAATTTCATTGTTGTTTGGTTTCGCAAGTAAAAACGACAAAAAGAAGGCCTAATAGCTGCCTTCTTTTATTCGGAGTTTGCCGCTCTATTAGATATTAAAGCCGCTTGGTTATCTTAGGACTTAGGCTCTGACTTTGAATCGAATTTTTGTGACCATGTTTTTAATACTTCTGCTCGGTCTGAACCCATTTTCGCGAAATCCATCTTCGCCATCGCACCTTCCACTTCAGGGTAGTTTGATACCACGGCTTTGACTTCTTTGTGGGCCACGACAGGGTAAGATTCAACGTAGAGTTCATTCGCCGCTTTTGAAACGGACCAATCCACAACGCGCTTTGCTGCATCCGATTCTTTCACTAGGCCGACGGCTTCAGATTCCCAGCCAATTCCTTTTGGTGTGATCACGGCCAGTGGTGCGCCTTGGTTTTTCAGCTTAGCACCACGAACCGCCATCGAAATACCAATCGCGACTTCACCCATCGCCGCTTGAACACAAGGTTTTGAACCTGAATGCGTATAATGGGCAATGTTGTTATCTAGCTTCTTCATGTAATCCCAAGCTTGCGTCTCGCCCATGTTCTGTAACCAAGCAGACACTTGCATGTAACCCGTTCCTGAAGACGCAGGATTTGGCATCGCAATGTGCCCTTGATAAACGGGCTTAGTTAAATCCTCCCAAGACTGAGGCTTTGGCAGGTTTAACTGCTCTGCGACGATTTCATTGAAGCAAACCGCATTAAAGAATGCGTCGTTTCCATACCACGCTTGGCTGGATTGCGGATCATTCAAATTGGCATTCAAGTTTTCTAGACCTTGCGGTGTATACGACTTAAGAATGCCCTCTTCTTTTAGTAGCGCCATGGATGAACCCGCCAATCCCCACACTACGTCTGCGCGAGTATTGTTTTTTTCAGCCAGCAGTTTAGCCGTCATGATGCCTGTCGAATCACGCACCCATTTGATAGCGATATCAGGGTTTTCCTTCTCAAACGCATTCTTATATTTAGCAAGAATATCGGTTTCAAAAGCGGTATATACCGTCACTTCCGTGGCTGCTAAGGCATTCGTTGCCCACAAAGAAACCAACGTTGCGAGTGCCCCTTTCATCAAACGGTTTTTCATTTCCATCTCCAGTCTCATTTTTTGTGGCGACTCGCTGTTTATCTGCACGTCACCTTTAAAGTCATCATTGACGGTCACACCTTAATTGGTATGTACCAGTTTCTAATTACACGGTAATTCTCATTTATGACGATTAAATGAACGAAAAATGGCAGTTTTGCGACGATTTATGACTAATTCGATGACAACGATTTTCGCTGCATTTCGAACTATGAAGCTTTTATTAAATCTAATTTCTCCCCCTTTACGAACAATAAAAAGGATTGCTAAAGTAGCCACAACAACCTGGTATAGTCCAATATGAGAAGTGATAATGAAAAACGAATACTTACTGCTTACGCCCGGCCCGCTTTCTACCTCTGAAACCGTTCGACAAGCGATGCTTAAAGATTGGTGCACATGGGATGACGACTACAACAAAGACGTCGTTGAGGTCATTCGCTCATCGCTAACACAATTGGCGACCCGCCACCCCGGCTATACCAGTGTGCTCATGCAAGGCAGTGGCACGGCCTCTGTTGAAGCGACAATCGGCAGTGCACTTGGCAAGAATGACAAACTTTTGGTTATCGATAACGGCGCTTACGGTGCTCGCATTGCACAAATTGCGGACTACCTCTCCATTCCTACCTGTGTCATCTCTCTGGGCGAAACGCAGCAACCAAATTTAGAAGCAATAAAAAACGCACTCAAAAGTGATGCTGACATTACTCATATTGCCATTGTGCATTGCGAAACGACAACTGGCATGCTCAATCCTATTGAGCCGGTAATAAAACTCGCAAAGCAGCACGGCAAGGCGGTGATCCTAGATGCGATGTCCAGCTTTGGTGGTATCCCTATGGATATCGGTGAGTTAGACATCGACTTTATGATCAGCTCGGCCAATAAATGCATTCAAGGTGTACCGGGGTTTGGCTTTGTCATTGCTAAACAAACGTCCCTAGAGAAATGCCAAGGGCAAGCTCGCTCGCTAACATTAGATCTCTATGACCAATGGCAATGCATGGAGCACAACCACGGAAAATGGCGCTTTACTTCACCAACGCATACCGTGCGCGCATTTTACCAAGCACTGCAAGAGCTACAGGACGAAGGCGGTATTGCCGCTCGTCATCAGCGTTATCAGACTAACCAAAAGACCTTAGTCGAAGGCATGCGCTCTTTGGGCTTTGCGCCATTGCTCCATGATGACCTGCACTCACCAATCATCACCTCTTTCTACTCACCAAAGCACAGTGATTACCAATTCAAAGAGTTTTACAACCGACTTAAAGCACAAGGCTTTGTGATTTACCCGGGGAAAGTCTCCAACGCTGACTGTTTCCGTATCGGTAATATTGGTGATGTGCATCCGGCGGATATCTCACGTCTTATCACTGCTGTGAAGAGCTCGATGTATTGGGAAATCAAATAATGTCAGATCAAGCAACTCACTTACGCAGCGAGGGGGATGTGAACAACACACCCGCTCGCCAAACATGGATGTCTGATATTCAAGACGAGGCCACTCAAGTCTTACTTAAACGCGATTCGGATGTGTTTCTACATCAATCGATGTCAACACCTTGTCTTGATTCACTGGAAGCTGCGGAAGGGATTTACCTTCAAGATACGCGTGGCAAGAGATACATGGATTTTCATGGCAACAATGTCCATCAACTTGGTTATGGTCACCCTCACGTCATTAAGCGCGTCACTGAGCAAATGCATTCACTGCCATTTTCTCCCCGTCGCTTTACCAACGAGACGGCGGTCAAATGCGCGGAAAAGCTCACCGACATCTGTGGTGGCGACCTAAACCGAGTGCTCTTTGCACCGGGCGGAACCTCCGTTGTCGGCATGGCACTAAAGTTAGCTCGTTACATCACAGGCAGTCACAAAGTCGTGTCACTTTGGGATTCCTTTCATGGTGCTTCCCTTGATGCCATATCCGTTGGTGGAGAAGCCTGTTTTCGTGAAGGGATGGGGCCATTAATGTCAGGGGTTGAGCGTATTCCACCTGCTATATCTTACCGTGGTGCACTGCCCTCTCAAGACGGCAGCGATGTTCATTACGCGGATTACTTAGAATATGTGATCGAAAAAGAAGGTGGCATAGGCGCATTTATTGCTGAAGGCGTACGCAATACCGATGTACAAGTACCAAGCAAAGCCTATTGGCAACGTATTCGAGAGATTTGTGACAAGCATAACGTCTTATTGATCATCGATGATATTCCTAACGGCATGGGCCGCAGTGGCGAGTGGTTTACGTATCAAGCCTTTGATATTGAACCCGACATCTTGTGCATTGGTAAGGGATTAGGGGGAGGACTCGTGCCTATTGCTGCCATGGTGACCAAAGAAAAATATAACACCGCTGCAGAGATATCACTGGGTCATTACACTCATGAAAAAAGCCCCATTGGATGTGCGGCGGCGTTGGCAACGATGGAAGCCATTGAACACGATCAATTACTAGAAAAAACACGCGCGGATGGTGAGTTTGTTAAAGCTCGCTTAACGCAAATGAAGGCAACCTACCCTGTGATCGGTGACGTACGCGGAATAGGGTTGTTATGGGGCGTTGAACTGGTGACCAATCATGTCTCCAAACAGCGCGCCTATGACGAGGCAGAATCCGTGTTGTATCAATGCCTCAATCAGGGACTGAGCTTTAAGGTCTCGCAAGGTAACGTTATACAGTTGAGCCCACCGCTCATCATCACTCGTGAACAACTGACGCAAGCCCTCGACATTTTCGAGCACGCGATCGCCAAAGTATGCAAGGATTTTAATTATGTCTAATCTCTATTCAGCAACACCAAGTGCCTCCACTAAGTCGCCTGTTCAAGCCATCGTTTTTGACTGGGCCGGCACCATTGTCGACTTTGGTTCATTCGCACCCACCAGTATTTTTGTGGAAGCCTTTAGGCAAGGTTATGACTTTGACATTACGCTTGCCGAAGCACGTGAGCCAATGGGCATTGGTAAATGGGATCATATTAAAGCGGTCGGTCACCTGCCAGCCGTTGCTCAGCGCTGGGAAAAGCAGTTTGGTCGCACGATGACTGACAGCGATATCGACCAAATTTACGCGACATTTATGCCGCTACAAAAAGCAAAAGTCGCCGATCATGCCGAACCTATTCTCAACGCTATCGATGTGGTCAACGGGCTAAAGCAGCAAGGTATTAAAATAGGTTCTTGCTCAGGTTACCCAAGAGAGGTCATGGATGTCTTGATCCCTGCTGCGAAAGACTATGGCTATGAGCCGGACTATATTGTGGCAACGGATGACCTTTCTCAAGGTGGTCGCCCAGCTCCGTTCATGGCACTAAAAAACATGATTGAGCTAAATGTCACTTGTGTTGGCGCTTGCGTAAAAGTTGACGATGCCGCTCCCGGTATTGAAGAAGGTCACAACGCCGGAATGTGGACAGTCGGACTATTACTATCGGGTAATGAAGCTGGCTTAACCTTAGAAGAATACCAAGCAGCCGATGAAGCCACATTAAATGCGGCTCGCGAAAGAGCACGTGAAAAGCTTGGTAAAGCTTCACCACACTATTTAATTGATACGATTAATGACCTTCCTAGTGTGATCTGTGATATAGAAAAACGTTTGGGCGCAGGTGAACGACCTTAGAAAAGCGTGCTGTAGAGATAAACGTGATAAAGCGAATAAAGCGGCGAATGTAATCGTCTTCAACGACAAACAACATTATGAATTTTGATCACAAAACTCTTCGTGTTGTAGCTAATCTAACATACAAAAGCTAACCGTGGTGACGGCTAGCTTTTACTCCCATTGCTCATCTAGTCAGATTTTATACACATTTCGTTCCTATATCCGCCCCACCAAATCCAATGCATTCATAAAATACACATCAATAGTCAAGAATATCACCATGATTAATGAATAATTCAAACAATCTCTTTCCATTGAGTAATTCAATGACCGTGTCAGCTAAGTGTCAATAAAATACATTTATAAATTATATGCATTTCTATATAATCCAGGTACTTAGTGTATTTTATTGCCTGGGTATATTACATAAAAACAATTCTAAGGATAGAAAATGCAACAACCTGTCAAAACGCTAGCCTGCCTTATATTGGCAACTTCATTATTTGGCTGTGCGTCTACTTCATCAGATGAATCAAAACAAGCAGCATCTACCAATATTCAGCTTGACCTGTATGACACACTAAAAGTAAAGCTTGATGATGCCACATCACGGCACAGCGACGAAGAGCTTAAATGGTATGCTACGCAAGCCTATTCAGCCATGACAGAAGCGCTAAAAGAGGCTCGTCATGCTTATTCTGAGTTTGAGCATGAACCAAGAAAAATCAACGATTCAGATCTATTTTCCAGCCAAAACTATGGTCAGGAAATGACTGCATCATTAGATGAATTTGAACTGGCATACCGGAGCGCCATTGCCACAAAGCAGCGCGTATTGTCAGTGATGTCGGTATCTTTTGAAAACAATACCTATTTAGAGAAGGCAAATGCACAATCCCTATTCCCAACTGAATTTAAACGTGTTGAGCAGCAATTTAAACGCACTGTAGATTATGTTGCCAATAATGAATCTATTGACAACGAAAGATTAATTGCATTAGAGACTAAACAACACCAACTAGAAGCTAAATCTGTCACTAAACACTATTTAGGCGATGCTAAGCAACAATTTAGCCAACAGAAGAAACAACGTTATTCTGTTGATGCCCCGTTGGTTATGGCACGTTCTGAAGCAACGCTTTCTAAAGCAGAAGCCTTTATTCAGTCATCGCCTCGTAATCATAAAGAAATACAAGTTCGCGCCGATACGGTTTCATTTGCATTGCAACGTACAGATAAGGTCGTTCAGCAAGTTCGAGAGCTCAAATCACTACCTGAAAAGCAATATGAGCGCTATATTCTAAACTTAGAAGCACGCCTCCACGCCATTGCTGTTGCCTCTGCCACTGGTGACCACAGAAATAAAACGCTCATTGAGCATGCAAAATACATTGAAAGCTCAATGCTGGATACTCAAAAAAGCGATGATGAGAAATGGCAATCACTGACATTAGAGCTCGAGCAAATCAAACAAGATGCAGAGGCAACGGCTGATCAGGCAAATCAGCTTATGGCAGAAAAACGAGCGCTGCAAAGTAAAATCAGCTCGCTTGAAACACAAAAATTAGCCCAATTAGACACTGTAGTAACTCAGCCTGAGTTGGAAAAAGCCCAAAGAGAGGACGTTGCCCCAGAAACACCAGCTGCCGTTTCTCCTGCAGTAAACGCAGCGCCAGATACTGATGTTTTAGACCCAGAGGCACCAGAGGTTATTTCCGAATCCAACTCTGTCAGTTCTTAGTCTGTATTTCGATCACGGTAATAACCGTTAAATTATCGATGAGAAACGCCAGAGATCACTCTCTGGCGTTGTTCGTTTATGAATATTTCAAAGCGCGGCTTCTCGATTACGCCACCACACAATCCGTTGAACATGGCATAAGCTTGTTCTTGCTGCCAACTCTTTTATTCCATGATTTTTCATGTAAAAAGTAAGCTACCGTATTAATTGCGGGCTCCAGCAATGCCACGGCTCCACCAGCAACCATACTTCCGGTCAGTGCGTATACCACCGAAAACGCGACACTATAATGAACCACTGCAAATGACGCCGTTTTAATGCGAACATTTTGACTTAATGACTTCAGCCATTGCGATTTTTCCCATAACTTTTCATGGAAATAAAACGCCACTGTATTCACTGCGGGTTCCAGCATGGCGATCATGCTACTCAGAATGATCTCACCAGTAAAAACATACGCCACGCTAAATGCAATGGTAAAGTGAATTGATGCAAACCTAAGTGTTTTCGCCATGATGTTGTCCTGTTGTGTTCAATTGTCTCCACTATACCCAACACTTTTCAACGAACAAAACAGATTAAATCTAATTATTCAATAGTTAAAACCTATTGATTAAAAATCGAAATATCAGACATTCACTTTCCTACGATACCGCTCTAACACCTTTTAACACTCTTCGCTGCAACACATGAGCCCGAACATGGTCATAGATAAGGTTAAAAAGAAACGCATAGATGGTGATGAATATCGTCACGCCTAAATCCATTAACAATGCTTGCCACAAACTCACCTTCAGAATAAAAGCCATCACTGGAATAGTGAAAAACAGCAATCCCGCCTCAAATAGTAGGACATGAATGACTCGTAGTGACATTGACCGCTGGGTTTTCTCACCCGGCATTACTCTATCAAACCCCAAATTAAACAAATAATTCCAGATCATCGCCATCGTAGCGATAACTATCATTGTTCCTGATAGCGCTCCGATATCATGATCGGTAAACAACGCCAATCCAAGGATAGACGATGTGACTGCCAACGTTTCAAATAATACCGAATGAAAAACACGCTCTAGTGTTCCCATAATTTGCTCCAACCTGCTTACTTACTCAAAAATGAAGTTGGGATTATGTCAGGGTGAGCGTGCAAATAAAGTTAACAGCCATCACAATTGGTGATAGCTTATTTTGTTATTCACTTAGTAAACATCGCGAATAGAGGCATACCCATGTACAGCTTTGAACAATTAAGAGTCTTCGTCACGGTATGTGAAAATGGCTCATTCTCAGCGGCGGCACGCAAACTAAAGCGTGCTCAATCAGGTGTCAGTCAAGCCGTGGCTAACCTTGAAATTGCCGTTAACCAAGAGTTATTCAACCGAGATAAAAACACACCTACCTTAACAAAAAGTGGTGAGGCCTTACTGCCCATTGCGCGATCTATATTGCAGCAACAGGTTTACTTCGATCAAAAGGCGACGGCGCTCACTAATGCGTACGAACATGAGCTTGTCATCGCTATCGATGAAAGTATGGTCAGCGATGATTTTTTAAGTATATTGACCCCGTTAGCCGACCAGTTTCCCATTACGCACTTTGAAATCATCACGGCTTCTAGCTTCGATATTGAAGATCTAATTCGTACGGGAAAAGCGCACGCGGGTATTGTATTCGCCGATGGGGAGCTAAAAGTCGACATGGACTTTTTTATTATGGGACAGGCGAAGTTTTTGACCATTGCTTCACCGGAGCACCCGTTAGCCGCGCTTCCTATCGTAGAGCATGATGATCTAAAACTTTATCGCCAATGCGTCCACCGTAGTGCGAAACAAAAAGAACTGTGGTTCAGCTACGGAATTAGCTCCAAGCTCTGGTATGCCAATAATCACCAAACCCTTATTGATCTTGTGCGCCAAGGTATTGGTTGGGCGCTCGTTCCTGAGCTACTTATCAAGACATCGTTAGAGCAGAACTCGGTGGTTTCATTACCTGTCGCACATGAATTTAATGGTTGGCTAACGGCGGTGGGCTGCCTAGTATCGCGAAGTCACGCATCAGGACCAGTACTCGTACACGTCCTCGACACCCTTAAACAATACCGATTAACTGAAAATCGCTGGGAGCATACTCAAAATAGGAAACAGTAAGCGGTTACTCAGAAAAATGGTCAAGCTTACATAGAAACATGACCACTTGTACTTACCGTTCCAGTAGAAACTATACTGAGCGAAAAATCTTAACTGATACTATTGGTTAGGTTCCAGTTTATTAGCCAAGTTCGTCTGTGAGGTTTTGATTGGCCCAGCTGTTTTTAGGGTCCAAGGCGTTCCATTGACTAAATAGCGATAGCCACTATGATCTACAGCCATCCCTCTACCCGTGTAAACCCCATGCTGAAAATAAGGAGGGAATTGGTCATTTTTTCCAATGGCACCTTGGTAGTCAGCTTCAAGCTTTCCATTTACCCAAAACTTAGCATAACCACTCTCCAGCACTTTATCCTCCGTTTCGCTATAAGTGGCATACTTAATTTCTAACTTAAGATCTATCCACTCATCAACCGGCACATCACTTAGCTTTCTCTCCCAAACCACAACAGAGGACACCTTATTGCCTTCTTTTATATACGGTAGCGGATTTTTCCCAGGATGCGGTACTGGAGAATCCGCATCGGTTCCGGACAGGCGGTTTGGGTCATTACGGAAAAATAAGTAAAGGTAATTATCATAAATTGCCAGTTCACCAATAGGGCGCTGATAGGAATCAACTTTCCAACCATTAGGCTGTTGAGTGCCTTTCACATAACCTATCCCTTGATCAATTTCTGCCGAGATATCCATTTGATTGCGAATATCCACCATCTCTTCAACGCTGTTATATGTCAGATTACCCTCGGGATCTTGAGTCAGTGTTTTGTCCGGGCGCCCATGCCATTGAGAAATAATGCCCTCTTGGCCATTTGCAGGTAAATATGGGAATCGAACGCTCCACTCGTATGTGAACGTATCTCCGTATTCACCAAGATTCGATAGACGGTATACATCTTCAATCTTTAGCAGATTCGTAACATACTCTGGCGTATATTGAGCGGCAATATCATCGGAGACATACGCCGTACTCAATTCAATTCGACGACCACCATTTAAACGAAATAAATAAGCAGGGGTTCCGTCCACGCCACCTTTCGGATTACGATACAGCACGCCCTTAGGAGCATCGTTACCTAAGATAGAGAATTGGCCGTCAACAATTTCACTTTCAGGATACACAGCAGCATGACCATATAATTTCGATCTTAGCGTTAATGCATCCCCTACTAATTTTTGGTCACGCGCTACTACTGGTTCGCCGCTAATGTAAGTCACTTTCTGGTTCGCAACCGCCATATCTTGAGTGCAACTCATAATGCGCGTCTCAATAATGCTGTTCCATTTACTGGAGTCAGCATTAGAATTACCATACCCTGTGACACGAACAAAGCGCGCCTCCACTTCAGAAAATGGGAACGCTTCAAATCCACTCGTACTGCCATTTGATTCAGTGCACCCTAAAGCCGTACTCCAAGTCTTGCCATCCAATGAAGTATCGACCTTAAAGAACGCCTTTCTTACATCGCCTTGATAGAACGCCATATCAATCTGGCTGACCGATTTAACCGCTCCCAAGTCGTAGCTAATTTCTTGTCCATCTCCAGCCGATGACCAACGCGAACCATCCATTAAATTCCGGTCAATGGTATATTCGGGGCCATGTCCATCATTGCCGCTGGAATCTGACGCATTGTCAATACCGACGTGAAACAGTGGGCAAACGGCATCAGCAGTAGCGAGTCCTGGCATCAAAAATAGCGCTGTATAGAGCACAGTTTTAGGCAGGCGATGCTGTGTATTTTTCATTATTTTTATTCCTTTATATATATAAGCGGCACTCCTAAAAGCGCCTGACCCGAGTAGGCAAGGCGTTTATAGGTATATTAACTGAAAGGTAATACGGTAAAGCAGACTTACGAGTTAATTAACACCAAATAAGTTTGGCAACCCCATCGTAAATATTGGGAAGTATGTGATGAGCATGAGCCCAATAAACTGCAACAAGAAGATTGGCAGTAGTGGTTTCACAATACTCGTGATTTTTTGTCCCGTTACACTACAAGAAACAAAGAGTACGGTACCCACAGGTGGCGTAATCAGCCCCATACATAGGTTGTAAACAATGATGACACCAAACTGTACTGGGTCGACGCCAAGAGACATCGCTACAGGGTAAAATATTGGCGTAAAGATAAGCAGTGCTGGCGCCATATCCATAAAGATGCCAACCAATAGTAACGTTACGTTCATCAGCAGTAATAAGACAATTTTGTTATCAGATACCGTGACCAAAAGCTCGCCTATCGTGTCAGGTATGCTCGCAAAGGTCATACTCCAGCTCATTAAACCTGAGCATGAAATGAGAAACAAAATGACCGCTGACATTAAGGCTGAATCACGCAATGTTTTCGCTAATGAAGACCAAGTCAGTGTGCGATAACACAAAGACAATACCAAACTATAGAGAACAGCAATTCCCCCAGCTTCAATTGCAGTAAAGACACCAGTTAAAATGCCACCAATAATCACGACAATCATGGTCAGGCTCGGTACGGTTTTCCAAACCACATCGAGAATAGATTTTAACGATTTAGATTCCGTATCTGTTTTGTACCCTAATCGTTTCGCATAAAAATACGCGGCCACGACAACGGAAAGTCCCATCATCAAGCCTGGAATGTAGCCAGCTAAGAACATCGCAGCAATAGACGCGCTGCCGCCAGTAATCATCGAATAGATGATGAATACACCCGTTGGTGGAATCAGCATACCTGTTGGTGCAGACGCAGCGTTGATCGCCGTTGTCACCGACATGTCATAGCCTTTTTCTTTCGCCATTGGAGTCATTACCCCACCAATCGCCGTTGCCGCTGCGATACCAGATCCAGACAAACAGCCAAATAACATGTTTACGATAACATTGGAGTGCCAGAGACTGCCCGGTATTTTTCTACCAATTAATAAGGCGAGCTCAATCAAGCGACGAGCAATGCCACCTTGGTTCATCAAGTTTCCGGCAAGAATGAAAAATGGTAGTGCTAAGAAACCGAAACTTTCCAGACCGCTAAATAACTTTTCGCTAGAAGTCATAATTAGCATTTCGAAATCTAACTGAAGAGACAACGCAATTAGACCAGAATACGCTAGCCCAACGGCTATCGGCAGGCTAATGGCCAATAATGCAAAGAAAACCGTAAATAAGACGATGGTTGATGTTATTTCGATATGCTCGTCAACTAAATATTCATAGTATTCCGTCGATTGAAAAAACGTATAGACGACCGCGATCACTAGCAAGATTGCACTGGATGTCGCAAAGCTCATTGCGAGGGTTTTATTAAAACCTATCAACTCAATCACGCGTCCGACTTGCTGAATAATCATCAACCCGCCAGCCAACCATAAGATCGATTGAAGTACCGACATCGACACTTGCATCATAGGTGTTAAGAAGCTCGCATTCTTTTCCACAGCCCCAAGACCACCAACAATCATAATGACGGCTAAAAGACATACTAGGGTGGCATTAAGCGTGGTAATTACATTTTGTTTTTTCGGTGTCAGCATGTCATAGACGAGAGGTAAACTAAGGTGCGACCCTTTACCAAAACACACTGCACTACCAAGAAAGGCCAACCAAATCATTGAATAAATGAGAAGCTCTTGTGATGTGCCACTTGCAGAGCCCAACACGTAGCGTGTAAAAACTTGGTAGACAATCAAAACGCTCATTAAAGATATTAGCGTTATCAAAATAGCGGACATTAGCGTATCAAGACGTTTATACAGACCTATCACTTGGGCTTTCCATCCGGACGGCATTTCATTATCTCTATTTGTAATTTTATTTATTATTTCAGCCATTACCACACACCTTACCTTTAAATCTAAAAGGGGAGCCGAAGCTCCCCCTCTTTTCACTTAGGGGCTTAAAATTCACGGCCCTGCAACTCAAATACTTTCTTCAGCATTGGTCCCTTGTCAGGATCTTGCATGGCACGCTCATAGATAGGTGCCATTGATGCCACTAGTGGCGCTTTGTCGATTTCAACCACTTTTACGCCTAGCTTTTCCTTTGCCAGCTTCATCGATGCAGCTTCTTGCTCACGAACAACATCGTAAGACTTTTCAGTTACATCTTTCATGACACGTTGAACCGTTTTAACATCTTCCGGTTTCATCTTAGCAAGCGCTTTATCATTGATTACAATGAGATCAACCATTCGAGTTTGTTCTGATTTAATGGCGTATTTAGCGTGCTCACCGAACTTAATTTCCCAAAGCGCGCCTAAACCCCCTTCTCCACCATCAATCATACCTTGCTGAAGCGCTGAATAGATTTCAGAAAAGTCGAGTGGCGTTGGTGCGGTACCCATCAATTCAAGCATTTCAATATAGGTTGGACTCGACATCACTCGTAATTTAAGTCCTTTCAAGTCCTCTATCGAATTAATTGGTTTCGTTGAATAGATACTACGAGGACCATTATCTAAGAACCCAACAATTTCAAAGCCCTTATCTGCCGTAGAAGAAAACAGTTCTTTCTGAATCAGATCGCTATCCATGACCATCTTGAACTCATCGAATGAACGATAAATATAAGGAAGATTGAGAACACCAAACGTCGGCTCAATATTTTCCATCATCGCCGAGTTCACAAGCCCCATCTGGATAACGCCACTTTGTACTTGTTGCAAGTACTGCGCTTGTCCACCTAGCGTACCATTTGCGAAGACTTTAATTTTTACACGACCATCCGTATCATCGGTTACGCGGCTAGCAAACTCTTGCAATAGCTGTCCTGGAGGACCATCTGCAGGTACGTTTGACGCTAACTTATACGTTTTTGCCATTGAACTTGCCGATGTAAGTGCAATCGCACCAGTAAGCATAATTGCCGCTAATTTTTTTAGTTTCATGGATTCGTTCCTTTCCATTTTTTGTAGGGGGTGAGTAGGCAGAGTTGTCGACCTGCAACAAGGTTTACCAGAATAGTTCAGTGTGCCCTTGAGCTCGAAGAACCGCTTCATAGTAGTAGTAGTCACCGTAAGGCAACATTGAGTTGGCTTGATAATCACGATCAAACTCATGTGCGAAATGTACAAATGATGCGGCTTTACACAGCAACCCTTGCGCTTCGTCAATATGAGTAATATCACAGTGTTCATGAAGGGCCTTTAGCATCGCTAAACCAAAGTCACGATACTTAGTAGCTTGCTCTTCATTACCCATTCTTTCATATACAGACGCGAGTAGAAGTGCACCCGCAGCGGTAACAGAACCAGCAGAGGAATCTTTATATTGTGGCTCACTCGCCGGTAGTCGGTAATCCCAAATTGGCACGAGATCATCGGTAATATTGTCGATTACATAATCAAGTAACTTGGCACTGACTTCTGCGTAGTGTTCACTATTTTCAACATTCGCAAGGTGAGCAAAACCATGAATGGCCCAAGCTTGACCGCGACTCCAACATGAATCATCGGCATAGCCTTGATAAGTACAGCCACGAATAGGCTCGTTAGTCGTCGTATCAAAATCAAAAGTATGGAAAGTACTCCAGTCATCACGAACGATATGCTTTAGCGTTGTTTCCGCTTGAGCTAGTGCAACCGTCTTAAACGACTCTGCATTCGTTTCACGATACGCCCAAAGCAATAACGGCAAATTCTCCATACAATCAATGATGATCTTACCTTGAATTTTTTCAGCGTGTGCCTTTCCTTCACTACCTGCCGTCCAAGCAACAAGGTAATTGCCATTCCAGTTAAAACGATTACGCAATGCCTCTGCTGCACGAAGAGCAATTGAACGCGCTTCTTGGTTTCCGGTCAATTTGTAATCCGCTACCGCACTTAATGAAAACTGGAACCCTAAGTCATGATTCATCAACAATGGGTTATCAAGGATTTTTCCTAGATGCGCCATTCTCATTCGTGCCTGATTTTTAAATTTCTGCTCGCCAGTTTGTAAGTAAGCTAGCCACAACTCACCAGTCCAAAATGAATCAGTCCAAAAAATATTGTCAGGATAACGCCACTTAAATTCTGTAGGGCTGTAGCCAACCATCGGGTTCTTAATTCCAATGCGCGGCATATTGCGCTCAATACTTTTGATGATGTTGCCGTTAATGCTTTCAAATTCTTTCATGTGTCTATGTAACCTTGAATACCAATCTCTGGAAATCAATATACGCATCCGCTCGACTAAAAAATGTGATCCGTTACATATTGAGAAACAATTCGTAATCATGAAACGTTTCATGATATTCCGATCACGTTTCATGACTGAATCGATAGTTTTCATAGAAGAACGGTACTTGAACTCGGTATGATAGAGGTGTGTTATTTATGTGTATTAGCAAGGGTATAGACAATGAGTGCTAACGAAGGCATAACCCTAGATGATATTGCGACAATGAGTGGCGTCTCAAAAGCAACCGTTTCTAGGGTAATTAACAACAGTGCATATGTAAGTGAAGCGACAAAACAAAAAGTTGAAGCAACCTTAGATGAACTCAGCTACAAAAAGCCAAATGCCAATGTAAAGTGGCAAGTCAATTATGACGAGATCACCATTATCATAGAGCACCAAATGAATGGCTCGCATAGCTTCTTTGGGAATATTTTCTCGATACTGGAGAACCAAGCACAAGAGCTTGGATTAAAGGTTCGCTTAGTCAGAATATCTAAATCGTTAGATTTATTTGTAGATCGCCTCAAAGGCTGCAATGCAATTATCTCGTTAGGCGTTGATAAGCCAGAGGTACTCGATATTGTCAGGGAACTAGAAGTACCTGCGGTAATCATTAATGGTATCGATTCTAAATGTCAAATATCCAGCATTTCTCCCGATTACTATCTCGGCGCTTACCTGTCAACGAAACTTCTTATCGACCAGGGCCACCAAAAGATAAAATTGCTTACCAGTAACATCAACCACACCACTCGATTCCGCCAAGGTGGTTATTTAAAAGCCATGCATGAAAGTGGTTTAGCAACTGAAAACAGTGTGATTAACTTCGAAAAAAGAGATCCAGTACATACCTATACCGACATCGACTTCGCTGCGAGTCGCCTGCTACCAGATATCATAAAAAACGGCGAACTGTCAGGGTATACCGCGGTTGTGTGCATGTGCGATATGATCGCGATTAGCTTAACCGATGCAATAGAAGAGCTTGGTGTTGATTTAGGGACAGAGTTCTCAATAGTCGGCTTTGATAACGTTGAAGCAAGCCGCTTTAATAACCCCGCTCTCACCACTGTCGCAAGCGATTTAAATAACCTGTGTACCATCACGTTAAATACTCTACTACAAGTCTCCAATGACCCAGACAGTGCAGGTTCAAGAATATCTACGGCAGTAAAACTCATTGAACGAGATTCTGTTAAACCCTTAATTTAAAAATTAATTGAACAATTTTAGCTTATTGATTGGAATTATTTATGTTGTATGGATTAGATATTGGCGGCACAAAAATAGAACTTCGTGCTTACGATACTGAATTTAACGAGCAGTTAAAAGTAAGAGTCGCGACACCTAGAAATTGCTACGATGGCTTTATCGATGCTGTCGTCGATATTGTTGAGCATGCTGATAAAGAGCTTGGCTGTATCGGAAACATCGGAATTGGCATTCCAGGTTCAGAGTCGAGCGATGACCACACCATTTTTGCCCCAAATATTCCGTCTATCGACGGTCTAAAAATCCGAGAGCCTATAGAAAAGCGTCTTCAACGACCTATCTTTATTGATAATGACGCAAATTGCTTCGCACTATCAGAATCACAAAACGACCAATTAGAACGATCTAAGCACGTATTAGGTCTTATCTTAGGTACCGGATTTGGGGCTGGCCTCGCAATAGACCAAAAAAGTTACAGCGGAGCTAACCAGCTTTCCATGGAGCTCGGTCATACGCCGCTGAGCTTTAAAGCCTTTCAAGCAATAACAGATGCTAACAAAGGAACACCGGTATTTACCTGTGAATGTGGCTCTGAAGGCTGTTTAGACCGATACCTCTCTGGTACAGGATTTGAAGACCTTTACACGTTTTATACTGGTAAGAATCATACTGCGCTTCAAATTATCGAAGCCTATGACGTCAAAGTACCAGAAGTCATCACATTCGTTGAAAGATACTTCGACTTGTTATCCCTATCCATCGCCCCATTTATTAACACCTTCGATCCGGATGTTGTCGTCCTCGGGGGCGGATTATCCAACTTTGATCAACTCTATCCAGCTCTCAATGAGCGTTTGCCGCAACTGTGTTTGAAGCGTGACCACTTCCCTTTGGTGATCAAAGCACGCTATGGCGATTCAAGTGGTGTCCGCGGCGCGGCTATGCTCAGCAGCTAAAGCACTCTTCAGCCCCACATCGTTAGTGGGGCTTCGTGTACTCATCAGCTCTTTTTTCTTTCCTACCCATGGTTCAATGGCCGGTAAAAACAAGTCCACTACTTATCAACATCAATGTGTGCTTTTCTATTTATTGCACCGTTCGCTTTAGTATCGCAGAGAAATGGTCTGAAGATGAACTGGCAGAAACGAGTACCCAACCTTTCGAGTTTAAAAAATTCACCGCGTCAATGGGCGAGTTAAAGGCAACCGTATTGCCTGCCTCATCACGAAGAAGATCTTTATTTCGAATACCAATTTCTACCTCTTGCCCAAAATCTACTTCGACTTTCCATTTCGTCAAACTAAGTAACTTCCCTCGGGCAACAACACGAGCGTATTGCTCGGTTTGACCTATCACGACACTTGCTTCTGGACTTGATAATGCATGACTCACGGGAGAAAACAGCATGACGATTGCCAGCAATGCCACGCTCGCTAGGGGAAAGGGGAAATTCTCTATTTTCATTACACGCCTCATCTGGATTATGCCAATTAGCTTCACGCTATTTGAGTCAGTATACGCAGTACTGTTTTCATTATTTGAAAACCGCACTATGCGAGTTTCCATAAAATGGATGCCATGATGTCCATAGAGCAAGACGACATTGAATTACTGTATGACCTGTTTTTATCGCTCAAAAAACACAACAAAATCCGCGTATAAACCTTTCCGCCATTGCGGCTCTTATATCCGCAAGATTCATAAATTCCATAACGTTAACGCATCTTAAACCGCAAAGGTGTGTTAACCGTCGATCAATCTATACGCCAATATCTGGTTACGAACTTCACTAATTGAAACTAGTTTGAACATTCGTTCAATATTTATTTGAACGATCGTTCAAATGATTCTATAGTGTGGCTTATCACAAGAAGGAAAGGTCTAGTGATGCATCCCAATAGACTTAACTCAAAGGAAAATGACATGCTAAAGTTTTACTTTCACAAGACACCGAACCCAATGAAAGTCGCACTGTATCTCGCTGAAACGGGTCTGCCTTATGAGCTCGTTCCTGTTGATACCTATAAAGGTGAGCAGCACAGCCCTAAATATCGAGCGATCAACCCGAATGGTAAAGCACCAGCGATTGAAGACGGCGGTGTAAGAGTATTTGATTCCAATGCAATTTTACTCTACCTTTCCGAAAAAACAGGACTGCTAGCAGGAAAGCCTGAAGATCGTGGTGAGATGCTGTCTTGGTTAATGTTTATTGCCTCTGGGCTGGGTCCATTCTCGGGTCAATCGGTTCACTTTCGACACGCATCGCCTGAAAAGATCCCGTATGCGATCAATCGATACTTGCGCGAAGCACAACGTCACTACGAGGTACTCGACACACACTTAAAAGGCCGAGACTACCTTGTTGGGCAAACCTACAGTATTGCCGATATCGCCGCGTGGGGTTGGGTTGACAAAGCTGCGGTTGTGCTGGGAGAAGAGGCGCTTACCCCTTACCCCAACTTGAAGCGTTGGTTTGATGCCATTAGCCAGCGTCCAGCCGTGCAAGTAGCTCGCGATGTTGGCAACGACATTGAGTTCAAAACCGAACAAGATGACGTTACTAAACGTGCTCTGTTCCCACAGAACTACGCGAAAGATTAGACAATCGTCTCGTCGTCATGTTGAATAAATAACAATAAGTTAGCGAGGTTCGCTGACTTATTCGCACACCCATAGCGCAGCCTTCATGGTGAATTTATGGCGATGATTATCATTAATAAAACGCTTTGGATCATGCACGTTGAAATACTGAACTAGAATTAAACATCGTTTAATGTCTTAGTGAGTAACGTGAGCCTCTAGTACTTTAGTTTAAGCCTTCGCGTTTAGCTTAGCCCTTACCGATTTAACTTAGGAGTTAGTATGGAAAATCAATATACACCGCCGAAAATCTGGGTTCACGACACAAAAGGTGGCAATAAATGGGCCAGCATTAATCGCCCTGTGTCTGGGTCTACCCATGATAAAGCACTACCGGTTGGTGACCACACATTACAGCTGTATTCACTCGGTACTCCTAATGGACAAAAAGTCACCATTCTTCTAGAAGAATTGCTCGCACTTGGCATCAAAGAAGCGGAATACGATGCTTACCTCATTAATATTGGTGAGGGCGATCAATTTTCATCGGGTTTTGTCGGCGTAAACCCTAACTCAAAAATCCCGGCGTTGGTCGACCGTTCCGGTAAAGAAAGCGTTAATGTATTTGAATCCGCTTCGATCCTTGTGCACCTTGCCGAAAAATTTGGGCACTTTCTGCCTAACGAAGGGACGGCGCGAACGCAAACTTTCAATTGGTTATTTTGGGCGCAAGGCTCTGCGCCTTTCTTAGGGGGTGGTTTCGGGCATTTCTATGCGTATGCCGACGAAAAATTCGAATACCCCATCAATCGCTTTGCCATGGAAGCAAAACGCCAGTTGGACGTGTTAGACAAACAACTTGCTACCAATACCTACGTAACCGGTGAAGAATACACGATTGCAGATATGGCAATTTGGCCTTGGTATGGCAATGTCGTGCTTGGTAACTTGTATGACGCCGCCGAGTTTTTACAAGTTGAAAGTTACACGCATGTCATGCGATGGGCGAAAATGCTAGAAGCTCGAGAGGGGGTACAGCGTGGGCGCATCTTAAACCGCTCGTGGGGTGAAGAGTGGGAGCAAGTACCAGAGCGTCACAGCGCTAAAGACATTGATCACGTACTCTCATTAAAGCCAGAGTAGTGCCTTACTGACATTTAAAAGCGAGGGGATCCTAATGACTTGGATACCCTCGACTTTTTTGTGTTTCAAGCTTTTACTTATGAGCATCTTCTCATGGTGTAAGCAACGCGAACGCTTCCATCATACCAGAGTCATTATTGCTACCGAGAGTGATGTGATTAGCACGCATTTTAAGTTTTGGCGTCGCATTACTTAACGCTACGCCTACGCCGGCAACATCAATCATAGACACGTCATTATCATTATCGCCAATAGCCATAACCTGGCTCGTCGGGATCGCCATTTCCTCCAGATATCGAGTAAGTAGCCGCCCTTTACTATTACCAAGGTTATTGAAGCCAATACGGTTAAACCACGAATGTTCGTAGCAAAATGCACGTTGCAAGTGATCGAGAGCAATCAGAGCGTCGATGGCTTTTGAGTCACCTTCTGTAACAAAGGTCCACACGTGTGTTGATCCCAACAACTCTGAAGCAAGGTCGTCAACTCGTTCAATTTTCGGTCGAATAGAGGCTGGTTGCGTTAATGCCCACTGTTCTAGCTTACTGATGTAGTTCGCCGGATGCGTGTGCTTAAGAATAATTCGGTCATCCACATAGGCGATAAGATCCAAAGAGTGGCACTGATCCAAGAAAAACTGCACATTCGCTTCAGATATAGGGCTCTGATAGCGGTATTGCTCACTATCTGGATAATATAAGTAAGAACCGTTGCAGCAGATAATCGGAGTATCAAGCGCAAGTTGCTTATAGTACGGTAACACTGTCGTATGATGGCGACCCGTAGCAAGAACAATCTGGTAGCGCTGACGTAGCGAAAATAACGCCTCTCGCACTACGGGCATAATCTCGCCACTGGCATTGAGCAATGTGCCATCCATATCAATGGCAATAAGTTTATAGTCCATATTCAATCTCAACATAGTGAGGAGAGATACCAATACTTTGGGCGGTATTTAATAGCGCCTTAATTGTTTTAAATATTCTTGGTTTTAACGTCTTTCCAGTTTCTAAAAAACTATTCACTCCCCATTTTTTACTGACCACTAGTAAATAATAATGGTCACTTTGATTCGATTTAACTGCGATAGCACCTTCAATATCACCACGTTCAAAATGGGTTCTAAATTCTTTCAGCAACATATCGGTATTTCATCCATGGTAGCAACATAAATATTATCTGTTATTTTCTTCATAAAAAAAGGGACGATAAATCGTCCCTTTTGCCATTATAGGAAGGCTCGGTATGGCAGTTCAGGGTCGTTCTTAAAGACATCGGCAAAACCACGGAAATGTTGGTAATGCATACGTCCTTTGTCTGTAGGGTACGTGTATCTGCCCCCTACTTGCCAAAAGAACGGTGCGAAACCATATTGAAGACGCTCTTTCTTCATGTTCCACAGCATTTCAATTTCACGTGGGTCATTTTGGAAGTTTGCCCAAATATCATGATGGAATGGCACCACTACTTCACAATCTAGCGATTCTGCAGCACGTAAGATATCAGAAGACGTCATTTTATCCGTCACGCCACGTGGGTTCTCACCAAATGATAACAACGCGACATCAATCTTATGGTCATTACCGTGCTTAGCGTAGTAGTTTGAGTAGTGAGAATCACCTGAGTGATACACTGACCCACCTGTTGTTTCTACCAAGTAGTTAACGGCGCGATCATCCATGCCATCTAAAATATCTTTATCCGTAGATGATGTGCCTTCTGGCAGTGTCACAAGCGCCGTACGGTCAAAGGCATCTAGCACTTTAATCGTCACATCTTTAATCGTGATCTCGTCGCCCACTTTAGCCACCACACAACGATCTTCTGGCACACCCCATTTCATCCAAAGATCGACACAGGCTTTAGGACCAATAAATTTCACATGGTCACCACAGTTTTGTAGAACCGCCGCAGCAACATTGATGTCAATGTGATCGCCGTGGTCATGAGATGCCATCACCGCATCAATTTCTTTAATCGCAAATGGGTCAAGTGGGAAAATCGCGGTACGTAGGTTAGGTTGTAATGCTTCAACACCCCCCATACGCATCATTTGGTGTTGGTTCTTCATTTTTTGAACCGCTTGGGTTTTCTTACCTGTACCACACCAAAAGTCCATGGATAGGTTCGCACCGCCTTCAGACTTCAACCAAATACCGGTACAGCCAAGCCACCACATTGAGAACGTATTCGGTTGAACTTCGGTTTGCTCAATTTCTTCATTTAACCATGTGCCCCACTCTGGAAATGTATTGAGGATCCAAGATTCGCGAGTGATTTCATTTACATTGCTCATGATAATACCTTCTATTTCACAATTTTAATTTTGTTTAGGATGTAGGGAGCCGCGCGCCTTATTTTATTGATAAGGCGCTAAGCTTAAATTTATTATTTTCGATTCGGGATTAATCCCAGAAGTTATTTAACTAAATATTAAACTAATATAACTTTGGTTCCTTGAGCCTCAATGGATTTTACCACCTCAGCGTTTGCATCTTTTCCTGTAATAACAATATCAATATGTTTACTTTCGCAAAATAACATGCCGGTTCGTTGGCCAATCTTAGAGCTA
Source organism: Vibrio qingdaonensis (assembly GCF_026191675.1). Classification (GTDB taxonomy): domain Bacteria; phylum Pseudomonadota; class Gammaproteobacteria; order Enterobacterales; family Vibrionaceae; genus Vibrio; species Vibrio qingdaonensis. The sequence goes on along the minus strand of NZ_JAKRRY010000016.1, from coordinate 17,807 downwards.
TCCACAACAACGACTAGTTTATCGATTTGCTCTAACATTTGTTGTTCGGCGACTGCTGTTAACATATCAGCCTTGTACAAACCCACATCCGTCAAACCTTTACCTGACGTAAACATCCAGTTTCCCGCATACCCCCCCAATGAGTTAGGCGCAGGGTTTAAAAAGATGTTTTGGGCTTTGTTATATTGACCACCAATGATGATGACATCATCGTGATCTTCATTAATTAAGTAACTGGCGAGTGGAAAGTAGTTAGTAACAATCTGCACATCACTACCACACAGTTGCTGACCCAAAAGGAAAGCCGTGGAACCACAGTTGATGACAACGCTGTCACCCGACTGGCAAAGATCAGCCGCGGCTTGCGCAATAGCTGACTTTTCTTCATAAAATTCAGTGCTGTTGATGTTAAGTGGTGACCACTTTCTCTTCTTACTCTCAACGCGTTCTGCGCCATTTCGCACCTTTCTCAGCTTACCTAGCTCATCCAGTTTGGCGATATCGCGCCTTGCCGTTGCCGGAGAAACATTAAAACTATCAATAATGTTCGCGACGTTGATAGTTTGTTTATCTTCTAACAACGACAAGATGCTGTTGTGTCTTTGGACTTCATTCATATCTATCACTCTCTGAGTTGTCATGACAACTTTGTGATTACTTGTGATTTGTTATGATTCTAATAATCACCTGTCTGATTGTCAAACCTGCAGCTTATAAAAATAGGGCATGAATCACAATATTTCACAACCCTTTGTTTTTAATAGACTTATTTGTTTTAACGTGATCGGAAGCCCATTTGAATGCATTCACTCAGTCAATAATTGATATAAATCAAAATAATCACAAGTACGCATTGAATGATTACTTGTGATTGTTAAAGTTTATCTCGTGAGCAAAAACAAGATAGCACTACATCCTACACATCATTAAAACTACAAATTATATAAGGGTAAAGATATGGAGTTCTTATACGACATCTTCTATATTTTTTACAGTCAAGTAATGACCAAGGCACCCCTGCTACTCGGTCTCGTTACTTGTCTTGGGTACATTCTTTTAAAACGAGACGCGACAACCATTATTTCCGGTTCAATCAAAACCATCGTTGGCTTCATGATTGTACAAGTCGGTGCGGGCACACTGGTCGCTGGCTTCAAACCCGTCATTGAGAAAATGAGTGAAATTCACGGGCTAACCGGCTCAGTGATTGACCCGTACACCTCCATGATGGCAACGATGGAGACCATGGGTGACAACTATTCATGGGTAGGCTACGCGGTGCTACTCGCGCTGGGTCTGAATATTCTCTTAGTCGCCTTCCGCCGCTATACAGGCATTCGCACCATCATGCTGACGGGACACATCATGTTCCAGCAAGCGGGTCTGATTGCGGTATTCTATTTTGTGCTTGGCGCAAGCATGTGGGAAACGATCATTTACTCAGCAATCCTGATGGCATTGTACTGGGGTATCTCGTCTAACATCATGTTTAAGCCGACCCAAGAAGTCACGGGCGGCGCTGGTTTCTCTATTGGTCACCAGCAACAGTTTGCCTCATGGATTGCCACCAAAGTCGCGCCGAAACTCGGTGATAAAAACGACAGCGTTGACCATGTAAAACTGCCAAAATGGCTACACATTTTCCACGATAGTATCGCTGCAACAACCTTAGTCATGACTGCGTTCTTCGGTATTATTCTGCTTTCTTTTGGCCTTGATAATCTTCAAGACATGGCAGGAAAAACGCACTGGTTTATCTATATCTTTGAAACTGGCTTGAAATTCGCGGTGGCGATTCAAGTTATCGTCACTGGCGTACGTATGTTCGTAGCCGAACTGTCCGAAGCCTTCAACGGTATTTCACAACGCCTTATTCCAAACGCGGTTCTCGCCATTGACTGTGCGGCTATTTATGCCTACTCGCCGAATGCGATGGTGTTTGGTTTCATGTGGGGTGCGGTAGGTCAGTTTACCGCTGTGCTTGCTATGCTCGCGTTTGACGCACCAATCATGATTATCCCAGGCTTTATCCCAATGTTCTTCTCCAACGCGACCATTGGCGTCTTTGCTAACCACTTTGGTGGCTGGAAAGCGGTCATGAAGATCTGTTTCGTGATGGGGATTATCGAAGTCGTCGGCTCTGCTTGGGCCATCCATATCTTCGCTCAATCTGGTACTGAGTTTAACGGCTGGATGGGCATGGCTGACTGGGCATTAATCTTCCCGCCTATCATGCAAGGTATCTCTAGCTCTAGCTTGTTCTTCTTCGTTATCGTCGCGCTGTCTGGTGTGTACATGTACTTCGCCTCTAAAACACTACGAGCGGAAGAAGATGCGATGGAAACCGTCACGGCTGTGACACCTGAAGGCATTGAAATTGAGGTCGCTGCGCCAGTTCAATCTACCGCCACTGCCGACGCTCCACAAGCCAGCGGTAGTACGACACAAAAACCCGTTCGTGTCCTCGTGTGCTGCGGCTCAGGTCAAGGCTCATCAATGATGTGCTCTAAGAAAATTAAAGAGTACTTGGACAAGAGAGGCATCCCGAGCTCGACCTTTAACAGCGCGATTACCGACTACAAATCACACTTGGGTTCATTTGACATCATCGTCACCTCTGTTGCTTTGGCAGAAAAGATTACGGGTCTACCAGAAGGTAAACAGCAGTTAGCCGTGAAGAATATGATCATGGTGAAAACATTTGGTGACGAGCTGGTTTCAATTATTGAAAACAACTTCCATAAGTAAGCGACGACGCATCGCTTAATGAAAACATAATTTACATTACTATCTATAACTAAAAATACGACTCGGAGACCTGTTCTCCGAGTCCATAAAAATAAAATATCTATGTGAGGCAAGCAATGAACTTAAAAGAATCTCTTCTTCAGAACAACGCTATTTTACTCAATGCCAAAGCAACAGATTGGCAAGCTGCAATCAAGCTTGGCACCGACGCATTAGTCAACGCGGGCGTTGCTGAAACCCGCTACTACGACGCCATCATTACCGCCATTAAAGACGAAGGTCCTTACATTTGCATTCATGATGCCTTTGCTCTTCCCCACTGCCGCCCTGAAGACGGCGTAATAAAAACGGGTTTTGCTTTAACTGTCTTAGACACTCCGGTCATCTTTGATGGTGTTGACGATCCTGTTGACGTACTTATCACTCTCGCAGGTAAAGACTCTGAGGAGCACATCGAAGGCACCATGCAAGTTGCCAACCTTATCGAATTTGATGAGGATTTTTCCAAACTTCGTGCCTGTAAAACCCCAAATGATGTCGCGCAATTAATTGATGCTGCATTAGCGGCCGCAGAGTAAGGAGTCCTTATGTCGCAATATCAAGCACTAAAACAGAGAGTACTGACCGCTAACCTTCAGCTGCCAAAATATGGCTTAGTCACTTTTACTTGGGGAAATGTTTCCGAGATTGACCGCGAGTTAGGCGTCATTGCCATAAAACCCTCTGGCGTAGAATACGAAGATATGTCCGTTGATGACATTGTGGTCGTTGATTTAGAAGGGAATCGTCTTGAAGGCACACTAAACCCGTCGAGCGATACCGCGACGCATATCGAGCTTTATCATGCGTTTCCTCAGATTGGCGGCGTGGTTCACACGCATTCAAGAAGCGCGACCATTTGGGCGCAAGCTGGCATTGATATTCCAGCATTAGGCACCACACACGCCGACTACTTCTATGGCGACATACCTTGTACTCGCAAGCTATCTAGCCGAGAAATAGCCGGAGAATACGAGAAAAATACCGGGCTTGTTATCGTTGAAGAGTTTCAACAACGTCGTATTCAAGCGATGTCGATTCCAAGCGTGATTGTCGCAGGGCACGCCCCTTTCTCTTGGGGAAAAGACGCGTCAGACGCTGTGCATAATGCGGTGGTTCTCGAAGAGATTTCCGCGATGGCATTAGCGACACGTTCACTCAACAGCGGCATCAAAATTCAACCTGAGCTGTCTGATAAACATTACCTAAGAAAGCATGGTGAAAATGCTTACTACGGTCAAAACTAGCCATAGCGTTGGGAGGTTCGATGTCTCAAATAGAAACGGTATCTCAAACCGAGTCTCAAGCCGAAACTAACTATCAAGTACTTGCGCTTGATTTAGACGGGACCGTGTTGACCGATGACCATACCATTCAGCCTGAGGTTAAACAGGCGATTCAAGATGCACAGAAAGTCTGTCATGTCGTCATCGTAACGGGTCGTCATCATACTGCGGCAAAACCCTACTACGATGAACTCGGCTTAACCACGCCGATCATCTGCTGTAATGGCACCTACGTGTACGACTACCAGACAAAACAAGTACTTGAGCACAACGCGATCAACAAAAAAAACGCGTTGCGGTTCATCCAATTGGCGAATGACTTTCAAATGAAGCTCGTCATGTATGTCACCGATGCCATGACCTATAGCAGCAACACGCCCATTCAATACATGCAGCAACTGGAATCATGGGCAAGACAATATCCGCAAGGGCAACAACCGCAAATCCGAACTATAGACTCGTTTAACGAGCTCGCCGAACAAACCGACTATGTATGGAAGTTTGTCGTCGAAGGTGACGTCAGTTCGGTTCAACGTCTTGCTGACAACCCTTGGGTGTCACAACACTTTACTGGTGAGCGCTCTTGGTCTAATCGCATCGATTTTGCTGCGAAAGGCAATAACAAAGGCGAACGCCTTGCCCGCTATGTCCAACAACTGGGGTTCACCGCTGAGCAAGTCATTGCCATCGGTGACAACCATAACGATATTTCCATGCTTGAATTCGCAGGCCTGGGCGTTGCAATGAAAAACGCCGACGATACGGTGAAATCCAACGCTCAACTCACCTGCCCCACTGATAACAACCATGACGGACTCGCCCGTCTCATTCGTGAAAAAATTAAAGGATAAGTAAGATGACTAAACCAATGATCCAGATCGCCCTAGACCAAACAGACCTTGAATCGGCTATCGCGGTTGCGAAAAACGTCGAAAGCTTTGTTGACGTCATCGAAGTCGGTACCATTCTCGCGTTTGCTGAAGGCATGAATTCGGTCAAAACACTGCGAGCTAACCACCCAGACCATATCTTAGTCTGTGATATGAAAACCACGGATGGCGGCGCGATTCTCGCTAAAATGGCCTTCGAAGCTGGTGCTGACTGGATTACCGTCTCTGCGGCCGCGCACATCGCCACTATTGGTGCATGCAAAAAAGTAGCAGACGAACTAAACGGTGAAATTCAAATTGAAATCTACGGTAATTGGACCATGCAAGACGCACAAGCTTGGGTTGACCTGGGCATTAGCCAGGCCATCTATCACCGCTCTCGTGATGCAGAATTAGCAGGCGTGGGCTGGACAGAAGAAGACCTCGTGAAAATGCGTCAGCTCTCCGAGCTTGGTATCGAGCTGTCTATTACCGGCGGCATTGTGCCAGAAGACTTGTACCTATTTGAAGGCATTAAAGCCAAGACCTTTATCGCAGGCCGTGCACTGGCTGGCGACAAAGGCAAAGAAACGGCTGAAGCGCTACGCACTCAAATCGACCGTTTCTGGAACTAGGAGAAGACTGCATGTTTGAGATGTTGCAACGACACCGCGTGGGGTTATATGAAAAGGCACTGCCCGATCATTTCTCATGGGAACAGAAACTCAAAGAAACCAAAAGCCTAGGCTTTGATTTTCTAGAAATCTCTGTGGACGAGTCCGATGAAAGACGCAGCCGGTTGGATTGGGATGATAAGACCATCTATGAGTTAAAGCGGTTGTGTGAAGACAACGCTCTGCCGTTGCAATCCATGTGCTTAAGCGCGCATCGCAAGTTTCCATTTGGTTCCGCCGACGCGACCATTCGCCAAGAAGCCGCGATTCACATGGAAAAAGCCATCACACTGGCCTACAAACTGGGCATCCGGACGATTCAACTAGCAGGTTACGATGTTTACTATGAACCGGCTAACCAAGAGACGCACCAACGCTTTATTGATGGAATGAAGTTAGCTGCAAAGATGGCAGAACGGGCTGGGGTGATGTTGGCTGTAGAGATTATGGACACCGACTACCTCAACTCACTCAGTAAGTTTGAAATATTGAATAGAGAGGTCAACTCTCCGTATTTTACCGCTTACCCTGATGTGGGGAACATTTCAGGCTGGAATTATGACATTTGCACCGAGCTTGCCTTGAGCGTGCCGCATATTGTACAAATCCACCTAAAAGACACCTACAAGGTCACCCCTACTTATCAAGGTCAGTTTCGAGATCTCGTTATTGGTGAGGGTGACGTCGATTTCAATGCCATTTTTGACACGCTAAAAGCGACACAATGCGTGGTCCCACTGGTCATAGAGATGTGGGCCAAAGATGACCAATGGCGCACCAATATTCAGCAAGCACAGGTTCGTCTTAATGAAGCCTGCAGCCATGCTCAATTGCCGTTGTTATTTAACCAATAACGGTTCGAACGCGCATTTTAACACCAGGCGTTATTGGCATTATTTTCATTTAGCGCAGTAACACAACGCCCCTCCAAAGCAGCACTTTTATCGGTGCTGCTTTTTGTCATCTATTGACAACGTAATATCAAAGCCTCAGAGTGAAGCCCCTAAATTATCCGATGAGCTGTTACGTATGAATTCACTTTATTTTCAACTATTTTGGCGTGAAAAACATGGCGTCATGCTTGAGGTAAACGGCGTACCTGATCTCCCTAAAAGACTGGAAGATGAGTTCACTCAGTGGATAAACAACCGTAAAAAAATCATGAGCTTTGAGGTCAATCTACAGTCTTGGGTCAAAGTTAATGAAGATGGCTCTAGCACGCACATCGAATTAAAGCCCAACGGTACATTGACCGAGAAAGCCCTATTTACTGAAAAAAATCTCGTTGGACAGTGGAAGGTCGTGGATGGCGTATTGCTGATGAGAGTCGCCGATAACGCCACCGTCGTTGAGTATCAGGTGGTGGGTAACCGTAGCCACAACATTCACTGTGGCGTGGTACACATCGACGGTGTTGTGAACAACTACTGCAAGTTTGTTCAAGTTAAAAACTCGCAATATCGCTAGTGGTTAATGGCTCTGATTTAACACTGACTAAACTCGGCCGCCAACTCTATACCGACACCACAGTAAAACGTGCAATTAAACGTGTTGATAGGCTGCTAGAAATCGTCAACTACGCCGTGCAAAAAACTTATAATAAGTGGCATGCCCACTTAATCACTGCTGCCAATCCATTCCCCGTGATCTAAAAAGTACCGCTTATGAGATCGCACTTCGTCACAATATAACTCGTTGTACTAAGCGGTTAGATATCCTGCTTCTTATTACGTTACTCACCGAAATCTTGATGTGGTGGAATGGCATAATTGCAGTACAAGCTAAGTGGAATTTTGACTTCCAAGCCAGCAGCATTAAACACCACCAAGTCCTATCAATACCTCTTCTCGAAAGAGAAGAGAGATTAGAATCATCGTCGATATCAAATCAATGAATCTCAACACCACTGGGGAGTGTTCGAATATCAAAGGCTCATACACAATGCTGGGCTGGGTAAATTATGAGGGGATCCGTCAGCGCCTGCATAACACGTTTGCTATGATACAGACTTAATTGAGTTTTAACGCCTTAATCACTGAAACTAAAGGCAAACTGACAACGCGAGTGTAGCAAATCGTGTTGATGCATTTGTTATATTCGGCTGATGATTATCGACTAATTAACCGAGCATTCTTTAAGGTCAATTACATACTCAGACATTAAATTGTTTTTATATCCAAGTTCTGCTGGGCATTCCATTAACCCTTTAGGCTCAATAATTAAAGAATAAGTCGCGTAATTAACAAAAACACCAAAAATCAAACCTGTAACAAATGATACTTTCAATTGTTTATTAGTTGGTTTTACTTCCTTTAAAAAAGTTACTTCTACAAACCTATAACCAAATACAAGCAGAATGCTAAAAAAACCAGCAAACAAAATCCCACTAATGTAACCTATAGGTTCGTATAAAACCTTCGTCACATCAAAAACAAAGGGAAATAGAAAACTAGTACATACCCACCCATACAATAATGTTATTGCAGGAGCAAAAATAAACCACACAACACGATACATCATTCTGATAACTCCAAAACTTTTTCAATCAACTTACTTTCAAAATCAGTTAGCTTATCGACAGTCCAAATCACTGTCGAACTAATAACTAAAGTGACACCAGAGTATAAAGCCGTCGCACCCAATACAGGAAATAAGTATACCGCACCGACAGCCAAACCAGAAGCTGCCAAGATATTAACTAATATTTTAGCCTGCTCTATACCTAGCTTTTTCAATGTATATTCATCATTAACTATAAATTGAAGTACATTTATTCCAGAACCAACCAAAATCTCCATTGGGGCGCTAACCTTAACAAACCTAGCCATTCCCTTGACAGAATCCAAAGCACCTAAACCTAGCTTTATTACTTGAGCATTATTAGCTTTAAATACACCACCATGAAGTAACGTTTGACTCCATTTATCATAATTTTTAAGAATAACATAATCCACGCCATCAATATTCTTAACCAGAATTGTTACGCCTAATCCGCCAAGAGCTTTCGCGGTTTCCCTTGCATCATAAAGCCCAGTAACAGTATTTTTTACTGCTTTCAACTTATCGAAAGAGTCAAAGAAAACAGTCCACTCTTCAGGCTCAAGCACTGCAAACTTAACAATATCTTGAGTGTATTCAATATTAAGCTCTTTTTCTCCACCTTTTGATAACGGGTTATACGGAGGCCAGTACATATTTTTAGGGTTGATTGTTATTTTTGATTCCTCTTTGAATTCAGGAAGAACTAAATACAAAGGCTCAAGGAACTTTTGCTTTGGAAACGCAATAATGACTTCTTCAACGGCATCTTCAGAAACACCATCAATGTCTTGAGTTTTCCCTTCATTTGGAAGGACTTTTTCCTGTCGAAGACTTCCAAACCTACGCTCAGTACCATTATGGAATAATGGGCCTTGTTTACTTATGCCATTCCAGTTAATGACAACACCACTAGGAAGCGTTGCTTTAAAAGCTTTACTTCCATTCTCTGGATTTGACTCCGCTTGAATAACAGGAAGCTTTTCACCGTCACGGTGAAAAGCTATTAAATCTTCTTTACCACTTTCATCATTTTGAAGTCGTAGTTTAAGCGCTGTATTTACATCTGTTAATTGATTAAATCCTTCACGGTTAATCAAATGCTCGGCTTTCATGCCTGACGCACAAAACAATAAACACCATGCAGGAAGAACCTCTTCACTGTTGTGAGTTATTCTCCAAGCACCTAAATCACTTAACGTCATATCCACTAAGCTAGTACCAGACAAGATCTTCAACTCTTGCTCTGGTTCCATTTTAGAAAAGCGTTTCTTAAAGTCAGTGCTTTTGCCAGATGTTAACACCGCGACTTCACCGTATTCTCTTAATGGAATGGCTTGATTTTTATCAATATCAGGAATAATACTTGAGGCGAAAAATTTATTAGAATCAGAGCCCAATAATTCAGATATCGTTTTAATTTCACTAGAAATAGCATCGTTAGATGCTATTAAATTTGCATTCGCAGTTTGAGCTTTGACTGCTTCCGTTTCCGCCGCTATCGCATTTTGACGAGTAACCGCCGAATCTGATATTGCAGGAGTAACGCCGAAACCACTTCTCGCTTCTGCATCGTAGGCTATCGACCATTTAGGAAAGAAACTGTCTTTGGTAGCCTCTTGATAACGAGAATCTTCTATACCTAACGGTTCAGTCCGATTTGGGGAATCATGCGCCATAGAGTTAGGTGGAAATATACTATTTTTCATTGTCATAGCAGTGCTTACCTAGAATAAAAGACGACGTTAATTCTATCATTTCAATAAGTCGACTATCTCACTGAATTGATAGTTAAATCACCTAAAATGGAAGGGCTCTCAATTTTTAAAAAAAAGCATATAACGCTTATTAATCGGACTTCCTCTGCCTGTAACTTCCCCCTATTCTGCTTAATCCACGTAAGCAACTCAAGCCATATTAACCAGCTATGTGCTTCTTGCCCGCTAACCAAAAGGAAATGGCAGAATACATCCGCTTGTCACCTGTGGCGATGTAGCGCCATCGCGTCGCTGACATTGACGCAGTAACGAACCAATAAACCAACCGAAGAAACCCTATTGGTCATCGGAGTTCGCTTGGCGCGCCATGTAGTTTCGAATCACCAAGTCGAGCTGATACACCAGTTCGAACTCTTCTTCTGGACGGCTTAGGAGATCATCTAATTTCTTGAGCGTGCTTCCCTTGGCAACTGGTCTTCCTGCGGCTTTTCGTTCCATTTCTGTGGTTGGTAATAACTGTAATAAGCTGACATCCAACGCCTTGGCTATCGCACACAAGTCCGAGAACGTCAGCTCGCTGGTAAGTTCTCGATTGAGCTTGGCATAAACACTGCTTTTAGGTAAACCCGACTTCTTAGCAAGATCAACGCGACTCCATTTTGCCGCAGCGAGGGCAAATTCAATTCGCTCAATGAGCATTCCGCGCAATTCAGGATCCGAAAATCCAAAAAACTCATAACCGTCTGAATCCAGTTCCATGTCCAAAATACCAAATTATTATCATTAACATGTCCAGATTTTAGACTGCCAAACCGTTAACTTAAAGCCATAGACAATGAATATGCCGCGTAAATCGCATTAAATCATCCAGTAACTGAGGTATCCCGCATGAAAACAACACTTTTATCGCTTCTGATTGCCAGTGCATCTTTCACCGCCTACGCCAATACCGCAGGCGACAACCTCCCTTATTTTTCTGGAGAACGGGAAGCGGTTCAATCGGGGGCACTGTTACTTGATATGTCTGGTCAGTCTGATCAACAACTGGCGAAAGCCTTATCCGAAATGGAAAGACTGTCACCAAACCCAATCGTTATCGAAGCCGCTGAACGTGCGATTAGCAATAACCGTAAACTCGCGCCTGAATACACCAAAATGATGGAAGCCCAAGCCAAGTTAAAAGGCGTGTCTGTGGCGACCTTGTTTGCTGCCGCCGTCAATACCGATTGGGTTGTGAATGAAAGCATCAAAAAAGGCACGGCTGACACCATTTCAGGCTGTACCACGGTCGCGTTCAATAATGGCATTGTTGGACAAACCAATGATTTGGCGCTCTCTGCACTGACCGACCACACCACTCTAGTAAAAACTGATGACAGCCTATTTGTGGTGGCCGATGGCGCACACTTTCAAGGCATGGGACGTCATGTCGGTATCGTTCTTAACTTCCTTGGTGAACCATCAGGGAAAAGTGGCATCGACGCCGATAACCTCGTGACTCATGACGCGATTTTTGCGGCTGCCGTGCAACAAGAGCGTGTAGAAGATGTCATCAATATGCTGAAACCCTACAGCACTATTGTGGCGCTAAACTTCACGGTGGTCGATGACAAAGGCGCAAGCGCCGCTATCGAGATCAGTGCTGACGGCATAAACGTCATACATGGCGAGCGTGGTGTCGCCCATGCCAACCATAACCAAGATTTTCGCCAACAGATGAGCCAGTTAGAAACCGAATACGAGATGAATGCGGCGTTCTTTGACACGTTTGCACGCGAAGATGCCGCCAATCTATTTTTGGATTATTCGCAAGAGTTGAGCGTTGAAGGGATGCAATATCTGTTTAATCAACGTCCAATCAATCTCACGAAATATAACGATAAAGATTTTGTGACCGTTGAAGCGATGGTGTTTGATGTGAAGAACGGCTGTGCGTATGTGTCGGGTGATAATCCTCGATTCAGCGATTATACAAAAGTGTGTTTAGATTAATCACTGAAATAACTAGGCATACCTGAGACAGAAATAGGTTAATGCTGATGCAAAAAATGGCGATGTTGCGTTATCTTCATCGCCATTCTTACCTATCCATCACTGATCTCTTATAGCTTATAGCTTATAGCTTATAGCTTATAGCTTGAAACTTACAACTTACAGCTTTGTCATATCCAACTTGCGCCCTAAATGTTCAACGTCAACACTGGCATAACCTAGGCGAATGGCTTCAAATTGTTTGCTCATTTCTAACGCTTGCTCAGCATCTTTTGCTAACACGGAAACCAAATACACTGGACGCACAACATTGCCTTCTAGCGCCTGAGTATGGATGTAAGACGAAGACACTGTGCCCACTTGATTAAGGGCGATAACGCGCTGTAAATCAATCCCCAGCACACGGTCAATTTCCATCGGTTCAATCCCCGATTTCCACGTCAACGTTAGGCCATAATGATTATCTTGAGGTGTGGTGTCTAACCACTTATTGCCCATCGCTTGCACACGACCAATTTTTACGAGGTTCGCTTGATAAAGCGGCAGTTGCGCAAGTTCAGCACGGATGTCCGCCTCGCTGTCACCTTCCATGACAAAACGTAACAAGGGCGTATTTTCTTCACCTATTTTACTATCTGTCACAAACATATCTTTGACTCGTCCGCTGTCAATAAACGCCTTAAACGCTTGCTTTTGTTTAGGCATCGTTTCCAACACTTGGTAAATATCTTGTGTATTCCACTTTAGTTCGACACCAAAGTCTTGCGCCGTAGCAAGGCTTGGAAACAAGGCAATAGTCGCGATGCTTACGATGATTTTTTTAAATAGTTTCATAACTTTACTCTCTATAGATTATTGTTTTAATAAGGGTTAAACGCTTACCAACGAGCACGGTAAGAGCGGTGGCAGCTACGACACGTCGACTCTGCAGATTTAATAGCTTGTTTCGCTTTTTTTGCATCTTGATGTTGAGCAGCAGCCAACAAGCTTTGATACCCATCATTCATTTCCAACATCAAACGCTCGAATTTTTCCGGTTTTTCCCAGACGTCAGACTTTGCTTTGCCCCCTTCATCGCTTCCAGCCACAAACGCGTTAGACACCACATCACCGCTTGCCACAAGCTGTTCACTCATTACCAGCAATGCCGCCCAGTCCGTCTCATCGCCATCTATCATTTTCGCTGCGGCTTTAGTGTTTGACTCAATGTCTGAAAACGCAGCTTGTCTTTGTTCAATACTATTTTCTGATGCCATGGCACTCGTTACTGTCACGTTGCTTACGACTATAACTGCCGCCATTAACCATTGGCTAAATGGTGCAACGCGTGTCGCCTGAACGGATTTCAAGCTTAATTTCTTTATCGTCATCGTCATTCTCCTGTTCATCATGTGAGCTTTCCTCATCGCTTGAACATTAATTTACACAACAATAGTTGCTTGCGCAACTATTGTTGTGTAAATTAATCAAAGTTTTTACGAATGAGATAAAAAAATGAAGAAAATCAAAGTATGGGATTTAGCGACACGCCTCTACCACTGGACCCAAGCAATCGTGTTCATCGGGTTACTGGTCACTGGCTTCTCTGGAAACGGTCCTCACCTACAATTAGGGCTGGTACTGTTTACCCTAATCACTTGGCGAATTAGTTGGGGAATAGTAGGAAGTGAAACCAGTCTGTTTCGTCAGTTTATGGCCTCACCTCGTAAAGTGTGGACGTATCTGAAGACAGGACGCTATTCGCAACCTGGTCATAACCCACTGGGGAGTTGGATGGTATTCACCCTGCTCGCTAGCCTGTTTATACAATGCGTGACGGGCATGATTCTCGCGGGTATGTTTGATGGGCTTGAGGCTGTAGGAATAGAACTACCTGACATCGTTTATGTCGGCGCAGAACAGATACATTTACTGTTAGTGGATCTGCTGCCACTGCTCATTGTATTGCACGTGGGCGCCGTCTTAATTTACAAGCTTCGCGCTAAACCCTTACTGTGGGCGATGCTTTCTGGCTACCAACAGTTCGCAGCCCATCACTTAATCTCACAACCTAACATCGTCAGTAGTCGTCGCGCATTAGTCGTGCTAATCGCGTCATCATTAGTTACTATGGCAATAGTTGCAATTTCAATGGTGTAAACATGGAACATAAATTCGATCGCCAAACGAGCTTTGGCTGGCTGTTAAATGTCGTCGCAAATCACGCGTCGAAAGAGTTTGATAAACGCTTAAAAGAAAAAGGGTTAACACTAGCCCTGTGGCCTACTTTAATGTGCTTGTGGGAAAAAGAAGGGATGACGCAGCGAGAAATCGCGCAAACCTCAAAGGTAGAAAGCTCCACGACAACACGAACACTCGATAAACTTGAAACACTCGGTCTGGTTGAGCGCCAAGCCGATCCAGAAAGCCGCCGTTCGTTTCGGATCTTTCTCACGGCTGAAGGTCGAGCACTAAAAAATGAAGTGATTCATTTGCCTGTTGAAGTCAATCAGCAGATGCTTTCCAGCCTCAATCCTGATGAGCAAAAAACCATCATTGGCCTGCTGCAAAAAATGGTGGCTCAGGTTTAGTACCTTAGGTTTAGTAACTAAATTATTGAGATAATACTAATGACATGACCTCCCATATGATGGGAGATCATGTTACGTCAATATGGCGCGTCAATTAGCCTTTAAGCTCAGATAGCTGATCAGAGAACCAAATCTTGCGCTGAAAACGCGGGTTCTTAGAGGACATATCGATCTTATATGGGTTTTCTTCTTCTGAGCGCTGCGGGATCGCTAAGATCTTGCTAAGCTCCTGAGCCAAGTACTTCTCAATTTTTAACACCACCATCTTCTTACGCAGACGGCCTTGCTCGTCGCGGTTAAGGATAGTTGGCATGGTATTCAGTGTTAAAATCTCACCCAGTGCTGGGTGAGACATACGCTCACGCCCTTCAGTACTGGCGTAGAAATGTGAAACCGTAAACACCATATTCTCAGGTTTAAGCTGCTGTAGGAACTGACACGATTTCACCACGGTTGAACCCGTACGTACCATGTCGTCAAACAGTACGATGCTCGACTTTTCTAGCCCTTCAAAGGTGTCTTCACTTTCTTTGTGCAGGGTGATTTCCACTTTACGCTCAGCGGTACGCTCTTTATCCAACATGATGAATTTGGCTTTGCTCAAACCAATTCTGTTGTACATCTCTTTGACAAAGTCGCGCGCCCCTTTGTCTGGCGCACAAAGTACCAAACCCTCACCGTCTGGGCCGTAGTTCAACATGTTAGAGTTAAGCAGGTAGTGCGCGTAAATCTGATAAGGAATGAGGTTATAGAAACGTCCACCAAACACATCGCCAAACATCTTCTGTACCGAATCAGAGTGGTTATGTACCGTTACCACATCATCAACGCCAGACAGCTTTAATAACTGCGCATACAGCTGTGCGGTAAACGGCTGACCATCAAATTTCTTAATGTCCGAAGCCGAACGCTCACCACCTGTGTCGCCAAGCCCAGGGCGAGCACCACGATCTTGAGCAGAGAAGAACAGATCAGGCTCCACCAACACTACACGACTGGCACCATTTTCTTTGGCAGCGCGGGCAATAATAAAGTTATGCATCGCCAACTCTTGACGACTGGTCACCAGGTTGCCGGTACTGACGATGACGACAGTCTTACCGTCTAAACTGTTGCCAATATTGTCCATATCGTCTTCATCAGAGATAAAGCGCGGGCAAAATTCGGTGTTCATGAAGTGTTTCATACTGATGACATCTGAAATGTCTTCATGCTGCCCCATCGCATAGGCGACATCGATGGCAAATGGGTTATCGGAAGAGTTACTAACAATCACTATATCGCTAGATAGTGTGTTTTGGCTGCTCATGGCATTCCTTATTAATTCGGAAAATGAGTGGGTTGTGATGGGGGTATTCTAGCGGTAAAGCGAGCAAAACGGCAGCGGGAAATCCGAGTTTGTGGTAAAGGCTTGTAAGTAATGGCTTGGTATTGTGGTTAGGGTAACCAGTTAAGAGTGCCTCATTACTTTCGGTGTGTTTTCGGAAGCGCTACCGACGGCTCTTCCGATGAAAGTAACATTACCATTCAGTGCTGGTTACATCAGCCGCTATAGATGGAACTTACCCGGCAAAGCATAGATTTGTGGAATATCCCTATCCCAACTCTCTAAAGGACGGCCCGTACACTGATAAACTCGGTAACCTTGGAATGTTTCCATATACCGAAACTCAGTGTCCGCCCCTGGGCAGGCAATATCCAACGCTTCTCTTTCTGAGGCGTACTCAGTCAACCCCTTTTGTATAGGACCATCGACCAACCAGTTCTCATTTTGCTTGTCACGCCATAGCACGGCAAACGCTCGGCGTTTCTTTTCCTCTACTTTTTTCGATTTACCAGTATCCTTAGAAGTCTTTGCTGAAACACTCTTCGTGCTAGCTGAACTCTTACTATTACGCGCTACCGAATGATTATTAGTGGTAGACTTTGATGCAGATGAGACGACCACAGGTGTACTTTTCGAACTCGTATTCTTAGATGGAGAGTGCGTAGAAGCCACTGAAGTGGACACATTTGATTGCATACCTGTCTTGGTTGATCGTACTTGGGATTTTTGAACTGCATCGTTGAGCAACAGGCGCTGCTCTTGCATCATTTGATCTAAGCTTTTCCCCGCGCCGCCTGAAGAGCTAGAAGAATATGACGATGAATTAGCGGCATATGCACTGCCTACCTCTGCAACCATCCCCAAAGCTGTATTTGTCGCTCCCACGACAGAATTATTCAATGTAATTAGGACGTTTTCTCCATCGTACATTTCAGGGTCATTTTGAGAGTATAAGCTATCCAATTTATGCAGGTACGTTGAAGACAACTGTGCATATTTTTGATTATTTCTTTTAGCTACAATGTCGAGATTCTTAATCGCATGATAACGGTAACCGCTTGTATTAATACTCTTACTTTTGTTTTTCGTATGTATAACATAGTCTTTGAGCTGCTTTTCTGACAATGGCGCAAACATATCTTTATGTGCCGTATAATTCCGTGAAATTTCGTATTCTATTCTATCGTCAGCTGGCTCATAATAGATGGTTTTCTGGTTTTTCTTATCGATATACGCATATTCCCAGTTCATTACTGCTTCAACTGTCATTCCAATTTTTACTGTACAATCCTGATTGAACTCTGAGATTCTCGTTATCCTAGCGCCATGAACTCTAGGTCCCAAAATCACTGTAGTATCATGCCACCTTTTCTTTCCGTTATACTCTAACAACGAAGTATAACTTGCTTGGTGAACCCCATTAACGTAGTAATCATTGAGCACAGAAACTAGGCGGTCATAACCGTAGCCAAAATAAATTGATTTTTGATAGGAGGCATCACATAAGTTCCAAGTCTTATATTCGGTAAACTGACAGTCATTAAAACGACTTTTATACTCGAAATAGCTATAGAGTGTATTATCAACCCAGCGTTTTATTTCTTGGTCGTAAGCCTTATAAAGCGATTTGGTTGGTGTCGATGTATTCTGCAAAGGCACGGCCGAAATTGGCATAAATAGCTGCCATTGATAGTCACCTTTAAATAGTTTCCATTCTGGTGTTGGCGCTGCTTTACTACAGCCGCTTATACTACCTACAACCCAAAAGAGACAGGCAAAAGTAACCAATAATTTTATCTTTTTCATCTTCCATATCAGTCATTACTCATCCTATTTGACGAACAAGACCTGATTCCTACTTAACATTCCATGTGACCCATTAGGCTAGTAGGCGTATGTTGTTTTCGCTTATTTATAGTTAAAAAACACTACATAGCTAACACTTTTATGTTCAGTATCCGCCTTTTTAGTCCTACTTTAAACTGGTCACCAATGCCCTGCACTCAGCGAGGAGACCATATATGGCCCTTTAGTCACTTCTCGAAG
>NZ_JAKRRY010000159.1 GCF_026191675.1 Vibrio qingdaonensis | reverse complement strand
ACCGCATCAGCGAACGACGAACCAATTACTACCATTTGCTTTATGTTCCAGCAACCTTTCTAACGCCCTGCTAAGTGGCGCTAACGATTAACTTACCAAGCGCACTTAACTTCAAACCAAAACCGCCAAGCTTATGACGTCCACTTGAGTAGTTTGTTAGTTGCCTACGCCCCTATTCTCTTATTTGCACCAAGATGCTCATTGCTTGCTGTAAACCAAATTACTATCACCAAGCCATACTTGATAGCTGACAGAACTGACATCTTTCGATTAATGCGAGTTGGCGC
Source organism: Vibrio qingdaonensis (assembly GCF_026191675.1). GTDB lineage: Bacteria > Pseudomonadota > Gammaproteobacteria > Enterobacterales > Vibrionaceae > Vibrio > Vibrio qingdaonensis. The sequence goes on along the minus strand of NZ_JAKRRY010000159.1, from coordinate 248 downwards.
GAAAAAGAAACCACCGAAGTCACTGAAAAACAGGTTAAGGAAGATGTGACTTCCGTTGCACACGGACGGGCACAAAAAGCAATTCCGCGAAACCTCGATTGCTAAAGCGAACGGCTAATTGGCGCTGCCACCGGAAAGAAAGTTAAGCAGTGGGGCTTGTCGCAACATAGCTAAAGGGACAACGATTTGACCACTAAATTTCTAAGTGCAACTAACGCCCTGCTAAGTGGCGCTAACGATTAACTTAT
>NZ_JAKRRY010000158.1 GCF_026191675.1 Vibrio qingdaonensis | reverse complement strand
CCTGTAACAAAAGCCTTCCTCGGCCACCCTATCATCGCACAAGTTCTTATTGATGCTGGCGCAACAATGTTAGCCGATTCAAGAATCGAAAATCTTCAAAAGATGACTGAATCTGGCATTGCTATCCCTAAAATGCTCATACGTACACCCATGCTAAGTCAAGTGGCGAGCGTAATAAAATACAGTGATATGAGTTTAAATTCTGAAGTTGAAGTGATTCAGAGGCTTTCACATGCAGCGGAACAACAAAATTGCCGTCACGATATTATTATTATGGTTGAGCTTGGCGATCTCAGAGAAGGTGTGATGCCGAATCGCGTTATTGATTTTATCCGTGAGATTATTTCTTTACCGAACATCACGATAAAAGGAATTGGTACGAATTTGGCCTGTCGGTATGGTGTCGCTCCAGATGATCAAAATATGAATATTCTTTCTGAGCTTGCCGATGGAATTGAAGCTACATTTGGGATCAGTCTAGAAATTATTTCAGGGGGTAATTCTGCTTCAGTTAACTGGGCTCTTCAGAGAACAGGCTTAACTCGA
>NZ_JAKRRY010000157.1 GCF_026191675.1 Vibrio qingdaonensis | reverse complement strand
GCAATCAAGGTCGTTTAGAGCAAGCATTCGATAATTATTTCGATATGAGCATGCTACAAAAACACGATGGTGATTCTTACAGCACACAAGAAAAATCACGTGGCAGACAAGAAACCAGGTTGGCATTAACCAACACAGATTTAAGCGTTTTGGGTGATTTAGAGTTTGATTGGCCCGAGCTAAAAACGATGGGTATCGTTGTTTCTGTGAGGCAAGAAGAAGCCGTGGCGAAAGAGTCAGAAATCACGGTGAGATATTATATTAGCTCGAAGAATTTAAATGCTAAAGACTTGTTAAATGCAACGCGTTCACATTGGTTGGTCGAGTCGATGCATTGGTACCTCGACATGACATTTGGTGAAGATGCTTGCCGAAAACGAGCGGAAGAAAGCGCAGAGAACTTTGCAAGGATCAGACAGATGTGTTTAAACATGCTGAAGAGTGAAACGACTTTGAAAGCGAGCATTAAACACAAAAGAGCGATGTGTGCGATGGATTCTGAGTACCTTTTGAAGGTTCTGGCGAGCCTTTATTGACGGGGATGTTCATGATTTTTCCGTG
>NZ_JAKRRY010000156.1 GCF_026191675.1 Vibrio qingdaonensis | reverse complement strand
ACACAACCCTTTATGCTTGAGCGGCTAATGAGAAAGTTGTGCTAGTTCGTCTGTATTCAATCCCGTGACATCCATAATGGTTTGTTGATCTAGACCATTAAGCAGCATCTTACGCGCCATCTCCTTGAGTGCTTCTTGGCGACCTTTTTCCTCACCTAATTGTATACCTTCTTGGCGCCCTTCTTGGCGGCCACGTTGCTCGCCTTGTTGGCGCAATTGTTCTGCAATAGTCATAAGTGTTTCCTCGTGTTTCGGTACTGATGAGACCAGTGACGTAATTAACGCTTCTAGGTTATTCGTTTCACCCACTTGGAGTAGGTAGCTCATCAATGACTGTACTTGCTTATCTGTAGTGTAATCGGTTAAGAGCAATGTGACCAGAGGCTCAAGGAAATCCATGATATCGCGATGCCTCGCGTGCTTTTGTACAAGTTCAAGTAACGCAATACGGCGATGCTGCATTATCTCATCATCGGAGATGACCGTAACATCGACCAATGGAAAATCTTGAGTATAGAGAGCCTTAGCCATCTTAGGGTTAGCAAACCCTTTTAACCAATTCATTTCATATGGGTAGGGCGAGA
>NZ_JAKRRY010000155.1 GCF_026191675.1 Vibrio qingdaonensis | reverse complement strand
CTGATTGCTTTCTGGGATGACAACGGCATCTCGATTGATGGCGAAGTAGAAGGTTGGTTCTCTGACGATACGCCTAAGCGTTTTGAAGCTTACGGTTGGCATGTTATCCCTGCCGTTGATGGCCACGACTCTGATGCCATTAATGCAGCGATTGAAGCGGCGAAGGCCGATCCTCGTCCTACGTTAATCTGTACTAAAACCGTTATCGGTTTTGGTTCTCCAAACAAAGCCGGTACGCACGACTGCCACGGTGCACCACTAGGTGCCGATGAAATTGCAGCAACTAAAGCCGCGCTGGGTTGGGAGCACGGTCCTTTTGAAATTCCAGCTGATATCGCAGCGCAATGGAATGCACAAGAAGCGGGCGCAGCTAAAGAAGCAGCGTGGAATGCTAAGTTTGACGCTTACGCAGCGGCTTACCCAGAACTTGCGGCTGAGTTTACTCGTCGTACAAACGGTGAGTTGCCAGCGGAGTGGGAAGAAAAAGCATCAGCAATCATTGCTGATCTTCAAGCTAACCCAGCAAACATCGCATCACGTAAAGCGTCTCAAAATGCACTAGAAGCATTTGGTCAAATGCTTCCTGAGTTCATGGGCGGCTCGGCTGACCTTGCG
>NZ_JAKRRY010000154.1 GCF_026191675.1 Vibrio qingdaonensis | reverse complement strand
GGCAAGGTCAGCCGAGCCGCCCATGAACTCAGGAAGCATTTGACCAAATGCTTCTAGTGCATTTTGAGACGCTTTACGCGATGCGATGTTTGCTGGGTTAGCTTGAAGATCAGCAATGATTGCCGATGCTTTTTCTTCCCATTGTGCAGGAAGATCGCCGTTTACTCGGCGTTTGAATTCAGCTGCCAGCTCTGGGTATGCTGCTTCATAAGCTGCAAATTTTTCGTTCCACGCTGCTTCCTTAGCTGCGCCTGCTTCTTTTGCATCCCACTCTGAGTAAATTTCCGATGGAATTTCAAAAGGACCATGTTCCCAACCTAATGCTTTACGTGTTGCTGCAATTTCTTCAGCGCCTAGTGGTGCACCGTGACAATCGTGTGTGCCTGCTTTGTTTGGGGAACCAAAACCGATAACGGTTTTCGTACAGATTAGCGTTGGACGAGGATCGGCTTTAGCCGCTTCAATGGCAGCATTGATCGCGTCAGCATCGTGACCGTCTACTGCTGGGATTACGTGCCAGCCGTAAGCTTCAAAACGCTTAGGCGTATCGTCAGAGAACCAGCCTTCTACTTCGCCATCAATCGAGATGCCGTTGTCATCCCAGAAAGCAATCAA
>NZ_JAKRRY010000153.1 GCF_026191675.1 Vibrio qingdaonensis | reverse complement strand
GGGCGTTAGCCGACAACCAATAATTTCAGCTATGGAGAAGATAGTGATCGTAAGGACTGCGACGAAGAAAGATTCAAGTATATTGCTAGGGCTTATTGAACAAAAAGCTGAGTTTGACCGACGTATGAAAGGCTTTAGCGGAGAAATCTCAACGACTGTAGAGAAAATCGAAAAAACGCTATTTAATGATACTCCATTTGCACATGCTTTATTATTGGAGATGCACAGTGAAGTTTTAGGTTTTGCTCTGTTCCATTATAGGTACTCCTCATTTAGCGGTGAGCCATCAATCTGGCTTGATGATCTTTTAGTTGTAGGAGAGCACAGGTAAAAAGGTTTCGGTTATGAACTCATGCACGCTTTAAAGTCACAAGCTGAAGCATCCTTTGCTTCGCACATTTCGTGGACCGCAAGTCCCCATAATAAAAAAGCTCATGACTTCTACAAAAGGTTGGGTGCAGGTGTTGAGCGAATGGATGGTCAAAGACCGTACTTTCGTTGGGCAATGTGCGGCTAACAAGCTGCTCAAGTGGACGCGTAACGTCTGGCGGTTTTGGCTTGAAGTTATGTGTGTTTGGTAAAGTTAATCGTCAGCGCCACTTAGCAGAGCGTTATG
>NZ_JAKRRY010000152.1 GCF_026191675.1 Vibrio qingdaonensis | reverse complement strand
TTACTACCGAAGGTATCCAAGAGTGCATCCATCCTTTGTTCTATTTTTTTATTCTGCTTTTTTGCACTCCTTTTTAGAAAAGAGTAAGCTGTTGAACGTTCTTTAAAAGATCGAGTACCGACTTATGGTCAACTCTTAGTGATATGTCCTATAAAACTGCGGACAATATCACTTTTTATTTTCTTTAGACGTGCGAATGCCTCCGCTCACGCGGATATAATGAAAAAATCAGATAGGAACTTGGTAGGGATGAGGTTGCTGTTTAAGGTCCATGAAGCTACGAGCGAGTGAATCTGCCACCGTATTCAGTTTTGTCGCGTTGTATATCTCGCAGACACGATTACGAATACGTTGACTCGATATCCACTTGAAGCTTAATCCTTGTTTGATTTTGCGTTCACGTGTCGCTCTAATAAGTTCATTGATGTTTGGGTAACGTTGCACCTTTAAGTCATCAAAGAATGCTTGCGTAAATTGCTTAAAAGAAGCCGCACTACGGAAAGTCCCTTCAATGGCATCGACACACACATTGACGCGTTCAGCAAGCAAGTAGCCGGCGTTCTCTAGATACTTGATCGCCTTAGCAAAAGATTTAGGTGAGATGTACTCGCCAAAACGAAGCGCATG
>NZ_JAKRRY010000151.1 GCF_026191675.1 Vibrio qingdaonensis | reverse complement strand
CTAACGCCCGCTTAAGTTGTGAGTGACGCTCCACTGAACTTAACTTGGACTCCGTAATCACATAAGCCCAAATTGACGCCAAAAGTGCCGAGCGTTACGAATCAACTTGAAGCGTTTGTTATGCGATTTTTGCCACTCACTCATATAAGTACATTTCATCGGGTATTGCGGACAAAAATTCGGTTAACTCCCATTCAAAACCAGCTTTATCGAAAAAGTAAGCGCGCTTTCGATATGTTTCTTCAGGAGCAAAAATACCTCGACAATAGCCCTGTTCGATAAGGTTAGCCTCTATGCTTTCGAGGTTTTCCACGACTAAACCAATATGATTTACGCCACAATTTTTATACGTCTTTTGAACGCTGTTTGGAGTTATTGAGTCTAGGTGGGGTTCTTGAAGCGCAAAATAACTTTGCTCGTTGCCAACATGAGCCCAACGATGTCTATCCGGAGATTTTACATCTTTTCTCACTTGAAAGTCCGGTGCAACTATAGAGAGAAACGCGAATGCTTCGTCAATATCTGGAACTGTAATATTTAAATGCTCTATTTTGGTCATATTAAATTATCCTTTTATCAATGACATGAGTATCAATCGAAGCATCTTAATCTCTGAACTTAACTAGAGGTCAAGCTGAGATTTGTTCAATCGC
>NZ_JAKRRY010000150.1 GCF_026191675.1 Vibrio qingdaonensis | reverse complement strand
ATGGAAACCTTTTGAATGAATTAAAGAACAATCCATCCAGCGACCGCCAGATGAACTGGCAGTGTCGCGGGTATCCGCTATGGTAGGTAAGTTGGTGTGTAATTCAGTTAAGCGAAGAATTTCAAAATGTGCTCTTTGAAGAACACTGTCAACGTCAGGCCAACGATTAGCCATTGAAGGCGGTCAAACTTACCTTCCAGCTTATCAAAACGCTTATCGACTTGTTCAAAACGCTTATCGACTTGTTCAAAACGCTTCTCCATCGCTTCAAACTTCGTATCAACTTTCGTATTAATGTTATCAAAGCGAGACTCAAGCAACTTTTCATGATCATGAAAACGTTGATTCATTGTCTCTTGGGTAACACCATGCAAAAGCGCGTCAACGACTTTTTCAGCAGGTAGCACTATGGTTTTTTCTGAATTATCTTTCATTTGATGACTCCTATTTAAAGGAGATACGCCCATAGAGCGTATCTCTATGGACGAAAAATTAGTGTAGTTCCCACGCGTTGATGGAAATCTGCCACACCTTCTAGAAGTGTGGATGTACCCAGTATGATGAAAATATCATCACATTTCAACTATCCATTACTGGTTACACGCTTCTTTTAATGCTTTACCTGCTTTAAAGCTTGGAGACTTGCTGGCCGCGATTTGCATCGTC
>NZ_JAKRRY010000015.1 GCF_026191675.1 Vibrio qingdaonensis | reverse complement strand
TCGTTAGAGGCTTTTTTTATGGGTTGTTTATAAAAGGTGTTTACATCGATGTTTGCTCTATCTAGCCTATTGTACCCCTAACCGAATTCGCACGATCTGTTCACATTTATCAATCTCAGCGATGCTTTTAGGGATCACCAGCACAGTATCATTACCGCCGACCGTACCCAGAATTTCATTATGGGGGTCGATATCAACTAATCTAGCGATAAGTTGAGCGCTACCTGGGTGAGTTTTGACGACCACGACGGCTTGGTTATGGGTAATGAACTCTATCTGCGATGAGATCGAAGATTCAACGCGTACTGGCGCATTCTCGACGGTTAAGCAGTATGCTTTTTTACCACATGCATTTTGGACTTTGATAACCCCTAGTTGGGAAAGCAATCGCGATACGGTGGATTGGCTTATTCCAACAAAGCCGATACTGACTAAGGCTTCTCGTAACTTATTCTGGGTCGTAAAGCTCTGTTGCTGTAATAGTTTCTTGCACGCAGCCGTGAGTGTTTTGTCATCGGCTTCGGTTAATTCAAGAGTCTCGTTCATAGTAACTCCTTCTTATATGGAATGAACGAACCTTTCCTTGTTGTGACACACTCCAAGCCCTTGGAGTGAGAAAATCTTTTATATGAAGCTAAGAAGTCCGGATGTAGAGCTAGCCAAATAGTCTGTGTTAATTAAAGTGCTTTGCAACCGTATCATCTGATCTTAGCTTCCTAAACTTTGTAGATCTTCTGGTATTCTAACACTTAATGGTTATTAATAAGTGACGGTGAGTTAACATTATTGATATTCTTTTTTTTGTGTTGAAATGGATATTTATTCAGCTTTTAGGATAAATACCCATAATCAACATTAAGCCATCTGGATTATTTTTTCTCTTTTACGATGCTTCGAGAGAATACTTTTTCACAATAATGACATTTTAATTGAATATCACGGTTTTTATTTACGACATAAAAGCGGCTCTCAACCGGTTCGCCATGCGAAATACAATTACTGTTCGGGCATTGAAATATACTTTCAATTTGGTGGGGTAATTCAAGCGTGAGCTTATTGACGACATTGTACTCTTCTATTTGATTAACGGTAGCTTGAGGAGCATATAGTGCAAGCTGATTCGCCTGATCTTCGGTCAGATAAATATTCTCTATTTTAATGATATCTTTGGCACCTAGTGCCGATGACGGAAGATTGAGGCCAATGGTGACCCGCTGTTCACTTTTGTGCATCTTGAACAGTTTTAGTATTTTTATGCCTACATTAGCAGGGATATGGTCGATAACTGAACCATTGCGAATGGCTTCTACCTGAAGTTTGGTTTGCTTAGTCATAGTTCGGCTCCTTTTACACGTGTAGAGATTCAGATAGAACAAGGGCAAGCAGAGCCTCTCGGGCGTAAACCCCATTCTCTGCTTGTTGGAAGTAATAGGCGTGTGGTGTTTTATCAACATCGGTTGTGATTTCATCGACACGAGGAAGCGGATGAAGCACTCTTAAGTTAGGCCGTGCTCCTTTTAACGTCTCCGTTGTGAGTATAAAGGCAGACTTAATATGAGCGTATTCAGATTCGTCAAATCGTTCTTTTTGCACTCGGGTCATATACAGTACATCCAGCTCAGGTGCGACTTCTTCTATGTTGGAGTGCAGGCTGTAACGGATATCGGCTTGGTCAAGATCCTCACAGATATAATCTGGCATCGCTAAAGCATCAGGTGCGATAAAGAAAAAGCGAATGTTATTAAATTTAGCCAGTGCTTGGGTGAGTGAGTGCACGGTGCGTCCGTATTTTAGATCCCCGACAAAAGCTACGTTCAAGTTATCAAGCGTCCCTTGTGTTTCATAGATAGAAAATAGGTCGAGCAAGGTTTGGGTTGGGTGCTGGTTAGCCCCATCACCGCCATTAATGATAGGAACGTGATTGGAAAACTCAGAGGCGAGTCTTGCAGCACCTTCTTGAGGATGACGCATGACAAAAGCATCGACGTAAGAAGCGATGACTTGAACGGAGTCTGCAAGAGTTTCGCCTTTTTTAGCTAGGGAGGTGTTGCCGCCATTATCGAAGCCAATGACCGTTCCTCCTAAGCGCTGGACAGCAGTTTCAAAAGAGAGGCGGGTTCGAGTTGATGGCTCGAAGAAGCAACTAGCGATGACTTTGTTCTTAAGCAGCTCCGGATTGGGCTCCGCCTTGAGGCGTGTAGCGGTTTCTACAATCAGCTCCAACTCTTTACGACTAAGCTCCGGTATAGAAATGATGTGTTTATTAAATAGTGAATGTGGCATGACACATTTCTCCTTAATTATAGCCAATTAGATATAAAAAAGCCTCCTATGAAGAGGAGGCTATTTAGTACAACAACAATGAAAGAAATTATTTGTTGAGTTTTTATTTTTAGAGTCGATAAGTGGGTGGCTCTTATTTTTCATGAATAATCTCTCGTCAATTTATATAGATTATACGGTGAAATTACTATCGTTCAATATGCTTGGTAAAGTATCCATAAATTGGATAATTATCCAAACTGCCATCCTTTTTAGTCCCTGCCAGAGGCCTTGTTTATCTATATTGATGAATAGAATAAAGGGGATGTCAGTAAGGGAAAGTGAAAAATTATGCGAGCCTTATTCATAGTTACCTTAATGGTATATTTGTAAATAAGGCTCGGCTTGTAAACGAGATAATAATTAGTCGCCTAGCGTTGCAACCATCACCGCTTTGATGGTGTGCATTCTGTTTTCTGCTTCATCAAAAACAATCGAGTGCTCAGATTCCACTACCTCATCAGTGACTTCACACCCTTGCGCCAAGATAGGGTAGTCTTTAGCAAGAGATTTACCAACAACGGTATCTTCGCCATGGAACGCCGGTAAGCAATGCATAAACTTCACGTGTGGGTTACCCGTAGCCTTTAGCATGTCCATGTTCACTTGATACGGAAGCATTAAGTTAATGCGCTCAGCCCACGCTTCTTTTGCTTCTCCCATTGATACCCAAACGTCAGTATAAAGGAAATCACAGCCTTGAACGCCTTCGCTTACGTCGTCTGTCAGCGTGATTTTCGCACCAGTCTGCGTCGCAATCTCTTGGCATTGAGCCACTAAAGAAGCTTCAGGCCAGAACTGCTTTGGTGCGACAAGGCGAATATCCATACCCATTTTCGCCGCGCCCACCATCAATGAATTACCCATGTTGTTACGAGCATCACCCAAGTAAGCAAACTTGATTTCATGCAATTGCTTGCCACGACCATGCTCCATCATCGTTAAGAAGTCAGCGAGGATTTGAGTTGGGTGGAATTCATCCGTCAAACCATTCCAAACTGGAACGCCAGCGTAAGCACCTAGCTCTTCGACGATTTCTTGTCCAAAGCCACGATACTCAATGCCATCGTACATTCTGCCTAGAACGCGAGCTGTGTCTTTCATGGATTCTTTGTGGCCGATTTGTGAGCCTGTTGGGCCAAGGTAAGAAACTTGAGCGCCTTGGTCAAACGCCGCGACTTCGAATGCACAGCGCGTACGTGTGGATGTTTTTTCAAAGATGAGAGCGATATTTTTGCCTTTTAGGCGCGGCTGCTCGTAGCCATTGTATTTGGCTTTTTTAAGCTCAGCTGACAAGTCTAAAAAGTGCTGAATTTCACGTGGAGTAAAATCAAGTAGTTTAAGGAAGTTACGGTTACGAAGATTAAAAGCCATGATGATTTCCTTTTTGATTAGTCGCGATGCATGCGACCGATATTATCTATGTGATGATAGAGTTCAGTTAGGTATTGAGTATGTTGAACTCTATCTAGTGATTTGTTTGTAAATAGGCGGTTAGCCTTTGACAATATTGGTGCCAGCAGTCCCTTCTAGGATCTTAATTCCTTGCTCTAGTGAACCGATACCAACTACTTTTCCGCCATGGTTGATGAATTCACATGAGGCTTCAATTTTGGGTCCCATTGAGCCTGCATCGAATTGGTGTTTCGCGAGTTCACTTGGTGTGGTTGAGCGCAGCGCGTGTTGGGTTGGTTTACCCCAATCAAGGTAGACGGCGTCGGCGTCGGTTAGGATCAATAGAGCATCGGCGTTGAGTTGTCTTGCTAGGTACGCCGCTGACATGTCTTTGTCGATGACGGCTTCGACACCAACAAGCTTGCCATTCTCTCTTTTGACTGGAATACCACCACCGCCAGTACAAATGACCAAGTGTCCTTGGTCAATGAGCGTAGTGATTGCCTCATGTTCAACGATGCCAGTAGGCTGAGGGCTAGGGACGACGCGGCGGAAGAATTCGCCATCGGGTTTTACGGTCCAGTTGAATTTCTCGGCTAACTCGCACGCTTCTTCTTTGCTATAAACCGGGCCAATCGGTTTGGTCGGGTCAGCAAAAGCGGGATCGTTTGGATCAACCGTCATTTGTGTCAGCATGCATGTAACATTAACTGCAGGCATTTGATTTTTGAACTCTTGCATCAGCATGTAGCCAATCATGCCTTGGGTTTCACTGCCTAGTACGTCAAGTGGGTACGGGTTGACTTTCTTGTACTCCAGGCCTTGTAGCGCCAGTAATCCTACTTGTGGACCGTTGCCATGAACGAGGACGACATTATATTCTTCGGCAATTTTGGAAATGGTGTTTACGGCAATTTCTATATTATGACGTTGCACGTCAGCTTCTAGTGGCTCGCCTCGGCGCAATAATGCGTTTCCACCAAGGGCAACAACAATGGTTTGTTTAGTCATGATTTAACTTCCTATTACTAGGGCAAAGTGGTTCGCTTTGCCCATAGAGATATATGAGAGTGACGTAGTCTTGTCTATTCGTGCTTTTTAGATGCCATCTCGTTCAATTGGGCAGCTCATGCAGCGAGCACCACCACGTCCACGCCCTAACTCATCGCCAGGAATTGGTAGTACTGTGATACCAGCCTTGTCGTATTTCTCATTGGTATAGGTATTACGTTCGTAACCGATAACCACACCCGGCTTCACCGTCAGCACGTTATTCGCGTCATTCCACTGTTCACGCTCTGCTTCGAAGTTATCGCCACCTGTTGTGATGAGGTTGAGTTTGTCGACTTGCAGGGCCTTCTCAATCGTATGAATGTAGGAGTCTTGCTGTTTGGCTTTGACAAAACCGGATTCATCACCCGTTAGACTCCAGCATTTCACATCGTCAGGAATGACATTTGGGTAAACGGAGAAGGTATCTTCACGCATGTGTGTCATAACGGTATCTAAATGCATGCATGAGCGATCTTTCGGGAGTTCAAGGGCGATAATTTGTTTCGCTTGGCCGTGTTTGAACAACCCGGATGCCAGTTGTTCTACCCCTTGAGGAGTGGTTCTTTCAGACATACCGATTAATACTGAGCCCTTGCCGATGACAAGTACGTCGCCACCTTCAATGGTAGAGCGGTCATAGGATTTTTCTTCGTCTCCGAAATACTTGACAAAATCTTGGCCAGCAAAGGTTGGGTGCCAGCGATAGATAGCCCTGACATGGTTGGTCTCTCTTTGACGAGCGACTTTAGCCATTGGGTTGATTGAAACACCGCCATAAACCCAGCAAGACGTATCACGAGTGAATAAGTGATTAGGCAGTGGGTCGATAATGAAATCGGTTGGTTTATGCATAGACTGCAATATAGAGGAAGATCTCATTGGCATTTCACCAAAGGATAAGCCGCCAGTCAGTATCTTCGCTAACTCTAGGTTAGGAATGTCGCCAAGGTAGCAACGAACGTCATTGGCAAAGGTAGGGCCAAAACGATAATTAGAGATCTGTGTATTCAATAACCATTCTTTTGCTTCTGGTACGGCAAGTGTTTCTGCAAGTAAGTTAGTGAGTAGTAAGACTTCAACGCCTTGGTCTCTTAACGTTTGTGCAAATACATCATGCTCATCGCCAGCGCGCTCTACGGACAATACGTCGTCGAACAGCAAGTCGTGGCAGTTAGAAGGCGTTAAGTGAGTAAGAGCGCGTCTTGGGCGATGAATTAGTACGCGACGTAGTTGACCAACTTCTGAACCGACATAAAGTTTATTCATGATCTTATCTCTCTTATTATATGACGGTTATTGATTGTTAATAAACCATCATAGTTAGGGTACGTTTTATTTATTAGCTTTGTCGTGGTGTTATTTATATTACTCAATATTCGAAGTGATTATTTGAGTTCAATCACAAATGTATTTTATTGCTCAAAACCTGAAATGACCTGTTAAATAACAATATGTATTCAGCGTGGATTTACGCATGCTAAAATTTAATAGCTAGTTGAATGGAATAATATTCATATTTCATTCAATCTGAGTGTTGTTTTGGTTTGCAGGCAGAATTTCATGCAATTGCAAAATCACTAAAGTGCGACCTGTGAGAGTATTTATGCACTCATAACCGCTAGATATATTATTTTTCAATGTGAATTAATAATTTTGCAACAAACTTAGTGTGGTAATTTGTTACTTATATCACAGTTTTATGCTGGTGGGGTTTCAGTTTTTAAGATGTGTCATTAAAAATTCTAATTAATATGACTTACCTATATTAATCCCAAGGTAAAAGAATATTAATAGGATTCTTTATTGATAGAGTATCGAATTAAGTTCGATAGTAAAATGACAAAGTTGAAGCGAATATATTTGCCAATGAGCTTAATTGGTGTGATGAAAGAGAACGTATAAAAGCGCGTGGTCTAAGCCTATGGCACTGGTGAGCCGCACGTGGTCGCTTTAAGGTTTTGTCTGTACCTTAGTAGGATTTAGCGTTTAGCACGGTGTGTTCGCGTTTAGATGTGAGTAGAGAGATGTAATGAAGGGCTAAGGTTAGCGATATACAAACGCAACACATCCTGATAGAGCGATGTGTTGCGTTAGGTCGTGTCCGCTATATATTTGTAGTGGTTAACTAAAATTGCAATATAGAGGAGCCTTGTATTTAGGTGTATTTGTATTAGCTGCGTTTCATTACGCGATTAGCGCACCGATACTGAGCACGATGACACAAAATACGGTCAAAATTCCGAGTAATGGTGCGACCCACTTAACCCATCGAACATAGGGCACTTTGGCAATCGCAAGACCACCCATAACCACGGCGGATGTTGGGGTGATGAGATTGACCAGTCCCGATGCTGATTGATATGCCGTGATCACGAGCTCACGTCCAACGCCAGCAAAATCGGCTAATGGCGCCATGATTGGCATGGTAAGAACAGCAAGTCCCGACGTTGATGGTACTAGGAATGACAGCAGTATTTCTAAAAAGAACATCACATTAATAAATACGACTGAAGACAGACCGGTAATCATATGCTCTGCTGAATTCAGAATGGTATCTGTAATCATTCCACGGTCCATAATCACGACGATGCCGCGTGCGATACCAATAATGAGTGCAACGCCAAGAAGGTCTCGTGCGCCATCAATAAAGCTATTGGTAAAATCTTCTTCGCTCATTCTTGCGACGAGCCCAACCAGAATAGTCGCGGCGAGGAACATCGCAGATATTTCGGCCATCCACCAACCGGCGACAGATACACCATAAATCATGACAGCAAAAGAACCCGCGAAGATAGCTAAGATGACTTTGCGTGTCATGGTAAATTCGAGTTTTTCTCCGTTTTGATTGCCAAGAAAATGTGCTTTGTTCTCTTCATATTTGTCGTATACGATCGACTTAGTTTGGTCTTTTTGTACCATTCTAGCGTAGCGCATGACATAGGCGACACAAATCCCCCAGCCGGCAACCAACATGAATACGCGCAGCATTATACCGTCGGTAAAGGGTATTCCCGAAGCATTGGCAGCAATAACCGTCGCAAATGGGTTAATGGTTGAGCCTAGTACGCCTATACCAGCACCAAGGAGTACGGTTGCCGCAGCGACCAATGGATCGAAGCGAGCCGCCATCATGACTGGGACTAACAAGGTATAAAAGGGGAGAGACTCTTCCGCCATGCCATACACTGTGCCACCTGCCGCGAATAACGCCATCAGGATTGGAATCATGAGCTCTTCTCGGCCATGTAGCCGAGCGGTGACACGTTCAATACCTGCATCAATGGCGCCAGTTTTCGTCACCAACCCTAGAAAACCACCAATAACTAAGATAAATAAAGAGACATCAATAGCGGCGGCTTCATAGGTATTGTGGTCGTAGAAACCATCAATGGGTGCCAGTAAGACATCAATGACACCTTGTGGATTACTTTCAACAGATTGATACGTTCCGGTGACAGGCACTTCACGACCTAGGTCATCGTTCATTACTCGGTCATATTGCCCAGCAGGAATTATCCAAGTCAACATTGCCACGAGTGCAATTAAGATAAATAGAATGGTATAAGCGGATGGGAACTTGAAATTAGCAAAGAACCCCCGTTTATTGGTTTTTTGGGGTATCGTTTGTGTAGTCATAGCTTTCTCCTTATTCTATCCAGTGACCACCAAATAGAACGCCAGTAGAATATATTAAGTTATATCAAGTACCACGTTGAAACTAATAATATAAATATAGAAAGCAAACTTCTTGTATTAAGAAGTGTTAGTGCAGGTAGTTTATGATTAATGGATGAAAGTAACTATGTAGTTGTTCACAAAAAATCGAGTTTAGAATAGAAGCGGAAATCGTAGTCTTAAATAAGCTGGATAAGATTGATGATATCTCGCATCAATATTCATAGATTAACAACTAACGTAACTATCATTACTTAAGTATAGAGCCACAAAGCAATTTGTCCGAAATTCTATTCATCCTGGTTATCAAGCGACCATAAAAACAAATCGGAGCTATTGTTGATTTAAATCAATTGAATGATGACTGCGTTTCCTAAGCAGTAAAGAGACGCAACGACTCTGGTTTATGACAGCCAACAGGTTAAATGGTCGAGAAATGTGACAACTATACTCAGTTGAAAGTCATCTTTTTGGCGATAAAAGCATCAGTACTGTCTGCAACTTACTGAATTTATGGCTAATGACTGTTTTTTGCTCCGCGTAAAAAAAATGGCACTGTCATACACCTTTCAATTTAGTGAAACACAACTGTCATATTTAGCCTCTAATCTTGACCTCGTTGAAATGAAACAGGCAATCAAGCCAATAAAGGAAATTGTGATGAAAAAGACAGTTATCGGTGCTATCGCACTACTAGGCGCACTCGCAGTGACTCCAGCTTCAGCTAAAGAAACTATCTCTGCGGTAGGTTCTAGCAGCGTAACGCCACTGATGGAAGTTTTCTCAGAAACATATATGAAGCAACACTCAAACGTTTACATTGAAGTCCAAGGACCGGGTTCTTCTGCAGGCGTTAAAGCAGCGAAAAACGGTTCTGCTGATTTAGGCATGTCTTCTCGTAACCTTAAAGCGGAAGAAAAAGAGTCGACTCTAGTAGAAGAAGTTGTTGCTCGTGACGGCATCGCGGTTGTTGTTAACCCAGCGAACGACCTAAAGGGTCTGACAGCTGAGCAAGTAACGGCTATCTATAAAGGTGACGTGACTAACTGGAAAGATGTTGGCGGTGCTGATAAGCCTATCGTTGCTATCACTCGTGACACAGCGTCAGGTACTCGCGGTGCATTTGAAGACATCATGAGCCTTAAGCAAAAAATCAGTGGCATGAAAGTAACTGCTATCTCTCAGCGTGCTCAAGTTGCTAACGGTAACGGCGCACTAAAAACAATGGTAGCAAGCAACCCATACGCTATCGGTTACATCTCTCTAGGCACGGTTGACCAATCCGTTCATGCTCTAGAAATCGATGGCACACCAGCAACAGTAGACAACGTGAAAAACGGCTCTTACAAAGTAGCGCGTCCATTCCTTGTCTTATACAAAGAAGGTAAGCCTTCAGCAGAAACTCAAAAATTCCTAGATTGGATGCTTGAAGATGACGCTCAAGCGCTAGTAGAACAGAAAGGTTACATCTCAGTAAACTAATCTGTAAGTAAAGAATCAATATTGCTCAGCCCACACTTTGGGGCTGGGCCTTTTCTCTATCTTTCGAATTATCGACAAATAGAAGTTTAATTATGACCATCGCAACAAATAGTGAGAAGCTTATGAGCGAACAAGCGACTCAAGCTGCAGCACGTAGCCTGAAGGCCAAGAAAAAAGTCGACTGGAAAGAACGTATTTTCCACGGACTGTTTTTATCCAGCGCAGTGATTGGCATTGTTTCCCTTGCCGTTATCGCCTACTTCATTGTTCGAGAAAGTATTCCAGCGTTCCAAGCTGCGGGTGTTTCTGGAATCGTCCTAGGTCAAAACTGGTTACCACCTGCGTTATACGGTGTTGCAACGATGATTGTTGCTTCCGTTGTATCCACGCTTGGTGCCGTTGTAGTTGGTGTGCCAATTGGCGTATTAACGGCCATCTTTATTGCTGAAATTGCCCCGAAACGAGTGGCGGATATCATTCGCCCTGCCGTGGAACTGTTAGCGGGTATCCCATCAGTGGTGTACGGTTTCTTCGGTCTGGTTATTATCGTTCCGTTAATTCAGCAAGTGTTTCAAGTACCAGCAGGTAACACGATCCTAGCCGGTATTATCGTGTTAGGCATTATGATTCTCCCAACGGTTATTACGGTTTCTGAAACCTCAATTCGTGCGGTACCTCATGCGTATAAAGAAGGCTCTTTAGCGTTAGGGGCTTCAAAGATATTCACTATCTTTAAGCTACTCGTACCGGCGGCGCGTTCCGGCATCATGACGGGCGTCATTTTGGGTATTGGTCGTGCATTGGGTGAAACCATGGCAATCATCATGGTGATGGGTAATGCCCCTGCGATGCCAGAAGGGATTTTAGACTCTGCTCGTACCCTGACAGCGAACATTGCCATTGAAATGTCCTATGCAAGTGGCATTCACGCCAATGCACTGTACGCGACGGGCGTTGTGTTATTGGTCTTCATTATGATGCTCAATGCTGCACTATTGTACTTGAACCGTGAAAAAGCGAAGTAACGATTATGGATACTGTAAAACTAAAACAAGCACGTAAGAATAAAGATACGTTGCTGAGTGTATTTGTTTGGGCGTCTGCAGCCCTTACCGTTGGATTTTTGTTTTGGATTATTTGGTACATTTTATCCAATGGTCTTCAACATGTAAGCTGGAGTTTCATTACCGACGATTACACTCGTACCGGCGATGAGCACGGCATTTTCCCGATGATCATCTCAACAATTTACATGGTGATTGCGTCTATTGCAGTGGCAGCACCTCTTGGCATCATGACAGCAATCTACTTGACCGAATATGCCAAAGTTGGCAGTAAATTGGTTAAAGTGATTCGTTTCTGTACCGAGTCTCTAGCAGGTATTCCATCGATTATCTTTGGCTTGTTTGGTATGACGTTCTTCGTTGCCATTCTAGGCCTTGGCTTCTCGATTTTGTCCGGTGCGCTTACATTAAGTATTTTGATTCTTCCGGTCATTATTCGTACTACTGAAGAAGCCTTAATGTCGGTACCACAAACTTACCGTGAAGGGTCTTACGGTTTGGGTGCCTCAAAAATCTATACTATCTGGCGCTTAATCTTGCCAAGTGCAATGCCAGGTATCTTAACGTCGGTCATTCTTAGTATTGGTCGTGTCATTGGTGAGTCAGCGCCTGTGTTCTTAACAGCAGGCATGGTAGCCCGAATCCCAGATTCACTATTGGATTCAGGCCGTACCTTAACGGTTCACTTATACAAACTCACGACTGAGCTGTTTACTATTGAAGAGTGGAACCAAGCCTACGGTACCGCCACAGTGCTTATCGTATTAGTGCTACTAATCAACATGGTAACCAAGTTGATTGCAAGCCGCTTTAACACGGCAACCTATTAATAGACACGCCAGTTCGAATAGCAGAACGTCTGCAACGTCACCAGAACACAAAGAGTGCACGTTGCAAAACCACGACATTAAGAATGAAGAGATTATAGATAATGAACAAATTTAACATTGAAAACCTAAACCTATTTTATGGTGAGAACCAAGCGCTTAAATCGATCAACTTGCCTATCCCAACCCGTCAAGTGACGGCGCTGATTGGCCCTTCTGGTTGTGGCAAGTCAACATTGCTGCGTTGCTTGAATCGTATGAATGATTTGATTGAAGGCGTTAAAATTAACGGTTTGCTTGAAATGGATGGCACAGACATCTACGGCAATATCGATGTATCAGATTTACGTATCCGAGTAGGCATGGTATTCCAAAAACCAAACCCATTTCCAATGAGTATTTACGAGAACGTGGCGTTTGGTTTGCGTGCTCAAGGCATTAAAGACAAGAAGCACATCGACATGGTCGTTGAGCGTTCATTACGCGGCGCGGCGCTTTGGGATGAGGTAAAAGACCGTCTTAAGTCGCACGCATTTGGTCTTTCTGGCGGTCAGCAGCAACGTTTGTGTATCGCGCGTACTATTGCAATGGAGCCGGATGTCATCTTAATGGATGAGCCAACGTCGGCACTCGATCCTATTGCAACGCATAAGATCGAAGAGTTGATGGAAGAGCTTAAAAAAGACTACACCATTGTTATTGTGACTCACTCGATGCAGCAAGCTCGTCGTATTTCAGATCGCACTGCTTTCTTCTTAATGGGTGAGTTGGTCGAGCATAACGATACTCAAGTGATCTTCTCTAACCCTAGTGATGATCGTACTCAAGGTTACGTGAACGGTGACTTTGGTTAACTTTAACGTTTTTGTCGTTATCTTGATGGAGCGGATGAGCGCACAAATTAAGATAACTCAAGCTAAATAATCACTATAACTATAAGCGATGGAACTTTTGCCCCTCTATATGAGGGGCTTTTTTTGTCTTGTAAGTAGGTATTTTTTGGGTAGCGATTATTTTTTCTAGTTTCTAGTTTCTAGTTTCTAGTTTCTAGTTTCTAGTTTCTAGTTTCTAGCCCTCGCTGAAAGGACATGGATGTGATGGTGGTAAATAACGCAACAGCAAATAATACGCTAAACCATAGGGGGTTAATGAATAGTGAAGTGCTTGCGGCGACAAAGAGCGCCGAGAGAGCAAAGCCTAAGGTGTGGCTGGTGGCCAGTAAACCACTGATCTGTCCCTGATGACCACTTTGTTTACTCATGGCTTTGGTCGTGTAGGCCGGGGTCAAGATGGCATTGCCCACAGACAATATACTGATGCCGATTAAATAGGCGGTGATGTTGGCAAAGAGAAACAGTGAATAGCCGATCATGAGTAACAGGCCACCCCAAAATAGCATTTGCTCCAGAGACAGTTTTTTCTTTTTGACGACCCCTATCTGGGTTGCGAGTGTGACGATCGCACTGAGGGTTAACAAGTATCCGACCCAATCAGAGAGAGATTCAGCCGAAAGGGAAGAGACTGCGCTTAGTAAAGGAGTGAGAGAGTAATGCAGCACACCCAGGGCCGAACAAAGTAACAGTGCAATGATGAGATAGCGTGGAATCGTCATGGTTATTGGCTTATCTAACACGGTGTGTGCCATGGGTTTTGGTGTCAATGCTGGTGTCATGAGGCAGACAACGAACAACCCTAAAGCGGCGAATCCGACCACTGTGATGGCGAACAAAGGGTCGAGTTTTATCAGAGCAACGGCCAATACAGGGCTAAGAACTCGGCCCATACTTAGCGATGCGCTGATGGAAGTGATAGCGGATAATCGATGTTGTTCCCCAACCGTTAATATCGCCCAATGCTGGCATGCTGGGACCAACCCAGAGACAGTAACCCCATAAACGATTCTTAGCATTGCGAGCAGCACTAGCGCTGCGGTGGTTGTCAGTAACGCTTTATCGAGGGCATACAAGATCGCGGCCATACCTGAAAAGCATAGAGAAAGCCCCAATAGCGCGGTTAAGACAATAGACTTAGGACCACGTCGATCACTGCGTTTTCCCCAGTAAGGTGCGGTAGGGATGAACAACACGGTTCCAATGGCAATTAGCACAGACCAACTTGCGATGGTGATGTCTGTGGTTGCCACCAGCGTTGGCAATGAGACAAGAAGAGCATTTTGCCCAAACCCAATAAGTGACGCAAATAAACAAATAGTGTAGAGCGATGTATTTGAAGCTCGTGCACTACCAGCAATGGACGTATCGTTAAGCATATCAATGAGTTTTCATAGGGTAATGACAGCAGACTTTAAAGTAATTATAATGCGGATACAAATTTTTCTCATTCGCAATCAAATTAATTTCGTCATTAATTAACGTTGCGCATAGCGCGAGATAGCTCCTAGATTATGTTTTCATTAAGGCAAGCCAGTTACCACATAGGGTCGCATGAAATATTAGCGCCGTTTGATTTGAGCTTTAACGCGGGTGAAGTGACCTCTTTGCTTGGACACAATGGCAGTGGAAAATCAAGTCTGATTAAATTGTTAAGCCGTCAAAACCAAGTGTCTTCAGGTGAAGTCATGCTAGAAGATCAAGATATTGAGGGTCTGACAGCAAAAGAGTTTGCAAAAAAAGTGGCATACCTTCCTCAGCACCCTCCTGTCACGGATGGCGTGACCGTTCGTGAGTTAGTGATGTTTGGCCGCTATCCTTGGAAAGGAGTGTTAGGGCGGTATACCCACGATGACCATCGTATTGTTGAAGAAGCGATTGACCGAGTGGGCTTAATGGCATTCGCAGATCGATTTGTCAGCACGCTTTCTGGAGGAGAGCGCCAACGGGCATGGGTCGCTATGCTATTGGCTCAGCAAACGTCGTGCATCTTGCTAGATGAACCTACGTCAGCATTGGATGTGACCCATCAATATGAATTACTAAAGCTGATCCGCGAGCTTAATCAAAGTTTAGGACTCACCGTGATCATGGTGATACACGACGTCAATATGGCCGCCCGGTTTAGCGACAGGCTAGTGGCACTCAAGCGAGGCAAAATCGTTGTTGATGGTGCCCCGAATGATGTGATGACAGAAGCATCGCTGAGTGAAATTTACGGCATGTCATTACGTATTTTTAAAGACCCTGAATCTTGCAACCTCATCAGTTACGTTCGTTAATAGAAATAGAAATAGAAATAGAAATAGAAACAGAATTAGGAATGCCAACGTGTTAACTCGAATTATCTCTACATTTTTTATGACGCTATGTCTTTTACTTTCAACGTCGACGTTTGCCCGCATGATTCAGCATGATTTAGGTGAGCAAGCGCTTAAAGGCATCCCAAAGCGAATTGTCGTGCTGGATTGGGCTTTGGCGGAATCTGTGCTGGCATTAGGCATTCAGCCTCTAGCCGTTGCTGATGTTCCAGGCTACCAAGATTGGGTAGGGGTGCCGACATTACCTTCAGACACGGTGGATGTGGGCTCTCGTCGAGAACCAAATTTGGAGCTGATTGCCAGCTTAAAACCTGATCTGATTATTATGAGTGCCCACCTCGCGCCTGCTTATGAAAAACTTAACTCGATCGCGCCCACGCTGGCCCTCACTATTTATAACGATAGCAAACAGCCGTATCAAAATGCCAAGCGTGTCATCCAGACATTCGGTGATGTTTTTGAACGCCAACAAGCCGCGCAGAGGTTGATTGATGACACCGCCGCTAAATTGGCAACGAACGGAGAGAAAGTGGCGCAGTGGCAAGATAGTCGTTCATTTATCATGATTCGTTTCATTGGTGACAAACACGTTAGGATCCATAGTGATGGCTCACTCATGAACGACACCATAGCGGCGATGTCGATGACCAACGGCTGGCAAGGTCCCACTAACAGCTGGGGTTTCTCTTCTGCTAGCGTTGAACAGTTAGCGAAGCATCAAAACAGTAATGTGTTGATCTTTGGTCCTTTGAGTGAGCAGGAACAAGCGACGCTCAATGGATCGCCATTATGGGGTGCGATGGCATTTACCCGAGAGCAGCGCGTGGCCATTGTTCCCAAGGTGTGGACGTTTGGTAGTTTAATCGCAATGCAAAGGTTGAGTGATGAAGTGGTCACTCGCGTTGCAGCGCTGCATGCGCAATAGGGCTGATGATGCAATTAGCCATTTCCTCATTAAAAACACAACAGAGCAGGTTTCATCTATTGGCGTTTATGACGCTGTTAGTCCTAGGCTGGCTGTTGGTTCACGCGCTTCCCTATCAGTTAACGTTATCTGAATGGCAGACCTTTCTGTTCCATCGTGACGATAGCGACTTTAGACAACTGATTCTGCATTTTACCTTCTTCCCACGTTTATCCATGGCCTTGGTTTGCGGTGCATCATTAGCCGTTGCCGGGTGTTTAATGCAGCACTTGTTGCAAAACCCCATGGCTTCTCCAACGACATTGGGTGTCGCGGCAGGTTCTGAGCTGGGTATGACCGCAAGCTTACTCGTGGGCTCCGTCGCTGGTGGGCTCACTCAATATATGTTTGCTTTCTCCGGAGGACTGCTTGCGGCGGGCTTAGTGTTTTTGCTAACCGCTAAAAAAGGCTTCGCACCACTACAAATGGTATTAGCAGGAATGGTTGTGACGCTGTTTCTAGGCGCGACGAACATGATGCTAGTGATGCTAAATGAGCAACAGTTAACCAGTTTGTTTGTTTGGGGCGCAGGCGCACTCACTCAGCAAGGTTGGGGAAATACGCAACTCGTTTTGGCTATTCTTACGCTTACTATTGTGGTGATTGTGGTGATTCAGCGACCACTTGCAGCGCTTGGACTCGGTAGTGAGGTGGCTGAGTCTTCAGGGGTGAATGTCGCTCGAGTCAGATTATTTGGGCTGACCTTATCGGTGCTCATTACCTCTATCGTTGTTGCAACGGTGGGCGTGATTGGTTTTATTGGCTTAGTTGCACCAACGGTCGCTAAAATGTTGGGTGCTCGCCGATTTATCCATCGTGTTTTCATCAGTGCTCTTGTTGGCGCGTTGTTGCTGCTTTTTGCTGATTTACTGATTCAACCATTCTCTGGCGTCTCTAGTGAGTTACTTCCCACTGGGGCAATAACCGCGTTGCTAGGCGCACCTTGTCTTTTATGGCTGCTCGCAACCAACAAGTTCTCAGCGAGCTTTAAAGCCGAAAATGTCGCGACGAAGCGCTATCATCCTCGCTCCTTTCTACGAATATCGAGCCTCCTTTGTTTGTTATTAGTTGCACTCTTTTGTATTGCTGTGTTTTTAGGGCGAACTCAAACAGGCTGGCAGCTCTCTTATGATTGGCGCATTATTGACCTAAGGCTCCCTAGGGTACTGGGGGCGATATTTGCAGGTTGTGGACTGGCGCTGGCTGGAACGATTGTGCAGAGGATTACCGTTAACCCAATGGCAAGCCCGGAAGTGATGGGTATTAGCTCGGGTGCGGCACTTGCTTTGGTTCTATGTGCATGGTTGGGTTTAACACCAACCAGA
Organism: Vibrio qingdaonensis; assembly: GCF_026191675.1. Taxonomy (GTDB): domain Bacteria; phylum Pseudomonadota; class Gammaproteobacteria; order Enterobacterales; family Vibrionaceae; genus Vibrio; species Vibrio qingdaonensis. Next base: position 99,768 of record NZ_JAKRRY010000015.1, on the reverse strand, counting down.
GCGGAACAAATTCTTTATGGTGGCATTGGTGCGGCGTTGGTGATGATGGCAATTCTTCAATTTAGCAAGCGATCCAATTATGCACCCACCCAGTTGTTATTGACGGGTATCGCCGTTAGCGCAGCGCTTGACGCCATTTTGAGGGTCGCTTTGTCATCGGGACAAGATAATGTGCAGGCGTTACTTACTTGGCTTTCGGGGTCTACTTATTTAGCGAGTTATCAAGACGTGCTGGCGTTAGCGTTGGGGGTGTTGGTTCTGGGAGGAGGGGCGTATTTGTCCTGCCGATGGTTAGACATACTCAATTTAGGGCAAACCTCCGCCGTTTCGGTTGGTATCAACACGAAACGAACGCGTTTAGTATTGCTAATTATGGCATCACTGCTGACGGCATTAGCCACATTAGTGATAGGTCCACTGAGCTTCGTTGGCTTACTTGCTCCGCACATTGCCAGGGGGCTTGGTCAATATCGAGCTCGCCATCAATTGGTGGTTAGCTGCTTAGTGGGCGCCAGTTTAATGGTTACAGCTGACTGGCTTGGCCGTACAGTATGGTTCCCTTGGCAGTTTCCGGCAGGGTTGATGGCGTCAGTCGTGGGCGGCGGATACTTTCTTTTGCTGCTGCGTAAGAATTAATACTATGGTTGAAGTGAGTCCTTTTCGCTATGAGTTTGAGAGTAACTCGATGAGTGAATAGTACTATGAACTCAAACTATCAATAATACTCATGTGAGTAAAGTCACAAAAAAAGGCACGAAAACGTGCCTTTTTTATTGGTCTTTTTGATGGTTCTATCAACCTGTTGCACGTCAGTTCCCCGACGTTACGTTTACATTTTGACCATTTCTCGTCATCAGTTCGTCCCAATCTCGATAATACGGCTTATTCCTCAAATTACCCGCACAACAAAGTTATTGTAATTGATTATGATAATAATTAGCATTCGCATTGTTGTTTATAGTTCAACTTATAGAGGTAATGACAGATGAATCCTAGTCAAGCACGTACTACGGATGTAGCGGCAAATTGTTTCTTTAACGGGCTTTATCGAGAGTCTCGCTTAGCGAGTATTGTTGCGGTAGGCGAAGACCGGTTTTTAACGATACCGATAGGCAGCAATAGTGACATACGAGTCAAAGTGTTACGAATGTCTAAAACGGGCATGAATTGTTATTCATCGACGATTGTTCGAGGTGATAGCGAGGGTAAGTGGTGGGAGTTCATCACATTCGAGCGTGCGGTTGAGTGTATTGTTTCAAACGCGGAGCTTGTGGGCGATATTTCCGCTTCGCAAAAATCTGCATTTTTGGATGCGGTGATGGAAAGTCACAGAAATACTTGGGTTGCCTTGGATCGATATGGCCATCATCAGGACGATAAAATGTGGCAGTTTCTTGAAGCTGAACAAAGTTTGTTCATTGGTCACTCCATGCACCCAGCGCCAAAGAGTCGCTCGAATCTGAGTGTCGAGCTAAGCCAGCAACTTTCACCAGAACTGAAAGCATCATTCTGTCTAAGGTGGTTTGCAGCTTCTGATGACATTATGGTCGGCGATTCAGCTGGGACTGAAAGTTGGCAAGATTATTTGCTTAAATTGCGACAAAGTGACAGTAGTTTGCCAGATGAAATACATGAGTATGATCATCATCAGGGATGGAACGTCTTTCCAATGCACCCGTGGCAGGCGGAGCAAATGTTGGCGCTTAGTAACATACAGGCACATGTGAAATCGGGTCAGTTAGTTGATTTAGGTTTTGCTGGACAATCTTGGTCTGCTACATCCTCAACACGCGCACTGTTTAATCCAGACTCTCCTTTCATGCTCAAATACTCTTTGAGTGTCAAACTGACGAATTCGATTCGTTTACTCTCTGAAAAAGAAGTAAAACGCGGCGTTGCTTTGGCTTCTATTTGTGAACATCTCACTCCATCGCAAAATGAACTCATCAGCCATGAGCTTAGGATTTTACAAGAACCCGCCTATATGGGGTTAGTTGATGGCGATGGGCTGATCATTGACGAATCGCTGCTTACCATTCGTGAGAACCCTTTTAGGGCATCACTTGAGTGCGCTCATCGCTCCCAAGCCGTGCTAGCCACACTGTGCCAGCAAACGCCTTACTCCAGTGATAGCTCTGTGTTGTCATCTATGATTCATACCCAAAGTAAGAGGAAAAAGGTTTCCCCTGAGTCTGTTGCGCTGGAGTGGTTCGAGCGGTTTTGTGACAAGGTTGTGTTGCCTATTTTTACGCTTCAGAGCCAACTGGGCATCGTGCTATTAGCCCACCAGCAAAATATCGTTGTCGAAATGGAAGAGGGCTTGCCAACTCAAAGCTACTTTAGAGACTGTCAAGGCGTTGGGCTGACGAAATTGGCGTTTAGTCTATTCCCTCATTTGGGCAGTCCGACTGAGACCGATAATTATTGGAATGACGATAAAGTGAATCGTTACTTTCCCTACTACCTCATTATTAACTCCGCTTATGGTGTCATTGCCAGCCTATCGAGCTTGGTGGATGAAGATCAACTATTCATGATATTAAGATTGCGGTTACTCGCGCTGTATGAAAGTAACCCAGCCGATCATGAGTGCTTGAAGTACGTACTGACCTCGCCGAACTTGTGCTGTAAAGGTAACTTTTTCTGCTATTTACATGGACTTAATGAGAACTCGATTCCTGATCCGTCCATTATTTACTTTGATTTGAATAACCCTCTCGTCGAAACACAGGAGTGAGTCGATGAACTCTGATGCATTAGTTAAAAAAATAGAAGCGCAGTTAACTTACTCAACAAACAATGAGGGCGTTGCACTTTCTGACGATGAATGCCGTCGCCTAAATCTATGTCCATCTTGGCTTGAGAATAACGAACTGTCTAAAGCCGCCTTTTATCAATTGACGGCTACTGGACACAAACATCAACCCTCTGATCGCTTTCCTTTAATACTGGAACAGCGAGATCCACGAAAGGGCTATAACCCGCTTCGCCCTGCGAAGCCAACAGGGGAGGTCTACAGCCGTTTTGACGTCACGCTAGACAAGGTGATTTCGTTTCGTACCTTCGATCCAAATCGCGATATGGATAGGTTTGAAAAGTGGATGAATGATACCAGAGTCGCTGAGTTCTGGGAGCAAGCATGGACCAAAGATAAACTCGAAGCGTTTATTCTTGAGCGACTCTCTGATTCTTTCACATTGCCGTTAATCGGAGAGTTTAATGGGCAGCCTTTTGGGTATTTTGAAGTCTATTGGGTTCAAGAGGATCGACTCGCGCCTTACTACGACTGCCAAACCTTTGATAGGGGCATACACCTTTTAGTGGGTGAAAATAGTTTTCGAGGAAAAGCGCATTTTGACTCGTGGCTATGGGCGCTATGCCACTATATTTTTCTAGATGATGTTCGCACCACGCAAATCGTCATGGAGCCTAGAGTTGACAATGCAAAGTTATTTCATCGCTTAACGAACACCTGTTTTGAAAAGCGCTTTGAGTTTAATTTTCCTCATAAAAGATCGGCACTCATGATGATGCGAAGAGATCGCTTTTTTACGGAGGCGCGCAATGGATGATATGACCGCTATCTCTTGTTATTGGGCGGCCGCGAATCGGCAAATGGTCGCAAAAATATTAAGTGAATTTTATTATGAAGGCGCATTTGATATTGGTAGAAGTGAAGCATTCGTCAACACGCAAGAGTATTACGCGTGGGTTGGTGAGTCTAAGTATCTTTTTATAGGCCAATGGTATATATGGGACAATATCCAGATTGATCCTGCATCGATCCGCCGGATAGATAATGGCACGGAAAGCGACACTATCGACGCGCTTCATCTGCTTGAAGATCTAAAACATCATTTACCAATGACCGATGAGCAAGTTGCAGAACATGTTGAGGACATGAACGCTACGCTCTATTCGGACTGTCGTATGATGGCAAATAGAGCCGATTACTCGGTAGAGCGTTTGTGTGAAATTTCCTTGTTACAGCAGCAAGCCATCGTTAATGGTCATCCCAAATTTGCTTTCAATAAAGGCCGACGAGGATGGGGAATTAATGACTTACAAGCTTACGCGCCTGAGTATCAAGCCCAGTTTCAACTAATGTGGGTTGCAGTATGTCGCGACACATTGCAGCAGGGTATTGCCTGCCACCTCGATTGGAATGAACACTTGAATTCGAGTGTGCTTTCTGCCAAAGAATGGTCGCAGTTTCACCAACAAATCCATGCCTTGGGTATGGATATTGCCAGCTACGTGATTTTACCCGTGCACCCATGGCAATGGCGCAACAAAGTATCGTTAGCTTTTATCAAGGAACTGAGCGACCACACACTGATTTATTTAGGTGAAGCGGGGGCTTTCGTTTCATCTCAGTTATCGATTCGAACATTATCAGTTCACCCATCCGGCGCGAATACGACTGCGCCACACTATGATATTAAGTTGCCGCTGACGATAATGAATACCTCTTGCTATCGCGGCATACCAGGGCGATATATCAAGGCTGGACCTTATGCGTCAAGTTGGATTAAGGCGCTGTGCAGCAACGATAGTGAATTACGACGTCTTGGGACACAAGCATTGGAGGAGCCAGCCAGTGCCTACATTAACGCTCAGTGTTATACGCCGTTAACGGACGCCCCGTACCGCTATCATGAATTACTGGGAGTCATTTGGCGAGAGTCGGCAGAAAGCCAATTAAAACAAGGCGAGCATGCGTATGTCATGGCGATGCTGTTTGAGCAGGACAGTCATGATAACTCGGTCATTGTTGAGTTAATCAAGCGATCGGGGCTTGCGCCAAAACAGTGGCTAAATACGCTATTTGAAGTCGTGGTGATCCCTTATTACCACTTGTTAGCGAAGCACGGTATTTCCTTGATTGCCCATGGTCAGAACGTGACGCTTATCTGCCGGGACAATATACCTCAGCGCATTCTATTGAAAGATTTTCAAGGTGATATGCGATTAGTTCAATCCGATATCCCTGAACTTGACGGGCTTCCCGATATTGTTAGGCAAGTGACAACTCGCCTTCCCGAAGAACTGATTATACATGACTTGCAGACGGGGCACTTTGTTACGGTTTTGCGGTTTATTTCACCACTGCTTCATCATTTAGATGTGTCAGAGCTGGAATTTTACCGCTGCCTTTCTCGAGTGATTAGACAGTACCAACATCGACATCCCGATCTTGCTGAACGGTTTGAACGCCTTGATCTATTCAAGCCAAAAATCCTAAGGCTGGGGCTGAACTTATCTAAATTCCGACACAACACCGATAAGAGCAGCGATCGCATGCTACCGGATATGGACCGATATATGGACAACCCACTTTATATTGCCGAACAATAAGGAACATTAAATGAAACACACCACAGTTCATCAAGAGATATACGATTTGATCGGCGTAGGCGCTGGTCCATTTAATTTAAGTGTTGCCGCGTTGGTTAATGAAACATCCACGGTAAAAAGCCTTTTCCTAGAGGCCCGAAACCAGTTCTCTTGGCATCCAGGCTTATTACTCGATAACGCACACATGCAAACTCACTTTCTAAAAGATCTCGTGAGTGCGGTGTGCCCAACGAGTCCATACTCATTTCTTAATTATCTAGTGACCAAGAAAAAATATTATCGCTTTTTAAGTACAGAGCAAAACTGTATCAGCAGGCAAGAGTTTTCCGATTATCTGCACTGGGCCAGTAATGAAATGCCCAACGTACAGTTTAATCACCCGGTCGAGCAGATTGAAAAGCGCGACGGTCTTTATCATGTGCACTCGAATGGACAAATATTTAAAGCGAGACACCTTTGTTTGGGAACAGGGAAAGCGCCATTTTTCCCCGAATCAGCTAAGCCGCTTTTGGGCGCTAACGTGTTCCATGCTGCTGAAATTGCGCTGCGTGACCGAGACTTTTCGGGGCGTAAAGTGACGATTGTTGGCGGTGGTCAATCTGGTGCGGACATTTTCCTTAATATTCTTAATGAGAAGTGGGGTAAACCAGCGAGACTTAACTGGATCTCGAGACGAGCCAATTATCAACCCTTGGATGAAGCTTCCTTCACTAATGAGTACTTTACGCCAGACTACGTTGAAAATTTTTACAAGCTAAATCATGCCATTAAGGAAAAAGAGGTGGCCAGCCAGAAGTTAACTTCGGATGGGGTGACCCAGAAGTGCTTACTGGAAATATACCAAGCGCTGTATCAAAGGTTTGATGTCGCTGGTGAAGAGCGTTGGGTGCATTTACTGCCACATAGGACGATGGTTGAGATGAAGCAAGTAGGGGACGCTTTTAGATTGCATTATCAAAATGGTCTAACGAGCGGCGCTGAACAGGAAGACGCGGATATTGTTATTCTGGCAACCGGCTATCAAGGGAGTTTACCTAGCTGCGCAAAACCGCTAGAAGCGCATTTTCAACGCGATCACAACCAGCATATTTGCCTTGGTCAGGGATTCAATATTGCTCAATTCGATCAACAAAATTACGGTGAGGTATTTATTGTGAATGCAGGGATTCATAGTCACGGTATCGCTGAACCACAGCTAAGTTTGGCGGCGTGGCGAGCGGCTAAGATTATTAATTCGGTGGCAAATTCGATGATTTTTGATATTGGTAGCCGAGGTGACTTTATCGATTGGAATACGCCTAGTAATACTAGCTCATCAATGAATCATGATGAAAATCATCAGTTTGCTTAATTGAATAGCAAAAATCATCGACTTAACTCGCGCATTTATATCATTAATGAGAATAAAAGCACAATTAGAAATAGAAATGGAAATGATTATCATTTATTATCTTGCGAGAGTTGGATTGTGGCGTGCTACATCCGGTAGTCATTAGTGTTAGTGGTTTAAATAATAAGAGAAAACAATGAAAATCAGTTCAAGGAAATTTGCGCTCAACGGCATTCTGGCAACGATGGTTGCTTCAGGTTTTAGTGTATCAATGTCAGCACAGGCTGAATCGGATACATCGGATGTGGAACGCAAAACAGATGAAAAATTAGTGGTGGTGGCGAGCCGTGCCCCTAAAAGTATTAGTGAAATCCCAGCGACAGTTTGGTACGTAGACAATGAGGCGATAGAGCGTGGTAACCGCAGTGGTAAAAGTCTCGGTCAAATTTTAGCTCAGGAAGTGCCTTCACTGGATATTTCAACGGAAGGCCGAACCAACTACGGACAAAACCTTCGTGGTCGCCCAATGCTTGTCATGATTGATGGTGTCTCTATGAACTCATCAAGAGCGGTGAGTCGCCAGTTAGATTCGATTGATCCGTTTAATATTGAAAGAATTGAGGTGTTATCTGGTGCGACAGCCATTTATGGGGCGGGCGCGACAGGTGGTGTGGTCAATATCATTACTAAGAAAGCCGATTCGGAAGCGCTACAATTTGAGTCGTTTGTGAGTGGTCAATCTGGATTTAATTCCAGCGAGGATGGAGACTTTAAAATTGCTCAGTCGGTGAGTGGCGGCAATGACAAGGTACGAGGCCGTGCATCGGTCGTTTATGGTAAAACCCAAGCCTTTTATGATGCCAATGGCAAAATGGTGGTACCGGATACCACGCAAGGTTCGTCGCAGTTCAATGAAGTGCTCGACACCATGGGCTCATTAACGTTTGATCTTGCTGATTCAAAATCCGTTAATCTATTGGCTCAGTATTACAGTAACCAGCAATCCAGCCCTTATGGCTTAAACTACGGCCCTAATTTTGCTAACAAGACTCACCCAACGGTTTCTGATGGCTTTTCCTCTGACCGTCAGCAAGGCACGAAAAGAGTGCTACTTAACGCCGAATACTCCGATACGGATTTCATTGGACAGCAACAACTCTTAGCTCAATTGTCGTTTAGAAATGAAGATTACACTTTCGCACCTTACCTTTATTCAGATTCAAGAAATGGCGACCACCTCAGAGCTTCTCAACAGAAGACACAAGTCATCAGCTTTAAAACCGCTTTGGTAAAAGATTTCAATCAACTGAGCGTAAACTATGGCCTTGATGGCTATATGGACACGTTAGAGTCGAATCAGGTTATTTTTGATCAGGCGACGAGCACAGCCTCAGGTGGCATGGTGAATAACACCGCCCATACGATCGGGCGTTACCCTGGTGTGGAAACCTCATCGGTAGCGGCTTTTGCTCAATTGGGCTACCAGATCACGGATAGATGGAGTGTGGAAGGGGGCTATCGCTTCCAATATATGCATAACAAGGTGGATGACTTCATTGCAGCGAACGAGCAAGTCAATATCGCGATGGGATCAGCCACGTCTGCAGACGCAGTCAAAGGCGGTTCGACGGACTATAACATCGGGCTGTTTAACGCAGGCACTCTATATAAGCTCACGGATGACAGTCAGGTTTGGGCGAACTTCTCGCAAGGCTTTGATTTACCCGATGCCGCTAAATATTACGGTAAAGGTAAGTACGAAGATGACGCGGCGAATCCGGGGCATAGAAAGCTGGTTCAAGCCTATGATATTGACTCCGCTCGTTTAGAAGGCGTTAAAACGAATAGCTATGAAATAGGCTACCGCATAGATATGAATCGCTTGAGTATTCAAACGGCGGCGTACTATGCGTTATCGGATAAATCAATTAAGACGAAAAACTACGATGTTATCGTTGAAAACAAAGATAAGAGAACCTATGGCCTAGAGGCGTCGGTGGGTTACTACATCAATGATAATTGGAGTATTGGTGCCAACGGTCACCTTGTCGAAACAGAAGATAAAGACCAGACCACCGGCGAATGGAAGAAAGTGGGTGTAGGGTACTCCAGTGCCTCTAAAGTCGGCTCTTGGCTTGGATATGCACAAGACAGTTACTCTGCTCGCTTACAAAGCCAAACGATGTTGGACAGAGAAGACGATCAAGGCGGCAAGCTCAATGGCTATACCACGGTTGACTTCTTAACAACGGTTCAATTACCCGTTGGCAGCGTAGCATTCTCGGTTAATAACTTATTTAATGAGGATTACACCACAGTCTGGGGGCAAAAAGCTCAAATCCTATATCGCGGTGGTGAGCGTTATAACTACAAAGGGCGAGGTCGTACTTTTGCTCTGAATTATCAAGTGGACTATTAACACTCAGTGAATTATTAAGATCCAAGTGAGCTATTAACATTCGGTGAACGATTAACATTTATAAGCCCCTTTTAAAAAGGGGCTTATGTTCTTGTTGAACAGAGTATATGTGCGTGGTTTGTTTGAATGTAATCGCTTTAATCTTTAGTTCGAGTGCAGCGCATCAAACCCAATGCACTCGATATTGTTCGCGGCTAGCCAATCCTTTAATTCGATAGAAGTGAGGATATCGAATTCGTTAACGCGTTTATCCGTGTATCCTGATAGCTGTTCAAGCTCGGTTGTGACGGTCTTTGCCGGGTGGCACATGAACTCCACAATACCGCTTGGCATTTTATGCTGATAGCTGATGAGCATTGCTTTGAGGTGCTCTAGGTTTGCCCCTTCGTCATAAAAACCGAGATCAAACGCATCGGGAGTCGTGACTTTTAATACATCTTGCCCGACGATGATGCTGTCAGTGCGCCGTACTGGTAAGTTAACGTCGTTTGCAAAGCGGGTAAACGCCGCTTTTAGGCGAGGAAATATACCGCCAAAGTGATGTGTGTCGAGGTGGTTAATAGCCAAGCCTGCATTGATTGCAGCGTGATATTGCGCTTTAATCTCTTGGTAGACTTGCTCTGAGCAGACGTCGGTTTTACGATATAATTCACGTCGTTTTAGGAAATACCCTTGCTCATCAACCAATGTGGATACCTGCTTCGCATCTAAAATGGGTTTTCCTGCCGTGACAGTGAAATGCAGCCCTACTTCGCGAATTAACCCCTGATGATATAAATCCACAGCATGTTGTGTACCAGGTTGATTCATCATGATGGTCGTCGATTTAACGATGCCCATCTTAAAGCAGTCGACGATAGCGTTGTTGACGCTTTCGGTTAAACCGAAGTCATCAGCATTGAGAATGATTTTCATACGATTACCTTCCGTCTATCGATTAAGAACGTGAGCGAATGCAGGCATGAATTCAATATTCTCTTGCACCGTTTCTTTGATCGCTTCGTCAATATGGCTGCCACTGTCAACAATAGGATTAAGAATTAGCGCTCGTTTAGCGGCGTTGGTATCACCATTAATAGCGGCCTCTACAGTGAGCGTTTCGAATTCCTTCATCAGCTGTATTAACCTCAGCGTATCTTGATCAAAGGGGGCAACATTAAGCGGTATTATCGCACTGCTGGTGATGACAGCACTGACTTCGACCGCGCAATCATCAGGTAAACCTTGAATCGCGCCGTTGTTGCGAGTATTTACGTGCATAATGCTTCGCTTATTGTTGAAGATACTGCTCATCAATTCACAGGCGGCTTCAGAATAGTGAGCACCGCCACGTTGTTCTAGTATTTTCGGTTTCGTGTCTAATGTCGGATCTCGATAGATTTCTAATAGCTGTTCTTCAACTTCAGCGACAAGATCAGCACGATTCGATTTTGACTCTGATGCTGCGAACTCTTTGTTAATGATGTCTCGAGATTGGTAGTAATAGCGTAAATACGCACATGGCACCATACCCATATTGGTAATTAATTCTGGATCCCAGCGAAATGGAGGAATGTTTTTGGGCGTCATTTGGTCATTACCATCGAGCAAGGCTTGAGTGACTTGGGCGATTTTATCTTGACCATCGTGCAGGATTTGTCGAGCCCAGACTAAGTGGTTTAGCCCGGCAATTTGCATCGTGATATCTTCTCGTTCGACGCCAAGCATTTTGGCCGCGCCACGCTCCATATTGACGGGGACATTACAAAGACCAACGGTTTTAATGTTGGAGTATTTCAACAGTGCTTCGGTCACCATACCAGAGGGATTGGTAAAGTTAAGTAGCCACGCATTGGGGCAGAGCACTTCCATTTCTTTGGCAATGTCTAATGCGATGGGAATAGTACGGCAAGCATTTGAAAACCCGCCAAGACCATTAGTTTCTTGACCAATCATGCGATATTTCAAAGCGATGCGTTCATCTCTTAAGCGTGCTTCCATACGACCAGCTCTGAACTGAGAGCACACAAAATCGGCATTTTCTAGCGCTTGTTTTCGATTAGTTGTAAGGTGAACTCGAATATCACAGCCAGCTTTTGCAATCATTCTTTTTGTTAGGTCGGCGATGATGTGGGCTTTTTCCATTCCAGCATCGATATCGACTAACCATAGATCCGCAATCGGCAGTTCATGGTGGCGAGCGAGTAAACCTTCAACGAGTTCAGGTGTATAGCTTGAGCCACTACCGATGACAACGACTTTTAGAGTTTGGTTAGGATTCATAGAATAACCTCGTAGTTAATGTTATTTGGATTACGTGGTTTAATTTAAATCGGATTGGATATACTCTACAAACTCATAATTTGCTGTTATGGATTACTGGAGGTAATGCATTGTGTCATTCTCAAATCGTCAACAGCTGCTAGCGTTATTGCATACGTTCAGTATTGCGGCTAAGCATTTAAGTTTTACCTTGGCGGCTGATGAATTATTCCTGACTCAAGGCGGGGTCAGTCACCGAATCAAAAAGTTGGAGAAGCAGCTCAACTTTCGCCTGTTTGTCCGTAAAACGCGTAAGCTGGCATTGACTCCTGAAGGTGAAAGAGTCCTTGCGATGTTAAACACATCGTTTGAACTCATTTTTAATGAGCTAGGTGATATCCAAAACGGTGAACTTACTGGGGAGATCTATATTGCGACCTCGCCTTATTTTGCGTCGGCGTGGTTAATGCCAAGACTTAACTCGTTTCGGCGTTTGTACCCGCATTTAAGTATTAAGCTGCAGACAAAACAGAACCAAATTGAGTTCCAGTTTGATCCTTATGATGTAGCGATATTTTATAGTGACGGTCATTACCCTAATCATTACAGCACGCGGCTATTTAATGGTGTCCGAACCCCGGTTTGTTCGCCTGAATATGCAAATCAATTGGATCTAATGGCTGGGGTTGAACGGCTAGCCGATGCGAATTTTATTCATAGTGGTGATAGTCGGTCATGGCAGCATTGGTTGCAGGAAGGGGAATGGAGCATTGACTGTCAACGTTGTTGTGATCTGTACAGTGATAATCGCTTGGCAATAGAGGCGGCATGCGGGTCGATGGGGGTGGCCTTAGGTCGATACGAATTCATTAAACCATTAATTGAAGAAGGTGTCCTTATTGCACCTTTTGCACAGGTTGACTCAGGTAAAGGCTATGACTTAGTTTGCCCGCAAGGCATGCAACATCGTTCGAAGTATCGCGTTTTTTCGGATTGGTTGCACAGTCAGCTAGAAGAGATTGGATAGGTTCTAAAGATAGCCTCTCCTAAGAGAGGCTATGAGAAAGGGATGATACTTGGTTAAGCCACAGCTAAGGGTTTGAAGGTGCGCAGTGGTTTGTCATTGATAGGTAAATGAATTAGCGCCGCTAGGAAGGCCAATACGACCGTTGACCACCAAATAGGCTCATAAGAACCATAGTAATCATAGATACGGCCACCAACCCACGCCCCTAAAAAGCTACCGATTTGGTGAGTGAAGAAAACCAAGCCATAAAGCGTTGAGAGGTAGCGTGCCCCAAAAATCTGGCGAACAAGCCCTGATGTAAGCGGAACCGTACCTAACCAACAAAAACCAATGGCCCCCCCAAAAATAGCCGCTGTGCTTTCTGTGACGGGCAGCGTGACGAAGCAAGCAATAACGACAGTGCGAACTAAATAAAGCGCAGACATCACGTGACGTTTACTGAAACGATCCCCCATCACGCCCCAAAAGTAGGAGCCAAAGATATTGAAAATACCGACGTATGCCAGTGCTAAAGCAGCGCTGCTGGCAGGCAAGTGTTTGTCTGCTAGATAGCTGGGTAAGTGGGTGGCAATAAACATGACGTGGAAGCCACAAACAAAGAAGCCAGCATGAATGAGCCAATAGCTTTTATTGTTAAAGGCTTCTTTGAGTGCTTGACCCAGTGTTTGCTCGGGCTCTTCAACTTGGTGTGTTTGCGAAGCGCTTGTTGCTTTATTGGATTTCATAAACAACGCAAACGCAATCATCATCGTACAAAGCATAGCAAACGCTTGCAGGGCGCCTTGCCAACCAATCGTTTCTAGCATCATTTGTGCACCGGGGATCATGGCAAACATACCAAAGGATCCTGCTGCTGTCGTCAGCCCAAAGGCCTTCGCTGCGTGTTGTGCTGGGACAACCTTGGCGACTGCGCCGAGTACAATGACGTAGCTAGTGGCGCTTAAACCAAGCCCGACTAACGCGCCTAGCGAGAAGTAGAGTTGCGAAGGAATTGTGGCAATAGACGTTAGATATAATCCCGCCGCGTACGCGATAGCCCCCATTAAGATAATACGCTTCGACCCCCATTTATCGGCAGCCATGCCAACAAACGGCTGAAATACGCCAAACATGAGATTTTGTAAGGCAATGGCGAAGCTAAAAAATTCGCGTCCAGTTTGGAAATGCTCAGAAATGGGCATCATAAAAATGCCAAAGGACTGACGGATACCTAGGCTAGTAATTAAAATGCCAATACCGAGCCAAACTAAAATAGGAAAGCGGAAAATACTCATAAAAATCAGGCTCTAATGATGGTGGTGTGTTGATTGGTGTGAATGATGAGGTTCACCCGTTGGGTTTTGTTGGTGGCAGCCAGAATTAATGGCTTGCCCAGCAAACAGTTCAAGTAATGTCGGGGAATGATGCACAGCAACCAGTGTGACGGTAAGCAGTGCAAGCATCCTAAACAGTTGAGCCAAAATTGATTGTGAAAACATGGCGCTCAATCGTGATGTTATGGTGATAAAAAAGAGCGCGCAGTGTAATGAGATGAAAGAGGTGACTCAAATGATATTATGTGAACTAGTCTATGCATAAAATGCATAGACTAGTTTGGGTCTAAGCGTTGACACGACTTCGGGCAAGCTTGCCTCGCTTCCAGTGATGAAATGTATGAGGTGAACTGAATAAGCACAGTACAAAGGTGAGACCTAATGTTATCGACATTAAACGTAAAGAGGTGGAGAGTGTCTGCTGAATACTTTCGATAACAGAAGATCGATCTATCCAAGATCGACCTAAATCACTTTGGACAGCACCGTGTAATCTATCAATGAGTCGTTCAGTTGCGCTGCGTTCCTGTCGTAGATGACCGTTTGCGACTTGTCATTAGCTATAGGTTAAATAACCGGTGTCATGGATTGCAGTTTCTCCACCAAGAAGTCAATGAAGGCGCGAATATGAGGCTTGGGATATTGGGTGCTTTTATAGATAGCAAAAATTTCTCCGCTGCTTTGCTCACCATGGGTTGCTGTCCAAATAGGTAGCAGTTTTACTAGTTGATTATTTTCTAAGTACGGTTTTAGCATCCAGTCCGACAGCAGTAGAACACCGCTTCCCTGTAATGCCGCATACAGCAACGGTGAGCCACCTTTAGAAATTAAGTTTCCTTTGACTGACACCTTTTTATTCACGGATTTTTTACTGAAGTGCCAGTAGTGTCGTTGCCGCTCATGGCTTATGAGTAAGCAGTTATGATCTTGAAGGTCATCAGGCTTTTCTATGGGCGCATGCTGCTTTATGTAAGAGGGTGACGCGACCAAGGACGTATAATTGGTCAGCAAATGACGGGCTTTGAGGCGGCTATCTTGTGGCGTTCCGATGCGGATGGCGATGTCGATATTGTCACTGTGTAAATCTACGACGTTGTTATCTAGCTCTAATTCAATGTGTATTTTCGGGTAGCGTTCAAGAAATTCTGGAATCAATGGGGTGAGGCACAAATTCCCAAAGCTCTCAAAAACCGAAATGCGTAGCATGCCTTCTGGCACACCATGGTTCCCGCGCATTTCTGCCAGTAGCTTATTGCTATCGTGTAATAGTTGCGACGCTTGTTGGTAAAAATATTGCCCTTCTTCAGTCAGTATGAGTTGGCGAGTGCTGCGCTTAAAAAGCGTGGTCTTAATTCTAGCTTCAAGGTTATCAATATTTCTGGCAACAGAGGAGGGCGCCATATTGAGCGCTTTACTTGCTTGAGAGAAACTTCCTGACTCCACCACCTGATCAAATACTTTGATTAACTCTAACATGATCCTACCTTTGCGTTTTATGCAAAACTGATTCAGTTTTATCACATATTCTGCGACTAAATCGAATGATGCACAATACCAACATCGTATTAAGGCGATGCTAAATAATCCTATGAGGGTGTAACAATGGCTAAACGTATAAATCTTGCGGAAGTTCAACCAAAAGCACTAGTCGCAATGCTATCGATAGAAAATTATCTAACGGAAACCGAGTTAGACAGTCAGCTAAAGGAGCTGATTAAGATACGAGCTTCCTTAATAAATCAGTGTGCGTACTGTATTCAGATGCACACGACGGAAGCGATCAAGATAGGCATTGAACAACAGAAATTATTTGCGCTTGCAGCGTGGCAAGAGTCACCATTGTTTAGCAAAACAGAAAAGGCGCTACTAACGCTTACTGATGAAATGACACTGATCGCCAACTCTGGCGTATCGGAATCCACTTATCAGCAGTGCCTTGAACTTTTAGGTGAAGAGTTCGTCGCTCAAGCCATGATGCAAGTCATAATGATCAATGCTTGGAACCGATTTGCGCTTGCTACCAAAATGAAGCATGCATAGGACATGCATAGAGAGTAGGGGATGTCACTGATCGAAGGTCAGTGACATATCTTAGGCCATGGCGTTTTATTGGGTCCGTGCTTTGCTCTTGTTCAACCACATTACGAGAGTTAAAGGTGTCCTTATTTGAATATTCTGGGTCTCATGTCGGCGATGAAGAGAGGCGGATCGTGTCTCAATTAACGCATCATGAGTTGACCGAGTTTTGTTAAAGAGTGTAGCGTATCGATTGTCGATGTTCTGAAGTGGGCGACACCGCCCATGATGTTTCTCAATACTGATATTTGCGATACCCTCGGTTCGACACTATCGCACTCGGCCAACCAACCAATCAATCAATCAACCAAATCAAGCCAGATAGCAGATAAGAGCACATATGAATTCAATTAATCTCAGCGAACCTTTCTCCCTACCTAATGGTCAATCGATTAAAAACAGGTTGTTTAAATCGGCGATGAGTGAACAGCTCGCTGACAAGCAACATAACCCTACCGCCGGCTTAGTAACCCTTTATCAACGTTGGGCTAAAGGCGGTATCGGCTTAGCGATTACCGGTAATGTTATGGTGGATCGACGTGCGTTGGGCGAACCTAAAAACGTGGTGTTAGATGAGAAAAGTGATTTAGCACGCTTTAGGGCGTGGGCAAAAGCTGGAAAACAAAGTGGCACTCAAATATGGATGCAACTTAACCACCCAGGCAAGCAGATCCCGAAATTTTTATGTGATGAGCCGGTTGCTCCTTCTGCTATTTCACTCGGACGTGGATTAGAAAAAGGCTTCAATACACCACGTGAGCTGAGTGAAACTGAAATTTATGACATTATCAATAAATTTGCATTAAGTGCCAAACTTTCGAAGCAAGCCGGATTTACAGGGGTGCAAATTCACGGTGCGCATGGTTATTTGGTTAGTCAGTTTTTATCTGCCAGGCACAACCAGCGTCAGGATAAATGGGGAGGATCACTAGAGAATAGACTTCGTTTTGTCGTTGACGTGTATCAGGCGATCCGTCACGAGGTGGGTGATGACTTTCCGGTGGGTATTAAACTCAATAGCGCCGACTTTATGAAGGGGGGCTTTACTGAAGAAGAGTCTATGCAGGTAGTGCAAGCGCTCAGTGCAAATGGCATTGATCTCATCGAAATATCAGGTGGGACTTATGAAAGCCCGTCCATGATGGGCTCTAAAGATAAACCCGTTAAGGCCAGCACAGTAAAACGCGAAGCGTATTTTTTGGATTACATGGAAAAAGTGAGAAAGCTGGTAGACACACCGCTAGTGGTCACGGGCGGTTTTCGCACGGCGCCCGCAATGAATGAAGCGTTATCCACTTCCGTGACGGATTTTATTGGTCTAGCACGCACCATGGCGGTGGATCCCGATTTCCCCAATAAGCTCATCGACAACCCAGACTACGGCATGCCACTCATTGCCCCGACGACCGGTAAACCCGCCTTGGATAAAATGGCGATGGTCGGGTTGGTTTGGTACGAGCATCAAATGTGGCGGATTGCCGCGGGGAAAAATGCCGATCCTCATTTAAGTGCGCTTGGCGTAGTGGTGAAAACGATGTTAAGCGCGGGCTGGCATGCGTTTAAAAAACGTCGAGTCTAGAGCGTTAATTTGTCACATGGCAGAACTTTGGGTGTTCGAGGTTCTGCTATTTTTGAAGAGAACGCCTTCCTTTAGTCATCATTCATCGCTTACGCGACCAAAGTTGTGTTTAAACGGGGAGGGGGGAGTCTTCTGTGTTAGCCGGAGCACATAGGAGAAAATGTGCTAGTTTTATAGAGTTACGTTTATTTCATCGAAAGGAACTCGGCTGAATGGCAACGATCTTTAATCACACAAGAATAGCGTGTCTATGCATAGCGGCTTCTACCTCTTTTATGCTCACCTCTGCGAATAGTGCCAATTTTGAAGGTCCAAATTCGGTAGAAAATACCATCGCACAACAAAAAACACAGCAGCTCAATTGGCGTGAACACCTCACGGAGAATGGTTTTACCTTTGGTGCTGATTATTTTGCATTAGGGTTAACCTCACCTAACGGCTCCGAGGGTAACTCGGTAAGTGCGTCTTCTGGCGTCGCGCGGGTTTATGGTTCTTGGCATTTATTGAATAAAGGCAGTAATGAAAGTGGTAGTTTGGTTTGGAAGGTCGAGCATCGTCATGCCTATGGCGACAGTTCGCCCAAGAACTTTGCGTTTATCGACAATTTCTCAGGACAAGATGGCCTTGGATATGCAGGCTTGATCGCGCCTGCGTATAGCGACCAAGGCTTTCGAGTCACAGATTTAAATTGGAAGCAAAAAGTCAACGATGGTAAAGGCACCATCATAGTGGGTTGGCAAGATGTCACCAATTATGTCGACGTGTATGCCTTAGCGAGTCCATGGTCTGGCTTTACTAACCTCGCATTTTCCACGGGTTCGGGTGTCATGGGATTGCCTGATGACGGCATATTGGCACTATCGGTGGGTCATATGCTAGGAGAGAACTTTTATGTCGTCGGTGGTATCGCCGATGCTAATGGTAAGTCCGAGGATATTTTTGACGGCTTTAATAGCGCTTTTGGTAATGACGCGGCTTACTTCTCTACACTGGAGTTGGGGTGGACGGCTTCACAAGAGCAGATCTATACCGACAACTTTCATGTGACGTTATGGAATTTTGGTGAGGGTACAAGACACAATTTGAATTATCCAACACCTGGTTTTACCGATGGAGGTAAGGGCGTCAATGTTTCTTGGAGTCAGTTTATAACACCGCAAATAATGCCGTTCGTTCGTGGCGGTATCTCTGATGGACAAGTAGCCCTTTACGACAAATCTTTGAGCGCGGGGCTTGGCTATTTTGGTCTGGGTGCGCCAACCAATAATCTAGGCTTTGCCGTGAATTGGTCGCAGATAAATGAAGAAATATTGCAACCAATCGCCAACTCAGAACAACAGTGGACCGCTGAACTGTACTACAACATGCAGTTTGGAGATTACTTGCAAGTTACGCCTGATATTCAATACATCAAAGACCCTTCTTTCTCCAGCGAGAGTTCGGCGTGGGTAATGGGTATAAGGGCAAGGGTGTTTATTTAGCTAAGTCATTTTAGCTTAAGTCATTCCCTGAAGCGGTTAGGAATCATCTGAACATAACGAAGGACTTCACTATAAGGATATATCATGAAGAAGACTTTACTCGCCTCATCTTTAGCGTTGATGACGTCATTTAGCTTTGCTACGGAAGAAGGCAGCGCTGCGCAAGAGACGCAACTTCCACAAACATTATTCCAAAATGTGGACATATTTAACGGTACTGAAGACAAGTTATACGAAGATCATTTTGTGTTAGTTGAAGGCAATAAGATCGCATCGATCTCAGCCAAAACGATCGAAGTGCGTGATGATGCCGTTATCATAGATGGATCCGGTAAAACATTGACGCCTGGCTTTATAGAAAATCATGCCCATTTAATGTTGATGGGGCCGACGCTACCCGCCATGGAGTCGAATACGACGTGGGAAGACTTTGCAATACATGGCACACGCATGGCTGAAATGTACTTGATGCAAGGTTTCACCACTGTTCGTGACGCTGGTGGTGCTAATGGTGGTTTAAGAAGAGCGATTGATGCGGGGGAAATTGTCGGTCCTCGTTATTACCCATCGGGTGCATTTTTAGGTACTCGTGGTGGCCATGCAGATTTTGCAAACTACACAGCGCCTGTGGGGCAAGAAACGAACTTCAGTCGTTTAAACATGGCTCAAGAAGTTGACAGTGTTGCCGACGTGAAGAAGTATGCTCGTAATAACTTTCGCATGGGAGCAACCCAGCTGAAGTACATGCAGTCGGGTGGGGTCGTTTCTGCCTTTGACCCTTGGCAGTTGTTAGCGGGTTCGCCGGAAGAAGTAGGCGCGGCTGTAGAGGTGGCGAATACTTATGGAAGCTATGTTATGGCTCACTCTTACAGAAGAGAAGCCATCTTAGCGGCGCTAGAAGCCGGGGTGAAATCAATCGAACATGGCTTTATGTTTGACTGTGAGATTTCAGATTTAATGAAGGAAAAAGGCGCGTATATCACGACTAACCTAACGGCGTTTGACCCTAATCTTTTAGAAATTCCAGCGGTGAAAAGCGTTCCGTCTAGTTTGGCTAAAGCAAAATCGGCCTCTGCCGCGTTTAAAGACTACATTCCAAACATGAAAAAATGTCCAGCGCCTCGTGGCTTCCAAACGGACTGTGTAGGCTCAGTTGATGCCTGTAATATTCAAATTGCTTATGAGAAAAAGCTAAATAATGATTTTTTTGGTGCCTATGAGTCTTTGAAAACACTCACTTCCGTAGGGGGTGAAATTGCCACGCTATCGGGTGATTTCATGAACCCGTACCCAGACGCTAAGTTAGGTGTGATTGAAAAAGGGGCGTACGCCGATATTTTGCTTCTTGATGGTAACCCGTTTGAAGATTTCTCTGTTGTGGGAACGGGTGATCAATGGTTTGGCGCAGACAAACGACCGGAGTCTCCAGAATCAATCGCATTGATTATGAAAGATGGCGTTATATATAAAAATGCTCTTTAAGTCGCATGGTATGCTTCATCGGCTTGTTATTAAGCCGATGAAGTCCTCGAAATGACCTCCCACCAACCAATAAGTGAACCCAAGCATTGAATAGATTATTTGTCCTCTTTGCATCGATTGTTTCATTATCGACAGTTTCATTTTGTAGTTTTTCTGGTGAACCAACCCAATTAGATTGGCAGGATCTAAAACCAGCCCAAGCGCAAAATCAAATGGTGTTGCCAGAGTTAAGCTATCAGCAAAAAATGATTCTTCAGCAAATATTCACGCTTAGCCAGTATGATGATCCTAAGACCAATAAAGATTTAGTTGAACTAAAAGCAACCTTAAGAGCTGACGGGCTAGATGCCGATGGATTATTAACACTTCGCGCTGAGTATATCGAAAAGCAACAACGCGCCGCAGAAGCGGTAACGTCTGATTTTGATGGGAAAAATGTTAGAATTCCGGGATTTCTCGTTCCAATAGAATTTAGCGCGCCTTTAGTTGCAACGGAGTTTTTGCTGGTTCCTACCGCTGGGGCGTGCATTCATATGCCACCCCCTCCAGCGAATCAAATTGTTAGGGTCTCTTACCCGCAAGGGTATGAAGTAGAAACTGTGCAGTATCCTGTTTGGGTTGAAGGGGTGATTTCCTCTCACTTAAAGACAGATAATGTCTATCTTGTTGATGGGGATACCGATGTGACGATGGGCTATCAACTCAGTGCTTCATCGGTCGTTAACTACCATGAATAGTCTATTGTTATCGCGTACAAAAAGAGCCTATCACTAGGCTCTTTTTGCTTTCAGATTATTCACTTTTTTTGTATTTAGGGTTATAGAGTATTTTTGTAGATTTCGCCGTCTTTCATGATCACTTTCTTCGCATCGTCACTCATCACACAGTCAACGCCTTCTAACGGGTTACCATCAATGATTAAAAGGTCTGCGTAAGCGCCTTCAACAATTTGACCTAACTTGCCTTCTTGGTAGGGGTGTTGGTATGTCGACATTTCAAATAAGCGACCACAGTTCGACGTCGCCATACGAAGCGCGGTAATCGTATCGAATGTTTTTTCAATCGCACCGAGCTCTTGCATTTGGGTTTCATGAACATTCGCGGTACCCACACAGTCTGTGCCGTAAGCCAGATTTTCAATACCATATTTCTTAATCAAGTCCGCTGATTTGAACATCGCTTTACCAACGCGTTCGGTTTTTTTGTAAGTCTCCTCATTGGGTAGGGGAATCTTACGCTCAGCAATCAATGAAGAGGTAAAGTAAGACGGGACAACCCAAATACCTTTATCTTTAATGACCTTGGCAATGTCGTCATCCATGATG
Organism: Vibrio qingdaonensis; assembly: GCF_026191675.1. GTDB lineage: Bacteria > Pseudomonadota > Gammaproteobacteria > Enterobacterales > Vibrionaceae > Vibrio > Vibrio qingdaonensis. The sequence continues at coordinate 78,137 of NZ_JAKRRY010000015.1, read as the reverse complement.
GTCGCGTGCTCAAAACACATCACGCCAGCTTCTGCTGCGCGGTGCATCGCGGGCGTCGTATGGATATGCGCCGCGACATACGTGCCGTAGTCTGAGGCGGCTTCTACTGCTGCTTTCATTTCATCAAGCGTGTATTGCAGCGTATCTAATGGATCGAATGTGGATGATGCCCCTCCACCTGCCATGATCTTGATTTGAGACGCGCCCATGAAGAGCTGTTCACGCACCGCTTTAAGCACTTCAGAGCGACCGTCTGCCACTTTAAAGGTGCCTGTTTTCATGAGTGGTGAATCTTCATGCCCATTGGTTAAACGCTCTTGAGCTTGATTCTGGCGATAGTCCGAATGCCCACAGGTTTGAGAAATGGCCGCTTGTGAAGGAAGAATGCGTGGGCCAGTAGCGTAGCCACTATCAATCGCATTTTTAAGACCCAGCGTATTACCACCGACATCGCGACAAGTGGTGAAACCACGCATGAGCATTTCTTGTGAAATTTTTGCAGATCGAATCGCTATTTCATCGTGAGTCATCGAATCCATCATGGTGAAGCCACCCGATAGTGTAATGTGTACATGCGCATCAATAAGACCCGGCATCACAGTGCCACCTTGAGCATCAATGATTTCATCTGCGAGCGTTGGGTCAATGTGACCAATTTTAGTAATCAGGTTGTCTTCAATTAAAATAGAGACGTTTTCAATCAGTTTGTTATCTGTACCGTTAAAGACATTAGCGTTGGTAATTAGCTTGTTCATATTAGATTCCCCAGTGGACTGCGATTAGCTGATGAAGAGATCATAACCTTGTCCAATGGGGGATAATTGCCATTTTACGACACGGCAACAAAGAGGGTTTTCTTGCATCGTGTAAGTCAATTACTCGGGCTCAGTCGTTGCTACGGCCGAGTTTCTTAATGCGCTAGGTGCGCACCTAAATCAACGCTTGGGTTTGAAATCCTAGAATGGCGAGACTAACATGCTAACCTAAAGAGTATTATCGAAGGGTCGAGTTAAGCGATGCATTCATGGAACCAATCTGTAAAACTGGCGCTAGTACCTCTGGCGAACGTTGAAAATGCCTGTTTTATGAAAGCATACATGCGCGACCAATATCAGTTCTTTGGTATTCAGTCGATGCCACGAAGAACGGCATTGAAGCCGTTATTTGCTAAAAGCCAACGCCCTTCTTTCGATGAGCTTCCTGACGTGATTGATGAGTTATGGGCACAGCCCGAACGAGAGTTTCAAATGGTCGCGGTAGACCTGCTTATCAAACTAAAGAACCAATTGCCGTTAGCTATGTTAGAGGGCTTAGAGCGTTGGATCACGACGAAGTCCTGGTGGGATACGGTGGACATGTTAGCGACTCACATCGTTGCGAGCTTCTTTGTTCGCTTTCCTGAAAAAACGGCTGAGGTAATTGAGCGCTGGCGCCTTTCGGATAATATTTGGTTACGCCGCGCTACATTGCTTTATCAGCTTAAATTCAAACAAGATACCGACAAAGATCTACTATTTGAACTTATTCGAGAGAATCGCTCAGACAAAGAGTTTTTCATTCAAAAAGCCATTGGATGGGTGTTAAGAGAGTACTCAAAAACCGATGCAGAATCTGTCGTTCGGTTTATAGAAACAGAGAAAATCGAAGGGCTTGCCAAAAGAGAAGGGTTGAAGTGGTTAAAGAGCAAAAAGCTTGTTTGACTATGTTAACCACTTCACGTTCACTAAGTGGGTAGGCAAGGCTATCAACCGTTGTTTAAGTACTGCTGCTTAGTGAGGCCATAGAACCGCTTAGAGTCAAACCCTTGTGCAGTTTGGTAATATTCAGTATGTTCACCTTCTTGAACAAAGCCACACTTTTCAAGTGTTGTGTACGAGCCAATGTTTGAGCCATAGCAGTCCGCACACACCTTATGACAGCCTAGCGCTTTAAATGCTAATTCAGTCATGAGCTGGCACGCGCGGGTAGCGATGCCTTGACCCCACGCATGTACTGGAAGTTGATAGCCTACTTCACGATTGCCGTCTAAGAACATCACTTGAGTAATCGCGGTCATTCCCATGTACTGGCCCTGATGATTTCTAATGACAAATGTTGGATTGTCTGGCCACTGTTGTTCTTTAAGTGCTGCTTCAGTGTTCTCAACGATAGGACCAAAAAAGCCTTGGTATACGCTTTCGTCTGCCGGTGCAAAGAACAGGTACTGGTTAACGTTTTCGTCTGCGAGCATCTTGAAGATATCAACGAGATCTTTCTGTTGAATTAACTGAATAGACAGCGTTTCGCTAAACGGTACTGACTCGCCTTGTTTTAGTTTTGAATATGACATGGGTTACCTCGTTATTTGCTCCGCAAATCGTTTTTCATGTCCCTGATCATTTTCATGAATCACCCGAATTAACTTGGCAGGTGTCCCACCATACAGAGAATCAGGTGGTACATCAGAATTGACGACCGAGTTAGCGGCAATCACAGATCTAGCGCCAATAGTCACACCTTGGTTGATCACAACATTGCCACCTATCCACACATCATCCTCAATGGTAATTGGAGCACAGATTGTTTTCCAGTTACGACGTTTGAGATAGTTCAGTTCGTGGCTAGCACAGTAAAGTTGCGTATTTGGACCAATCAACACATTATTGCCAATAGTGATTTTAGCGCCATCTAGCATGGTCACGTTCATATTGATGAAGGTCTTTTCTCCAATAGAGATCGTCTTGCCGAATTCACAGTAAAATGGAGAGCGGACGATGCTAGAAGCGGAAATATTGCTCATTAACTGTTGAAACAGTTCACTACGTTGGTCGTCATCTGTATTCTGGTTAATAGCATGCAACAAATTCGAAGCATTTTGCCGAATATTGATAACACTCTCTGCGCCCCCGTCAAACTCCTCACCTGAAAGCATTTTTTCGAATTCGGTCATATTGTTTCTCAACTCATTATGTGTAGGTTTCTAACCGAAACATTGTATCACTGGCGGTATCATCTATGCATCAGAAGTAGAATATCGGGGGAAGTTGGCCTCATGCTCTCAATATGAACTATCCCTGTTCAACCAATAGCCCCAATATTCCGTAGAACTTTTTTACCTAAACTGTTCACTCAGCTGAAAAACGTGAACGGTAATGAGTAGGGGTTATTCCAACAACTTTTTTGAAAACGCGTGTAAAGTTACTTACATCATTATATCCAAGCATAAAAGCGACTTGTTCAATTGTACGTTTATTGACATTAATCTCCCGTTTAGCGACATCCATTTTGTAACGCAATCGATATTGCTGTGGGGTTAAGCGCAACACCTTCTTAAATGCACGAGTTAATGTCCGTTCACTTACGCAACAAAGGTTGGCCATAACTTGGTTATTTTGCTCATTCCATGGAGTTTGCTCACAGTACTTTTGTGCTTTCAAAACTATTGAATTACCATGACTGTAGTCAGGTATAAATCGTTCGTAATGGGCCTGTAGTCGCCCAGAGAAATCTAACAGGCAAATATCAGCGACTTCTTTGGCTAATTCAAATCCAGCATAGCGTGCAATTATATGTAGTGTTAAATCTTGAAAAGCGAATAGTCCAGAACCGGTAATAATACTGCCTTCATCAACGATCATTTCATGGTGTTTTACCTCTACTATTAAAGGACACTCATCGGAGAGCTGCTCGCATAGCTTCCAATGTGTCGTTGCGGCGCGCTGATTAAGTAACCCTGCATGACCTAACCAGAATACGCTGGCGCAATTGGCGGCTAAAGTGCAGCCCTGCATGTGCCAACGCTTGAGCATCTCTAGTATCTCGTCATCATACTGATTGAACGAACCGAGCTTTCCTGGGGGAATAAAAACTAAATCTGGGATATGGCTAGCATCCACTTGGGACGGCGATACGGTTTGTACGTCAAAAAGGAGGGTGTCTGTTACATGATTTGCAATGGATAAAATGTCACCAATACCAGTGACAGCGGAAGCCATCGCATGCTCGGTAGCGAGGACGGTTACCTTGATTGTGTGATTGTCCATATATGACTTGGTTTAGTCTGTTTTGGACATTATACAACCAGTAGGTTGAGTGTAAAGTAGTCAGTGTCAAATCAAGGAGAACGACCATGAGCCAAGCACTGATTATTATCGATATCCAAAATGATTACTTCGAAGGCGGCGCTATGCCTTTGAGTTATCCAGAAAAGGCGGCAGAAAATGCCGCAAAATTATTGAATCACTTTCGCAAATCCAAAAAAAATATAATTCATATTCAACATTTAGCCGCTAAACCAGAACTTGGGTTTATGTTAGAGGGAACAAAAGGACAGCAAATTCATTCGAGTGTAAAACCACTGGAAGGCGAGATCTTGATTATCAAGCGTTACCCCAATTCATTTGCGGGCACTAACCTAAACAATGTTTTAAGCGAACTAGGAGTTACAGATGTAGTTCTAGCAGGGATGATGACGCACATGTGTATCAGTAGCACCGCTCGCGCAACAGTAGAGTACGGCCTGAATGCCACAATCGCTCATGATGCATGTACGACATGCTCATTATCTATTTTTGAACAGATGATTCCTGCTCAACAGGTACATCTAACAGCACTCGCTGAGGTGTCCAATATCGTGAACCTTTTAAATAGTGATGAAATCATAAATAGATGAACACTTTTAGGTGTATATGCCCACCTTAAGAATAGGTGCGTGAGTTATAATTAAGTACTTAAAGGAACACACACTTTAAGAATACCCCCGTAATGTCAGAGCAAGCTTGCTCTGACACCGAGCCGCCCGTTTCGGAGCTACTGACAGAAAGAACCCAAGACCAAATATAGTCATTCTACTAGCCGTGTGCCTACACGGCAGGATTCTACTCTACAGCATTTACAGAATACTGTGTGAGCATAAGGTCACAGAGCATAAGGTTACGGTTTAACTCACTTTTGCCCCCAAAATCATTCAGAGTAAATACTCATTCATATCTTGTTAGTGTAAATTTGTACTACAGCAAGTTATGCGAACACCGCTAATCTGGGAATTATGGACCTCTTAGCACCTAACTTCCTTGCATTGTTGATAAGGTATCGATGTGTAATTGAGTCAGTAAGTGAAAGACGGCATTATGTGAGAGTTAAAGGCGGGTGTTAGCCGTCTAATTAGCGTTAGCAGTCAGAAGTAATAAGGATCTATAAATGGAATTAAAGTATCGTTCAGTTGATTTTGAAGATTTGGAAAGTCTTGTTGCTTTGCTTTCAAATGACCCGCTTGGTAGTAAAAGAGAAGATGCATCTGTTCCGTTGAATAGTGCGTATCTTGAAGCGTTCGAAGCAATTGCGCGAGACCCAAACAACGAATTACTGGTTGTTGAACTGGAAAACTCTCTAGTTGGGATGCTTCAAATTACATTTATTCCTTACCTGACGCATATTGGTAGTTGGCGTTGTCTTATCGAAGGTGTTCGAATCCATAGTGACTATCGTGGACAAGGTTTTGGTGAGCAAATGTTCGAATATGCTATTGAACTGGCAAAAAACAAAGGCTGTACAATCGTTCAGTTAACAAGTGACAAGCAGCGTCCTGATGCAATTAGGTTCTATGAGAAACTTGGATTCAAAGCGACACATGAAGGGTTTAAACTCGCGTTGTAGGTTATCTGCTAACATAGCATTTAACAGTGATTCGCAACGCTTGGCGTTATGTAAATGGACCAAAACATGGCAGTCGTTGACGTAAAATATTTTGAAATAAGAGGCTTAACCCTAATAACCCGCAATAAAATTGAAATGAACCCCGAAACGGCGAATATCCCCAGACACGTTGAATACGTTGACTCGAATTTAGTTATCGATTATCAATCGGAGCGAGGGCATATAGTGTCTACTGCAATTATGAGTCAGATGTTAATGGTGACTTTGACGTTTTAATGGGTTCGAACGAAATATCCTCTTCAAATGTTGAGTTGTCATCAGTATCTGTACTTTCAGGCTCTTACCTTAAGTTTGAATCCGAAGGTGAGTTTCCTGCCGCCGTTATTGCTGCATGGCAGTCCATTTGGTCGTACTTTGCTTCTTCGAATTGCGAGCACGAAAGGGCATATACCACAGATTTTGAGCACTTCGAAAGCGCTAGTAAAGTTAGCGTCTACATTGCACTGAGATAATTTGCATAACGATCATTTAAGGTTTCAAGATACTTTTTCTAATCGTGTAGAAGTCATTTCGAGTAACCCCTCTAAGAGATTTTTGTCTAAAAGCTTCATATAAACGGTACGGCTGATATGTGATCACCAAGCTATTCTGTCGTATCGTTACCACCAAGCATCCCATGACGTGACATAAATTTCGCCTCAGCCTTTGAATAGCACTGACCATTTACATAAATGTTGCTTTGTAGAAAATGCACCCCTCGCTTGCTTTTTAGGCAATGAGCCTGAACCTGAATGGCTGTATTGAGCGGGATAGGTTTGATAAAGCGGACATCCAATTGCGCTGTCATTGCGTAAACATGGCGAGAAAACAGGCAGTGGGTCATCGCTGTATCATGCAAGGTGGTAATGACACCGCCTTGCATGACACCTTGGTAGCCTTGTACTTTTTCTGTTGGTACAATTTCGCTCTGCACTCCGCCATCGGGCATTAAGGTAAAGTGAATGACCGTGTTGTGGTTGAAAAAAGGCAGACAACAAACCGCACAATGTTGATGATTTTTGGGAGTGTGGATAGACATAAAATACCGTTGGGTGAGATACCTACACTGAGCCTAGACAAAATAATAGACAAGGTAGAAACCAAGTGGCGAGACCAAAAATAGAGCGAAATATCTGCGGTAATGCGCCATACGATTGTTTTAAACCCAATGGAGTGCCACTTTCCAAGCTCAATAAAATTGAGCTACTAGCGGAAGAGCTCGAAGCGCTACGCTTGGCTGACTTAGAGTCGCTAAGTCAATTAGAAGCGGCGACTCGTATGGGAGTATCTAGGCAAACATTTGGCAATATTGTTAAACGTGCACGAGCGAAAGTTGCGCAAAGTTTGGTTCATGGTCATGCGTTGATGTTCAATCGCGATCAATAATACTGGTCGCGGAGCTTGATGCGTGCGGTTCCTGAATGTGATAGAGCACGCGTCGGTGCTCGTCGCAGGTTTCAACGCAGTGGCATGCTCTTTCTATTTCAAGGTTAGCGAGCCCGCCGCAACTTCCTTGTATTGTTTGTCGTTTCAACATGACGCCTACCGCCATTAAAGCTGTGATGATCAAAAACACCACATAACTGATCAAATACGTCATCGCTATTGTTCTGTTTTTGCGGTTATTTTAAAAACCTTAGTCAGGTGACTCATTGTCCTTGATGAAAGCCTGTTAACGGATGCTCGCTTGCCTGACGTTATACTGTTAGTCGATGAACCGTTAGTGGACGAACACGTGGTACTTTGTCCTGAACAATGCGCTTTATTTTTCTTAGCCGAAGGACGAGCAAACTCAATTTGAGTAACTGGCGTTAATTGGTTTACGTCAAACCTATCTATATCGAATTTGTCCGTATCGAATCCTCGTGGTGCACTCAATACTCGCATATTGAGCTTAAACAGTGCACTAAGCATATTTGTGCCAATTAAACGAACGACGACAGCATCCACCTTATGCTCCTGCAGAACTTTGCTCCAATACTTCTTATGACCACAATACTTTTTTTGACCGCAATCCGTCGAAGCCTCAGGTAGGGCGAGGATTCGTTTGGTATTGGTTTGGCTGTCCCAAAGCATGATCTCAGGTGCTTTGGAAAAATGATTAGAAAGGGACGATTTTCGACAGGGAATAGCAAGCAACATAGTGAACTCCTTTATCTAGCTAGCGGGGATACTATAGAGCTGATTATTGGCATATGCCAATAATCACTTGTGGAAAATTAGGATCCATATTGCGAAGGTGATAGGTATTTCTCTATTCGTGTGACGACTCAAAGCCCTAACGTTTCATTAGGGCTTTGTTGAGTGGCGAGTAGTTAAATCGCTAATTGCTAATTGCTAATTGTAAATGCCACTACCCTTGTATGAGCTCAGTCGCTTTTTTCATCGCCTCTTTAGTCGAGCATTCAATCACGTTTGCATTGGCAAAGCGGTGAGCGTCTTTTACTTGAATATCATGGGCTAAGATAACCAATTTCGCATTGCGTACGTCTAAGTCCGTAATTCGGTTGTTCACTCCGTTTTGGCCTTGAGTTTCCACTTTGATTTTTATGCCAGCCATTGCCCCTGCCTTTTCTAGCGCTTTTGCTGCCATGAATGTATGTGCAACCCCTGATGGACAACAGGTCACGGCAACAACATCGTACTCGCCTTCCCCTGCCTCTGGAGCGGTGACTTGAACCGGGGCTGGTTGTTCTTCTTCAGACCCTTCCGCTACAGGCTTCCAGAATCCAACGATAAGAGCCGTGGTTAAAGAACCAAGAGCGATACCCACCACATACATCGGGATGTTGCTAGAAACGGGAGCGGTGATAAGGCCACCCCAAGGGGCGTGAAGCAGTACGTCAGTCAAGAAACCAAATACACAACCAACGATACCACCTGCAACAATGGAAGGAAGCACACGCATAGGGTCGTTTGCCGCAAATGGGATTGCACCTTCAGAGATACCAATTGAGCCCATAATCGCCGCTGCTTTACCTGCTTCTTGTTCTTGTTTTGAAAATTTCTTCTTAAATAGGAACGTTGCCAGTGCCATGCCAAGAGGAGGCGTACAAATTGCGATACCAACACCGCCCATTAGCCACGGTTGCGTATCCACTTGTGTTTGTGCAAACAAAGTCGCCACTTTGTTGATTGGACCGCCCATATCAAACGCCGTCATACCACCAAGGATGGTACCGAGCACGACTTTAGACGCGCCAGCCATTGAAGCGAGGAATTCATTCATAGACGCCATGAAGAACTTAATAGGTTCGCCAATCCCCCAAAGAACGATGCCTGCTGAAATGAGCGTGCCGATCAGAGGGTAGATGAAGTAAGCACCTAAAGCGGTCATGTTGGCTGAAAGCGGGATTTTCTTAAGCTGGAATACGACGCCCCCGGCAATAAAGCCAGCCACAATACAACCAAGGAAACCGCCACCCATATCGGCCATGATGCCAGATGCGATCATAGCAGGAGCAAGAGCGGGTTTATCGGCGATAGAGTAGCCGATAAACCCGCCAAGGATGATTGGGAAGAGAACCAAACCTTTAATACCAATATTGGAAATATCAGCAAGAATCCCGGTTGCCGGAACCGCACCTTTACCAGAAGCCATGACGGCCAAAGCAAGTAATACACCACCTGCAACGATGAATGGGAGCATGTGGGAAGTGCCAAATAAAAGGTGTCCTTTCATGGTGCTGAGGAGTTTTTTAATATCACTATTATTGTTAGTTTGAGCGGTTAGGGTACTCATGTTTATACGCCTTATGAATTTAATAAAATATTAATAATCGGGTGTGGTCTTTTTTATGGTTCTCTTTTGATCGTTATTGCTATGAATTACTCAAACCGCAATGGTTATTAGTGGTAGCAAATGTGGTAGCGAATAATTCAATAACCTTTGAGGTCATACAGTTAAATTAGTGGATTGTTTGAATACTCGAAATAGTAAAAAAAAGCCTTTCACTATACATTTGTACCCAGCAAAACTAAGTGTGATATGTATCCGTTCTGGTATGTGATAGTGGTCATGATTATCAATAGATTCATGGTGTTGGGTGAAAGTTACAAAAAGTAAAAGACCCTGCAAAAGCAGGGTCTTAGTTGATTTGAAAATTATGTGAAATAGTTTTTAGTTAACTGTAAGCGCGGGCAACCCGGCCGGAACAATGAATGGTGTAGTTATCGGCATAGGCGGGGACAAATACCGAATGCCCTTTGTTTATTACACAGGTTTCACCGCTTTGGTGGCTTAATGTCATAGCTTCATCGAGTGGCAGAAGAATTTCGGCCCCTTTCGTTTTGATTTGACGTTGCTGAGAGTGTTGCACAATGGCGAAATTGAAATCATCCACGGGAATAGGGTACTCCAGTACGCCGTTTATCGCTGTTGGAGCCAGTAATAAGTGGTCAGCGGGCTTTTCATCAAAATGGGTGCAGGAGACGAGTTCATTCACATCCATGAACTTGGGCGTTAAGCCAGCGCGCAGTACATTATCGGAATTTGCCATAATTTCTAGCCCCGTCCCCTTAATGTATGCGTGTGGGGTTTCGGCATCTAGATACATCGCTTGCCCTGGCTGTAAGGTAACGACATTGAGTAATAATGGTGTGAATAGCCCAACATCACCGGGGTATTGCTGTTCTAGTTCGGCGATCAAAGCGCAAACGGGACCATCTGCCCGTTGAGTTTTCATTAACAGCTTCATCAGCGCAGCTTCTTTCTGTTCGCCTTGCAGCGAAAGAAGGCCAGAGAAAAAGACAGACAGTCCGTTTGGTGTTGGATCACCTGATAAATCGTTAACCAATGAATTGAGCTCAGCAATGTCGAGGAACATGAAATGTTCAAGAATGTCGGAGATTGGTCTAAATCCATTCATTGCGGTGTAGTCAGTAAGCGCATAAACCAGTTCTGGTTTGTGGTTGGCGTCTTTGTAGTTTCTGTTCGCCGCGGTTTGCGGCACCCCTCGTTGCTCTTCAAGTGCGTAACCTTGCTCAGCCTGCTGCTTATTAGGGTGAACCTGAACGGATAGTGCTTTTTCTGCGGCGAGTACTTTGAATAGATAAGGCAGCTCACCGAAACGGTTAGCAATGCTTTCGCTCAAAAATAGGCTTGAATCCTGAGAAATTAGACTCGATAGTTTCGTCTCTTGATTGTTAGACATAACCGTCGAGCAGCCATTTGGGTGTGCACCCATCCATATTTCGGCTTGTGGTTCACCGGATGGATTCGGCGTGCCAAATAGGAGTCCAAATGACGATGGGCTACCCCACGCATAGTTTTGAATGACGTTGGTCATTGGGTAGAAAATACGTTGTATTACGACATGATCAGCGATAGAAAAATCAGACATCAAAATCACCATGAATTGAAACATGGCATGAACGAATAATCCGCTCATGCCATGGTATTGGTAGGAAGGGGAGGCTTACGCGGTCGCTGCCGTTAGTTTTGCTTTGCGTAGGTTTTTAAGTGCGATACACGTTACTGCTGTCACACCTGCACCTGTTGCCATGCATAGCAACGCAAGCAATGGGAAGTTCATTGCCCCGAGTAAAGCCACAACTGGGCCGCCATGCGCCACGCTGTTGGTGATGCCAAAAGAGAAGGCCATGACAGCCGCAACCATGGAACCAAGCACATTGGCTGGAATCACGGACATTGGATCTTGAGCGGCAAACGGAATTGCGCCTTCAGAGATACCAACCAGTCCCATTGCACCTGCCGCTTTACCTGCTTCAATTTCAGAGGATTCAAACAGGTCAAATTTACGTCCAAGCGTGGTGGCAATGGCCATACCGAGCGGGGCGACAGGAATGGCACACGCCATTGCACCCATGAACTGGGTTTGACCGCTTGCAATCATGCCAACAGAGAATAGGAACGCCACTTTGTTGAATGGGCCACCCATATCAAAGCCCGCCATTCCACCAAGAACGATACCGAGCAGAACCACGTTACCTGTGCTCATGCTGGTTAATAGCGCAGTCAATCCATCCATTAACCCTGCAATAGGCGCGCCGATCACGAAGATAAAAAGACCTGCGATGAAAAGCGAACCCGTGATAGGAGCAATCATGATAGGGACAAGTGGTTGAACAAATTTGTGGTAGTTAAACGAAACGATCCACTTGACGAAGTAGCCCACTAATAGGCCTGCAATGATGGCACCGATGAATCCTGTGCCGGCGTCAGCACCGTAGAAAGAACCATTGTTAGCAATCCAACCGCCAATTAAGCCAGGGGTGAGCGCAGGGCGGTCAGCAATGGCATAAGCGATGTAGCCGGCAAGAATTGGGATCATTAAGGTGAAGGCAACCACGCCGACTTCAAGAATTTGGTTCCACATGCTGCCAGCAGGGATAGCCATGCCCGCTTCCGTTGGCTCTCCGCCAATAGCAAGTGCAAGCGCAATTAACAACCCACCCGTGACCACAAATGGGATCATATGAGAGACGCCATTCATCAAGTATCGGTAAAGATCCGACCGCGCCTGAGAAGCTTTGCCGGCAACAGATTGATGGGATGTGGACTGCTGTGTTTGATAAATAGGGGCGTTCAAGGCTTTCTCTATCAAACCTTGTGCGTCGCGAATCGGGGCTTTTACGTTAGTTTCGATGACGCGTTTACCGGCAAATCGTGCCATGTCCACTTGCTTATCACACGCGACAACAATTGCATCTGCGCGTTCAATCTCAGCTTGGCTTGGGCTGTTCTTCACGCCAATGGAGCCGTTGGTCTCAACTTTAATGTCGTAACCCAAAGCTAGTGCGCCTTTTTCAAGTGCTTCTGCTGCGAGATAGGTATGGGCCACGCCTGCAGGGCAACCAGTCACGCCAATGATGAAGCCTTGCTTCTCGGTGTTGGTTTCTGGGATGGACGACTGAGGTTTTTCTAGTAATAAATTCAGTGCAGATTGTGGTGAATCGGCATTGAGGAAGTTTTCAATAAACCCCTCTTCAATCAATTTGGAAGAGAGCTCGGCGAGCACTTCAATATGGTGGTTATCACCACCATCAGGGGAGGCGATCATGAAGAATAGCTTTGATGGTTGACCGTCGTCGGCACCGTATTCAATTCCCGTCTTATGAACGCCAATGACAACCGCAGGCTCGATAACTGCGGCGCTTTTTGCGTGTGGCAGCGCGATCCCGTCTTCAAAGCCGGTGTTACCTAGTGCTTCTCGCGCTTTAATGTCGGCAAGAAATTGTGCTTTGTCTGAGATACGTCCTTGTGCATGAAGTACCTCTATCAACTCTTTAAACACGGCTTCTTTTGAATCAGCTTCAAGCGACAGCTTAATCAAATCTTGATTGATCAGTTTCGTGATCATAATGAACCCCTAATCTATTTATTGTTTTGTTAGGGGTATTTTGAAACGTGTAAGTTGTTTTCTGTAGTGAAGAAAAAATGCATTCACTGGAAGATTGTTGCGTTGTGGTTGGAGTGTGATTTTGATCAGCCATGGTATTTGTAAAACCACTGTTTTGACAAATGGATGTGGAAAAATAAATAGAATTATTAAGTGTTTATATTAGCTATGAGAATATTTTTTGGTTCGGTATATACTGAGAAGTGACTGTAAATTTATCGCTTTAACTGGATTATTGTAACCTAGTTTGATAATTGTGATTTTGCTCAATAGCACAATATTTCACTTAAGGGTATACCTATGCTTATAGCACTAATGCTACGTGCAAAGAGTTCGAACAATGATATTTCATGATTTAATCTCATCGGTATTAAGTGAGCGAGAACCGTTTCATCACATCTGGTTTGCAGGCGACTTTCATACGCCACCAGCGTTTAGCTATCAGGTGAACTTCCCTCGTTTAGAGTTGGTGTTAGACGGTGAATATATCAACGAAATGGAAAGCCACGAACGCAAGGTGACGAATATCGTTGCGAAAGCGGGGGATGCGATTTTTATTCCGCCAAACTGCTGGAATAAGCCGGATTGGGATACGAATTGCTCGGTACTGAGTATGCTATTTGGCCGCAGACAGCTGGGACTCAGTTTGGTCAGTAAGCGTAAAGGTGAGGCAAATTTTTATGATATTCAAAAACACAGCCTGCAAACCCGCTCTGGATTCGCGATCGATAACATATTAGAGGCGCTGAGTTCTTTAGCGCGTGAAAGCCACAAACAGCCAATGGATGAGTTATTGCTGCAAGCGTTACTTCAGTACAGTAAGAGCATGTTGGATGCGCCAGAGGAAAAATCACATAGCCGTGTTCAAGATTTGTATCAGGGCATTTGTATCTATATTCAAGAGAATTTCCACAGACAAATCACCCGTGATAGCATCGCCGCCCGTTTTAGTCTCTCTGCTAATCATTTATCGCGTATGTTTCGTCAGCAAGGGCATATGACGTTGGCAGACTACATCACTTGGGTCCGTATTGACCGAGCCAAGTTCATGCTCAAGAAGTACAATTTCAAGCTCAATGAAGTGTCGGTACGTTGTGGCTTTAAAGATGTGAATTACTTTTGCCGTGTTTTTAAAAACAGAACAGGCAAAACGCCAACGGAATATCGAGGTTTAATTTAGGATCTTAAGGTAGTAGCCGAGACATGAAGTACATTAATAGCGCCTGTAAATCGACACGACTTCGAGTTGTTAAAAGGCGCTCTGAAATTTGATCGCACAATAAGTTTCGTGTCAGGTTTGTGGCGGCGATGATCTGTTCTCGGTTAGGCGTTTTTGGCATCACCAGTGCTATTGCTAGGTTGACATGTCCCATCTTTGATGCCCAATCAATAGGAGTATCACTGGCAATGACAGCGATGGCGATGTGATCAATATCCTCAAACATCACATGGGGCAGGGCGATACCTGGTGTGACACAGGTGGATGAACGCTCTTCACGTTTGATAAAGGCAAGAATGAGCTCATCGGGATCATCTGGGTAGATCAGGTGTGCCAGCCCTTTTAGGCATTCGAACTTAGTGAGCACCGTATGTGCTTTGGCATAATGCCATTGAGTTTCGCTCGGTGGACAAAGTTGTGGCAGGCGTTCTGCGAGTTGGCTAGAGAACTCATAATTGATGTAAGAGCCAATGAGAGTGTAATGTTCGGCGATGATGTCTTTGAGCACAAAACAGGTGAGTTCAGCATCAATACCAATCGCGGTAATCTGACATAAGTCGCCTTGATTTAAGCCAGCTTGAAGCATGGCGAGAGAGCGAGTCAGATCCGCTGAGCGGTTTTGAGTAATATTAATGATGTGAATAGTCGATTTGAATTTTCTGGCCAGAGTACGTAAAGGCTGGGCTGCGAGCACATTGGCTTCTGTACTGTCGACAAGAAAAGTGATCTGATATTCGTTCATCTTAATGGTTTACCGGCGGCAGTGAACAAGAAAGACCTTGTCGACATTAAGTAACACGTCTTCAATGGAAATTCGAACCGTGTTTGCCGCTTCAAAACGAGACTGTTGGTCGACATCAATATCAGAGACGATGAGGACTTTATCGGCTTGTGCGATATCGTGAGCGGAGAGCAAGTTTTCGATCCCCATTGCGCCTTGCGTTTCGACTTTGATCTGCACATTATGCTTAGGCGCCGCTTTGACCAATGCATCAGCGGCCATATAAGTGTGTGCAATGCCTGTCGGGCAGGCGGTGACAGCGACAATTTTCACGGTTTATCTCCGCGGGTGATTTTTGCGGATATTAGCACAGTGTGACGGGGATTAATTAATTTAGCAGCCACAATTGAAAGACAAGCGTCACAGTTTGGTTGGACTGTTACAATAATCCAGTTAATGACTTTTCCGTCCTATATCTAAGGGTATGGAGGCTGATTAATCTATGTTCAAGCGTGATCATTTCAGGGTAGGAATAGGCAAGGAAGAAACAATGGATATTACTCATCTTATTGGGCTAGACACGATCTGCTTAGATCTTAAGGCAAAAACCAAAGAAGACGCGCTTAAAGAACTAGTGGAGTTACTTTCCGCTGCGGGAAAATTGGCAGACAAAGATCAGTTTCTTACGGATTTGTGGAAGCGTGAAGCGATAGGCAATACTGGCTTTGAAGATGGTGTCGCCATCCCTCATGCAAAAAGTGATGCGGTTGCTCAGCCTGCGGTTGCGGTGGGTATTAGCCGTACCGGGATTGACTATGGCGCTGAAGATGGTGAACTTTCCGATGTTTTCTTTATGCTGGCCTCGCCTGATGGCGGTGATCACCATCATATTGAAGTTTTAGCGCAGCTTTCTAGTAAACTCATCGAAGAGGGGTTTGTTGATAAGCTTAAAGCCGCAGAAAATACCGAGCAAGCCAGAAAGTTACTGACCGACATCCAACAACCGCCTGTATACGCCTATCAAAATGATTTATCTGAATCCAATCATACCCCGTTAAGTCCGTGGAAACTTCGCGTTGCCCACATTAAAGAACACTTGTTGTTTGGTACGTCCCATATGATCCCTTTTATTGTTGCGGGAGGGGTATTGTTGTCGTTGTCTGTGATGATGTCCGGTCATGGCGGTGTACCTGAAAGTGGGGTATTGGCAGACATCGCACAGATGGGGATTGCAGGGCTGACCTTATTTACCGCGATATTGGGCGGTTACATTGCTTACTCCATTGCCGATAAACCGGGCCTTGCCCCCGGCATGATTGGCTCATGGGTGGCGGTTAACCAATACAGTACGGGTTTTCTCGGCGCGATTGTGGTGGGGTTCTTTGCTGGCTTTGTCGTGCAATTACTCAAAAAAATAAAGCTACCGGATAGCATGAGTTCACTCAATTCAATCTTTATTTATCCACTCGTTGGCACCTTTGCCACTTGTGGGATGGTTATGTGGGTGATTGGTGACCCTATCGCCACTGCCATGTTCGTGATGAATGATTGGCTAACCAGCATGGCAGGATCGGGGAAGATTGCGCTAGGCGCCATCTTAGGCGCCATGACGTCGTTTGATATGGGAGGCCCGATAAATAAAGTGGCAACCTTGTTTGCTCAAACCCAAGTCAACACCCAGCCTTGGTTGATGGGTGGGGTAGGCATCGCCATTTGTACACCCCCACTTGGCTTAGCTCTCGCAACGTTTTTATCGCCCAATAAATTTAAGCGAGATGAGCGTGAAGCGGGAAAAGCAGCAGGTATTATGGGAATGATAGGGATTAGTGAAGGCGCGATACCTTTTGCTGCGTCTGATCCCGCTCGCGTGTTACCAGCCATTGTTGCTGGTGGCATTGTGGGCAACGTGACGGGCTTTATGTTTCACGTTGTTAACCATGCTCCTTGGGGAGGGTGGATTGTTTTACCTGTTGTGGATGGAAAGCTTGGCTACATCATAGGAACATTGTTAGGCGCGCTCACTACCGCCTGTATCGTTATTGCATTAAAGAAAACCATCTCTGAACAAGATGATAATGAAAGTGAATTGGTTCGTTCTTATCGCTCTGTGAAAGGGGAAGGAGAGGCGGAAGTGTTGGCTGTGACGGCGTGTCCGTCGGGTGTCGCTCATACCTTTTTGGCCGCTAAGTCATTAGAAAAAGCGGCTTACTCAATGGGCGTCAAAATTAAAGTCGAGACGCAAGGCGCGGATGGGGTGAATAATTGGCTAACAGCGAAAGATGTAGAGCACGCAAGAATGGTGATATTGGCGCATGATGTCGCCATTCAAGAGCCTGAGCGATTTAAGAACATCAAGGTTGTGGATGTGTGCACGAAAGACGCCATTCTTAATGCCGTTGGGCTACTTCACACCAGACGGTAAGTGACGTATTTCTTGCACGGCGGTCGTCTATCTATGTTGCTCTAAGTTGTGAGGCTTCCTTTGGCGCTTTTATATTGAGTCGTTCTCTTACTAGGCGATAAATCATGTCGTTTTATCGCAAGTAGGGCTAGGGCGCGTGAACAGTCATACTATAACGGTGATAGGATGTCGGTTTACTTCAAGATTTCGACACGAGGTCCTCTCCTTGGACCTAGAGAACGGTGACTAGTGGCGAACGGAGTCCTCTATTTTTGTCCGTGCGCCTGATCTGCACGTAATTGCTTTACAACATCGATAACGGCGTTGTTTAACTTATAGTGGTGAGACGATGGATTAGGCAGTTTGGCATTCATCTGGCTATATATTGCAACTACCGTGTCAGATTGCGGGTCAGCCCAGATTAGCTGGCCAGCCCATCCACCGTGGCCGATACCGTAATCATTAAAGATGGCTGATTTGTAGTAATAGCTATCAACGTAATGCCATTCAGCCGGAACAAATTCGCCGTTCTGCTTGGCTGCTTCAAGATCGTTTTCGTACTGTTTTTTATCTTCAATGAGCAGGCGGCCATAGCGTGCAAAATCCACCGTTGACGCCAACATTGATGCGCTCACTGAAGGGTAACCCGCATAATCGGTACCCATATGTACAGTATGCTGGCCACCAATACGATGCATCAGATTACGCACCTGAGTTTGCAATGGAACGCCAGTGGCCTTCTCAACAATTAAACCAAGCGTTGCGGTATTGATGGACGCGTAGTTCGCGTGGCCTTTAGTCCACTCATTAGAAGTTGAACCTGGCGCAATATCAATCTCTTTTACAAATTGCGCTGTGGTTTCGCGATCATCATTTCGACGTAAGCCAATCACTTGTTCATCGCGGTCAAACATCTCTTCGGCTTGCTTGTCACCTAAGTAGGCCGCTAGCTCTGCAACATTATGATTTACCGCCATTGCAGCTAGGTTACCAATGGTGCGGCCTCGAAAACCCGGCCCTACATCGGGCAGGTAACGTTCCACTTTGTCATCCATTGACAAAGCCCCCTTTTTTAGTGCCTTGTTAAGTAACATATACATGATGGTTTTGGTTGAAGACTGTGCCGAAAATACGGAGGCTCGGTCATAACCATTCTTGTAGTGCTCCAGTATCACTTCGTTTCCTTTAGTGACCACGATAGAAGCAACCGCCGGATGGTCTATCAGACGTTTCACACTCGGAATTTCATATAAATCATAGTGAGTGGCCTGATATTCAAGCGGGTAAACATCTTGGGCATTGACCGACATAACATTGGGCATAATTTTCTCTAGCTTGTCTAAGCCAGCGGCGCGTTGTTGCTGCCAGTTGTCGATATTAATGATGGATTGATTGGAAAGTGGTGCAGTGTTTTCAATACTTATTGAAGCAGCCTGCAGAGAGCCTGTGATCAATGCTGTACCAAGTACTAATGCTAGTTTGCGTTTAATTAATGTCATGATGACCTCTCTCGATTTATTTGAAAGTGATTTGCTAACGGGAGAAAGTATATTCATCTCGATTTCCTAAATGCGGTAAGCTAACCTATATGTTGTTCGTATTTGGGAAATGGTATTGGTGTAAATCATGAATGAATTTGATACTCGAGGTTTTGAGTTTTTTGGTGACAGTGAAAAGTGGTTTAGGAAACAGCTTATTGAACGGCTTGAGGTTTTACTTGCTCACCAGAGTCTGTCTAAAAACCAACTGGCGAAACTCGCTGGTCTACCAAAAACAAGCCTATATCAGAAGATGGATAAGAACGAACAAAGCTATTTCACCATCATTGAATTGTTTCGTATCGCTAAGTCATTTGATATCAGTATTGTACAATTGCTCCCTATCGATGATGTGGATCGAAAACACCCTAATTTAGTGCCATTACCTGCTAGCTCTTTAAAGTTCTTAGATGAGATGCTTGCTGCTGAACCCTCTGACATTGAGCTTCTCAATAAGTTGTACAAAACGATTAAGCAGCACCGTTTAGAAGCAGAGACGTAAGCATTAATTCTACAGAGGTGTATTTGGTAAGTGCCAAGATTAGAAAAAGTAGGTCAGTCTCGTTAGAAAACTAAGGTGGTGTAGCGTGTGATTCGTCAATAATCGAACTCTGTCATACAACGCTCCAGAACGTTAATGTGTGGCGACAGTGAGAGGAGGAATATTTGTAATAGCCGATTGACAAATATTCCTGTTGTAGCAAAATCCAGTGCACTTATCGCCCCCGCTTATGACCCAAGGAACACGATTGATGAAATACGATTGGATTTTGTTTGACGCTGATGAAACCATTTTTAACTTCGATGCATTTGCTGGCATGAGGTTGATGTTTGAAAGGCTCGGTGTGGATTTCACTCGTGATGATTACGCAGAGTATCAGTTAGTTAATAAGCCGCTTTGGGTTGACTATCAAGATGGAAAAATCACCGCTGCGCAACTAAAACAGATTCGCTTTGAAGGGTGGGCAGAGAAGCTTGATACCACGCCACTTGTTTTGAATAGCGCCTTTTTAGATGCGATGGCGGACATTTGTACCTTGCTGCCGGGTGCTCGGGAACTGATGGATGCGTTATCGGGTAAGGCGAAGCTGGGTATCATTACTAATGGCTTTACTGAACTTCAAGCGATTCGATTAGCGCGCACCGACATGACGCATTACTTCGATCATGTGGTGATCTCTGAAGAAGTGGGCATCGCCAAGCCAGATGAAGGCATTTTCTCTCACGCCATGACCCTGATGGGGAATCCATGCAAAACACGCGTACTAATGGTGGGGGATAACCCGCATTCAGACGTGTTAGGCGGGCTCAATTTTGGTATTGAAACGTGCTGGCTAAATACGCAAGGACAAGAAAAGCCACAAGGTATTGAGCCTCACTATGAAGTGAATTCATTGCAGCAATTACAGCAAATTCTGATTGCTTAGCGATGTAGTTGTGCTGTTATATAGCGATGACACTGTGTTAACAGCGACGAACCTAATGATCACTATTGCCTGAATAGGTCGATTGAATCGCCAATAAACCAATTAGCGCAGCATTATAGTCGATAGCGAACTCGTTGACAGCGTACGATTTTTCGCTGTCGATATAGCTAAGCATCCCCATGTCTTTTGGCGCGATATCAGCTTGCGCTTTGATATTAGGTCCGCCTACTAGAAAGCCGGGTAGGCTGACTCCCGTGCCGATTCGATACAGATGATGAAGGTGACGAACGCTGTGCGTCCCAAACTGCGTGACAAAACTCATGTTGAAGGCATTGGCACCGAGTAGGTAATCGATTTGCGATTGGATGAGCCAGCGATGTTGTGTACGGTTTGATATCATGTCACTCCAAGCAAGCACAATGCCGACTTCTGCCACCATTTTATTGGATCCCCAAATAAAATTCTGATTTGCAACGAAAAATGGCGACTGTGTGGCGAGCGTCGCGTAGCGTTCAGCGAGCGCGTGTAAATCGTTTTGCATCAGATGTGAGAGCGGGCTATCTAATGCTTGCATCAGATGCCAAATGCCCATAATGGCTGGGTTTTTCCATTCAAAAAAGTCAAACAGTGCGATGTTTGCGCCAATAGTCTCGTGATAGTGGTGGTCAAAATAGTCAAGAAACGACGTATCGTTTGTTGTTAAGTAAAGCTCTGCTGCAGCCCACATTCTGTCGTCGATATCGGTCGCGAGGGATTCTTCCATGTCATGTTCATTTCGAATATAGGGACCAGAGCCACTATCGTCTGCTTTTTGCCAGTCGATATACTGGGTAGGCTGAGTTTGTAAATACGCCCATGCAGATTGTGCAGAGCGTAACCACCGCGCGGCGAGTTTGGCATCATAGTTTTGATAAATGCGAGCAGCAAACGCCATTGTGGCGGCGTATTTTGCTGTGTCTGGTGTGCTGACGCCAAAAATGTAGCGAGTTTGATTGTCTAACCAAGGTGGTATTTTTGCCGGCCATGCCAGCCCTGAAAGCTTGCGATATACCGCTCCGTCAGAGCGTTGCATCTTTTCCATCCACAGCAATCCATATTGGGCCTCGCGAAGAATGGTGGGCATTGTCTCAGGGCTAGTTGCACTGAACAGGTCTGGAGCTTGGCGATACGCTTCTAGCAGTCTGGCGATGGTGATAGTCGCAGTGGATATGTATTTACCAAAGTCGCCCGCGTCATACCAACCTCCAGCCGCGTTAATATAGGTGCCTTGTGGGTTAATCTCATCACGTCTAAATATGATCCCATCATGCATGTGACTAGGCGGCCTTGCCATACCGGTAATCGGTGAGTAGACGGCTTCTCCTGAACGCTGTAAATAAAGAGCATGGACCAGACCCTGAGTTAAGCTGTGATACACATCTGAGCGGACTTCGAATGGAACGGAAGTGTCTTCACCCGCCCGTAAATAATACCAACCAGGCTTATTGAGAGCTGAAAAATCGGCGACATGGACACTTCTCCCGTCGGCTAATTTACTGTTGTACTTTAGCGTTAACGTTTTCAGCGCCTTATTACTGGGCATAGAGATGAGAGTGATGTGCTCGGATGTCGGCTCAAGGACATAAACTTTTTTATGGGTGTTAGGTTGATAGCCCAATTGGTTTACAACTAGAGTGCTAGCGGGGACGTGGATAGTGAAAGCAATCAAAGCTAAAAAAACATAGCGACTCATAGGTATTCCTTAAGAAGTAGAGAACGGCTCAATGCAATGAAACAGACGATATTTTATGGTGCTAGGTGTGTTGTAATCATATTAGGATGACAGAAGTCCGTTTCCCAAATTACATGCATACTAAATTAGATGAATGTGACTCACGGTGAAATATATCTTGAGTTCATTCGTTTAGAGGGGCAGTGGGGGGGCGATAACGCAAAAAAGAAGCATTCGGTCAGCGTTACACTTTTTTAGGCGCTGCTGACCGGTTAATGACGGTTAGGTTATTTGAACGCTAAGCTCCTAGAGCGGAGATAAGAATGAGCGAGATGATTGCTAGTCGTTAATTCACGCCGCGACTAGTGAATGAGATATTGTTGCCTTCACCCGCGCCAATCATGACCGCTTCGAAAATAGGGGCAGATGCGCTATTTGGGTTGGACCACTGAATGTAGAAGTTAGCACCAGCGCCGCCGCTGACTTCGCGCTTTTCAACTAAGTACTCGGCACTAGACATCGCGTTGAGCTCGTATCCTTCGGAAATAAACTGCCTGACACGCTTACCACTGGTGTCGTAGTAATCAATGCTATGAATGTTAATGGTATTGTCTGGGTCGGTATTGCGAATTACGAGCGTCGATTCCAGTAAGACCGCTTTACCACCATCGGTATAAATGTGAGAGTAAACGGGCACATAGGCGCCTTTTGTGCCATGACCTGTGGTGTTTTGACTCGTGGGTGCAATCGCAGCCCTTTCAATTTGCTGCGCTTGATGGCTGAGCTTTTCTTCGATGGTATCAACCGACTTTACAAGGTTGCCTAGATAAATGGCTAAACCAAGCACTAAGATGACGGAAACAATGGAAACAATGGAAACAAACTGGCTGGCATTGTGTTTAGCGGTCATAGACTCTCCTCAATCGTTGCTAGGGTAGTGTTCTATTGTACTCATAAAGCAGCGGTATGTGGGGGTGTTTAGGTAGGTTATTGCCTTGTAGGGTGATAGGTTTTGTTAGTAAGTGTGTATTTTGTGATGAAAAGATGTGGTGCGACAATGAACGATTAATTACTTTGCTAAGGCTTGATTTTATTAAGGATAAGTGAATAGTGAGCAGAGCATTTAGCTCTGCCACTAGCCGCTATTGTTGAATGTCTAAGTCGTAAGCTAAGGGTTATTGAGTGGCAAGCGCTGACGTTTTAAGCGCTGAAATGACAGGATCTTGCTTTGCTGCCATGATTTTAGGGGTGACACCATAGTGACGTGAAGTAAAGGTAAAGTCTTTGCCCTTCGTATCAATATTATTTTTAGCAGAGTCGCCACAGTTGAAAGAAACCGTTACAGAATCGTCAGCGTTTTTCTGCCATGTATTTGAACTCACATGACGAACGCCTTCGATTAAATATTTGTCTGCATCATAGGCGGTGATTGAGGTAAAAAATTGGTTTTCTGGGTCTGCAAATGTGGTGGTGTAGCAGACGTTCGCCTTCAGTTTTGGGCTGTTGGAGTATTTGTTCCCCACTAAGGCTTCTGGGCTTGCACCACCCCAGCCAGCCGCATTTTCAAGATTCCATTGGTGAAGGTCGGTGACTTTGTCACTGGTTCTTGGGAACGTGTAAGTGAAGTTTTTCAGGTTGTTCACTTCCTGAGTGTACTTTTTGACCCAGGCTTCGACATCATCATAATTATAAGGCTGGACTTGATAGTCTGTTGCAAAGTTAAAGTCGGAAGTATCAATTTTATCGAGTTCCGCTTTTGCTTGTGAGATGCCGTTTTCTGTTCCCGAACGGTACAGCACGAATGCATATTCAGATTCCACACTCACACTGTAGTGCCCATCTTCCAC
The DNA here is from genome assembly GCF_026191675.1 of Vibrio qingdaonensis. GTDB lineage: Bacteria > Pseudomonadota > Gammaproteobacteria > Enterobacterales > Vibrionaceae > Vibrio > Vibrio qingdaonensis. The sequence continues at coordinate 54,239 of NZ_JAKRRY010000015.1, read as the reverse complement.
AACATAGTGCTGTCCATGTCCTCGCTCTGTGACGACTTGAACCGCCATGTAGTTGTTCGTTTTAGGAATAGAGAACGTCACAAAGCCATCGATGGCTTTGACAATGGCTACGCCGTATAACGTGTCATCATTCATTTGCACCGTAGGCGCAGCTTTACCGCGTGGAGGCAGCCCTTGCATTTTGACAAATTCGTGAGTCGCGCCTTTGCTTGCCCAGTTACGATAGTTACGCGCGGTTTCTGCATGGGTAAAGTTTTGTTCAGTGATCTTGATGGTTTGCGTGTCGTGTGTCTGCGTTGTGTCGGCAGCAACAACCGAGCTTGTGATAAAGGCACTTGCGATTAGGCTTAACGTAGCGATATTGGCAATGTTCATAGTAGTTCTCTCAGTGTTTGGCTTTACTTGAAGTAAAAGGGCGCTTTTTACTAATGAGTCCGATGAATCCAGCAAGTCCGTTGACGTAAACTTTACGTGTGAATCCTAATCACTTATCGCGCTTAATAAGTACGCTGTTCGTCATCTAGTCGTGACATTAACGGCCAATGAGTATGATTTGAAATGATATCCACGGATATCAGTCATGTTCTTAGTGTATATCCTCTAATAATCATAAAGTTAAAGTGGCTCACGAACAGTTACACGACACATAATGTGGCCCGAGCGGCATAGCTTCGATATAACCTACACGCATAAGTGCTATGCATTAATACGATTCGCAGCCCGTGCCGCATTAACGTATGTTTTCCTCATCGGTAGGGCTTAACTCAATGAGTTATTGAGTGCCCAGAATGTAACTAATGAGGTGGTACAACTTGCGATATCAATCCCTTTTCGTCACGGCAATGATGGCTTGGTCTACGGCATCCTATTCAAATGGAGGCGCGTTAGTGGATCCCCACAGCAACTTAGCTTTTGACTATGACAATGTGACTCAGGATGTGGCTCAAGCCGAACTTAATGAATGCGTGTCTATTGCGTCCCAAGCAAGCACGCAACCCACGACACAAACAAGAGGATCAGGTGCTAGAGGCGCGGCGAAAGGGGCTGCAGCTGGTGCGGTCGTTGGGTCGGTCAGTGGTAACAGTGGCACAGATGCGGCAAAAACTGGAGCGGCCATTGGTGTTGTGGGCGGCAGGCTGTCAGCTCGCCAAGAGAATAAGGCTAATCAAGAACAAGCGGAGGCTTCGTATAAGACGGTTTTACGTAACTGTATGATTGATAAACACTATGTCGCGCTAAATTAACGTTAGGCGGCTCGATACTTGCCACCTAAGCTCTGCTGCGAAGTTGATGTTGACTAGTAAGCTATGACTCATCATTTGTTGAGGGAAGCACTGCGTCTTGAGTAGTAGAGATAATTAATTGTTTTAGCCATTGATGAGCCGCACTTGTTGCGGTTCTTTTGTGTTCGATAAGGTAAAGATCAACGGCAAGATCGGGCTCGTTATTCAGTGAGAGTACCGGAACCAGTTGATCGCCAATGTGGCTCAAATCAGTGAGCCTGTGGGAAGCGACCATAACAGTGTTGGTATGCTGCATGAGTTCGACAAGGGTAAACAATTGTGCACTTTTAAAGACAATATCTCGCTCAATACCTTGTTTCGCAAGGTGAACATCGACGGGGTTGCTAATGCCAATTGCCGAGCGAATGTCTAAGCTCATGTCGACAAACCGATAGCGTAAACAATCTTCCAGTGTGACCGAATCTGCACGAGTAAGTGGATGGTTTTTGGCAACATAAAAAACAGGGTAAGTGGTCCCTATTTTTTGATAGGGAAACTCAATGCTATCGGCCGGTGCGTTAATATGTATTGAAAAGTCGACATCGCGTGATGCCAATTGCTGAACCGGATTGGTCGTTATAGGGAATTCAACCAGGCTTGCGTGCGGCGCTTGCTTGATAAGCGCGGTAGCAAGGGGAGCGGAAAGAAAACTACTCATCAGTGGCGGGATAGAAATAACAAAAGTTTGCTCACATTTTTCCGGAGCGAAGGCCGATTTTGCGACTAGGGATTGGGTCGCGCGCAACAGTTCTGCGAGTGGCATTTCTAAGTCTAACGCTTTCTGTGTTGGTACTAAGCCATTAGACTCCCGATAAAAAAGCGGATCGTCAAACAAGTCTCGTAGGCGACTTAGAGTGCGGCTCATAGCTGGCTGGGAAAGGTATAACGTTTGGGCTGCGCGAGTAACGTTCTTTTCTTTAAGTAAGACACTCAGTGACACCAAAAGGTTGAGATCTAACCGAGACAGTTGTTGCTCTAATGTGACCATTGAAATGCACCAAAGTAATATTTCTTAGTAAATTTGTACATCGGAATGGATAGCAATTCAAGTGTAGAGTGCCACTTAACGCCGTGAGAGCGGTTAGTTTGATGCATTGATCTTATAGCGATAATTTATGAACGAATAGGCACTGCTATTAAATGATGTTTTTATGTTGTTTATTATTTAATTTAGACTCATGACATAATAATGGCGTTGTTTCGTCAATAAAATGACCATTAATATATTCTTTGTATTTTAAGTGGATATATTGAATGTAATATTAATAAAGTCATTATTCTATTTTTATATTGAATTTATTTTATGTTTTTAATTTGATATTTTGGTTCTGTAATGCATTGTTTTTATTGGTGTTGGTTGTTTTGTATATTATTCCGCTTCGCAGGTTTTATTGGCTTGGTTATTGTTGTTGTTCTAATGAAGTACTACGGTAGTAAATAGGTATGCGGTAGTAATAAATTAGTAGGAGAATAAACTATGGATGGTTTGTCATATAAGCAAGCATTTCGATTTTTAGATTGTTCGACAATGGGAGTAAAGAAAGAAGAGGTAAGTGAGTTTTTATTAACTGACGATCGAAGTGATTGGATAGAAAAGCAAATATCGGAACCTTACACCTCTCATGTATCAAGAACTCAGGCTCAACAACAAGATCGTGGTTCTAGTACGGTCAGCGCGGAAATGAGAGTGTGCGGGTGGTTTGATATGGCACTTTGGGACCAAGCGCAATTAAGGCAACGGATGTCGTTTGCTTTGAGTCAAATTCTGGTGGTAGGGGATCGCGATGCCCAATTGGCGGCTTACCCATTGGAGCTTGCAAATTACTATGATCTACTTACGGCTCATGCGTTTAGTGACTACAAAACACTACTCTATCATGTAACTCGTTCTCCGGTGATGGGGACATATCTGACGATGGTTGGTAATTTGCCAAAGAGTGAAACAGGCGTTAATCCAGACCAGAACTATGCTCGTGAAGTGATGCAACTTTTTACCATTGGTTTGAATCGGCTTAATGATGATGGTTCCTTGTATCTCAACGAGTTCGGTGAACCAGAAGCTAACTATGACGATGCCGACGTAGAGAGTATGGCGCGTATTTTTACTGGCTGGTTCATGTCCGATAGCAGTATGTCTGAGCCGATGGTAGCGAATGATACCTACCACGATAGGGAAGAAAAGCAGGTATTAGGCGTCACGTTTCCATCGGGCGTCGGTGCTGAAGAAGAGTTGCAGCATATCCTACAGGTATTAGTCGATCACCCCAGTACCGCACCTCATATTGCCACTCTTTTGATTAAGCGTTTTGTCACCTCCAACCCAGGACCTGCTTATGTGCAGCGAGTCGCCACGGTATTTCGTCAGACTCAGGGGAATTTATCTGAAGTCATTAAAGCGATACTGCTTGATGACACTGTACTAAACGGAGAAACAGCAAAGGTTCGAGAGCCCATCTTGGCTATGAGCTTTCTTTATCGCGCTCTCAACAGTCAACCCGGCGGTGGAGGCACAACGGTGCGAAATGCCATGTTATACCAAGAAACATTTGGCCAGTACCCACTCGGTTCGCCGTCGGTATTTAATTTCTATTCTCCCGACTATATGCCTGCAGGAGAGCTAGAGGGGCTGGGTTTAACTGCACCAGAGCTGGCCATTATGGACTGGAATCAAACGATTAAAATGAGCAACATTGCATGGAAGCTGGTGGCGGATAACGGTTACAAAACGAATTCAAACAGTACTAACGAGATATATCCTGATGTGTCTGATTTTGTTGCTGCCGCGGGGGATTTTGAGGCACTGAGTCATTTGTTTGCTGATCGTTTTTATGGTGGAGAAATACCGCTAGATATTGCTCCAAGACTAGAAGCGTTATGGAACGCCAAAAGTAGTAACAATAAGCCATACGCGATATCCGCCATGCTCTATTTTGCCTTTATTTCCCCTAACTTTATGATTCAGGAGTAAGCGGCTATGAAATTATCAAGACGTAATTTTTTGAAAAGTACCGTGTATGGCTCTGCTGCAACATCAATTCCGTTGACGTTGTCACTTCCTTCAAGTGCTTTGGCTAACACGGAGGGAGATTATAAAGCGCTGGTCTGCTTGTTCCTGTTTGGAGGCAATGACTCTTTTAATATGTTGATTCCGGATTCTGGCGAGAATTTGGATAATTATCGTAATGCTCGACCTGCAATACAGCTGTGGGATCATGAAAAGGCTACGCTGGGTAAGCTATTAGATGATCAGCAAAATAATTTAGTACTCAATGGTGCGATGCCTAAAATCGCCTCTTTATTTGAAGAGAAGGTGGCGACCAGCGTTGTCAATGTGGGGACGCTATTAGAACCGACCACCAAAGCCAATTATGGCAATGTCGCACGTTCGCCCAACCTGGGGGCACATAATAAACAACAATTGGCGTGGCAAAGAGGGTGGGGCACACGACAATATCATCCTTATGGTTGGGCTGGCATGATGATGGACATTCTCGCCTCTGGCGCTGAGACCATTTCACCCAATATGTCTTTTTCAGGCAATGAACTGATGAATGGGCAGGGTATACAAGACTTACGTGTTAGTGCTTCGGGTATTCGTGCCATGTCATCCTTGGCGGTAAATTCAGTGAACAACAATATTGGTAAATTGCTAGCAGATAATAATGCCTCGGCGTTTGGTCGGGCGTATTTGCAGCGTTTTCAAGATATTTTAGATTTTCAAACCACGCTCGGAGATATGCTTGAGCAGCACCCTGAAGACCCGACGATCCCTGCTGGCTATTTAGGGGGGCAATTTAAGATGGTGAAAAGGTTGATACAGGCGAGTCAAGGGTTGAACCAATCTAGACAAGTGTATTTTATTTCAATGGGTGGCTTTGATAATCATAGTAATCAACGCGGTAAGCATGATGGCTTACTCGCCACGATTGATGATGCACTGTCCGCCTTTTATGCCTCATTGCAAGCCGATGGTTTGGAGGACAGCGTGACCACATTTACGATGTCCGATTTTGGTAGAACCATAGAGAACAACAGTAATCAAGGCACCGATCATGGCTGGGGAAGTAACCAACTTGTCATTGGCGGAAGTGTTAAAGGCGGCAAAGCGTACGGTCGATATCCGACGTTTGTTAAAGATGGTCCTGATGCGGTAGGCAATAAATTCATTCCAACCACGGCATCGGAACAGTATGCGGCGACGCTGTGTCGTTGGTTTGGGTTATCCGATGCAGGAATTGATTATATTTTCCCGACGCTGTCGCCGGATAATGACAATCCATTTCCCAGTCGCTACTTGAGCTTTTTGGGCAGTGACTTAGCACAAAGCCAACGCTTAGATATTGCTCAAGTGAGTGCTTCAGAGACAAGAGTGGATCATACCCCCCAAATGGCGATCGATGGCGATCCTACGACTAAATGGACGGCGAAAGGGTTAGGGATACAGTTCGATATTACTTTAAAGAACTTAGCGATGGTCAATGTTCTTAGAGTATCGCAGGCTAAAGGGGATGTAAGGCAGTATCTGATGGATATATCGGTGAGTGGCGATGGTGTTACATTTACGCCTCTGCTGAGCTATCTCTCTCCTGGCAATAGTACTGGATTCGTTGATATTGATTTGGGCACTCAGGAAGCGAAAATTATTCGACTGACATGTAATGGCAATAATGATTCTGTTAATGCTGGTTTGGTTCGTTGGAATAATTTCCAAGAAATTGAAGTGTGGGGGATAACTCAATAGCGCGCATTCAAAGTCTGCGGATGAGATACAGGCGCATGCAGTAAGACAGAACCCACGTCCATAGAGTCGGTGTCGAGATGACTCTGTGAGCGTGGGTTGTTATTTGTACGTAGGATAGAGACCTATACCGAGAGATAAGGTAGCGCTGTTACTTTATGGCTTCAGCGTTTGGGTCTGATAGTGCTGTCACACACGCTAAGCTAATATCTTGGTTGATGTAAGCCATACCAAGTTGCTTAAGAAATGCCATGCGATCGGCGTTTCTTAAATCTATATTAGGGACAGAGAAGCCATTTTTCTCATAGAGGCCGGCTAAGTGCGCCATAAATTGCTCGCCACTGTCCATAAGTAATAGACTCATTGCACCCACGTCGGGTTTCACATTGGCATTTTGTTTTTCTGACAACTTCACCGCAAGTACAATAGGCTGCTCTGAACCTTCAAATCGTGCACTTCGCTCTCTTACGGTTTGCTTGGCCCAGTAATAAGCCAGCTCTTTACTCTGCGTCAAAAACACCGGTTCGACGGATTCCGTATAGTTATTGCCGATCGTTGCCATGGTATTTCTAGCCGCTTTATTTAGCGCTTTGTCACCAGAGCGTTTCAGCCCTTGACCTTGGATGGAAGAGAGCAGTGCTGATGACGTGCCGTGATACCAAATGTCACTGGTGGCAAAACCATCGCTAGACAGTAATTGTTTTGTATCTTGAAGATAGAAAGGCGTATCAGTCATAGGCATTCTCAACAAATAATGAATGTTAATGGTCGTAACGAATGTGAATAGTAAAAGCCGTAATTACCACTTTAACAAAGTCTTAGAGATAAAAAAGCGACCCGAAAGCCGCTTTTATCCATTACTTCAATTTGTTTAACTCAGTGATTTGTTCAATCAGTGATTAGTTAAACTGGTTAGAAGTATTCAGCGCACCGCCAGCTTTTAGTGCATTTTCGCCAGCAAAGTACTCTTTGTGGTCATCACCAATATCTGAGCCAGACATGTTTTGGTGTTTCACACAAGCAATGCCCTGACGGATTTCTTTACGTTGAACGCCTGCAACATAACCAAGCATACCTTGGTCACCGAAGTACTCTTTAGCCAGATTGTCCGTAGACAACGCCGCTGTGTGGTACGTTGGCAGTGTGATTAGGTGATGGAAGATACCTGCTTCACGTGAAGAGTCTGCTTGGAAGGTGCGAATGCGGTCATCAGCACGAGTAGACAGTTCGGTTTCATCGTACTCTTCGCTCATTAGGTTTGAGCGGTCGTAGGCCGACACATCTTCGCCCGCTTCAACCATTGCGTCATACGCTTGTTGGCGGAAGTTAAGCGTCCAGTTGAATGATGGAGAGTTGTTGTAAACCAGTTTCGCGTTAGGGTGAACTGCACGAACACCATCCATCATTTCCTTGATTTGACCAATGTGTGGTTTTTCAGTTTCAATCCACAGTAGGTCGGCACCTGCGTTAATTGCTTCGATACAGTCAAATACACAGCGGTCTTCACCGGTACCTTGACGGAATTGGTACAAACCAGAAGGTAGGCGCTTAGGACGAACTAGCTTGCCGTCGCGGTTAAAGCATACGTCGCCTTCTGCCATGTCCGCTACATCGATTTCTTCTACATCTAAGTAAGAGTTGTATACGTCACCTTGGTCACCTGGCTCTTTAACTACCGCGATTTCTTTAGTAAGGCCAGCACCTTGTGAATCGGTACGCGCAACAATGATGCCGTTGTCGATACCCAGTTCAAGGAAAGCATAACGAAGCGCACGTAGCTTGGCGTGGAAATCGGCGTGAGGCACCGTTACTTTACCGTCTTGGTGACCACATTGCTTTTCATCCGCAACTTGGTTTTCAATTTGTAGACAACACGCGCCCGCTTCAATCATTTGTTTTGCCATTAGGTAAGTCGCTTCAGCGTTACCAAAACCAGCATCGATATCAGCGATGATTGGCACTACGTGTGTGACGTGGTTGTCAATTTGGTCTTGAATCGCATCTTGTGCACTCACATCGCCTGCTTCACGGGCATCGTCTAGTGCGCGGAATAGACCACCGAGCTCACGGGCGTCGGCTTGGCGCAAGAAGGTATAGAGCTCTTCAACAAGACCAGCAACCGAGGTTTTTTCATGCATAGATTGGTCTGGTAGTGGGCCGAAGTCAGAGCGAAGTGCCGCCACCATCCAACCAGAAAGGTAAAGGTAGCGTCGGTCTGTTTTGCCACCAAAATGCTTCTTAATAGAAATCATTTTTTGTTGACCAATGAAACCATGCCAGCAACCTAGTGATTGTGTGTACTGAGAGCTATCTGCGTCATAAGCCGCCATATCAGCACGCATAATATCTGCCGTATATTGCGCGACATCTAGACCTGTCTTGAATTTATTTTGAGCACGCATACGAGCCGCAGATTCTGGATTAATAGCATCCCACGGAGCACCAGCAGTGCGTTTAGCAACTTCGATCATTTCGATATCTTGTGTGATTTGCGACATAACTCTTCCTTAGTTTCAGTTGGATATGTGGCCAAACCGGCCTGGGCTAAATCTTAACCATGGACAAAGCGTAAGCGATTGTGTGATAATTTTGTTAATTTATAGTTATTATATTCGGTATTTATTTTATGAATATTGCTCGTATAGACCTTAATTTACTTGTGTATTTAGACACTTTGCTTAGAGAGCGAAACGTAACCCGAGCAGCGAATCAGTTGGGGATCACTCAACCAGCAATGAGTAATGGACTACGTCGATTAAGGGATGTATTTGACGACCCTTTATTGGTGAGAACGAGCGAGGGTATGATTCCAACCGAGCGGGCGCAAAAGCTACAGCCTGTGATTAGAAATGTACTCGCCAACGTTGAGAAAGCACTGCAACCCACTACTGAATTTAGTGCAGAAGACAGTGAGCGAGTTTTTAGGATCATGGCTAGTGATTACGCGGAGTCGACACTTATTCAGCCTTTATTGGAACGTCTAAGTGAAATCGCACCTAAAATACGCCTTGATATCATGACGCCCAGTGATGTGAGCTATCAAGATGTTGAGCAGGGCACCGTCGATATAATTATTAACCGTTTCGATGACATTCCCCAGTCATTCCATCAGATGAGCCTGTGGCATGACGGCTTCTCTTGCTTATTTAGCCGAGATAATCCGATTGCAGAAAACTTCGATATCTTCTCTTATCTAAAGGCGCAGCATATTTGGGTGAGCAAAACCGGAATGGGGACAGGCGTGGGTATAAACCCGAGTGAAGCGCAGAAGCTGGGCTGGATCGACGAAGCATTAATGCGAATCGGTAAGACGCGTAATATTACCGTATTTACGCGCCATTACCTGTCGGCAGTGCTTTTTGCACAACAGAAAAATCTTATTCTGACTATTCCGAGCAAAGCAGCGCAATCACAGCGTAATAACCCCAAACTCATGATTAAACCCGCGCCTTTTGCCATCGAACCATTTGAAGTAAAGATGGCATGGAGCCCTTTATTACAGAGTAACCCTGATCACCAATGGATGCGTCGATTGATTAAAAGCGTCGCGAATGAAATAGAGAGTGGTGTGACGGAATAGTCCCCTTAATTGGGTATTTATTATGTGAATGTTCACTATAAGTGGCATAAATTAGCTAAATTATCATCCATTACGTAGAGTTTTCTTTATACGTAATCGGTAAATTCGAGAGAGATCCTATGAGCAATCGTATTCAACAGGGAAGCTTGAGCATTGATAGCTCCCTTTACGCGTTAGTAAATGAACAAGCTATCCCTGGAACAGGGATTAATGCTGATGAATTTTGGCAGTCGTTTGAAACGATTCTTAATGATTTGGCCCCAAAGAATAGGGCGTTACTCATTAAGCGTGATGATCTTCAGCATCAGATAGATGTGTGGCATCAAGAACGTGCAGGGCATGCCCTTGATGCGGCAGAATATAAAGCGTTTTTGCAACAGATTGGTTATCTGGTTGCGGAAGGCGAAGACTTCCAAGTCGAAACCGCGAATGTGGAGCCTGAAATTGCCACTCAAGCGGGGCCGCAGCTGGTGGTACCGATAATGAATGCTCGATTCGCTCTGAATGCTGCCAATGCTCGTTGGGGGAGTTTGTATGATGCTCTGTATGGCACGGATGTTATCAGCGAAGATAATGGCGCAGAGAAAGGCGGTAGCTTTAACCCAGTCCGTGGCGCCAAAGTTGTCGCCTATGCACGAGAATTTTTGGATGAAGCCGCGCCACTAAACGGCGTTTCACATAAAGATGTCACGCAATACAGTATTTCAGACGTGAGCATTGGTAATACTTTAACGGCGACGCTGGGGAACGGTGAGGAAGTGACGTTAATGGACGGCACCCAATTTATCGGATACCAAGGTGAGGCAACCGCGCCTTCTTGCATTCTTCTTAAGCATAATAACCTGCATATTGAAATTCAGATTGATCCAAGCGCCCCAATTGGCAGTGTGGACGCGGCGGGAATTAAGGATGTGGTTGTGGAAGCGGCGTTAACCACGATTATGGACTGTGAAGATTCCGTTGCTGCCGTCGATGGTGAAGATAAAGCGCTCGCGTACCAAAACTGGCTCGGTTTAATGAAGGGTGATTTGCAAGAGTCGCTTGAGAAAAACGGTAAAACCATGGTACGACGACTTAATGCGGACCGTCATTATACCAGTGTGACGGGCGGAGAAATTTCGCTAAAAGGTCGCAGTATGCTGTTTATCCGTAATGTTGGCCATCTAATGACTAACCCTGCGATCATTGATGCTGATGGGAATGAAGTGCCTGAGGGTATTATGGATGGCATGATTACGTCGCTTATCGCGATGCACGATCTTAGAGGCAACAGCGCGTATCAAAATTCGACGGCGAACAGTATTAATATTGTAAAACCTAAGATGCATGGTCCTGAAGAAGTGGCCTTTACCAATGAATTATTTGGTCGCATTGAAGAGGCTCTAGGTCTTGAACGTAATACCATTAAAGTGGGCATTATGGACGAAGAGCGTCGAACTTCAGTCAACCTTAAAGAGTGTATTCGAGCAGCAAAAGAGCGTGTGGTCTTTATCAACACTGGCTTTTTAGATCGTACAGGCGATGAGATTCATACCAGTATGGAAGCCGGTCCATTTGCGCCGAAGGTGCAACTGAAGTCAATGACATGGATCGGAGCCTATGAAGATCAAAACGTGGATTTAGGCTTAGCGTGTGGGTTGCAAGGCAAAGCTCAGATTGGTAAGGGCATGTGGCCTGAGCCAGATAACATGGCAAAAATGATGGATGCGAAAATTGGTCATCCGCAAGCAGGAGCCAATACGGCGTGGGTGCCATCGCCTACAGCAGCGACGTTACACGCCCTTCACTATCATAAAGTAAGTGTACCGAGTCGTCAGAAAGAGCTCCGTGAACGTGTTCGAGCAAACGTCGATGATATTTTGACTATTCCACTGTTAGGTAAGCAAAAGTTAACAGCAAAAGATATTCAGAATGAATTGGACAACAATACGCAGGGGATTCTTGGCTATGTAGTGCGTTGGATTGACCAAGGCGTGGGGTGTTCAAAGGTACCGGATATTAACAATGTTGGTTTGATGGAAGATCGCGCAACACTGAGAATTTCTAGCCAGCATATTGCTAACTGGTTACGCCATGGCATTTGTGGAAAAGCGCAAGTAATGGAAACCATGCAACGTATGGCGGCAGTGGTCGATGAACAAAATGCCGATGATCCAAGTTATCAAAATATGGCTCCGGACTATAAAGAGAGCATTGCTTTTTCCGCGGCGTGTCAGTTGGTGTTTGAAGGTTGTGCGCAGCCAAGTGGGTACACAGAGCCTGTACTGCATGCAATGCGCTTGAAACTAAAAGCTCAACAATAAAGAGCTTCACGATAGAAGCCGTCCAGATAGTAAAACGTTTACCCTGTAAACTGCCCAAGTTTCCGCGCTATTAAGCGCGGTTTTTTTTTACCTTATTTTTCGTCATTAAATGTCCTGCTTCTGCTGTTCATAATGGCTATCTCGCCCAATGATAATTTCCTATTAACACATAGATATATCTATGATTTACCTTATATTCATTGTGTTGAGATTTGGATACAATCAAAAAAATTGATCTTAGGTAGTACACAATGAACAGTAATAGTAATCAGGCCGCTCGTGAGTTGTTAAGTCACCGAGTTGCTGGCATGAAAGCACCACGAATGAGTGAGTTGTTGCGTCCAAACACGCTTGAAGAGGCTCTGGAAATTCAGTCTGCAATGATTGCGCTGCATAGCGATAAAGTGGGCGGGTGGAAGTGTTTACTTCCGTTATCTGAAGACAAATTTATAGTAGCGCCAATTTTTGCTAATAGTATACAGCGAGGCGAACGGTGCGAACTTTTTGCTGATAATAGCCAGGCACGGGTCGAGCCCGAAATTGCCTTTGTTTTAGCTAAGTCATTACCTGCTAACCCTGCAGGGTACTCTGAAGCGCAAATTAATGATGCGATTGGTTCTTGCCATATGGCTTTAGAGTTGATTCAAGCTCGCTTTGCAGAGGACAGTGGCGCTGAATTTTATGAAGTATTAGCGGATTGTTTAGTCAACCAAGGTTTGTTTATCGGCCCAGAAATTGAGCGAGATAAAGCATTTTTGGCGGCGAAGGTGGACATCTCTATAACTCAAGAAGAGCAGGTTCAAGCCTTTTCAGGCAAGCACCCTAACTCGTTACCGCAAAACCCTATCTACTGGTTGATCAATACCATGACGCGTCGCGGGATGGAGTTTGCAGCAGGTGAGGCGATTATTACTGGATCGTATTGCGGGGTTGTTGAAGTGGATTTTGACCAGCCGACATTGATTCAATATGAAGGTCTAGGGGAATACTCTATTACGTTTGATGAGAAAAAATAGTGAGGATGGTGTAGTGAGATGGTGTAGTGAGTTAGTGTAGCGGTATTTCAATAATGGTAGACGTGGAAGCGCCTACCATTATTTATATGAGTTCAGACTAGATTGGATAACATCGCTATATTGTGGATGTTAATTCTCACTCCAGTTAAATTTACTTTCATCAACGCCGTCTTTTGCTTCTTTCAATCGTTCTTGACGGAAGCGTTCTTCGTTACGTGCGGCGTCGATTTCTTGCATGATGGCTGCCAAATCCGCTTCAACGGTATTCTCTTGCACTTTACCGGTGAGTTCAATTTCCGGTGTAAGTTCGCCTTTTTCGTACAACGCCCACATTTCTTTGGCATACTCTGTCTTGGACAATTCTGGTGCGAATTGGCTGTAATAATCACGGATATTGTTGACATCACGCGTTAACATCCATTCAGCATTGTTGTTAGCAGAGGCGTCTACTGCTTGTGGTAAGTCGATAATAACCGGACCATATTCATCCACTAACACATTAAATTCAGACAAATCACCATGAATAAGCCCAACACAAAGCATTTTGACGATATAACCCATCATTACATCGTGATCCTCAACGGCTTGCTCGGCGGACATGGTCACGTCGTTGAGTCGAGGGGCAACATAGCCTTCGTCATCGGTGATCAGCTCCATCAGCAGAACCCCATCAAAGCAACCATAGGGAGAAGGGACTCGAACACCAGCTTCGGCTAATTTGTATAACGCATCGACTTCCGCATTTTGCCAAACTTTCTCTTGCTGTTCACGACCAAAGCCAGATCCTTTTTCCATCGCGCGCGCGCGGCGGCTATTACGCACCTTACGGCCTTCACGATAAGCAGACGCTTTTTTAAAGCTGCGCTGACTTGCTTCCTTGTACACTTTCGCACAACGGATGGTTTCGCCACAGCGTACAATGTACACGGACGCTTCTTTGCCACTCATAAGTTGGCTTGTCACCTCGTCGACGAGACCGTCGTCAACCAAGGGCTGTATTCGTTTAGGTATTTTCATCGCATCGTTATACCTTACTTAGCGGCAAAATGGCATGTTAAGTTGAAAAATAAGCTGGGATTTTTGCGTCATGATGAGCATCTTAGCCGAAATTCGCAGTTCATTTGCTAAACCTCACTCCCCCTCCTATGGTTTTAGTCACAGTTACTTTTTGTCCATCCACGTGTTTTGGTGCGTACAACAGGCTTGTAAGACGGATTAAGCGGTTACGTCTTCATGCTAATGTCGGGTTGCTTTTTGCGCTGAAACCAGAGGATGTCGGTAAATAGATTGAAGCAGATTTCTTCGTAGTAGCTTCAGCAACACAGCGTTTCTATCAAAAAACGTACCTATCAAGGATTTGTGTCATGGGAAGAAAGTGTGTGATGGGAAAAAATTGGGTTGCAAACAGAATGGGCGACAAGCTGTTGCTCATTGTGTTGTGTGTATTACTCTTTGGTGCGCCGAGCCTCTCAAGTGCGGATGAAAAATTTACTCTTGGAGAGCAGAAAGCCAAAGTCTGTATGGCGTGTCATGGTGTGAATGGTATATCCAGTATTGAATCCTATCCCAATTTGAGAGGGCAGAAGATGGCTTATCTCATCACTTCACTTAAGAGCTATCAGTCGAGAGAACGCTCCGCTGGACTGGCTGTGTTAATGCAGCAACAGGCCGATGCATTATCAGACAAAGACATGTCGGACATTGCTTACTACTACTCAATGCTTGGTTCCATCAGTGAGAGTACAGATAAGGCGAGTCATTCAAATAGCGATGAAAATCTGCCTGTTTCTGGCACATCTGATTAGGGGGCGTCACATGGAAGATACGTCCGCGCAATTCAATATTAACGTCGTTAAATACTTCATTGTCGCTTCGCTAATATGGGCCATTTTAGGGATGATTATTGGGGTGGTTTTGGCGGCGCAGTTATATTGGCCAGTGTTGAATTTTGACTCACAATACATACAGTTCGGTCGATTGCGTCCTTTGCATACGTCGGGCGTTATCTATGGGTTTGTCGTGAATATTTTGATGGGGACATCACTCTACATCGCGCAACGCACTGGTCAATGCAACCTTTATAACAAAAGCCTAGCTTGGATGGTTTTTTGGGGGTGGCAATTAGTGTTACTACTGGCGGTGTTAACACTGCCAATGGGCTATACCACATCAAAAGAGTACGCTGAACTTGAATGGCCGATTGATTTACTCATTGTATTGGTTTGGGTGCTCTATGCCGTACTGTTTTTCGGTACCATCGGTCAACGAAAAGTGCAGCATATCTTTGTGGCCAACTGGTTTTTTGCGGCATTTATCATTGTTGTTGCGATGATTTTTGTGGTGAATAACTTAGCCATGCCAGCCTCGTTTATGAAGTCCTATTCGGTGTTTGCTGGCGCTCAAGATGCCATCGTACAGTGGTGGTGGGGTCATAATGCGGTTGGTTTTCTCCTAACGGCAGGTGTCATAGGCATGAATTATTACTTCATACCTAAAGTGTCGGAAAGACCCATTTATTCCTATCGACTGTCGGTGATCCACTTTTGGGGGTTGGTGGGATTTTACACTTGGGCGGGGACGCACCATCTTATTTACTCTTCGGTGCCGGTCTGGGTACAAAACATCGGCATAGTCATGTCTCTTATCCTTTGGCTACCGTCATGGGGGGGCGCTTTCAATAGTGCGATGACGTTACTGCAAAATAAGAAAAAATTGAAATCAGACTACATCATGCTGTTCTTCTTTTCAGCCATTCTCTATTACTGTCTTGCGACGTTTGAAGGGCCTCTGCTTGCGATTCGTTGGTTCAATATGGTGGCGCACAATACGGAATGGGTCATTGGTCACGTGCATTCCGGGGCGCTAGGTTGGGTGGGGATGTCGGGCATTGCGGTGTTTTACTACTTCATTCCGAGGCTGTGGGGTAAAGAAACGCTGTGGTCAAATAGGCTAATAAAATGGCACTTCTGGTTGGCCCATGCTGGTGTGGCGATTTATGCCATCGCCCTTTGGGTCGCTGGCATCGGTGAAGGGTATATGTGGTTGGCGCAAAGCGATAACGGGTCACTGTTATATAGCTTTGTTGAAGCAATGGATTATAAGGCACCTTGGCTGTTTTTACGTTTCTTCGGTGGCGCATTATTTGTACTTGGCTTATTTCTGATGGCATTCAATTTATTCAAAACGGTTCGCTCGCCGGCCACTGTTGTTGCAAAGGAGGCTTGAGATGACAGCTGATTTCACTAAATCTGTAGGCATACTGATTGTAAGCACGGTGGTCGTGGCTTCCTTTTCTTTACTGGTTTGGGTTGTGCCTAATATTGTCAGAGGACCTGAGATTGCGATCGGAAGCGCGGCACTGCCGTTGACGGCAATAGAAGTCGCTGGGCGAGATATTTATATTAGCGAAGGCTGTCACGTCTGCCACACGCAAATGGTGCGTCCGCTTGATCCTGAGATTGCCCGGAATGGTCGCGCGAACAAAGAATCGGATGACATTTATGAGTTTCCCAATTTGTGGGGGTCGAAGCGTACCGGGCCCGACCTCACCAATATGGGCAGAAAATATTCAGACCAATGGCATACCATCCACCTTATCAACCCCCGTCAAGTTGTCCCTACGTCCATCATGCCGTCTTACCCGTGGCTGTTTGAGCAAAAACTGTCGGGTGATGATATCACTGGAAAAATGGAGACGCTTCGTGATCTTGGTGTTCCATACTCAGCTGAAGACATCGCGGATGCGCGATTACAGGTCCGAGGTAAAACAAAAGGGGAAGCACTCATTCGATACCTTCAAAGTCTAGGTGTTGATACCTCAGAGGAGGCACTGTAATGGATTCAATTGAATTGAATGGTTTTTGGAATCTATGGGCCGTGGTAGGAACCGTTGTGTTCTTTGTACTGATGGTAGGTGTGGTGATTAAATATTGGCGCAGTAATCACCATGCAGATGAGCATCACACAATTGGCTCCTTTGACGGTATCGATGAAAACGATGCGCCTCCCCCTAAGCTACTGTTTGTCTCTTATTTTATCGCTTTTAGCCTCTCACTTGGCTACTTAGTTCTCTACCCTGGACTGGGTAACTGGCAAGGGTTAATCAACTGGCAGCAAAGTGACGACAAATTAAGCCAAGTGAACACGAGCTTGAGTAATCAGATGGCGGACATCAGTGATAAACGCTTAGTGAACTTGGCAATGAATCCTGACGTTGTGAGTTCGGGTCGAGGACTGTTTCAAACTCATTGCGCGGCTTGTCACCGAAATAATGCCCAAGGTGCTAAGCATTTTCCTAATTTAATCGATAATGAATGGCTTTACGGGGGGAGTGATGCGGAAATTATTCACTCTATTACTCTGGGTAGAAATGGCGCGATGCCGGGATGGGTAGATGCGATTAACCCCGATGATATTGCCAAAATTTCCTACTATTTAGCGTCATTAAATCAGCGACACACCGATGTGCCAGCCGTGAAAGTCGCGTTGGGAAAGGGGCTATTCACTCAGTATTGTGCCTCTTGTCATGGCGATGGCTCTGTAGCCAATAGTCAGCTCGGTGTGCCAGACCTTTCTGATCATGTCTGGTTGCATGGCGGTAGTATTGAAGAGATTCAACATACGATTCGAAATGGTCTCAATAACGTAATGCCGGCCTTCGGTCAGCAGCTTTCTCAAGACGAAATCTTGGCGATTGGCGCCTATATGACGAAGTCTCGATTGGATGAGGATGCGAAATTGGCAAGTTTGGATCCTGCGTTAGTGCAGCAAGGCGAGTATTTGGCCTACGCCGGAGATTGCGTGGCTTGCCATAGCGCCGAAGGGGGAGAACCTTTTGCTGGTGGACTGCCATTTGTTACGCCATTCGGCACTATCTATTCAACCAACATTACCCCTCATACGTCAGAAGGGATAGGGTTGTATGACTATGAAGACTTCAAAGCCGCCCTAGTTGCTGGGAAGGGGTTACATGGCTATCTATACCCTGCAATGCCTTACACGTCTTATCAATATATGACTGATCAAGACATGCTCGCGTTGTGGGAATACATGCAATCTATCGCCGCAGTCTCAAGGCAGAATGATCGTAATCAAATGATGTTTCCTGCCAATATTCGTCTTGGTTTGTTGGGGTGGAATCTCGTGTTTATGGATACCGCCGTACTTGATTACCAACCTCCTAGTGAACTGAAAGGTAACATTTCTGATCTCGAAAAATGGCAGAAAGGTAAGTACTGGGTCGCAGGGCTCGGGCACTGTTCTGAATGCCATACACCGAGAAATATCGCTCAAGCGTTGGACACGGATAGGATCTTTCAAGGCAACCTTATTGATGGTTGGAATGCTCCTAATATCAGTGCTAACGAGCTCTATATGGATGGTTGGGACGAAAAGTCACTGTCAGATTTTTTACACACAGGACATTCAGACAAAGGTTCGGCCTTTGCCGGTATGGCGGATGTTATTAAGAATAGTTTGAGCCGAATGACTCGAGAAGACATCGAGTCCATGTCTTACTATCTACTAATTGGGGATACGAATAACGTTATTCACAACGAGACGGTTGTACTAGAACCAACCGGGTTTACTGACGCAGCTTACGCCAATGAAGTCTACGCAACCTACAATCAAACCTGTGGTGCCTGTCATGGTGAAGATGGTAAAGGGCGTGACCCTATTGCACCGACGTTATTAAACAATGGCATCATCATGCACAGTGACCCTTTCAACACTATTGCAGTAACGTTGAGGGGACTGCAGCCAAGCTATCTAGATGAAGAACGTAACTTTATGCCGATGGTGAGTTTCAATGATGTTTTATCGGATACAGCTTTAGCTGAGTTGATTTCTTTTGTGCGAATACACTTGGGAGCACGTGAAATACCGGTTACCCGAGACCAGGTCAGGCAGGTAAGAGAGACGCTTGAAAAGGCGGGTTATACGGGCGGTTTGCATACCACACCAGATATGTATGACGAACGAGATCAAAATATCAATGTTAATTAATATTGATTGAAGCCGACTGACGAAGAAAGAGGATCACGAACGGCATGATGGTACGATGTGGACCGCATGCTGAGCCATTATTTGACTAAGAACTAACCCGTATTGCTGTCGGTTAGTTCACTAATTGGAGCGGGTTACTTTGGCATTTTGTGTTGTATTGAGTAGGATAGTCCGATCATTAAATGAATAAAGGGCAAATACGCAGCCCTGCTCTTGGTCTATTAACTCATGTACTGTGCGACGCTATCACCCGAACTCAAGATTAGTTGGCAATCTTCTTTAGAACAACTTTGTCTGGCGACACAATCTAATGGTCGATTATTGATATTAGATAGGTCAATGAACTGGTCGTGTTTTTGTGAGTGTAACGTATCGGCAACAGACAATGGTGTCGACGACGACATGTTGTTAGCGACTCTTCGAGAATTTCGCTTTCCTCACCTTGACGTATTGGTTAAAACCAAAGCTAGTACAACCCTATACCTCGCGCCTATATGGGGTGGCGACGATCAGCTTTCAGCGGTGCTCGCGCTGTCCCCAGCCACTCCACACCATAGTTGTTTGCCGCATAGCTATGATCCACAGCATAGTAATTCACAGCATGGTAAGCCACAGCATTTGATGGCGTCTGTTGCTGGGCAAGTCAGTTTTGATATGTATGTTCGTGCGCAGAAAAATAGTTCCAATGAAGTAACTGTGAAGAAGCAAGGCATTTCAATAGATGCCGAGATAGCGTCGAGCCGAGTCCCCACCTTACAGGAATTTATTGATGCGCTAGACGATCATACATGGGTCAAAAATGCCGATGGTCGTTATGTCATGATCAATCATAGTGTAGAAAAAGCATGGGACTACAGTTGCGCTCAAGTTCACGGGAAAACGGATGAAGAGTTATTTGAGTCCGAGCGTGCAGAACAGTATATTACCGCTGATAAAACCGTGATAGACGCGGATCAACAAGTCACCATCGAAGAATGTCCTGTGCTAGATGAACAGCAAAATAAAATCTGGTTGGAGACAATAAAATCCCCCATCCGAGATAACAGCGGTTCATTGGTAGGGGTGTTGGGTATGACTCGCAACGTCACTCGTCGTAAGGTTGTTGAAACTTGGCTATCGGTGACATCAGAGATTTTTAATAATTTCCAGGAAGGTATGTTTATTACCGACGACGTTGGCAACATTTTGGATGTCAATAGCGCCTTCGTCCGCATTACGGGCTATGAATTGTCGGATGTCATTGGCATGAATCCCCGTTTTCTTCAATCTGGCCACCATGACATCACGTTCTATCAAGGTTTATGGGAAAAGTTGATGACGGATGGTCAATGGCGGGGTGAGTTTATCAACCGCAAAAAAGATGGCTCGATTTATCCTCAAATGACAACAATCAGTGTCCTAAAGGATGAAGACAATACGTTAATGCATCATATTTGTGTGTTTGAAGATATCTCAGATCAAAAGGCGGATGAAGAGAGCTTGCGAAGAATGGCGTTCTACGACCCATTGACCAATTTACCCAATCGTGCTCATCTAAGTAGTCTATTGGAGCAGCATATTGACCTAGGGCGTAAGTATCACAAGTCATTTGCTACTTTGTTTCTAGACTTAGACCACTTTAAGCATATCAATGATAGCAAAGGGCATTTATACGGTGACCAGTTGTTAGAGCAGGTTGCCCAGAGGTTGAATACAGTACTCGAACATCGAGCGAATATTGCTCGTCTTGGTGGTGACGAGTTTGTCGTTGTATTATCCGACTTTAATTCTGAGGCTGAACTCCTTGATACGATTGATGGTATTATGGGGGTGTTTAACTCATCATTTGTATTCGACCAAAACGAGTCACTAAGAGTCTCTGCGAGTATCGGAGTCGCCTTATATCCTAAAGATGGCCACGACAGCGAAACTTTGTTAAAGAATGCCGATACGGCGATGTACCTTGCGAAAAAGAATGGACGCAATGGGTATGCATTCTACTCTCCGGATCTGACGAAAAGTTCGGTACTACACGTTCGGATTCAATCTGCACTCCATGAGGCGTTGGAAAAGAATCAGTTCTACTTGGTTTATCAGCCTCAATACTCACTTGCGGATAATCGCTTAATTGGCGTGGAAGCTCTGCTCCGGTGGCAACATCCTGATTTAGGTCTTATCCCGCCGAGTAGCTTTATCCCGATTGCCGAGAAAACAGGTTTAATTCAAAAAATTGGTGCTTGGGTGCTAAGAGAGTCTTGCCTTCAGGGCAATCGCTGGTTGGCTGAAGGTCGGGATTTTGGCCGTATCGCTGTCAATGTGTCTGCATTACAACTACAAAATTCAGATTTTTTTCCTGTGCTTGAAGCAGTATTAGAGGAAACCGGTTTTCCAGCGAAGCGACTCGATATTGAAATTACCGAGACATTTTTACTGTTTAACCCAGAGAAAGCGATTGCAACATTGGAGCAGTTGAGTTCATTGGGGATAGAGATTTCACTTGATGATTTTGGCACGGGTTATTCGTCATTGTCTTATTTAAAAGGTTTACCCATTAACAAACTTAAAATAGATCAATCATTTGTAAAAGACGTGCCAGACAATAATGACAGTAATGCCATTGTAAATGCCATTGTAGCAATGGGGCAGGCGCTATGCCTTAAAGTCGTTGCTGAAGGGGTAGAAAGCTCACAGCAATCTGAATATTTAAAACAAAAAGGCTGCGAATACGGTCAGGGCTATTTATTCAGTAAGCCCCAAAGGCCAGAACGTTTGTTTATTTAGTGTGTAGAACCTAGAAACCAGAACCTAGAAACTAGCACGTATGCAGTAAGCGACTCAATCCCCCTAATACGTTGCCTAATTGACATCATTTAGGTGAGGCGTAACTGAAATGATAAAGCCCCTACGTGATTCACGCGGGGGCTTTTGAGCAGTCTATGATGTTGAATACTGTATTAGTTAGCTTTCAGCGTCATTAAGCTCCATGTTTTGTTGAGGTTTTGATTGATCGGCGGCCGCCAACATTTTGCGAATCGCAATTGAGGCAATAAATGCCACCAACACCATGACAACTGCTAATACAGTCAGTAATGAAAAGTAACCACCATACACTTGCTGTACAAACTCTTGAGTAATTTCTTGTCCTTTCTCCGCTGCAATTGACGTGGAGAATACTGCGCCAACAATGCCAGATAAGGCAATCGCAACTGAAAATAAGCTGACGGAAAAGTTCTCAATGTGCTTTGGTGCAACAGATAAGATAAACGCCACAACAAGCGAGCCCACAATGACTTCAGCAAAGGCTTGGAAGAAGTGAATCACTAAGAACACTTCTGGTCGAATGACGACACTCTCACCAATGTTCTTCACTGCGAACGCCAGAATACCAAAGGCGATAGCGGTCAAGATAAAGGAAAACCCTATCTTTGTAGCAGTGGTAAAGTGAATGTTACGCTTTTCTAAACTAGAAAACGTACCTGCAATCACTGGGCCTGCGACGATGCACCATAGCGGGTTCATTGACATGGAGGCTTCTGGCGCAATTGGGATCAGACCGAATAAATCGCCACGCATGGTGTTGATCGTTACCATGGTCATAGATGTCATCATTTGACCATAATAGACAAAAAATGCAGTAGTCAGCGCCGTGACGATAAGAATGGTACCCATACGCAAACTGTCGGCTTTTTCCGCTTTTAGCATCAACGAGATGAAGTAGCCAATGGCCGCGAGCCCAATGGCATAAACGATATTTTTACCAATATCCATGTTAGAGAACATGAAAAATACCATACCGATCATGGCAAGTGAGGTGATGGCAAAAAGTATCCAGTTTTTAGTTGAAACTGCAGCCTGATCGATGTCTGCACCAACGCCTTGAAGCTGTTTTCGGAAGAGAATAAGCATGCAAAAAGCGGCGAAGGCAAGCAATCCTGACAATAGGAAGCTACCGTAAAACCCAATAACAAGGACAAACATAGGGAATAAGTACTGGCCGAGAAGTGCACCAACATTGTTCACAGAATAGTTTACTGGGTAGCCGTTCTCAAAATCTTCTTGGCTTTTGAACGTGCGCTTATAAAGGCTTGGATAAGAAGGGGACATTAAGCCACGTGCATAACTGGCGAGAGCAATACCAGCCAAACTCATTGGAACGTTGATGGTAGACGCGCCAAGTACTAATAGAACGTAACCAGCACTAAACCCGAAATAGGCGATGCTAAGCGAGCGATATGCCCCTAAGAACTTATCGGCAATAAATCCACCGGCAATAGCAAAGAGAGGGCCAATTGATGAAAATGCCCCAACTACCATCATGGTGTCAGCTTCGCTGTAACCCAAGTTTTCTAAGAAAAATCGCGTGAGGATAACCATGACACCATAGAACGACAGACCAAACATCATCTGACAGAACATCATGGACTTATTTAGTTTATTCCACATAATAAAACCCTTAACTGTTAATAAAAACTAGTTTATAAAACTGACTGTAGAGTAACAGACACGATATGTTACATATTGAGATGTGGCCGTATTGTGTGGGGTGTGAGCACGACAATTTCTAATCCAAAGCGTTAGTTTTATTTGTGCTTGATGGAATGGTGAGCAGGTTGCTTAACTATTGAACGAGCATTAAACCCGTGTAGCGGTGTCGGGTCGTGGTTCAGAGGAGTCTAAGGCAAGGTGAATCAAACGCGATCACCTTGCCTTGTGAAGTCAGATGAGGCTCTGCTTGTTTACTAAAAGTATTACAGTACAAGCCCCCCATCGACAGCCAAAACCTTACCGTTATAGAAATCATTCTCGATGATGAATTGTGCGGATTTCGCTATTTCGACATCTTGCCCAAGGCGTTTAACGGGAGCCATTTGTTCAAGTCTGCTGAGCGCTTCTGGCTTCATAGACGCAGTCATAGCGCTGTAACAAGCGCCAGGCGCGATAGCCGCGGCGCGAATGTTGTAACGGGACAGTTCTTTAGCCCAAACCATCGCTAAAGATGCTACGCCCGCTTTTGCTGCGCTATAGTTACTTTGTCCCATATTCCCGTCGCGAGCCACTGAAGAAATATTGATGATAACACCAGGTTGGTTAGAGCGAATCATAGCTTTTGCGGCTTCTCGACCACATAAAAACGTCCCGCTAAGGTTGACGTTAATGACGGCATTAAATTGATCTAAGGACATTTCATCCAGTATCTCGCCATCTTTCGCTTTTACCATTAAGCCATCTCTTAAGATGCCAGCATTGTTGATTAAGACATTCACTTTACTAAAGTCTTTTACTATTTGCTCAAACACATTAATTGTTGCTGTCTCGTCGGTAATGTTCGCGCAGTAGGTGCCTATTTGTGTCCCATTCGCTTGCAGGTCTGCAGCAGCAGAGACCAGTTGTTCTTCATTGCTATCAATGATGGCAATGTGAGCACCTGCTTTGGAGAGCATGTTAGCAGTGGCAAAACCGAGGCCTTGGGCGCCACCTGTGATGACGACAACGGAATCTTTAATATTCATGGAGCTTCCTTTTGTTATTGAGCGGCTGAGTCTCTATGTATGAAATAGAGAACTATTTATTAAAGTGATAATTTTTGTTTGAATTTACTCACTTGGTGTTACTTTTTATTTTTATTACAGATGATGATTATTGAAATAATCATCCCCGCGTATTTGTAAGCGACGTATTAAGTGTAAGCACAAAATGAGTAGTGAAAAGTAAAAAATACGCCACAAGCTTGAGCTGACGGTGGTCAAGGAAAGATCAGGTATTGGCGCGACTCAAGATCGTTAGCTGGTCTTACCTCTATATTTTTTGTGTTTTAATGAAAGAAATAGGCCAAAGTTTCGGCACAATAGCGCGAGTTTTTTATAAAGGCATGTATTGGTCACCGAAATGATAGCGGTTGTTTTTTGTCTAAATGGTGCAAGGGTTTCGGCAAGCAATGCCAGGATGTCGTCTTGGTTTTGTTTGAACGTGCCATAAAAATCCCCAGAGAGACGATGAGTCTGCACTGGGGATAGGGGAGGTAATTACTCAAGCTAACTTGAGCGTGACCACATTATTTATGCGACATGCGTAAGGTTTGGCGTGTCAGGTTGGTTGGTTAACGTCTCTTTCATATCGTGGCTAAAGTGATCCACTTGAATTGCACGATAACGAAGCGCATCAGCTGCAACAATCTTATCCACTTCAGCTTGCGTTAAAACATCCGCTTTTAGGGCTTGTTGTAGGCGGTCTGCAAGAATACCTTTCTTCGCCACTTTGCCTGCCTTAACCCCTTTAAAGAGCTTCTTCTCTAGATCTCGAATGTCATACATGGCGACGAATGCACGCTCCATGATGCCGACATTGTCGTCGTCATGGTCTCCGATGTAACACAGGTGTGTTAGGCGGTCGCGGTCTTCACTCGGCACCATGAGTTTTTCGGCAATTCTGAGGCTTAGGCTATCATCCGGTTGCTTAAAGTGGTTGCCTAGTGGGAAAAGCAGCGCCTTAAGTGTTTTCCCAGCAAAGCCACTTGGGAAGTTGCGATACGCCTCATTGAGAGACTTTGCCGCGTGGTAAAAGCAATGCTCGGCGGCGTAATGCACGTAATCAAGATCGGCAGCAGGCTGGCCTTCATCATGAAACTTTTTCAATACAGCTGACGCCATGTAGAGATACGCCAGTCCATCACCTAGTCGAGCAGAAATTAATTCTTTGCGCTTAAGTTCGCCGCCAAGTGTGAGCATGGCGAAATCGGCACTCACTGCAAGTGCTTTACTCAGACGTTTCAGACTCTTGTAATGACGTGCGGTTTCGCCTGAAATCGGTGATGAAGTAAAGGCTGAACCCGTTAGCGCAGCAAACAAGCCACCAATGGAGTTCTTTGTGGCATGACCAATATGTTTAAACAACAAATTGTCGAATGCTTTTGCGCCTTCTGCATGATTTGGATTCGCAGCAGCCTCCATCTCTTGTAGGACGTAAGGGTGACAGCGGGTCGCGCCTTGTCCAAAGATCATAAGGTTACGAGTTAGAATGTTCGCCCCCTCAACGGTAATAGAGACAGGCATGAACATGTAAGCGGAAGCAAGGTAGTTCATTGGACCACACTGAATTGCGCGACCCGCGTGAATGTCCATTGAGTCGTTAAGAATAGTCCGAGAGATCTCAGTCATATGATATTTAGCAATGGCGGTGACGATTCCCGGAGTTTCACCCATATCAAGTGAGGTAGTCGTTAGTGTGCGATTGGCTTCTAGCAAGTATGTCATGCCTCCAATGCGCCCCATGGCCTCAGCGACACCTTCAAATTTACCAATAGACATGCCAAATTGTTTACGTACGTAAGCATAAGCACCCGTGGTTCTCGCGGTTAAATGGCCGACAGCCGTCCCCAGCGCGGGTAGAGAAATACCACGACCTGCTGACAAACACTCCACCAGCATACGCCAACCACGTCCGGCGTAATTGGCACCACCAATCAGCCAATCCATAGGGATAAAGACATCGTTGCCGCGAATGGTGCCGTTCATGAATGCGAGATGCATAGGATCATGGCGTTCACCGATAATGACGCCCTCGTGATCGCTTGGTACTAAGGCGCACGTAATGCCGATATTTTTCTTATCACCTAGCAGTTGGTCGGGATCTTCAAGCTTAAACGCGAGGCCCATCACCGTCGCAATCGGTGCTAAGGTGATGTAGCGTTTATTCCAGCTTAAGCGAATACCCAGCACTTCTTTGCCTTCGTGCATGCCATAGCAAACCTTACCGGTATCTGGTATCCCGCCAGCGTCTGAGCCCGCTTCTGGGCCAGTTAGAGCAAAACATGGCGTATCGGTTCCATCAGCAAGGCGTGGCAACCAATAATCTTTTTGTTCTTGTGTTCCATAGTGTGAAAGCAGTTCACCGGGTCCGAGTGAGTTAGGTACCATTACGGTGATGGCGGCGTTCATGCTACGTGAGGCGATCTTGGCAACGATGGTCGAGTTGGCAAGTGCAGAGAAATGACGGCCTCCGTATTCTTTGGAAATAATCAAAGAAAAGAAGCGCTCTTTACGAAGGTAGGCCCAGACTGCCTCTGGAAGGTCGCGATCTTCTTTGACCATCTTATGATCGTCAAGCATCGCAAGCAGCGTTTCTAGTTCATTATCGATAAAAGATTGCTCTTCTTCCGTTAACGTCGGTGTAGGGTATTGATGAAGTGTGTTGAAGTTAGGGTTGCCAGAGAATAGCTCACCGTCCCACCATACACTACCGGCTTCCATTGCCTCTCGCTCTGTCGCAGACAGCGGAGGAAGTACTTTTTTAAACAAGCTAAATGCCGGTTCACTGATTAATTTTTGGCTGATAAAACTCATAAGTACTGTTCCTTTTGTTCAATTGAGTCATTGTTTAATGATTAGAGCGGTAGCTTTGTCACTCGTGATCGGTGTAAAAGTTCTATTTATATTGATGGCGTAGGGGTCGAGAGCGTTGCATTCGGTTCGGCGACAATACCTGCCGCTAAATAGGGGATTAGCCTATCGATAATCGCTTCCGCATCAGCGTTATGTTGATTAAATGTGCTGGATGCGATTTCCGTGAGCGCTTTGCTAGAGCCGATAGCAAAAATAAAAGTACCGAGCGAGAAATGAAGTCGCCAGAATAGCTCTGCGTCATCGATTTCTCCGCAGCTTGCGCGGACGGATGTAACAAACAAATCTAATGTCTTTTTGTATCGTGTCAGAATGAACCAGCGTAAATGACCTTGGATATCGGAATACCCTTTACTTAGTAGCAGCAGGAAGCGACTCATCCCATTCGGCTTGATGCTATTCAATGAACATAATGGCCCTTTGACCGCTTTGAATACGTCTTCCAATGTGAAGTGTGCCTGCTGATTTAAACGCTCAAGCGAATCGTGAATGGCGGGCATTAGTTCGCTTAAATAACGATTCAACAACTGACGAATTAAACTTTTCTTATCTCCGAAGTGATAATTAACAGAAGCAACATTAACCTTTGCTTTACTGGTTAGGGTACGTAAGGATGTGCCTTTGTAACCATGTTTAGTAAATAAAGTCTCTGCGACGTCTAATATTTTGTCTCTTGTTTCTGTTTTATATTCCATGTGATTTAAACACTCGTATTAAACATATGTTTTAATACTACGGGTTAAAAATTAACTCAACAAGTGATTAACATCAAATTTTTAAATTTAACAATGTATATGTAATTTGTTTAACTATTAACTATATGAAACATAAGTGTTTTTCGTGGTAAAAATATTTTCCGCTACCGTTCTTTAAATTCTAATTTGTATTTATTTTGTTTTAAATCAGCAGGTTAAGTTTTAATTTCTTGTTTGAATAACGCTAGGTTATTGTTGTTTAATACATAATATCTAGGGGGAATGGGTTGTGCTGCTAGTAAATACTGGGTATTTACTGGGTGGATAAATTGCTGCCTTAGTATTTGATATTTAAATATCACGCAGTGTGTTTTATTTAACTTTCGAATATTAGATTGTAAATTCATGGCTTGTGCGCATGAAACAAAATGAGAGCAGGATGTGAAACTGTGATGCATGTTTTATTTTTTATAACTTTATATCGGTTGCATATGTTGAAATTCAAACGGGATGACGCATTGATTTGGTTGTAAGTTCTTTGTTAACTAAGATTTTCTATTCTTTTTCCTATTTTTATTCAAACGAAGTAAATATAAACATCGTGTTTTCCTGTGATTTTTTCACGATTATTTTGGGTGACAACATGTGATGGTTTGTACAGAATGAACATATTCAAACGCTTGTTTGAATATTTATTGATGAAGATCAATGAACATAAGTAAAGTCAATCAGAGCTTAGCGCGGTACGCCGCTGGCCACATTTAAAAGGGAACATATTATGTCTAACCAAGCCGCATTCGAAGCAGTAAACGCACAGCTACAAACTGTTATTAACCCATTTGCTAACTTTGGTTCGCTCGTTGCAAAAAACATGGAAACATTGTCGAAAATGCAACTGGAAACGCTAACGGCATACAGTGAATTGTCAAATGAAAACCTACAAAGCCTAGTGGCAATTAAGCAGCCACAAGATCTTGCTAATCACGGCAGCAAGCAACTAGAAATCATTAGCAAAGTTAGCCAGCGTCTACTTGAAGATGGTCAAAAACTTAGCGAAATTGGCAATGAATTCAAAGCTGCAGTCGATGAGATTTCAGCAACGTCTATCAACGCTGCAAAAAGCAAGTAATGCTTAGGCGGTCTATGCTTCGAGCTATTTAGGTTGAGCGATTGTGCAGTAGAGCTCCGCTATTTTATAACTCTTTTGTCGTAGAGCAGGGCCGCCACTTCATTCACAGTACAGGGATGAGATGATGAATAACAACGCACCCTTTCAAGACATTATAAACAGTTACTTTCAAGCAAGTGAGAGCTGGCTCGGCAACTTCCAACAACCAACTCAATCGACGATTTTTAAGTCACAGGTTGAAGATTGGAGTGCATTAGCGCAATCCGTCACTAAAAATCCAACAACGGTGCTAGAGCAGCAGATGAATTGGTGGAATCAACAAATCAATCTCTTCAATGACTGTATTTTAGGCGCTGGCGATCCTAACGCACCTGAAAAAGATCCCCGCTTTAAAGATGAAAGCTGGGCATCTAATCCGCTTTATCATTATATCAAAGAAAGCTACAAACTCGTTTGCCAGTCTGTACAACAAACCATTGATGAAGCGCAAGATCTCGACCCTGATGCAAAGGAACGCTTGGAATTTTTCTCTCGTCAGTTTCTTAATGCGATGTCACCAAGCAACTTTGTAACCACTAACCCAGAAATTATGAAGCTCACATTGGAGTCCAATGGGTCTAATTTGATTAAGGGGCTAGAGCAACTGCAAGAAGACATGACTCGTAGTGTAGACATGCTAAATATTCGTATGACAGACGCTGAAGCCTTTACGCTTGGCGAGAATATTGCTGCGACACCGGGTAAGGTCGTCTTTAAGAATCATATGTTTGAGTTGATTCAATATCAGCCGACAACAGAAAATGTTTACAAGCGCCCAATGATGATTGTGCCGCCGTTTGTAAACAAGTACTACATTATGGACCTGAGTCAAAAGCGTTCATTTGTGAAGTGGTTGGTCGATCAAGGACACACCGTCTTTATGGTGTCGTGGATTAATCCAGATGCAACATACAGTGAAACTGATTTCGGTACTTACGTCACTGACGGCCTGATCCCAGCGCTGGATGCAATCGAGGCCGCAACCGGAGAGCGTGAAGTTAATGGTTTGGGTTACTGTATCGGTGGCACCTTATTGACCGCCACGATGGCCTACATGGCAGGGAAAAAGCGTAAACAACGGATAAAGTCCGCAACGCTACTCACCACTATCTTGGACTTCAAGCAGCCTGGAGAGCTAGGTATCTTCATTAACGATGCGATGATCTCGGCAATTGAAGCGCAAAATTCCGTGAAAGGGTATATGGACGGTCGCCAGATGGCGGTGTCATTTAGTTTGTTACGTGAAAACAGCTTGTACTGGAACTATTACGTGACGAATTATCTAAAAGGTGAAAAACCGGTCGCATTTGATCTGCTTCATTGGAACTGTGATAACACCAACGTTCCTGCGGCTTGTCACAACCAAATGCTCCGTCAGTTCTATTTGGAGAATAAACTGAGCCAACCTAATGCCATAGAGATTGATGGTGTGGGTATTGATTTGTCTAAAGTGAAATCCCCAATCTACTTCTTATCTGCCATAGAGGATCACATTGCCCTTTGGAAAGGAACGTATAAAGGGACTGAACTGTTAGGCGGACAGAGCACATTTGTGTTAGCAGAAAGCGGACATATTGCCGGTCCTATGAATCATGCTAACTCAACTAAATACGGCTACTGGACCAACCCGAACGTGAAAACTGACGCCGATACTTGGTTAGAAGCCGCAGACAAGCAAACGGGTTCATGGTGGCCGCACTGGCAAGAGTGGTTGGATACGCGTAATTTCTCTGAAAAGTTAGACCCAAGAACGCTGACGGGTGATCTTGATGCTCCTGGCACTTACGTGAAACAACGTATTGAAGAAGTCCTAGCCAACGATGAGGAAAAGAAAGATGTCGCTTGAGGTTGGTCAACATACAAGTCTTACTAAGACGCTTGATAAAGCCGCTGTCGAAGCGTTTGCTTCACTGGCGGAAGATTATAACCCCGTTCACTTAGATGAAGCCTTTGCTGCTATGACGCCGTTTGAGGTGCCGATTGTACACGGCATGTTGGCATCGAGCTTAGTCTCGGGATTATTAGCATCAAAACTACCGGGCCCTGGCGCGATTTATCTGGGACAAACGTTGAAGTTTACTTGCCCAATTCGTGTTGGAGAAACGGTGACAGCACGTGTGGAAGTAAAACACATCCGTGAAGATAAACCGATTGTTACATTGCTCACGGAAGTGTTGACTGAAGAGGGGCAGGTGGCAATACAGGGTGAAGCGACGGTTATGCTTCCTAATTAGTCTACGCTCGAAAATTAAGGCATGCTTGTTGATTAAGATGAATGCTAAATTTCATCGCTGTATAAAAGCTTAGTCTGTAAAGGCTAAGCTTTTTTTGATGCTAACAGAAACAATAAAAATTGATTAGTTTTTAAAACGTTTTTGAGTTGACGCTCAAGTCGACTTCTTTCGGATAAGCTGACTTTGGGTAAATGAAGCACTGAGTCTAATTCGATCGCGTTTATTAAGTTAGTGGCTATTCACTAGTGCCTTTTTAACCAGTTTATCTTCGTTATCAAGCTTGGTGCTTTTTAACATTAATAGAATCCTTTTCTTCTCTGCACTTAGAATGCCTTAACTGTCACAAGTCACGTGTTAGTAAGCTCTCATATTAATAAGTTGAGACTATATTCCATCACCCACCGCGTTTGGTTAGGTCCAAAGTAATCTGCTTCTTCAGCAATTTTCCTAAAGCCAAGTGATTGATATAGACGCAGCGCCGCGGGATTTGCAGGGTCAACAGTCAAGCGCACACGAGCGTAATTCTGTTGCTCCAGTAATCGGGTCAGTAGCTTGCGCCCAATGCCTTGACCTTGCAGTTCAGGCGACACTGCTACAGATAGAATCCAACCGATATCTTGCGTTTCACTTTGCGCGAGGATCAAAAAAGCCTGCATCTTTTGCTCTTGAAACGCAGCAAAGCATCCTTTTGGCCAGCAATCGTAAGACTGACGAAAAAAGAAATCTGGCAGAGCATGAGCGCCGAAGCATTGCTGTTCTAGCTGCGCCATCATGGCAAATTCATCTTGTTTTATTGCGCGATAAGTTACTGTCATATTGTAGTTAATCAGTATATTAGAGGTCATTCCATGCGTATTTGGTATGTTAACATCACATACGCTAAAACTAGAGGCGTATCGCAGGCAATGGGGACAGATCCAGTCATTTGCCTACAATTAGTTCAAAATCGTGAAATTCATTGAACGCAGAGCAGTACTAACAAACTCTGGGGCAGATCTGTTTTGCTCACCTAAGCCCCGTCTAACTTAATAGTACCAAAACGATCTATCTTTATTGTCTTCCGACAGCGAGGTAGAGACGGTGTGTAAACGTGTAAACGTGTAAACGTGTAAACATGTAAACATGTAAACATATGAACTGGAATGAGATAGACGCTGAATAGCGTCTATCTGTAGAATGATAATCTTGGCGCTAGTCTTGATATCGCTCAAAAAGTGCAGCAATTCCTTGGCCGCCACCAATACACATGGTGACGACGGCATAGCGAGCGTTGATGCGTTGAAGCTCGTAAAGGGCTTTAACGGAAATCAGTGACCCTGTAGCACCAATTGGATGGCCTAAGCTGATCCCTGAGCCATTAGGGTTCACTTTTTCAGGATCTAGGTTTAGTCCTTTGGTCACTGCAAGGGCTTGCGCGGCGAATGCTTCGTTGGCTTCCCAGATGTCGATGTCATCGACACTCACCCCCGTTTTATCGAGTAATTGTCGAACAGCCGGCACAGGACCAATGCCCATCACCGCTGGGTCAACGGCCGCGATAGCGTAGCCTAACATGGTTGCCATGGGCTTTAGCCCCTTAGCTTTTGCTGCATTTTTTTCCATAAGCACTAGTGCCGCTGCGCCATCGTTGATTCCTGATGCGTTACCAGCGGTGACGGTTCCTTCTTTTTTAAAGGCGGGGCGCAATTTAGAAAAGCTCCCTACTTCGGCATCAAAGCGGACGTGTTCGTCTGTATCAAAGAGTGTGGTTCCGCGGCGAGTTTTTAGAGCAATAGGGAGGATTTGGTCGCCAAAGCGCTGTTCTTCAATGGCGCGTTGCGCCCGTCGATGGCTTTCTAATGCGCAAGCATCTTGCTCTTCTCGGCTAATATTGTACTGCTCGGCTAAGTTTTCAGCGGTGATCCCCATGTGGGTATCGTTAATTGGGCAGGTGAGGGCGCCGACCATTGGGTCGATCAGTTGAGTATCCCCCATTTTTGAGCCAAATCGTGCGCTAGGTGACCAGTAAGGGACGCGCGTCATCGACTCCGCTCCGCCAGCAACGGCGGCGTCACAATCGCCAAGCAAAATCATTTGTGCAGCAGAGATAATAGACTGAAGCCCGGATCCGCATAGTCGATTTACGGTTAGCGCTGGCGTTTCTATTGGTAAGCCTCCTTTGAGCGCAGCGACACGGCTCATATACATATCACGTCGATCACTATGCGTGACGCTGCCGATAACGCAGTGTCCCACGTCTTCGGGGGCGATATTGGCTCTTTTTACGGCTTCTGCGATTACTTGGCCAGCAAGATCAGTGGGAGCCACATCTTTCAATGCTCCACCAAAATCTGCGATTGCGGTACGTACACCGCTCAGTACAACAACTTCTCTTTGAGACATGTAAACTCCATTTTCTTTGTTATCGGGTGACAAAGGTCATTATTGGTAACGACTTGTCATCAACAATAACATTTCACTTACAATTGCTCATGTGACGCTACGCGGACGTATCGGAAGTGGTTATTTTTTAGGGAGGGAAGTATCAGTATCTTTAATGGAATGGCTAGTCGGCTGGATGACAATAGCTTGAGGACTGACGATAGAGCCTTGCGGTGTTGTAAGTGAATGAAAAGAGAAAGCCGCGGCGTGAACGGCTTTTCATGATCTTGATATTTGCGTTTTAAATAATCAATTAATCGCTAACAAGCGACTTCGATAATAACCGATTGATACGGTTTTAGTGTCACCGCCTTGAGTGATGTCCAATTGAGTTCATCATCAGAGTAATTGTTTAGCACCATTTTTTCGATGTTGAATGAATAATGACGAGTTTGAAGTTGGTCGGTAAAGTTGCTTATAACTAACAATGCTCGTTGCTCATGACGGCGCAAATAGGCATAAACGTGTGCGTCTTCCGGTTCGATGAGCTCATAACGTCCATAAACAATCACATCTCTATAAGGGGATGCTTTGCGCAATTCAATCAGTTGGCGGTAGTGATGATAGATCGACGTTTTGTCGTCGACGGCTTGTTGTGCATTGATCTCGGTATAATTGCTATTTAATGGTAGCCAAGGTTGTCCGTTGGTAAATCCAGCATTGTTGCTACTGTCCCAGTGCATTGGCACACGGGCATGATCACGAGAAAAGTCATTAAGAAACGCTAGCCCTTCTTCTGGCGACAGACCTTTCTTCATCATTTTTTCATAATGAAATTTCGCCATGAGATCATTAAATTCTTCAATAGACTCAAAGTGCTTATTTGTCATCCCAAGCTCTTCACCTTGGTAAATATAAGGTGTGCCGCTCATGCAATGAAGCGTGGTGGCGAGCATTTTAGCACTGACAACGCGATACTGAGGGCAGTCTGAACCATAACGAGATACTGCCCTAGGTTGGTCGTGATTGCTCCAGTAAACACTGTTCCAACCTTTTTGATAAAGGTCTTGCTGCCATCGTGACATGATCTCTTTGTACTGCACTAGGTCAAACGGTTTTTTCACGGCGTTATGTTCTTCGCGATCGATACTCACGTGCTCAAACTGGAAGATCATACTAATTTCGTTGCGATCAGGGTGTGAGTAGTAACGTCCATCTAAAGTAGTGGTAAAGGGTGTTTCACCAACGGTGAGCACATCATAGTGCTGCAGCACGTGATCATGCATTTCGCGCAGGTATTGGTGCGCAAGTAGGTTGTTTGACCAATGCTCCCAGCCCGCGACGCCAGCATCAAAAATGGTCGCATCTGGGAAGTCTGACGGCTTACCGATCATGTTAATGACGTCCATTCTAAAACCGCCTAAGCCTTTTTTAAGCCAGAAATGCATCATGTCATAAACCGCGTGACGAACGTCTGGGTTTGCCCAATTTAAGTCGGGTTGTTGGTGGCTAAACAGATGTAAGTAGTACTGACCTGTTGCTTCATCTAAGGTCCACGCTTGTGGCTCAAAAAAAGACTCCCAATTGTTAGGAGGCGTACCATCTGATTTAGGATCTTTCCATATATACCAATCTCGTTTGGGATTGTCTTTACTGCTTTTAGACTCTTGGAACCATGGGTGTTGATCAGAGGTGTGGTTGACCACAAGATCCATCACGATCTTAATTTGCCGCTTGTCAGCTTCGAATAATAGCTTTTCCATATCCGCCATGGTTCCAAATTCAGGGGCAATGTCACGGTAACTTGAAATGTCGTAGCCGTTATCTTCCATTGGCGATTGGTAGACAGGACTAAGCCAAATAACGTTACTACCGAGGGACTGAATATAATCTAGCTTTTCAATAATGCCGGGAATATCGCCAATACCATCACCGTTTGAATCATTAAAGCTGCGTGGATAGATTTGATAAACGACAGCGTCGTGCCACCATCTTGGTTCCATACTCATTGTTATGCTCCTTCAAAAGAGAGTGATATCGAATGACGTCTATACATCTAACGGATAATTCTTGGTTGAGAAGAGGTATATTCTAATATCTAATTCACTGGAATAATGGCTAGGTTATCTAAGTTTTATCAAACAGTCTAAGGGGTTCAAGCAACATAAAGCGGATGAAATTTCATGGCGCTGGCTATTATTATGAACTCCATCACCCTATGGTGGATGGCAGTTTGTAAAACATGATCTCAGGCACAACACTCAGATAAGAACTGGTTGAAGTATCAATAAGGTTTTAATGTGTGATTTATAGGTTTAGCCAATTAACCGTGGATATAAACGGTGATGTCTGAGCTTCTTTGGCATACAGTAAAACGCCAGAGCAATCCGATTTAAACCAAGCGACATATTATAAAAAGAGTCAAAGCACTGACTTACTAAACCAGAGTATCTAATACATGGAGTCTGACCGATGAAAACCTCCCTACTTGCTACTGCAGTAGCTGTTGCGATTTCTGCTTCTTCCGCATTCGCTGCTGATCTTAAATTTACCCCGGGTGATGATGACCGCTTTACGTGGCAAAACTACGAAGAGCTGAAGAAACTGGATCTCAAGGGCGAAACTGTCACCATTTTTGGTCCGTGGTTGACCGAAGATAAAGAGTTGGTTGAAAGCGTAATTGCGTATTTTGAAGCCGCGACGGGAGCTGATGTTAAGTATTCAGGCTCCGACTCATTCGAGCAACAAATCGCCATTGATGTTCAGGCTGGCAGCGCACCTAACATTGTTATCTTCCCGCAACCGGGCCTTGCCGCCGATCTGGCGTCGAAAGGGTTTTTGTCCCCACTCGATCCTAAAACGAGTGAATGGATTGAAGAAAACTACGCCGCTGGTTCTTCTTGGGTAGATTTGGGTACTTTCCCAGACGAAAAGGGCAATGAGCAATTGTTTGGCTTCTTCTACAAAGTGGATTTGAAATCGCTGGTTTGGTATGTGCCAGAGAACTTCGAAGATGCTGGCTATGACGTTCCAGAGACAATGGAAGAGCTGAAAGCGTTAACTCAACAAATCGTAGATGATGGTGAAACACCATGGTGTGTTGGCGTGGGTTCTGGTGGCGCGACTGGCTGGCCAGCGACAGACTGGGTAGAAGACATGATGTTACGTACGCAGTCTCCAGCAGATTACGACAAATGGACGACCAACGAGCTTAAATTTAACGATAAGAAAGTGGTAGAGGCAATTGAAGAATATGGCTGGTTCACACGTAATGACAAGTTTGTTGATGGTGGTGCACGTGCGGTAGCAGCGACGGATTTCCGTGATTCACCAAAAGGGTTGTTTACGTCTCCTGCGAAGTGCTACATGCATCGCCAAGCCTCATTTATCCCAAGCTTTTTCCCTGAAGGAACAGAGTTAGGCGAAGATGCAGACTTCTTCTATTTCCCTTCTTATGAGTCAAAAGAGTTAGGTAAGCCAGTCTTAGGGGCGGGTACGTTGTGGAGTATTACTAAAGACTCAAAAGCGTCTCGTGCCTTCATGGAATACCTACAGTCAGCATTGGCACACGAAGTGTGGATGGCGCAATCTGGTTTCTTAACGCCTCATAAAGGCGCCAATGTTGAGACTTATGGCAATGATACCTTGAAGAAGCAGGGGCAAATTTTGCTGGATGCCACGACCTTCCGCTTTGATGGTTCAGACTTAATGCCAGGTAAGATTGGCGCGGGTGCGTTCTGGACCGGTATGGTGGACTACAGCGGTGGCAAACCGGCACAAGAAGTGGCGGACGACATTCAGAAAACGTGGGACGCGCTTAAATAGCGAACAGTTCAATATTGGGTTTGAGTGTTTAAACCCAACAGTAAAGTAGTATCACCGGCGATCGGTTCACCGTGAAGCGATTGCCGGTTTTTGATTGTATTTTTGTGTAGTCTAGGGCTGCAAGTGAGGCAGTAATGGAACAGCTTTATTCCTCTTTATTTATCATGGCATTGGGCGTTGCGGTCTGTGTTTTCTATTTCGTTGGCAGCAATTGGCTATTAGGTATTATCTTTCCTGCTCGCGGCGTATCCAATCAAAAAATGGCTCAGAACTTGCGCCGCGCCGCTTCGGTAAGACCTTGGTTGTTTCTTGGGCCAGCGTTGGCTTTTCTTGGTTTGTATCTTGTTTATCCCGTCTTTGAGTCGGTGTACTTGTCTTTGCATGATCGTAATGGCGATCAGTTTGTCGGCATGAGCAATTATGTGTGGCTGTTTAACGATGGTGAGTTTAGAGAATCACTGTTTAATAATATTCTTTGGCTTTTAGTGGTGCCAGCCGCGTCGACATTTTTTGGGTTGGTTATCGCGGCGCTGACCGATAGAGTCAGCTGGGGCAACATTGCGAAAAGTTTAATTTTTATGCCAATGGCGATTTCTTTCATTGGCGCATCCATTATTTGGAAGTTCGTCTACGACTATCGTGCGCCGGGATCTGATCAAATTGGGATTCTGAATGCTGTTGTTGAGTTCTTTGGTGGGACGGCAGAAGCATGGGTCACAATGCCTTTCTGGAATAATTTCTTTCTCATGGTGATTTTGATTTGGATACAAACCGGATTTGCGATGGTTATTTTGTCCGCGGCGTTACGTGGTATTCCCGAAGAAACGGTTGAGGCAGCCGTGCTTGATGGTGCGAATGGGGTACAAATCTTTTTCAAGATTTTGATTCCGCAGATTTGGGGGACGATTGCAGTGGTATGGACCACGATCACGATTTTGGTTTTGAAGGTTTTTGATATTGTGCTGGCGATGACGAATGGTCAATGGAGTACACAGGTTCTTGCGAATATGATGTTTGATTGGATGTT
This sequence comes from Vibrio qingdaonensis, assembly GCF_026191675.1. GTDB lineage: Bacteria > Pseudomonadota > Gammaproteobacteria > Enterobacterales > Vibrionaceae > Vibrio > Vibrio qingdaonensis. Next base: position 15,628 of record NZ_JAKRRY010000015.1, on the reverse strand, counting down.
CCGAGGGGGCGGCGACTTTGGTCGTGGCGCCGCCATTGCGGTGATTATTATGGTGGCGGTTATTCCTGTTATGGTTTGGAATATGCGCCAAGCTCATGCGCAAATGGAGGGACGTTAAATGACGGATAAAATTGCCACTCCCTCTGCCGGTCATGTGAGTAAAGCAGCGTTTAGCTTGAGTAAATTGCGTCGTTCTCCGTTAACGCTGTTGGTGCATTTGTCGGTGCTTGTGATTGTCATTTTATGGACGCTCCCAACGGCTGGGTTATTCATTTCATCGTTTCGGGATAAAGATCAGCTAGCTTTAACGGGCTGGTGGACGTCACTGACGAATTCAGAGCAAAACTTAGTCGACAGAACCGGTGCGCCGGACTCACAAATTCAGGAAAATGGGGTTTATGTTTTAACGGGACAAGTATTGGTCGACGGTAAACCGACACAAGTTCAAGCTTTTGGCTTTTCGTCTCGTGCTCCAACGGCATATAAACCTGGCGATGTCGCCGAGATGAAAAATGGTGGCTCGTTAAGTATGACGACGGATGGTCATTACAAGATGACATCGTTAAAGCCGTTTAAAGGTAAACGTGGCAAGCGAGTATTTTATACGGCGATTGTTCCTCCCAAGTTCGGATTGGATAACTACAAAGAGGTGTTAACTGCGGAAGGGATTGGACGATCATTTATTAACTCTTTAACGGTGACGATTCCAGCGACCATCATCCCTATCTTGATTGCTGCGTATGCGGCTTATGCATTGTCGTGGATGAAAATGCCGGGGCGCAATTTACTGATTGCGGTAGTGGTAGGCTTGTTGGTGGTGCCATTGCAAATGTCCTTGATTCCACTACTGCGTCTTTACAATGATATTGGTGCGTTTTTTGGTGTGGGGGCAAAGACCTACCTAGGTATATGGCTTGCTCATACTGGCTTCGGTTTGCCGCTGGCGATTTACTTGCTACGCAATTATATTTCCAGTCTCCCAAGAGAAATCATAGAGTCGGCTCGAGTCGATGGAGCGACAGACTTTGAAATCTTTATGAGAATCGTGCTGCCTCTGTCATTTCCAGCTTTAGCGTCGTTCGCTATCTTCCAGTTCTTGTGGGTTTGGAACGATTTACTTGTCGCAACGGTGTTTTTAGGCACGGGGGAAGAGCATATGGTACTGACGGCTCGCCTGCGTGAATTGCTTGGTTCTCGGGGCGGGAACTGGGAAATCTTAACTGCCTCCGCATTTGTATCAATTGCGGTACCATTGGGCGTCTTTTTTACTTTGCAGCGCTATTTGGTGCGTGGGCTACTTTCTGGTTCTGTTAAATAAACAGTACTTGATTCAACGATGAGAATAATGAGATGACAGGATTATCTTTAAAAAACATACAAAAATCATACGGTGAAACACAGGTACTTCATGGGATTGATCTCGACATCAATCAAGGTGAGTTCATCGTATTTGTTGGTCCATCTGGCTGTGGTAAATCCACACTATTGAGAATGATTGCGGGGCTTGAAGAGATCACCGCAGGCGAGCTGTGTATTGAAGGCGCTAGGGTAAATGAACTGCCTGCCGCAATGCGTGGTATTGCAATGGTTTTTCAAACCTATGCACTTTATCCGCATATGACGGTGTATGACAACATGGCCTTTGCGATGCGCATTGCCAAAGAGCCGAAAGAGGCGATTCATGAGCGAGTAATGGAAGCGGCGCGTATGTTGCAGCTCGAACCTTATTTAGATCGCCTACCGAAAGCCTTGTCGGGAGGTCAACGTCAACGGGTGGCCATAGGGCGCGCTATTGTTCGTCAACCTAAGGTGTTCTTATTTGATGAACCGTTGTCAAACCTTGATGCCGCGCTGCGAGTACAGACGCGTATTGAAATTGCCAACCTTAAAGAGGCAATGACAGAAACGACAATGATTTATGTCACGCACGATCAAGTAGAAGCCATGACGCTGGCTGATCGTATCGTGGTGCTTTCTGCCGGGCGTATCGAGCAGGTGGGCACGCCATTGGAGCTTTATACGAATCCTTGTAATGTGTTTGTGGCGCAGTTTATTGGTTCACCATCAATGAATATCAGCCCTGCATCGATGATTAAAGCAGGAGACGTCTCTCGTATACGCGCCGAGAATGGCGTTGAGGTTGACTTACCGATCTCCGCGTCCGATACCCTAAATGGGTTGCCCCTACAGATTGGGATCAGGCCGGAGGACTTCTTGGTATCAACTGAGCGTGAGGCATTAATTTCTGGTGAGGTTCTGTTTGTCGAATCATTAGGAGAGGTGACGTTGCTGCATATTCGTGTAGAGGGTCACGAGGAAAGTACGGTGGCCAAACTGCCAGGTATTTTAGACTTTCATAAAGGTGAGCGTATTCATCTGACCGCTCAGCCAGAAAAAGTGCATGTCTTTACTGAAGATGGAGATTCTCTTAAGTATCTATAATGGTAGTTTTCTGACTAAACGGCAGCCAGCATATTTTGACGCTGTTGAGTTAGAACCATTGTTTGAAGTGAAGCGTTAATGCCCCTTGTCTTAAGGGGCATTTTTGTTAGATCGGTTTCTTTACCGCGCCGTAGGGAAGTTTGGCAAATATTTTTGGTGTTAGATGCAGATTAGGTCCAGCTTTGGGTGTTTGCCAACTGAGTAGCATGATGGCAAGCACATTACGGTGCTCGCCGTAAGCAAAGTCAAAGTCCCCAGATGCCGAAGGAATCATGCCTTTTTCTTTGTTGATGGCCTTGATGATGGCTTGTCGAGTTTTATGTACCACCGGGTCGTCTTCAAGACCCGCAAGTAAGAAGGTTAGCCCTACTTCGGCAATAACGTCTTCTTTAGTATGCGTAATGATATCGTCGATATTTTTTCTAAAGTAGTCGTATATCCATTTATGGTCGCTTTCGTTAACCGTTCGTTGATAATACTCGGAGTCGGCCAAAATAATATGAGTCATACCGTACAGCTTATTAGCAAATTGCTGCTCATTAAGGCGGTAGTCTTCACCTTCTGGATAGGTGTCTTGGAATGCTTGTATAAAGGATTGGGTATAATCTTGCTCACCTATTTGCTTAAGCCAATAGGCTTGGTTAGCAAGTTGTGCCGCCCACGCTTTTATCATAGTCGGGTCGGTTAGGGTAGATTGGAAATCATAGCGTTTGAGACGTGCGCGAAGTGCTTTGTCGTCTTTATGCTGCAGTCCATATTCATTGAGTCTGGCCATATAACGTAATAAATCTAATCCCATATAAAAGTATTCGGGATCTGATTTGCTGGCGGCGTAGCGGCGTTGGCTACGTTCATCTTTGCCTTTTTTATAATCATTGAGGCGGTCGTTGGAATAGTCTTGAATCTCTTGGCGAGTTTTTACATATTTGGAGAGGGTATTGAGACGGTTGACGACGTTGGCCATGTCATTCCAAACCACGACAGAATATTTGGGATCTTGAGTTTGGCGGTACATTCTCAACCCATAATGACCTTGCTTATACACGGAAAGCGTAAAAAGCTGCGTTTCATAGGTCTGTTTAATAATTTGAGCATAAGTATCAAACGATTTCGGAGACGTGAGTGAATCAAAGTGAACGGCTGCCGCGCCAGTGACCATACAGACACTTGCTACGATACTCAGAACCCCCAGTTTTATACGCATGCTAACGACCTTACTCGTGACTTATTTAAACATTGTATATGGCTATGTATGTCTAAATGTTATTTTTAGGTCAATTATTATTTGATTTGGAAATGATTAAATTAGAATGATATATACGTAATGTGACATTAGGTCAGTAATTTAATGTTAATCACCGCGAACTTTGAAATAGGTAATTATTCTTCTACACTTTTAATGTAGTTATATTCAGCTACCTATTAATAATAAATCAAGGGAAGGAAATGGCTTATGAGACTCATGATGATTTTTTTCGGGTTTTTAGCGCTGTCGTTTAGTAGTGTGGCAGAAGAAGGTGGAGCACCAGGGACTATTTGCCTGACTGGTGATGGCCATGTTGTGACAACACATCTTCAATCATGTCCCCAAGATATGAAAAAGCTATAAACTTTATTCTGTTTAGCTACTTATATAAAATAATGAGTAGAGTCAGCTATATGCTGACTCTATTTGATTTTAGTGGTGTATGAATTTTATTTTATACACTTAGCCAGTTATAACCCCTGATATATAGCAGTCATCCCACTAATTGAACACAATAATAATGCTGCGACTCGGATTTTTTCTTTAGGCAAGGAGTGCGTCGTTAATAGAGCAAGTTTATAGCCAAGCCACGACGCAGGAATCAGTGGGATGGTGATTAGTAGGTGATGGGGTGTTAAAAAACCAATTGGCGCTTGTACAAGCAGTGAAATGACTGAGCTAAAGACGAAAAACGCAGACAAATTACCACGTAACTGGTTTGCTTCTTGATGTTGAAGCAGCAAAGCCATTGGTGGGCCACCAATGCCGGAGCTAGTACCAAAAAATCCTGAGAAAAAACCAGCAATCCCCATTTTGGCGGGTGTGGGTTCAATTCTAAATGGCAACAAGCTAATTACGACCGCAAATACAACAAGCAACCCTAGCCATAAAGATAAGACTTGCGTTGAGACGTAGAGCAGCAAGAGTGCGCCTGCAAGCGAACCTGGGACTCGACCAATCAATGCCATCTTTAACCCGCCAAGCGCAATACTACTGCGATGCTTGGCAGCATTAAGAATAGAGATAAACAGTGCAACCAAGCAAATTGGTGCGGGTACATAATCGGGTGAGACTTGAAATAGCAACGGCGCTGCAACAATCGCTAAACCAAACCCGATAGAAGTCTGCACAAATGATCCAATAAAGATCAGTAACATAGCAATAAGTGCAGGTTGACTGAACCAGTCACTGTACATAGAGGCGCCTACATAAACGTAATGAATAAAGATGAAGGGATAGTGTATCGGATATTATGTTGAGTATCCTAATTATTGTGGCGTTGCCAGAAATATAATGAAGCTAATGACTCAGCCCTTCTACTTTAAACGCTTTCCTTGCTGAAACGCGTTAAGTGCTGTGTCGATTCGGGGCTTTTCACTGGATGCACGCCATGTTGAAGTGAAATTTACATGAATAATTTGTTATGCTTTCGCTGATGGAGGTTGTTGTTGGCGCTCTTTACCAGCAGCTTAAGCGATGACGATTAGTATCAACAATGGAAAGTTGTCGAAATGTTGAATATGGATTTTAGTAAGCGTGTTGTGATCGATACGGCATCACAACCTTGGGTCGACTCTCCTGCAAGCGGTGTACGCCGTAAACCTTTGGAGCGAGAAGCTCGCGAGTCAGGTCATGTCACTAGTATTGTTGAATATCTCCCTGGGGCCAGTTTTAGCCAACATGCTCACCCACACGGGGAAGAGATACTCGTGTTAGAAGGCGTGTTTTCTGATGAAACAGGAGATTATGGGGCGGGAACCTATTTAAGGAATCCACCAGGCAGTCGTCATACACCTTTTAGCGAGCAAGGCTGTATTATTTTGGTGAAACTTAATCAGTTTGCCGAAGATGATAGTCAGTTTGTACGCATTGATACCACGCAGTCCACTTGGGACAAATGTGGTGAAAAGCTTGAGGTAATGGTGTTACATAAGCATGCGAACGAGCAAGTCGCGCTTATTCGTTGGGCGGGCGCCGACAGTTATCATTCTCATGGCCATTTTGGTGGTGAAGAGATTTTTGTTTTGGAGGGAGAGCTTAAAGACGATTTAGGTACTTACCCCGCAGGCACATGGACCCGCAGTCCACATGGAAGCCAGCATGAGCCTTATGTTAGTGGCGCTACGACGCTTTGGTTTAAATCTGGGCACTTACCAGAAGCGCAATAAGCGGTGTTCGTCGCCTATTGCGTATATACCTCAGCAATTAACGAATTGCTGAGGTATTTTATTTCTAGTTTCTAGTTTCTAGTTTCTAGTTTCTAGTTTCTAGTTTCTAGTTTCTAGTTTAAGAGCTATGGCTGCTGGCGAGTAGGAGCCAATACAATTTCGCGAATACAGACATTTTGTGGTTGCGAATAGGCAAACTCTACGGCTCTTGCCACGTCATCAGCGGCTAATACGCCACCCATGACTTCCTTCCATTGGTCGTAACCATCTTTAATATCTTGTGATGTAGTATGAGATAATAATTCAGTTTCAACGGCGCCAGGTGCAATAGTGACGACGCGAACATCTGATTCAGCGACTTCTTCGCGGACATTTTCCGAAATTGCGTGCACAGCAAATTTAGTACCACAGTATGCGGCGTGGTTACCAAATGTCTTACGCCCAGCGATTGAACTAATGTTGATGATGGTGCCGGAATTGCGCGCTTTCATTGGAGCAAGTACCGCTTGCATACCATTGAGAAGGCCAATCACATTAACGTCAAACATGGACTTCCATTCAGCCGCGTCTTGAGTATCAATCTGACCAAGCAGCATCATACCCGCGTTGTTGACTAATGCGTCTGCAGGACCGAATTGCGCTTCGGCTTTTTTGATAGCGTTTTCGAAGGTCACTTTATCGGTAATGTCTACTTTTTCACAAAGCGTATTAGGTAAACCCAGCTGCTCTAGTTTTTCAACACGGCGTGCAAGCAGTAGAAGAGGGTGTCCAGCTGCACTCAAGCGACGTGCAATAGCTTCACCAATACCAGAACTCGCACCTGTAATAACGACCAATTTTTTCATCTTATAAAACCTTTCATAGTTAAGAGGTCACACCCTCTTTTTGACGACCAATACAGTGTAGGGTAGAAATTATTGTTGATATATAGTCATTTTAACTAATCTGTGTTGTCATATTGCAACAATAAGATTATTAATCTCTAACCTATACTTTTAGTAGACGGCAGTGTCTTGGCATGTGGTTCGAGTCGGTATAAACTCCGGGCGAATAAATAAGGGAGGTGAATGTTGATGAGAGCCGTGGTCGTTATATTCGCCATTGTAGTGACGTGGGCAGCGCAGGCATTTGAGCTGCGCACAGATAATGCGCCTGTCGATCAACCAGTAAATGCTGAACCCATTAAGTCATCCCCACCAATGCTACAACGTGCGGTGGTTCCAAACGGCACTACAGTCAACCTCCCCGTGAGTTCCAGCTTACCCCTCGACCCTGAATTAAAAACAAATATTGACCGTATGGCGGTGATAGACCGTGTCGAAGTAAAAAAATCGATACGAAGAATGTTTTTAATGTCAGGCGAAGTTGTCGTAAGAGAATATCGGATCTCACTCGGGCCGAACCCGAGAGGGCATAAAGTCCAGGAGGGAGATAACCGCACACCAGAAGGAAAGTACTATTTGGATTTTGTCATGAATGATTCTGCGTTCTATCGTTCGATGCACATCAGTTATCCGAACTTACGTGATCGCCGCCGTGCTGAAGAGTTAGGTGTCAGTGCAGGGGGCAATATCAAAATACACGGCCTCAAAAATGGCTACACCAAACCCGTTAAGTTTATTCAAAGCTTTGATTGGACCAATGGCTGCATTGCCATTACTAACACAGAAATGGATGAATTGATCACCTTGGTTAAAATTGGGACGCCGATCTATATTCGATGGTAACTATATTCGATAGTCGCTGTATTCGATAGTCGCTGTATTCGATAGTCACTGTATTCGATAGTCACTGTATTCGATAGTAGAGGGAGCGATGGCAACAACATAGTGATTTGTTGGGGGTTGGAGCATAAACCGTGATGCTGAAGCCATCGCAAATCAAAATGTGCGTTTAAAACTGGCAAAGCCCAATGAGTAGCGTTAATGCTAAGCGGTGTAGCTTACTTTTATCGCCATTTAATTGGTTCAGGTAGTACTTGGCCATAGGGCGACTGTTATTGTCAGTTTGTTGTGTGGTTGAGTGTTTCATAGGAAGCTGCCTTGTTATCAGTGGGGGGTAATAAACTAACGCCGATTGCTATGTTGCTATTATCGTATTTATAAGGAAGAAAAAAAGAGAGTGATTTTATTGGTTTTTGTTCCGGTTATTGGAGATTTAAGCCAATAATTCAAAACTTCGCCGACTTATACTAAAATGAGGAACAAACTTAGCTTGTTGTCGGTAGGTATCTTGGAATCATCAAACCTTTTTCGCTATTACTCTAGACTGTTAGATTATCCTCTTGGTCAAGAATGTAAGGTACTGTTGGGCGATGTTGCAGAGGATTTGTTCACCAGTCCTAGGCATGCCCGCACATTACTCAAGCAGATGACTGAGCTAGGATGGGTTAACTGGCGGCCACAGTCAGGTAGGAACCAACGCTCCACACTCGCACGTTTATACAGTGCAGAAGAGGTAAAAAAGCAAGTTGCTAAGTCTTGGGTGACGGCGGGCAAATATGAAAAAGCTCTCGACTTTCTTGATGGCGACCAAGTGTTGTTTGGCACTTTGCTACAGCAAACCTCGGGAGCGGTATTAAAAGAAGGGCGAGTCAATGTTCAGCTTACTTATGATCGCTCTTTTGAACGTCTTGTTCCTCACAAGCCTCAGCGAAATAGTGAGCGTTTTCTCATTCGTCAGCTTTATTCGTGTTTGGTTTCGATGGGGGAAGACGGTAATTTGCAGCCTGAATTGGCCCATTATTGGCAAAGTGAGGACTCATTTCGTCGTTGGAGCTTTCATTTAAGACCGGGACTACAATTTGATAACGGTGACGCGATCACGGCTCAAGTGGTTTGTAATTTATTATTAATCTTGTCTAAGCTGCCTTTCTACAAGTATGAGTTGGACCATGTGATGTCCGTTGAGGTCGTTCATGATCTTAAGTTTGTGGTAACCCTAGCTCAACCAGACCGTGGCTTTTGTGCACTGTTAAGTGATCTGAAATATTCAATTCAACCTCCGCAACAGCTTAATGATGCTTGGAGCCTCACAAATAGAATTGTGGGGTCAGGAGTGTTTTTGTTACAAGAGCATACCGACCAGAAAGTGTCTCTATTAGCCAATGAACGCTATTTTTCATTACGAGCATTAACAGATGAAGTGACGATTTGGTTGCTTAATAATAAGGTACCCGATGATCCTTCCGTACTTTGTGAGCATGCATTGCTTGGCGGTAAAGTCATTAATACCGACAGTGGTAATACGGCGCCGGCTGCGCCGCTGATTGATGTTCATAATAATAATTTGCTAGCACAAGACTCAATTCGAAGTCACTCAATGACGCCTACTCAGTATCAGAGCGCGTTATCGCACCACGGCTCTCAAATACGTATCGAAGATGGGTGTTTGTTTTTGCTGTTTAATCAAAACAAACGAACTCAATGCTTAGGCGTAGAACAGAGAAAGTGGTTGAGTGAATGTTTGCGAGGGGAAGAGATTTGGCAAGCTCTAGTGGAACTTCAAATGACTTTTGGGGCACAGGTAGCGCATAATTTTTTCCCTTTCTGGCATCAGGTTAAGCGAATTCGCGCAATGCCTACCGATCTTCCATCCTCACTTACTATTGCGGTTTATGATCATCGTGGGTTAATTCGCTGTAGTCGAGCTATCCAGTCTATCCTAGCGAGCCTTAATGTGACCGTCTCGATCGCGGTTTTGCCGCACCGAGAGTTTCTAAAGCAGGCGAGGGAGGGCGTGTTGGATTATGATTTAGTGTTAACGAATTTCAACTTGGATGATAACCGTCAAGTGTCGGCGATGCTGGCGTTTGCAAGTGACCCGGTGATTGAATCAGTATTGAGTGAAGAATCCAACGGCTGGTTACGCGATCAACTTAATACAGTAAGGGAGTCCATTGTCGCTCGAGATTATCTCGAGCACTTAGAGCCCATTTGCTCGGCTTTAATTTATGAAGGTTACGTCAGCCCAATGTTCCATCATAGACAAACATTGAGCTTTCATGGTGTGATTAAAGGGGTCGAAATTACCACATGGGGATGGCCTCAATTGAGAGAGGTTTGGTCCGATGATTGAGTTTGTTCGGCGTCTTTATCATTGAGGCGTTGGGTAATGACTTTCTGATTTTCTGTGGTTGTTTCCAGTGCACTTGCCGTCTTGTGAATGGCGCTCGCCATTTTAGATACATTTCTTGTGGCGAGTAAAATGGTGCCTTGCATTGGGCGTAAAATAAACCAGTAAGCGGCAATTAGCGCTAATACGATAGCGAGAACGACAACACCAAGCAGTAATAAAACATTAAAACGAACATCATAGACAAAGTTTTTGGTACTTTTTGCGATCGAATTCTGTGACTGCTCCAATGCTCCCGGTAAAGCAATCAAAGATGCTTTTGATAATTCAGTAAGTTCGTCAATATTTTCAATCGTATCAACAAGAACTTGTCGTTGTTCTTCATTTAAACTTTTATTCTTTGATAGTAACGTTAAAGATACCGCTAGGTTATCAATGGATTGACTCGATTGATTAATAGACGCTTCAATGCCTTTGAGGTCAAGCATCATAGTGAGGTTGACGAGAGGTTGTCCCGCTTCCGAGTCTGGCGGTAGAGCGTCATCAGAACTGGCATTAGCCGTGCTTATGACCGAAAATAATAGACTTAAAAGCAGCGATTTGAGACTGAAGTTCAACATAATTCATCCTAAAAGGTGGAAGCGTAATCGACGCCTAAACTAGACTAAATAGCGCTGAGTTACCAATTATCCTTTTGTATCTAATTTGAAGTGGTATTGGCGATACTGTTTGTTTTCTTAGCGGTATTATTGTGAGCGCACTTTGCTGTATGAGACGAGTGCAATACCACCTAGAATCAGTAGGGTAGCAATACAAGAATAGACGGTTATTTTCTCATTGATAAATATCATCCCAAGCACTAATGCAATGACAGGGACCGTAAGCTGTAACAAGGAGGCTTGTAAAAGGTCGATTTTCGGCAGCAGTAAATACCATAAATAGTAGCCAATAGCTGACGCGCCGATACCAGAAAGTAACGCAAAGCTAACGCCTTGCGTTGTCAGGTGGAGTGGGGTCACGCTAAAGAGCGCACTACTTAAGTAGAGGATCACCATTAAACTAGCACCGAATATAAAGCCCTGTTTGGTTGCAATTAGCGCTTGGTTGGTTTGCTTACCTAAAATTGTGAAGATCCCCCAACTTAACCCCGATAGTGACATTAATATCGCTGCCCCGAAATCAGGCTGCTGTTGAGAAGGCTGCATGAGCGTGACAAACCCCGCTATGGAAATCCCAATACCAACCACTTCCATTTTTGAAATGACATGACCTGTTAGTCGGTGATAACCAATGAGCGTTAGTTGAACCGTTCCGAAAAGAATCAGTGCACCCACTCCGGTATCTAAGCGGTCATAGGCAAGAGAAAATAAGATAGCATATCCTAAGAGTGACCCCCCTAAATAACAAGAAGGTAGAAATCCAAGTGAAGATGAGTCTGAGCTACGTGCTGATTTGAATGATACCAGGGCAAGTAAGGTTAATGTGATCGCGCCACTTAAGAGGCGAACAAGCGTGTAGCTCATCGGGTCGATGGCCTGGAACCCCAACGCATAACGCGCAAATAACGAATTGAGCGCAAACGCCGTCATAGTGATGGTTGCCAGTAAATATCTTGAATTCATAGTGTTAGCCATTGTGATTTTAAACTGTCATCGTGAGTGTGAGTGTGATCAGCCTACTTAAGTGGTGATAGTAGCGTGTTGAGTGTGGGAGTGAAATCACATCTATCTTCTATCTTATGCTTTCATGTATCTATTAAATGCTCTCGCTAGATCAATGGTTAAGGGTATGGTTTATGCCAATAAATTCCTTTCAATCGTAAGGGGTTATCGTTAATCTGATTTTATTGCGCGCATAACTTAACATTGATGGAGAGTCATTATGCAGGTAGACATTTTAGAAATAACGGAACCACATAATGATGCCGTTCGAGATATTATTAAGCGAGTCGGTGCCGAGTTTGGAGCGATCGGTGAAGGCTTTGGTCCTTCGGATGATGAAGTCAATGCGATGAGTGCCCATTATGGTATTGGTCTGAAAAGTCGATACTTGGTCGCATTACTTGACGGCAAGGTAGTTGGAGGCTGTGGCGTAGCGCCTTTTGGTCGCGAATCTAACGTTTGCGAGTTAAAAAAATTATTCCTACTTCCTGAAAGCCGGGGGCATGGAATTGGTAAGGCGCTGACGACCCAATGCTTATCCTTTGCGAAAGAGCAGGGGTTTACCTCGTGTTATTTGGATACGCTAGCTGGGATGAAGTCAGCGATTCACCTGTATGAATCGGTGGGTTTCCAGCATTTAGATAAGCCTTATCCGGGCACACTGCATAACGGTTGTGATGTTTGGATGACAAAGTCTTTACTTTAACCAAGCTCACGACCGATGAGGCCGACTGTATGCAAGGTAAGGCATTTTTGGCTAAGCGTAAAATCATGCGCTGTAAACGGTCGGTTTCGAAGGATAATTGCGCGAACCATTAGCTTTTACGTAGCATAGATTGCAATTTGTTTACATTTTATTAGTATGTAATCAATGGATATGACAATAGTTAAGCAGTAGGTACTATTAAATGGATTTTAAAATAGCAGAATATTCTGATTATAAACGTATCGCTCAGTTGCATGCTGAAAGTTGGCAATTGAGTTATAAAGGGATGATGCGACAATCGTATCTTGATGAACAAGCCCTGGATGATAAGTTGTTGATTTGGCAGGCGAGGTTGTTAAACCCTCCATTCAGCCAGCACGTTATTCTGGCGGAAGAGCAGGGTGAGCTATTAGGCTTCATTTGCTTATTTGGTAATCATAGTGCTGAATATGGAACTATCATCGACAACTTGCATGTGTCTTCTTCTGCGCAAAGACGCGGGGTTGGTCAGACCTTACTGTTGCAAGCAATGGAATGGGCTGATAAATATTACCCCGACAATGGCGTGTTTTTGGAAGTACTTGCAGACAATAAAGAGGCGGTGCACTTTTATGAGTCTGTTGGTGGTGTAAAAACATTAAGCCAGCGAGGAGATTCACCTTGTGGGAAGAAAGTAGATGAGTTTGTTTATACATGGCCAACGCCTCAGGAGTTAGTTACGGCATCTAGATAATGAATGGATGCGCACCTTGGTGACGCTGTCACTTTTTAGCTTCGTGTCATCTTAAAATAGTTAAACACAAAGAGGCCAGCAGAATGCTGGCCTCTTTGTGTTTAATCTGTCCAATAAGACTATATACAGTCTTGCTATTTACGTTGATGGCGAGAGGTGAGTGAACGAATCATGTCTATCTCTTCCTCACTCAGCAGTTCTCTACTGTGCTTGGTTGACGTCATGGTTTCTATAAAGCGTTTCACTTCAAGTAATTGAGCGTTATTAAGATCATGCACCGTCGTTACGATTTCCTTTTCTAGAGTTCTTTCCATAACGCCATGCCTCCAATCAAACTAGCTTCTATATTTTAAACTAGTTCAATCTCGGCTAATAGCAAGAAGTTATTAAGGAACGTGTTGCTTATGCATTGAAATGGCGACACCTTAGAAAGGGGCGCCTTAGTATGAGTATAGCGACGAGCTGCTATGTCGTATTATCGAGGTTTGAATTGCTCCTAGATTAGTCAATAACTTACAATTACAAAACTATTAGTTAACACTATTGCAGCAATGTTTCTTATTGTTTCATTAGTCTACACCGTGATCTCAATCACTGAATTTATTTTTCCTGATAAAAAGTTCCCATCAATTATATTAAAAAATATCTTTTATGCTAAACATATATTTATTTATATATAAGATGTTGATATATAACGATATTTCTATTTATCTAAAAGCGTGATTTAGATAGGCATTTTTAAATTATTAGGATTGTCGATATTCTTTTTTTTAGTGAAACTTTACCTCGTTCATTGGATATATAACTTTTAGGCATCTTGGTTATTCCCTTTGCAAATGATTGGCTCATAGAAGTTAACTAAGTAAAGGCGAAGATAAGAGCCGAACAATAAAAATTTTATTACATTTCTCGGGGTTCATAATGAAAAACACATTTAAGCTTTCGCTTGCTGCAATCTTAGTGTCAACAGCAATGGGTGCCAATGCTGGAATCAGCATTGTTGATAATGAAACAGGTAACTTCTCAATCGGCGGTGACGTTGAATTCGATTTCAACTTCCAAGATCGTGAATCACAAACGTCAAAAGAGTTCGACCAAACAGGGCGTATTCTTCTTGAATTTGCTGGAGAGCGTTACACACAAAATGGCCACGTTTTACAGGTTAATGTGCAACCGTTAATGGAAAGCAGCGGCAATGTTGCGCTAGATGATGCATGGTTTGCGTTCGGTGCTCAAGAAGGCTGGAACCTACGTATGGGTCGTTTCGAAGCATTTGATATGTTCCCAGTAGGTCAAGATACTTTCCTTGAGTACTCTGGTGATACAGCGAACGATCTTGTTCAGGATGGTTCTGCTTATGTATACCAAATGAAAGAAGGTCGTGGTCGTGGCTCTAGCGGTCAGCTAATGTATAGCCAATCATTTGATAATCTATATGTTGAAGTTGCTTCAATGATAGGCGAGCGAGATGTGCTATTTGGCACTACCGGTAACGTAGGTCAACGTCAGTACCACGGAAAGGATGTTAAGAGCACGAAAGACGCAGTATTATTACGTCCGGTAGTCGGCTACCAAATGGGTGGTTTCGGAATTGCTGCCTCAATGGAAGCAAACCTAGTTAAAGATGCGGTAGTTGTGGATGGCGTTAATGGTGAAGTTGATATCTCAGACCGTAAAGGTTATGGCTTAACGGCGAACTACTCAACAACAGATTGGAACTTGATTGCTAACTTCGCGTACATGGATGCAGTTGATGAGAACAACATGTCTGTTGGTGTTAACGCTCTATACAAAGGCTTTGGTCTTGGTTTTATCCACGCCGCTAACGAATATGAAAACAAAGAAGTATCTACTAGCTACGCTTCGGGTGATGTGAACGTGAATACTTGGTATGCATCTTATGAATTTGCTGATGTTCTCACGGTTGATGATTTCTCTATCTACCTAGGTGCATACTACACAACAGTAGATGACAAAACGGATGCAGCTCAGACTGCATCAAGTAACTTTGCTGAAGATGACGACAAAGGCGTTCGTGTTCGTTTCAAATACTTCTTCTAAGCGTATCGCTTAAACGTATAGAATTAAAACACTGCTGATAAATGTAGATAAACGGAGCCTGTTGGCTCCGTTTTTGTTTGTTTGGCGCAGCAGTTAATCATTAACCGAACTCTGGACTTCCCTGTCGTGGTTATAGACGTCCCTCTGTTACGTAGGATGTTATAGGTTCACAGCGACGCTGTGAGGCCACATAACCGTTATCTACGTTGTCGTATTCTAAGGCGTTAGCTCGGATGAACGTGTTGCTAGAAGTATTGCCGCTTAGTTTGCTTAGGGAGGTGAATGCACATTAACAGTATCGAGCTCTATATCGCCCTGTGTGTCCGTTGAACGGTTGCATGTATGGGTTGGCTTCCAGTAAGCGATAATCAGTCTCTCATGGCTTTGAACTGGCTGTGGCACTTATGGGGATATGTTAGGAGTGTCTGTCGAAGTGAGGGGCGTCGTACTAGTTATCAAAGTTAACCGCAATGATTAACGAAGATAGAACTCGACCGGGTGAAGCAGCGCTGCAATAAAAAAGGCTCGCCGAAGCGA